>JBBCIW010000002.1:0-555287 GCA_037189865.1 Chthoniobacteraceae bacterium | reverse complement strand
GGCTTTTGGGGTGGCTTTTGGGGTGGCTTTTGGGGTGGCTTTTGGGGTGGCTTTGGGGGTGGCTTTGGGGGTGGCTTTGGGGGTGGCTTTGGGGGTGGCTTTGGGGGTGGCTTTTGGGGTGGCTTTGGGCCGGGGGGTCGGCTTGGCTTCAAGGAGCGGGGCGGCGGCGAGGGTCAGGAGCGCCACGGCGGCGTGAATCCATGGGAGAAGGCAGCGGCATCGCGTCATCAAAAGAAGAGTACGCCCCTACTTCGCGCCGTGCATGTAGGGGAGTGTTTTGACGTCGCGGGTGCAAATTCGGCTCGCCACGTCGGTACAGCGACCTAGAAGGGGAGACTATGGAAGCAATTACCCACGGAGGGGCGTCGCACGGTTCCCTTCCCTACGCTACGGATCAGAACCCTTATTTTTTCCGGCAAGCCTTATGAGAATCTATCTTGATACCCATACAGGGCTCGCAACGGCGCGACCGGGGACGGCCCCCGTCACGGAAATCATTGCCAAACTCGGCGCGTGGTTGACGCTTGATGTGGTTTTCCACCGCAACGGTCAATTGCAGGAACTCCCGTCGAGCGCCTCTGGAGTGTTCGCGGTTAAGACAGAGGGGGGGTATACCGCTCCGGTCGTGTTTGCGATCGCTCACTGGGTCAAGGGGCCGATGGTGCGCGATGGCTACCGTTTCAGTGCGCGGGTGGCGGGGAGTGCTTTAACGGCGTTGTTGGCGGATGAGCCTTCGGTAACGTTGATCTGCGATGTGACCTGGAGTGCCGATGGGGAGACTCATGCTACCCAGCAGTTGAGCTTTATTTTAGCCAATCAGATCTGGCGCGATGATGAGTTGCCGCCGGAACCGGAAGATCCCTACCCGCTACCGGGGGCGATCGTGGTCCGTACAGAGATTGGGCTCCCGGGAGGGGTGGCGGCGCTTGGGCCGGATGGGAAAGTGCCACTCTCGCAGATCCCGGGGGCGACCTCGCCCGTTTATAGCGATTTGAGCGCGGGGCCAGCGGTGGAACTGGCGATGGATCAGAATCATTTTTACCGGATGGCGATTGATGCGCCCACCGGCTTTGTTTTTTCTGAGTTTGCGGCTCCCGGTGCGGTCGTTGTGTTGGCTGTTCTTTCCAACACCGGGGAGGAAGTCACGTGGCCTGCCGGGATCACGTGGGTCGGGGTGACGCCTCCGCCGCCCATCCCGCCCGGTGGAATGTTGGTGGAATTTCTGGTGGTCTCCGACACGATCATTCGGGGGGCGTGGCTGGCATGAGGAGCTATGTGCATCGCTACCGTGCGGCGTGGGCCGGGATGCCGCTTTCCGGCTTTGCCTATCCCGGGGAAACCATCACTGCGCCGATGGGCGATTTCTGGTATCGCAACGGAGCGTTGATTTCAGGGGTGTTTGGGCAAAGCTATACGGTTAGCCTGCGTGACATTGGTTGCGAGATTCGCTGCGGGTTGAGTGAACCGGTGGTTGTTTGGCATCCCTCTGCGATAACGGGGGTGCAATCGGTGAGGGTGCCGTGGGCCGGGGTCTACCATGCGGTTGGCCCGGATGTTCCGGTCGCCGATGGGCAGACCGCACGCCGCTGGGTGGATGCGGCCAATCATTACCCTGCTGATCAGACGACTGGTACGGCTCAACCTATTTATAGAGCTAATGGATTTGGTCCGGGATTACCTGCATTGGAGTTCGACGGGGTGGATGATCATTTTAATTGCACCGCCGTCGATGAGAGAGGGATCTTAGGCGGACCGGCTGCCAACTCCCGACTGATCATTGCCGCTTTCAAGCACGCAGCACCAAAACAGGGGGCGATATTTGGCACGTCTGCCGCCGCCGACAATAATCCGCGGTATGAGATCGCCCTCGATTCGGCTTCCGATATGTACGTGTTTCGTCGATCGGATGGGCTCGGAGGGTCCGAAAGGCTTGTTTGGTTGGGTGCAGCCGAAGCCAATGCTGTTCACGTCGCAACGAACTATTTGGATTTAGATTCTATAAGGGGTTATCTGGATGGCCTTTACGTAAGTTCAAATAGTCCCGGGTCTACTACCACAACTTCTCCCAGGGACGTCAGGATTGGGCGAGGACAATATGCAGGTAATTATCGCGGCATGATTGGGTGCGTGATGCTTGCAAGCCGGTCGACGCCCTACTCCCTCCTTGATCTTAATCGCCTCCATCAATTCGCGGGATTGTGTGTTGGCAAAAACCTCGGGCTTCCAATCTTATGACGCGATTTTTCAAAGTCGAACTCGACACCCTCAATCTGATCCGTTTGCAGGTGATGATGGCGCTCCATCAGCCCAACGCACGGGCCGATGAACCGTGGCCGCTTGATGGTACCTTTCATGACGGCCTCCATGGTTACGTTGCCCTAGGTGAACATCACACGACGGGGGAGTTCGCCCCGCTGCTCAATCACCTCATCACGCTTCCTTCGGTGGAGGAAATTAACCAGGAAAATTACTTTGCCGCGATGGAGGCGTCACGGTAGCGCACGTTCAAAGAAGCGCAACCAGTTGCCAAAGAAGATGCCGTCGAGATCGGCGGCGCTATAGCCGCGTTTTTCGAGAATGCTCTCAAGCTGGTGAAGATCGGTAATGGTATCGAGATCACCGGGGGTCTGTTCGGTGCCGAAGCCGCCGTCGAGGTCGCTCCCGATGGCGCAGTGGCGCGTGCTTCCGGCGAGTTGGCAGAGGTGGTCGATGTGATCGGCAGCGGCGGCGATGGAGACGGTGGAGGGGTCGCTCTGGCCCCGGACCCAGCCCGGCTGGAGCATCCATGCGTCAAAAGCGGTTCCGATAACGGCGTCGCGCTCAAAGAGGAGGCGGAACTGTTCATCGGAGAACTGGCGATCCCCCGGCACGAGGGCGCGGCAGTTGTGGTGGCTGGCGAGGATCGGGCCGTGATAGAGATCGAGCGCTTCGTAAAAAGAGGTGTCGCAGAAATGGGTGACATCGAGTGTCATTCCGATCTCCTGCATGACGCCGAGCAACTCCCGTCCCGACGGGGTGAGCGGGCCGTCGCATCCGGTGCCGGAGGCGTATTGGCTGCGCTTATAATGGACGGGGCCGATGAAGCGCAACCCGTCTGCCCACCAGGCGTGGGCCTGTGCGGGAGAGAGGATGGCGTCTGCCCCTTCAATACTGAGGATCATCCCCATCGGGGTGGTCTCCGGGGCGGCGCTCCATTGGGCCCAGTGTGCTTTGAGACCGGCGCGGTCGGTAATGAGACGGATGTGCCCCTCCTCTTCGAGCAAGCGGTAGTAGGCGAGTTGCCCCTTGGCGTGGGCGTAGGCGGTGATGCGCTGGGGGTAGTCGAGATCGACGCGGCGGACATCCCCCCGGACCGGTTGGCCGGGGCCGCTGCGGGCCATGAGGGTCCCAATGAAAACGGCGACACGGGCGCGGCGCAGTTCCGGCAGGGTGACGGTGTTGCGGCCCCGGGAGAGTTCGTCGGTCAAGCCGGCTTCGCTGGCGCGGATTTCTGCGACGGTTTGGCGTAGGTCGCGGTCAAAGTAAAGGGCGTTCCAGGCGAGGTCGAGGTGGGAATCGATGAGCGGGCGCATGTGAGGTATCGGGTATGGAAGGCCGATCAAGCGACTTTCCGCCCTCCGCGTCAAGCCTGCATCACGAGCGGGTGTTTCCTGGGGCGAGGGCAACGGCCAGCCGGGTGAGCGCCCAGCCATCCACCATCAGCGCCACGGTAACCGCAGCACTCCCGCCATAGCGGAGCAGCGCGGCGTCCCACCTGGAGAGCGTCCCGGCGGGGAAGCTCCAGCACAGGAGCAGGAGCGCCGTGCACGCGAGGGCGTTAAAACCGAACGACACGCTCTGGAGGGTGAGCAGGGCGCCCGCTCCCTTTTCGCGCAACGCCGGGCGCTCCCGCAAGAGAGTCGCCGCTTTTCGCGTGCAGAAGCGTTGCCCCGGTGCGACCCATTGTTCCCAATGGTGTTGCAGTCGGGTGGATGATTCAAAGGCGAGGTAGCGAAGGATCAGGGCAGCGGTCAAAAGCAGGAAAAACGCAGTCATGGATTCGGAAAAAAAGGTCGGGGAAAATAAACCGCTTTCTCCGTTTTTCCAGTGGAAATTCCGATCGCCGGGGTGTTTCGGTTCTTATCGGCTGGAGCGGCGGCGTCGGGACCAACCCAGAAGCAGGCCTCCTCCGCCGATCAAGAGCGCCGTCGTCCCGGGTTCCGGAATGGTAACGGGGTAGGATTCAAGCTGGAGATTGTCGATATTCCAGTGGGCCGCTGTCGAAGCGACTTTGGCTACCTGAATGCCGCTCAGATTTCCGAGATTTTCCGGCAGGTCGAAGACGACGCTGTAGCGGTTAAGAGCGCCGACATCCGTGCTGTTGAACACCAGACGCCCCTTGCCCGAGGCGAGGAGGTCCCCTCCAATCTCAATCGCATGGGTGGTGTGATTGAGATCAAGCGTCACGTGGTAATAGAGACCGCTGTTGAAGCCGGCAGGACTGCTTGTTTCGTTATAAGCGCTAAAGAGTTGGCTGACTCCATTCTCCACGACGACTCCGCTGATCCGGTGGCGTTCCGCAGCGTCGCCAACCTGAAGGCCGATCCGGTTGCCTGAGGAGGATTCGAGGATCACCTGAAAAGTGCGGTCGATCGAACCGCGAAGGTCGAAAGCAAATCGATAACCTGCTTCGGCAGTGGAGAAGGGATTGGTGAAAGCGAGGGACATCGCTGCTGGCGGGATGGCGGCGGGATCGGTGACTCCGCTCGGGAAACGTCCGGTCATGGTGAGGGCGCCGGTGGTCGCCCGGGCGATGATCGGGATGGAGCTGCCGGTCCATCCTTGGAAGCCGTTCCAACTCTCTCCTTCGAGGCCCGTCTCGAAGTCCTCGGAGTAGAGGATTTCACCATGGGCTACCGGGGAGAGACCTAGTGAGGCAAGGGTTAGAAGTAAAAGAAGAGATGTTCTCATAACGGATGGGAGTTCAGAGTGGAGAGATGAAAGTTAAAGGTGCGGGAGGAAGGGGCGTCACGGCGCGGGACGGAAGCGGGTGATTTTGAGCGAGCGGATGGAGCCCGCAAACCAGCGATCGCCATGTCCGCCAAGGGTAGTAATGGTGTCGTGCATACCGGGGCCTTCCACTGCGATTGGCTCGCCTTGGACACCGTTGATCGAGAGAAGGAAGACCTTCTGGTCGTAGCGGAGGGTGAGGGTCGACCACTCGCCTTCGCGTAGTTCCAGACAGGGGTCGAGATCGGTCTGCTTGCGGGTGGCGTGGTCTTTGAGGTCGTGGAGGAAGTCGATCTTGAGCGCCCCATCCTCCATGTAGAGATCGAAGGTGCCAAAGCGAGTAAAAAAGTTGGCAAGGAGGCTTTGCTTGCCCTCGACTGAATCCGGTTTGACCTCCATGGTGATCTCAAAGCCGGAGAGCCGGGGGACGACCCCTTGGGGTAGGACGACGAAGGTGCTCTTTCCGTTAAAGCTCAGAGCGCTTCCCTCGGGTGTGGAGATCCAGTCGGGTGCCGTTTTTTCTTCAAGCGCTGGGTGGGCATCATCAAGAAACGGGACGCCGTTGGTGGGGGAGTCGCCCCGTTCCAGCGCCATCAGTGAATAGCCCCCGAGCACTCCCCAGAAGGCGCGACCGGCTGGAGTCACCAGAAAGGCTCCATGGCTGGCATCGAAGCGGTAATCGATCACCCGCGTCTCTTCTCCCGGAAGGGTAGGCTTTTCTGCGGCGAGTGGCTCTCCTTCTTTGAGCGCGATTGGTTTGCTGCGGTAGATGCGCCCTGATTTGGCAATGGCACGGAGTTGGAAGAGGGAGTCGCGTGATTCCGGTGCAATGCGTACGGAAAAATCGGCGCGGTTGCGATCAAGGTAGCGCGGTAGGCGAGCCTGTCGCACCCATCGGCTGATGACGAGGGTCAGGTTATGGGGGCCGGGAATGGCGATCGCTTCTTTCTTGAGAATCTCTGGTATAGGGAACTCCTGATCAATGATGCCTTCGAGATGAACGCGAAGCTTGGCATCCGGCGCTTCCTTGGCCGGTAGAGCGATGACCACCCGTTGACGGGCGAGATCAGCGACTCTTTCCTCAAGCGGGATTTGCGTGGCTTGAAAAACGCGCCCTTCTTCAAACCCTTTCTGGGACGGGAAAAGCCACTTCCCGGTAGCCCCTGTCAGGGAAAAACTGCCGGAGAGTTTCTGCGGTTTTCGATAGTGATCGGCTGATTTCCACGCGAGGCTTAAAACGACTTCCTTTTCATTCTCCCGCCACATCGGTCCGTGAAGATCGACGCTATAGATGACATTGTCGTTTTCCACTAACTCCAGCCAAGCGAGCGGCTCCTCGGTTTCAAATCGACCGGTTGCCACCAAGCCTTCAGGTGTCCGGGCGAGGCTCAGGTGTTGATCGTTGGCTTTGAGCAGATCGCGGACCGGTGTTTTATTCCATTTATAATGACGGTTGGACCACGGGTTAAGTTCGATAAAGGGAAGTCCACTTTCAATGATGAGAGGCTTCTGCCCCTCCCGGATGACCTCCAGCCGGGGGCGCAACACCCGTTGATGTGCCAAAGGAAGGGTAGGGATCGTCAGCCGGTGTTCGAGCAGTTCTTTGCCGGAAAAAGGGAGTGCTTCGGAGCGGTAGAGCGCTTTTCCTGAGCGATCAAGCAGGATAACGTGAACGCTAAGCGCTTCTTCCCGGATGGTATCGGGGAGATGAAGGAGCTCGATCTCCAGTTCCTCTCCCAGTGTCAGGACACCACGATGGGAGAGGATCAGGTTAGGGAACGCCTCTTGATCATCAGGGAGGGGCTGGAGCGGCTCTCCCTTGATTTTGGACATATAATAGCGAAGGATCCGCTGCTGGCTGGTTCCGTCGAAGATCGTCGGCATCAGGCAGGTGGATTCATTGAGTTCATCCCATTCGGGGATGTTAATGATATCCGGTTTTGCTTCCATGGCGGCTTCAAAGGAATGGCGCAGGGTCCGTGTGCCATCAGAGCTAAGGGTTCTGCCCACCAACCCGTGATTTTCGTGACCGACCTTGGCGGCAAGACCGAAGATTTTCCCCTTAAACTCTGGTTCGGAGAGGACGCTGCGAAAGAGCGGGATCAGAAAATCACGGTAGAAAGCGGTGTCGAGCCGGCGTTGATCGTCGCGCAGGTCGGTGACCTCGGAAAAATAGAGCCCATCGGTGGCCCGCAGCCAACTGCGAAGCATTTCACGGGCTGGTTTGAGGTCTGATTCCGTGATCTCGCCGTTGCGAAATTTGAGCATCCATTCGTGGAGCCCCAGCTTTCCGAAGTTGGTCACGGTTGGCAGGAAGAGAAAGTGATCACCGTGACGCTCCCGCAGGCCATCCATAAACTCTTTCCAGTATTGCGGATCGCGGTGATCGGCAACGTAGGAGCTGATGAGCACCTTGCCATTGAGGCGGAACGTGGTCGGTAGCTGCCGGGCGGCTTCGGCCAGATCGAGTTTCTCATCGACCGGCTTGGCCGTCGGAGCGAGTTCGGTCAGCAAAAAGAACTCGGGGGCATTAAGACGTTTGGCGTAGTGATAGAGTTGTGCGCCTGTATTTTGCGGGAAAAAGGCGAGGCCGTCCAACCCGTAGCGGTGGGCGATATGGACTTCATGCTGAAGTTTAACAAACGGATCAAGCTCCACCGGGTCAAGAAAGAGAGGGCGATCGAGGTAGCGATTAAGGTAGTCGTCGGGTTGAAGTCCGAACTTGAGCTGCGCCCGCGAGAAGACATGGGTGCGCCGGGTGTCCGGGGCGCCCTCGGGATTGGCTTGGGAGGGGCCACCTGAGAGGGAAAGCAGGGCAAGGAGCAGCGGGATGGTGTTTCTGGAAAGCATGACTAGGGATTGGCCGTTTTGCAAAAGATGGTATTTCCGGGACGTGTGAGGCTGCCGTTGGAGTAACGGCCCTGAACCTCGATCTTCTCAAGGTCGGCAAAGTAGGTTTGCGGCTTGGCTTCCACGTGGCCGTCGGCAAAGAGGGCGTTGGCTTTTCCGAAGTGCCGGAGGTGGACTGCTTGGGTGACGGCGCCGGGGGTGATGCCATACCCTTGGCTGCCAAGTTCACTCCAGTAGCTATCGGCAACAAGGAAGAAATCCGAAGGGGTAGCAATCGTGGAGGCGCGGCGCTCCTCCTCTCGCCATTCTTTGAAATCAAGCCCCGGAGGAACCCAGATGCGCAGGCCGTAGGCGGGAAGGGTCCCTCCTGCCATAATCTTCCTGTAGGCGACTTCCAGAAGTTGTGGATTGTTGCCGGGAGTAAAGGAGGGGCAGAAGAAAATATCGGGGCGGGAGGCGTAGCCGAGGTTAACCAATCGGGAGATCCATGTCCGCAGATGAACCGGGGGAACCTCGGCCCCCTGTGGACGGTCATTACCCAGATAGCGAGCGGGGAGGTAGCCGTTGGAGTCAGTGCTATAGGCAGCTAGGGAAGCGCCAACAGCGCGGAGGCGGCTCACGCATTCATACGCCTCACGCTGGCGGGTCGTATAGCTAAGAGCCGGGAAGGCGAGCGCCAACAGGGCCGCTATGATGCCTAGGCAAAGGAGCAGTTCCATCAGGCTTAGAGCCATTCGGGGGTTGGCAGTGGGGGGAGACATCGGGTGAGTCAGGGGGGGAATCGGTTCCTGCGGAGGGCGGGGGTAGACGTCACGGGGTGGCACTTCTGCCCTTTGGCAAGGGAGAGGTGTTCTGCGAAACGGAAAACGGGCGCGGGGGCGGTAATCAGGTAGCCACTGAATCGAACGCTTCTTCACCCGCTGCATCAACAGGATGGGTTGAAAGGTTGGTGACGGAGTGACGTTCGATGAGTTTTGGGGTAATAAAAATGGTTTTGCCGGGGCGCTCGGGGTATTCCATACGCTCCAGAAGGGTAGCAATCGTCACGCGGGCCACTTCATCCAGAGAGTTATCGACCGAAGTCAATTCCGGGGTGATGAAGCTACAGGCAGCCATGTTATCAATCCCGATGATGCTCAGTTCTTCAGGAAAGCGGAATCCGGCTTCACTCAGTTTCTTGATCAAAAAAAGCGCGGCGTGATCGCTAGTGAGCAGAGCCGTCGGGCGGTCGGGATGTTTCGCTTCGAGCGTGGAGCGGATCAGGCGGGTGAGCGCCGCGACGGTGAGCGGTTGATCAGTCGGGATGGCGTCGAGGTGTTCCCGGGCGAAGAGCTCTTCGATCTTCGGCAGGTGGTGGGAGACTAGGTAGTCGTTGGCCGCCTTGGATTTGAGCGAATAGATCGGGTTGGGCTGGGGCTGGGTAATATCGCCATCAAAGAGGGTGGCAATCCTGGTGTGCCCGAGACGGCGAAGGTAGTCGAGAGGGATCGTTGCCGCCTGTTCCTGATGGGAGGCGACGACATCAGCACCATGGAGCCCGATCCGGTGAAGCTGGATCGTAGGGTAGAGATCGGCGATCCATTGGCCGACTTCGCCTGAGCCGTGCCAGATCACGCCGTTGACGTTCCACTCCTTGAGCCATTGCAGCAGTTTATCCGCATCCGAAAAGGGGCGGACCACCAGTGAATAACCGGCGGCGTGAGCGGCTTCCAGCAGAAGGTTCTGGATGCGGTTGTAGTAATCTTCGGTTGCGTTGTAGATCCACTCCTCGTCATGTTCGCCGCGAACCACCACCGAGCGGATATAGGCTAGCACCTTCTGGTTGGTCGGCTGGAGGCTCCGCTTGGGGATGTAACCGATCTTTTTGGCAACCGAGAGGATGTGCGCTCGCGTGGCTTCCGCAACATCGTCAGCCGTTCCGTTGAGCACCACTGAAACAAGCGCCTGCGAGACATTGGCTGCCTTGGCGACCTCTTTCTGAGTGATCCGTTTCCGGGCGATCGGTTTCATGCGTGGGTTGAAGGTAGCTGAATAATTCAGGAAAAGTCTATAACAAAATGATTCTGGAAGGGTGATTTCTCAGTAAATGTGTCTTTAAGGGAGGTTTTATTGAAGTTTGGAATCGATAGATTCCTGAATAATTCAGGTATAGTATCAGGTTTTGTGATGGAAAGAGGCGCTTCCCTGACCGGTTTATCAGGGGGAGAGGGGTGGCGCAGGGCGCCGGCGAGAGTCGAAACCTTCTCTATGATGAAAACGATCTTCTTACGTCGTCGGCTGGCTCTGGCTGTCGTGCCGTTTTTGACTCTGGCTGCCTGCACTTCCACGCCCCCGGTGGCGGAGCGCACGGTGGTCACGACCTATCCCGCAGGGAGCGTCGTTGGGGAACGGCAGGTGGTGCTCCGGACGGTCGGCTACCGTCCGGGTTATATCGATCCCTATTACACTGGGAGCAGTTATCGGGATCGGACGCTTTTTGGTGCGCCGTGAAGTTGCTCAACGCAGAGCGCGGAGGGAGTCGAGGTCGCCCCATTGGCGCAAGCCGGGGATGAACCAGACGAGCGATTCCTCTTCCGCGTCGATGAGATCATTGAGGGAGCGCGGCGTCTCGTGCTCCTCGACGGTGAGGCCGGGGTGGAGCGCGGCTGCGATCAGGGCGGCGAGGGCGGCTTCGCGTTCGGCAACCAGTGTGATGCTCGCTTGCGGATAGCGCGTGCGCAGCGCGATGGCAGCGGCGACGATCGTCTCGGCCCATTCGGTCGCCAGTGAATACCCCAGCCATGCGCAGGCGCGGGCGGGATCGTGGAAACGGGCCCCTCCGATCGGAGCGGACGGAGTCCATTCGAGTTCCCCTGTCGCCGGGAGATCGAGGGTGGCGATCAGCGGCGCGGCACTGCTCCATTCGCGTTGGATGAGCGGGGCGTTCTTGCCATCAGGCGAGAGGACGAGGCGGATCGCGGTGATGTTTTCTTCTTTTTCGCGCAAGACCACCGGGATCTCCAACCCGCGCGGGGAGAGGAGAACCGCCTCCCCGGCGTGGCGACCGGGGGTAAGTGTGACGGTTTGCGGCTCGATCTCGCGCCAGCCAAGGAGTTGCTTTAAGGCGTCGCGATCCGGGGCGGCGGCGGGAGCGGGTGAGGCCTCCAGCGCCCGGGTGATACAGAGACGGCGCTGGCGGGCATAGGCGACTTCTGCCGGGCGTTCCCCCTGCGGAAAGCAGATAAGCTCCTCTTCGCTAAAAGGGCGCTCGGGCAAAAGCGGGCGCGGGGTCGCCGGGCCTTCGTTTTTGAGCCAGTACGACATCCAGCCGAGCGTTCCCTCGACCATCGGCGGCCAGTAACCGTGTGGCAGATCGTAGAAACGGAGGTCAAACCGCTCGCCCGCGTCGAGCAGTTCGTAGAGGGCTTTGGTTTTGGCAGCGGTACGTCCCGCGACGTCAACGGCGAAGGTCGGCTGATCGTGCAGCGATTGCTGGAGGAGGAGCGGGCGCGGGGCGATGAGGCCAAAGAGCATCCACGTCTCCGCAAGGGCGAGGCCACCGGGCAAGGTTTCGCACATGCAGTTGGTCCGCGCGATGTACGATTCAAACGTGCCGGTGGAGACGACCGGCGCGGCGACTTTGACCCGGGGGTCGAGCGCGGCGAGCCACATCGTCTGGTTGCCGCCGCCGGAGGCACCGGTGAGGCCGATCCGCTCACCGTCGACATACGGGAGCGATTGCAAAAAATCGAGCGCGCGGCGGTTGTCGCGGATTTGCGCGGCGAGGAGTGAGTCGCCCGCGAGCCAGAAACCGGCCGCCTGTATCCCCCCATGGTAGACCCATTGGCGCTCCTGCGTCCCCCGTTCTCCCGAACCTGCGGCGTCGACGCTCAGGACGACAAACCCGCGTTGGGCCAACTGGTGGCCCCGGCTTTGCACGCGCTCGGCGAGTTTCCCCTCGCGGTGATGCCCATGAACGTTGAGGACGGCGGGGAACGGCCCCGGCCCGTCGGGGCGATAGAGCGTGCCGGTCATCCGGATGGAGCCGTGCGTCAGGAAAGAGACCGGTTCGACCTGATACCCCTCGCGCTCCAGACGGTGGTGATGAATCGGCTCCAGAGGGCCGGCGCTCTCCTCCTCAAGCCGGAAGCGACGGTTGAGTTCGGCGCGGAGGGTGTCGGCCCGTTGTTGCCATTCCGCGACGGAGGCCGGGAGGCGATGGGTGGCGGAGAGGGCTTGCGCTTCGAGGCGAAGCCGTTCGGCAAAGGCGGAGCCGCGCGAGTGGGTCCAGAGGTTGGGAATCATGAAGCAGGGTTGGATGGCTTGCCTGCATGGTCAAACAAGATTCCCGGGCTGATGTCACGCCTTTTTCAAAACGGTTTGGCTTCCCCTAACGGATTGAGCGCGAGGAGTTCCTCCCGGGCTAGCGTTTCGACATGGCCGTCGAGAAAGAGGACGTTGCAGCGCCCCTGATGCGGGAGGATGATCCGGTTGAAGCGGGCCTCCCCCGGCCAGACGGATGCGTTGAGTTGCCACGCCTTGGCGTCAAGGAAGAGGGGGACGCGATGTTCACGCCCCTGAAACATACGCAAGGTGCTCGTCATCGTGCTCCCCCACCCCGGCGGGGTGGATTGGAAGAAGGCGAAGCTGTTGACGCCATAGGAGATCGGTTGATTGAGAAAGGCAATCTGGTAGGCGCTTCCCCATGAAACGGTGATATCGAACCATGCTCCCTTTTCGGGGGTCGTGCGCGAGGGGCAGCGGAGCGTCTCTGCGTGAGGGAGCGCCCCGGCGTCGAAGAGGTAGCGACTCGGGCGGTGGCCTATTTCCATCAACCGTTCGCTATTCTCATTGCGCCAGAGGCGCACCGCGACGCCAAGGTTGCGAAGCGTGACGACACAGGCGGCGCCCCGGGCGGCCTCCGTCTGTCGGGAGACGACCGGGAGGAGGAGCCCGAGAAGGATCGCCACGACAACCAGCGAGACGAGGATCTCTACAAGGGTAAACGCTGCCTTATTTGGCAAAGACGTAGACGGCGGTTTCATGAGGGGCGATAGTGATCTGCTGCGCCTTGCCGGGGAGAAGCGGGCGATGGCTATAGTATTCATACCCTTGCGGCAATCCTTCGGGCAAGGTAAAGGTCTGCGGTTCGCTACCATGGTTCATGAGGCAGAGCAGATCGTGCTTCTCGCCGCGCATCCATTGGGCCACCTCTTCGTCATGCCCCGGCACTGCCTCCGGTCGGGAGCGCAGGAAGATCGGCTCGAAATCAGCGACCAGCCGTGTCGTCTCCCCGACGTTATACCATGAATAGCCATCCATGGTGTTGCGATCATAGAAGAGGATTCCGTGAGTGGAATCGAGCACGCGCCGCAGCAGTTCCGCCTTGGTGGCGACATGCGCCGGGATCATGTGAGAGGGGCCATACGGGATGATCCAGACGCCGTACATGATCGGGGTCTCCCCCGCGACTTTGGAAGTCGCCACGATGTCGCGCCATGCCCCGGAGGTGCCGATCTGGATGACGTCGGTCCCTTTTTCGCGGACGACGTCGCGCCAGTCGATCCCATAGACGGAGATGGTCCGCGCGCTTTGCGGGAGACTAAAGACGCTGAAAACCTTGCCGGGGAGGATTTCGTGAACGGCCGTGCGCATCTTCGCTACCAATCGCGCTGCACGTTTCGCCATGAAGGCTTCCCACTGGGAGCGATAATCGGCTTCGATCGTTTTGGCATCGAGTTGATCTCTAGCCGCTGCTTCCGGGTGTGCCTCTCTAAAGGCTTTCAGGCAACGGGGGCAGAAGCAGGCGTGGACGGAGCGCCACGGAGAGTATTCATAGTCGTAACAGACGGTATCAGGTTGGAGCGGGGTGAGCAGTTTTTCGAGCGCTTCCCGCGCCACGGGCCAGCTTTGATCTAGGAGGAGCGTGGTGCAGAGCCAGTCGGGGCTGCGTTCGCCATTAAAGCGCAGCAAAGCTTCCTCCGGGTTTTCTTTAAGATGGCTAGTCAGATCAATCGACCAGGAGATGAAGGAGACCGGGAGACCCGTTTTGACCCCGTGTTGGGCCGCTTCTTCCAGCGTATGTTTGCGGTTGTCGACGATCAGGTTGAATCCGGCCTTTTGAATGGTATCAAGGATTTCCTTTCGCACCGGTTTGCTGTCGAGTGAGCCGAAGGTGGATGCCCAGAGTTCAAAGACGAACTCTTTGGGTTGTTTGCCGTTGAGGGCCGGGGCGCTTTGGACGCTGAAGGATTGCGCCAATTCGCCAACGCCGCCCGCTTCGGCTTCTGACCAATAGTGAAGTTGGAAGTGATCGTGCCCGGTCTCCTTTTCATCAAGCGCCAGCATGAGATGAAAGATCCCGGTGCGCCCGCCCGGCGGGTGGGTGTCGCTATGGAAAAGCGGCTTGTCTGCGGAGACTTTGTAGAGGGGAGTCTCCTTCCCTTCCAGCGTCACGCTGCCGTGGCGTTCGATCGTAAAGATCGGTTGGTCCTTGCGGTAGTTTCCATAGTAGCCGGTGACGCCGCGTACTTCCAGTCCTTGCGGGATCGCTACCCATGTGATCCATTTTCCGAGGGTGCGCTTGGGAAGACCATTGAACTTGAAGGTTGCTGCCTGCACGCTGTTGCGGGCGATGGCGAGCGCCGGGTCCGGCACGGGCCAGATCTGGGTATGGTTACTAAGGATCAGACGACGCAGGATGACGGGTCCGGCTTCTTTGGAGGCTTTGGCCTCTTTGGCAAGCGGCCAGTCACGGTCATCAAGGTCCGAGCGGGTAGCCGAAGCTTCCTCAGTTGCTTTGACGCGCCAGAGGAGGGGGAGATGTCCGCTCCCCTCCCCGCTCAAACGGGCGGTTGCCTTCCCTGCTTCAGCACGGATGGCTAGGTGATTGGCCCCTTGGCGCAAGGTGAGCCGGATTGAGGCATCTTGCGCGGAAGTCCCATGGTTGACGATGGTGTCGTTGAGGATGACGTCATAGGCTCCGGGCGTGGTGAGGTGAAGGGTGAGCGAAGAGGAGCGGATATCGATGCGCGATTGAGGGGAGCGGTAAAGCTCCTCCATGGTAGCGGCGTTATAGATTGCCCAGCGGGCTTCGCTGCGGGCGGCTGTTTCCAGCGGGTAGTGATGTTCGAGAGTGGCCGGTTTGCCCGGTTGAGCGGGAGAGAGCGTTTGCGCCAGCTCGGTAGGAGCGTTTTCAGGCCGGATGCGGGTGGCCGTGAGGTAGCGATCTTCCTGTGGGTTGGCAAGTTGCACTTTCCAGTGATTGAGGCCCGGTTCAAGCGCTCCGAAAGCTGTTGCAGGTTGGATGGGATCGCCAGACCCGGCGGCGAAGCGGAGTTCCCCCCACTCTTGCGGGAGGTGGGCGCCTCGCCCGGTGCGGTTCCAGGTACTCGCTTCCTTGCTGCCGACGGCATTCCGTGCCAGAGCGATGTTCCAGCTCTCTCCCGGAGCGGGAACGGAGAGATCGAGCGCTTCAAAGGGAATCGCCAATTCCCAGATCCAGTGGCCTTCATGGCGGGCGACGGAGCTGCGGACTTCGTCGGCATTCCAGCGGACGTCGCGGCTTTGCCAGAGGTTATCCGGATCGAGCTTGGCATCGAGCAACGCACCGATGGTATTGACGCTCCATTCATAAACCGCGGCGTTCTCCTTGGGCTGGAGCAGGAGCATGGCGGCGTCATCATTGAGCACGTCGTACGGCTCGTGAGCATCGCGTTCGGTAGCGAGGGTTTTGATCTCCTCCATGCGCATCAGCGCAGCTTGGAGAAGCGGTTCATCCGCGACGAGTTGCAGGTAGAGTGCCTTGTCGTCGTAGAGGAAACGGGCCGTGGTGGAGAGGCGTGCGGGGGTATGGACATTGAGGAGGATGAAATCGCGAATCGCGACCGCTTTTTCCCAGACCGGGTCATCACCCTTGGCGTCGATCCGGGGTGGGGTAGCGGTTTTGGAGACCTGTGCCATCGGCCCGCCCGACATCCAGAGCGGTGCGTGGTCGAGTTGTTTGGCGGAGAGATCGGCTTGGGTCGAGATGACGAGACTATCTAGCGCGATCGCCTGCCCTGCTTCCTTAAAGGGAGCGGCATCGAGGCGGACTCTCTCTTTGATGCGGGTGCCTTCCACGGGAGGGAGGGCGACCCATTGCCATTGGCCGGGGGTTAGATCGGTGGCGGTAGCCAGAGGGAGCCGTTTGCCGTGATCAATCGTTTCGAGGACGAGTGAATCGCGCGGGTTGCTTGCCCGGACCCGTGCATAGACATGGAGCGGCAGCGCCGTCCGCGGGAACGGGAGATCGAGGAGGATGAGGCGCATCGTCGCCTCCAGCATCGTGCCTTCCAGCGCTTCCTTCCCCGGCTTGCGCAATGGGAGATGCCGGTTGAAATCGATGGCAGAGAGGCGGTAGGGAGCGACTTCCGTCTCAGGGTAGTGATCGTTATCAGCCGTAGCAGGGAGGAGGCTCCATGCGATGGCGAAAAAGAAGGTGAACAAGGCTTTCATCAACGAAGTCGCTCGGGAGGACTTAAAGGGAACGCCGCCGCATGATCATCCAAAGCCCCGCTCCTGCAAGGCCCATCAGTGCAACGCCACCCGGTTCCGGCACCGCTTCAGTGATCATTACACGGTCGTAGTAAGTAGGGGCGCTGCCAGCCGAGGCGACCGCTGAGTGTCCCCAAAATTGAAGTTCATAAAGCCCTGCATCCGGTGTGACATAGGTGCCGAGATTAAAAGGCGTGATCTGCACGCCTGCGACGGAAACCTGCGCCGTCCTTGCCGTGGAGTCAATGGAGAGAGAGAACTCTGTCCAAAGGTTCAGGTTTGGCGTTGCGCCTGTCGGGAGAGCCACGGTGCCAGAGATGTCATAGGGGGTCTCGGAGCCGACAAAGGTTCTGATTCTGTATTGTAGCCTGAGAGGGGCTGAGGAATTCGCTCCGTATTGTATCGAAAACTCCATGAGCGATTGGGAGGTCGGTGTTTCGCCGGTTTGGATGCCGAGATTGGCGCGCAAACGGATCACGGAAAGGCTACTGCCGAAAATCGCCTGAGGATTGCCGAAATGGAAGGAGAGTTGATCGTAGCGCTTGCCATCGGCGAATCGGCGGTTGAGGCTGGAGGTTGCATTGCTCTCAATGCTGAGGGATTGGGTGCCGGAGAAAGCCCGGGAGTTTGTCACGGTATAGGAAGGATTACCGGTGCTCCATCCCCCCTTGCCACCCGCAGCCTGTCCGGCGGTGAACCCTTCAGCGGCTTCAAAATCACTAAGGAGCACTTGGCTCAATCCATCGGGCGCTGCTAGTGAGGTGAGCACTGCAATGAGGACCGGGAGAAGGTGACGTGCACCACAGCGGGAGAAGGAGGGTCGTTTCATGGGAGAGGAGATGAAGATTGGAGAGGTTTGAGCAGACTATCCTTGCCAAAGAGGGAAAGAAACCGGTAATTTATGCAACCGTGTGCGGAGCGGTTGAGCCTCTCCCTACAAGCTTTTTCCCTGATGTTGATTCCTAGAGCTACGGTCCATGAAGTCGCCAAAGCGGCTGGGGTTCACCCTTCCACCGTCAGCCGGGCGCTCCGGGGCAATCCGGTCTTGCCAGCTGCAACGCGGGAGCGGATTTGTCGCCTTGCCGAAGCGATGGGGTACCGGCCTGATCCGCTCATTTCCGCGTTGACGGAGCGGCGCTACTCCAAAGGAGAGAAGCAAATTGGCACCCTTGCCTATATCACGGCGTTTCCGACCCGATGGGGGTGGAGGAGTTCTTTCTTTGAGGGGGTCTATGAAGGGGCCTTGGCGCAGGCTCACCAGCGAGGCTATGAATTGGAGCATTTCTGGCTAAGGGAGCCAAAGATGACCGGGCGGCGGTTGGGTGATATTTTACGGACCCGTGGGATTCGGGGGATGTTATTGCCGCCGTTACCGGTCGGGTATGGGCATCTGCGGCTCCCGTGGGAGTATTTTTCGACGGCAGCGATCGGTTATTCCATGATTCGCCCTTCGCTTCATCGGGTAACACCGCATCACTTCCATAATACCCTGATTGCTTTGCGGGCAATGCGCAAGGCGGGGGCAAAAAAGATCGGCGTGCTCTTTTCCAAAGAGACCAGTCGCAAAGTGGGGGAGAATTTTTTGGCAGCCGTCTATCTCTGTCAGCAGTTATATGGGCGAAAGGTTTTTCCAATCCATAGTGCCGACTATACGGACCCGGCGGCGTTGCGCAGGGGGATCGAACCGTGGCTCCGGCAGCATCGTCCTGATGCGCTTTTCTGTTCACAGGGGACGGTTTCCATTCTCAAGCGTACCCCTTCCCTGATTACGCCGGAGATGATCATTGGCACGCAAGGCACCGCGGAGGATCCCACCTCGCCTTATCCGGGGATTGACGAAAAGCCGACCTTGATCGGCGCTGCCGCCGTTGATCTGATTATCGGCCAGATTCAACGCAATGAAACCGGCATCCCTGTTGATCCGAAAGTGGTGATGGTCGAGGGTCGCTGGAATGCGCCGCAGGCTCACGCATGAGCCAACCGGGGTGGAGGAATATCGAAGCCTTTTGCTGTGGCAGCTTCCAAAGCGCCTTCGAGGGCCAACTGAATTTCCCGGGCAGCTTCCTCCCGCGTCTCCCCGTGAGCCATGATGCCGGGCCATTCGATCACACGTGCAACGAAGCAGTGGTCGCCTTCTGCTGAAGACCAAAGGATGGAAACCTCATAATCACGCGGGTCATGTTTCATGGCATTGACTATCGTTGATTCTAGCGGCTGTGCCAATAACACTATGCCAATTTTGAGAAACCATCGACGCCGAACAGCGTTGAATAGAGAGAAGAACAGAGCCAATGGCGGGATTCGAACCCGCGACCTGCTGATTACGAATCAGCTGCTCTACCCCTGAGCTACATTGGCTGGTCTGCTTCGGGCAACGGTGCGTTGCTCCGATGGAGCCGGGGAAGATAACGCAGAGCGCCCCGGGGGGACAAGAAAAAAGGTGGAGCGGGCGGGGAATTTTGCGTCCGGGGAGGGGGTGGCGACGCGATTGGCCTGATTCGGGCAAAAAACCAAGCCAAAGAGAGGGGGATTGCCGATACCTTTGTAAAGAAAGGAATAAATTTATGTTATCGTGGGCTTTTACCTTCCTTGTGATCGCTTTGATCGCCGCTGTTCTTGGCTTTACGGGAATTGCCGGTACGGCAGCCTCCATCGCCAAGTTTCTCTTCGGCCTCTTTCTGGTGGTCTGTCTGGTGCTCTTCGTCCTCTCACTCTTTACGGGCAAGAAGATGATGTAGCGCATCACGCAGAGCGGGGGCAGGGAGCGTCTACCGCTCCCCCCCTGTCCTGAATGATTAGCGTAGTTCAAAGGTCGCCGTGGCCGTCTGGCCGCTGAGACCGTCGAGAACGGTAACCTCCCACTGCCCGGGGAGATCGTTGGGAGCGAGATTGAACGGCAGTGTCATCTCCCCACCCTTCATGCCGTAGGGACCGCTCCCTTCAGCTTCACGTCCTTGCGGGTCCCGGAGAGTAAGGGTCACGGGGATCACGGTTGATGAGTCGATTTCTGCACGGTTTAACCGGAGTTCTATTTTCTCGCTTCGGAGCGCTTGGGTCGGTGCGGTAACCGAGAGGTCGCCCGCCGCTTTCGGCAGCCAGAGGTAGATGCCGCCCCCGGCTCCGGGGAGGTAGGCGTGGAATCGGACGCTCCCGCCGCTCGCCTCCAGCGCGACCGGTTGGCGGCGCACGAGATCATAGAGAACGCCCCCTTCCCGGTGAAGCGTTACCGTGGCTTTGAGCGGCAATCCCTTCTCCATCACGCGCTGATGATGACCGACGTAGTCGCCGAACGTGCGCCGGTCGTTGGTGAGGAAGAAGTACTCCCCCGCGCCAGCGCTGCGGCGGCGGATGAGGAGATCGCGGTCGCTTGCCTCCACCTGCGGGCGGTAGACCGGGGCGAGTTCCTTGCTGAGAGCGTCGGCTTTGGCCAGCATCGTCTCCTTGGCGCGTTGCGGATCGCGGGGATCGCGATCGAAACTGGTTAGCAGGAGGTCGGGCAGAATCGCCGGGGAAAGAAACTCATCCCCGATGATGACGCCGCCGCGAGCCTGAAAAGCTTGAAGCGCTTCAACGACCGGACGTGTCAGGACATCGCAATGCGCGAGCACGAGCACGCTGTAGCCCTCCAACCCTTTGGCGAGCACCTCCTCCTCATAAACAATCTTTGGCTGTAACCCGGCGTGGCGGCAGATGATCCACGCGTCAGCCCCCCAGCCATTGCCCCACCCGTAGCTCCCCCGCCCGGCGAACATTTGTGAGGTAAAGCTTTGGAGCAAGCCGACGTCAGCCTTTGCTTCGGGAATCTGCCGGAGCGTCGGCGCAAGCGGGTGGAGGACTTCGTGGATGAGCCGGGTGAGGCGCTGGCCGCTCTCCCCGTGCGTGCCGCGATAGGCGCCGGTGGTCGCCCCGGAGAGGGAACCGTAGCCGTGGTACATCAAGCCGGAAAGATGGTGGCCGAGCTGGAGCCAGAAGGCGGCTTCGAGATGGTCGGGGGCGATGGTGATAAAGTCGGCATCGGGTTGTTCGCGCTCCCATGCGCTCTGCGGCTCGCTCCCTTTGGGGGCGGTTTGCTCGCGGTACCAGATGATCTGAGTCATATTCATGATCGCCTGTCCCGGGCGACCGGCGGCCATGGCGGCGAGTTCCTCCGCCGCGAGCGAGATCTTGAGCGGGTCGGGGTAGCTATAGGTCCATTGGCCGAGCACATCCACCTCGCCGCCGCTCCCGTAGAGCGAAGGGACGCGCGTGGCAGGGTCAAACCAGCTCCAGAGGCGCGGGTGGCTTTTCGCTTTAAGAGCGCGGTGCGTCTCGGTGTGGAGCCGGTTCCAGCCGTCGCCCTCCTTCCAGAACCAGCGGTAGAAGGCGAGGAGCGGGTGGCTCTCTTCGATCACGCGATCTTTGGGGAAGTTGGAGAGCTGACGCCATGTGACCCCCCGGGGGCGGTTGGCGACTTCCGGTGGGATCGGCTGGCCATAGGCTTCGATGTCGACCTGATGGAAGCTCGGGCGGGTGCTGTCGCGCACTTCGGTGTCGATGAGAACGCCGCTCATCGCCGGGTGATCGCCAAAGGCGCTCCCGAGAACGTCCCCGAGATCCCGCGCCCTCTCGCGGGCCTGTGGGAAGTTGCCATTGAGATTGGGGTAGCTATTCCCTTCAGTGTCGATCCTTGAGTATTGGGCGGAGAATTCCTTATCCCGCCCGACGGAGACCTGCACCATCCCTTGCAGCCCCGCTTTCCACGCACGGTCGAGCCGCTGGCGTCCCTCAAGAATCGCTTTCTCATCGAGTTTCAAGGTTTGCGGGCTGCCGAGGCCGTGAGTAACCAGAAAAGCATGGGTAAAGCCGACGCGCGCGATTTCCTCCCACCGTTCCGGTTGGATGAAATCCCAAAGGACCACCGGCATTTGATGGGGAACGGCTCGCGCTTGCACGCTATAGGGAATTTCCAGCGACTGAGAGATCCCCTCCCCGCTCAGTTCCACGGTGAGGTGGTAGCTTCCCGGGCGGAGCCGGGTGTCGATCGGCAGTTTCGCTACCCATGATGCCGCTTCTGCCAGCGGTGGCACTTCCAGCGTTCCTTTGTCCCCCTCGCCTTTCCAATAAAGCTTCATCGCTCCGAGGTTGCGACGCATCCGGTTGTCGAGAGAGAGCGTCAGGGCGGCTGGTGTCTCCATCCGTTCAAAGACCGAGCGGGACCCTGTGGTCTTGAGGAGGAGTTCCTTTTGGGGATGGATCGCTACCACGCCGTTGCTGATCCGTACTGAAGCGATCTTGCCTGCAAAGCGGTGCCCGACACTTCCGACGCGATCGCCGATGATCAGCTTGAAGGGGCCGGAGGCAAGGGAAGCTCCTGTGCGCCCGGAGAGTTTTCCTTCTCCTACCCATTCGCCGTTCAAGGTGAAGGAGCCGCGCCCTTGCCCGTCATAGGTGAAGGCGAGGTGGCTCCACTCCCCCGGCGGGAGGGTGAAGACGTCGGAGCGGAGGATCTCTGAGCTTTCGCCAAAGCCGAGGTCGACCTCCATCCGGTATTGGAACGGGCCTGTCCCGGCCTTGCGCAGCCACCAGCCGAGATCTTTATGGGCCTGCGCGCTTTCATCGCTACCCGGCAGATATTTTTTATCGAGCAGGTAGGCTGTTGCTCCCAGAGCTTCATCAGGGGCGACCGACATCTCCAGCGTTAAGGCTTCGGGAAAAACGACGCTAGACGGGGCAGCTACCCCTTCGCGGTGATCTTCACCCTCCCCTTGCGCAGGAGCGATTTCGAGTGCTCCGCCAAAGCGTTCATCAGCGACAAAGCGGGTCGCTTCTCCCCTGATTTCAAGGTGATGGGCGTGTGGGCCGCTATCATGGGCCGGTTGGTCAGGGTGGAAGTTCCAGTAAGCGATCACGTCAGGTCCACGGGCGCTATCGCCTTGGTAGGGGCGCTGCCACGGTTCACTTTTGAGCGGGGTGAGGAGGAGGAGCCAGGCGAGCAGGGAGAGATAAAATGGCATAAAAGACTAGCGACTTAAAAATTCGAGATGAACCGGTTTCCAGATGCCTCCATGCTGGCCGCGAGGCTTGGCAACGCGGACGGTTAGCTGGTTGGGCTTGCCCCATTGCAGAGCGGCAGTGATATCGACGCCAAAGGTGCGGTTCCAGCCATCGACGCCGATGTCGTGGGCGCCGAGGTATTCGCCATTGAGCCAGATCCAGGCGCTTTCGTCGATGGCTCCAAAGACGAGATCGGCCACTTCGGCCTTTTCCGGGCGGGCGGGGGCGTCAAAGGTGATGCGATACCATGCGACGCCCTCGTACTGATGACCGTCGGCCTGCCATGGGCGGCCAATGGCGGCGTGGTGCCAGTGCGAGTCGTCGTAATCGGGGTTAAAGCACTCATCGAGGTGAAGGGCTTGCTGCGGGTCACGTTGGAAGTGCCACCCTTTCTCCGGCAGAGGGTGGCGGCTGATCTCTTTAAGCGACAGATCAGCATACTCGGCTTGGTTCCGCACGGAGCGGACCGTGGCGTGGTAGGGCCAGAGCGCCTCTCGGGCTGTCCGGCTGACCGGGTGCACAGCATCTTTGCCCGCACGTTCCAGAAGGGTATGGATCTCGCGGGTTCTTGGAGTGGCGACGGCCAGTTCCTCGACGATGGCGAGCCGGACCAGCGCCTCATCATCCCCGAGGCATTCGCCCAGAAAGGTGCTCCATGCTTCCCCCTCAAGCGAACGGGAGAGGAGGCGGATCGCATGGCGGCGCACCAGCAGATCGCTGTCGTTGCGGGCTGAGTCGATGAGGAGATCGGTCGCCGGTTGTGGTAACTCTCCGAGCGCGCGGATGGCGGTGCGGCGTTGCAACGGCTCCCCGGATTGGAGTGCCTTTTCGAGCAGGGGGCGATCGCCCGCCTTGCCAGCGGCGAGGATTTGCGTGCGGGAGGGGGATTCCCCCGAGGTTGCGAGAGCCAATAAGGGTAGGAACAGAAAGGGTAACCACATAAGAAACGCGGGAGCGTTGGAGCAGAGCTAAGGTTTGGCGAGATCCTGAAACTCCCGCCATGGGGCTTGAGTCGAGGGAGAGCGCAGATGTTCTTCGCGCAGGCGTTCGACATGCCCGTCGCAGAAAAGAGCGTTGACAGAGCCGCCATGCCGTCGGGCGACGTTCTGGAAGCCTGTCTGTCCTGAAGGGGTCACGTTCGTGAAGTTCAGATGGCAGACACTATACCAGCCATCCCACGGTTGGGCGTGGTGCTCGAAGTCGACAAGCAGAAGTGTCTTCCCGGGATCGCGCATGGTCATCTGATTGGCCGGTTTCCATGCTGTATCGCTAGCGTCGGGGGCGACGCCGTACCTGTTGATGCCGTAGCTTGGGTAGGCCCAGACGGCGAGCTGTTTGGCCAGAGATGGGAAGACATCCTTGACCTCCGGGCAGATGAAGATGGAGAGATCGCGCAACCCGGCGTGTTTGACCACGGTGTCGGTCCAGATGGTGGCACCTGCGGGTTTGCCATCAGGATGGTAGAGTTGGGTGGCGCTGCGAGGGTAGATGCCGCGATGGTCGCCGACGTAGTTGAAGAGGATCATCCCTAGTTGCCGCAGGTTGGCCCCGCAACGCGCTTGTCGACTGTTCTCTCCGACGCGCCCCATGACCGGCAGGAGGAGCGCCAGCAGGACCAGAAGGCCGCCGATGGCCAGTGATAACTCCACGACGGAGAAGGCCCGATGTCTGGGGGATCGAAGCATAATGCCAAAAAAAGGGGGAAGAGGGCGACTTTTTAGAGGGGAGAGGCAGACTGACGCCTGCGCCACCATAGCCATGCCATACCAGCAGGCAAAAGCAAAGCGGTTGATGCCGGTTCGGGGATCGCCAGTGGACTGAACTGGTGGGCTCCTGCGCTCAAGAAAGCTTCATCAACGGTGCCGTCGAGGACGCTAACAAAGCTGGAGACGTTGCGTTCGCCCACTCGCAGGCGGCGATCTTCACTGTCCACGATGGCGTTGAGGGCGTAGGGCGTACTGACCGGAGTCCCCAGTTGCACGCCGTTGACCCAGAAGGTGACGGAGCTGGAAACCTCTCCGTACTCAAAGGTAAATCCAAGGTGGTTCCATTCGCCGATCGGCAGGGCGGCAATCGCTGTGGAGGAGAGCAGGATGGCGGAGTTCACCCCGTTGCCGAGCGAGAGGCGCAGCGTCCAGTTGCTCGGTTGATTGGCCCAGCGGACCATCTTGAAGGAAATGAAGTTATCAGCAGAGGCGGAGATGCCACGTTCGATGAGGTGGACCTCCTGAGTGGTGGCCGGGGCGGTCAGGGCGCTCAGGTTGAGCCAGAGCCCTCCGGTGAAGCTGGTCGCGTTGAGGTCGAGCGCTCTCTGAACCGGCGATTGGCTTGAATAATCCGAATAGATTGAGGGATCGCGGGCCGTGTGAGGGGTTGCCCCCGGCGTCAGCTTCACCCCTTGGCCGAAGCGGCCTGCAACGATGGTCGGTGGGATCGGCACAGTGTCAGCCGATGCGGTGAGGGTGCCGTGAATCTGATTGCCGCTCTGGTCGATCACACGCCCCGACTCGTCCCAGTGATCGAAGTCCCAGTAAAACCCATTTGGTGTCATGCTCTCGGAGAGGGGGCGATTGATGTAGATCGTCGCGGCAGCCAGCGAGGAGCCGAAGGGGAGTGCCAGCAGGAGGG
Organism: Chthoniobacteraceae bacterium; assembly: GCA_037189865.1. Taxonomy (GTDB): domain Bacteria; phylum Verrucomicrobiota; class Verrucomicrobiia; order Chthoniobacterales; family Chthoniobacteraceae; genus DATMFV01. Next base: position 530,273 of record JBBCIW010000002.1, on the reverse strand, counting down.
CGCCAAGCGTTTTCAATCTCGGGAGGCGGGAGGAAGGCTTCATGCAACTTACAATGCTCAATTCATATTGCGCATGCAAGCTGTAAATGTAATTGCGTTAAAAATAAGTGCAACGAACCGGAAGGATGCGAGCGGAGGGCATCCCGGGGAAGGAGGAAGTGGAGCCGGTCGGGAAAACCGATCAGCGGAGGGGCGCGGCGGTCTCGCGGACGAGTAGGGTGCCGTTGACGGCGATGCAACGGGGGGCAAGTTGCGGGTGCGGGTGGCCGATGCGGTCAGCCAAGGCGCGGACGGCCTCGCGCCCCATCTCTTCGAAGTTCTGCCGGTAGGTGGTCAGGGGGAAGATCGCTTGCAGCTCTCGCGGGAGGTTGTCGTCGAAGCCGACGAGGCTTAAATCCTCCGGGATGCGCAACCCGCGTGCGCGGCACTCTTCGCGGATGCTCAGGGCGTAAAAGTCGTTGGTGATCAGGGCGGTCGGGCGGTCTTTCCCACGGAAAAGCCGGTCAAAGAAGGCGGGAATCGCCTCCTGATGGCCATTTTCGCCAAACTCCATTTTTTCAAAATAGCTCGCGGGCTGATAGAGGCCGAGATCTTGCCCGTAGGTATGAAACGTCTCCCAGATCATCCGTTCCTGCCAGAGTCGGAGCCGGTCCCAGCCGCTGCGGACATTGGCGTGGAAACAGGCGATGCGGCGATGCCCCATCGTGTGGAGGAGGTCAAGTTCCTCGCGGATCGCTTCGTTAATATCGGGGATGATCGAGTCGATCCCCCGCACGCGGCTATAGAGGTTCATCGTCACCAGTGGGATGCGCACGGAGATTGCCTTGAGGAGATCGGCCGACAATCGCTCGGCGATCACCCCCTCGACTCTTCCCTCGCGCAGAGAGCGCAACGGACCGCTCATGGCGATGTCGTCTTCCCCATTGAGCAGAACCAAGAGAAAGCCAAGCTCGTTAGCGGCTTGCTGGATGGCCAGCAGGTGGCGGGAGTAGAAGGAGCTTCCCTGATCAATGGCTGTCTTGACGGCCGGCCCCATCACGAAGGCGATAGAGCGCATCTCCTGCCCGGCACCCCGGCTCCCGGTGGCGCGGGCGGGGTCGCGCGGCTTGATCTTTGGCGCTCCGTGCTTGCGGATTGCTTCCTGCACCCGGCGTCGCGTCGCCTCCCCGATCCCCGGGCGGTTGTTGAGGACGCGCGAGATCGTGGCGGTGGAGACGCCGACGATCGCCGAGAGATCGGCGAGCGACGGGGTTGTGGGTTCAGGAGCTGCCATGGCTTCACCGTAAGATGGAGCACGGGGCAGTGCAATCAAATCATGCAATTACATGAGAAACGGTAACGACAATCCCCGTTTCGGCCAGTATTGGGGTTGCGTAAACGCTTCGGCATATGGCACTCCGGCCTGTAGCCCGCGGAAAGCCGATTGCACCTTGACGGTATGCATGAGGTCGGTGCCGAAGATAGCCTTGAGCCAGGCGTTCTGACTGTGGTGCGCAGCGACAGACGCTTCTTTCTTAGCGTAGAAGGCGCTGATGTCGACATGGAATTGCGGTTCAAAGCCGATCCCTGCGATCGTATCCATGTAGTAGAGATCGGGCGCGGTCGGGAGGTGAGGATGGGCCGTTTCGATCAGTCGCACGGAGGAGATGATGCGGGCATCGGTGGCACAACGCGAGACGGCGAGGTGATCGGGGTGGTAATCGCCGGGGTGATGGGCGATGACGACATCGGCCCGCGCCTCGCGCATGGCGTCGATAAAAAGAAGGCGCACGGCGTCGCCATCGCCAAGGCGTTCGTCGTCCTGATTCATCCAGATGAAGTGATGCGCTCCGAGCGCCTCGGCGGCGGTGCGGGCCTCGCGCTCGCGGATGGCGGCGATCTCTTCGCGGGTGAGGTCGGGGCTGCCGACGTTTCCATTGGTGGCGACGGCCATGGTGACGTGGTGGCCTTGGGCGACGCAGCGGGCGATCGTGCCGCCGCAGAGGATTTCGAGGTCGTCGGGGTGAGCGCCGATAAAGAGGAGATTCATAAGGTCAGAGTCAGGCCGCCGTCGACGCAGAGGGTGACGCCGGTGGTGTAGCTATTATCAGGGTGGGCGAGGAAAAGGATGGCGGTGGCGATCTCCTCCGCGCGTCCGGCACGGCGGAGCGGGAGGCGGCCATTCTCGATGTAGTGAGTCTTAAACCAGTCGGTTTCGAGTTCGTTGACGCCGCTGGCGCTGCTCATCGGGGTATCGACGAAGCCGGGGGCGACGGCGTTGACGAGGATCTTCTCCTTGGCTAGTTCCACAGCGAGCGAGCGGGTGAGACCTTCCATCGCCGCTTTCGCAATGCCGTAAGCGTGGTTGCCGTACTCGCAGCGCTGCCCTTGAATGGAGGAGACGTTGACGATCCGCCCGCCGCGCCCGGTGGCGCGCATCTGCCGGGCGGCTTCCCGGGAGCCGACCAGCGCGGCCTGAAAATTGACCCGCCAGAGCTGTTCCCATGCGGCGGTTTCGCATTCCTCCACGGCGACCGGGCGGCTCAAGGCGGCGTTGTTGACAAGGATGTCGAGTGGTCCGACGCTGCGCAGGTAGTCGATCCAAGCGGCGGTATCGTCGAGATCGCACCGTTGGGCGTGGATCTGTTCCGGGGCGAGGGCGACCGTGGCGGCGAGGTTCGCCTCGTCCCGTCCGACGATGTGGACTTGCGCCCCGGCCCGGGCGAAGGCGAGCGCGGTGGCCCGGCCGATCCCGGAGCCGCCGCCGCTGATCACGACGCGCTGCTGGCTAAAGGAGAGATGCATGAGGCCATGCAACTCCACCCTCCCCTCCCCTCGCGAGTCGCAACCATAATGGAAACGGGCAATGTTTATCAGAAACCGGCACCGGTTGTGGTGATTGGGGCTTGTCTTTCTGAGACCATACAGTGAAAACTCAGCCCCGATGATCGTCCCGCGTTACTGGGCTGAAGGCCGCGTCCAACATCACGGCTGGCGCAAGGGGAAGCGGCGGCAGGTGACGCTGCGCCGTTTCGGCTGGTCAGACGTTAGCGTGGAGGAAGCGCAGATCATGGCCAACCTGCGCGTGGCCGAAGCCTTGGAGCAGTGGGAGCTTGGGCGCAAGGTCAAGCGGCGTGAGCCGAAAGTGTCGTATAACGGAGCCGACGGCGTGCCGATCCGTGAAGAGATCGTGGAGGAACGCGGCTCGGCGATTCTGACCCGTAATCGCTATGGGGCGCTTTGTCTCAATATCCCTGATCTGATCATGATCGACATTGATGCGGACCTGTGGTCGCGCCCGATGTCCGGTTGGATGAAAGCAGTCGTAGGGGTAAAGCTGGTCGTTTATGTCTGGTTACTTTTCTTATTGTTTAAGGCGATGAATGACGTTGGAACCGGGGTAGGTTTGCCGTTGCTTCTCGCGGTTCTTCTCTCTCTGGCGCTTGAACTTTCAACGCCCCTCATCGGACGGGCCTTCATTCGTCTCTACTATGGAGGGGAGAAAGAGATGATCCTTCGCCGTCTCCGTGTGTGGTTTCGTCGTCACCCTGAAGTGGCTGCAACGCTTTACGAAACTCCGGCAGGGTATCGCCTGATATTTACTCATCGTCTTGGTGATCCGGACGAGAAGGAACTCCGGCTTTGGGTCAGGGAACTCTACGCGGACCCGCAATATGTCAAAATGTGTCTCAAACAACGCGGTTTCCGAGCCCGGGTCAGCCCCAAGCCGTGGCGGATCGGGATGGCGCCGCTCCATCATCGCACGGCGGCGACGTGGCCGGTCGACGCGGAGCGGCTTGCGGTGCGGCAGGCGTGGGTGCGTGAGTATGAGGCGGCTTCGGTTGGGTTTGCCGCCTGTCGTTTTGTTGAAACACTAGGGATGGGCATGCCGTTGCCGGAGGCGGAACGGCTCCGTTTCTGGCATGATGAATTAAGCTGCGCCGGGAGCGGGTTGCCGATCGCATGATTGAATTTTATGACTGAACCGATAGATGATGGACTTCAAGAGGCTGGCTTCCAAAGCTCGCTGGATAACTCACATGAACTTTATCGTTTCTGGTGGCCGCAAGGGGTGCCGGAGGCGGTTGTGGTCGGCCTGCACACGTGGAGCGCGGATCGTTTCAATCAGGGGCGTAACCTTCTGCCGCTTTGTCAGGAGCGGGGGTGGGGCCTTGTGTTGCCGGAATTCCGGGGGCCAAATCTGACCTCCAACCCCCGGGCGCTGGAGGCGGGGGGCGGCCCGCTGGCGCGACGGGATATTGTCGATGCGCTGCGCCACGCGTTGGCGACGCAACCGGTCGCCGAAGGGGTAGCGACTTTTCTGGTCGGCGGGAGCGGCGGTGGGCATATGTCGCTTCAGGTTGCCGGGCGGGAGGAGTGGGAATGGGACGCAGTTTCAAGCTGGTGCCCAATTACTGATTTGAGCGATTGGCAGCGGGAGAACCCAGCCTACCGCCCTCATATCGAAGCGGTCTGTGGCGGCGCACCCGGGAGTTCGCCGGAGGTCGACGCTCGCTACCGCGAAAAATCACCGATTCATATCGCCGAAGCGTTGGCGAAGGTGCGCCTGCAACTCTCCCACGGGCGGCACGACGCCTCGGTCCCGTACAGCCATGGCTGGAAGATGGCACTGGCGATCGAAGCGCATCACCCGCGCGCTTTCTACTTCCACCTCTTCGATGGCGGGCACGAGGCGCATAACGACGTGGCTTTCCGGTTCTTTGACGAAACGCTTCGCCGCCGCAGCGGGGTGGAACTCACCGGATAGTGATTGGGAAAATCACCGTGACGGAGGGAGCTTTTGGAGCCGCCGTTGGAGGGAGCGGCGCTCAATCCCTAGTCGCCGCGCGGTTTTGCTGATATTACCTTCACACTCGTGAAGCACCCGTTGCAGGTGCTCCCACTCGACCCGTTCCAGACTGGGGACGGGCGGCTCTTCCTCTTCAGGCAGGGAAGAGGGAGGTGCTGCCGTGGGGAAGAGGGCGGAGAGGATTTGATCAGTGTCAGCCGGTTTGGCAAGATAGTCACTGGCACCAAGGCGAATGGCGTCGATCGCGGTGGCGATGCTTCCATAACCCGTGAGGATGATGACCCGAGCCTCTGGCGCGACGTTGCGAAGATGGCGAACGATCGCGAGGCCGTTTTCACCGGGGAGCTTGAGGTCGATCACCGCACCGTGGAAGTCGCCATCATCAAGGAGCGCGATAGCCTGCGCGGCATTGGCGGCTGTCTGCACCTGATAGCCACGCCTGCGAAAAGAGAGCGCGAGCCGTTCGCGAAAGGCGTCATCATCATCCACCACAAGGAGCGAGAGGCTCATAGAGTGACCTCCTGACGTGGGAGGGTAAGGATCGCCTTGGTGCCGACCCCCGGTTGGGAAAGGAAGCGGAGACTCCCCTCCTCTTTCTCGCAAAAAAGACGTGTTAAGAATAGTCCTAACCCCATGCCGCCCGCCTTGCGGGTGTAGAAAGGTTCACCGATGCGCTCCAGCGTTTCGCTATCCATTCCGTGGCCGTGATCTTCGACGGTGAAGATCACTTCATCGGGAGTAATGTTGACGGAGAGGATGACTTTGCTACCTGCTTCGGAGGCTTCACAGGCGTTTCTGACAAGAACAGCTAGTGATTGAAGGAGTTCCACCAGTGGCAGAGTCACGATGGCTTGTGAAGTGCTCCGGGGCATCTCCCACACCAGCCGGGAGCGGAGATCGGCGGGGAGGTGGGGTTCCAGCAGTGAGGAGAGGAGTTGGAGTTCAACGCGATCGCCCTGCTGTGCCTTTTGTTGTCGGGCGCTCTCCGCCAGACGTTGCATGACCGCCCGGCAGCGTTCAACTTCCTGCCGGATCATCCGTCCATCTTCCCGGCTCTCTTCCAGAGCAGCGTTGCGTTCGAGATCACTCCCTATGACGGCAATCGTCCCGAGCGGGGTTGCCAGTTCGTGCGCAACTCCGGCGGCCAGCGTCGCCAGACTCTTGAAACGTTCCTGCCGCTCGCGGGCTTCGTTGGAAGCTTGAAGGAGCCGATCGGCTTCGCGCAGGGAATTGCCTAACCTTGTGACGAAGTAGGAGACCGCTGCTCCGGTTAGCAAGAGGGAAAGTGTCATGCCACGGAGATGCGCCTCCATATCGTTGCAGCAACTCGCGCTCTGCGGAGATTCGAGTTGGTGGGGTGATGTGAAAAGCAGGACGAACCCCGCCACGCTAACCCCGAGCGCGAGATAAACCAGCTTGCCGGGAAGTAGGATCGCCACCAACGCTATGTGAACGATGTAGAAGAGGGTGAACGGATTGTGGGCTCCCCCGGCGAAATAGAGCATCACCGTCAGAAGCGCCATATCCCCAAAGACCACCAGAGCGATGAGCCTGCGCCGGGTTGATGGAGCGTGACGCCGCAGCCCGATCAGGAGATTGCTCACCGCGAGGCACCCCATGCACCCGAGCAGGACTGGCCACGGCAGCGCGATCTTGAGCCAGTAGGCGGCGAGCAGAGCGAGGAGCAACTGCCCGCTCAGAGCCAGCCAGCGCAGCCGGATCAGCCACGCCAGCCCGTGGAGCAACGGAGGATCGTGCGCAGCAGCGGGGTTAGTCATGGGAGTTCTCTTTATTATTCGGCTTTGGTTTATCGGGCATGGAGCGGATGCCACAGATTGACCCCGCTTGCAGGGTCGAAGGTTTTTTCCACGGGTAGCCATTCCACATGGCCATCCGCAAAGGCATACCAAGAGCCCTCCCCGTGCCGTTGGGAGGCGACGGTGTGGTTTGCCGTGGCGGTGGTTTGCCACTGGTGGGCCATGAAATGATCGGCTCCGGCAGCCGGGAGGTTGTTTTCCGCCAATAGGATCGTGCGGCTCGGGTGTTTGATGTCCGTAAGCCGATGCCACGTTGCTGGCATCCCTTCGTAGTTGTCTCTGGACATGATCGGCAGGCCGTTGGGGGCGTAGCGACGCTGGCCGTTGAGTTCAAAGAAGACATTCAACCCGTAGCTCCATCCTCTTTGGGTAGGCTTGTCGATGGCGTGTTGAGGGCAGGTGAAGGGATCAAGTAAGCGGTATTGCGAGGCGGCGGCCAGCGAAGGCATATCGAGGTAGGGAGCGATCGCTTTGGCCCAAGAGTGGCTGGAGTGCATGCTTTTAGGGAAGGCTCCACGGTGATCGCTAGTATAGAGCACGATGGCTTGGGAGAGCCCTTGAAGCCGGGTCAGGCACTGGAGGCTGCGGCTTTTCTTCTGAACGGCTTGACACGCCAAGGCAGAGAGCGTCGCTAGAACCGTGGCGGCTGTCAGCGCCAGCAGTAGCTCCAATAGCGTGAAGCCGCATTTCGTTTTTCTTATGAGGTTCGCCATCTTCTATATCCCCCAAGCCCGAGAAGCGCCCCTGCGCTCAAGATCATCGTAACGCTGGAAGGTTCCGGGATGGCTGCCACGCCGACGCTTTGCCAATGGAGTTCGATCGTGGAGCTCTCCCAATCAGCAATCGGAGTTCCGAGACTATCTCCAAGGTAAACCTCGAAGGTAGCGGAGTAGAGGCCCGGCCCTTGCGCGATGAAGACCGGATGCCACATGGAAATCCCTCCGCTATCACCCCAATAGACGGTATTAGGCAACGCAGGATAGGGGGCCGGAATCTGAGCGCCTCTGGTTTTGGAGCCGTCGGCATTGAACTGAAGGGTCCACATCTCCGCATCCGGGTTGCCGGGAAGGGGGTTGCCTTCCATGTCCCAGACATCCTCCCAGTAGCCGACATCGTAGCCGCTCAACCCTTCGCTGATCGAGAGCGCCCGGATATAGAGCGCGCGCCCGGGTTCAATCTGGGTAATGTCGGTATGGTGTAGCATGAAGCCAAACTGCGTGCTGAAGGGGAGATGCCCGGCGGTCGGGTCAAGCAGCGGATACCATCCCCTGAAGCCGGGGCCGGGGGTGCCGTAGGAAGGGTCAAAGGTATCATTGGCAAAGGGCGTGCTGCCGTTAACGATGAACTCCTGAAGCGGATACATTGGAGCGGTATCGAGTCCGCCTTGGTCTTCGAGAACAATATCAATCGTCCGGGTAGTAAAATCGAGGGAGACATACGGCATGAGCATTCCCCCGGTGGCATCCGGGCCGGGGATGTGCTGGAGGATGGCCGCGTCGCTACCCGGAGCGGTAGCGAAGAGCAGGAGCGTGGTAGCTAGTGATCCGAGGTAATGTTTCATAAAGAGAGGGATGTTTTCCTAAAGCGAAGAAAGGCTGCGCCACCCAGCAGGAGACTCAGGAGGGTGAGGGAAGCCGGTTCAGGGACGGAGGCAGCCGTCAAGGTATGGTTGCTCTGATGATAGCTCCATCGGCCATCGGAGGAGATCCACTGTCCATCGCCCGTTGTGGTGAAACCTTCGATGGTAAAGCCCGTCCCATAAAGAATGGTGGCGTTCGCTTCGTTGTTCACGATCTGCCAGCCGTCGATGCCGATCGCATCGTGGGGTAGGCTTAGGTTAAAGACGAAACGGCCGTTGAAGGTGACGCTGCGTGCTCCCCTTCCCTCCCCCTTTTTGCCGGTTTCTATGGTGATGCGGGGTATCGGAGAAGCTGCGAGGCCGAAAGTAAACGTGCTTTGCTCTCCTTGGACGAGGTGGGTGTTATCGAGATTGCCGCCGCCGCTATCGAAACTTGCGGAGAGAGTTTGAAGCCGAAGGGAGCCGCTGGCCCCGAAGGAGACGTCGTCAAGAAAGGTGAGCGAGTGGTTGTTGTGGTGGCCGACGAGCTTTAATTCCCCTGCCAGCGAGACGGTGGAGCCTAGCGATAGCGTTCCGTTATTGGCCCAGAGATACCCTCCGGCAGAAGTCACCAGCAGATGGCCTTCCACTGTTTGGGTGACGCTTCCGTTGCCGAAATTGCTGAGATAGCCACCGTCGAGGACGAGATCGTCGATCGTGAGCGTGGTGGCGACATTGCTGGAGAGCAGGAGCGCCCCGGGTTGGGAGGCATCCGGCATCGGTAGCCGCCGGGAACCGATGATGAGGCGATCGCCCGCGAAGTGGTGGGCAGCCCCTGAGCGGGGCGTCCTCAGGTAATAGCCATTGGTGTGATAGGTATGGCCCGCTGAAGGCGCCAGAGCGTTCGTCCAGTTCTCCGGGCTATTGAAAGAGGAGACGAGCGAGGGCGGCCCGGGGTTGGAGGCGGCCAGATAGACATTGTCGCTCCTGACGCAAAGGGAAGTCGCTAGCAACAGCAGCAAGCTCAAGGCGATCGACTCCCTATTTCCCCCTGTCAGAGAGGGGCGCGGGAAGGGCTGCGGCGGCTGGTAAGAAGGCATATCAGCAGAGCTTACCCTGCTGCCTTCCTTACGGGAATGCGTCCAAATGACGCACCCCTCCTTTTCAAAAGGTGTTGGCTACCTTTGGTTTCCCGCGCGCTTGACGTCGCGAGCCTGCCTTACGCCCCCGATTGCGCGATGAGATGGGCCTGAACGAACGGTTCATTGAGCGTGATCCCTAGTCCGGGGCCGTCCGGGACGGTCATCATGCCGTCGCGGGCGATCATCGGCTCGCAGGTCAGTTCGTGGCGCAGTGGTGAATCCTCCACGCAATCTTCAAAAAGAAAGGCGGCCTGATGGGTCGAGAGCCAGTGGAGACAGGCGGCGACGCTAATCGGCGTCTTGTAAGCGTGATTGCAGAGTCGTCCCCCGGCCTCTTCCACACGCTGGCGGATGTAGAGCGAATCGCTAAAACCGTTGCGGGCGAGGTCGACCTGATAAATGTCGAGCGCCCGCCGCTCAATCCACGGACGGAAGGCGGCGCGACCACACTCCCCCTCCCCCGCGGCGATCGGGACCGGGGAGCGATCGCGCAGCCAGACGTAGCCGTCGAGGTCATCCTGCGCGAGCGGTTCCTCCAGCCAGCCGATGTTATATTGAGCAAACCGGTGGGCGCGTTGCAGCGCGGTCCGGGCATCCCAGACGCAACCGGCATCAATGAGGAGCGTCCCCTCTTCCCCGAATCCCTCGCGAGCGCCACGGACCAGTTCGAGATCGAGCGCCTCGCTCTCTCCCATCGGCTCCCAACCAAACTTGATCGCCCGGTAGCCAGCCTCGCGCCAGCGGCGGGCAATTTCGGTAGTCTCCGCGCCGTCGCGGCCGAAGAGGATCGAGGCATAGGCGGGGATCTGCGCGTGGCGTTTGCCGCCAAGGAGCCGGTGAATCGGTTCGCCGAAGTGCTTTCCTTTAAGGTCCCAGAGCGCCATATCGACCCCGGCCATCGCGGCGATCCCAACGGCGCGGCGTCCGAAGTACATCGTGCGGCGGTAGAGCTTTTCGCGAATGAGATCGATCTCCAGCGGGTTCATCCCGAGGAGGAGTTCGCGCAGGCCACAAGCGATGTTGTGACTGTAGGGGGCGTCGATGATCGCCTTGATCACCTCCGGCGAGGCGTCGGCCTCCCCGATCCCTTCAAGCCCGGTGTCGGTCCGGATGCGCAGGATGAGGGTATCTTGCGTTCCGGCGGTTTTTTTCTCCAGCGTTTCGAGGCGGAGGATCTGACAGATGACCTGAGTGATTTTCATGACGCGAGCAGGAAGGCGAGGGCCTCTTTGAGAGGATGGTTGATAGGGGCGTTGTGATCGCCCCCGGGGAGTTCGATATAGCGATAGCGCGCCCCTTGGGCATTCAGAAGGGGGAGGAGGGCGCGGCTCTCTGTTACCGGGATGACGGTGTCGGCATCGCCATGGACGAGGTAGAGCGGCTGGGCGGCGAGTTGGGCCGGATAGCGACGGGAGGTGCGGCGGATGAACTCGGCCTCGGCCGTCTGAGGATTGCCGCCGTAGGAGCGTTCAAATTGCTCCGGGAAGGCGGGGTACATGACGGCGGGGTCGCTCGCGGGGCAGAGGGCGTAAATCCCATCGACCGTCCCGGGGTGGAGCGCGCCGAAGATGAGCGCGGAGGTTCCCCCCATGCTGCCACCAGCGAGGATCACCCGCTGCGGGCGGTAATGCTCGCGGGCGAGCCGGAGGAGTTCGACGAGGGCCGCTTCCGCCGCCGGGCCGAGCCATGAACCGCCCCGGTAGTGGGGGCAGAGATAGACGGCCCCGCGTTCGGCGAGGGTCGCGCCCCACTCTTCAAACGCGCCGTGGTAGATCCCGGCGGTCATCCCTTGTTCCTGTGTGGAGGCGGCCCCGTGGAGGTAGATCACCAGCAGTGGGGTTGGCTCGCCGGTGCGGAAATCGAGTTCCAGAAAGGTTTCCGGCTCTCCGTCATAGGGGGAGGCAAACGCCCCTTCGCGGAGGCCCGGAGCAATGGCGTTTTCCAGAGAGTAGGGTGAAAAGACGAACATGACCTCTCTAGCGATGCCAGCGTCGGCACGTCGGCACCAGTCGCAACGGTGTTGGAAACCGGCAAATTTTGTCAGAAACCGGCAGTGCAGGGTGATTGATCAACTATTTTTCACTCACAGTCATCTTTCTCCTTGCCAACCGGCTGATTCCGAGTCAGCTTCCAACCTAGCTAGGAAGCTTGTCGTTAAAAGTGAACCCTCTTCTCCCCTATTGCTCATGAAACTGTTGACCACTTTTGCTTTACTGAGTCTTTGTGCGTTCTGGTCCTCCCCGGCGCAGGCGGCTGTTGTCTGGACCCATGAATACAGCGGCGCAGTGCTGCCAGATGACGCAACCGCATCGCCCCGATGGACCCGCAATACCCCCGGGGCTAATACCAGCGCCACCGTTTCCGGTGGGATTCTGACTTTAAGCGGGCCAGCGGGAGAAAATCTTCACTTCACCACGCCGACCGATGCTTTCAAACCGGGAGCCAACGGAGCGACTTTGGAGTTCCGGCTCAAGATCGACTCGCAGGCTTCCGGTGCGGGTGCCTCACAGATGCTACGGATCATGACCGGGACGCGCTCGTTTCTGATCGGTATCTCCCATGACAAGATTCAGGACTACGCCAGTACCAATGCCTACAGTTTTCGCGACACGACGGATGGTTTCCATGTCTACCGGTTTACCTTTAATGGCGCGGGCCAAATGGAGCTTTACATCGATAACGACCCGACACCGATCACCCGATTTAGCGGGCAGACGGGCGGGACGTTTGATGCCGCCCCGAGCCGGTTGATCTTCGGGATGTCGGAATGGCACCCGGCTCAGAAAAGCGCCGGGGTTGCGCAGTGGGACTACATCCGATGGACGAACGAGGGTGTTTTTGCTCCCCGGCCAGACCCGGTTCCCGAACCTGCCACGGCGGTCCTCCTTGGGTTAAGTATGGGGGCTGTTTTCCTGCTTCGCCGCCGCTTGCGTTCGGCTTGAACAATGCCCCCGCTTTGCCAGATCATGGCTACCTTATGACGACGTCCCGCCCGCTCTCCTACACCACCAAGACAGAAGCTCTCGTGCAAGCGATCCTTGAGATGGCTGCCACGCTCCCGGTGCACACCCGCCTCCCTTCCATGGGTGAGCTGGCTAAGCACTTCCATGTCAGCAAGGTGACGCTCGATATAGCGCTCAAGGAGGCGGCGCAGCGGGGAGCAATCGTGCGAAAGAACGGCGTCGGGATCTTTGTCTCACCCACGGCGCGGCAGAAGACGATCGGGGTTGTTTTCGGTTTTGATGTTTTTGGTGCCAACGTGTCGGCGTTCTACCGTCTCCTGTTGCAGATGGCCCGGCAACAGGCGGCGCATGAGGAGATGAGCGTGCGCCCCTACCTAGATCTGCTCGATCCCAAGGAGGGGATCGCTACCCATCGGGAACTGATGGAGGATGTCGCCAACCGCCGTGTCGATGCCCTGATCGGGATCGGCGTGGTCGATGCCAACATCATTGAACTGGAGCGCCTCGGCCTCCCGATGGTGCATCTTCAGGCCGGGCACGACGCTCCGGCAGAGGTTTACACGGTCGGTACCGATTTTGGACAGTTGGTGGGCAACGGGGTGGCGGCATTGGTGCAGGAAGGGGCGCGAAAGATCGCCTTAATCACCCCTGATCACCTGATCGCAGGGGATGGCACCGCGATCCCCGATCTTTTCCGGGCGACCCTCAAGGCTCACCGCCTCCCGGCTCAGGCTCCGATGATCCTTCGCTACCCTGCGGAATCCAAGCGCCCTGCTTTTGATCAGATTAGCTGGTGTCGCCGCCATCTGCTTGATTTTTATCGCAATCAGGCCAACAGCCAACGTCATCCCGATGCCTACCTCATTCTTGATGACTATTTGACCTACGGTGCCACCTTGGCCTTGGAGGAGCTTGGCTTCTCCCCGGGGACCGAAATCATGATCGCCTCCCAGACGACCGAAGGGCTGGTGCTTTTCGAGAACGACCATCTTATCCGTCTGGAGATCAACCCGTCGCTCATCGTTGAGGCGATGCTGGAGATGCTTCAAACCTTGTTGAAAGGGGGGCAACCTGATCCCCCCCGACAACAGATCCCTATTACCGTTCATGCCGCCCTCTCCGCCCTTCACTGAGCCTCCCTTTAACATCTTTCGTTCATGGCGAAGCGATTGCTGGGGCGGTGATCTCCACCGCGCTCTTGAAGTCTATAGCGAAGAGGAACTCGCCGCTATTGCCAGCCACGGTTTTACCGGGATATGGCTTCATCAGCCGCTCGCTGACTATACTCCTTCACGTCGCTTTCCCTCTTTTGGCCAGCAGAGCGCGACGCATCTGGCAACTTTACGCGAACTGATCGCCCGCGCCGCCCGGCATGGGTTGGATCTCTGGCTCTATCTTCTCGAACCGCGCGCCCGCCTCAAAGATGATCCGTTCTGGGACGATCATCCCGAATTACGTGGCCAATATTGGAAGCAGCCGATTTATGAGCGCGAGTACTACGCGCTTTGCAGCGAGACGGAGGAGGTGCAGCAATGGTTGAGTGAATCGCTAACTCTTCTTTGCCGGGAATTGCCGGGGCTGGGTGGGTTTATCGCGATCACTGCAGCGGAAGATTTCTCAACCTGTGTTGGTAAACTCTGGGAGAAGGAGCATTTTGAGCGCGTCTTCCCCGGGGCTAGCCGTACAGCGATGGAAGAGGAGGTCAACTGCCCGCGTTGCCGTGATCGGGAGTCGGGGGCGATCGTCGCACAGCTTCTTAATACAATGCACGCCGCGATCCGGGAGGGGAATTCCCAATGCCGCCTTCTGGCGTGGGATTGGGGGTGGGATCATCTGCCGGGGGAGGAGGTAGCGATCACGCGCCGACTCTCCCCGGAGATCATCCGGCTGAGTGATTTTGAAATCGGAGGAGAGCGCAAAATCATGGGTCGCCCCTGTCCGGTCCATGAGTATAGCCTTGGCTATAGCGGCCCCTCTCCCCGCTTTAAGGAGCGGTGGGATCACTCGGAGCAGGAGGGAGCGCCGGTTGCCGCTAAGTTGCAGGTCGGCACGACACACGAATTGGCAAGTGTCCCTAACCTGCCGTTGCTCCACAGTCTTTATCGTAAGCTCCAATGGCTGACGCGCCATCGCCCTGCCGGTGTCCTCGCCACGTGGAACATGGGGAACATGCGCACGCTCAACACGTGGGCCTTTGGGCAAGGGTTGCGCTGCCGTGAGGCGTTGACGTACGAGCGCTTTTATCACGGGATCGTCGGTAGCTATCTTCGGCTTTCCCCTGCTCAGGTGGACCGTATGGTGGAGGCGTGGAGCGCGTTTGAGCGCGGTTTTGAAAGCTATCCGTACAGCACGCATTTTATCTACCGCAGCCCGCTCAACTATGCCCTTGCCTATTGGCTCGATCCGGGGCCGATCAAAGGGATTGCGACTAGTATGTCGTGCGATGTGTTGGTCCATGGGGATGACCTTTCATTGGTCCTTGGTCCTTTCACACTGGAAGAAGTGATGGAAGGTTTCGGACAACTCGCTTCGCATTGGGAAGAGGGGGTGGCTATCTATCTTGGTGTGCTGGAGCAATCGCCTTCTCAGTATCTCCTTGAGGAAACCAACACGGCGCGTTGTGCGCTTGCTCTCTTCCAAAGCATGGAGCGGATCTTCCGACTCTATCGGCTTTGCCTTGAATGGGATGAAGCGACTTCGCTCCAACCCTACCGCGAGTTGTGTGAGCAGGAGTTGGTGCATTTGCGCACCGTTCTTCCGCTTTTGGAGAGCGATTCCCGCCTCGGCTTCCATAGTGAAGCACAAAGCTACCTTTTTTCCCCTACACAGGTGGGGGCTAAAATTTCCCGTCTTGAAAATCTAACCCTTGCCGTTATCTGATGAATTACCCCAGACTCCTTACTGCTACCGTACTCCTCGCCTGTGCGCCGTTACAGGTTCAAAGTGCGGTTGCACCGCCTGTTTCGATGCTCCTCCCTGAAGGAAAGAGTCTTCCCTCTGGTCAAACACTGGAGCTTCCCTTTTCTCTAGATCCGTTTTTGGGTAGGCAGGTTCGCTTACGACTCAAGGCACGGATTGAGTGGAACTCCCTCGGGGGCAATACACAGGCGTTGACGGTTAGCGTCAACGGACAGCCGGTTCAGGGTCGCCGGTTGATCAACAAGCCGTTGCGTTTCACGATGCGGGACGGGACGGCTCTGGAATGGGGCGAATTGGAACGGGGAACCTATCGGTTGATGTATTCCCCCGACTTCTCCAACCGGATCAAGGAGGAGGAAAGCTATATCTATGGCTTGCCCGAAGAGGATCAAGACCCGTACCTCTTTCTCTGGGATCTGACTCCCTATGTCGAGCCGGGGCAAAATCACCTCAAATTGGCAACGATCGCAGGGATGGGCTTTGCGGTCCGGGTTGAGGAGGTAGCGATCGAGGTTGGCGAACCGATGACTTATCATCAGGAGGACAAGACAGCTCGGACGGTGACCCCCGCGCCCACCGGGCCGCTGCCGCATTATGCCCCCAAGGGAGCCGTGGTGGCGACTGGCTGGAGCGCCCGGGCGTCAAAGGGGGGTGATCTGGAGGTACAGGTCGGGGAGAGGGCTTTCCGGGTGGCGACCCGCACTAGTCTCCCGGATGGAGAATGGAGTGAAGATCGCGGGGAAGCGACGCAAGCGCTTGTCTTTGGCAAGGCTTTCTCCACGCAGTGGGAAAATGATCTCTACCGGATCGTCCGCACGATCACCCCTCATCCCCATCGGCTGCAGGTTAAGGAAACGGTGACGAATCTGACTCAGGAGGAGGTTGGCTTGATGCTGGAACATCGGCTCCAGCTTCCCGAAGTCCCGAAAGCGACTTATCTTGCCGGGCGGGAGTTGAAGTGGATGAAGAAGACGAGCAGCGCGGTTCATCCAACGGTTTTGGCCACTTATGATGATCTGGCGATTGGACTGGCTGCGGAAGACGATCTCTTGAGGCTCCACGCTGAACTTTTCCAGAGTGAAAAGACCATTGGGTTGGCGGATCGGACGCTCTGTTTGCGCCCCGGCGCCGAGATGGTGCAGGAGTGGAGCTTCTACGTTCTCCCGAGCGGGAACTATTGGGATTTTGTCAACGCGATCCGACGCGATTGGGGAAGTAATTTCACGCTTGAAGGACCGGTAACCTTTACCGGACCGGTGCAGGATTGGGGCAATGATTGGGCGCAGACGCTCACCCCTGAAAAGCTTCTCCAATGGCTAGAAGCGCGTGGCAGCCGCCCCACGATGATGATGACCCACGTGGCGACTAATCCGAATGTTGACCCCAAAAAGGGAACGCCGGAGCATCCCTATATCTTTCACGGTTCAGCGGTTCCCAATGCCGAAAATTGGCTAAGCAATACGGCGAAAGTGGTGGAATTGATGTCGGAGGTCGCCCCGGAGGTAAAGGTCTTTGCCTACCTCCACCCCAATCTCTCGACGGAAGTCGAGGCGACGCAGAAGTATAGCGATAGCATCGCGCGGACGGAATCGGGGAGCGTAGCAACATCGGTCTACGAAGCGGCTCCGCATCTTTTCATCCCGATGCAGGGCAATCGCTACGGGGCAAAGATGGAGTCGATCTATCGCCATCTGATCGACGACCTCGGGGCGCACCTCTACCTTGATGAACTGACGGTCGGAATCCCCGGGCGCGGGTTGTATGAAAAATGGGATGGCTATACTGCCGTCATTAACCCGACCACCCACGCGATCGTTGCGAAGCCGAGCGAATCGGTGCTTCTCATGCAGCCGTGGATGGATCAGATGATCCAATACGCCAAGGCAAAGGGGCGCACGGCGTTCATCAACACAGCGCCACCAACGCGCACCATGCTCCGCTGGCGTCTCCAGCATATCACCGAGGATACCGGCCCCGGTGGGATCACGACGATGCATTTGAGCACGCCGCTCGCCTGGACCTATGACAACGGTTTGGAGCGGGGGTGGCGCCATGTGATTGATAGTCTCGAATATGGTGCGCTCTCCTTCTCGCGTTCCGGGCCGTGGCAGCGGCTGCTCTTCCCGTTCACGCCGGTGGAGCTTCACGCCGGGTTATTGATCGGGGAGGAACGGATCGTCACCAGCCGTTCGGGCCGTTTCGGCTGGAATGACGGGAGCACGGCGGAAGCCCACGTGTTTGATGGCAGCGGCGCACCGGTGGCGACGCCTGATGTCAAAACCGTCAGCGAAGGGGGGAAACGCTGGACTGAAGTGTGGATGCCGAGCGATCACCTTGCGATCCTGATCCGCCGCGCGGAAGGTAGCGCGGCACAACCGTAACCAAAGTAATGACGAAAATCCCCTCCCCTCGGCGTGCCCTCACGGTATTGGAACTGGTTTGTGTGATTGCGGTGCTCGGTATCCTGCTCCTGCTGATCTTTCCGGTGATGTCGCAGGTGCGCGAGGCGAGCCGTCTGAGCCTCTGCGTTCAGCAACAGCGTCAGATCGTCAACGCGATCCTGCTCTATGCCGGGGAACATCAGGGGACGCTTCCCTATTACGGAGCCTATACCGGTGCGGGATCGACTAGCTGGGATGGGAAGCGGTTTTGGGAGCAGGTGGTGGCTCCGTGGCTCTCGCCTAATCTACGTCCTGGAGTGACTCCATCGGCGGGCGGGAACTTTCTGCGTTGTCCTTCCACCGATCAGACCCGGACCGGGCCGACCTATGGCGTTAACTACCCGGTCGTCTTCGGAGTGGAGCATAACGCTAACCATGGCCGTTCGATGAAGGTAGCCCGGGTGCCGCTTTCGGCGCTCCTTTTAACCGATGTGGAGAGCATGTCGCTTTTTTACAGTCCAAAGAAGTTCCCGTTTACCACCAAGATGGGCGATTACGGAATGAACGATAGTTTCGCCTCACACCGCTTCAACTTCACCCGCCCCCGACACAACGGAAAGCTCGTCGGCGCGTTTGTCGACGGGCGTGTCGAGGTGATCCCGATGATCAACTTCCTGCGTAACGAGAACGACCTCTGGGGGCCTGCCGGTCACTAGTGAGGAGCCGTCTCCGGCTCTACCTCGTCCTGCGGCAGCGGCGCTTTGGGCGTGTGGAAGCGCAACTCAGAGATCAGCCCCGTAAAGGCATTCTGCGTGCTGAAATCGACGATGCGCCAACCTTCCTCCTCGCTGTTGAGCAGGATGGAGGGGGCGACTTGCTTATCGGGGGAAAGCAGCACGTAGACGGGATCAAAGTTAAGAGCGCGATCCGCTTTTTGAAGTGAAGCCAGCAGCGGGGCGATCCGCTGGGCGAGTTGCTTTCGATCGCCCTTTTTGAGCCCGACGCTCATGAAACGTTGACCGCGCTCGGTGAGAGCCTCCGCGATTTGACCGGCTTTGAGCTTGGCGCTGAGACCGGCGATCGCCTTTGCCAGAGCAGGGTGATCCGCCGGCTGGATGACCGCCGGGCGAAGATAATCCCATGGGTCGATGCCGATCGCGGTGGGAGTTACCGCCTGATCACCTCTCGGCGCGATCTCCTGTGCGGCAAGCGGGCTGTTGAGAGAATGGTCGAGCACGCTAAGAAGCGGATGATCGTTAAGGGTAAACTCCACGATGGGGCCGGGGGATTCTTCCCTGCTGACGACGGTCAGGAAGAAGCGCCGTTGGACTTCGTCATTGCGGCGAATTTCGAGGAGATACGCCCGTCCGTAGTCGATCGGGATGATCCCTTTGATCCGAAGGGTGATCTCCGGGCCGAACCATTGTTTTCCAAACATCTCCCGAAATTTTGCCACATCCGTGATCTGGAAATGGGTCGTCTTTGTCATCGCCACCAGATCCCCCTCCCCCGTGCGAACGGCGTTGAAAAATTCGAGTAAGGCCTGATCGGAGGGATCGCGAAAACGTTTTCCGAACTCCTCCAGCGACATTTCTCCATAAGCGAGAAAGGGAATCTGTAACGCGACGGAGGTCTGTACTTCCGTGCGGTCGATCGGCAGGACGAGTTGCACTTTGGCCACCTGATTTTCCTCCATAGCGAGGAGCGACGGGCAGCTTAGCGCCATGACGGCGGCGGCCAGCGGAGCGAGAAAGGGCAATTTCATAGCAGGGGGAAGTCTCGGCTCTTGCCCCTGCCGTGTCGATGTCTAAAGCTGCTGGCGGAGCAGCTCAAAGAGGGCGGTGTTTTCCATAAAACCGCCAATCGGCTCCGAGCCGGGACCACTGCCGATGAGGATCATATCGCGCGCGGTCGGGAGTGCCTGCGAGGCGTGATGCGCTGCCGGTTCGGAACTGGCGGAACGGGCAGCACTCTCTCCCACGATCTGCGGATCGGCCCCCTCCTGCGGGCCGCTCGGGCCGGTGCTCCAGGTGATCGACGGGACGCCGTTGGCATTGGTTCCCAGCAGGGAAACGCCGCGATCCTCACGCAACGGGTAGCCATTGAGCGCGAGTGAGCCGACGTCGTGTTTGCCGATGGCGACGATGAGGGTCTTCTCCCCCGCGTATTGCCGCGCAGTGGCGAGTGCGCGGTCGAAGTCGAGAATCTCCGTAAGGGTCTGCTCCGCACGGTTCGCCCCGGCAGCGCGGGAGATCAGCGAACAATCGACCACGAGCAGGTAGCCGCTCCGGTTGCCTTGCAGGAATTCGATGGAACGGCGCACCATATCGGCGAGGGAGGGTTGTTGGCTGCCGCTTTTGAGTTCCGAGGAGTAAGGAAGCGCTTCATCGGAGAAAATCCCCGCGAGCGGCCCAGTCAGAAAGGCCGGGGTGTTCTCCAGTTCCGCCTTGGTCCGCACCAGCGTGTACCCTTTGGAGCGGAGTTCGAGCCAGAGATCGCGCCCATCGGGCCGTGCGCCCCCTTTGTTGGCCGGGGTGAAGAATTTCAGGCCCCCGCCGAGGACGAGATCGACCGGCGGCTCTTTGAGGAAGGTGTCCGCTAGCGCCAGCTCATCGCTCGCATCGGCCTGATGGGCGTAAAAAGCCGCCGGAGTCGGGTCAGTCAGGTGGCCGGTGGTGACGATCCCCGTGGCCCGTCCCGCGCGGCGGGCGAGGGCGAGGATCGACGGGAGCGGCTGGCCGCTCTTGGGGTCGAGTGCGAGGGAGTGTTGGTTTCCCTTCGTCCCGGTGGCGATTGCGGTCGCGGCGGCGGCGGCGTCCGGCACGGCGAAATCGCCCCCGGCATTGCGTACGAGCGCCACTCTCGGGAAGGTCTCGACCGTGAGCCGGTTGGCCGCCCCCCCTTCATAGAGCCGCGCGGCGGTGAGGGCGTTGGTCGAGAGGCCGTCGGTGACGAAAACAATCATCCCAAACGGTTTCTGCACCACCCACGTCCGGAAGAAAAAGACCCCAAAGGCAATAAAGAGCAGCAGGCACGAGAGGGCCAGAAGTTGGTTGCGTAGTTTCATCCCTTAAAAGCGGCGGTAAAAGCTCCCCTCTAGCAATGCAGGAAAGCGCTCCGGAAGAGAAGCGCGAACTGCCGCCATTTTCGCGTCACGTCACGGCGCACTTTGTTTAACAAGTTGTAAAAACTTTTTTAATTTTCCGGTTGCAACCTGAGGAATTCGACCGATTTTGACCCCGCATCACCATCGGGGAATCCACGTCGGAGCGGCAGGGGGAGTGCCTTCCACTGCTTCGGGGGAAAGCCCCTCTCTTTTCACAACGCTTCATGAAATACATCGTTCTTTTCACGTTCTTCCTTTCGAGCCTCTTCTCCCTTCATGCCAAGCCGGAACTGGCCGCCGCCCGTCGCGCTTCGACGCCGTATGACCGTTATATGGGCTCAGTCCATCGCGTGCTCCAGAGTCTCAATGGGGGTAAACCGGGGATGGACCGCGTCGCAGCACTCCTGCGTGAAGGGTACTCCTTCCGCTATGTGCACGATACGCCGTATGTCGCCCCGATGCCTGCGGAGACGGCTGCCCGTCGCGCAGGCGATTGCAAGGGGAAGTCGCTCTGGCTGGCCGATCGGATGAACGATCCCTCCGTGCGCTACGTCATCGGCAAGGCACGGCACGACTCGCCGATCAGCCACGCATGGTTGATGTGGCGCTATAACAACCGGTGGTGGATTCTCGATCCGACCAACTCTCCTAACCCGATCCCTTCGGACCGTGTCGGCCCGTCAGAGTACCAGATTCACTACTCCTACACCCGTAGCGGCACGTTCCGGCACGACGCCTACGCCGCCCGCCGCCGGGCAGTTGCCGGCAGCGAGCATCATCGCCGCTAAAGACTTCAGATCTCCGGCTCAAACGCCAACCCATGGGCGGTAGCGACCGCCTCATTGGTCAAACGCCCTTGCCAGACGTTCAATCCGCTGGCGAGGTCGGGGCGACGGCGGAACGCTTCCTGCACGCCATGGTTGGCGAGCGCCTCGATGTAGGGATAGGTGGCGTTGGTGAGCGCTTTGGTCGCCGTCAGGGCATAGGCGCCCGGCATGTTGGCGACGCAGTAGTGGATCACCCCCTCCTCCTCATAAACCGGGTTGGCGTGAGTCGTCGCGCGGGAGGTTTCGGCGCATCCGCCCTGATCAATGGCAATATCGACAAGCACGCTCCCTTTCTTCATCAAGCGGAGCATTTCACGGGTGATGAGCTTGGGAGCACGCGCTCCGGGGACGAGGACCGCGCCGATCAGCAGATCGGTCTGCGGCAGAAGCTCGAGGAGGTTCGCCTCGCTGGAATAGAGCGTCGAGGCATTAAGGGAGAGATCGAGGTAGCGCATCCGCTCCAAATCAACCTCCAGAATCGTCACATCGGCCCCGAGGCCAACCGCCATCCGCGCCGCATTCACCCCTGCCGTCCCCCCGCCGAGCACCACGACGCGCCCCGGCAACACCCCCGGCACCCCGCCGAGGAGGACGCCTTTGCCGCCACAATGCTTTTCAAGGAAGTACGCGCCGACGATCACCGACATCCGCCCGGCGATTTCGCTCATCGGTTCGAGCAACGGCAGACGGCGGTTGGCGACGACCGATTCGTAGGCGATCCCGGTCACGCCGGAGGCGAGGAGCGCTTCGGTCAACGGGCGGCTCGCCGCGAGGTGGAGATAGGTAAAGAGGATCTGGTCGCGGCGCAGCAGCGGGTATTCACAGGCGAGCGGTTCCTTGACTTTGAGGATCATCTCCGCTTCGGCAAAGACCGCCTCGTGCGTCGGGGCGATCTCGGCCCCTGCCTGCCGGTATTCTTCATCGGAGATGCCGATCCCGAGCCCCGCGCCGGTCTCGACCAGCACACGGTGATTTTTGCTCAATTGGTAAGCGCCTGCTGGAAGAAGGGCAACGCGGTTTTCCTGTTCTTTGATCTCCTTGGGGACGCCGATAATCATGGTCGTAAATGAAAAAGGGTTGAAGCTGAATGACCCCTCACGCTATCGCAAAAGAAACCCCAAACGCCAAGGGCATTTCTTACCAACGGCTGATAAAGCTACCGGTGAATGCGCTCCGGCGGTTCCGGGCGCTGGGCAAGCGTATCGGGGTGGGCAGCCTCGACGGTAACGCTGATCCCGCCGCGCGAGGCGAAGGCTCCACGCACGACCATCCGGCGCGGGGCGCACGCTGCGACCAGATCATCGAGAATACGGTTGACCACCTCTTCATTAAAGCGGCGCGAATTGCGGAACGAGGCTAGATAAAACTTGAGCGATTTGGTCTCAATACAGAGAGCGTCGGCCACGTAGTCGATCGTGATCGAGGCGAAATCGGGTTGTCCGGTCACGGGGCAGAGCGAGGTGAAATCGATGCTCTCAAAGCGAATCCAGTAATCGCGGGCAGCGTGTCGGTTCGGGAAGGTCTCCAGCGTGGCGGCGCTTGGTTCGGACGGGATCGCCTCAACGTGGCGCCCCAGCAGCTTGAGATCGGGCTTGGAATCAGTAGACATGATTCGACCTGCTTTACACCGGGAGCGCCCCCTTGGCAATGCCTTGTGGTGGGAGCAGCGCCGCTTCCTCCAGCCCCGGCGGGCGATAGATCGGGCAAGGGAGCATCCACTCGCGCACGCACCGCTCGCGTTCCTCCATTTCCAGAATCAGCAGGTCAACAGCCCGCTCCCCCATCCGGCCAAAATCGGGGCTGGTGGTCAGGAAACGATCGCGCCAATCGGGATAGCGGGCGTTGTCGAACCCGACGACGACCGGCAATTTGCGCCCCTTGGCTTTCGGGAGTGAACCGACGATTCGCAGGAACGCCTTAGCATAGGCATCGCTCGGACTGATGACAGCGGTGACTTCGGGCCGCTGCGCGATGAGTTCGGCGACGGCCTCGCGATTGCTCTCCAGAATGTGATCAAAAAAATCGAGCACCGAATGGTTGGAGCGATCGGTGAAAAGCCGCCCCGGCGAGTGATAATCCTGAATGAGAAACTCCTCGCGCGGGATCTTTGCCTCCTCCATCGCGCGGAGGAACCCGGCCAGACGGTCCTCAATGCTGCGGGTCGGCACAGGGGTGAGCAAATGCATGAAGGCGATATGGCGATGGCCCCGCTCCAGAAGCAAGCGCGTCATCTCATACCCGGCCGACCAGTTATCGAAAACCACGCGGCTACGCTCCACCCCGGGGACCGGCGTATCGAGCACGACCATCGGGAAACCGGCAAATTCGTCGCGCAGATAATCGTGCTCCGAGTCGCGTTCGGCGAGGACCGGGTAGAGCAAAATCCCATCGACCCCCCCTGCGATCATCTCCGAGACCAACCGCTTCTCTTCATGGTAGTTCCACTCCGAACTGGCGACCTGAAGGTTCAACTGCCGCCGCGTCGCCCCGTGGAGGACGCCTTGAAAGATCGGATTGGTCATCGCGACCGATGAGCCGACGAGCCCGATGGAGAAACGGCTCCCTTCGGAGCGGGTCGACATCTGGCTCGGCAGCGCGATCACATAGACGCCACTCCCCCGCCGCCCTTCGAGAATCCCCTGCACCTGTAGAATCCCGAGCGCCTTCCCCATGGTGGGAGCGCTGACCTGATAACGTTTGGCCAGCTCCGGGATCGGCGGCAGCTTGTCGCCGATCTTGATCCGACCATCGCTAAGGTAGTCGTCGACGACCCGTTGACTGAGTGATTTCATAGGCACGAAAAGGCCGCTGAAGAGGGAATTTCTCTCTCCACCAACCTTTTCGAGCATAACCGGTTCGCTCGAAGCCGCCAGTTAATTCGATAAATTTAGCTCCTAACCCGGTTGATTTGAGCAGCTTTACGGCTTGGGATCACGCTTGCGCATCCCGCTCCACCCTTCGAGCGTTCGAAGCAGCCCGATGTTCCCGATCACGGCTGCCTGTTCCTCGCGGTAGGTGTCGAGTTCCTCCAGAGCGTTGTCATAATCATCCTTGAGCCGCTTTTCCCTCGGGTTTTCTTTATGGAGCCGATAGGCGGCGAGGGTCTTCATCGCCAGCGCTCCGTGTTCGAGACCGGTATGGAGAAACGCAACGCGAGCTGCGCTCTCTGTATCCTTCCCCGCTGCCTCTCGCGCCTGTTCCAGAAGAGCGAACCCTTTCTCAAAGGTCTCCGGCGTGTAGATCACTTCCCCGCCATAGCTGACGACGCCCCAACCGCCGCCGATCTGAGCCCGCTTTTCGGAAGTGAACGTCGCTGTAATCCCCTTCCAATGCTCGAAGTAGGCTTTCACCGCTTTTGCCGCCGGGCCGAAGGCGTTGTAGTATTCCTCAAGGATGGCGGAGACCTCCTGCTTCGGATCGACATTGAGGCGCCCCATCATATAGAGATTCGGCCCGTGGACCGACCACATGCCGATGAGCGAATCGAAGTCGGTCCCGATCATGCCGTTGGCTGCGGCATACTTGAACTCTTCCCCAAACTCTTCAGCATAGATATAGGGAACACAATAGCCAAGGAGCGTGTAGTTGGGTCGCAGATAGAGCTGCGCGCCGGTGTCAGCCCATCCTTTCCAGATCTTGTGAAAACGTGTCCGCTCCTCGTTGGAAACGGGGAAGGAGTACGGCGGGACCACCGCAAGGACCACATCTTCACTTAACTTCGCCTTTCGTGGAGGGTAGGAGTAATCGGCATAGGCATAGCCGAGAACCTTGACGTTGGGATCATGCTTTTTGCCTTCGTTTAACAACGCCATCCAGAATTGCGCATAGCGATCGGAGAGTCGGCCCAGATCAATCGAAGCCCCTTTCTCTCCGGCATCAACGATATCCGGTGCAAACTCCAGTTCCCCTGCCTCTTGCTTCTCCGGCGCCGGGACGTCCCACGCCAGACACGCCGGGCAATGGCAGTACGGGTCCTGCATCGTTTTGTCATTCTCAGCCCCGTTAATCCAAGGGAGGCTCGGGTGCTTCTCCCGTTGCACCTTCCAATCTTCGATAATTTGCCGATGCAACCCTTCACTAGTCACGCACATCTGGACCAGATCGGACCGCTTGAGCGAGAGCGGCTCGCGCTTGCCATCGGGGCGCTGCGCGAAGTACTCGGGGTGTTTCTCCCCGAAGCGCTTCCAGTAGTCTTCATAAGCATGTCCATACTCAAGGCTGATCCCCCGGATGAAACGCTGGCGGCGTAGCCAGACGGAAGTATCGTAGATCAACTGATCGCGTAAAGCTTTGTCCTGTCCCGGCCATCCGGCCATGTTCAGACGGGGGCGCGAATGGAGCAGGAACGGCTTAAAAACACGCTCCTCATGGGGTGAAGTCGCTATGGATTTCGCTTTGGGAACATGCGTCCCCCCCTCCCCCGGCCAGAGCCAGCGCACCTTGAGATGATCTTCCAGCCATTGATAGACAGCGAAGAGGGTTCCCATGGAGGCCCCGTCATCGAGGGGCGGCCCTCCGTGGCGAAAGCCTTTCCAGTTCCGGGCATAGCTGCGCGTCGCGCGATCCTCCGGCATGCCGAGGTCATCCTTGCCGGTTAGAAAAAGCGCCTCCGGTGTCGTTCGGATGACGGAGGTGTTGCGTTCGCGCTCCTCGACTTCAATCCCCGCCTCCTGCGCGGCCTTCCCTTGTCCGACAAAGATCAGCGCCCCCCCTTCCGCTTCCCGTTCGCGAACGATCGGAACGGTAGCTCCGGTGGCCGCCTTGAGGTGCCATTGCAACTCATCAGCGGCGTACTCGGCGACGAGTGAGGCATCATCAGGCAGGACAATCGCTGTCTGCGCCTTCCCATCGCGCACCAGATCAAACGCCATCACGGTGGAAGAAAGGGCTCCGAGCATCGTGACCAGAGAATAGTAAATTAACTTGGGGTTCATAAGATTAGCGATGGCGGCGGGTCAGCTTCCAGAGTCCCCCTGCCCCAATCAGGAGAAAAAGGGCCGCGCTGGAGGGTTCAGGGATTGGTGCCACGACGCTTTGAAGGTCGTGGAAGACCACCGTGGCTAGCATTGGATCGCCTTTAGTGATCACACCACGGAAGCTCTCGCTGACGTGGAGGAGGAGGTAGCGATGGTCGGTGGTTTGATTGAACTCAATGGAGCGGACAGCGCTTCCGGCATTCGTCCCGGGGACCGCTCCATCAAAGATGACTTGCGTATAACTCCCGGCATCAAGGGGATTAAATCCAACTGCGTTTTCATCGGCGACGGAGAGGCGCATGACTTTGATGCTTTCATTGGTCGCAGTAGCTCCGTTGGTAAGGATGAGGCCGGAGAGCTGTTGAACTTCATTGAGATCAAGAACAACCTGAAAATAGGGAGTGTCGGCGCTGGCGACGATTTTGCTGAAGCGGACATTGACCCCTTGATTCCAAAGGTGATCGCCTTGCAACCCGGTCAAGGTCCCGGCGCCGACGACAACAGCCCCCTGACTCATCCCGCCATGACTTAGTAAGAGGAAACCGAGGAGAAAGAGGAAGGTGGTGCCAAGGCGATGGAGCGCACTGGCTTTGGTGCGGTGGATGAGCGTCGTTTTCATGGGTAGTTTTTAAGCTGAGGGGAGAAGCGTTAGTTCATGGTGTCCGGCGGTGAGCGAGGTGGTTAGGTAACGGCGACCGGTGGCGTGGCATTCCCGGGCGGGGATGGGTTGACGATCCAGCAAGAGTTGCGCTTGGGCGGAAGCGGTCGGCAGCCCGGCCTCCGCTCGCAACCCTTGTGGAAGATCAATGAGAAGCGTCCCCTCGCGCCATTCGACCTGCACAATGCCATGGCGGGTAGCTACCCGGACGCGCAGAAAGGTGAGCGTCCCGGGGTTGGGAAGGATGGTGAGAGCCGTACCTCGTGCATCAGCCCAGCGCACCCCGGCCATCCAGCGTTGAGCCAGCACCGCCGGAGCGCACGACCAAGCGTGGGAGAGTGATTGCTGTCGATCCCACGTCTCCCAGACGGAGCTTCCCCCCTGACGCGCAAACTCGCCCCAATGCCGATCAATATAGCGTTGGACCTCCTCCATCCGTCCTTCGCGGCACCATGCTTCGAGCTGGTACATCGCGAAATACGGCGTCCCGATCGGGACCATCTTTTCATCCGGCCAACGGTAGCGGCTTAGAGCAAGGGAGACGGTAGAAATCTTCCCATAACCGGGCAGTTCCTCGTCGTAATCGTGATCATGAGCGATGAAGATGCTATCCCAGCCCTCGACTTCGAGCTTTTGGGTGAGGCTCTGCTTCTGTTCGTCGGTAGCAAGATCGAAGAGGAGCGCCAGCACATTCTCGTGGCTACCCCAGCGGCGGATTGGTTTGCCATCGAGCCGGCCATTGCAGAAGATTCCGCGCTCCTGATCCCAGAAATAGTGCTGAAAGCGGTGGCGTAGGGTTTCCGCATGGCTAGTCCACTCCCGGGCCGCTTCATCCTTCCCGATCTGGCTGGCCAGTTCCGCGGCACACCGGAGCGCCTGATAGCCAAACGCGTTCCATGCGGCATTCGCCCCGCGAAGGTCGATCGGTGCCCAGTCGATAAAGTTGTAACGGTTGGTCTCCGCATCGACAAAGGTCGCCGGGGCTTCCAGCAGCCCCTCGGTATTACGGAGCGCGAGCACCCAGCTCATCAAGCCGACGATATTGAGCCAGACGCCTCGCGCCAATTCCCAATCGCTACTTTCCCGGCAGTATTCGAGAACGGAGGGAGGGTAGGCAAGCGTCCACGTGGAGACATGGGAGGTGGTATTGCCGGGGTATTTCCCCTTCATTTGTCCGTTGGCTTCCTGCCCGCGTGCGTGGTGGAGCAGGAAACGGCGGGCAAGGGCAAGGTCGCCAAAATAGGCATAGGCAACCCGTGCCTTGATCAGATCATCGCCAAGCCATGCCCCGCGTTCCCGCCATGGGGTATCAAGGTAGGAATCCTCCATGCAAAGCTCTACCGTATGGAGGCTGATCTCCACGGCATGATCCAGTGCAGGGGAGCTGGATGCAAACATCCCCTCGCGAATGACCGGGTACGCACTGCGAAACCAGCGAAACTCCACGTTCGCCGCTCCGCCATGCGCCACGGCCATGATGTAGCGCGCGCATTTGGGCCAGGTGATCGTATGGTTGAGTTCGCCTTTGCCAAGAATCACCCGATCGAAATAGTGCATTCGCCCTTTCATCGGGTCGACACGCCCTTCGCTTAAATGTTCCGCATAGCAAAGGTCGATGATAGTCCCCTCCTCCCCGCTGGCCGTCAGGGAGGGGTAGCCTGTCCAGAGTTTGCCCAGATCCCACACGAGATAGCTGGCTTGATTGGAACCGCGTGGGGTGGCGGGTAGATGAGCGCTCCCGGGCGCAGGGAGCAAAAAGCGTCGCCTAGCGGGGAAGAGCGTCGCTTGAGCCAGATGCGTCGCTACCCTTCCGATCGGTTCTTGTGCATAGGGACCGGCGGTTTTCATGATCCCGCTCTCCAGTGCGCGTTCGGGAGCTGCCGGTATCAGCGTGGGATGAGGAATATCGCGGGGTTCAAACGGGTACGGCTCGACTTCCAACGCCTGCGCGGTTGGCCAATCGCGATCTTCATAGTCGCGCTCCCATGCAGGGCCGAGTCCTTGCCTCGCATCGTAGACCTCATTCGGCGGCTGGTCGCTCCCTTTTCGCGCCGCCTCCTGTGCATAACCACGATCCCGGCACATTCGCCAATTCTCGTCGGAGACAATACGTTGTTTGCCTAGGGTGAGTCGGCACCAGAGGGCGCCGCGCCGTGGCATGCAAGAGCTGATCGGCGCTCCGGCGAGGCTATAGACCCGGATCGCCAGCGTGTTGCTCTCCCCTACTTCCAGCCATGGGGTGAGGTCGTAGCGATCGAGCGTCGGAGTTTCATAGTGATAGCGCGGGGGGCCGAATCCGACCCACTTTCCATTCACCCAGAGATCATAGCGCAGATCGGCCGTGATCTCCAGAAGCGCACTAGCCGAAGATTCATCAAGGTGAAAACGCCGCCGCGCCCAGCACCAGACATGGTAATCGCCAGTATCGCTGCTCCAGATCCAACGCGGTTGGGCGGCAGGCTGGGCGATCGGTTTCTCCGCCTCAAGCGGTGGCAGGAGGGTGGTTTTCATGGAAGATAGGGAAGGTAAAAGTTGGCTTCGAGCAGGTCGTTCTCTTTGTCAACGGAGGTAGCGTGCCCGTCGGTCCAGAGGACATTGGTGCGGCTGGTGTGTCGCGCCCCCGCTCCCTTCCACCCTGAGAGGCGACCCCATAGGCCAACCCTCCAATCCGGCGGCAGGGCGCTATCCATCATCCAGACAATGGTAGAGGGGGAGGCAATCTGCTGGAAGGAAGTCGCGCGAGCCCGCCCCGAGGGGATCATGACGTTATAGTTCACGATATAGGGATAGAGGTTGTGGTCGCGCCGGTTGAGTGGACAGGTAGCGATCTTTTTCATCGCCTCCGCTCCTCCTGCATAGCTGGCGGGGCCGCGTCGCGCCCCGTCGGTCGATTGATACCAAAGCCCGCTCCAACCGATCCCCGGGACGGTATTCGGATTAGCCGGGGGAAAAGCGTTGCGGTTGTCGACCATATAGGCACGCAAGGTCACCCCGGTCTGGCGCAGGCGTGAGAGACACTCCGCCCCGGTCCCCGCCTCGCGCATGCTGCGAAAAGCTGGCAGGAGCAGGAGCGCAAGGGTCGCCACCACCGCAAGGGCGAGCAACATCTCCGTGAGGCTCAAACCACGTTGGAAACTCTGGCGAAAAAGTCTCATCTCAGGGGGAACGGATGAACTAAGCGGAACAGGGGGGTGACTTTCATGCTTGGTAAAAGTAAGTAAAGATAGACGAAGAGTCAATCTTCAAATTTACTTAATTGACTCAATTCTTTATTACTTTGCCCCGCAAAAAGAAAAGCCTCCCGGTTGAAGGGGAGGCTTCTCGAAAGTGGGGGTAGCTGGAGAGCGGCGAGCTACTGCGGCTTGGCTTCCTTGCGCACGAGCGGTTCAGAGAAACCGTCATCCTCCGCCTCCCGATACGCCCGGGCGAGGAGGGAGATCGGGTGCGCCGCTTCAATGTCGCGGCCCGATTGGCGCAACCCGGAGACAATCTGCACGAGGCAGCCCGGGTTGGCCGTGGCGATGACCGGCGCTCCGGTCTTATCGACCTGTTCGAGCTTACGCGCGAGCAACTGCTGCGACATCTCCGGCTGCGTGATGTTGTAGATCCCGGCGCTCCCGCAGCACCAGGTCGACTCGGGAAGTTCGACCAGTTCCAACCCCGGGATCGCGCGGAGCACCTGCCGAGGCGGTTGCGTGATCTTCTGGCCGTGGCAGAGGTGGCACGCTTCGTGGTAGGTGACTTTCATCGGTTCAACGCCCGGTTTGGGCGGGGTGATCCCGATTTGCGCGAGCCATTCGTGAATATCCTTGAGCTTGCGATCCCAGAGCGCCCCCCGTTCGGCGTACTCCGGGTCGTCGTGGAGGAGGTGGCCGTAGGTTTTGAGATGCGAGCCACACCCGGCGGCGTTCGTGATCACGGCATCGAGCTGCTCCAGATCAAACGCATCAATCGTCCGCCGCGCCATGTCCCGGGCGACCTCAATCTCCCCGTTGTGGGCATGGAGCGAGCCGCAGCAAAACTGCGAGCGCGGGGTAAAGACCTCGCACCCGTTGGCGAGGAGGACATCCGCCGTGTCACGGTTGACATCGGAGTAAATGAGATCCTGCACGCAACCGGTCAGCAGGCCGACTTTATAACGTCGCTTCCCTTCCGGCCTTTCCCGTGGAGCGATCAGCGCGTCGGAAAACTGCGCGTTCACCGTCGGGGTGAGCGGTTCCATTTCGCGGATCTTTTTCGGAAGAAAGCGGGTCAACCCAAGGTTGCGCACCAGTTGTTGCAACCCGGTCGCCTGATAGATCCAGAGCAACCGCCCGAGGGCGCGGAGCAGATTTGGGTTGGTGAAAAGGACGCGCAAGGTCGCCTCCCGGATCGCATCGCGCCGCGAATTGGCAAGCACGCCCGAGTGTTCCACATCCGCACGGGCATATTCAAAGAGCTTCCCGTATTCCACCCCCGCCGGGCAGGCGGTCTCACACGCCAGACAGCCGAGACAGAAATACATCTCCTTGGCAAACGCTTCAGTGACCTCCAACTCCCCATCAGCAATGCGGCGCATTAGCGCAATCCGCCCGCGCGGGCTGTTGCGTTCGAGCTTGGTCGTGTCGTAAGTCGGGCAGGTCGGCAGACACATGCCGCAATGCATGCACTGTTGAACGACCGAGTAGTCGAGATCCTTGAGGTAAAACGCCTTGGCCGCCTTCCCTTGCGGAGCGCTGCGCCCAATCTCCTCAATCACCGCTCGTGGCGACGGCTGCGAGAGGCGGGGCAATTCGGTGATCGACGGCTTGCTCATGAGTTCGGAGTGAAACGTTACAGATCGAAAATCTTGCCGGGATTGAGCAACGTCTGCGGGTCGAGCGTCTTTTTAAGCTCCTTCATCAACCCGAGGCTCGCCCCGCCGATCGCTTTGGGGAGAAATTTCTTCTTCGCCAGCCCCACGCCATGCTCCCCGGTGATCGTCCCGCCGAGGCTCACGGCGTAGTCAAAGATCTCGACCATCGCCTCTTCGACCCGGTGCATCTCCTCGGTGTTGCGCTCATCGGTGAGGAAAGTCGGGTGGAGATTCCCGTCGCCCATGTGGCCGAAGGTGCCGATGCGCAGCTTGTAACGCTCGGCCACGCCTTGGATAAAGTTGACCATTTTGGCCAGTTCACTGCGCGGCACGGTGGCATCCTCAAGGATCGTCGTCGGCGCCTCTCTTGCCAGTGCGGAGAAAGCCGCCCGCCGCGCCGTCGCCAGCCGGGTCGCCTC
Organism: Chthoniobacteraceae bacterium; assembly: GCA_037189865.1. GTDB lineage: Bacteria > Verrucomicrobiota > Verrucomicrobiia > Chthoniobacterales > Chthoniobacteraceae > DATMFV01. The sequence goes on along the minus strand of JBBCIW010000002.1, from coordinate 497,884 downwards.
TTCGTCCGTCTGGGCAATCTGCACATGAACCGCGCCACAGCGCCGCGCGACTTCCTCCATCTTGAGCGCCTCTTCCGCCACGACGGCGGGGTGCCCATCGGTTTCCATCAGCAGGATCGCCTCCGCATCGAGCGGCAGGCCGATATGGGCAAAATCCTCTACACAACGGATCGTAATCCGGTCGAGAAATTCGAGCGTACACGGGATGATCTTCTCGGCAATGATCGCCGAAACGGTCTCCGCCGCCGCGTCCATCCGGTTGAAGGTCGCCAGCAGCGTCTTCTTGGTCTGCGGTTTGGGGACGAGCTTGAGGAGGACTTTGGTGATAATCCCGAGCGTCCCTTCGCTCCCGATGAAAATGTCCTTCATCGAATATCCGGCGACATCCTTCACGCACTGGTTGCCGAGCATGATCACCTCCCCGCTCGCGAGGACCACCTCCAGCCCCATCACATAATCGCGCGTGATCCCGTACTTCAACCCGCGCAATCCGCCGGAATTCTCCGCCACATTGCCGCCGATGGTTGAAATTTTCATCGAACCGGGATCGGGCGGATAGAGCAGGCCGACCGAGTTGGCCAGTTCGCTCACCGTGATCGTCGTCACCCCCGGCTCGACCAGCAGCGTCAGGTTGCGCTGATCGAGTTCAAGCACCTTGTCCATCCGCACCAGACAGAGCACCACGCTTCCATCCTGCGGGATGCTCCCGCCGCTTAGGCCGGTCCCCGAACCGCGCGTGACAATCGGGCGGTGATGCTCCGCACAGTAACGGACGACTGCCGCCACCTCCTGCGTCGTCTCCGGGAAGGCGACGCACGAAGCACGGCCCGAGATCGCCGCCGTCCCGTCAAATCCGTAGACCGCGAGGTGTTCGGGTTCAAAAAGCACACGTTCTTGACCCAGCAGGGCGATCAGATCAGCAACAGTTTTGTCCATGAGAGAGAAGGGCGATGGATGGCAGGCGTCGGTGTGGTCAGAAGCGTTGCTTTTAATAGGAACTTTTTACAACTCTTAAATTTGTCGACATTTTACAGCACTCCGGGCGAAAAGAAAAGCGCGACATTTCACCCCGCTCCCCGCTACCTTGCCGGGGCATTCTTTTTTCCATGAGCACGCTTCTTTCCACGCAACCGATCCCTGCCGCCCAACGCCTGATTTTCGCCCTTGATGTCCCGAGTGTGGAGGAGGCAAAGGCGCTTGTGCTTCAACTGGGCGATGCCGTCGGGTTCTACAAGGTCGGGCTGGAGCTTTTCATGGCCGGAGGGTATTACGAATTGATCGACTGGCTCGCCGAGCAGGGCAAGCAGGTCTTCGTCGATCTCAAGTTTTTCGACGTCCCGGAAACGGTCCGCCGCGCCGTCGCCGCGCTGGAAGGCCGCCCGGTCACGTTCGCCACTGTTCATGGCAACCAGAAGATCATGGAAGCAGCCGCGTCGGTCGCCGGTCAGGTGAAAATCCTCGCCGTCACCGTCCTGACGAGTCTCGATCAGGGCGATCTCAACGACCTCGGTTTCTCGTGTAATACGGCCGATCTGGTTCTCTCCCGCGCCCGCCGTGCGTTGGAGAGCGGCTGTGCCGGGGTGATCTCCTCCGGGCTGGAAGCCGCCCGCCTGCGCGAGCAACTCGGGGAAAAGCTCCTCATCGTCTCCCCTGGCATCCGTCCCGTCGACAACGCCACAGAGGATGATCAGAAGCGGATCGTCACCCCGCGTGCCGCTTTCGAGGGCGGGGCCGACTACATCGTTGTCGGTCGCCCGATCCGCAACGCCGCTGATCCGCAGGCCAAAGCCCGCGAGATCGTGGCCGAGATCGCCTCCGTTTTCGGGAATTAGCGCTTCCCTTCCGCGTCCCAAAGCTCCCAGACCCCGCTCTCCGTCCCGACAAAGAGGTGACGGCGGTCGTGGGGCGAGAGGGTGAGGAAGTGCGAGGACCAGTTGTTGACCACCATCGAGAGCGACCGGTCGACTAGTTCCCAGTTCTTCCCCCCATCGCGGGAGCGCAGGAGCGCCGTGCGGTAATCGGCCATGAAAGGCCGCGTCCCGGCGAGCAGGTAGAGCCACTCGCTCTCCTCGGGATGGACCGTGACCGCCGTCGCCATTTGATACGCTTTGGGAAGTTCGATCTCCGCCCAGTTCTCCCCGCCGTCGCGGCTGTGCCAGAGGCGGGTGGCGATCTGTGAATAGCGACTCCCTTTCGTCCCCGGGGCGGCGGCGGTGACATACATTTCGTTCGGCTTGCTTTCGCAAATCGTCAGCGCTGTCGCCGGGCCGATCTTGTCCGGGGCGACCTGCTCCCACTTGCGCCCGCCGTCGACGGAACGGTAGAGCCCATCGGCTCCATCGGCCTGAAAATCGCGTCGGTAGAAGAGGTGATCCTTCTTGCCGGGAACCACGGTTAGCCCGCGTGGCCGGATGAGGTAGGGATTCTGCCCGCTAAAGATCTTGCGATCTTTCGTCTCCGAAAGCAGTTTCCACGTTTCGCCTTCGTCCTCACTGCGGAAAAGGCCGATCGTGCTCAGCGCCAGCAGGGCGTTTTCTTCCGGCAGGATCGCCATTTCGTTGACCTGCTCCTCCATCGGGTATTGCAGTAGCGGCCCGATCTTTACCCCGGTAAAGGTCATCCCGAAATCGTCCGAGCGGTAGAGATAATGCCCGTAAGGGTAGAACTTCCCGTGGTTGGTCTTGATTTGCCAGATGCGCCCCTTCTGGCGGGGGTCGAAGAGGATTTGCGAGGTCTGCTGCAACCAGCTTTTGCCGGCAAAGAACGCCCCGTCCCAAAGCAATTCCCACCACTCGCCCCCATCCCGGGAGAGGAACGCCCCCATATCGGCATATGAAATGGCGAGCGTCTTAGGGTCGAACGGATCGAAAGAGATCGTCGAAGGGACAATCACCTGCACCCCGGTCGAACGCATTTGATGAGTATAGACCGACGGGGGCCGATCGCCGAAACGCCCCGGCTTGTGCGCCTTGCCGTACTCGAAGAGAACCGTGTCCCACTCCTTGCCCCCGCTATCGGTCATCAACCCGAAGGGCGAGAGGATTACGCGGTCGGCATTGGTCTGCCCGACGGCGATATTGGAGTTAAAAGCGGCGGAAAAGTGGCGATCTCCCTGCAAGCGTTCATCGCCAACGATCTTCTTGATATTGCCTTTGTGCGCCGGGAGGAACCACCCCCCGCCTGCGCTTTTCGGTTCCGGGACATACTCCATCCCCTTTCTGGTGGTCTTCACCCAGTTCTCCCCGAGATCATCCGAGCGGTAGATCTCTCCCATGATGGCGCAGTAGAGCCGGTTGGGCGCAGCGGCGCTATCCCCGATCGGGATCACCTGCCGGACGATCCCGTTCGCTTCGATCGAGTGCTCTTTGTGTCGCCAGAGTTCCTCGGTCAACCCTTCGTTGAGCGCGGTCCAGCTTTGGCCGTGATCGGTGGAACGGTAGACGCCGCCGATCAACGTCGCCGTCCCCTCCGGCACCACGCCGCAGAACGTTCCATAGAGCGTCCCATCGTTGCGCACGAGCAGGTGGGAGGCGAGGGTAAACCCTTCGGCATGGCCCGGTTGATGGGTGAGCAGCGAGCGCCAGCTCTTTCCACCATCTTCGGAGAGGAAGAGTTCGCGGTCGCCCGTGGCGTAGAGCCGCTGATGGCCTTCCCCCTCCTTAACCGGGCTGGAAGGGTCGATCACGATGGAACTCCAGCGGCGCAACCCCGTCTCCTCCCCTTGCGCCTTGATCACTTCCAGCGTCTCCCAATTTTCGCCTCCATCGACGCTCTTATAAACATGGCCCGCCCGTGCGGTGGGGCGCAGCTTCAAGACCGCCGGGACCCCCTCTCCGGCATAGATCACCTTGGCATTTCCCGGATCGACCGCCACGGAACTGATGGAATGGCGGTTTTGCAGCCCGAGTCGCCGCACTTTCCCCTCTTTCTCCACCCGGAAGACGCCACCGCTCCCGAGCCAGATCACCCCCGGCTCCGCCACGCTAAAAGCGACGGCATACGCACCGTCAGAGCCGGGGCTGTAATTCTCCAACCCTTCCGCCGGTCCAATCGGCCCCCAGTTCTTCCCCCCGTCGCGGGTGATGAAGAACATCCCCATGTCGATCCCGATCACCATGACATCCGCGTTGGTCGGGTCAACTCCGATGCCGAGGCAGAACCCGGCGACGCCCGGCCCGATCTGTCGCGCCGGTGGGAACTTCTCTTGCGTCGCAGGGGCGGGCGCCTTCTCTGCCATCAGCGAAGGGAGCGGCCCGGTGGCCAAAAGGGTAAGCGAAAGGAGGGAGGGTAACAACTTGGACATAAACTTGGAGATAAAGCAGGGGCGCACGAAGCCGTGCGAGGCCCGTTACTGCGGGAGGATTTCTAGAAAACCCCCGGTGTAGAGCCGGAAGCGGTGCGCGGCAACGCTCTCAACATGCCCATCGGCAAAGAGGACATTGCGTTGTTGGCCGTGCGCCATCGTGTACGGACTGGTCGGGGCGGAGGAAAGGAGTTCCCCGTCGCTATCGACCAGAGCAATCGATTTCTGCGGGTGCGGCAGCGCAAGGTAACGCAACGGGGCGATCACCGGTTGCGCCGCCCATCCGTAGCCAAAGAGGCGCTCCGTCTTGTTCGCAGAGAGGTAGCGGGTCAAATGCACGTAATAACTGGGCGAAGGGGTCACCGCCAGTCGCTGCTGCCCCATCGCCTTGCGCCCGGCGGGGCATTCAAAGAGGAGGCAGCGGTAAGTCTCCCCCGGCGCGAGATCGGGGACACTGAGGTAGGGAGCAAGGTAGTCGACCAATGCCTCCTGAGAGTTGGGGAGGAGTTTGTGGGCACGGACAATCGAGGTGTTCCCGCCCCACATCGGCCCTGGCAGTCTCCCCTGATGCTCGGCGACATATTGCAGAATCCCCGCCCCGATCTGGCGCAGATTACTTAAACAGGCGACGCGATCCGCCGAGCGGGTGACATGCTGCATCCCCAAAAGGGAGATGATGATGAGGGCCGCGACGACGACGAGCGCAACGAGTGTTTCAGTAACGGTAAAACCGGAGGATCGGGAAGTAGGCATGGGGAGGAGAGAGAGAATGAGTCTTCTCTATCACGGTTTTTCAAACCGCACGACGATATCGCGAACCGCCAGCCGCTCAAACCGGTCTCCATTCACATTCTGCATCTTGTTGACGATCTTGAAGCGGTGGTTGCCTTGCGTCGGCTGTGGCAGCCGGAAGCGGTAGCGGGTCAGGTTGAACTCATCGGTCGGCACGCTGTAGTTGGAGTCATTGGTGATCGCTTCCGGCTCGGGTAAAATCGCCACCAGCCAGCCGGAGCCGATCCGGCGCATCGGGACATCGCGCTGCAACCCTTCATGGAAAAAGGTATCAGGCCGGTCGAGGAGGTGGAGCAACTCCTCCTCATCCCAGTAGAGATACATCGTCCCGTAAAAACCGGCTGGAACCGGGGAGCGATACCACGCGGTGAATTCCACGACCGCTTCATGCCCTTCCGGCGTTGCGGGGAGTTCTACTTCGAGATCGAGCGGCGCTTCAAAGAGCACCTCCGTTTCGTCCTTATAAATCTCCACCGGCTCCGTGGCGACGGCAGGTGCCACCACCATGAGCGCCAATAAGAGGCTCAAGAGTACCTTCATAGCTAGTCAACCCGATTAAGCGCGACGCTTGAAGCGGACGATCGCCCCCACTGCCGCTCCGAGCAGAAGCAGCCCGACGGTGCCCGGTTCCGGAACCGTCCGCAACTCCCAACCGCCCTCTTCATTAAAGGCAGAGAGATCCCAGAGCGGCGAATCAAACCCGGAGAGGGTGAACGTCCCCGTCCCGGCAATGAGATCGGTGTTGCCGGTAAAGATTGTCCAGCTTTTCGCGAGTTCAGGAACGTACCCCCCTTCGAGGACCAGCGAGAAGGTGACGTTTCCAGTCAGGTTGAGCCCGCTCCCGGCGGCGAGGTGAATCTGATCAACGTCGCCATCGCCAAAGAGCGAAATCTCCAGCGTGCTCCCGGCGGCCATCGTGACAGTATTATTGAGCGTGAGAAGCTCGCCCTCACTTTGCCCATCGAGGCCAACAGCGAGCGTGCCGCCGCTTTGTACCGTCGTCGCTACCGTCGCGGCCAGCCCGCTCCCTTCGGCTTCAAAACGCCCGTTGGCCTGCACCCGGACGCCACCGGTGCCGCCGAGGATGGAGGACTTGTCGAGCTGGAGCAACCCGCTGTTTTCAATCAGGCGCGAGGCTCCGACCGTGACCTCGCCACCCGAGAGGATGCTCATCCGGTTCTTGAGCGCGTTGTTCGGGTTGGTCGTGAAATCAGCGATGGCGGTGCGCGCGTTGAGGGTCAGCTTTGCCCCGTCGCTCACTTCCAAAAAGTTGTTACCGTGGGAACTGGCCCAGCCGATCAGAACGCCGTTGTTCTGGTCGACCGATGCGATATGGGAAAGGGTGACAGTGGCGCCATTAGTGAAAATAGCATGACTGTTGTAAGCTCCATTGTAGGCGCCGACCGTCAGAACTGAAGAAGTAGTGGCCGTGCGGGCGACTGAGAGTTGGGTCCCGGCTCCGTCGACTTCGAGGCGGTTGCCGTGATAGTTCGTATTGCCGATAGCGATGCCTGAATCAACGACATTGACCTTCGCCCCCTGTTGAACCCGAAGGAGGTTGGAATTGCTATAGCCGCCTACTGAATTGGCTGACGCACCAGTGATGGAAAGATCAAAGTGCTCTCCGGTCAGGGTTGCGGTATGACCGTTGGCGGTTGGAGTACCCACTGTGCCATACCCGAGGACCAGACGCGCCAGATTCAAGGCCCCTGTTCCCGCCTCCGACGTCATGGAGAGATGGCTTGGGCCTGTCCCGGTGGCACCCGTAATGACCTCGCTGGTGTAACCGAGGCCGATGGTTCCACCAAAGACGGCTCCGGACTGAAACGTAAAGTTGACCGTCTTGCCCAGCCCGATCAGGTGCGTCGTGGCGATGGCCGAAGTGTTGATCTCAATATTGGCCGTGGCTGATGTATAGGTGCCATTACGATAGTAGCGAATCGTATCCGCTGGATCCGGGAGAATCCCCGTGGAAAAACTTCCGGCGCTCCATATCCCATCCCCGCCGGTGCTGGCTGTTCCCCGCCAGTTGACATTGGCAGCGTGGGCGGAAATCGTCGGAATAGCGCAGATGATCGCCGACAGCAAAGGGGGGAGAAGATGCTTCATGTCACGTAGTATGCCTGTGCCAGTTTTCCTTGTCGTTGCAAATCGGGCAAAACGATGTCGCAAAACGAGTAAAAGAAAAGAGGTTGGCCAGCCGTTTTTCCCACCCGGATGCGCTTGCTCCACCTGCTTGTTTTCCCGTACAAACCGGCATGTTCTCGCTTGAAAAGAAAGTTGCTCTCATCACCGGGGCCGGTTCCGGCATCGGCGCTGCCATCGCCGCCACCTTTGCCAAAGCCGGGGCGCGGGTCTACCTCGCCGATCGCGATCTCGCCGCTGCGCAGCGGGAAGCCGCAGTGATCTCCGAGGCAACCGGGCGGGAAGCGACCCCTCTCCTCCTCGATGTCACCTCCGAGGTGGACGCCGCCAACGTCGCCACCCGATTGCGGGAGGAGCATGGCGCGGCCGACCTTCTCGTCAACAACGCCGGGATCGGTTGTGTCGGCACGCTCCTCTCGACTTCCGGGGAAGAGCTTGATCGTCTTTATGAGGTCAACGTCCGGGGCGTCTTCAACGTCTCCAAAGCGCTCCTCCCTGATATGATTGCGCGGCGCTCGGGCAATATCATCAACCTCGCCTCCGTCGGCGGGCTGGTCGGCATCCGTGATCGTCTGGCCTATTGCACCACGAAGTTCGCCGTCGTCGGGTTGACCAAGAGCATGGCGCTCGATCACGCAGCGGAACGCATCCGCGTCAACTGCATCTGCCCGGGCCGGGTCGAGACCCCGTTTGTGAGCGCGCGCCTCGCTGAATACCCCGACCCCGAAGCGGCGCGAGTCGAAATGTCCTCCACGCAACTCTTTGAGCGGATGATCTTCCCCGAAGAGATCGCCGCCGCCGCCCTCTACCTCGCCAGCGACGAATCGGTCATGATTACCGGCACCGCGTTTTCCATCGACTCGGGCTGGACGGCGGGGAAATAAGTCGGCAGGATGCGCCGTTATTCACCGGCGACCGATGTTCCCTCCCGGAGCGTCAGCCGCCTTCCATGACCAACCTTCTTTTCCCAAGCCTGCACGAACCAAGTGAAAATCGTCCGTTATCTCAATGCCGACAACGCCGTGGAATACGGCAGCCTCAACCCTGACGGGAGCGTCGAGCGCCTCGAAGGTGATCTCTACGAAGGTCTGAGCAAGACCGGCCAACCCGGTGAAGTCAAAAAGCTTCTCGCCCCGCTTGAACCTAAGGCGATCCTCTGCATCGGCCTCAACTACAAGCACCACGCGGCGGAGAGCGGCCTCAAAAGCCCGGAGATCCCGATCCTTTTCGTCAAAGGCCCTAACGCGCTCCAGAACCCCGGCGACCCGATCGAAATCCCGACCAAGCTCGCTAGCCACGAGGTCGACTACGAGTGCGAACTGGCCGTCGTCATCGGCAAACCGTGCAAGAACGTCTCCAAAGAGAATGCGCTTGATTACGTGCTCGGCTACACCTGCGCCAATGATGTCAGCGCCCGTGACTGGCAGATCAAGTTCGGCGGTGGCCAATGGTGCCGTGGGAAGTTCTTCGATACCTTCTCCCCGCTCGGGCCATGCCTGACGACGACCGACGACATCCCTAACCCGAACGCGCTCAAGATCAAGACCGTCCTCAATGGCGAGACGGTGCAGGACTGGAACACCGATGACATGATCTTCGATGTCCCGACGCTGATCGAATTTTTGAGCGGGAGCACCACGCTCCTCCCCGGCACTGTCATCCTGACCGGCACCCCGCACGGCGTCGGCATGGCACGCAAGCCGCAGCTCTGGCTCAAGCCGGGCGATACCGTCTCGATCGAAATCGAGAAGATCGGCACCTTGACGAATCCTGTCATTCTGGAAGGAGCTTCAGCATGAGTGTTGTGGAACTGACCCACCGGCAGGCGTGGCTCCCGACCCCGGACCCGCTTCTCAACCCGACGAGCGTCCGTCTGGAGCGCAAGGGCGACACCCTCTTTCTTGAGGCCCGCCTCACCGATCCCGACATCCACGACCCGAACGCGAAGTTTAATGACGAAGCCTACCAGAGCGGCGACGTCTTCGAGCTTTTCATCAAGGGCGAAGGGGATGAACACTACCACGAGATCCACCTCACGCCGGGGAACGTCTTGCTGCAACTGCGTTTTAACACGAATGCTACCCGTCCCTTTGATGTTGAGGCTGCCAAGCTTCCAGAGCCGATCCTGACCACTTCCGCCGAGCGTTTCGATGGCGGTTGGATCGCCCGTTTTGAGCTTCCGCTCGGCAACATCAGCGAGCAGCGCCCGCTGCCGACGCGCTGGAAAGTCGGCTGTGGCCGTTACGACTATCAGGTCGGGCGCGCCGAGCCGATCCTCTCCAACACCGCCCCGCTAACCATTCTCGACTTTCACCGTCACGGTGAGTGGGACGAAGTTGAACTAGCGTAGGGTAAATCCCCTGAATTCTTCAACCCGTTGTCGCCCCGAGGGTGGCAACGGGTTTTTTCATGCCCGGGAGCGGGCATCCCGCCCGATCCACCAATCAGGCAGGCCGCCCTCATCTCAAGGCAGCTAAGGAAAAAGGCGTAGCGATTTCAATGTGGCACGCGCTTGTCGGGATGAACCCGGCAAGGCGGCAGCCTTCATCTCCAATCGCTACCCTTCTATGATTAACTCCGTCCTCTCCCCGTTTCGTTTCCTCCTTAAAATCGCATTAGGTGCTGTTCTGTTATGGCTATTGACGGTCCACCCCGTGCGAGCTTCCATTCAGGTCTCCACCCTCGGGTTGTCCCACGACTTCGACCTCGGTATTCACGACGGTACTCCCTTTGGAGGTACCCCCGTTGCTTTGGCTACCCCCTTCACCGTTGGTTCCAACGATGCCTGGCTGAATTCCATTACGATGATGCTTGCCCTCCAGGATGATGGTGGCGGGAGCAACTTCGCCGGAGAACTCTATGAGGCCAATGGATCGATGCAGCCGATTGGCCCCTCATTGGCGACTTTTTCGCGTACCTCTTTCTCCCTTGCTCCCACTTACAGCAATGTCATCTATACGCCCGACACTAGCGTTTTTCTCGATGCCGGGAAGACCTATATGTTTGTCCTTCGCCCCATTGCTACCGGCATGAATGAACTTTGGGTCGCCGCAACGGCCGTAGGCAACGGCCTTAGCGTGCAGCAGCCGGGGTGGAATATGGCCCCGCTTCATATTCAACTCGGGAGCGACCCGTGGGTCAATTACGTGGCGTATCGGACGCTCTCTTCGATTGATGCGACGGCGGTGCCTGAACCGGCTTCCTTCCTGCTACTGGGGGCGGCGGGGGCCTTCTTCCTCCAGCGCCGGCTTCGTAAAAAGTAAACGTTTGGTTACTTTTCCGGGTTGACATCCGCTTCGGAGCGCGGGAGGCTGCTGGCTGCCGTCCATGAACTCCGTCTTCGACATCATCGGGCCGCCGATGATCGGCCCCTCCAGTTCCCACACTGCCGGGGCCGTGCGGATTGGATTGCTGGGGCATCGCCTCCTCGGGGCGACCCCTGCCCGGGCGCTGGTCGGCCTGCATGGCTCCTTCGCCGCGACAGGCAAGGGGCATGCGACCGATCGTGGGATCGCCGCCGGGCTGCTCGGCTGGCTCCCGGATGATGATCGGCTCAAAGAGGCGCTCTCCACCGCCGCCGCGCAACAGGTGGAGATCACCTTTGAGGCGATTGAACTCGGCGAAACCGCCCATCCCAACACCGCGCGGCTTGAACTGACCGGGGCCGACGGTACCCGCCTCACGCTGACCGCCGCCTCCGTCGGCGGCGGGAATGTCGAGTTAAGCGAACTCGATGGTTTTTCCATCCAACTCGGCGGTGCGCTCGATGCCCTTGTCCTTTGGCACACCGACAAGCCCGGTTTTCTGGCCCATGTCACCGCGGTGCTCGCCTGTGTCGATGCCAATATCGCTACCATCCGCACCGCCCGTCAGCATCGCGGCGCATCGGCGGTAACGGCGATTGAACTCGACGCTCCTCCGCCCCCGGAGGTGATGGCCCTTCTCGGGAGGATCAGCCACGTAAGCCAATGGCGTCTGCTCCCACGGTTTTAAGATGGCTTTCCATTTCTCCAAAGCGGTTGAACTGCTCGCCTTGTGCGAAAGCCATGGCGTCTCGATCGCTACCATCACGCTGGAGCGCGAAACCGCCTCCACCGATACCCCGTGTGAGGAGATTGAAAAGCGGATGGTTGATTACTTCCGCGTCATGCGCGATTCCGTCCACAAAGGGCTCGCGATTCGGGAACGCTCTCCAAGTGGCCTCTCCGGCGGAGACTCGGCCAAGCTCTACGCTTATGCCCAAGGCGCGGCTCCGCTTTTTGGCCCCCAGTTTGCCAAAACCATCGCCTACGGTTTCGCCGTGTTGGAGACCAACGCCGCCTTTGGCCGGATCGTCGCCACGCCGACCGCCGGGAGCGCCGGGATCGTCCCCGCCTGTCTCCTCTCCTTACAAGAGACGCATGCGTTGAGTGACCAAGCGGCTGCCCGCGCTCTTTTTACCGCTGCCGGGATCGGCCATATCATCGGAGCTAACGCCTGTTTCTCCGGGGCGCAAGGAGGGTGTCAGGCTGAGGTCGGCAGCGCTTCGAGTATGGCGGCGGCAGCGATCGTCGAAGCACTCGACGGCACTCCCGCGCAGGCCGTCAACGCTGCGGCGTTTGCCCTGATGAACACGCTCGGGTTGGTATGCGACCCGATCGGCGGGTACGTGGAAGTCCCGTGCGTGAGCCGCAACGGGATGTTCGCCATTCACTCCTTCCTCGCGGCGACGATGGCGTTGGCCGGAGCGCGGTGCGTTGTCCCGTTTGACGAAGTGGTCCTCGCCATGCGCGACATCGGGCGACGAATGCCGCGTGCGCTCAAGGAGACGGCGGAAGGGGGCCTCGCCACGACCCCGACCGGGCTCCGTTTCCGCCCCGCTCCGGCGGCACGCCCGCGTGCGGAAGGTTGACCTCCTGCCCCGGATGGGGCTACTCTTGGCGCGCCCCCCCGTTTCCCTCTCATGCACGCCAAAAAACTTCAAATCGGCATCATCGGCGCAGGCGCCATCGTCCTCCAGCGTCACCTCCCCGCGCTCCTTTCGATGAAAGAGGTGGAGATCGTCGCTGTGAGCAACTCAACCTTTGAGAGTTCGCGGCGCTTTTGCGAAACGCACCTCCCGCACGCTACCCCGATGAAGAATTGGGCCGATCTCATCGCCCTCCCTGATCTCGATATTGTCTGGATCGGCACCACGCCATATCTCCACGCGCCGATCGCCATCTCCGCGCTTGAAGCCGGGCGGCATGTCTTCTGTCAGGCCCGCATGGCGATGAACCTCGCCGAAGCGTTGGAGATGCTCGAAGCCAGCCTCAAACGTCCCTCACAGGTCACGATGCTCTGCCCGCCGCCGTGTGGGATGAAGGGGGATCGTGTCGTGAGTGACCTCCTCGCCTCGGGCGAACTCGGCACCTTGAGCGGGTTTCACCTTAGGAGCCTCTCCCCTGCCTTCCTCGACCCGAACACCCCGCCGCACTGGCGGCAGAGGATCGAATGGAGCGGCCTCAATGTCCTGACGCTCGGCATTTACGCCGAAGTGCTCCAGCGCTGGCTCGGCCCGATCCGCGCCGTCTCGGCCCAGAGCTTCACGCTCCACCGTTTCCGGGGCGTGGAGGAGGTGCGTATCCCCGATCGCCTCGATGTTCTCGTGGAGTTTGAGAGCGGTCTGCGCGGTTCGCTGGAACTCAGCGGGATCACCCCCGGCCCGGCCATCGACGATCTGCGGCTTGATGGCGCCGACGCCTCTTTCTATTACAACCTGAGCGCCGATACCCTGCGGCTGACCCCGCGCAGCGACCATCAGCCCCGACCTCTCCCGATCCCGGAGGAGAAAGCCATCCCGTGGAGCGTCGAGCACGACTTCATCCACGCCGTGCGCCACCCCGATGCCCCGCGCCCCCACCCGACCTTCGCCGACGGCGTCGCCTACATGCGTGTCGTGCAGGCGGTCGCCGACTCGATCGCGCACGGGAGTAGCCGCGTGACATTATGAACCTCTTTCGCCGTCCCGACGAAACCCCGCCGCCCCGTCTGCTGGAGGAGGAGATCCTCGTGCAGATCGTCGGTGGCCTGAGTGTGCCGGTGGTGATCTCGCCCGATCACCCGAGCCGCCACCTCGCCACCCCTTCACCGGCGATCGCACCATTGACCACTCCAACAGAAGTTGCTGACAGGCATTAGAAAGAGAGGGAAATTGACGTTCACCGAGTTCCTTAGTCCCATTTTGCTGATCGCCGTGCTCGCTGGGATTTCGGTGGCCGGGTATTTCAAAAGGCAGGTCACCGGCCCCCCTCTCTACCGGCCCCCGGTGGTAACGATCGTCGTTGCGCTGCTGGTGTGCGGCCCGGCCCTCTTTTCCACTTCTTCTGTGAGAGGAGGAGGGGTTATTTTCTTAGGCTTCTTCCTCCTCTGGCTCGTGCTCCATCGTCACTTCTATCTTAAATGGATCGCGCTGACCGATCGCTTCTGGCAGGCGCTTTTCCAGCGCGTCGGACGCGGCGGTTGATGCTCACCCCCACCAGAGCGCGGCGAAGAACCAGATCACCATCGTCACCGCGATGGCGAAGCGGATTACGAAGCCGACCCCGGCCCCGATCAGCGTCCCCCATGTCGACTTCGTCGCGGGGAGGAGCCGCTGACCGCCGAGCAATTCCCCGAGTAACACCCCCGCCAGCGGCCCGATCAGCAATCCCGGCAGGCCAAAGAAGATCCCGATCACCCCGCCGAGAATTCCGCCAATCGCCCCCCACTTCGTCGCTCCGAAGTAGCGCGCCCCGGCGACCCCGCTCAGGAGATCGACCCCTTGGGAAATGAGCGTCAGCAGTAGCAACCCGCCCAGCGTCCACCAGCCGACGCTCCCCTCCGCGCCGAGCATCCAGCGGTGAAACCCCGCGCCGACAAAAATAAGGACCGCGCCCGGGATCAGCGGGACCACCGTCCCCGCCACCCCGGTGATCATGAGAAGAATGGTGATCCACCAGCAGAGCGTTTCCATTTGCTGTTGCGTTACGCGTCCGGTTTCTTTAAGAATGATTCCTAAAAGAAAAAACTCTTATATTTTATCATTATGGCTCTCTCCACCGGTTCCAAAGCGCCCGATTTCACCCTTAAGTCCAAAAACGGCGAAGATCTCCTTGATCTTACTCTGAGTGCCAACTTTGGCAAACGCCATACGGTGCTTCTTTTCTTCCCGCTCGCCTTTACCGGCGTCTGCACGAGCGAGTTTTGCGACGTCACCGCCGGGCTGACCGCCTATGAAGCGCTCAACGCCGCCATCATCGGCATCAGCGTCGATAGCCCCTTTGCTCAGGAAGCATGGGCGAAGAAAGAGAACATCACCATCCCGCTCGCCAGCGATCTGAACAAGGCAACCGCGACCGCCTATGGCGTCCTCCTGCCTGATCTCGCCGGGATCGGCTCTGCCTCTGCCCGCGCCGCCTTCATTGTCGACAAAAACGGGGTCATCCAGTACGCCGAAGTCACCCCTTCGCCTAAGGAACTGCCTGATTTCGAAGCGATCAAGGCACGCCTTGCCGAGCTGAACTAAAGCGCCGCCGCCCGCTTCCTTTTTTCCTTCCCACTCCCCACTGCAAAGCAACGTCCTTCTTTTCCCATGAGCGATCCTTTTAACGCCCTGCGCACCTTCGACCTCGGTTCCGGCCGCACCGGTCGTTATTACTCCCTGCCTGCCCTCGAAGAAGCGGGCCTCGCCCCGATCTCGCGGCTCCCGGTCAGTATCCGGATCGTTCTGGAATCGGTCTTGCGCAACTGTGACGGGAAGAAAGTCCCGGAAGAAGCGGTTCGCCAGCTTGCCAACTGGAACGCCAAGCGCCCCGCTCCGGAGGAGATCCCGTTCGTCGTGGCGCGGATCGTGTTGCAGGATTTCACCGGCGTCCCGCTGCTGGTCGACCTCGCCGCCATGCGCACCGCCGTCTCGCAGATCGGTGGCGATCCCAAGGTGATCGAGCCGCTCGTGCCGGTTGATCTCGTTGTGGACCACTCCGTACAGGTTGACTTTGCCGGTTCCGCCGAAGCGCTCCGGCTCAACCTCGACATGGAGTTTAAGCGCAACCGCGAGCGTTACGAGTTCCTCAAATGGGGCCAGCAGGCGTTCCAGACCTTCGGCGTCGTCCCTCCGGGGATCGGGATTGTCCATCAGGTTAACCTCGAATACCTCGCCAAAGGGGTGCTTCATCAGGGCGATTTGTTCTACCCGGACACGCTGGTCGGCACCGACTCGCACACCACGATGATCAACGGCATCGGCATCGTCGGCTGGGGGGTCGGCGGGATTGAAGCCGAGGCCGGGATGCTCGGCCAGCCGGTCTACTTCCTCACGCCGGAAGTCGTCGGCGTCCATGTCTCGGGCCGCTTGCGCGAAGGGGTGACGGCGACCGACGTCGCTCTGCACGTCACGCAGATGCTCCGTGCGCAGAAGGTCGTCGGCAAGTTTGTCGAATTTTACGGCGAAGGGGCCGAGTCGCTCCCGCTCACCGACCGCGCCACCATCGCCAACATGGCCCCGGAATATGGGGCGACGATGGGCTTCTTCCCGGTCGACGCCGAGTCGATCAACTACTTCCGCGCCACCGGCCGCACGCCGGAGCAGGTCGCCGCGTTTGAGAACTACTTTAAGGCCCAGAACCTCTTCGGGATGCCGCGCCGGGGCGAGATCGACTACTCGGTCGACCTGGAGCTTGATCTGAGCGAAGTCCAGCCCGGTGTCGCCGGACCGAAGCGCCCGCAGGATCGGATCAACCTCATCGACCTCAAAGAGACCTTCGCGACGATCCTCGAAAAACCGATCTCCGAAGGGGGTTATGGCAAGCCGGTGCACGATCACCAGTTCCGCGTCCCGGTCCACCTCAACGGCGAAATCTCCGACCACAATAACGAGAAATCGACCGACTCGAAGGAGAACCACCTTCAGGAAGGGGAGCAGACCAGCAAGATGGAGATGGTCACCAACCGCCCGACGGCCACCCCGGCGGACGAATTCACCGTCAACCCGTTCGGCAGCGGTGATACCGAAGTCGGCAACGGCAGCGTTCTCATTGCCGCCATCACGAGCTGCACCAACACCAGCAACCCGAGCGTCATGATCGCCGCCGGGATTCTAGCGAAAAAGGCGGTGGAACGTGGTTTGAGCGTCGATCCGGCGGTCAAGACCTCGCTCGCCCCCGGCTCCCGTGTGGTGAGTGATTATCTCTCGCGCACCGGGTTGCAGCCGTACCTCGACCAGCTCGGCTTCCAGATCGTCGGCTTCGGCTGCACCACCTGTATCGGTAACTCCGGCCCACTTCACCCGCGCATTGAAGAGGCGATCCTCCAGCACGATCTCGTCACCGCATCGGTCCTTTCGGGCAACCGGAACTTCGAGGCGCGCGTGCACCAGAATATCAAGGCGAACTTCCTGATGTCGCCGCCGCTCGTCGTCGCCTTTGCCCTCGCCGGGCGGGTCGATCTCGATCTCTCCAAAGACGCGATCGGCACCGACAAGGAGGGCAAGCCGGTCTACCTGCGTGAGATCTGGCCCTCGCTCCACGAAGTGCAGGAGACGATCGCCAGCGCCCTCTCGCCGGAAGTCTTCCAGAAGCTTTACACCGATTTTGCCGAGCAGAATCCGAAGTGGAACGAGATCCCTTCGAGCATCGGTGATGTCTACGAATGGGACGAATCGAGCAACTACATCCAGCAGCCGCCCTTCTTCGTCGGCTTCGGGATGGAGGCCGGGACGATCGCCGAAATCACCGGCGCTCGTCCGCTCGGGATCTTTGGCGATTCGGTCACGACTGATCACATCTCCCCCGCCGGGGCGATCAAGCCAAGTTCGCCGGCAGGGAAATACCTTGTCTCGCGCGGGGTTGATCCGGTCGACTTCAACTCCTACGGCAGCCGTCGCGGTAACGACCGCGTTATGACCCGCGGCACCTTCGCCAACGTCCGGATCAAGAACCTGATGGTCCCCGGCGTCGAAGGCGGGGTGACCAAGTACTACCCCGGCGGCGAGCAACTCTCCATCTATGATGCTTCCGTGAAGTATCAGGAGGAAGGAACGCCGCTTGTCATCATCGCCGGGCAGGAGTACGGGACCGGGTCGAGCCGTGACTGGGCCGCCAAGGGGACGCGTCTCCTCGGGGTCAAGGCGGTTGTCGCCGCCAGCTACGAGCGCATCCACCGCTCCAACCTCGTCGGCATGGGGGTCCTCCCGCTTCAGTTTGAGGAAGGAACGACTTCGCAGAGCCTCGGGCTGGACGGTTCCGAACAGTTTGATGTCATCGGAATCGGCGAAGACCTCGTCCCGCGCCAGAAGGCGACGCTGGTGATCCACCGCGCCAATGGTACGACGGAGAACGTCCCGGTGATCGTCCGCATCGACACCCCGATCGAGATCGATTACTACCGCCACGGCGGCATCCTCCCGTACGTGTTGCGCGAGATTATCTCGTCGACCCGGGCGTAAAACGCGCTATCCTTCCCTTTGACGAGCGGAAGGCGGATGACCGCTGGGAGCCGGAACGGGGTGTGAAGGAAGGGGGTTCGCCCTCCCCTTTAACCCCGTTGAGGTTGTCAGAGGAAAGTCCGGACACCACAAGGCAGCATGCCGTGTAAAACACGCGGGAGCCATCGGGCCCAAGCCCGGAGGCGACGGAAAGTGTCACAGAAAAGAGACCGCCGGGGGCAACCCCGGTAAGGGTGAAAAGGCGAGGTAAGAGCTCACCGCCCGACGCGTAAGCGGCGGGGCACGAAAAACCCCATGCGGTGCAAGACAAAACAGGGAGAGGGCCGCCTGCCCGCTTCCCCTCGCCCTTCTTGTGGCGGCCTTGGCCGCTCGGGTAGGGAGAGGGGGATGATTCCCGGGTAATCGTCGCACCAGGGGCGACTGGGTCGGTGCGGTACGTCCGCCTGGCGCGGGTCGCCCCGGCGCTTCGGCTTTCATGCCGGGGTGAGATAAATGGTCATCCACGCCAGCCCCTCGGGGTCGGCGCGACAGAATCCGGCTTATAGCCTTCCGCTCGTCACTCTTTTCCGCCCGGTTCTTGCGCTGATCCGGTCGCCGGGCGATGGCTTTGGAGATAATCCGCCGCCGCCCCGGTGGCGCGATCGAGCGCCTCCTGCGCTCCCCATTGGGGTGCTCTCAAGCCGGGAGGCAGTGCGGGGGCCGGTTCGCGGAGGGCGGTAGCGATCGCTTCATCCCAGACCGTATCGCGCCCCAGCCCCGCCGTCAGGTACGGCGCCCAGTTGTTCCAGAAAAAGACTCCCGGGATGTGGAGTTCCACAAAACTGCCGGGACCGCTCCATCGGGACGGATCAGCGGAAACACTCTGGTAGAGCGCTTTCCACCCTTCCCCGCGCAGATGGCGCAGCAGATAAGCGCGGTACGGCTCCGGGTTGGGGGCATGGATCGCCGCGAAGGCGACCGGGGCCGTTAAATCAATCAGGCGACTACGCGGGATCTCCCCCTCGGCCAAAATGGCGTCGGCAAAGGCGAGGAACGCTGTTGTCAGTTCTTCATCCGCAAAAGCACGCTGATATTCGAGCAGATAGGCCATCGCCCCGTAGTGCTGAAAGAAGAAGCTCGCCCCGTTGAGATTGGAAGGCGGCTCCAGCACGGTCGCTCCGGGGAAGTTGACATGCGGGTTGAGGTACAACCCCTTGGGAGAGGCGAAGGCTTGAGCATAGCGGCGCAGTTGCTCGGCCTCCTCCGGATCGCCCGTCAGTTCCTGATGGAAGAAGAGACCGCCCCAGCGTCCGCTATGGTTAGCCTCGACGTGTACCGGTATTTGGCTATAGGCAACCTCGTAGAGCTTCTCAATCACCTCACGCGTGCGCCCTTCTCCCCCGCTCAGGAAATAGTGAAGGCGATACTCGGTCGTCGTCGTTTGACGTTCTTCGTGATTGCCATCGCTCCAGTGCTGGACGCCGTGGCGCGTCCCTTTGCCTAGCCATTGGCCGTCGTGCCGGACGACGACGTCGCGGCAGAAACGCGCCATCGCTTCGGCGGCAAAGTAAACGGCGCGGTTGCCGTGGCGCAGGTATTCGTTTTTCAGAAAAAGGTTAGCTAAGCCTTCGCTATTGGACCATCCCCAACGGCCGTTGTCGTAAGCCCAGTCGCCGCTCGTCCGGTAGTCATGGACGAGCGGGAAGCTCTCGGGGAGCTGGCGTTCGGCATTTTTGAAAGTCGCCTCCAACCCCTCCGGGGTGGTGATCATCCCGTAGCCGCCCCGGAAATGGTGACGAAAATCGCCGTCATCCCAGAAGCCGTGCCAACGGTAGAGGCGTTGATGATAAAGCCAGAAGCGGGTCAGCCGCGTCCATGCCTCCCATGCCTTGGGCCAGTCGGCCTGTGCCGGGGTCGGCAGCGGGACTTGGGCGGCAACATAGTAATCCCAACCGGCGTAGAGAAGCGGCGGGCTCTGGAAATCAGCCGCGTGGGAGGCGATCTCACCCGCCTCTTTGGCAGGCCAGAAGCCAAGGAGCATCTCATGCGTGCGCGAGACGCCGACAAACGGATCATTAGGGTAGTAGACCTCCTCGACCCAGCTCGCCTCATCGCTCACCGCTTCGCCTTGAGAGCGGTGGGGAAAGTTGGAGTAGCGGCGGACATCCATCGGCCCTGCCTGCAGCGGCCAGAGTTCGAGCCGGACGTTCCCGCCTTCGGCGCTCAACGCTTTGGGAGCACTACGGGTGAAGTTGCGGATGATCCCATGGAAACGGTAGCCATGGGGCAGATCGGCGCGGAGGGTGCCGCTCTCTCCTTCGACCGCCACCGCCTCTCCGTCAGGGAGGAGGGCGCGGCGGGCCACTTGCGTTGATTGAAGCAGCGCCGTGGCCTCGCGCGGTGCATCGGCAAACCGGAATCGTCGCGCTCCGGCGAGCGGCAGTTCCAGCCCCATCCCGATCAGAAAGGTCTCTCGCGGGTCTTTGAAGAGGAACTCCGCCGTGTGGGTCAGCGCGATCTCGGGGCGACCGGCATGGAGTGTCGCGCGGAGGATGATTCGCGTCGCCTCCCCGGCCATCCCTTCGAGCCGGATCACCGCCCGCAGCGGCCCTTCTTCCTCGACCGTGAGCGAGGTGATCTCCAGCGTTTCGCGTACGGTGGTTCCCCCCTCCGGCTCCGGGGCCGAGGGGAAGAGGCGATCGGGCGCGATCTGGTAATCGACATAGGCAAGCCGCGCGGCAGCATCCTCGCGCAAAAGCGGCCGCCCTTTCTGAAAAAGTTTTAGCCACGCTGCCCCTTCGGCAAAACGGGCGGCAAAACTCCCGGTACGAACCTCCACCCCGTTCTGATCGCGGGTGATCGTGATCGGATCGGTGACCGGTGCGCTCTTCTTCCCCGGCTCGACCGGGAGCGGATCGGCGTTGCGGAAAGTGACACGCGGCCCGGTCGTCGTCCCGCCACCCTTCTCATCAGGAAGGGGAAAAATCACCTGCATCCATTTGACCGATCCATCGGGCCACCACGCCAGTGGGCGGCTTTGCAAAGGGACCTCCTTCCCGCCCACGCGCAGGGCGAAGGGCGCATCGGCGGTTTGGACCCCTTGGGCAAAGGGCCACCCTCCGGCGACGTAGCGCTTCCCTGTCGGCGTAGCGGTCGTGCGCAGAAGCGCCGATTCTTCGAGGATCTTCTCCGGGTCGGGCCGTTCTTCGGAAGGGTAGCGTTGTTGCAGATCAGCGCGTTGGGCGAGGAGATCGGCATCGCCACTGGTCGCGTGGAGGGTAATTTCCTGTCGCCGGGTAAAGAGGGAAGCCGGTGGGCGATCGGTCGCCGCGTCGCGCTGCCAGAGCCGGACCTCCACCGTCGCGCCTCCGGCGGCGTCAACATGCAAGCCCCGGTTGCCCGCTTCGCCAAGCTGCGGGTACTCCAGCGCTACCCCCTTCTGCCGGTCAAAGAGCTGGACGAAAGGGGCCAGTCGCCGCCCTTCCTGCATGACGAGCGGGCTAGTCGTCCCGCTCTCGGCTTTCCAGAGGCGGAAGGCTCGCGGCGTGATCTGGTCGGCCCCGAAGTAGCGCCACTCGTTGCGGTCGGGCGAGGTGAGGAGTTGGCGGCCCTGAAAGAGAAACTGATAGAAATAGCGCGTCTCCCATTCGAAATGGTATTCGCCGCAGAAATAGATCTGTTTGCGCCAATCGAGCGCGAGCGGGAGCCGCCAGCTCCACGCTTCCAACGCGGCAGGGAGGGGCTTCGGCGCTTTCGGCTCGATCGCCACGTGGATTTTTCCCGGTTCCACGCGATAGCTCAAGTCGACCGGGAGGCGAAAGGCTCCTTTCTCCAAGTAACCTTCGAGGCGTAGGTGCTTCTCCTCCGGCGTCGCCTTTTCGATCACGAAAGTCGCCTCCTCACCTTTGGCAAGCCGGAACACGAAGGCTGTCGCCCCCGCTCCCTGTCGGATGAAGGTGTCGCTCCCTTTGGTCCATTCCACGATCGCTCCTCCTGCGGGGTCGATGACGACCCTTTCTCCCTCCGTGGGACGGCACTCCCATGGTTTGGGCGGAATATCTGCCCCATGCGCGTTGGAAACCAGACCGAGGAGCGCAGCGAGGAGCGGGAGGCCGGGGAGGATCAAATCGTTGTGAATGTCGAACATACCAGCAGAAGCAGAGAGCAGTTTTTTTATCGGGCCGCAGCGGTGGCCTTGGTCGATTCGCGGATGATCAGCGGACAGGGGATGAGGTAATCCTTCGCTTCGACCTCTTCTCCCCGCATCCGGGCGAGAAGGAGATCGACCGTCTTGCGGCAGGTCGCTTCGCTCTCTTGCGAAACGGTCGTGATCGGGACCGGGCTTAGGGTAGCGATCGCCGCGTTGTCGTAACCGGTCACCGCGAAATCCTCCGGAATGCGTAACCCTCGACGCAACGCCACTGAGATCACACTCGCAGCCCATTCATCGTTGGAAGCCAGCAAGCCATCCCCGTCCCAGCCGCGATCGAGCAGTTCTCCAAACGCCTCTTGCGCGAGCCGGAACGGCTGGAAGCGGCCATAGACAAACGAACGCTCGGGATGGAGGACCTGACCGGTGATCCCCGTGCCGGGTTCGGGGCGTTGGTAGCCAGTGGTGAGGGAGGGTTCGAGGATCGAGCCGCCCGCCTCTTCAATCGCCCGGCAGAATCCGCGGTAACGCTGGATGCTATCCCATGTGCGCCCCGGAGGGTAGGCAAGGAGCAGGGAGAGCCGCCGCCGTCCCGTCGCCAGAAGGTGGCGGGTGAGATCGTAGAACCCCGTTTCAAAGTCGGCATTGATTGCCGGGATGTTGGGTTGATGCGGGGAAGAGATCAGCACAGCGGGGACGTTCGCTTGTGCGAGGAGATCAAAAATCGCGCGGTTGGTCGCTTCCTCAAAGGTGACGGCCCCGGAGAAGATAAACCCTTCAATGCGCGAAGCGAGCATGTGCCGGATCAGGGAGACGGCGTTGTAGGAGGGCGACCAGAGGGTATCGGCGAGGAGGAGTTCGTAACCGGTCCGCGCGAGACATTCGCCGAGGTGGGCCGCCCGCTCGTGGACCACTTGCAGGAGGGAACTGCCGTGGAGGACGCCGATCAGGTTGCTGCGCCCGCGCCGGACAGCTTGTGCGGAGCGGTTGGGCTGGTAGTTGAGTGCGGCAGCCAGTTCCATCACGCGGCGGGTGGTCTCCTCGGAGTAGCGTTGGTGGCCACCGAGGATCTGTGAGACGGTTGTGCGCGAGAGGCCAAGCTGCTCGGCAATAAACTGGAGGTTGACGTGTTGCGCCTTGCCGGAATGGGGCGTTTTTCGATTCATGGAAAGAGAGGGGCCAATCATGAACCGCCGATCGTCTTGGGGCCACCCCAAAAATCGTCGCTCAGAGGGAGCAGAAACCGCTCTTTTTCCACCGATTCGATATGTCCGTCGAAGAAGACCACATTCTGTCGACCCCGGTGCGGAGCGGCGAGGTAGTTAAAGTGCCCCTGATTGATATAGGTAAAGACAAACCCGGCTCCGGCAGAACCGTCGGTAAAGAGCCACATTTTTGAGGGTTGGCGCACAAAGCGCAGGTTCCCGGGCGAGAGCCGGGGGATCACCGGGAGGTTCGATTGCTGCTCGTTCGGGCCGAAAGCATGGGCGAAGTAATTGAGCGAATAGCTCCGGTTGAGGTGGGAGGGGAAGAGGGCCGGTTTCGCCGTCTTGAACGCCGGACAGGTCAGGAAGGTATCGCGGAAACTTCCCGGTTGATCGACGGCGAGCGGTTGCTGCATTTCGAGGAGTTCCAGAAAGCGGTTTGCTTTCCCGTGGATGACCGGCACATACCAGAAGACATGAGGGAAGAGATTCCCGTTGTTTTCCTGAAACATCAGCAGGGAGGCTTGCCCCATCGTCCGCAGATTAGCGACACATTGTGTCTGCTGCGCCGAGCGTCGCGCGGAAAGCAGGCCACTCCCGAGCAGCATCACGAGGATGCCCAGCACGATCAGGGTGACCAGTAATTCGGTTAGCGTAAAAGCGGCCAACCGGACAACGCGATGGGGGAGGAGCGAGCGCATGGCAGCTTGATCTTACCCCTTCCTGCGCCGTGCTACACCATAAAAACCGGCCCCTCCGATCAGCAACAGGAAGGCGGCCGATGATGGCTCCGGCACGATGGCAACGGAGAGGTCATCGACATAAAGCGTGGAGCCGATTCCGGCGCTGTAGACAGCGTTGTAGAGGGAGAGGTAGAAGTAATTGTTATTGGTGGCAACTCCGGCAAAGGTGCTGGTGTCACTCCCGAGCAGCGTGGTTCCATCGGAAGCAAAGAGGGAGACGCTGTATTGCAGCGTGCCGGAGGTCTCGTATTCCGGCAGAGTAATGTCGAGGTAGTACCACGTTCCGGCGGTGATCGTCGCGAAGCTCGAAGGCCGACCTTGGAGGGAGATTCCGTTACCTGCCAAGGTAATCACAGCGACGTTCGCCTCACCGCTGTTACGGATAGCGAAGTTGGTGTAGGCGGCATTGAGGTCGGCACGCTGGAAGGCCAAGCGGATCTGGGTCGCCGAACTGCTGCGGGAAGCGACCGTCCCATTCTCACTAAGAAGGGCGAGCGCCTGCGCCCAATCTCCCGCAAGGGACGCAGAGGTAAAGCTCAAGGCCAGCGCGCGATTGGGGGAGAGGCTGGAGGCGGTGGTAGTCACCGTGGTTGAGTTGGCTCCTCTATTATTGCGAGCCCAATAGCCGTGGGGGAGCTGGCCGACGCCGGTGACCAGCGCGGCATTGTCGCTGTAGGGAGCGCCATCGAAGTTGTCCTGAAAAAGAATCGTCCCGGCCTGAAGCGGCGCCATCGGGAGAAAGGCCGCTCCGAGGAGGGAGAGGGTGGAGCAAAGGAGGGGATGGAGTTTCATAGAGATGCGCGATTCAGGTTTTCAAATCGATTTGAGGATTGGGAAAAAAAGAGGCGTTCTGCAACAGAGGGAACATCAGGATCGGCGAGGAGAAGCTGGGAGGAGGGCAACATCATCGTTTCAAAACGATTTGATTTATGCAACCACTTCCCCCGGCTGTCAACGCTCTTTTTTCAGGTTCCAGGATAAAACCGCCGCGAAAAACTTGCTGCCTCCCGGCTGGCGCGGCAGATTGGGGAGCGATCCTCATGAGTGAAATGATCAAACCCGAGCTTCTCTTGAGCGCCTATGCGCAGGGGGTCTTTCCGATGGCGATGCAGAACGGGGAGATCGGCTGGTTCTCCCCCGATCCGCGCGGGGTCATTCCGCTTGATGGCTTCCATATCCCGCACGGGTTGGAGCGGCGTCTGCGTCACAATCCCTTTGAGCTTAAAATCAACACCGCTTTCCTTGAAGTGATGGCCGGGTGTGCCTCCCGCAAAGAGACTTGGATCGACGAGACGATCACAACGACCTACTCCCGCCTCCATCACCTCGGCTACGCGCACAGCGTCGAGTGCTGGCGCGAGGGGCGGCTCGTCGGCGGGTTATACGGCGTCGCGCTCGGCGGGGCGTTCTTTGGCGAATCGATGTTCCACCGCGAGACCGACGCCTCCAAGGTGGCGCTTCACGCTCTGGTGACACGTCTGCGGGAGCACCGCTTCACGCTCCTTGATATTCAATGGCTCACCCCGCATCTCGCCACGATGGGGGCGATCGAAATCTCCCGCCGCGCCTACCTCAAGCAACTGCGCGAGGCGGTCGCCCTTAACTGTCATTTTCAATAACCCGCAGCCTGCGCCCCGAGCGCGGCAGCCCCGATCACCCCGGCGTCGCTCCCGAGTTCAGCAGGGACGATCGCGAGTTTCTCGTGGTAGAGATCAAGCGTGCGCGAGGCGATGGTGCGCCGGATCGGGCCAAAGAGCTTCTCCCCGGCCTTCGCTACCCCGCCGCCGATGACAAAGCAGTCGGGGTTGAGCAGCCAGACGAGATTGGTGAGCGCCGCGCCAATCAGCGTCCCGACCTCCTCCCAGATAGCCGCCGCGATCGGGTCGCCCTTATCAGCAGCCTGTGAGAGCGCCGCCGGGGTGACTTCCTGTGCCGTGCGCGGTTGCCCCGCTGCCTGATACCGCTCAAGGGCGAGCGCGGCGATTTCGCGGTTGCCGACATACTTTTCGAGCGCCCCGAGGTTTCCGTAAACCGCCGGGACACCCCGGTAATCAATCGACGCCTGCCCGATCTCCCCTGCTCCGTTGAAGCTGCCGCGATAGAGTGCTCCGTTGAGGATCAACCCGCCGCCGACCCCGGTCCCGAGGGCGACGCAGATCGTGTTCGGGTACTGATGGGCGGTCCCAAAGCGCCATTCGCCATAGGTCATCGCCTTGGCATCGTTCTCAATAGCAACGATCTCGCCGGTCCGTTGGGTGAGCAGTTCGCGCAGCGGCACGCGGCTCCAGCCGGGGACGTTGGAGAGTTCATGGACGATCCCCCGCTCCGCATCGGTGATCCCGGGCAGGCCGACACCGACACCGACCGCCGCCGGATAGCGGGCTTTGAGCGTCGCGACCGCTTCGGCCATGGCATCAAGCGCCGCTTCGAGCGAGCCGAGTTCCTGCGTGGCGATCGCCGGGCCGCGTTCCAGAATCGTCGCCCCCTGCACGACGGCGGGTTTGATCGACGTTCCTCCAAAATCAATTCCAATGGCGATAGCGGGCTGGCTCATAGTTTGGGGGGAAGCTCTACCCAAGCGCCGCGCCGCTGCCAAGGCTTATTCCCGGTTGAGCGCTGCGATAAGGCGTAACCCCTCCAGCGTCAGGTTCGGGTGGAGCCGGGCGATCTCGGGCATCTCGCGCACGATCAACCCGGCATACCCCCCGGTGGCGACGACTTCCAACTCCCGGGGGTGGCCGAGCTCGCGCCGGATGGCGGTGAGAATCTCGCGCACCAACCCGCGATAACCGTAGACCGCGCCGGAGAGCATCGCCTCTTTGGTCGAACGACCGATGGCGTGCTCCGGTTCGCTCAAGTCGATTCGGGGGAGGAGGGCGGTGCGTTGATGGAGGTAATGCGTCATCGCCTCCAGCCCCGGGGCGATCACCCCGCCGGTGTAGGTCGCCCGCCCCTCCTGCGAGGCGATGATGTCAAAAGTAAGCGCCGTGCCAAAGTCGATCACGACTGCCGGTGCTCCGTAGAAACGGGCCGCTCCCGCAGCATTCGCGAGGCGATCGGCCCCAATCGAGGCCGGTTCGGGGTAGTCGAGCGCGATGCCGAGTTCCACCTCATGCCCGACGATCAGGAGCCGCGCCCCCTGTGCTTTAGCAAAAGCTGCCACTGCCTCATTGGCTGCCGGGACGACGCTGGAGAGGACGACCACCTGTGGCTTCCCTAACTCCGGGGTGGCGGCGAGCCGCTCCGGGGTCAACTCCGGGGTCGGGATCTTCTGAACCGGGCCGGTGAGCCGGTCGTGGTCGGCGCTGACCAGTTTGGTTAGTGAATTACTGATGTCGATGAGCAGGCAGGTTTCCATCGCTTACTTCTCCTGTGAAAAAGGAACTACGTTCCAGACGTTGCTGTCGATCCAACTCGTCTTTTCATCCGCAAAAAGAAGCAGCCCGGTAGCGAACCGGAGCTGGACGAGGGAGGTGGCATAACTTTGCAGCGCGGCGACGTGGCTGATCTGAGCCTCAACCAGACGGCGGCGGGCGGTGATGGTGTCGGTGAGGTTCCCCTGCCCCAGCGCGAAAAGCTCCTCCTGAGCCAGCAACGCCTCGCGATACCAGTGGATCCCTTCGCGCAGGAGGCGGACATTGGCGGCGGCCCCTTTGAGTTCGCTCAAGGCGGCGATCACTTCGGAGGCGATCATCCGCTCGGCGTCGGCGATGTCGATCCGGCTCTTTTCGAAGGCGGCCTGACTCTGGACATACTGCCCGTGGGCGCTCTGGTTCTCCAGCGGCCAGTCGAGTGTGAGTTCCGCCCCGGCTTGCCATTGATGGCCACCGGGGGTCACAGTCGATTGGTCACGCGTCTGGAACGGGAGATAAAGGCCGCTCAGGCGCAGATTGACCGTCGGGCGCAGGTTGAGGTAGGCGGCATCCATGAGCACCTTGCGCGAGGCGACCAACTGCCGCGCCGCCCGCAGATCATCGCGCAGTTGATAAGCGGTGGAGATGAGCCGCTGCTCGCCGGGGAAGCGGAGCGATTCACTCCCGGGGAGCGGGAAGGGATCGGCAGCGAGCGGGGCCAGCAGGATCGAGGAAGCAGGGATGCCGGTGGCGCTTGCGAGGGTCTGGCGCGAGAGAATGAGCGCTGTCTCGGCCTGCACCCGATGGGCGACGGTGGTGCTGTGATCGGCGATGAGTTGCACCAGTTCCGCCGGGGAAAGCTCGCCCCCTTCGACCAGTGAAGTGCCGATTTTGAGCAGTCGCAGCGCGATCTCCTCCGACTCAACCCGCAGCCGGTAAGTCTCCTCGGCTGCCTTGGTCGCCCAGAACGCCTTGAGCGTCCCGGCGACGCTGCGCGAGGTGATGAAGCGGAGTTGAAGCATGCTCGCCTGAAGGTCGAAACGGGCGGCGATCTCCGGCGCTTTGTTGGAGAAAACGCCACTCCCTTTCGCCAGCGGGATCGTGATCGCGAAGCCGATCTTCGCCTCGTGCCGGTCGGAGAAAGTGCCGCCGTAGTCGCTCTCAAAACGGTGGGAGAGGCGGACGGTCGGGTTGATGACGACCCCGTTGGCGAGCCGTTTCTGCAAGCCGACCTCGTACTCAAGCACCGACTGGCGCTGGCGTAACGGATTGGGAAAAGGGGTCGGTGCCGGGAGGATCTCGCCGCGATAACGCATCCGGCGCTCGTTGTAACTGCCGTTGAGGGCCACCTCGCCGGTAAGGTGGGTATCGAAGGTCCCGCGCTCGACCTCGACCGCGCCGCGTCCGTCGCGCACGTTCTCGCGTTGCAGGGCGACTTGCGGGTTGAAATCGAGCGTGAGCCGGACGACCCGCATGGCGGTGATGCGCGGGGTCTCCAGCCCCAGATCACGTCGGGAAAAGGGGTGCTCCACCTTTGGGTTGCGGGCGGTTTTGAGCACGTGGAGGTTTTGCCAGTTGGCGACGCCGGTCAACGGCGTTGGGAGCATCCCTCTCGGACGCGGGAGCGGCTCGGGCGTTGGCGTCGGCTCGGCAGCCGCGAGGGCGAGCGTGGCAAGGAAGAAGAGGAGGAGGGCGTGCTTCATGCCAGTTGATGCTTGGCCAGTTCGTAGAAACGGCCTTTGAGGGCGAGCAATTCGTCGTAGCTCCCTTCTTCGGCGACTTTGCCTTCGTGCAGGACGATGATCCGATTGGCGGAGACGATCGTGCTCAGGCGGTGGGCGATGACGATCCGGGTGACTTGCAGGCGTTCCATCGACTCGGTGACGATCGATTGCGTGCGGTTGTCGAGCGCACTGGTCGCCTCGTCAAAGAAGAGGAGGCGCGGTTTATTGACGAAGGCCCGGGCGATGGCGAGGCGCTGGCGCTGACCGCCGGAGAAGCCGCCGCCCCCTTCGCTAATGACCGTGTACATCTGCATCGGCATAGCGCGGATATCGTCGGCGAGGCCCGCCATCTCCGCCGCTTCCCACGCTGCTTCGACCGGGAGGTTCGATTCCCCGACGATGTTGCGGAAGAGATCGCCGGAGAAAAGCTGCGCTGATTGAAGGACGACGCCGACCTGACGGCGCACCGCTTGAAGGTTGAGGCTGGCGAGATCTTTGCCGTCGTAAAAGATTGACCCGGAGGCCGGATTTTCAAAACCGAGGAGTAGGCGCAGCAGCGTCGACTTGCCACACCCCGACGGGCCGACGATGGCGACCATCTCCCCCGGTTTGATCTTGAGTGACAACCCCTGAAGTACTGGCGGCGCTTCTTCCCCGTAGGCGAAATGGAGGTTGGAGACTTCGATCTCTCCCTGCAATTCGCCCGGGTGGGCACGGCTCTCGGAGACCTCCGGCTCGGAGGTGAGGATCGGGCGGATGCGCTCCAGCAGCGGGAAGAGTGAGAGCAACCCCGCCGACTGTTGCGCCACGGAGATGAGCGAGCCGATCAACGCGCCGAAAGCGGCGTGGAAGGCAAGGAACGCCCCGGTGGAGAACCCATGCTCGGCCATCGCCCCGCCGGAGAGTTGTTTCCAGCCGACCAACCCGAAGAGAATCGCCGTGACCGTGAGCGAGAACCCGGCAAAGACTGTCTGCGAGAGGGCATTCCAGCGCCCGACGCGCAGGGAAAGCTCCTCCTGCTCGCTGTATTGCCGCGCCCAGGTCGCAAAGGCGAACGCCTCGGCATGGGCGAGCCGGAATTTCGCCACGCCGTTGATCAACTGCACCACCAGCCCCGCCAGCCTGCCACGCACCGCATATTGACGGCGCAGAAGGAGGACTTCCACGACGTTAAAGGCGACAACGAGCAACGCCCCGGCGATCGCCAATCCCAATCCCCAGAACGCCAGCGGCACACTATGGTAGAACATCACCACGAGGTTGAACAACCCGACCGGCAGGGTGAAGAGGAGCGTCACCCCGGTGGAGGAGAGGATCTGGTGCGCATCCGAGACCCCTTGGACCCGATTGGCGAGATCGCCCGCCGTGTAGTGGCGAAAGAAGCCGGAGGGGAGCTTGAGAAGGCGATCCCAGACAGCGGCCTGCAACTGGTTTTCCGCCCGGTTTTCAATGCGCATCAACGCGATCGTCCGTACGAGGCCAAAGCTCGCATTGGTGAGCGCGGCGACCAGCAGGATCAAGGTGATCTGCGTCATCAACCCGTGTTCGGATTGCGGGATGATCACGTCGTAGATCCGTGCGGAGAGGGCCGGAGTCGCCAGCCCGAGCAACCCGGTCAGGATGATCATCGCCCCGATCATCACCCCGTCGCGCCCGCTCCCGTAGAGGGCGAAGGCGAGGATGTCGCGCAAGGTCAGCTTACGCGCCGGGAGGCTGCGGTAGAGCGTCAGCGCGAGCGGTTCGAGCTGTTGCGCGGACTCTTCGGTGAGCCGTTCGGAGCGCCCGTCGGCGTGGATCATCCGGTAGTGGCCCGAGCGGGTATTGAGGAGGGCGACGCACGCTTTCGTCTCGCTCAAAACGCCGATCATCGGCAGGCCCCGTTCCTCAAACCAGCGATCTTTGAGGACAATCTGCCGCCAGCGGACCGCGTCGGCACGCGCCAGTTCGGCCACTTGCAGGAGCGGCGGCGCTTTCGGGTCTTGCGCGACCGGTGCACCACGTTCGATCCCCATCGCTGCGGCGACGCGGAGGTAGGCGGCTTCCACGGCATCGCTCCCAAACCCGGGGGGATGAACCGGGCCGCTGCGCGTGAGGAGAAGTTCCGAAAGGGTGGTCCATGCTCCCGCTTCGACTTGCGCCCCGAGTTGCTGACGGTGCAGGGCGCGGCGTTGTTCCCGGATTTCGCGATGGCGCAGGAAACGCTCCAACCCTTCGGCAAGGGTACGCAGCGCCGTGGAGAGATGGGCGAGCCCGTCGGGGAGGGCGAGCAACTCCTCGCTGGAGAGGAGGCGCGAAGCCGGGAGCGACGTCTGGAGTTCCACCCCGAGCCGGGAGATCAGCGCGAGGTAGCTCCCGTGCGGCGGTGTCTCTCTCAAATAAGTCACCCCACCGCCCGGTGGCAGCCACCAGCCAACCCCTCCGCGAATCCCGAGCACGGTCCCCTTGGGGAGCGGTGGGAGATTGCCCGGTTTGGCCGGGTGGGTCACCTCTTCCTCCCCTTCGCTCAAGAGGAGGAGAGCTCCGGCGAGGGTAAGCGTCCATTCTTTGACAGCAGCCGGGAGGAGCGCCGGGGGGAAGGCATCGAGCGGGAGGCTCTCCAGCGCCGTTTCGTCGTGATCGCCCTGAATCTCGATCTTCCCGCCGAGCGTTTCAAAGCCGACATCAAAGAGCCACGTCCCCGCCGGGATCGTCAGGAGATGGCGCAGCGGCTGATCACCTGCGCGGGAGGCCGGGTCATCCTTGAGGAGAAAGAGGTTGATCTCGCGCTCCGTCGAGCGGAGGGCGCGTGGCCCTCGTTTTCCGAGCACGAAGGCGTGCCCGGCGCGGGTAATGAGAGGGGCGTCGGTGGTGCTCATGTCTGTTGCATGAGGCGGTGGAGCGCCCCCTCCTGTTGATAAAGGGTCCGAAAATCGCCCCGTTCGACGATCCGCCCCGCTTCCATGACGATGATCTCGTCGGCATCGCGGATCGTGCTCAAGCGGTGGGCAATGATCAGGCAGGCGCAACCGCGACGCCGGAGGTTGGCGATAATGGCGGCCTCGGTTGTGGCATCGAGCGCACTGGTCGCTTCATCGAGGATCAGGAGCGTCGGGTCGTGGATGAGCGCCCGGGCGATCTCCAGCCGCTGGCGTTGGCCGCCGCTCAGGTTGCTCCCCCCTTCGGCGACTTCGCTCAAATAACCACCGGGACGGCTCAGGATGGTCTGGGCGATCTCGGCATCCTGCGCGGCGCGGTGAATGGCGCGTTCGGGGATCGACGGGTCCCAGAAGGTGAGGTTGTCGCGGATCGTCCCGGAGAAGAGGACGATCTCCTGATCGACCATCGCTACGGAGGAGGCAAAGAGCGGGCGCGGGATTTCATCGAGCCGCTGCCCATCAAAGAGCACCTCCCCGCTCCACGGGCGATAAAGGCCGGAGACCAGCTTGGCGATGGTCGATTTGCCGCTCCCGCTCGCCCCGACGAGCGCCACCCGCGCTCCGGGGGCGAGGTTGAGGGAGAACCCTTCGATCAACTGCGGCTCCAGCGGCGAGTAGCCGAAGGTGATTTCGCGCAGTTCGAGCCGCCCGGTCAGCTTTGAGGTGATCGGCTGCGGCTCGCCCTCCTCCCGGTCGTAGATCGAATCTTGAGGGGCTTGAAAGACGTCGTTAATCCGGGTGATGTTGGCGGCGAGGAGTGGCAGGCTGCTCCCGAAATGGATGAGCGACTGGAGCGGCCCGTTGAACTGCCCGGCGAGGGCTTGAAAGGCGATGAACGTCCCGAGCGTCATCATCCCATCCATGATCCGAAAGGCGCCGAGGCCGAGGATGACAGCGGAACTGGTCATGTTCAGGAGCGTCGGCACCGTCATGACATATTGGGAGAAGGCGTTGAGCGCCTGATGCTCGCCGAGGTAGCGGGTCTGGTAGCCGGCCCAGCGGGAGAAAAACTCGTCTTCACGCCCGCACGCTTTGATCGTCTCCATCATTTGCAGGCCGTTGATCGAGGTGCCGAGCATCTTGCCATACGCTTGCGTGGCGACCCGGTTGCGATCGGCGCGGACCCGGGCGACCACCTGCATCACCAGCGCGTTGAGGAGCGCGACGACGATCGTGATGATCGCCAGCACCGGGTCGTAAAAGAACATCAGGATGCCAAAGAAAAAGACGAGGATCAGCTCCAGCGAAATCCGCGCCAGTTCCCCCCCGACGACAGCGGCGACTTCGTCATTGAGCGCGAGGCGCGAGCCGATCTCACCCGAGAAACGCTGGGCGAAGTAGTTCATCGGCAACCGCAGGAGGTGGCGAAAGAAGCGCCCGGAGGCGGCGACCGCCAGTTTCGTGCGGAAGCGCAGCAGGCAGAATTGTTGTAACCCGGTGAGCGCCATCTGGAGGAAGATCGCTACCCCCATCCCGACCAGCAGCGGGCGCAGCCACGTCTTCTCCATCCCGACCAGAAAATCATCGACGAAGATACGCGAGAACGCCGGGATCACCAGCCCCGGGATCACCAGCAGGAGCACGCAGAGCAGGGAATAGAGAAACGCGCTTTTATTACCGCGCAACCGGGCGATGAGGAAGCCGAGGACGCTCGTTTGGCTTCCCCCTTTCTGGAAGTCGGGGCCGGGTTGGAAGGTGAGCGTGACGCCGGTGAAGCTTTCGTTGAACTCGCGCTGGGAGACCTTGCGCCGTCCGCTGCCGGGGTCGTTGATGTGGAAGACCTTGCCGCCACGGCTAAACCCTTCGAGGACGACGAAGTGGTTAAAATCCCAAAAGAGAATCGCCGGGAGCGGGATTTTGGCCAGATGCGGGATTTCGTATTTGAATCCTTTCGCCTCCATCCCCCGGTTGCGCGCCGCTTTGACGACGTTGAGCGCCTTGCTCCCGTCGCGCGAGACGCCGCACTCCTCGCGCAGCTTTTCGAGCGGGACGATGCAGCGGTGGTAGCCGAGCACCATCGCCAACGCTGCGGCGCCACATTCGACGGCTTCCATCTGGATAACCGTCGGCGTGCGCACACGCCGGTTGGGGAGCCGTACCGCCTTGATCATCTAGTAAAGTCCGAGTTGTTTCTTGAGGAAGGGGATGAGCAGGGTGATCGGCCGCTGACGTTCCAGCACAATGGAGGCGTGGCAGAGCGTGCCGCCTTCGATCGAGACGTTCGGCCCGTTGGAGGACGACCAGCGGAAGCCGCTCGGGGTGGAAGGGTCGGTCTCCAGCGAGGCGATCAGCGCAATCATCTCCCCGCTCTGCATCAGCCGGTTGACCATCACCTCGTTGCCGAGATCCATGAGCATGTTCTCCTTGCTGATCGGGTAGAGGGAGACGGTTTTCACCGTGCCGAGGATGTAGCCGAACTCCTCCGGGCGGACGATCGAGGGGGAGACGCGGATCGGCATCCCCGGTTTGATCTTTTTACCCTCGCCTGCCTGCACATAAAGGATTGCCTCGGTCTCTCCGGAGAGGCTTTGGAGGCGGGCGAGCGTGCGGCCCGGCTGGGCGAAGTCGCCGAGGTTGACGTCGACTTCGAGCACCTCTCCTTCGTACGGCGAGCGGACGACCCCCTGCTGATTGAGGTGGATCTCCAGATCGCGGATCTTCGCCTGCTGGTCGAGGATCTGCTGGTCGCGCAGGTAGCGGCGGCTTTGAAGTTCGTAGATGGCGGCTTTGGTCTCAATGAGCGGAGATTTTGTCAGGAGGCCGCGTTCGTGCAGGCTGGTCTGGTTCTGGAGCTTCTCCTCAAGGATACGCAGGCGGTCTTCTTCGTCGTGCGATTGCCGTTGGCCTTGTTCGCCGAGGAGGCGCAAGGTCTCTTTGGCGCTGGCGAGTTGTTCACGGGCCTGAGCGAGATCGAGCCGGAAGAGGGGCTGCCCCTTGGCGATTTCATCCCCGGCTGCGATGAGGATCTCTTCGACCGCACCGGTGCCGGAGCCGCCGATCGTCATGATCCCCTGTTGCCCGTTGCGGATCATCATCCCCTGCCCCGTGGCGGTCCGCATGATCGTCCCAAAGAAGGCC
Organism: Chthoniobacteraceae bacterium; assembly: GCA_037189865.1. Taxonomy (GTDB): domain Bacteria; phylum Verrucomicrobiota; class Verrucomicrobiia; order Chthoniobacterales; family Chthoniobacteraceae; genus DATMFV01. The sequence goes on along the minus strand of JBBCIW010000002.1, from coordinate 463,056 downwards.
CAAAGGACGATCATCGCCAGTGCGAAGGCGAGGGTGAGCAGTGCCAGCCACCCGAGGGGCGAAGTCACCGGGAGCCGGGTGTCGAGTTGTTCAGGCGACTGGATCTTGGCAAGGGCCGCTTTGCGGAAAAGCGGGTTGCTGCCGGTGCCGGAACTCATGGGTGGAAAAGGGTGGAAATTGGGCGGTCGGCCTCAACGTGCCACAAATAGCCCAAACGGGGAAAGCCCTTTTTTCCGATAGGTGAAAGGCTGCGACCGGGGACGGGGGAGGGCGAGGGTGCCCTCAGCGTAGTCTTAGCGGATCTCGATCGCTCCGTTGTACCAGCGAAGGTTGGTATCCTGAAGCGCTTCTACATGGCCATCGAGAAAGAGGACGTTGCGCTTCTTTCCGTGGGCGGGGGTGTCAGCGTACCAGGCCGAGGTCGAGTTGACCTTCTGCATGAAGGTGTTGTCGACATCCATGGTGGAGATCGTTCTGGCCGGGGATTCAATCGAAGAGAGGCGCAAGGGGGCAACACGGTCGGTGGCGTAGCCGAACGGGCGGACCGGCGGCTTGCCTGAAAAATAGGTCGCGGGGCAGAGGTAGTAGCGGACAAAGGTTTCCGGGGCGCCGGTGGTGCGGTAGACCTTCTGACCCGATGGGCAGACGAAAGGGGCGACGATCGTGTTTTCTCCAGCGGTGAGCGTGACCCCGAGATAGGAGACAAGGTAATCGATCAGCAAGGCCGGGTCCCTGTGCAGCGCCGGGCTGGTGAAAGTGACCAAGGCGCTGTTGGCAGGGCCGGGTAGTTTCCCGCCGTGTTCGCTGGTATAGGCGGCCGTTGCGATGCCGATTTCTCTAAGGTTGTTGAGGCATCGGGTATTAGCCGCCGTTTCCCTGCTCCGCTGGACACCGACGATCGCTAGTGCCGCTACAACGGCGAGAATCGCGATGGCTACCAGCAGTTCCAGTAAACTGAAAGCTGCCGGAAGTCGGTGGCTGCGATGGACAGGAGTGGAGCGCACGGGGTTAATCCTTTACAAAGACAACCCGGATGTCCGACACGCTTAACGTCGGGTAGGCAAGGTCGTCATGTTTTGGGTTGAGCGTGTTAGAAATCTTGAGCCGGTTGCTTCCTTCCGTCAGTGTGGGAAGGATGAAGCGGTAGCGGGTAAAATCGGCGATCTCATCGACAGAGAGCTGATAGGGGCCAGAGAGAACGGTTTGCGTCGGTTCAGCCAATAAGGCGACGGCCCATCCTTCGGGCTGGCGGACCTTCAGCACCCGCCCCTCACCGAAGCTTAGCTCGGTAGGACGATCCAGCGTGGTCTGCACGCCGAGATCATTCCACCGGACGTAGAGCGAGGGATAGAAGCCCGCCGGTTGTTCAGCAGCGTGCCATGCCGTGAACTCCAGCACGGCTTCGTGGCGTGCCGGGCGTTTGGGGATCTGCACTTCGATCTCCAGAGCTTGCCCGGGGGAGATCTCTGCGATCTCTTCGCTAATGACGAGCGCCTCTTGGGCCGTTACCGCCGTCATGGCGAAAAGATGAACCCCGGCTCTTGTCAAGACTCGTAGGATCTTCTTCATCGGACCCTCCGGCGGCGGTGGGCGAGAGCGAGCGCTCCCGTGGCAGTGAGGATCATCAGGGCGACGCTGGAGGGTTCGGGGACGGCTGCGACCTCCCAGCCTCCTGCGGCATTCAAGCGAGAGACATCCCAGAGGTTAGTATCGATCAGGCTAAGGTCAAAGTCGCCCTCGATGTTTCCGACGGCTCCGCTAAAGAGCGTCCAGCGTTCGCCTGCTGCTAACGGGCTGCTACCAGTGGGCGTGAGCACGAGGGTGACATTGCTGGCAATCAGCAGCGATGCCGTCTCTTCGAGTACTAGTGAATTGAACCCGTGGTTGTTATCAAAGGCGAACTCCATTTGGCTGCCTGTTTGTGCGTTGAGCGTTCCATTTAAGATGAAAGTACCCGGAGCACCGCTGCTATCCTGCCCGAGAGCGAAAGTTCCTCCGCTGGAGAGCGTGACGGCAGCGTTTTCTTTGAGCCCGTTCCCCGACGCTACCATGCGACCTCCAGCGGCGACCGTGATAGCGGTGGCATCAAGTTCTGCCCCCTCTTCGAGAATGAGATGACCTGCTGTGGTGATCGTACTGGTGGAGGTTAGCTTGCCGCCCGAGCCGATCAGGAGGCGATTGGCGCCATCGTGATTTCCTGCGTTGAGCGCGTATCCGGTGATGGTCGTTGCGCCATTCGTGGTCAGGGTGCTACCGGTGCCGATCTCCAGCGAGTTGCCGCCGAAACCATCAAGGTGACCAATGGTGATTGTTTTTCCTTGGGTGACGGTGAGTTGGGCGCCGTTCTCGATCCGGCCATAGTTGCTCCGGCTGTTGGCCGAGGCGCCGATGCCGATCCGGCTATCAACGTGGTTGGCACCTACAGTCAAGGCCGTGTTGTTTCCAGTGACGACAAAGCCGTTGTTTCGATTCTCGCGCCCGGCGATCAGACCATGCAGGCTGACTTTCGCCCCGCCCGAGATGGTCATCAGATTGTCGTCTCCATCTCTTCCGACAATACTGGCCAGATTGTTTTGAAGACTGGCGATGGTTAAATTCTCGCCGGTGAGGGTTAGTGAATGCCCCCCGGTATAAGCTGTGCTGGTGCGATACCCTACTACGAACTGATTGAAAACGACGGTGGCAGGGGGGGCTCCCGCAGCGGTCGTGATGATGGCGCTAGCCGCCCCGGTGCCGGTCGAGCCGCTGTAATCCGATCCGACGATCACCGAGTCCCCTTGCAGAGAGCCCAGATTGCCGACCTCCACCCTCACGCTTTTGCCTAGTCCCAACTGAAGGGTGGCACGGGCCGCGGCGGTGATCGAGACCGTCGTATGAGCTGTGGAGTAGGTATTGGTGAGTTGAAAGCGCGCCACTTCCCAGTAGGGAATCGTACCGCCTTCAAAGTTGGACGCCAGCCATGCCCCGGACTCACCAGCGCCACTGGGGCCGCGCCAGATTTTCTGTGCCTGCGCCGGAGTGAGGGACGCCGCGATGACTGCGCTAAGGAAGAGAAGTTTTTTCATAAGTCGAACTTAGGGTTGGTTGGGGGCCACCGCCTCAAAGGCATCATCCACGGCGTGTGACTCCGTTTTAGTTTTCCGGCCAAAGTCGTATTCTCCGGAATAGCTGCGAAATTCATCGGCTCCCGTCAGGCCGAAGTTAGCGATATAGCGATCCTCTGTTTGGCGGCGAAAGCTAGCCAGATCTTCCAGCGCTGCCTTCTTCATCGCATTGCTCGAATCTGCTTGAGCAAAGACACGGGAAAGCTCGGAACATTTCCGGGCATGGACCATCCCTAACCTGATGAACTCAACGCGGCGGGCATGAATCGGGTCAGAACTCTCTCGGGCCAGCGTTGCGGCCTCCTCCAGCATCGGCTCTGCTTTTTCAAAAGCGCGTACAGGAAAGAGCGCATGGGCGGCACGGGAGTATCGCAGGTAGTGATGGGCCTCGAACTGGTCAAAGGCGGCGTCCCAATAGCGACCGTTTTCGTTCGTGTAACGCTCCCAATAGTCAAAGTAGGCTTTGACTGCCGGCGCGGCAGGCCCGAAGGCACTGTAAAATTCCTCCAGCAACGCCTCGGTCTTCGTCCCCGGTCGAGAGGTTTGGCCTGCGAGTACATAGAGCATGGACGCTTGCGTCCCCCATTGGCCAAGAAGACTATCGTAATCGACCCCGATGCACCCTTGCTCGGTAAAAAACTCAAATTCGCGCCCCATCTGGTGAACATAGTTAATCGGCATCGGCCCACCGGTCAGGGTGAAGTTGGGGCGAAAGAGCAGGCGCGCTCCGGTGGCCCGCCATTGCATCCATTGGTCGCGCAGCCACTCCTGCGCCGCTTCTGAGCGCGGGTAATACCATCCGCTCCATGGGACGAAGGTTAGGATGATGTTCGGGTTGAGCTTGAGATCCTTAGGCGCAATCAGGTAATTAGCATAGACATAGCCGGTCACGATGACGTCGGGGTCGATGGCGGATGCCTTTTTGTGCATCTCACGGTAGAACCATGCATAGCGCCGCCCGGCGTCAAAGGGGATGTGGTGGACAGGGGCCGAGCCGGGGAGTCGCCGGATCTCTTCCCGTGTCGGTTGGGGCGCATCGAGAGCGATCGCCTCCGGGCTAAGATCAAAGCAATGGGTATCAGCCTCACCTAGTTCCAAGGGAAGAGCGACGCCCGGGTTGGCTACCTTTTTCTCTTGCCAACGCCGGAGCACTTCGGCGTGCATTTCGGGATGGGCGACGTTCATCGAGACCGATGGCGTGCGAGGGTCGATCGGCCCCCTGCGCCCCTTCCATGTGGTTCCCTCCGGTTGTCCGTAGACTTCCGTGATGCGATTGCGCACCATCACCACTCGTTCTCTGGGCGAAAGCTCTTGGGTAGCCTCTGCCATATCGGGAATGAGTTGGAACCATTCAGGGTGTTTTTTTCCGTAGATCGACCACCATGAGGAGAAGGTATGGCCGACGGAAAGGTCGAACGGGTGAGTGCGCCCCATCCGCAAACGGCGGAGAAAGACTTGCTGGGCGTGGAAATACGCTTCCTTCGCCTTGTGCGAAGAGAAGCCCAAGCCGACTTCCAGTGCATGATCAATATCAGGATGGCGGGAGACTAGTTTTCCGTTTTCCCATTTGGTGCCGGGGCGCAGAATGCGGGAGACGAATGGCGGAGCAAAGGTTTCATCCACCTTCGGCGGTACAAGTCGGTCCGTCTTCTTTAAGACAATCCCATCTTCCCCCGGCCAGATCCAGCGGGCGTCGAGCGTTCGCTGGATGACTTCGTAAACCCCCCAGAGCGTACCGGTTCCGTTGAATTCAAAATCAAGCGGGTTTCCGGCGGTATCGTTACCATAGATAAACCAATCGCGACCGTTGCTAGTGAGGCGGGTTTGCTCCGGCTTCAGGCTGGCAGGCGGCGGGGTGACAGGAAAGCGCTCCGGGTCGATGGCACCAACAAAGATGCGTGCCTTTTCCTCAGGAAGCGCTTGGGCTTCGCTCTCTTTGACGAGGGGCAAGGTCGCCCCTGTGGCGAGTTGGATGTGATAGATCAACTCCTCCGCGGCATAGCGGGCGATCGGGTGGGCGTCGTCGGGAATCACGACGGTAGCTTTCGCCTCGCCATCCATCACCCAAGCTACCCCGGAAGGGGCGGCGGCCAGAGTGCAGGGAGTCGTAGCTACAGCACAGGCAAGGAGGGCGCTCTTAACGGCTCTGAAAAAGGGGAGGAAGGCGGTCACGGTAAAAAGGAGCGGGCTGCCCCGGAACGGGTCGGGAAGCCGGTTTTAGGAAATATGTTTGGCCCGCGAGGCGGCTGCGGGGAGAATGGCAACGGAATCACGTAGTTCAAGGCGCGGCGTTAGATAGACCTTCTTGAAGGGCGCCTTCGGGGTTCTGATCCTGTCGAGTAATAGCGATACCGCTGTCTCCGCAATCGCGGGGATTTGGTTATCAATCGAGGTGAGCCGGGGCTGGCTGAAATGGGAGGCCGAAACGTTATCAATTCCGATAAAGCTCATCTCTTTCGGCAAACGAAAGCCCCGCGCTGTGAGATAGCGGATATAGTAGAGGGTGGAATGATCGCCATCGACCATCGCCGTCGGGCGTTCCGGGTGGTTCTCGGTCAGAAGGTTAGCTAGAGCCTCGGCCCGGCATTCAAAAGGGGCGGGGCGTTCCCACAGCGCCCATAGCTCCTGCGGTACGAGCGATTTCCAGTGGGGCAGGTTGTGTTCTTCAAGGTAGTTCCGATAGGCCCGCTCCCGCACTTTGCGTAGTGAGTCGGTAGCGGGATAGGCTGCTGCATAGAGGATGCGCGTGTGGCCGCATTCCCGCAGGTGATTCATCGGGATGATTACGCTCTCCATCTGATTGGAGCCTACGCCGTCACCATCAATGACGGTATCCCGCCAGACCTGTACCATCGGGTAGCGTTCAGCAATCCAGTGAACAAAATCGCTATCCCCTTCCCCATGCCAGATGACCCCGTCCACGCCCCAGTCGCTCAACCATTGTCTCGCCTCTTCCGCATCCCGATATGGGCGGACGATAAGGGAGTAATTGCGCAGGTAGGCGGCTTCCAGAAGGCGATTCTGGATTTCGTCGTAATATTGATCGTAGGCTTCGTAGATCCACGACTCCTCGTGGTGTCCCCGGGTGACGACGGGCCGCATGTAGGCCAACACCCTCTGTCGGGCGCTGGCTACCGGTTTGACCCGCCCCCGATAGCCGAGTTCCTCCGCCGCCGCGAGAATCTGCCGCCGCGTTCCCTCGGCAACATCGACGACCCCGCCGCTCAAAACCAGAGAGACCAACGCCTGAGAGACGTTGGCTTTTTCGGCCACGGCTTTCTGGGTGACGCGTTTGGAGGAGGGGCGGTTACTCGACATGATTTTATTAAAATAATAAATTAGCCGTCTGTCAACGGCTTTTTTGAACACGAATCGGCGTGGAGGACGATGGACTCAAATCACGGTTTTCTCCCATAATTAGAACTCGAACTGGAGGGGGTAATCGGGTTATACTATTCGACAATGGTTTCTGAAACTTAGAGTCAGTCTCTCCCTCCCCCCGATGTCGACGCCGATCCTCCCCCATCTTTCGCCGCCGGAGTTAGAGTTTTCGCGTTTTCTTTCCCCTGAGACGCAAGCCCTCCTTGCCCAATCAAAGAATTGGACCTGGATTACCTCCTTTACATCTGACGCGGTGGCGCCGCTTTGTGATCCGGCGTTTGATGCCTATTTATCCGATAACGCGAATTTCCATCGTCCCAACCATCGCCGAGCGAGGCTCGCATTGGAGGGAGACCGGCTCTACACCGCCCATCGTCGTGTTTACCGGTGCCAGCCGGGCGTGGTGATCCTCTTTGATCGTCAGGAGGAGAGCCAGTGGGGCGGGCATGGTCCTATCCGCAAGCTATCAACACCACAGCTAAGCAGGGCCGTCTGGCTTCATTTTCGTCAGGCGCCCGATTCGCTGACCTATGAGATCCGCACCAATCGGAATCAGCATGAACTCCCCATGACGGTCAAGAGCGGGCCGATGATCACCAGTATCAATCAGGCGTGGGACCGTTGTGTTGCCACGCAAGGCGAGCCTCTGACCTGGTGTTATCTCCAAACCTTGCTGATGAGCTGTTTTCTGGAGATTCTCGGGACGAGTTCCACAGAACCAGTGCCCACTCGGCATCAGCAGATTATTCAGTTTATGCAGGAGTACATTTATCATCATCTTGCGGAGCCGCTCCCGCTGGAAAAGCTAGCCAGTCTGGCGGGCTACAGCCCATCTTTCTTTCATCAGCTCTTTCGTCGCTATACAGGGCTTACTCCGCAGGAATACCATCATCGGGTCCGTCTTCACCGGGCCGAACAACTCCTCCGGGAAAACTATACCGTTGAAGCCATCAGCGAACAGCTCGGCATGTCTTCGGCGGCTCATTTCCGGCGATTCTTTAAAGCCCGGATGCGCCTGACCCCGGCGGTGTGGCGTAAGATGGAGGTTGCACAGGGAGGCTCGGCGCTTGGAGCCGGTTCACCCCTGCCAGAGGGGAATTAACGTGGTAAACGTGGGATGAAACAGGTTTCAGGCCGGAGCGAGTTCGTTCTGCGGGACGAGAAGGGCGTGCCCCGCAGCTTCCAGTTGATTGCTCCCCGGAAAGGTGCCTGTAAGAGAAGAGGCTTCATCAAGTTGGAGAAAAACTTCCGTCTCCGGACGGGCAATGCATTCACTGAGGGAAAGCCCGGCAACCCAGCGACAGGAGATGGCTGCCCCGCCGGAGGGCTGCGGCTGGCGGAGCATCGCCCGGTTGATATAGAGCTGGCTGCAATGTTCGAGCAGGAAGGCGTAATGCCAAACCGGGCTGATCTCCTCCCAGTCGATCCTGACTGCGTCGATCACGGAATCCTCGACATAGGTAGCGTAAAGAGCACAGGGCAAAGCCGGAGCGCCTCCCTGACCATGGTAGCCGTAGTGATGAAGCGGGGACGGGAGGGCTTCGGCAAAGGCGATGTTCTGCGTGCCACCGCGGAGGGTAAGATGAACATCCCGAAAAGTGATACGCCGCAGGGGCACCTCTGGCGTCCCTACCCATTGCGAAGCAGCCGATGCGACGACCTTGAAGTTGGAGAAGGAGATGTCACTGATTCCAGCGGGGGGGGCTGGGTCGTACCCACTGTTGATGGAGATGGGAATAATCGCATCCATGACAAAATTTGAAAAGGAGATCTGTTCCATCGCCACGCCCCCTATGCTGTTGGACGAATAGCGCGAGACGATGCTGATACCGGTGCGCGCTTCATCAATCACGATATTATTAAAGGTCACACGGCGGATGGCCCCGTCGCCCACACCGACGCGGATGGCGTTGCATGGAGTGCTTAAAACGGAGTTGCTGATGGTGATGTTTTCGCACGGCTGCGCCCTTTTGCCGAGCCTGCTGCCTTTGGCGCGGATGGCAATCGCATCATCTCCAGTGCGGATGATGCAATCGCTCACGGTCACATTCTGACAGCAGTCAATATCGATCCCGTCGCCATTGCGGGTGGCCGGTGGGTTAGTGATACGGACAGAGCGGACCTGTGCATCGTTGCAACCAAGGAGGAAAAGGGTCCAGAAGGGAGCGTTGATGAGCGAGATATCACGCACGCGCACGTCGCTGCATTGGCAGAAGAAGATCATCTGGCTCGGCCGCCATGATCGAATCGGATAGCTATTGTTTTTGTAACGGTAACTGGCGACCAATCCTTCGGGTAACTCCTCAAAGAAAGAGGAGGAATTGCCGTCAATGCAACCCGGCCCGGTTAGCCCAACGTTCTCCTGTTCATAAGCGATCACCAGATGCGCACCGCTAATCCGTTCACGGATGGCGGTCACGTTCTCCGGCAGAAGTTCGTCCTGATTGTAATCCTCAAGATCGCCGCTTCCCAGAAGGGTTGCGCCCTGCATTAAGTGAAGCTCGACGTGACTTTTGAGCCAGAGGGTGCCAGTCAGGTAGCGTCCCGCAGGGATCACAACGGTGCCACCCCCCTCAGTGGCGCAGGCATCAATAGCCGCTTGAATGGCGACATGATCTTTAGTCGCACCGTCGCCAGTGGCACCGTAGGTTCTGACGTTAAAGGATGAGGATGAAATCATGGAAGCGAGAAAGGGAGCTACTTCTTTGAGGAGTCGTTTGGGTTGGCTTGCGCCTTGCGCCGACAGAGTCGCCACAGAAGTGGGAATGAGAGAAGGACAAGCCCGACGGATGCCGGTTCGGGCACCGATGTGACATGGAGATAAAGATGATTGGCATCATAGGAAAGCGTGCCTACAAATCCCTCAAAGGTGTTTCCTAGTGTGAAGTGATTCATCCCTGTGGCATTGGTTGTCGAAGTAAAAAGCGTATAGGTTCCCGGCCCCATCCCTTCCGTCTGTTGGGTGATGTCGATATAGGTCGTGCCGGTCGCCGTCAGTTTGCCGCCGACGTGGATGGTTAGACGATCGTCGAGGGCGAACTCGAAGCGGCTGTCGGCGATCGTGTTGAGGTGTCGGGTCATCTCGAAGGTCCCCGCTTCGAAGGCGACGATATGGCGAATCTCCAGAGTTCCGGCTTCAAACTCCCCGCCTTTGATGGAAAGCCTCCCGGCAATATAGTTGCTGGTTCCGGTATCAGTCAGTGTCGCTTTACCCCCCTCTTCCACTGTCAGGGAGTTTCCATGTTCGACCCGGACGAGGCTGGTACTGGTCAGATCGCCCCCTGCCTTAACGGTGAGCGAATTGCCCACTGTGCCCGCGCTATGGCCGATCCGCAGGTTGTTGCTGACATTCAAGGATGCGCGGGTGCCGCTCTCCTCACCTCCAATCACCACCGTGTTGTGATTGGCATTTTCCTTGTAACCGATATAGAGATAGGAGGCAACGCTGACAGAGGAGCCATTGAGGACCGATAGGCTATTGTTGCTTGTCGCTACCGGCGCATCGTCACCGCTAGAGGAGGAGTTGGAACTCCCCAGATATATCCCCGCAGAGGCTATCAGGGTGGAACGTCCCGTCAGGGTTACCGAACTCCCTCCTGCGCCGGCTTTGTACCCGATCTGAAACCGGCCTGCAAAAGTGGCCGTCGATCTCTCCTCAAGCTCCAGAGTCCCTTTGGCGGAGTTACCTACCCGGAAGGTGTCGGAATTGGTGACACCGGTCAGAGTGGCACCGTTGGTTAGTTTTAACTTTCCCTCTGCGTTATCTCCGGCACCTAAGGTCAACACGGAATTAGCGACGGTTGTGCCCCCATCCAGGGTTAGATCCCCATGGGTCACCTGCAAGGTAAAGGAGCTAAGGGAATAACTTTCTCCTCCCTCCTCATGGAGCTTGAAGGTCGCCCGGTTACCGGTTTGAAAATAGATACGACCGGTGTTCCCTGAGCGAAGCTCGAAGTCATCGTGAAAAAGGACGGTATAGGGATCGGTGGTGCTGGCATCGAAGTAGAGGCTGTCTCCCAAGGTGGGGAGATTGCCCCCCGCCCAATTCTCCGGGGTAAGGAAATCTCCCCCGGTCCCTTGAATCCAGGTGCGGTCTGCCGCTTGGGACCAAGCGGGGGAGAGCAGAGAGAAAGCAAAAGCCAGAAGAAAGCTCAGTCGATTCAGGGGAGAAGTGTGATGTTTCATATCAAGTTGCAGCATGGGTGAACCGAAAACAGAGGTTAAAGGATGATCCTCTGTTCAAACAGACCCAAGGATAGCCTCAAGAGGTAGATTCTTACGCTTTTTAGTCGACTTCAAAGGAATGAAGGGAGCGCCGCCCGCTGATCCCTTCCACCGTTTCGATCGTCCAGTTTCCCGCTACATCGTTAGAGGCGATATGCAGCATTAGCTTCAGTTCGCCGCTGGCAGCGCCGTAGTGGCCACTCCATTCTGCCGGATTGCCCTCAGGATCGCGGATGGTCACTTCCATTGGCACCACCGCGGCGATCGGTTGCCCCCGATCGTCTGTTAGACGGATCGCTACCGCGAGGGCGCCATCCCGTTTTCCCTCTTTTGGGGCATGGATCTCCAGCTTCCCGACTGGACGGGGAAGCGCCAGAAAGAGTCGACCCTCCCCTGCACCGAGTTCCACAGGGAATTCCACCCCATCCTCAACGGTTTTCGTCGCAACGATCTGCCGCTTTGAGAGGTCGTAGATGATGTCTCCGGGACGTTGCCAGCGAAGGGTAGCTTTGGAAGGCAATCCCTTCTCCATCACCCTGCGGTACTGGCCCACGTAGTCGCCAAAGGTGCGGTGATCATTGACGGCAAAGAGCAGCTCGCCGCTGCCTCGTCTGCGTAGGATGACGTTCGGATGATCACTTTCAAAGGGAGGCTGATAAAACCCTTGGAGTTCCGTTTTGAGTTCCGCCGCCTTTTCCAGCAAAAGCGCCTTGTCCTTCTCTGCGTCGTCGCTTCGCGAGAAGGCGCTCAGAAGGATGTCAGGCTCAAGGCCCGGTGCCAGATATTGATCTCCGATGACGATGCCGCCTCGCTGCTGAAACCTCTTGATTTCCGCCACCACTTTCTGCGTGAGCACATCGCAGTGAGGCGCGAAAAGGATGGAGAAGCCGTTCAGACTTCGAGTTAGAATCGTCTCATCATAGACAATCTGTGGCTGCAATCCGCTATATCTGGCGATGAGGTAAGCATCAGCCCCCCAGCCCCGGCCCCAGCCGTAGGTTCCCCGTCGCGCGAAGATCTGGGAGGCAAAACTCTCCAGAAAAGCGACATCGGTAGGAGCGTCGCCGATTTGTCTGAGCATCGGCCCGAGCGGCTCCACGACGGTTTGGAGAAGTTGCTTCAAACGGGCGGGTGTCTCGGCATTGGTCATGTCGTAGCCGCCGGATGCTGTCTCCTCCAGTGAACCCCACCCGTGATACATAATAGCCTGAACCGGTTGGGAGAGTTTGAGCCAGAGCATTTCGCTCAAATGGTCAGGGGAGATGGAGATAAATCTCGCGTCCGGCTTCTGAGCTTCCCATGGAGCCGTTTTCAGTGAGGCGCCTTCCTCGTCCCTCGGGAGCGCAGCGGTTTGGCTGCGATACCAGATCGCTTGTGTCATGTTCATGATCTGCTGACGGGGATGGCCGCCTGCCATCGCGAGCAATTCGTCGCCTGCGAGATTGACTTTCAGTGGGTCTGGATAGCTATAAGTCCATTGGCTTAGGTAATCGACATCCCCGCCACTTCCATAAAGAGAGGGGGCGCGGACCGCAGGGTCGAAGAAGGTCCAGACATCCGGGCGGCGGGCCGATTGGATCCCTTGATGGATCAAGGTATGGAGGTGGTTCCATCCGTCGCCTTCTTTCCAGAACCAACGATAGTAGGCGAGGATCGGGTGGTCATCGGGAATGATTCGGGTCGCCGGGAAGTCCGCCAGATTGCTATATCGCACTCCTTGTGCGTTGGCATCGATCTCCAGGGGGATTTCGTTGCCGGTAGCTTCTTTGTAGGCGTTAGCGTCGATGGGATGATGGCTTGGTCGGGTGTGGTCGCGAACTTCGGTATTGATCAGGGCCCCCTTGAAGCCGGGCAGATCGCCGAAATGGGTGGCCACAAAGTTGCCTAGTTCCAGCGCGTGTCGCTGTACTTCCGGGAATTGCCCGTTGAGTGCTGGATAGGTACGGCCTTTGCGGTCAATACGATTGTAGGTCGTGCGTAGGTTGCGGTTTCGACCAATAGTGATCTTTGCCAGACTCCCTACCCCTGCCGCCATCGCACGGTCAACCTTGCTTCGGATTTTTCTTAGACCTTCCGCGTTGGCAAAGTTGACCGCCGGAGCGGTAGAACCTTGCCAGATCGCGAAGTAATGGGTAAATCCCATTGCCTTGATTTTCTCCATATTTCCTGATCCCCAAAGGATGACCGGCATTCGCTGTTGCAAAGGACGTGGGACGATTGTCATCGTCAACGTGATCGGCTCTCCCAGAGGCTGTCCCGCCTTATCATAGACCCCCACCTTCAGAGGGTAGGCATCGGGTCGGAGAGTGGTATCCATCGGAAGATCGACGGTGAGCGTGGCGCCGCCCGCGATCAGCTCTACCGTCTTCTCGCTTTCTTGCAACGAACCGGAGAGGTGTATCGAAGCTCCTTCCAGCGGCTCCTCTCCTCTGTTGGTAAGTGTGATCTTCAAGTTGGCCTTTTCCTCCATCCGATAGAACGCGGTCCGCGAATCCTCGGTGGTGATCGTGAGCGGTGCGGAGGTTGTGGTCGCGCCCTCAAGGCAAAGGCTTAAAGTAACGGAGAGGATGAAAAAGATTTCTATAATGGCTCCGCGAAAGAGGTAGCGATTTTTGATCGGTCTCATGGTTTTCTGAGAATTTCGAGGTAAACCGGCTTCCAGATGCCGGCATGATTGCCTGTAGTCTTCGAGACGCGGACCGTAAGTTGGTTTAGTTTGCCCCACTGGAGCAAGTCACGTGTATCGACGGCAAACGCTTTGTTATAGCCTTCTGATCCGAGGTCGTGCGTCCCCACGAACTCCCCATTGATCCAAATCCAAGCGCTTTCATCCACACCCTCGAAGACGAGATCAGCTGCGTCGAGCTGCGGCTCGCGTGGAAGCTCGAAGGAGAGCCGATACCAGGCGACACCACGGTGGCGGTAGCCGAAGTTCTGCCACGGCTGGCCAACGCTAACGACATCCCAGCCGGAATCATCATAGGTTGTAGTGATCCATCCTTCAACATGACCCGTTTCCTGAGGATCGGTCACAAAACGCCAACTGGTTGCCGGAAGATCCAACCGGGTAGCATCGAGGTGTGAATCGCGAAATTCAGAACGCTCTCTGGCGGAAGCGACCTCCCCGTGATAGGGCCATAAAAAAGCGGCAACCGTCCGTGAAACCAAGGGTGACGGATCGTTGCGGGCTTCGCGTAATAGGGAGAGGATTTCTGGAGACCGCGGTTGAATCGCCGCCAGTTCTTCGATCGCGGCCATTCGCACCAGTTCATTTTCGTCCTCCAACCGCTCGATGAGGATGGAGACTAGCGTTTTGCCTTCCGCGATCCGTGCCAGCGCCCGTAGCGCGCTCCTGCGTGCCAGAATGTCTTCATCTGAACGAGCGGACACCAGAAGAAGGTCGATTGCCGGAGCGCCAATCGTTCCAAGCGAGCGGATCGCCGCACGGCGTACCAGAGGGTTGGGATCTTGCTTGAGCGTGGTGAGGTAGCCAAAGGCTTCACTCCCTTTATGACCCGCTTCCAGCGCTGCCATTCGTCTTTGTGGGGCTGAAACGTCCGGTTCCTCTGCCAAAAGATGAGGCTGCGAAGCCGTCAGGAGAGCGCTCGTCAACAAACCGGCTATTATCACGACGGCGATTCTCATTTCTTCTTCAGGTAGCGGTTCTCTGCCCATGGATAGTCGGAGTTGGTTTTGCCCAGCAGTTTTTCTTTGGAGGTGGCGATCTCGACGTGACCATCGCAGTATAGCGCATTGACAGTGCCCGAATGGCGCATGGAAACCTCTTCAAAGACTTTGTCGGCAGTGCTGTAATCGACAATATACCAGCCATCGTGGGGTTGACCTTTGAGTTCGTGATCCACGGCCATCAACACTCGTGAAGGTTCAGGAATGGCCGTCAGGTGTGCGGGGCGTTTACCGTCGTTAAACCCGGGCGCAATCCCGTAACGATTGATGCCATAGGAGATATAAGCCATGTTGGAGCCCGTTTGGTTCTTTAGAAGGCCGGGAATGACATCTTCGTTCTTAACTGACGGGCAGACGAAACATCGCAGATCTTTAAGTTGATTATACTCGACGAGGAAACCTCCCCAGAACTTTCGCTCCGTCTTCCCTGCACTGTTACGAAACTCAGTCCAGGCAGGCGGAAACTGGTTCTGATGCTCGCCTAGATAGAGCTGCATCATCACGCCGATCTGCCGCAGTTGATCCGCGCATTTGACCCTGCGGCTTTCCTGAACGAATCGACCGGCGAGGGGGAGGAGAAATGCCAGAAGGGTTGCAATCAACGTCGATACCAGTAGAACCTCAGAAATCGTCCATCCTGCGCTGATGCAGGCCGGCTTTTGAAGAGAGGATCCGGGGGTGAGTACATTCATTGAGGGGGGGATACGTTCGAGTCCCCCAAATTATCCGAGAACCGATTCGATGAAAAGGTCACTTCTTTCGCTAAAGAGGTCGATTCTTACGCTTTCTCCACGCATAGAATCAGATGATCTTCTAAACCGTCCCCCTCCATTACAATGACGCGGTTCAGTCATACTCAGGTTATTCCAGAATGTTATGGAATCTTATAAAAGATTTCATTAGTGATCACGAATCGCGACGGATTATGGTCAGCTTCACCGAACATGGAAAATCAGTCGTCTGTCTATTCTCTCCTACAGTTAACCCGAGGTTACTATTTTCATTTCTTTGGATATTATGACAAGTGTCCGTGGGATCGCTCGGGACGTTATCTCCTGAGCATGCGCACCTCTCCTTTCAAGCACTACATGCGTCCCGAGGATATGGCTGTGATTGGCGTTTTGGACACTTATCACGGGTACTGCTTTCGCCCGGTTACCCAAACCAATGCCTGGAACTGGCAGCAGGGTTCTCATGCGACGTGGTTGGATGGATTGGATGACGGGCTGAGTTTGATTCATAACACGCGGACCAAAGAGGGCTTTGGTTCTGCCATCGTTCATCTGCAGGAGCCGTGCTCATCCCGGGAACTGCCGTTGCCCATTTATTCTGTGACCAGTGATAGTCGCCATGCCCTCTGTATCAATTTCGAGCGGCTGCGGTACACTCATTCGACGATTGGCTATGCTTTGCCGGAGGTCAGGAAACCGGCTCATCACCCCGGCGATGATGGTTTGTTTCTGATGGATCTTGTCAGCGGTGAATATCGGCTGGTCATCAGTCTGGAGCGATTGGTTGGATTCGAAACGGAGTCCGGGATGGAGGAGGCTTGTCACTGGATCACCCACGTGACGCCGAATCCGAAAGCAACTCGCATCGCGTTTCTTCACCGGTTCATGGTCCTTTGTGATGGCAGGACCTTGAAGAAATCACGGCTGATGACGGCAAATCTTGATGGTAGCGATCTGCGCGTGCTGGCAACTCCGGAGGCCGCTTTTTCCAAGACGCATCTTTCGCATCCAAAGTGGTTTGGCGATCGAGGCGTGATGGTTTGGAATCGCGCTAGTTCGCACTATGAGTTGTATCAGGATTTTGAGGGGGGATTTAGGGCTATTGGAAGCAGCTTGTTAACAGGTAATGGTCATTTCAGCCAGTGCCCGGTTAACCCAGACTGGATGATTAGTGATACCTATCCCGATGAGGAGGGGCGACATCCCTTGTTTCTCTATCAACTTTCGACGGATACACTTGTCCCTGTGGCCTCTTTCCGTCAGGACGTAGAATTGGAACGTGGTGGAGACATCCGGTGTGACTTGCATCCTCGCTGGAGCCGTGATGGAAAGAGCATCTGCGTTGATAGCACGGTGAGCGGGGATCGCCAGATGTATCTCGTCGATGTATCTGGCGGCCCTCACCTGACTTAAATCTGGTTTCGGTCGAGGGTTGCTCCCTCAGTCGAAAAGCGTTTGGGGCTAGGTTAAATGGAAGAGTTCACGGGCTAGAGCGGCTCCTGCGGTCATGATTTTCTCACCAGCGGCAGGTTCGTATCGCCGGTGTTCGGTTTCATACCCACCAAGCGCGATAGCTAGTGGTGTAGGAATATAGTTAGCGGAACCATTGGTGAGGTCAGCGAGAATAATCTTTTTTCCCGGAAACGCTTTCTTTAGCGCGATTTGGAATTCGACGAACTGATGGGCAGGTGTGGTGATGAAGACGATATCTCCCAAGCGCATGGCGCCTAGCTCGATTAGCTCTGTATCTCCCTTTTCGCGGAGGGTCTCAAGGAGGACAATCTGTTTGGCTCGGGCTTTTTCTTCCACTGTCTTAAAGTGGTGATCGAGGCGGGCTTTCAAATCACCGGCCTGCTTTGCCTCTCTTACGATTCGCAGGGTGCATTCGGCCTCCTCTTGCGGAAATACCCGCAACGACAGCTCCACTGGGGCATTGGCTTGCGCGAGTAGGATGCCGGTCGTCTCTTGAGCTTTGGAGCTATGGATCAGTTTGAGAACCTCCCCTGCCAGTAGGTGACCGATGGTATGGATTCCCTCCATTCCTTCTCCCCAACCAGCCCCTTCTTCGATATCGACAGGTTGAACATTTCCGCATGCACCCTGAAGAAAGACAATCGGAAATCTTTGCCCGAGCGCCCGCCAGATGACCTCCCTCATCACACCGGGATACTCGCTACCAAGAGCATTTTTCCCGTACATCTGATTGGGATGTGACGCTAGATTGACGAGCATGGCTTTAGGTAGACGAGAGTCGTTTCCCTCAAACCAAACGATCTGCAACTCGTCATCCACTGGCCCTTCCGCCTGTAGACGCTTGACGCCTTCGCTCTCCTTACCGTGCATTCGCACGGTTCCATTCGACATAATGAACCGCCGATTGAAGCAGGCCCGTTCCGCTCGTCCGCTCCCGTATCCAAGCCGGACAGGTTGCCGGTTGCGGTAGGCTTCCACTGCGCTTTTCGCCGCCTTTTCCATCATTTTTAGATAGGTGGACCGCGTTTCACTCATGCTGGACTCTGTATGGTAGATGGAGAATTTCGGCCCGCTGGGGCCACCATGGCTATGGGTAGCGCTAAGATTGATCCTTTGATATGGAAGCCCAGTCTCCGCGGAGACGATCTGCCGGAAGACGGCGACGAATTCGTCTTCCACACTACCAAGATCGCAGCTTGTCCAGATGATGCACTGCTGGTCATCTCCCCAAGCGACTGATTGGGCAGTTAGTGGGCAATGGACCTCGCTAGTGTAACTGGCCGCCAGACCGCCAACGCCGCCTCCCCCCCGTCTAACCGGTAAATCCGGAGTGATCTCCACTTGGGCTGCCCCGACCATCAAGGGGCCGTTTGGCGTTTGCGTTTGGCATCGATAAAGGGTATTTGACATAAGAAACAAGCTCTGTCTGCAAGAAAACGGGAGCATCCCGTATTTGAGAGATCAACTGACTGCTACCCATCGGGATAACAGTGGGTTGAAATGAAGAAGATTGAGTTAAATTAGGTCACAAGCCCTGATCGCAGCAAGATTTTATTGAAGGATTTCTCTTTTCTTTACCTATGGCTGCAATCAGAACCAGACAGCAACCGGGGGGCGGAGGCCTTCGAGTGAGGCGTACCGTTGCTGCGAGGGTTAGCTGTGACACCGGCGATAGCGCATCGAGGCGATCTCAAGGAGTCTTAATCCGATGAGAAGGTAGGTGGAGGGCTTAGGCACGACCGCGAGGGTATAGCTATCGCTCCCGAAGGAGAACGAGGGCGTCGTGATCGTGGAGTCGTTCGCATTCGTTGCCGTACCGCTAGTTCCTCCAGAAACCGCGCCGAGGGTGCCGGGCCAGTCTGAGTTTGTATTGCCACCAGCATTGTTCCAGACGCCCGTCCCCCCTGCGCCAGACCGATTCGATCGGGTTTGAAGAAAAAGCCGACGGTTTCCAATTCCTTACCAGACCAAATGAAAAACCTTCGACATCGAAGCTGACCGGGCGAATTGCCGCTAGGGAAACGCTGAATAAAGCAAGCTGCGCCGCAAGCTGGTCATTTTCGCGTCTTTTCGAGCCTCTTTGTCCTCACCTCTCTTGGGAGAGGTTGCGGGAAAGTGTCTCAAAAACCGATCGAAACTGCCTGCGCTTTCGTCGGGCTTCATTTCATCAGCGTCTCCCTAGAGGTGGCTTAACTCAATGCCATTCCGGTCTTGATCTACCATGAGAATATGAAGACGATGGAGTTGTTAGGCAAAACTATGAAACTCCCACTCAAGACTGCAAGCGATTCGTGCGAGATACCCCAAGGAGCAAATTGCCTAATCTGCGAGAAGAAGATCGGCGAGATCGAAGGATTCATCCGGCTTACTGCTGGTTCTATCCTGTACCGTGATAAGAAAAGAGATACAGGAGGACCTTCTGAAATGATGGATACGGTATTTTCTCTTTGGTACCATGGGTCTCATCCAGTCACCGGACACACTGAAGATGGACGTACTATCATCGGAATGGATCATGCCGAATGTGAGCTAAACATCGTTGATCCAGTTCGCGGCGGTCAGGTTGATATCCATTTTTGTAGCACTGCCTGCCTTTCCATTTTCTTCACATCCGTGGTTCATCAGTTTGAAGCAGCCATCAATCACGTCACAAAAACCGAACAAGATTAGATGAGAAGGCGGTGAAGAGTCCTGATGAAAAAATGGGGCCATATTCCTAATGCCATAACGACCAACATCCCATCAACCACGATCGATCTTAATCTTGGAGACAAGATGCACTCTGGTTGCGTTCTTGACTCCGCAGGAACCATCAACAACGAGCGCACCATTAACCAATCATTGCGAGAGTTCTTCGACCTTGGAAATAGACTAGTTGGGCAGCTTTGGGGGGACGTCGTTGCGGTCATCGCGAAGATTGATCCCGAGGCGCTTACAGGTGGAGAGGATGGAGGCGATTTTTTGCCCCATCTTCAAACTCGCTTACGATAAAATGCAGAAAGTCCAATGTCCCTTCTCGCAGAAGACCGAAACTAAAACCCGATAGAGGTCTTTAGTCCATCTTTGTGTCGGTCAAAACCGAAAAAATCCCCCTCAGAAAAGCGCTTCAATTTTATCCTTAAGTTCTTGATAATCAGGGTGTTTAAGGATGCTTTGCGATCATTGAGGGTTTTGGGTGCCCATCCCGCGTCGTTTCCGCGCGATGTTCAGAGCCATGTCCCCGCCGAGAATCGAACTCGGATCTAAGGTTTAGGAAACCCTTGTTCTATCCGTTGAACTACGGGGACACATTGCTGGCGCTGGCAGAGTGGCGGCGGTTGCCTTCCCGACTTCCGCTAAAATTTCAGGATTCTTAAAAATCCCTTCGTTTCAGCCTGCCCTTGGCGGCGTGTTGATTATGCCTGAATCCCCGCAGCTGGCAAGGGGGCATGAAGAGTGTTGGAGTAAAAATTGGTTTTGTTTTCGGGGCTGGGCTTCAATTGCGTTGGGCCATCTGGAGGCTGCTGTGGCGCAGGCTCGTTTTTTTGAGCTACAAAAGTTTTACGTTTGACGGTGCTCCCTCTATCAACTAAGCAAATTTCCGTAAATTTCCACTGATCGCAACCAAGGTATACCATTCCGTGAGCACTCCTAACAACTCCACTAACTCTCGCTCCCAGAAGCGGGCACTTCGTTCCCGCCGCGTCGGGCAGACTCTTTCAGCCGCCGTGTTGGCCTCCCTCCTGATGGCAGGGGGAGCCTCCGCCGCTGACAGCCTCGTCCTCGATGTCAATGGCGGGTCTTACACCCCTACTGGGCAGCCCAACCCGAACCCGACCCGCGTCGAAAGTCATGGAACCGTCAATGTGACCAATGGCGGGTGGATCAATGCCGGCAGCGCACCCTACGGGACGGCTTATGAGGTCAGGACGGCCTTCAACGCGACTTCCGGCGGCAGCTATAACCGCATTTTCGGTGCGGCAAACTTCACCAAAACCACCGGGGGTGACTTTATTATCAGGGGCACTTTTGATTTGGATGGCACTGTCGCTGTTAATGACGGGTACTTTAGCTTTGAGCAACAAGCGCAATATACCTCGACCAGCGCTATTACCTTGGGTTCGCCAGGCGCAACATTGTGGATTGATACTGCGGCGAATCACGTTTTTGTCCTGAATGCAGCGACGGTCAGCGGTAACGGCGAGGTCGTGATGATACAAGCCGGGACGGCGGAGATCGCCTCGACGCTTTCCGACGTAATTTTGAAGATTCAAAACGGTGTGACAAGGTTGACCAGTGTTACCGGGCTCAATCGACAGAGAGCGACGGCGATCCTGGGGGGCTCGCTCGTGACAACGGCCAATGATCAGTTGGGACGAGGTCTTCTCCAGCTGGGTTTAGCGACTGTTGGCAGTCCATCTGTCGCTCTTGACGTCGCGGGAACCTCTCAGATTGCCGGGGGGGTAACTCTCTGGAATGGCAGCGTCATCAACGATTCGGTGGGAGGCGGTCAACTCCTCTCCACTTACGACTTCCAACTGATCGACGGCGTGGTGAATGTCGAATTCGCCGGGGATGTCAAAGTGACTAAATCGGGCACGGCGAACGAGGAAGTCGTGCTCAACGCCATCAATACTTACACCGGCTTAACCGAGGTTCTGGGCGGCACCCTGAAGGTGGGCGCCGGGGTGGGCAACGCGATCGGTTCTTCTTCAGGACTCTACGTCAGCACGGAAGGGAATGTTTACGGCAGGAGCCCCGCGATTGCCAATGAAGCGGCCCGGTTTGACGTCAACGGGAACGACATCGCTATCAATGGGATCGTGGAAATTGACAACGGCGGCGTTCTCGATGATTCCACCGGGGGTGGCACCCTCAGCGCAGAGCGTTACCTGCTCAAGAGCGGCAGAGTGGCCGTGACCCTCGCGGGGAACAACACGGTCGATCTCGTGAAAGAAAATCAGGCAGGGTTCCCGGACATCAACACTTCGGTAGAGCTTGAAAAGGCCAACACCTATGAGGGGCGCACGCACGTTAAGGAAGGGGTCCTCATCGCCCGTGTGGGCGATGCCATCGCCGCTTCGAGCGGGCTGACGGTGGAAAACAGCCGCCGTGGGGCAAATACGGTTGCCGTCTTTGACGTAGCCGGTAACGACGTCGCTGCTCAAGGCGTTCACCTCATCGACGGTGTTCTGGAGGATTCCTCCATCGCCGGTACCGGCATCCTCCGGAGCGGGAGCGACTTCATCCTTGAGAACGGGGATGTGAACGTGGAACTCGCCGGAGCCGTCAACCTGCGCAAGCAAAGCAGCGGCATCGTCAACCTGAACGTCGCCAATAGCTACCTCGGGGATACCTTGGTTGACGACGGCACCCTCAACCTCTTCGCCGATAACGCCCTGCCGACCGGGACCGACCTTGCTGTCAACCTCGCTGGCCGTGTGAACCTGAACGGCACCAGCCAGAAAGTCAGCGGGCTGCACAACGGCGTCCTGCCGACCGGCGGCTACGACGTTAACGGCGGGATCATTGATCTCGGCGCGTCGATCCTCAACGAATTCGGGGAACTCGAAGTCGGCCACAACAACGCCTCCTCCCGCTTCACCGGTGCCGTCATCGGCAGCGGCGAATTCGCTAAAGTCGGCGACGGGACGCTCGTCCTTGATGGCGTGATCGACATCAGCGGCCTCACCGGGGTCCTTGATGGTAACCTCCACCTCGTTGAGCACAATGGCGTCAACATCCTCGGCGACGCTTATGTTGGCCCGAATGGCGCGTTGACCGGCAATGGCCGCATCGGCGGCAATCTGCGCAACGACGGGCTCGTCTCCCCGGGTAACTCCGCAGGGGCGATCCTCATCACGGGCGATTACGTCCAGACTCCGTTCGGCACTTTGCTCATGGAGATCGAAGCCAATCAGGCGCACGATCGCCTCTTCATCGGCGGGCAGGCCTTCCTCGAAGGCGACCTCGTCGTGAACAAGGAGAGTGGCTACAAGCCGTACCGCAACGACCGCTTCATGGTCCTGCGTGCGGAAGGGGGGCGCAATGGTCAGTTCGACCGCTTCTTCCACAACTTCGCTAACAACACGATGTTGAAGGTGGTCCTCGACTACGATCCCCAGTTCGCCTGGGTCGTCGTCCGGCAGCGCAAGTTCGCTAACCTCAAGGGGCTCACGCACAATCAGCGTCAGGTTGCCAAAGCGCTTGACCACGCCGCATACCGCAACCAGATCAACAAAGCGTTCGATCACCTCAACTACACCCACGTCTCCAACGTCCCGGGGCTCCTGAGCGAGATCTCGCCGGAGCAGTTGACCTCGATCTTTACGATCAGCGCCGCGACTTCGCAGATCCAGAACGTCAACCTCGAGCGCCGCCTCGATGATGTCCGCAACGGTTCCAGCGGGTTTAGCGCCAACGGGCTGTCCCTGCGCAGTGAGAGCGGGGCGCTCAGCAACGACGGCGCACTGGTCGCCAACACCGCCGACGGGCTGACGCTCGCCGGGTGGGATGGCAAGAGCATCGTGAGCAAGGAAGTTGTCGCTCCGATGATCAGCGAGAGCCGCTGGGGCTTCTTCGCTACCGGTCACGGCGAATGGGCTAACATCAAGAGCACCCAGAACGCTGCCGGGCAGGAGTTCACCTCCGCCGGGTTCACGCTCGGCGCGGACTACCGCGTGAGCGAGAACTTCGTCGTCGGTCTCCACGGCGGTTACACCAATACGCAGTCCGACCTGCTCCGTGGCGGCAGCCTTGATGTCGACGGCGGGCGCGGCGGTGTTTATGCAAGCTGGTTTGGCAGTGGCGCCTATGTCAATGCAGCGGTCGGCGGTGGTTACAACTCCTACCGCACCCGTCGCGGCACGCTCGGCGGGCTCGCCCATGGGGATAGCGATGGTGCGGAGTTCAACGCCCTCCTCGGTGGTGGCTACGACTACCAGATCAACAGCAACTTCAGCATCGGTCCGGTTGCCTCCGTGCAGTACACCTACACCGGGTTGAACAGCTTCACCGAAACCGGCTCCAGCGCCCCGCTTCACTTCACCAACCAGCATGCGGACTCCCTCCGCACGCTCGCCGGGTTGAAGTTCGCCGGTGCCTTTAACGCCGGTAGCGTCGTGATCCGCCCGGAAGTCCGCGCTCAGTGGAAGCACGAGTACATGGACTCCACCCCGAGCATCTCCTCGCGCTTTAGCGGCGGGAACGCGGTCTTCACCGTGGACGCTCCTGATGTCGGTCGCGACAGCCTCGTGCTCGACGCCGGTGCCAGCGTGGAGTTCAACAGCAGCGTTTCCGTGTTTGCCTACTACACGGGTGAACTCGGCCGTAAGAACTACGATTCGCACAGCGTCAACGGCGGGTTCCGCGTCGCTTTCTAAAGGCGCCCCGCTGTTTTAACTCTGTCCCTTGGAAGCCTCGCTCCTGATTTTTCGGGAGCGGGGCTTTTTTCATAGTGCTACGGCGCTGTGAGGGCGGCTGTTGTCTCCCTCGCTACAGCCCGCAACTCCTCCAGACACGCTTGCGCCAGCGGGTGGAGCTTCCCACGCCAGAGCGCCGCGATCACCAGCTTCGGGAAGTTCTTTAAGGGAACGACCTTGACCTCCTTGGGGAAGTCAACCCCCGGCACTTCAACGCTCAGGCCGCAGCCAAACCCGTGCGCTACGTATTCGTTAACGATGTCGGTCGTGCTGACTTCGATCGAGGAGGGCCAGTCGGCCATCGTCCGGGGCAACCCTTTGCGGAAGAGCCGGGTCACGGCAGTCGCCTCGGGCGGGCGGATGAGCGGGGCATTTTTTGCCAGCGCGGCCAGCCCCCCTCTCGGCCATGCCATGCCTCGTGGCAGGACGATCACGAGAGGCAGCCGGGCGAGGATTTCGCATCGCGTTGCAGGCGGCGGCTTCCCCTCCAGTTCAGCAATGGCGAGATCGACCTCCTCCCTCTCCAACATCCCGTAGATCGTCTGTTGTGAAGCATCGACCAGAGATAGCTCCAACTCCGGTTGCTGCTTCCGAATCGCGGTGATCACCCCCGGTAAATGCACCCGGACCACCGTCGTCGGCGCTGCGAGCCGGAGACTCCGGGAGGCTTTCCCGGAGATACGCTCGATCACCTCCGGCAGCCGCGCGAAGAACGGGGCGAGGGAATCGTGCAACTCCTTCCCCGCAGGGGTCAGCTTGAAGGGGCGACGCTGAAAAAGGCGCACCCCGAGGTCAGCCTCCAACTGGGAGATCTGTGCGCTAATCGCCGGTTGCCCGATCCCATAGCCGATCGTCCGGCTCGCCGCCGTGATCCCCCCGGCCTTGGCCACATGATGAAAGAGTTCGAGGTGATGGAGGTTAGGCATCTCGTTAAAGGATCATCGATTTTCTCAATGTTTGATCAAGATTTTTCGACTCACTCGAAAGGAAAAGAATCTTTTATGCTTCGGCGCATGATTCTTTTTCTCTGCCTCCTCGCGGTGCTAATGATCGTGATTGAGCGGCTCTGGCCTGCCAACCGGCTCCCCACGGTTCGCGGCTGGTGGCTGCGGATCGCGCTCGTTAATCTCGCGCAACTGGGGATCGTCCTGCTGGCGGGGGTGACTTGGGATCGCTGGCTGGCCCGGGTGTCGCTCTTTGATTTAAGCGAAGCGGTGGGGACGCTCCCTGCGGCATTGCTGGCCTATTTCCTCTCCACCCTCGTCTACTATGGATGGCACCGCATCCGCCACGAATCGGCGTTTTTCTGGCGGCTCTGTCACCAGCTTCACCACTCGCCGCGCCGGATCGAGTTGCTGGCGAGTTTCTACAAACACCCGGTCGAGATCACGCTCAATTCGCTCATCAGCGCCGCGCTGGTCTTTGGCCTCCTTGGTTGTTCGCTGGAGTCCGCCGCGCTCTATACCGGGCTGACGGCGGTTGCCGAATACTTCTATCATTGGAATCTGCGCACGCCACGCTGGGTCGGCTGGTTCATCCAGCGCCCCGAATCGCACCGCGTGCATCACCAATTCCGCCACCATAGCCAGAACTACGCCGATCTCCCGCTCTGGGACTGGCTTTTCGGCACGCTGGAGAACCCCCGGCGCTCCCCCTCGCGCTGCGGTTTCACTAGCGCCCGCGAGCAACGCTTTGGCGAAATGCTCCTCTTCCGCGACGTCCACCAAAGTCCCCCACTCCCGTCGCCAACTTGCTTTGGTTGCCGGAAACGGTGGGCCTGCGCCGCTTCAGCCACGCTCTCTGCCGATCAACGCAAGGAGGCGGCATGATCACGCGCAACCGCCTCGCTCTGCTGCTGTTGATGATCGGTTTCTTTCAGATGGCTGGCTACCTCGCTCGCCTCCCGCTCCTGCGCGGGCTCGGAGCCGCCAGTGGCATTGCCCCGTTCCCAAAAGTTTTTTGCGAAACCGACGGGTACGAAGGGTTCGCCGCGAGTTTCCTCCTCGAAGGGAAGCTCCCCGATGGCTCCCGCTGGGAGAAGCGGCTTGACCCCGAGACCTACTCACGCCTTCGCGGCCCCTACCAGCGGCGCAACGTCTACGGGGCGGCCTTTGCCTATGCTCCGCGCCTCCCCGCGCCGTTTCGGCAAGCCCTTCTCGCTGAAGCGCTCGCCCCCGGTTCGGCGGTGAGGAAGGAGCTTGCCCTTCCGGATGAAATCAGCGAACCTGCTATCGTCATTCTCCCGCGTCCGGGCGAAGCGCATCCCTTTTATCGCTACTCCGCTTTGCCATGACTAAACCGATCTCTCCCTGGCAGTTCACGCTCTTTCGCGTCATCTTCGGGCTCTACCTCGCCTTCCATTTTGCCGAACTGACGCCATATGCCGCCGAGCTTTTTGGCGCTTCGGGCATCCTCAAGGATCCCTCGCTCAACTTCACCGCCGGTCTCTTCCCTAACCCGTTTGCCCTCGCCCTCCCTGATGCGGTCGTGACCGGGAGCGTCGCCTTCCTTGCCCTTTGCGCCCTTCTCTTCGCCGCAGGGGTTGGGCGACAGGTCATGGCCGTGATCCTCTGGTTTGGCTGGACCGCGCTCTTTCACCGCAACAATCTCATCTCGAACCCTTCGCTTCCCTATATCGGGCTGCTCCTGCTGCTCACCGTGCTCGTCCCGGGGGGCGAACCGCTCACGCCCGGTCGGCGCAACCCCGCGTGGGCGATGCCGCTCTGGGTCTTCCGCACCGCATGGATTCTCCTCGCCGTGGGGTATAGCTTTAGTGGCTATACCAAACTCTTCTCACCAAGCTGGATCGACGGTAGCGCCATGGCCTACCTGCTGGAGAATCCGCTAGCCCGCCCGGGCCTCCCGCGCGACCTCCTCCTCTCCCTCCCGGACTTGTTCCTCAAAGTCATGACCTGGGGGACACTAGCGATCGAACTCCTCTTCGCTCCGCTTGCCCTTTGGAGGGCCGCCAGACCATGGCTCTGGTTAACGTTGGTAGCGATGCACCTCGGTATCTTACTGGTAGTCAATTTCACCGATCTCACCCTCGGGATGCTCATGATCCACGCCTTTACCTTTGATCCCGAGTGGCTCCGCCCCAAGAGTGGCGTGCGGATCATGGCTTATGATGGCGATTGCCTCCTTTGCAGCAACGCCGTCCGCTTCTTTGCCGGAGAGGATCGCTGCCGTCTGATCCGCTTCACCACCTTGCAGGGGGAACTCGGGCAGCAGATGATCGCGCAAAGCGGCACCGCTGGCGAGGAGACCATGCTGGTCGAGTGGCGCGGGGAGATCGCAGCCCGCTCCAGCGCCGCGCTCGTCCTGCTCGAAGCGCTCGGCGGGATCTGGAGGCTCTTTGCCATCTGCGGGCGAGGGGTTCCGGTGGCTCTGCGCGATGCGCTCTATCGTTTCATCGCGCGGCGGCGGCACCGATGGTTCAAGGAGAGCGCCTGCGCCCTCCCCTCCCCCGAGGTCACCAGCCGTCTCCTCCCTGCCGCTATGGCGCAAGAGAGGGAGTCAGGCTAGTCGGGCGCAGGGAATGCCGCTTGCTTTTGCCCCTGTTTTGAGTTATCTATAGAGGCACGATAATACCTATTCCCTAAAATTTCAGTGTAAGTAAACAAGGCGGTCTGAAACCTGAGAAATTTCTCTGCCTTCATCAAGTTTGTGACTTCCACGCCCGATTGGGCGTGGTCTCGTTGCGTTTTGATGAAGGGCTTCTCAGGGCCTCAGACCGGACGCGCGGGGCCGCGCTCCTTTTTTTGCTCACACTCGACCTCGAACCTGTGAGCAAAAAAAGATGACTCTCCCCTTCCCTTTCGAGCAGCTTCCTTCCCCTCCCCGCCTTTACGCCGGTATCGGTGCGCGAGCCACGCCCATCGAGGTTCAGCACCTGATGCGACGACTCGGCAGTCACCTCGCCCGCCGGGGATTGATCTTGCGCAGTGGCGGCTCACCCGGAGCCGATGCCGCTTTTGAGAGCGGGTGCGACGCGGCGAGGGGTGAAAAAGAGATCTTCCTGCCGTGGCGCGGGTTCAATGCGCACCCCTCGCCGTTCCATGCCCCGCCGCTGCAAGCCGAATCGATCGCAGCGTGTTACCACCCCCACTGGGCCGCGTGCGCCCCGGCAGCCCGCCTTCTTCACGCTCGAAACGTCCAGCAGATCTGCGGCTTCAACCTCGACGAACTGGTCGATTTCGTCCTCTTTTGGGCACCGGAGAAGAACGGCATCGTCCAAGGCGGAACCGCCACCGCCGTCCACCTCGCCCGACGCATGGGGATCGCGACCTTTAACCTGTACGATCCGCAAATGCTGGCGCGTTTCTCCGGGAGCCACCTGAATGGCCTCGGTGATTTCATTTGAAAAGATGACAGAAGAAGCACTATCGCTCTCTGCTGAGGTACGAGCCGAGTTGGTCAACCGTGTGCTGCAAAGCATCGATGATGCCCGAGAGAGTCAGAATCATTCTCTCTGGATGATAGAAGTCGGGCGACGACTGGCTGCCGTGGATGGCGGGGAAGTCACCCCCCTTCCTGCGTCGGAAGTTTTCGCCCGGGTTCGGAAAACGGTCGGGCGATGAAGGTTTCTTTCTCTCCCAACCCTCACCCCGCCGATCTCCGCAGGAAGAACGCTCCCGCCGCAAAAGCCGCGCACACTGCGGCGACGAAGTAAACCAGCCCATGCGTGGCGATCTGCATGGAGAGCCCTGCGGCCAACGGCCCAAAGAGCGCCCCGGCGCCCCAGAAGATCCCCATCCCCGCATAAATCCCGACCAGATTGGCACCGGAAAAACGGCTCCCCGCCACCGCGAGCATCAAGGTATAGATCCCAACAAAGCACCCTCCCCAGACAAAAAGCAGTCCATAGGTGAGCCAGCGGGAGCTTAAAGCAAGAGGCCAGAAGAGTGCTCCAATTGCCGAGAGCACTGCCAGCAGGATGATCAGCTTGTGCCGGTCCATCCGATCGCCGAGCCATCCGACCGGGAGTTGCAGGAGGATCGCCCCGATCATCATGGCGGTCATCAACCGGGTGGCATCCGCCTCCAGCCAGCCGGTGGAGATCGCGTAGAGGGAGAGGAAGGTCAGGCCCGAGGTCTCCACAGCGGCGTTAAGCGCGGTCGCCGCCATGGCCAGCGGGGCAAGGCGCATATAACGAAGGGGGTTGGAATGCTCCGGGGCGCAAAAATGAATCGTCGTGATCTGCGGCAGGAGTAACAAGAGCGCCGCCCCGGCCGCAAGGGAGCACCCGAGAGCATACGCAGTGAACCCCTCCGAACCGACCACCGAGAGGGTGAGAGGCCCCAGCGCGAATCCCACCGAGAGGGCGGCGGTATAGGCCGCCATCATCCGCGCCCGTACGGCTTCGGAACTCAAGGCATTGAGCCATGTTTCCGACAGGACAAAGAGCGTCTCCGAAGCAGCCCCGAGCAGGACGCGCAGGAGAAACCAGACCCACAGAGCGGTCAAAAAGGGAAAAAGCATCAACAAACCCGCCGCTGCAAAGAGCGCCCCGATGACCGTCTGTTTGAGCCCAAACCGCGCGGCAATGCGCGGCAGAACAAACGCCATCGCCAGAACGCCGACCGCGTGCATGGCGGCATTGGCTCCGATGAGCGCTTCGCTAAAACCGTTTTCGGAGAGATCGAGGGCGATCAGCGCCGAGGTCAAACTGTAGGTCATGCCAAAGATCATCGCGACGATGATGATGGCAGTTCGCGTCAGAACCGGGTGAGTGGGAAGGCTTTGCGGGGCAGATTTCATCACGGTTTGCCGGCCGGTTCCAGCGAGCGGCGAAGGTCGAGAACGGTGTGCAGCGAGCGGGCGTAATCGAGCACAATGCCCGGCGTCCAAGCCATCGCCATCGCCTGATAGCGCAGCCAGCCCGCCGTCCAGAGTTCCGGCAGGAGCATGAGGCGGAGCAGGAGCCGTGGCGAACGGGCCACGGAGGCGAAGGCTCCTTCGATCGCGACATCGAGCGCCTTGGCGACGGCGCAGGAGCAGTTGCGATTGGTCAGGTTATAGGTGTCATCAAGCTGGTAGGCACCCCAGAACCGGCGAAGGGCTTCGAGATCGACATCTTCAAAGAGGAGCTGGATCGTGGAAGGCCGCCACTGGTCGGATTCCTCGGCATAGCTCGGCAGCCAGCGCCCCGGTTGATCATTCTCCCGGGTGGCCCGCAAGGTTTTGGCGAAATCGCCCGGTGTAGCGTCAATCTCGCGGGCGGGATAGTGACTGATGTAGATCTCCGGGAAGACTTCCAGCGCTGCATGGCCCGTGGAGACGACGCCGTTCGGGTCGGTGGCGGCGATGTAGCGCTCCACCCCCCGGGTCAGCGGTGCCATCGCGCCGGTCGGCGTCCAGACATGGACCGTGAGATCCCCCCGCTTCGACCACGGATTACCCGGCGCGGAACGTTGCGGCCCGTGGAGCGAATCCTCCGGCCACCCTTCGCTCAAGAGACGCGCCATCGGGACGCCGGGAGGCAGGCGGCGCATCCGCAGGGAAAGGCTCACGAGGTTCGCCCCGGTAAAGGCGATCAGCATCCCGACATCCAGCCCCACTTCACCCTGCCAATAAGTCGGCCACGGCACAAAGGCCCACAACCCGAGCAAAAACTCCACCCCGGCGATCACCAGAGAGCGTCGCCACCGCCGGAAGCGGACCACCCACGCGCTAAAAGCCCGGAAGGAGGCACTCGCCAGAAGGTAAACCCCGACGAGGATGCCAATCGTAATGTCCGATCCACCCGGCTTGAAGATGATCAGCAGCGCGATGACGAAAAAAACACCGCACTTGGCGAGTCGGAATGAGCGCCGCGTCCCCGTCGAACCAAAGGCGGAAAAGAGGGTGATCAGAGCATCAATGAGGAGGGGAACGACAAAGAAGAGGGTGTTAAAGCGCGCCTCTTCATGGAGGGCGTTCACGAAGAAAAACCCTCCCAAAATTGTCCAGAGCAGGCCAAAGCCCAACAGGGCCGGCCACCGCTGCCGGATCACCCGTTCTCCCAGGAGTATCAACAGCAGGTCGACCATTCTCGCAGAATCAGGGTCCGACTATTTGAGGCTTCGGAGGCTCGCTGTCGATTTTTTTCATTGGCGATGATACCTTCTCCCTGTTGGAATGGCCCCTTCCCATGCGCCGCGCCGTTTATCCAGGCAGTTTTGATCCCGTCACCAATGGCCACCTCGATGTCATCGAGCGGGCCGCTCGTCTTTTTGATGAGGTGCTCGTTGCCGTGGCGGTCAACAGCGCCAAGAGCGGCCTCTTCTCTTATGAACGGCGCGTGGAGCTGTTGACGGAGGCGCTCGTCGGGTATTCTAACGTCCGCGTCACCCGTTTCGACGGGCTGCTGGTCGATTTCGCCCAGCGCAGCGAGGCGCAGGTGATCATCCGGGGGTTGCGGGCGATCTCGGACTTTGAATTCGAGTTCCAGATGGCGCTCATGAACCGCAAGCTCGAGGGGCGGATTGAGACGATGTTCCTCATGCCCAAGGAGGAGTACACCTACTTGAGTTCGCGCATCGTTAAGGAGATTGCCCGGCTCGGCGGGGCGGTCCATGCGTTCGTCCCCCCCAATGTGGAGGCTGCCTTGCGCGAGGGGCTTTGACCGCGGCCCATTCCTTGCTTAAAGTGGTCGGGAGGCCAGAAGGACCGGGTCGGACCACGCCCCGCTGTTCCTTGAGCTTCAACTACGGCAAAACCTATGAAAATTTACACTAATCAGATTCCCGTCGGCGGACTTTACGTGGAGGGAGAGGAGAAGGCGACGATCCTCGACTTTAGCGATGCCTTGATCCGTGTCGTCAGCCCGGTGCGCTACGCGCTCGATGTCGGCCTCTCCGAAGGGGGGCTTTTCGCCACCGGGACGCTCTCGGTCGATCTGGAGATGGAGTGCGTCTGCTGTCTGGAGCGTTTTGTGCGCTCGGTGGAGGTCTCCGATTTCGCCGTCCAGATCGATCTCGGCGGGGCCGAGTGGGCCGATCTCACCGAAGCGATCCGCGAAGATCTCCTTCTGGTCCTCCCGGCGCACCCGCGTTGCGACTGGAGCGGGGAAAAGCTCTGCAATGGGATGGAAAAGTTCACGCAGGGATTGACAAGCGGGGCGAAGATCGGCACAAAAGACGACTCTTTAAGCAGTTTTGACGTCAGCATCACCGGGGAGACCGGGGGCCGCAAGAACCCTTGGGCCTCCCTTGATCGTCTCGGGGATCTGGAGGAACGTTAAAACCTGTCTGCCGGAGAAGCCAAGGAGGCCCCGGGCGGGAGCGTTGCTCTGCCGTAAGCCTTGTGAGAAGAAAGACTTAAAATTATGCCAGTTCCAAAACGTAAAGTTTCCAAGATGCGCCTTCGCACGCGCAAAGCGGCCAACCGTTGGCACGCGCCCAAGTTGGCCACCTGCGGCCAGTGTGGCAGCGCCATCCGCTCGCATATCGCCTGCCCCTCCTGCGGTTACTACAAGGGCCGCCAGGTGCTGACGATCGAAGCGGCCTGATGAAGCGTGGGCGCCTGACCTTTTCCCGACGGGAGAGGGGCTGGCCGCTCCGGATGCCGAGAGAGGAGAGCTGCGCCCCCTGCGTGTCAGGGAAGGGGCGGCTCCCTTGCGGCGTTGTTTTCAAAGATCAGCCGTCGCGACTCCTACCGAAAGGCGCGGGAGAGACGGCTGATTTTTTTCGCCTTGAAATTTTAACCTCTCCTGAGGAATCAGGCGTTGCCTTGAGGCGTTGTTTTCCGTTTTCTTGTCGAAGCGGGGCTGTTGCGCCGCGTGCTCCAGAAAACCTTACCTCTCTTAGATGAAAATCGCGCTTGATGCCATGGGCCACGACACCGGCCCTCGCAACCTCGTCGAAGGCGCAGCGTTGGCGCTGGCGGAGTACCGCGAAATTTCACAACTCTTCCTGACGGGCGACCGGCCCCAGCTTGAGGCGGAGTTAAAACGGATCAAGTGCAACGATCGCCGTGTGGAGATCGTCCATTGCACGCAGGTGATCTCCATGGAGGACAACGCCACCGACGCCCTGCGCCGCAAGCGCGATTCTTCGGTGAGCCGTGCCGTCGACCTTGTGCGCGAGGGGCTGGCCGATGCGATCGTGAGCGCCGGACACACCGGGGCAACCGTCGCCGCGACGACGATCCGCCTGCGGATGCTCCCCGGTGTGGAGCGGCCCGCGATCGCCTCCACCATGCCGACGGAGACGAACCTCTTTGTCCTCGTCGACGCCGGGGCCAACACCGACCCGACCCCGTTGCAGATGGCGCACAATGCCTTGATGGGGGCGGTCTATTCCCGCCATGTCCTCGGCTATGAGAACCCGAGCGTCGGCCTGATGTCGATCGGTTCCGAGGATAAAAAGGGAACCGGCTTTACCCGCCAGTCGTTCGATCTCCTGCGCCATAGCGGGCTTAATTTCCGCGGCAATGTCGAGGGGCATGATCTTTTTGAGAATCCGGTGGAAGTCGTTGTCGCCGATGGCTTTACCGGTAACATCGTCCTCAAAACCTCCGAAGCGACTGCGCATGCCATCTTCCGCTGGCTCAAGCACGAGATCCACGGCAACCCGTTGCGCAAAATCGGGGCGATGCTCGCTCGCGGTGCTTTTTCGGTCATTCGCAAGAAAACCAACGCCGATGAATACGGCGGCTCGCCGCTCCTCGGGATCAACGGCGTCTGCATCATCGGCCACGGCAGCAGTTCCCCCTACGCGGTGAAGAACGCCATTCGCGTGGCGGTCCAATCGCTCAAGCATCAGGTTAACCCCCACATTGTGGAGGAGATTCAACGTTATCATGAACAATTCGCAGCCAAAGGCGCCTCGTAATCCGCGCCTGCTCCAACCGCAACGAACCGCCTCCATCATCGGCACCGGAGCTTACGTGCCGGAGCGGGTCCTCTCCAATGCCGACCTCGAAAAGATGGTCGAGACGACCGAGGAGTGGATCATCACCCGGACCGGCATCCGCGAGCGCCGCATCGCCGCAGAGGGGGAGTACACCAGCGCCATGGCGGCCAAAGCAGCCCGCGCCGCGATGGAACAGGCCGGGGTGAGCGCCGAGGAGATCGACCTCATCATCGTCGCCACCGTGACCCCCGACATGGCCTTCCCCTCCACTGCCTGCTTTGTGCAGAAGGAACTCGGGGCGCGTCGGGCCGCTTGCTTTGATGTCTCCGCCGCCTGCGCGGGATTCCTTTACGCGATGGAGATCGGCCAGCAATTCATCGCCAGCCACACGGCGAACACCGTGTTGGTGATCGGCGCGGAGAAGTTGAGCGACATCGTTGACTGGAGCGATCGCAACACCTGCGTCCTCTTTGGCGACGGGGCGGGAGCCGCGATCCTGCGCCACCGCGAAGGGGGCGAGGGAATGGTCGCCACCTATCTCGGGGCCAACTCCGACTGGACCGATATCCTGACCCTGCCCGGGGGCGGTTGCCGCTACCCGATCACGGCAGAAAACGTCGATCAACGCCTCAACACGATCAAGATGGCGGGTAAAGAGGTCTTCAAACAGGCCGTCGGCGCGATGCTCTCCGCCGCTACGCAAGTCCTTGAGCAAGCAGGGCTTAAAGCAGAAGATATCGCCTGCGTCGTCCCGCATCAGGCCAATATCCGCATCATCGAAGCGATTGCGCAGCGGATGGACCTGCCGATGGAGCGTTTTCTGATCAACCTCGACCGCTACGGCAACACCAGCGCCGCCGCTGTCGCCATTGCTTTGGATGAAGCCAACCGCACCGGGCGGATCAAGCGGGGCGATTACGTCCTCCTCGTCGTCTTCGGCGGCGGGTTGACGTGGGCCAGTTCGGTGATCCAGTGGTAGGAAAATGTTGATCGACACGCACGCGCACCTCGACTTTTCGGAGTTCGAGAGCGATCTCGACGGGGTGCTGGAACGGGCGCAAGACGCCGGGGTGAGCCGCATCATCACGATCGGCACCGGTGTGGAGAGCAGCCGCCGGGCCGTGGCCCTCGCCGAGCGGCACCCAGCGCTCCGTGCCGTCATCGGGGTTCATCCCAACAACGCCGCTGCGACCGCCGCCACCGATCCTAAGGCGATCGATCATTTGCGCGAACTCGTCCGCCACCCGAAAATCGCCGCGATCGGTGAGACCGGGCTTGATTACTTCCGCCTGCCGCAAGGGGAACCGGCAGAAATTGCCGCGATCAAGCAGGCGCAGGCCGACCTTTTTACCCAGCAGCTCGAACTCGCGGCAGAGAGCGGCCTCAACGTCGTGATCCACCAGCGCGGCGACTGTTTTGAGGACACGATGGCGCTTCTCGCCCCGTGGCAGGGGCGGCTCCGGGCGGTGTTTCACTGCTTTACCGGGACGCAGGCGCAGGCCGATGCCCTCCTCGCTGCCGGGCATCTCCTCTCCTTTACCGGGATCGTTACTTTTCGCAACGCACAGGAGGTCCAGCAAATCGCCGCGAGCGTTCCGCCCGAGCGGTTCATGGTCGAGACCGATTGCCCTTTCCTCGCCCCGATTCCGCATCGCGGGAAACGGTGCGAACCGGCTTACACGCGACAAACGGCGGAGAAAATCGCCGAACTTCGCGGCATCACGCTGGAGACCCTCGCGCGACAGACCTCAGAGACCGCCGCTCACTTTTTCCGCCTTTGACGAGGGAGGGGCGACCTCGTGCCGTTCAGGATCGCCTGTGAGTTCCTTGCGCACCCCGTCGATGGTGGAGTAACGCACCGTGATCTGGTGCGGCTCCGGCGATCCGCTGATTTTGAGGTGGTAGAGGCCGACCTCCCGCCCGGTGATCGTGAAGCGGTATTCTTCGCCGGAGACACGGATGCTCACCGGAGTGGTATCGCCGGGATCATGCAAAGGATACCACGCCAGAAGGTGCATGTTCTCCCCCTGATAAAGCCCGATGAGGATCACCTCCTTCTCCGCAAAGGCGGTGCCGTGCCTTGTGAAATGGAGGAAGCGTAAGCTCTCATCTTTGGTGTAGTGGCTGTAGACCTTGCGCATTTCCGAGACCGCTTTCGTCGCCCATTTGAAGCGGCTCAAATTTTCGCTCATCGTCGCGCTCGGGGGATGATCCGGCGTGGTAAACTCCGGGGAATTCTCATAGCCCCAGTGCGGATATTGCGGAGTCCTCTGGGTGACCAGTTCGCGGTCTGCCCCCCAACTGCGCCCGGGGTAGTCGGGGTTGAAGAAACGTTCCGAGAGCCACCCTCCTTCCCAAAGTTCCACTCCGGCAAAACCCATCATCAGCGGCCCCATCAGGATGAACTTGACCTGCTCTTCGCTGATCCAGCGCCGATAACGCGAGTTGCCGCCATAGGTCCACGGTTCGGTGAGGAGCGACTGGATCGCGATCTCCTTATTGGGCAAATCGCGGTAGCGGGTGATGTCGTGCCCGTGGCCGTTCATGTTCAGGTTGGCCGCCCGGACGAGTTGCCACTTGGTGAGCATGTAATAGGGACTGCTGACGGCCCATTTGATGTCGTGCGTGTACGGTTGTTCGGAGCGCTGATCGTTAGGGAGGAGATCGTTGGGAACATCGAGCCACGTATTGCGAATGCCAAAGAGCGTTTCGCTGAAGACATCGGTGCGCCACTGGCGCTTGCCCTCCACGAGAAGGTAGTTTCCCTTTTCATCCTTCTGGTAAAGCGTCTCCGCCATTGGCAGCGGGCTTTTGACATAACCGCTGTTGGCATCAAAGAAGAGGCGGCTCTGGCGGATCTCCGGGACGCCGAAGAGAGGCTCGTTCTTCCATTTGAGAAGATCGGCTTCGCTAGCACGCTCCTGCCAATGGCTACCTCCCCAGAAAACGCTTAAAACAGGGTAGCCATAATAGACCACCATCCGCCCGGTCTGAAGATTGGAGAGTTGCGCGAGGAGCTTGAGCGCGAAGACTAGCTTGGAGTGGCTGCTGATCTCTTCCTCATCCAACATGCTGTAGCTCCCCCAGCGGTAACCGCCAAGTTTGGCGGCATCAGGGACCATCCAGAGATCCTGCATGTGGCGGGCCACGGCAGCGATCATCTCGTCATCCTTCGCGGCGACCTCCCAATCCTGCCGGAGAATCGCTCCCGCACTTTCAAAGCGGGGGAGCACGGCGCGGGCGGCGTTGAAGAGATTGCCGCCGTCGTAGTAGTGAAAGAAATCAAAGGAGGCGATGTTCTTCTCCGGGAGGATCTCCTCGGGGTAAATCTGGGCGGAGTTCACATGGCTCCACCCGGCGGCAATCGGTTCGAGCGGGGCGCTGGTGGCCCCCCGGTAGTACGGACTGCCAAAACCATAGTTGGCGGTGAACTTGCTAACGTCGTAATCGGCGAAGAATTCACTCAGATCGAGCGTATCGTTCTGAGCCTCCGGGGTGACACGGAGATCGATTTTCGTGATGGTCCCTTTTTCTTTTAAGTCAGCCGACGGCTTGCCGCCCTCCTTCCGGTGATCCGAGGGCGCAGCGGCTTGAGCAGACGGGTAGAACAGAAGCAACAAGGCCGCCAGAGCAGCCGCAGGGGTGAAATTCATGGCAACGAGGGGGAAAGCGTTGGTTGCCACGATACGGATATTCCCCGCCGGGGGTCAATACCCGCGCCGGTGCCGCTCCAGATCGCGCCGGAAGCCTTGGCTCGCCTCCTCAAGCCGCTCGTAAAGCGTTTCCGGGGAGATGCACATCCCGCCGAAGGTGATCACCGTTTGCGCTTCGAGCAGATCGCCCGTGGCGACGGTGATCGGGCGTTCCTTGGCGTACTTGGCGACGAGCCGCTCGATGATCGAATCCGCGCTTAACCCGTTGCCGGAGTAGAAGATCTGGATGCCGCCCGGCTCGGTCGCCTCCGTCGGTTTGGCCCCCTGCCCGTCAAAGACGACGACGGTGTGGATGCCGGTATAGTCGTGGTAATCGGTTAGCGCACGGATAAGCGCCTCCCGCGCGAGGCTCAGGCGGCGGTGGTGAAGCGCGCGAAACTCCGGCCAGGCGTAGATCACGCTATAGGCGTCGACAATGAGGTATTCGCGCGAGGAGGCCATCCCCTTCCCTACTCCGCCAGCGTGTCGAGCTTCTCCGCGAGATCGAAGTCGAGATCGGTCAACCCTCCCTCGCTATGGGTGGAAAGGCGCAGGCGCACTTTGTTCCAGCGGATGTCGATGTCGGGGTGGTGATCCTCCGCTTCGGCGATCTCGGCCACGGCGTTGACGAAATCAATCGCCTGCCCGAAATCGTCAAACTCGAAGGTCCGTTCGATTGCCTTGCCGTCGGTCTCCCACTCAGGGATGCGTTTCATTTTGGCTTCAATAGCCGAGGGTGTCACGAGCGTAGCCATAAGATGATCGGTCGGTTTGAGGTGGTTGCCGGGGTCCGGGAAAAGCTCATACTCCTTTTTCCCCATCGGTAAAAGGCGATTTTCCTGACCGTTACCGGGATATCGCCCTTGAACCAGCGGTTGCGCGGGTGTAAAAATGCGGACTTCGTCCCTGAATCTCCGATACCGAAGGCACTCAGAAGGGCGGTTCTGTCTTCAGGGCTTTTATTCACCACTGATCCTCATCGTTTTACACACATTCCATCATGGGCAACTTTTACCAGAACATCCTCGAAACCGTCGGCCGCACCCCGCTGGTTAAACTCAACCGTCTGAGCGCCGGGCTCGAAGCGACCGTCGCCATCAAGTGTGAGTATTTCAACCCGGTCGGCAGCGTGAAAGATCGCATCGGCCTCGCCATGATCGAAGCCGCCGAGCGCGAAGGGAAGATCACGCCCGAAACGGTGATCGTCGAGCCGACCAGCGGTAACACGGGGATTGCGCTCGCCTTTGTCGCCGCCGCCCGTGGCTATCAGTTGATCCTGACGATGCCTGAGACGATGTCGCTCGAACGGCGCACGATGCTCGCCATGCTCGGCGCGAAGCTGGTCCTCACCCCCGGCTCCGAGGGGATGAAAGGGGCCATCGCGAAGGCCGAGGC
Source organism: Chthoniobacteraceae bacterium (assembly GCA_037189865.1). Taxonomy (GTDB): domain Bacteria; phylum Verrucomicrobiota; class Verrucomicrobiia; order Chthoniobacterales; family Chthoniobacteraceae; genus DATMFV01. The sequence continues at coordinate 424,133 of JBBCIW010000002.1, read as the reverse complement.
GATCGTCGCCGAAACGCCCAACGCTTGGATGCCGCAGCAGTTCAACAACGCCGCCAACCCGGCGATCCATGCCGCCACGACGGCGGAAGAACTTTGGGAAGATACCGACGGGAAGATCGACATCCTCCTCTCCGCTGTCGGCACCGGCGGGACGATCACCGGCGTCGCCCGGACGATCAAGGCCCGTAAACCGGAGTTTCAGGCGATCGCCGTGGAGCCGAGCGACTCGCCCGTCATCTCGCAAGCCCGCGCCGGGGAACCGCTCAAGCCCGGTCCGCACAAGATTCAGGGCGCCGGGGCCGGGTTCATCCCCGGGAACCTCGACCTTTCGTTGATCGACGACGTGATCACCGTCTCCAACGATGACGCTTTTGACACCGCCCGCCGTCTCGCGAAGGAAGAAGGGATTCTCGCCGGGATCTCCTCCGGCGCGAACGTCTGGGCAGCGCTTCAGGTCGCCAAACGGCCTGAGAACAAAGGGAAGCTGATCGTCACCGTCGCCTGCTCGACCGGGGAACGCTACCTCTCGACCGCCCTTGCGGCAGAAGCCCGCGCTGCGGTCGGCGGTTAAGCGTCGTCTTAGAAAAGTTCACCTGACCGGCGGGGCGGTTCGATCCCGATCTTCCGGTAAGCCGCCGGAAGGGCCACGCGCCCTTGCGGCGTCCGCTTGAGGTAGCCTTGCATGATGAGGTACGGCTCGTTGACCTCCTCCAGCGTCCCGGCATCCTCGCCGATCGCGACGGCGAGGGAGTTGAGGCCGACCGGCCCACCGTCGAAAGTCTGCACCAGCGTTTCGAGAATCCGCTTGTCCATTTCATCGAAGCCGTCGGCGTCGATCTCCAGCATCGAGAGCGCCTGATCGGCCACGGTCCGGTCGATGGCGGAACCGGCGCGGACCTGTGCGTAGTCGCGCACCCAGCGCAGGAGGTTGTTGGCGATGCGCGGCGTCCCTCGGGAACGGGCGGCAATCTCCATCGCTCCGGCGGGGTCCATCTCGATGCTCATGATCCGGGCGCTGCGCTGGAGGATATGTTGCAACTCCTCCGCCGTGTAATAATCGAGGCGGCTGTTCATCCCGAAGCGGGAACGCAACGGCGCGGAGAGCATTCCGGAACGGGTCGTCGCGCCGATTAAGGTAAACTTCGGCAGATTGAGCCGCACGCTCCGGGCGTTAGGCCCTTGGTCGATCACGATATCGAGCTTGAAATCTTCCATCGCCGGGTAGAGATACTCCTCAATCGTCGGCTGGAGCCGGTGGATTTCGTCGATAAAAAGGATGTCGCCGCGTTCCAGCGTCGTGAGCAGCCCGGCGAGGTCGCCTGCTTTTTCAATCGTTGGCCCGCTGGTGCTTTTAATCGCAACCCCCATGGCGTTGGCGAGGATGTAGGCGAGGGTGGTTTTCCCCAGCCCGGGCGGCCCGCTTAAAAGCACATGATCGAGGACGTCGCCCCGCTGCCGCGCCGCTTCGACGACGACTTCCAACCGCTCGCACACCTTCTGTTGCCCGGCGAACTCGCTGAACATCGGCGGGCGCAAGGAGATGTCAAAGGGGGTGTCGGGCGCTTCGAGGGCGCTTTTCATGAAAGAGTCGTCGGCCACAGGCTCTTTTCCTTACCGGCAGCGCGGGGGTTTGGCAATGCGCGAAATCTCCGGGGGTGACAGTGGTGTAACAAAACGGGGCGCAACCCACCCCCGGCTTGCGTTTCCGCTGGAACTCCCGTTTAAGAAGACCCATGCGCAAGACGAAGATCATCTGCACCCTCGGCCCGGCGACGGAGAGCGAGGCGATGTTACGCCAACTGGTCGAAGCCGGGGCGAACACCTTTCGCCTCAATATGAGCCACGCGCCGCACGATTGGGTCCGCGCGATGGTCCCGCGCATTCGCGCCGTTGCGGCGGATCTCGGGCAGACCGTGGCGATCCTGATGGATACGCAAGGCCCGGCGATCCGTACCGGCGATCTCCCGACAGCGCTTGCGCTTAAAACCGGCGATCTACTCGAACTGACCGTGCGCGGGGAGAAGAGCGAGGAGCTGTTCTCCGTCGACGTTAACTATGACGGGCTCATTGATGACATTTCCGTGGGCGATACGGTGTTGGTCGATAACGGCGTGATCCACCTCCAAGTGCTCGAAAAACGCGAACGGCGCATCCGTTGCCGTGTGATCACGCCGGGGCTGCTCGGTTCGCGCCGCCACATCAACCTGCCGGGGGTGAAGGTCAATCTGCCGCCGTTAACGGAAAAGGATTACGCCGATCTGGAAGTCGGCGTGGAGCTGGGGGTCGATCTCGTGGCGCTCAGTTTCTGCCGGGAGGCGGGGGATGTCACTTTGCTGCGGCAATTTCTGGAGAGCCGGGGATGCCAGGCGCGGATCGTGGCGAAGATTGAGGATCAGGTTGCCGTGCGCAATCTCGGCGCCATTATCGAAGTGGCTGATCTCATCATGGTCGCGCGGGGTGATCTCGGGATCGAGTGCGCCATGGAGGATCTCCCGATCATCCAGCGCCGCATCGTCAAGAGTTGTCTGCGCCACGGGCGACCGGTGATTGTCGCCACCCACATGCTCGAATCGATGATTCACAACCCGGTGCCGACCCGGGCCGAGGTGACCGACGTCGCCAACGCTGTTTTTGAACAGGCGGACGCCATCATGCTCAGTGGCGAGACGACCGTCGGGCGCTACCCGGTGGAGTGTGTGCGCGTTTTTGATAAAGTCGCCCGCCGGATCGAGCGGAGCGGCGGTGCGGGGTATGCCAATGACGCGCTTTTCCGCAACGACCGGCAGCGGACGATCCATTCGGCCTCGGTTCTCGCCAATTCGCTTCATCAGGCGAAGATCGTCGTCTTCACCCGTTCCGGGCGGACGGCGAACATCGTCTCGGGCCGTCGTCCGCACCACGCGCCGATCTTTGCCTTTGCTCCGAGTGATGAGGTCTGCCGCCGGATCGCGCTCAACTGGGCGGTGATCCCGATCCAGATGACCTTCCTGCCGACGCCGGAGCAGAAAGTCGCCGCTGCGGAGGCGATCCTCAAGGAGCGCGGCTGGGTGAAGCCGGGGGATAATCTGGTGATCGTCAGCGAACTCCTCTCCGGGGAGAAACGCTTTGATTCCATTCAGGTCCGCCCGGTCAGTGGGTGATGAGCGGCGTCGCCGCGTTCTCGGGGCGGAGGTGATACGGGATGCGCCGGAGCGTTTCTTCCGGCGTGCGCCCTTCGAGCAGGGTGAGAAGCTGTTCTTCAAGGGAGAGGGCGATCTCCTGCGGGACGATTTCCAGCCTGGAGACCGGGAACGGGGCGAGCGCACTGACCCCCTGATTGGAGCGGGTGACAATGTGCAATTCGCCCGGGACGTCGATACGTAATTTCGAGATCGCCGGGATCACTCCTTTGAAGAGGAGGTCATCGGAGACGATCAGGCCATCGGGCTTCTCCGGGTGGGCGAGCCAGACTTCGCGAAACTCCTCCCACCCCGAGCCGACGGTACATGGGTTGCCATCGTAGCGAATCCACTCCGGGCGGGTCTCCATTCCTTGCGCTTCGAGCTGGGAGAGGAGGTCGTTGACGTGCGGGGAGAGGTCGGTTTTGTGACCAAACCAGCCGATGAAGGCGATGCGGCGGCACCCGGCTTCGCGCAGGAGGGTGATCGCGTCGGGGAGGTAGACCGGCTCGACGATCGTGCTCAAGGCAAAGCGGTTGCCAAAGACAACGACCGGAAGCCGTTGCCGCTCCACCTCCTCCAGCCAGACCGGGGAGGGTTGGGCGAGGATCGCGGCGACGGCGAGAATTTTTCCGCCTTGGAGATCAGCGAGGAACTCGGGGCTGTTGAGGTCGGGCTTGGGATGGCCCGGCGGGTTGTTACCGACGTAGAGACGACTGGAGATCCCGCGTGCGGCGAGTTGTTCGCGCAAATGCTGCGCGATTTTCAGATAGACCGGGGAGCTTTGCGGGTGGGAAACATCTTCGTCGATCAGGAAGGCGACATGACGCCCTTGGGCCGCCGTTGGCTCGGGCCGGGGGAGGATGAAAGTGCCGCGCCCCGGGTGCCGTTCGATCCATTGCTCGGAGGCGAGGATGCGCAACGCCTCGCGCACCGTGATCACGCTGACCGAAAAACGCTTGGCCATCTGTTGCTCGGGCTCCAACTGCGTGCCGGGGGGGAGCGCGGCGACCTCCGGGCGGAGATGTTCGACGAGCTGTTGATAGAGCGGGCTTTTGACGGGTCGGAAGGAGCGGGCCATGAGAAAAAAGGACGTCCGATGGAAGGGCGTTCTCCTCAATCTACAAATTTTTCTTGCCTCGGCAATCCGAAACGTTATTTTCATAAACGTAATTCTTATAAGAATAGCGCGTTTGCCGGAAAATCTCCTTTCTCATGATGAAAATCTCCCCTCTTTTTTCCCTCCGATGTGTGGCTGCCGGGTTGCTGCTGGTGACGGCGGCTACGGCACCCGCTGCGGTCTACGCCACTTACGATGCCAGCCTCCCAACTCCCGATCCGCTCACTCAAGGGTGGGGGCTGGGGAATACGCCGGTCGGCCCCGCCCCGAGCGCCGGGAGCGAGGTGATCAACGGAACGACTCACCATTTCTGGCAGCTCTCCAACCGGCCCCCTGCCAGTGAGCCGTTTGCCCTTGTCTACCGCCAGAATTTTACCGCGACGGAGTATAGTGATCCGGCGGGGTGGACGGTGAGCGCTACCCTGCGCGTTGCCCGTGCACCGTATGCGGCGACGTATGGCCACAATGTCCGGCTTCGTCTGGCCGATGGGGTGAGCGATTGGCATTTTAACATCTATTACACCGCCACCAGCGGCGGCGGCGTGCTTCACTATGTCAATGCCAGCCAGACGAACACCGATCTGGCGCTCAAAGATACCGCCAGCGACTATTTCACCTTTCAGTTTTACTTCAACCCTGCGACGCAGATGGTGCAGGCCTATTACAACGGAGAAGCGATCGGCTCCCCGATCACCCGTGCGCAGGTAGCGACGGCGACCGGCTCGCGCTACCTGATGTGGGGCGATGCAGATAATAGCAATCGCGGCACCAGTCACTATACCGACACGTGGTGGAAGAGCGTGCAGTTTGAGTCGGGCTATGCCGTCGTGCCGGAGCCGGGGACAGTGGCGCTCGGGGTGGCAGGCGGCGCGGTATTGCTGCTCTGGCGTCGGCGGAGGTAAGCTCGGTTCGTCATGAGTGCCCCCCTCCCCTGTTTATCTGATCAACGCGCTGCGCGAACGTTGCTGGAAATGCTGATCGCCGCTGCGTTGATAGCGATCCTCCTTGCGATGGCAATGCCGGTTCTGGGCCAGTGGCAGCGAAGGACGGGGGCGAACCGGTGTTTAGCGAATCTGCGTCAGATCGGCGCGGGGCTGGCTCTCTATATGCAGGATCACGGCGTTTTCCCAACCTTCGGCAACACATCTGATATGACCCGATGGTACGACGGCAGCGCTGATCCCGATTCGTTCTTTGCCGGTCCCTACCTCCATTCCGCCCCCAAAATGAAACGCCACCCCGCTGATGCTACCCCATCGACTCGTGGAAGCCTTTTCGATTGCCCCTCGATTGACCGGCACGACCCGCGCCGCCGTGGCCCGGAGACGTTTCTCTCCCATGACTTCGATTACGGGATCAACCTGACCCTTTGCGGGCGACGTTTGATCCAGATCCCCCGCCCTGCGCGGACGGTGGCCGTCGCCGATGGCGGACACTATGCAAGGATCAAGGCACGCTGGCGCGACGGAATCACCTACCTTCCCCATAACACGGCTAACCCCGGAGCGACCCAATGGGATTGGGACCCCTCCCCGTTGATCCCAGCGCACGGAGGCCGAATTCACCTTCTCTTTATGGATGGCCACGCCGCCCCGCATGAGGCTAGCGAACTGAGCGAAGCGTGGTTCAATGCCCTACCGTGATTTTTTCCGATGTTACGAATTGCCCTTCTGCTACTTCTTGCCCTCGCCCCGATCGTCCGGGCGGGCGGTCTCTTTGATTTTCATTCGCGGGTTAATTATGCCCAGAGTCGCCCCCCAGTGGAACCGCTTTCCCAAGGGGTAGAGGTCAACTACCCGATGGACGCCAAAAGCGGCGATCAGCGTCTCCACGTCAAGCTTCCGTACGGAGAGAGCGGAATCGCCATTCCCTTGCCGGTGGCGGAGAAGGAGCGGCTTCTTAAAGCCGTTGTGATGCTACGTGGAAAGGGAGAGGTGGAACTGGAACTCCGTACACCGGAGGGAACGGCAACCTACCATCACCCTCTCAAACTGAGCGCAAACTGGGCATGGGTTGAGCTTTTCACGCGGGTGGATCAACAAGGGGAGGCGCTGCAACTGGTACTTCGCTACCCCAAGGCTCAGAAGGGAGATGAACTTGAAGTGCAACGGGTGAGCCTCTTTACGCAAGCGTTGCCGCAACAGCCCGAGCGGGAAGTGCCCCCAAAGGCGCTGGAGATCGCTACCCTTCTAGGTGAGGAGGAACCGGTGCTCGTCGAAGGTCGTCGGGAGATAGCTGCGATCCCCGCCCCGGCCACCCGCTTGCCGGTGAGCTTCTATCTCCTCCATCGTGATGCCGCTTCGGGGAGTGTCGCCCGGATCATCAGTCGCGATCGGGTTAGCCAACAGCAGTTAGCTAGTGCTCCGTTAGAAGGGGGCGATGATTGGAAGTGGAGTAAGATTGGCGCTGCTCCGGGAAACTTGGCCGGGAGCGCCGTTTCGCTCCTCGTCGCAGGAACCTCGGAGATCGGACGATTGGTAATCGCTACCCGTGATGATCTGGAAGCCGAGGCGCTTGATGCCGCATTGGATGTCTTGCCGTCTGGTCCATTTCTCCTCGCCCCGAAAGCGACCCTTCCTCCCGATGCCGTTCATTGGATCGACGCCCCGGTTTGGGATAGCGCACCGCAGGCGAGCGGCTTCCGCAAGGTCGGGAGTGACCTTCCCGCTGAGGGGGAGACCGCGGCGCGGATGCTTCATGATGGCAAGCGGCTCCACTTCCGTTTCTATGCGCAGGAACCGGTGCTCCGGCATGTCGAACAGCGCCTCCATGAGTTTCGCGACGCCGTGCGCCAACGCGACGGGGCAGTAGAGCAGGATGATCATCTCTACCTCGCCTTGCGCCGCCCCGGGGAACCATCCACCGAGCTTCGCCTGCGCCTCAACGCCGCCGGAACGCTCTGGGATAATGCCTCGCCTTCTCTGAAAGGAAGTCTCAACGCCGTGGCGCGTCGGCAGGAGGGGGCGTGGTGTGGGGTCGTGTCGTTGCCGCTCGCCGCGTTCGGTTGGCAGCCGGGGGAGCGACTGGAGTTTCACCTCGCGCGAAGGGCTGTGGCGCGGGAGGAGGATTCGCTATGGAATGGGCAAGCGCGCAAGCTGGAGGAGCCGCAGCGCTGGGCTACGCTCCTGCCGGGCGCTCCGGGTGAAGGGGGATTCGCTGGTGTGGACCTCCCTGAAACGTTGCAGGTCGGCGAGAATCTGCTTCGCTACCATGGCGGTGCCGCGTTGCTCTATGCCCAGCTTGCCGGGGGCGATCGCGCTCCTGAGAACCGCGTCATCCCGCTCCCCGCAGCGACGGAACCGCAGGCGATCAACCTCGAACTGCCGCAATCATTTGCCCGAGAGAACCTCTTCCTTCAGGCCGGAGTGCTGGCGGGTGATCTAACGCCGCTCTACTTCCCCCCTGCTCGGAGGATGGAGGTGACGATGCCGATCGCTACCCTTCGCTTTCCGGAGGGGAGTGGAAGCTACCGGCTTTGGCAGGGCGGGCGCAAGGTGGCCGAAGGGTCGGGGGCCGGAGCGGTGGAGATCGGTCTGCGGCGTGGGGCCAACGATCTTCATTTGCAGATCGAAGGTGATGCGCTCCCAACGGTGGAAGGAAGCGGGTTCACGCAACTCTCATGGACCGGGAAGGAAGATGAAGCTAACCGTTTCCAAACCACCCTGCTGTGGCAGGAGACGCGGCTCTGGCCCGAATTGCAACCGGCGCTCTATGCCGCCAAAGGAACGCCACAGCATTTGAGCGTCATGCTCGAAGGGGCGCATAGCGGTCGACACGATTGGCGGCTCCACCTCCTCTTGCCCGAAGGGGTGGAACTGGCCGCTGCGAGCGGTCTCGGAGCACGTCGCAACGGAAAGATCCCGCTCTATCGCGTGGAGGAAGGGCCGATCGAACAAGGGAAACGGCTGGTGACCATCCACGCCGACCGCCCGATCCCTGATCCCAAGGAACTCCGTCTCAATGCCCTTCAATCATCGCTCTGGCTCTTCTTTCGTGCTCAAAAAGAGGGGACGGTCGAGCTTTGGAGCGAGGCTCAAGGGATGAGCGAGGCGCGGCAGAGTTTCGAGATTCGCCTGCTCCCAGAACTCGCCGGACGGCAGGCGAAGAAGGTGATCTGGCAACTATGGGGACCGCTGGAGCTTCTTGATGAGGAGAAGGCCCGCCACGCTCTACTGGAGAGTTGTCTGGCAGCCGGGGTGACTGATTTCGACATCAAGAACGCCGCGAACGCTACCGGATGGTTAGCGAAAACTGGCGGTGTCCGTTCCGTGCTCAATGTCCACTTCCTTAATGGTAGCCTTTTCTTTGGCCCCTACCTTTCGACTCATCCGGACCAGCGGTTGGCAAAGATGAGTGGAAGCCGTGACCCGAGCCGCGTCTGCACTTCGGCGTTGCTGGAGGAGGCATGGCCGGAGGCGCACCGGCTCCTTGGTGAGCAGCTCACCCGATTCCGCCCGGCGAGTATTGTCTATGATTACGAGTTCTCCCCCATGGGCGACGGGATCATGCACACCTGTTATTGCCCGCGTTGTCTGGTGGCCTTCCGAAAGTATAGCCAACTTCCCGAATCGACCACGCAGGACGGCATTGCCATTAACCGTGATCATCCTGAAGCGTGGGTCGATTTCATGGCATGGCAGAGCGCGGCGATCTTTGCAAAGATGAAGGAGAGCTTGCGGCAACTCGATCCGTCAGTCGGCTTCGAGGTCTACAGCGGCTACCAGACCCCGGAGAACCCGCGTCGTTACGGGGTCGACTGGCGTTATGTCGGCGAGAAGCAGGCTGCCGGACTAGCTAGCATGGGATACGGACGCCCGTTGGAAGCGATCAGAGCGACGCGCGAGGCGTTGCAGGGAATCCCTACCCTTTTTGGCGAGATCATCTATCCCTATGTCGCTAGTGAGGCGATGCCGCACCGCCCGACCTCCATCGCCCGATTGCTGCGGCGCGTGATCGACGCCCGGGCAGGCGTGCTGATCTATGAAGTGAGCGGGATGGATGGCCGAAGCTGGCAGGCGCTGGCGGAGGTGACGCGGCTCGTTGCTGAAGAGGAGGTGCTTATTCTGGAGGGGGAACGCAAGGAGCATGAAGGGTTGCCGGAGGCCGATGCCGTCTGGCTCATCTCTCAGCAACGTCGGCTCCTTTGCCTGATCAATGATAGCGCTCAGGAAAAAAGCTACCCTCTTCAACTCCCCCCTCATCTCAAGAGCGGGCGCGAGTTTTACACTGGCGCAGCCATCGCCAACGGAGCGGCGCTCAAGGTGCCAGCGGGCGAAGCCCGCGTTCTGATCTTCGACTAATTATGGAACTTTTCTTTGCAGCCCGTAACAACCTCTCCTTCATGCTCGGCGATTGCCGTGCTGTTCAAGGCAAACCACAGATTCACCCGGAGCCATTGCTCCTCCCTGATACCTATGTTGATGGCAAAGGGGTCTCCTCCTACGGCACCGTACTCAACGAGTGCGGGCGGTTGCGGATGTGGTATCAGGCCAGTTCCAAAGCATGGGATCGGCGGCAGGATGTATCGCTAGTCGCCTGTGCGGAATCAGACGATGGCTACCATTGGGAAAAGCGCGAACTGGGGATCGTCGAACATGGGCCGGGGAAGAACCACCTCTGCGACCTCGGCCTCCACTCCCCTTCCATCTTCATCGACCCCACAGCCCAGCCCGAACAACGCTACCGTGCGACCGGTTGCGGCAAGCCGGGGGTCGGGACGCGGGGGTGGCGTTACGGTTACTATACCGCCTTTTCCGCTGACGGCTGGCGCTGGCACTTCCCTTCCGGTGAACCGGAGTGGGAAGGAGGCGATGTCATCACTAGCATTTCCCACCCCGGGCGCAACGGCGCTGTGATCGCCCTCAAGCGCGAACACTGGGTCGGCGGGCTCTGGCGGCGTTGTATCCATACAGCGAGCTTTCGCGATGGTCGCTACGGGCCGCACCACGGCGCTCTTTACCCCGATGAATACGACGATCTCCTCTCCCAACAGGCGGAATGCCCGACGAGCGATTACTACGGCATGGGGATGCTCGCCGCCGGGCGCGGCACGGTCGGTTTCCTCTGGAATTTCCGGCATGAGCGGCCTTACTCCGAAGGCGTCATCCACGGCGTGCGCGGCAGTAGCGACGTCTCGCTCGTCTATCAGGAGAGCGAGGGAGAGCGGTGGCTCCACCCGCCGGGTCGGCCCCGTTTCGTGAGTCATACCGATCTTCCCTGGACCAATGGCGGCTGGATTCACACCTCTTCCACGCCGGTTGAAGTCGGCGATGAGCACCGGCTCTACTTCTCCGGCTGTAACTATAGCCACGGCTCGACCGTTCGCAGCGGGAAAGTCATCCCCGAGGCGGTCGAATGGATCGAGCGCCATGGACGCAGCGGGATCACGTTCTTAAGCTGGCCCAAGCATCGCCTCTTCGGGCTAGGAAGTCAGGAGAGCGGCTCCTTCAAGCTGACGCTCGAACCGTTCTCCGAACCGTCGACCTTGCGGCTCAACTATACCACCGCCCCCGGCGGCAGCGTGCGGGTCGAGATCGACGGTTGCGGGGAAATGAGCCAACCGTTGGAGGGGGAGGCGTTGTGCGCCCCGGTCCTCTGGCGTAGCAGCCACATCGCCCCCTCCCCCGCCGCCCCGCTCACGCTGACGTTCCATCTGGAGCGGGCGACGCTCTACGCTTACGAGCATTGCATTGGCGAGATAGCGTGAGGTAGGGTTGCCGCCCTCATGTCCAGCCACCTCTATGATGTTGTCGTCCTTGGCGGGGGAGCCGCCGGGGTTTGCGCCGCCGCTTCCGCCGCTAAAACCGGCTTGCGCACGTTGTTGATCGAAGCCGGGCCTTCCGTCGGCGGCGAGTTGATCAGCGGGATGCCGGTCGATGGCGCGGTCAACGCCCGTGGCGAGTGGATTCAGGGGGGCCTGAGCCGCGAATTTTTCGAAGAGTGCGAGCGCCTCGGGGGCTACATCGGCCCGATCAACGATCACCGGCTCATCTACTACGTTGCCTTTGACCCGGAGGTGATGCGCCTCGCCGTGGTCAATGTGCTGGCGCGTTACGGCGTTGACCTCCTTCTCCACTCCTTTGTGCATGAGGTCGAAGTGGAGGAGGGAAGCGTGAAGGCGGTCCGTATCCTCAATAAATCGGGGAAAAGCGAAGTCCGCGCCCCGCTCTTTCTCGACTGTTCGGGCGATGCTGATCTGGTCGCGCTCGCCGGGGGGCCGTTCCTCAAAGGCGGGGAGAAGGGCGAATTCCAGCCGATCTCGCTCATGTTCCGCCTGAGCGGTGTCGAAACCGCGCCGCTGCTCGACTTCGTTTGTGAACACCCGGAGCACTTCGCTTTTGGAGAGAGCGAGGCGATCCGCGCCGGGCGCACTGATGTGGAGCTGGCCGCCTCCCTGCGTGAACAGGGCGAACCAGCGGTCTTCCTCAAAGGGGATGGCCCGCTGATGGCCGGGGCGATCGCCCGCAAGGAACTCTTCCCCACCGCGCTTATCATGATCCAGCCGACCTCGCATAGCCGCCGCGAAGTCTGCCTCAATGCCACGCGTGTTGCCAACGTCGACGCCACCAACACCCGCGCCCTCTCGGCGACGCTCGCCCCGTTGATCGAACAGGTGATCGAATGCACCGCCTTCCTACGCGCCAGTCTGCCGGGGTTTGAGAATGCAGCGTTTGCCGGGATTGCACCGCGCCTCGGTATCCGCGAGACGCGGCGGATCGTCGGCGAAGCTTCGCTAACCGGCGCGGAAGTCCTCGCCGCCGCCAAGAGCGATCACGGCGTCGCCAAAGGGTGTCACCACGTCGATATTCATCAGGACGGCACCGGGCAGATCCGCATCCCTGTCGCTGATGGCGGCTCCTACGACATCCCGTGGGGATGCCTCGTGCCGCAGGGGGTTCGCAACGTGCTCGTCGCCGGGCGTTGCGCTTCGGCAGACCGCGAGGCGAACGGCACCATGCGCGTCATGGGTTCGTGCATGGGGATGGGGCAGGCAATCGGGGTCGCCGCGAAGCTCTTTAGCGAAGGGAACCTCTGCGACACGCGCGAGATCGCTCTCCCGCAACTGCGCGAACGCCTCCGGGCCTTCGGTGCCGTGCTCGACGGGACTTATTGATCGCTCTCCAGCATCGCTTCAAAGCGCCGGTCTTTTGCCGCCTCTTCTTTTGCGAGAAGTTGGCGGTAAGCCCCGAGCGCCAGAAGCGGGAAGGAGATGCGGTACATATCGTACTGGAGATAGAAGACACACGGGAAACCGGTCCCGGTGATCTCCTCCTCCGTCCAGCTTCCGTCGGCGTTCTGGTTTTCAACGAGCCATTCGACCCCGGCCTTGAGCCACGGATCGTGCGGATCGCCAAAGGTGCACAATCCCATGACGGCCCATGCGGTCTGGGAGGGCGTGCTCGCCCCCATCCCTTTGAAAACCGGGTCGTCATAGGTGTTGCACCGCTCGCCCCAGCCGCCTCCGGGGTGTTGCACACGGCGCAGCCAGTCGCGTCCGCGTGTGAGCCATGCTTCGTTCATGTCGGCTCCGAGCGCCTTCATCCCGCGCAACACCTGCCATGTGCCGTAAATGTAATTCACCCCCCAGCGTCCGTACCATGAGCCGTCGGCCTGCTGCTCGCGCTTGAGGTAGTCGATCGCGAGGGCGATCTGCGGATGATCCTTGGGATACCCCTCTTCCCCGAGCAGTTCGAGAATGCGTGCGGTAATATCGGGACACTCCGGGTCGAGCATTGCGTTGTGATCAGCAAAGGGGACTTTTTCGAGAATGCTCCGCGTGCAATCTTTGTCAAAAGCCGCCCAGCCGCCGTCGCGGCATTGAAAAGTGAGCAGCCAGCGGATCGCCCGGGCGAGGCAGGCGTCGCGTGCTTCGCGGTCGCTCACTTCGATCCGGCGCAGGGCGAGGAGCACCATCGCCGTGTCGTCAATATCGGGGTTCCACTTGTTGTTGAACTCGAAGACCCAGCCCGACGGCTCGACCGGCGCCGGGTTCTTGTGAACCCAATCCCCGGCGAAACGGATCTCCTTCTCCATGAGCCACTCGGCGGCGCGTTGGAGCGCGGGGTGCTCGGCGGGAAGCCCCGACTCGCGCATGGCGATCGAGACAATCGCCGTATCCCAGACCGGGGAGAGGCACGGCTCCATCCGCACTGAATCAGCCTCCTCGTGCATGAGGCGGATCAACTCCTCGTGTGCGCGGATCACTTCCGGGTGTTCATCGCGGTAACCAAGCGCCTTGAGCGCGATGAGCGAATTGAGGATCGCCGGGAAGATCGCCGCCAACCCGTCGGTCCCCTCGCACCGCTCCAGCATCCACGCCTCCGCCTTGGCTAGCGCCTTCGTACGGAACGGGTGCAACCCTTGCCGGGCGACCCATTCGGCCGCTTTGTTGAGCCGGTCGATCCAGAGGAAGCCGTTGCGCAGGCTAAAATCAAAGAAACGGGGTCGAAGCGTTTCGTTCAGTTCATGCTTGCCGTTGGGGTAGAGTTCATCGAGCGAAATGCCGACGCGCGGCTGCCGTGTCGGGCGGTAGTGGTTGATGATCGCCAGCGGCACGAGCATGGCGCGTGTCCAGTTGCTCATCTCCCAGAAATTGACGTGGAACCACTTGCCGATAAGCAGGATCTCGCACGGGATCGTCGGCACATGATGCCACTCCACCAGCCCGAGTAGCGCCAGATAGAGCTTGGAGAAAGTATTCATGCGCGGCACACCACCGAGCGCGTACGCCACCGCCCGGGCCTTGAGCATTCGGGGGTCTTCCTCTGGGATTCCGGCCAGTTTGAGTGCGAGATACGCCTTGATCGTCGCGTTGACCTCCGCCGGGCCGTTCGGGTAGATGTTCCACCCCCCCTCCGGAAGTTGTTTGGAGAAAATATGATGGACCGCTTTCTTTTCCCAGCGGGCGTCGACCCGATCCCACCAATGGTAAAAGGCCACCATGTCGGCAATGAGCGTCACATCGACGAGCAATTCGCCCACCCAGTATTCGCCATCGCGTTGATCGGCAAGGAGGTACGCCTGTGTCCGTTCGATCGTCGCTTCGACCGTCCCTTTCCATGAGCGTTCCGGCGCAACAGCGGGGTTCGGGCGGGCGGCGGTTCGGTCCAATGGGGTCTGCGTCAGTTGGTTCATGGGCAAAAAAGTTCCGAAGGTTGTGGCACAGGATAGAAAAATGGCGGGGGAGCGCCCTCTTTTTTGGGCGAATGGAGCCTCGCGGGGATGAACGGCCTGATCACGGCGATGAACGGCGCTTGCTTAAAATGTTGACAAACTTAGCCTGATAATGTTTACAAACTGCATGACTCAAGCTGCCGACATCATCGCTTCGAGCGAACGCCACATTGCCGGTGGCGTCGTCTCTCTCAACCGCAAAACCGCCCTCCCGATCGTCTTTGTCTCTGCCAAGGGGAGCCGTCTGACCGACGCCGAAGGGTGTACTTATCTCGATTACCACGCCGCCTTCGCCCCGCATCTCCTCGGACATGGGCACCCGGAAGTGACCGCTGCCGTCGCCGCCTCGCTGGAGAAAGGGTGGTCGCTCATGGGGAGCGGCCCGACGCTCTGGGAAGCCGAGTTGGCAGCCGCCCTTTGCGCGATGGTCCCGTCGCTGGAGCGCGTCCAGATTTTGAACACCGGCAGCGAAGCCTCCAACCTCGCCATCCGCCTCGCACGGGCGCGAACGGGGCGGGAGGATGTGGTCGTCACCCTCGGTGGCTACAACGGCTGGCATGATGAAGTCGGCCGCGCCGTCATGCCGCCGCTCGCCGAGATCGGGCCGCGCCGCACCGCACAGGAATACCCCTTCCTGCCGATTTCCGCAGGGATTCCCGCCAGCACGCAGCGGCGGATTCACACCGTTAATTTCAACGATCTCGCTTCGGTCGAGGCGGTCTTCAAGACCCACTCTATCGCCGCGCTGATCACCGAGCCGGTTTTGCAAAACGTCGGCATCGTCCTGCCCGAGCCGGGCTACCTCGCCGGGTTGCGCGAGTTGTGCGATCGTTACGGCGTCGTCCTCGTTTTTGATGAGGTGAAGACCGGGTTCCGCTCGGCGGCGGGGGGGTATCAGTCGGTCGCCGGGGTGCGTCCCGATCTCTCGCTCTTTGGGAAGGCCGTCGCCAACGGCTTCCCGCTCGGCGTCCTCGGCGGCAAGGCGGAGATCATGGATCTCTTCGGCGATCCTGATCCCAAGAAGCGCGTCCTCGTCGCCGGGACTTACAATGGTCACCCGGTCAATGTCGCCGCCGCGCTTGCCACCCTCTCGATCCTGAGCCGCAACGACGGGGCGCTCTACCGGGAACTCGACACCCGCACCGCCCGGCTCGTCGCCGGGTTGGAGGAAGCGCTCGCGCCGCTCGGCCGTCCGGTCACGATCGTGCGTAACGCCTCTGCGTTCTGCCCTTACTTCATGGATCACGCCCCGCGCGATTGGCATGATATTCTGGAGCATCACGACTTTGACCTCGACGCCCGCTTGCGCCATGCTTTCATCCAGCAAGGGGTTTACGCCTTCCCGCTGCCGTGCAAGCAATGGTCGGTGAGCGCCGCGCACAGCGACGCCGACATCGACGCCACGCTGCAAGCAGCCCACCGGGCGGTCGCCTCCCTTAGCTAATTCCAACGATGAACACGGCTCCCCTCCCCCCTGCTCCCCGTCCGTTGCCGCAATGGGATTTCCGCGATGAATGCGTCGTCTTGAGTGGCGGCGCACGCGGGATCGGCGCGGCCTTGGTGGAAGCCTTTGCCGGCCATGGCGCGAAGGTGGTCTTCGGCGACATCGACCCGGCCGGGGCCGATCTCGTGCGCGAAGGGGTGCATTTCGTTGAGGCCGATTTCACCGGGCCGCAGGCATGGGCGCGGATGCGTGAGGAAGTCGAGCGGCTCGGGCTGCGGGCCAACCTCGTCGTCGCCAATGTCGGGATCGGTCATCATGAAGCGTTGGAGGAGACTTCGCTTGATGATTACGAGCGCCTTCTTAACGGCAATCTGCGCTCCGGCTGGCTGGCGGCGCGCGATTTAGGCGCTCACCTGCGCTCAAAGCCGGGCAATTCGCTCATCCTGCTCGGCTCCGTCATGGCGAGCTTCGGCTCCCCCGGTCATTCGCTCTATACCATGACCAAAGCGGCGCTCTCCGGGTTGCTCCGGGCGCTTTGTGTCGAGTTCTCTCCCGCCGGGGTGCGCGCCAACATGGTCGTCCCCGGGTATATCATCAACGACCCGCCCCCTCTTTTCCGCGCCGCGATCCCGCCGGAACATTGGCGTGCCTTCCACGCCCGTTTCGGGGAAGAGGCGGCGGCGGCCAACCCGCCGGTACAGCCGTTTCGATGGTGGGGGCAGCCGCGCGATATTGCGCAAGCGGTCTGCTACCTCCACTCCGAAGCGGCCCGCTATGTCACCGGGACGGAGTTGCGCGTCGACGGTGGCCTGCTCTGCCAGTCGCCGATTCGCCCGGAGAGCGGTAACGACGCCTGGGCATGGACCCCGGCAATGGTCGAGTGGCTGCGCGAACGCGGCGTTACGGTTTCTCTTTCTTGATCGCAACCGGGGCGTCCTTGGTGCCAAGCACGGTCATCACCAGCTTCGCCGGGACATCACCGAGATTCTTCCCGTTGTGCAAGGTGTTGACGACTTCCGCTAACCCCTGACCGGCGTGGTAGGTCTTCTCGCTCCCATCCTCAAGCTCCAGCGTGAGGCTGCCGGAGAGGAGGTAGGCATAGCACGAATTGGGGTGGATATGCCAGCCGGTCTCCACCCCCGGCGGGACTTCGATTAAGAGGATGCGCACCTCGGGCTTCTCACTGGTCTGGTAGACGATCGGCTGGCCATTCGCCGTGGTCGAGGTGATCAGCACCGGCTCAATCTTGATGTTCTTGTTATAGGCCGGGGCGGCCGGTTCCTTCGTGATTGGCTCCTTGGCATAGGCAGGGGAGAGGCCAAGGAGGAGCAGCGCCAGCAGGGAGAAGCGGGTGGTCATAAGAGGGCCGACGATGCCACCGCGTTCCCCCGTTTGTCAATGAGCGGGCGAGCGGACTTTTTATCGACTTGCTCCCGGGGCGCTGCTTATCCTCTTTCCTTTCGTACCATGAATTCCCAACGCGTCGACCACCCGGACATCATCCTCATTGGCAGCGGCATCATGTCGGCCAACCTTGGCGCCCTCCTTAAACGGCTCCGCCCGGAGGCGAGCATCCAGCTCTATGAAACCACCGAAGAGCTGGCGCAGGAGAGCTCCAACGGCTGGAACAACGCCGGGACGGGCCATGCCGGGATCTGCGAATTGAGCTACACCCCCCACCGGGAAAAGGACGGGAGCGTCAACGTCGCCAAGGCGATCGAGATTTTTGAACAGTTCGAGCGCTCCAAACAGTTCTGGGCCTACGCCGTACAGAACGGGATGATCGACACCCCGGCTGATTTCATCCGCCCGGTGCCGCACTTGAGCTTTGTCGTTGGGCAGGAACAGGTCGATTACCTGCGCGCCCGGTACGATGGCCTCAAGGCGCATCATTTCTTCCGCACCATGGAGTTCTCCACCGATCCGCAGACGATCGCGCAATGGGCACCGCTGCTGGTGGAAGGGCGCGAGCCGGGGCCGATCGCCGCGACGAAGATGGAGAACGGCACCGATGTGAACTTCGGCAACGTCGCCCGCAAACTGCTCGAATG
Organism: Chthoniobacteraceae bacterium; assembly: GCA_037189865.1. Classification (GTDB taxonomy): domain Bacteria; phylum Verrucomicrobiota; class Verrucomicrobiia; order Chthoniobacterales; family Chthoniobacteraceae; genus DATMFV01. The sequence goes on along the minus strand of JBBCIW010000002.1, from coordinate 406,187 downwards.
GCTTGGACGGCAGGACCGGTGCGCCGTCAGCCCGGGGCATCGGGTGCTCGATCTCCAACGTTGTGGCGAGGGGTGGGAAGTTAGCGTGCAAAATGTCACGACCGGGGTGGTGCACCAAAACCGGGCGAAGTTTGTCTTCATCGGTGCGGGCGGTGGCAGCTTGCGCCTCCTTCAAAAGAGCGGCATCCCCGAGAGCAAAGGGCTCGGCGGTTTCCCGGTCGGCGGCCAGTGGTTGATCTGTGAAAACGAAGAGGTGATCGCCCGTCATCAGGCGAAGGTCTACGGGCAGGCGCTCGGTGCCGCGCCGACGATGGCAGTGCCGCACCTCGATACCCGCTTGCTCAACGGTAAAAAGACCCTCCTCTTCGGCCCATTCGCAGCATGGACGACGAAATTTCTGCACAAAACCGGTTGCTGGACCGATCTCCCCGGCTCCGTGCGCCCGGATAATATCGCTACCCTTCTTAAAGTCGGCATCCATAACCTCGATCTCGTTCGCTACCTCGTCGAGCAGGGGCTTCAGAGTAAGGAAGATCGGCTCGCTTCGCTGCACGAGTTTTACCCCGCTGCCAAGAGCGAGGACTGGCGCGTCATCGAAGCCGGGATTCGCGTGCAGGCGATCAAGAAGACCGATGGGGAGGCTGGCATCGTTCACTATGGAACGGAGGTGATTACTAGCGCCGACCGCACCCTTTCTACACTCCTTGGGGCTTCACCCGGAGCGTCGGTTTCCGTGCATATCGTGCTGGAAGTGATCGAGACCTGCTTTCCGCAATGGCTCGCCAGCCCGGAAGGGCGCGCCCGTTTGCATGAGATGATCCCGGCCTGCGTGGAAGATGCCAAGCTGGCCGCCCACGCCGCCCGTTTCGAGGAAACCACCCGTAAGGTCGACGAGACCCTCGGCCTCTGCTGATCATGAGCACGCGCTGTCCATGGGCCACTCGGGAGCGTGACATCCGTTACCACGACGAGGAGTGGGGCCGGCCCGTGCATGACGATCGGCTCCTCTTCGAGTTCCTGATTCTCGAAGGGGCGCAGGCCGGGTTAAGCTGGTCGACGATTCTCAACAAACGCGACGCTTACCGCGAGGCGTACGACCACTTCGACCCGCAAAAAGTCGCCCGATATAGCGATGCGAAAAAAGCGGAGTTGCTCGGCAATGCAGGCATCGTGCGTAACCGGCTCAAAATCGCCTCGTCGGTGGATAGTGCACGGGCGTTCCTCGCCGTGCAGGAGGAGTTCGGGAGCTTCGATGTCTGGCTCTGGCGTTTTGTTGATGGACGCCCGCTCCAACCCCGGCGTCGGGCGTTGAGCGAAATCCCGACACGCACGGAGCATTCAGATGCTCTGAGCAAAGCGCTTCGCCAGCGCGGGTTCCGCTTCGTCGGTACGACGATTTGCTATGCTTTCATGCAGGCGGTCGGGATGGTCAACGATCATCTGGTGACCTGTCCGCAACATGCGGAGTTGGCGGGTAACTAGCTACTTGCTCGATTTTTCCACTGCGCTTAAAGGGATCTTGCGTTGCTCGGCCAGTTGCGCCGGGCCGTCCGGGTTGCGATACGGAACGCGCGGGCCTTGGGCGAGGCGTTCTTTTGCGCCGGGGATCACGGCGGCGTATTGCGGTAGCCATGCTTCATGGGCCACGAGCAGTTCGTCGACCATTTGCCAGACCTCCTCCGGCGTGCAAACAGCACTCACCAACGGGTCGAGCAACACTGCTTGCCGCAGCGCGTCGAGATCGCCATGCACAGCGGCATGGACGGCAAGGCGCTGGACCTGCACGCTTGATTGGCAAACAGCAGCGCATCCCCACGGTAGCGGGTCGACCTGCGGGAGATGGATGCCAAGCCGGTCGACATAGCCGGGCGCTTCGATCACGCAATCGGGCGGAAGGTTAGGGATCGTCGCGTGATTGATCCGGTTGAAATGGCCGCGATAGATCCGGTTGGTCTCCATCGCTTCGATGAGATAGGAGCCGTGTTCGACGCTCCGTTGATGGTAGTCAAAGCGCTTGGGCGGTTCCGCCATCCATTGCGGGAACTCGGTGTCAAAAGAGTGGCGCGTCTCCACACTATAGCGAAGATAACCGCCGCTCTCCCCGCTAATCCAGACGCCCGGGCCGCTCCAGCGCTCCACCTGATCGGGCCGTTTGCGATACCACGGCAGGTACTCGCTAAGATGACCGTTCGACTCCGTGCTATAGTACCCGAAACGCCGCAACATATCGACACGTACCGGCTCCATCCGGGAGTATTCGGCGTGACGCTCAAAACCTTCCAGCAACCGGCTCAACTGGCAGGCCCCACGGTGCCGGACCTCGACAAACCATGTTTGGTGATTGATCCCGGCGCAGACGACATCGACCTCCCCGATCGGCAACCCGAGCACATCGGCGATCTGCTGATGACTATGTTGCACGCCATGGCAAAGGCCGACCGTGTTGACCTTTCCGAAGGTGTTGGCAGCCCACGTGTTCATCGCCATCGGGTTGGCATAGTTAAGGAGCAGTACCTCCGGGGCGGCGACTTCGCGCAGATCGCGGCAAAGCTCCATCATGAAGGCAATCCCGCGCTGGCCATAAAAAATCCCCCCGGCGCAAAGGGTGTCGCCGATACATTGATCGACCCCATAGCGGAGCGGGATCTCAATATCGGGAAAGAGCGCGTCGACCCCGCCGATCCGGGTTGTCAGGATCACATAACGGGCGTCGCGCAGCGCCTCGCGCCGGTCGGTCGTACAAGTCAGCCGCGCGGGGAGGTGGTTGAACTCAAGATCGCGGCGGCAGAGCGCCTCCACTCGTTCCAGATTGGAGGGGTTGATGTCCATGAAGGCAAGTTCGATGGAGGCAAACTCCGGCACGCTTAGGAGGTCGCGCACGAGCCGCCGGGTGAACTCAATGCTCCCAGCCCCAATGAAGGCGATTTTGAATGACATGGGTAAAAAATAGAGGGTAGGGAATCGACGGACAACCTTGATCCTGCGTGTTTTTGTGCTTCAATGGGTAAATTCATGCTCAAGCCTTCCTTCCCCCCGCCCGGTCGTTCCCGGGAGGCACCACTCCTCTTTGGCGCACGCCCCTACCCGCTTCATGCGATGATGAGCGTCATTGGTTATGCTGATGAACGCTCTCCCGGCTACCGCTGGCATGGGTTGGAACGGGGGGAGACGCCGTTTTGTATCTTTCAGTGGACCGTCGCCGGGGAAGGGCGACTCGTCTACGAAGGGCGACGCTACACGCTCGAACCCGAAGAGGCGTTTCTGGTCAAAGTGCCGCATGATCATTGCTACCAACTACCGCCGGAGAGCGACAGGTGGCGTTTCCTCTACCTCTGTCTCTATGGTAGCGAAGTGTTGCGTCTAGTCGATCTCTACCTTCACGATTACGGCCCGGTTCGGAGGTTTTCGCCTGACTCTCGGGTTGTCCAAATGGCGATCGACCTCTTTCATCGGGCCGATAGCGGGAGGCTCGATGACCCGCTGGCGACTTCGGCGGCTGCCTATGCTTTTACGATGGAACTTGGCCGTCGGGAAACGGCCTCGACGCTCCGCTCTCCCTTTGCTGCGCTTTGCAAGGAATGGGAGCGACGCCTCTCCGAACCGCTTGATGTCGGGGAGATGGCGCGAATGGCCGGGATGAGTCGCTTTCATTTCACCCGCCGTTTTCGCGCCAGCCACGGGATCGCCCCGGGCGACTATTTGCGCCAGTTGCGCCTGCGCCATGCCGCGCATCTCCTCGCTAATCCTCGCTTGAGCATCAAGGAGGTCGCGGCGCGGAGCGGTCTTGGTGATGCTAACTATCTGGCGAAGATCTTCCGGCGGGAGATGGGGCTCTCCCCCGGGGAGTTCCGGCGCAACGGCATGTACCTACTCCAGTAGCCAGCCACCATCGACCACCGCGTTATGCCCCGTCGTGGCTCGGCTCGTCTGGCTAAGGTAGAAGGCGATGTGGTTGGCAATATCTTCCGCGCTGATTTGCAACGGGTAGGCTTGCCGTTCGTGGAGGGTAGCGAGGTGGCGCTCCGCCTCTGGGGTAGCGAAGTATTCGCTCACCTGCCGCTCGGTAAAGATCCAGCCCGGAGAGATCGTGTTGATGCGGATCGCCTCGCGCCCGAGTTCACGACTCAGCCCGGTCGTTAACCCGAGAATCCCCGCCTTGGTCGCCGAATAAGGGGCGCGCCCGGGGATGCCGAGGCGATAATTGATCGAGGAGACATTCACGATGGAACGCCCCTGCCCTTTTCGGAGCAGTGGCAGAGCCTCTTTAATGGTAAAATAGAAGGAGCGCAGGTTCAGGTCGACGAGCTGGTCCCACTCCCTTTGGGTGATCTCGTCAATCGGGTGCTTGGGATCAGCCCCGGCGACATTGACCAGATAATCGAGGGTGGTCGTCTCTTTTCGAAGTTGATCCATGGCTAGGGATAGCGCATCGAGATCGGAAAGATCAGCGCTGAGCGCCGTAAACGCCGGGTGCTCCGGCCCGCCCCCGGAACGTGAGAGGCCAAAAACCCGCACGCCGTTTTCGAGCAGCAACTGCGCCGTAGCCTTGCCGATCCCTTGGGAGGCACCGGTGATTAAGGCGGTGCCGCCGTGCAGGTCGGCAAACCGGACGGGTGGAACTTCGCTAGTGATCCAGTTCATGAGTTCCTTTCGTAATTACCAGTCGATCACGGAACCATCCCGCCCGAAGGCGCGGCGCGGGATTTCCTGTTCAAAGGGATGTCGAGCAACGGCTTTCTCATTGATCTCAATCCCTAACCCGGGGCGTTGGCCGGGCCGGATGAGCCGCCCTTTCTCCTCCAGAAGCGGGCTCCATTCGACCACCTCGTCCCGCCACGGGACGTCCTGATGTACCGCTTCGCAAATCAGGTAGTTGGGGGTAGCGAATCCGAGTTCAAGGGAAGCCGCCGTGCTGACCGGCCCTTGCGGATTGTGCGGGGCGACCGGGATACCGTGCGCTTCTGCCAAGACTGCAATCCGCCGTGCCGCCGTTAATCCGCCGCAGTGGGTAATATCAGGCTGGACCACGCTGGCTGCCTGTTTTTCAAAGAGTTCCTTGTAAGCGTAAACCGAGGTGAGCCGCTCTCCGGTCGCAATCGGGGTAGCGACCGAGTTGGTGATCCGAGCCATGCCGTCGAAATGCTCTGGCCAGCACGGCTCCTCAAGGAAGTAGAGGCCGTACGGTTCGAGCGCTTTGGCAAATTGCAACCCCATCGCCGGGGAAGGGCGGGCGTGGCCGTCGACCATGATGTCGATCCCCTCCCCCACTGCCTCGCGCATCGCTGTGACACAAGCCTCTGCATAGCGAACAGGGGCAACCCCTTCGAGCGGCATCTGTTCAGGGATCGCCATCGATTTGAAGGCGGTGAACCCTTGTTCGACCACCTGCTGAGCTAACTCCGCGAAACGGCGGGCATCGTCGGGCCGGGTCTCGTAGAAATCCTCCATTTTCCCGCCGCCGAGGTGACAGTAAAGCCGGACGTGGTCGCGCACCGGCCCGCCCCAGAGCTGGTGACACGGCACCCCGAGCGACTTGCCGAGAATATCCCAGAGCGCAAGGTCGATCCCCGCCATCGCCGTCCCGCGGACGACGCCGTTGCCATGCCAGAAATGCTGGCGATACATCATCTGCCAGAGATGCTCGACACGCCGGGGATCTTCACCGACGAGCAGCGGGGCAAGGTCTTCAATCGCTCCGAGGACCGAGCGGGTATGCCACTCCAGCGTCGCCTCGCCCCAGCCGTGCAGGCCGGGCTGGTCGGTCTCCACTTTCACAAAGATCCAGTTTCTCATCCGGGCATGGCAGACAAAGGGGCGTATGGCAGTAATTTTCATAGGGTAGGGAGCGATCAGGAAGAACAGTTGACCGAACGTTCGGTCATTTGAAGGCGACTGTCGACTCTTTTTTTAGAAGCTAGTGATTGAAGCGTTGCGGACGCAGGAAAATCGCCTCTTCGCCCGGGTGCGGCTGGGCGAGACGTTGCGCGCAAAGATTCGCAAGGGTAGCGATCTGGAGATCGAGAAAGGCGGGGCTGCCGGGGTGGCAACGGGTGAGCGCTGTCCCGTCAAAGCAGAAAACCCTCCGACTGGCACTGCGGGGCATCTGGTTGAGCAACCCGAGGGCTGCCAGATCGTTAAAGCCGATCCACGCCTCCACCTCCGGGTGCTGGCGCAGGGCAACGGTGGCCCCTTGCGTCGCCGCTTCGAGGTCCCACGCCTCCCCTTCAAAGAAGGTGACGACGGGTGCTGGCAAGCGTAGGCGACGGCAAGCGGCACGGAAAGCATTCTGGCGAGCCCCGACGCTCGGGCTCTCCCCACGCTGGCGGGGAGCGTAGAAGCCGAGCTGACGGTAGCCGCGCTCGACCATCACACCGACGGCGAGGGCCACGGCAGCTTCGAGATCGAGCCAGATGCCGGGGCGTTTCTTGCGGGAGAAGCCGATCGGTAAAAGCCTGAGAGGTGCCCCGGGGGGCGCCGTCGCCTCCCCCTCTTCCCATACGATGATCCGCTCCACCCCCTGTCGTTGGAGGAGGGTGATCGCCGGGTGTAGCCCCGCACCGGTTTCGGCGACGTGGAGGATCATCAGTTGGAGCCCATGAGTCGCCAACTCCCGCTCCAGCGCCGCGCCGAGTTCGGCAAAGAAAGGGTTGCGCCAATCGCCGCCAAGGAAGCCGACCGTATCGGAGACCTTCCGCCGCAGCCGCCGCGCCGTTTCGTTGGGGATATAGGCAAGACGCCGCGCCGCCTCCAGCACACGCGCCCGTGTCTCCTCCCCCACGCGGGTATTGCCACCAGCGCGGTTGAGCACAGCGGAGGCCGTAGCAAGGTGAACCCCGGCAGCGGCTGCAACCTCTTTGAGCGTTGTCATCGCGCCCTTATTCCTACACTGCGGGTTTCTCTTCCGCCAGCGCTTTGCGTAAGGTCCGAGCGGAAGGGAAGCCGCACCGGAGCGCCGTCTCCTTGAGCGTGACGGAGGGGCGCGCGAGCATCTCCCGCGCGGCGGCGGTTCGCAGGCGGCGCAAATGGAGCGCCGGAGAGAGGCCGGTTTTTTGCGTAAAGAGCCGGGTGAAATGCTCGCGGCTCAAGCCAGTGCTCGCGGCGAGTTCCTTCACGCCGATCCGCTCGCGAAAGCGGAGCGCACAGAGCGCGAGCGCGTTTTCCACCGGGTCGCCCTGCTGGAGAAGCGGTCGCGAGAGTTGCCGCCCCCATTCCATGATAAAGCGGTAGCAGGTGCTGCTGACCTCAAAGGGATCGGCCAAGCCGTGCTGCGTGGCGTGGTCGGTGAGTTGCATAAAGAGCTTCCCCGCCGGGGTCGCCCCCGGGAGCGGGAGCACCGGCCCGTAAGTGGCGCGGAAGGCCGTCATGAGCGAGATGGCTGCCGCGCCGTAAAGGTTAATCCAATGGAAGTCCCACGGTTCCTGCCCGTCACGCGGGTAGAAATAGAGGCTCGGCTCGGGGACAATGGCGATAAAAGCGTGATCAACCGGAACAGGGTGCACTCGTCCGTCGACCCGGAACGCTCCGCAGCCCGATCGGGTGCGCTGAATAATCACAAATGTTTCATCTCCACGCTGGAGATTATCCCAGCGGTAGCGGCTGCTCTGAACGCTCTCCCGGAGATTACCAAACGGGGAGAAGAGCATGAAGGAGGGGTGGAGGACTGGCATGTTGTCTTCTACTAAATATCACAAAAGAGCCGATGTAAATCACGCCTTGCGCCTTGGTTTCAGGCCCAAGTGGAGTTAAATGAAAAGGCATGCTCAAAATTACTCTGGTCGGCGCCGGGAGCGTCGTCTTTTCCAAGAACCTCGTTTGCGACATCCTCCAGTACGCCGCGCTGGAGGAGGCAACCCTCTGCCTGATGGACATCCACGCCGGTCGCCTTGAAGTGATCGGGAAGCTGGTGCGCCGGATTGTCGCGCAACTCGGCGTCAAGGCTCGTGTCGAGACGACGACCGATCTGCGGCAGGCGTGCACCGGAGCACGGTTTGTGATCACGACCATTCAGGTCGGCGGGTACAAGCCCTCCACCGTGGTCGATTTTGAGATCCCCGCCCGCTACGGCGTCCAGCAGACGATCGCCGATACGCTCGGGGTCGGCGGCGTCTTCCGCGCGCTGCGTTCCATCCCGAAGCTGGTCGAAGTCGCCCGGATGGTGCAGGAGGTCGGCGCGCCCAATCCGCTTCTGCTCAACTACACCAACCCGATGGCGATGAATATGTGGGCGATCGACAAGATCACCGCGCTCCCCTCCGTCGGCCTTTGCCATAGCGTGCAGGGGACTTCCCGCCAGATTGCCGGATATTGCGGGCTCGACCCCCGCAAGGTGAGCTACACGGTCGCCGGGATCAACCACATGGCCTTCTTCCTGCGCTTTGAGTACAATGGGAAAGATGCCTACCCGCTCCTCTTCCGCGCGATGGAAGACCCCGGCGCCTATGGGTGTGACCGCGTCCGCTTTGAAATGATGCGCCGCCTTGGCTACTTCGTCACCGAATCAAGCGAGCACCAGAGCGAGTACGTCCCGTACTTCATCCATCACGGGGAAGAGGAGATCGCCAAATTCCGCATCCCGATCAATGAATACATCCGGCGGTGCGAGTCGATGGAAGGGCGCTGGGACCTTGTCGAGCGCGAGTTGCTCGATGAATCGCGCCCGGTCGAGATTGGCAGGAGCGTCGAGTACGGCTCGACAATCATCAATTCGATCGTCTCCGGGGAGCCGAGTGTCATTTATGGCAACGTCCCCAACACCGGCCTGATCACGAACCTGACCCAAGGGTGCTCGGTGGAAGTGCCGTGTCTGGTCGACCGTCAGGGGATCTCCCCGACGTGGATCGGCGAGCTGCCGCCGCAACTGGCTGCCATCATTCATACCAACCTTAACGTGCAGGAATTAACCGTCGAAGCCGCGCGCACCGGGCGTCGGGACTATATCTATCAGGCCGTCATGATGGACCCGCACACCTCTAGCGTCCTGCCGCTCGATAAGATCTGGGCCATGTGTGACGACTTGATCGAGGCCCACCAGCGCGACGGGATGCTCGGGGAGTTCGAGCCGGTCGTCCGCAATACCGGCAAGCCGCTCGCCTCGGTCGCCCGTGTCTTCCTCTCCATCGAACCCGAGGGTGTCCCCTTCGTGGGTGAAGAGCGTGAGGCCGCCTTTAAGCTCGTGGCGGAGAACGAAACTGCCGAATGCTTTGAGGGCGAGGTCACCATCGCCGTGCGCGGTGCCGACGGGGCGGAAGTCCTCCCCTCCCCTCGCCTCACCGTGAAGGTCGAAGCCGGGGCGCGGCAGGAGGTTCCTTTCAGCGTCTGCCGTGGAGAGGCCCCGTTTGAGGGCGAGCTTTCAATCGGATCGCCGTCGTTGCGAACCGTGGAGCGCGATCTCGCCTTCCCCAAACGCAACCAGCACGAAATCCCCGTCGACGCCACTGGGGAGCGCCGTTTGCCCTTTCAGGTCGAATGGAGCGGCAACCGCGTCGCCGATGGGACCCTTTGGCTCACCCCGGAGACGGTCGAGCTGGAGGTGGCCGTCGATGATACCGATCTTCGGACCGACCCGTGCTACTTTGATGGTAGCGCCGTGGAAATCGCCTTGCGCGATCCCGCCAAGGCCGCGACGCCAGAGCCGCCGCTGGTCGTCTTCCCCGATGAAGCCAACCCGCGCGTGATGATCGACTCCTGGTTTACCGAAGGGCGTCCTTATGATGGAGCGACGGCGAAGGTCCACCGTGATGCCTCCGGCTACGTCCTGCGTCTCTCGGTGGACCGGGCCAAGGCGGGCATCGCTTCCGGCCCCTTCCTGTGCGACATGATCTTTCATGTCAACGCCCTCGGGACGGCCCATGGCAAGATTGCCGCCTCCTGGCAAGGCTCGCACGCTTTGCGCGCCGGAGCGATCCACTACGCCTTGCTGATCCCGACCGCGTAGCGAGCGTCAAAGAGAATGACAGAAAAACCCGGTGTGGATCGCCTGCACCGGGTTTTTTTCTGCCATGGGGACTTGCAATTTTCGCGCTCGTGACAAAAGTCGTGGGCATCTGTGAGCGCTCCGTCCAAAAGCTTTTTCTCCCGCGCCGTGGAGGATGTCGGCATCCTCTGGGTCTACATCCGTCCCTATAAAGGGCGCTTCTTTGCTGCGATGCTCCTTTCGAGCATCTCGATGGCCTTCGGGTTGCTCTTCCCGATGCTCGTCGGGCATCTGCTCGACGCCGCCGTCCCCTCGGTCAAAGACCCGGAGCTTCCGTGGCGATTGACCATTGAGGCGATCACCGCGATTCTCTTTGGGACGCTGGTGGTGCAGGCCGTCCTGATGTACTTCTCATCCTACTGGTTTGCGCAGGTCGGGGAGAGAAGCGTCGTCTCGCTTCGGCTCGATCTCTACGGGCGGCTGATCTCGTTGCCGATGCAGTTTTTCGGCGTCCACCGGGTTGGCGAACTGGCCAACCGGCTCGCGAGTGATCTTTCGCTGATTGAAGACACCATCTCCAGCACCGTGCCGCAATGTATCCGGCAGGTGGCGCTCCTGGTCGGCGGGGTGATTTTTATCGCTCTGACCTCGATCAAGCTCTCTTTGGTGATGATCGCCTCCTTCCCGGTGCTCATCCTGCTGGCGGTGCTCTATGGGCGCAAGATTCGCCGGCATTCGCGCATTTATCAGGATCAACTCGCCTCCAGCGCAACCGTGGTCGAGGAGACGCTTCAGGGGGTCGCCAACGTGAAGGCGTTCGGCAACGAGAACTACGAGAAAGGGCGCTACAGCACGCAGCTTGGCGCTTATCTGGAGACCGCGCTCGAAGCGGCCCGCCTCCGCGCCGGGTTGATCTCGTTCATCATCCTCGGGATCTTTGGCTCCATCCTCATCGTTCTCTGGTACGGAGCGACGTTGCTGCAAAGCGGCGAGCTGACTTACGGCGAACTGACCCGCTTTGTCTTTTACACGATGTTTGTCGGCGGTTCCGTGGCCTCATTCGCGGAGGTGTTTAGCCAGTTGCAGCGCACCCTCGGGGCAACGGAACGCGCCCGGGAGATGCTCAACGAAACGCCCGAAGCGCTCGAAGCCGCGGGCGAGAGTGCCGGGAAGCTCGACTTCAACGGAGAGGTTCGTTTCGATGAGGTCGCCTTCGCCTACCCGTCGCGCTCCGATCTGCAAGTGCTTCGCGGTGTCTCCCTTTATGCCAAAGCCGGGGAGAAGATCGCCATCGTCGGCTCCAGCGGCGCGGGGAAATCGACCATTGCCTCCCTCCTGCTTCGCTTTTACGAGCCGACCGGCGGGGCGATTGAACTCGACGGGCAACCGGCGCGGGCTTTCGGCCTTTCCGAAGTGCGCCGCCGCATGGCGCTGGTCCCGCAGGAGGTGCTTCTTTTTGGCGGTTCCATCCGCGAGAACATTGCTTATGGCAAGCCGGGTGCGAGTGATGAGGAGATCCTCAACGCCGCCCGTCGCGCCAACTGCCACGAGTTCATCGAACGCTTCCCCCAGCAATACGAGACGCTCGTGGGCGACCGCGGCGTGCAACTCTCCGGCGGTCAACGCCAGAGGATCGCCATCGCGCGGGCCTTGCTCAAAGATCCGGCGCTTCTCATTCTCGATGAGGCGACCAGTTCCCTCGATAGCGCCAGCGAAGCGCTCATTCAGGAAGCCTTTGCCACCCTGCTCGAAGGGCGCACGGCCGTCATCATTGCCCATCGCCTCTCGACGATCCGGCACGTCGATCGCATCTATGTGCTCGACCACGGGGTTGTGGCGGAATCGGGTTCCCACGCCGAGCTGATGGCGCTCGACGGGATTTACAAAAAACTCACCGATCTGCAACAGGCCGAGGAGTAAGAGGGGGGCCGATCAGAGAAACGCGGGGCGCCTTCTTAGCGCCCTCAGTGCGGGAGGCCCGGCTTGAGCGGCTGGAAAACCGCTTTGCGTTCCCGGAAGGAGACATGCTCACGGGCGAAAAGGCGGCGGGTCGCCAGAGCGTCGGCGACGCGGAGCGTTCCATTTTTGATCTGGATCGGGAAATGGCTGTGACCGACGATCCACGCAATCCTTGCGGCGACCGATGGCTGGTTGAGCGTCACTTCCAGAATCGACTCCGGCTCCTGAAGCAGCACGTAGAAGTTCTCTTCCGAAGCGAAGAAAATGGCTCCATGATAGAGCGGTTCATCGAGGTCAAACCCGAATTCGTGCTTATCCTCTGCTACGCCGCGCCAGCGCCGTTTGGCGAGAGTGTGACGATCGACCACCAGCGGTACACGGACCAGATTGGCCGGGACCGCAGCCAACGGGTGGTGCACAAAATCCATTGTGGGAGCGTAAAGAGGCATGGGCGGGGAAGAACGACGGGGTGCCTCCTGTTCAAACCTGAAACGCGGACCAGATGTCGATTTCAGGGGAGGCCTGACGACAGAGGAGAGAGATCCGATGCTATCCGATAGAGGTGCCACGACGATGAATCAGGAAAGATGTCACGATCTTTCGCAAGTTCAAGAGAAAAAAGTCAATTTTGACGTCATGAGTGATAAAAAGCTTTTTAAGGTACGGAGAATCACGAACAAAAATGGCCTGTCGGCGCGAAGAAGGTTTCGTGCCAACCCTTCGCTAAAATGCAGATTTTTTCATCAGCGGTGTGCTTTCACGGCGGGAGGCCACCCCCGATTTTAATCAAGTTCTTTGAGGCGGGTCGGCCAAGGGTCACGAAAACGGTGGCCTTTGAGCCAAAGGGCAACTTCCTGCGGCGTTAATAGAGCTGCCTCGAGTCCCTGTACAAAAATGGCGCGATCGCGGGCGGTGCCGATCACGGTGAGCTCGTTGCGTCGGTCGCCAAAGAGGGGATGCGCTCCGGCGAGCCGTTGTTGGAGCGCCGCTCTTTCTTCCGCCAGCAGGTTTGGGTCGTTGACGAGAGCCGCTCTCCAAAGACCGAGAAGCTCCAGCGAAAAAGCCCCTCCCGCCTGATTCCAGAGCAGCACATGATCCGGGCGCGACGCCAGCCAGATGAACCCTTTGCTGCGGTAGATGCCGAGGCCGAGTTCTTCGCGGAAGAGGCGCCAGAGCCGTTCCGGGTGGAATGGACGTGGGTCGGTGATCACGCGGGAGCCGAGGTCGTATTCCCCGGCACCGCTCCCAGGGCGGCGTTGATAAGGGGGCGCTTCCAGCAACGGCTGAAAATCAACCCGTCCATAGGGAGCGACCAGCAAGGTGGCTTCGGGATTGAGGATCGCGAGATGTTCGAGCACTTCCGACAACAGCCGGGGGGCGAGAAGATCGCCTTTGGTGACGACCAGATGGGTTGCCAGACGGATTTGTTCACACCAAAGCGTCTCGGTGCTCTGAGGCTGGGGGGTGAGGAGCGCACGCCCTGCTGCAAAATCATGAGCAAGCGCCCGCGCATCGACCAGCGTCACCACGGCCCCAAGCGTCACTTCGGGGCAGACAAGGAGCGCATGGAGAAGCGCGGCGGGGTCTCTGCCCCCGGAGCTTTCGATCAGGAGATGGTCAATCCCGGAGCGGCCCAGTTGTTCGAGCGCCGTGACGAAAGCCGCCTCCGTTGTCTCTCCAAAGAGGCTCACCAGCGTGCCGTCTCTCTCCCCGACGGCCTCGCCGAGTCGGATCAGTTCCCCGTCGACTTCCAGTTCGCTGAGATCGTGAACGAGGACGCCAAAGCGAACCCCTGCATGGTGCCGTAGCTGGCGTTTGAGGAAGGTGGTCTTTCCCGAACCGAGGAAGCCGGTAATGAAGGTTGCTTTCACAGAAGAAAAAATGGCGCGACAAGGGAAACCCTCTATCGCGCCATTCGGAAATGCAACCTTATTGCAGTTATGCCTCCGATGGCCGGGCGATTTCTACCATGCGGCTGCGGTGGCGCAGCGACTCAGTCCCGCCACAACCGGCGGCGATTGCCATGCGGGCATCAAGGAGCGTCGCCCCTTCGGTTTTCTCTCCACGGAGCAGGCGCAGGAAATCCTCAAAAATGAGCGGATCAGCGCCGCCGTGGCTCCCTTCGATGTGGGGGATGCGGAAGATCTCATTCCCTTCGGGCTGGTACCCCATGCGGCGGTTCCAGAGGTGGACGGAGGCCCATTGATCCTCTGAGGAGTGGTCGCCATAATTCTCGATCCGGCCTTCGGTCCCGATCACGGTGTAATTGCGGCAATCATCGGGAGTGTAGTGGCATTGGAGGTAGGAGGCCTGCACTCCGTTTTCCAACCCGAGGAGCAACATGCTGTGATCCTCGACGTCGATGATCGGACTCAACCCAGTTTGCGTGTGAGGGGGCCAGTTGTCGCGGTTGAAGGTGACGGCGGAGACCTCGTCAGCGGCGCGGCGGTCGCTCACTTCGTTGTAGACGCTCAGTTTGCCCATACCGACGACGGTGCGGGTGTACGATCCGGCGAGGTAATGGATCACATCAAGGTCGTGCGCCCCTTTCTGAAGAAGCAGGCTAGTGGTGTAGCGCTGTTCAGAGTGCCAATCCTTAAAATAGGCATCACCGCCGTAGCTGATGAAATGGCGGCACCAGATCGCTTCCACCCGACCGATGCGTCCCGCGTCGATGAGTTCGCGCATTTTGCGGATGACCGGGAAAAAACGCATGTTGTGGCCAACATAGAGCTTCCCCTTGCTACGGGCAGCGGCTTGGAGGATGCGGTCGCAATCCTCCACCGTGATCGCCATCGGCTTTTCCAGAAAGACGTGCTTGTCGGCTTCGAGAGCGGCGAGCGTGTGCTCGGCATGAAGGTGATCGGGCGTGCAGACGAGCACGGCGTCGATCTCCGGGTCGCTCATGATCTCGCGATAGTCGCAGGTGGTTTTAAGCCCCGGGCCGCATTTCTCGTGATAATCTTCGAGACCCTCAAGGTGGTGACCGCAAAGCGCTGTTAAAAACAGCCCCTCCTGTGGGCGGTGAAGGTGAAAGGAGATGCGTCCCCGCCGGTGTGGCCCAAGGACCGCGAACTTTAATTTCGTCATGATGGAAGAGAGAAGTAAAAGCCAAGTCGATACCGAAACTCCCCCTGTTTGGCAATGTCGGAAATGATATGAAGTGGAAGATTGTTGTCGAAAGTGTCGAAAGCACCGGCACGACTTTACCAGCGGGAGAGTGGGTGTGAGGGCGGTGCTCCCCTACCCTCCGCGTTTCGGGAGGGTGCAGATCACGGCGGTCCCTTTTTCGCCAAGGCGTTCGATCTCCAGCCGGGCGCCGATGGCGCGGCTGCGGTAGTGCATGATATGGAGGCCGAGGCCGGAACTGGCGTCGGTCACCAGCGGACGGGTGCCGGAAAAGCCGATCCCGTCGTCCTTAACGCACAGGATGATGGCTTGGCGATTGTTGGTGAGCGAGATTTGCAGGCGCGTCGCCCGGGCGTGTTTGATGGCGTTGTGAACCGCTTCCTGCGCGATCCGGAAGAGATGAACTGCGACGGAAGGATCGACAAAATTGGCGCGGAAAGGGACGCGCAGCGAACACGGGATCTTGCTGATAATGCGGGCCTGTTCGGCGAGATCGCGCAACGCATCGTTGAGCCCTTCCTCCTGCTCCAGCGGCATGGTCGAGAGCCCTTTGACCAAAGCACGCACTTCGGTAATGGCTTCTTTGACCAGCGTAGTGATCTGACGGGCGTCCTCGGCCTGCTTAACCTTCATCCGAAGCAGTTCCTCGTAGAGGACGTTGCCCAAAAGGGAAATTCCCACGAGGTATTGGCAGAGGTTTTCGTGGAGTTCCTGCCCGATGCGCTGCTTCTCCTTGTCGCTGGTGTCGATGATCTCGCGCTCCATCGCGCGGACGCCGGAGATGTCACGCGCGATCCCGAAGACTCCCTTGATTTTGCCGGTGGCGCTGCGGTGTAACCCTTTGGTGACGAGGAAGGTACGCATCCCCCGGCGCGCCATCGGCACGGGGATTTCCAGCACTTGTGTCTGCGCAGCGGCGATGACTTCGGCGTTCCCCTCCAGAAGCAGTCGGGCACATTCCGGCGAAAAGGTGGTGGCGATCTTCTTCCCGAGCGCCTCTTCCTCCGGCAATCCGAGCCAGTCAAGCGTCGTCCGGTTGGCCAATAGCAGGCGGCCCGAGGGGCTGCAAAGAAAGACCGCGTCGTGCGTTTCGCTTAAAATATCGCGAAAAAGAGTGCGGCTGCGATCGTACGCCGGGAGTTTGGGCTGGCGGCGACGGTGGGTGAGGAGGGCGCCGCCCTGCGGAGGTGGGAGGGCTTGCGCTTCCACTTCGATCCCCCCCTTGGCCCCGGTCACTTCGAGCACTCTTTGCCGGTCACCCTGCCAAACTTCCTGTAACGCCTCTGGCGCTTGCGGGTCCCAATGTTGTAAGACGTCGGCGTAATTCATCCCAACCTCTGCCAAAGCAGGATCGAGGCCGGAGGCGGCGAGAAATGCTTTCCACGACGCCGCGACACCGACGATTTTCCCCGTGGGATCGACAACGATGGCGACGGACGCATCTCTGGCCGGGGGCATCGGTGGATGACCCTCTACGATTGCTGCCGCCTCTTCGTCCTTTCCCATGGTTGAGTAGCGAAAGGGCGGGAGAAGTTCGTTCCCCCGCCCACCGCGTTAAAAAGTTTCGTCGACGTGCTTCATGCAGGAGATTCCGTCAGTCCGTGTGGATAATCGGGTGCGATCGTAGCCCCTCCGGAGGGGAGCGGCGGTGGTTCGACCTCTGATTGACGTCCACCGCTGTTGCCCCCAGCCGAGGGCGGAGGGTTCTTCATGTGGCCGTATTTGAGAATATCGCGGATCTGGTCGCCATCGAGTGTCTCGTATTCCAACAGCGCTTCGGCGATGGCTTTGAGCTTGTCGCGGTTCTCAGAGAGGATCTTGGTCGCCCGGGCGTACGCTTCGTCACAGAGACGGCGCACTTCCTTGTCGATTTCCTGTGCGGTGGCTTCGGAATAGTCGCGCGATTTGTTAAGGTCGCGGCCGAGGAAGACGTAATCTTCGTGCTCGCCATACTCGACCATCCCCATCTTCTCGCTCATCCCCCATTCGCAGACCATCTTGCGGGCGAGTCCGGTCGCCATCTTGATGTCGCCACGAGCGCCGCTGGTGACGTCGCCAAAGACCAACTCTTCCGCGACGCGACCGCCCATGTCGACGACAAGATCATCGAGCAACTCGTTCTTGCGCATGGTGTACTTGTCCTCCTGCGGCAGCCACATGGTGGAGCCCAGCGAAGGGCCGCGCGGGATGATGGTCACTTTATGGAGCGGCTCGGTGTGTTCGAGCAGTTCAAGTAGAAGGGCGTGGCCGGCTTCGTGATAGGCGGTGTTCTCCTTCTCCTTTTCACTGATCGCGAGGCTGCGGCGTTCGCGGCCCCAGCGCACTTTGTCCCGCGCGTCTTCGAGATCAGAGAGAGAGATCGATTTTTTCCCACGTCGCGCTGCCATCAGCGCGGCTTCGTTCATGACGTTGGCGAGTTCCGCTCCGGAGTAGCCGGGCGTCCCGCGGGCGATCACGGCGAGATCGACATCATCACCGATTTTGACCCGCTTGGCGTGAACCTTGAGGATCTGTTCGCGCCCTTTAACATCGGGGAGGTTGACGGTAATCTGCCGGTCGAAACGGCCGGGACGCAGCAGCGCCGGGTCGAGCACGTCGGGCCGGTTGGTGGCGGCGATAATGATCACCCCCTCCTGCGTGTCAAAGCCGTCCATCTCGACGAGAAGGGCGTTGAGCGTCTGCTCGCGTTCATCATGCCCACCGCCGAGGCCATGGCCACGATGCCGCCCGACCGCGTCGATTTCGTCGATAAAGATCAGACACGGGGCGTTCTTCTTGCCTTGCTCGAACATATCGCGGACACGGCTCGCGCCGACGCCGACAAACATCTCGACAAAATCCGAACCGCTGATCGAGAAGAACGGCACATCAGCCTCTCCGGCGATCGCACGGGCGAGGAGCGTCTTGCCGGTCCCGGGAGGGCCGACGAGGAGGACCCCCTTAGGGATGCGTCCACCGAGCTTCTGGAAGCGCTTCGGGTCTTTGAGGAATTCGACGAGTTCTTCGACCTCATCCTTGGCTTCCTCAACGCCAGCAACATCCTTAAAGGTGATCTTGTTGCGATCCCGAGCCATCATTTTCGCCTTGCTCTTGCCGAAGTTGAGCGCCCCCTTCCCTGCCATCTTCAACTGTTGGCGGAAGAGGAAATAGAGGATCAGCAAAAAGAGAGCGATCGGCAGGAAGGCGAGCAGCGTGTTGACCACGGCGCTCGTATCGTAGCGGAAGGTGTATTTGAGCCCGGCATCGGTGATCCGTTTGACAATATCGGTCTCCACGCGCGGGTCGACGACGACGCGGAAGTCAGCCTGCGTGGTTTCATCCGGCGGCGTGACATACTTGCCGGTGATGATGTTGACCGCCTTCTGGTCCTCGACCACGATCGTGAGCGGTGTGCTGGAGACGATTTTTTTCTCGCTGCGGCCTTCGAGCATCTCGCGGAACTGGTGCCACTCGACAGCCTCGGGGTTGCGCATCGGGTTGACAAAGAAGGTAACGCCGATGAGCGAAATGGCGGCGATGAACATGATCACCGTGCGCCAGTTAAAGTTCGGGTCGTTGCCGTTGGCCCCCCCGTTTTGACGCGGCGGGCTTTCCTTGGGAGGGCGGTTTTCTAACTGAGCCATGGAGATAAAAAAGGGTACGGAATCCTGGCTCCAAACGGTCGCCTTCTCTCTCAGGATGACAGAGAGGAGCGCTCCTTCAAGAGCCCTTCAGGGTGTTTGATCCAACAACGTAGGCATTTTGAAGCGTTGGTCAACTACGTAGTGGAGCGTGCGTCGTTTCGCCGCGCCGCCCCGCCCTTCATGCCGAACGGGCGTTCCGGGCGATGTCGCCGCCGTCGCCGGAACGGAAACGGGCGATCAATTCGGGCTGCGAATGCACCCCGAGGTGGCGGAAGACTTCTTTCACGTAGCCATTGACGGTAGCGGGCGAAAGGCCGAGGTGCTCCGCGATCCGGGCGCGGGTGTACCCTTGGAGCAGGAGTTCGTGCACGAGCCAGATCCGGGGGGAGAGATGTGGGATGGAGGCGCAACGATCCTGCGGCCAGCCCATCGTATGAAGCCACGGGACTTCCGTGAGCAGGATATGGGCGATCCGGCACTCCCGGGCGCCAAAGAGGGGACGACCTGCCCGGCGATAGATCCCGATCCCGGTGGTCGAGCCGTCATCGAGCGGGTGGAAGGTGATGCAACGGGGTTGGATGTCGGCGCGGGTCCACCATTGGCCGACTTCGGAGGCGAGAAAATCGGCGTAATCGAACTGATCCTGAACATTGCGGGTGAGGTGCCGCCGGGTGGCCTGAAATTCGGTGGCCATCGGGACGGTCCATTCGATCATGCCGGGGTGGGTCTGGATTTCGAGAAACTCGGTGAGCTGCGTCTCCGCAAAGCCGCCACTGACAAACCCGACATAAACCGGAAAGCGCCCCGGCTCCAATTCCGCTACGAGCACCCACGCCCAGTAGTCGGCATCAATGAGCGCGCAGAGGCCGTTCATGAGATGGGTCTTTTTCTCCTCGTGGTTCCCGGGCAGAACGCAGACCTCCCCCAAAAGGCGAACGATGGCAGAGGCATCTTCAAGACTTAACGTGCGATCCATGGCAAAGGAGTAGAAGAGGTGGAAGGGTGGCAGGAGCGTAACCGGATGAGCTCCGCGTGGGAATTAACAGCGTAAAATCCGTATAGGTCACGAATATAACCGTTCACGGTTCCAAGGGAGAGGCCAGTGCGGGAGGCGATCTCCTTGCGCGAAAGCCCTTCGAGCAGGAGCGCCTCCATGAGCGCCAAACGCGGGAAAAGCCTCCTTTCCTGAGTTGGAGGAAGTTCCTTCTGGTGGAGCCAGGGGATTTGTTCGAGCACGAGCCGGGCGAGGGTCGTCTCCCGTGAGGTGTAGGGCCGATCATCAAGGGAGCGTACGAGGGCGATCACGCTAAAGCCTTGGTGGGCCACCTTTTGCGAAGCGACCACGACGTGCGGGGTCTCCCAGTGAGTATCGGGAGGTAAGGCGCAGAGGGGAGTCGTGCTGACGACGTGCTGACAGGAATGGAGGGCGATGGCTTCCGGTCGATCGGGTGGAAGATCAAAGAGGGTCCAACGCCATTGGCAGGCGCCGATCAGGTCACAGAGACGCTCAAGAAGGTGATCGCGTTTGGCTTCCCAAGGGTCGGGCAGAGCGGCCGCCTCTCCCAAAAGGCGGACAAGCGCACGCAGATCAAGTTCGAAGATGGTAGGCTCCATCGACAAGTGTACGGTTTTTTCTGCGATGATTGGTTTCACGCTGGATGACACCAGAATAACCTCTCTCTCCCTGAGGATACGGTTCGCGGCAAATCTTTGATGAGGAGATTGAATAGCGTAAAAACCGCCCGGTGACTACCCCCCAATCCAAGGGGGTGGCCCAGTGATCATTCGTTAGTTCCTCGACAAATGCGAAGACCTTCAGCAAGCTTACTCCCTCTTTGGTCCGATCATTAAAGGAATAGCCCCTCATGAATGAGAACCTCGCCGTTGTCCCCCGAACTCCGATAGGTGACGAACTCGAAGCCGTTCGCTTCCGTTCAGAAATCAAATTTGCAGATGAGCTTGCCACACAGGCCTTTGCGATTCAACAAGGGGAGCCGTGGAGCCTCCCTGACGCTGATCGGGTTCGACGGCGGCTGCTTACCCATCACGTCCGACTCTCCCAAAACATGGCCCCGGAGCTTTTCGCTCATTGCCACGATGCTGCAACGGCGCTGGGAATTGACAAGGGGATTGAACTCTATCAGGCGGCGGGGGATGAGAATGCGGCCAATTGGCTTTGCGCCGACACCGTGTTTGTCAGCCTTCAGGGGGCGATGCTTGAGCAGTTGGATCGGGAATCGCTGATCGCCCTCCTTGGGCATGAGTTTGGCCATCATCTCGCTCATACCGATTCGTTCGGGCCGACACCCCGACAGCACGCGATAGCTAGAGCAACGCGGATCGCGTTTGACCCGGTCGAGCCGCCTTCCGTGCGAGCCTTGGCCTCCCGTCTTGCGATGGCGCAGGAGTTTACGGCAGATCGCTTCGCTGTCTTGGCAACTGGCTCGCTTGATGGAGCGGCGCGACTTTTGATGAGCATGGTCACAGGGTTGCCAGCGGAGCGCTTGCGGGAGGATGTCCCGGCTTATATCGCTCAGGCCAAAGCGCTCTTTGAAGAAGAGAACGCCCGTCAGCTTCATACCATCGGATCGCATCCGGAGCATCTGCTGCGTATCTATGCACTGTCGCTTTTTGTGGAGAGTGATCTGTTTTTGAAGCTCACAGGCCAAGCGGAAACGGGGCGAGGGATCGAGGAAATCGATGCTCACCTTGAGAGGTTGCTCACACGCGCGGACGAGCATATTTTCGAAGCGGAGAATGACCGTGTGCTCGCCCCGGAGATTCAGGAGTTTGCCCTTTGTGCCGCCACGCTATTAGCAGGTTGCGATGGAGAACTCGATGAACAGGAAGCGAAGGCGCTGGAGGAAACCTTTTCTTCAACGGTGCCGGAGTGGAGCGATTTGCTCAAGCCGGAAGCCGCGCTGGGGCGCTTTAACGAATTGCTGCCACTAGCTATCGCGGGAGGGCCGGCGGTTGCCATTAGCGTCTTCCAGATTCTCGTGCATGTCATGTTGACCGACAGGCAGGTCCATCTTCGCGAATTGGAGACCGTGACAGCGATTGGGCGGAGCCTGCAACAGGAGCGGCTCTTTGAGTACATGCTTTCGGTAGTGACGGAGAAGCTCCGCTTTAAGATCGAGGAAGCTCCGGTGGAGATCCCTCCTCCGGCCCTTGCGCCGGGTCGCCATGAAACGATGGCTGCACTGGTTAGTCTTTTTTCGGGAATGGCGAGGCGGGGCGGTGGAACGGTCAGTCTTTCCCGGCTGCTACGCATTCTGGGGAAACCGGTTTGGGAAGCGGCGATGTTCACCACGATCACGGAAGTGGCGAAGCGGCTTCACCTCGAACTGACGCAAGCTCTTTCATCGTCGGAGGATGGCACGGTTTATCTCAACCAGATGCTCCATTTTCACCTGACTCAGCAAGAGCAGGAGCGGCGGGAGAAAGAGGACTTGCTGGCGCGTTCCGGCGAGTTTGCCCATCTTCAGACCCGCGATGCACTGGTCGTCGCCCTCAAACATCTTCGGGAGCGGCTGGTGAGCGGCGATGGTCGAAGCCCCAGTATCCGGCTCTATCGCACGAGGAGTGAAAAGCACTTCGACCTCGCGCAGCTCGACCGCGCCGTGGCTGGTCGTTGCGAACGGATAGCGGCATTGCTTCACGAGAGTAACGTGATCCCGATTCTCTCGGGAGACGAAGTGGCGCAGCATCAAACGGCAGGGACTCTTGCGAGGGCGCTGAGGGATCTTGAACGTGAATATAAGGCGCGAGTCGAAGAAACCGGTGCGCACGATTTCTATGTTGGCTATCCTTTTCTGGTAGGCAGGGTCGGGAGTTTTTTTGTCCGCGCTCCCCTCCTCCTTCATCCTTTTTCGCTAACCAGCAGCAGTCGTGGCTCCGGTTCATTTTCATTGACCCGAAGAGACGATGAACCTGCGATGGCCAATCAGGCGCTGATCCGGCTGATCTTTTCCAAGAAAGGGTTCACGTTTACGGAAGCCTTGGCTAATGAACTCGATGCCAAAGCAGCGGAAGGGGTCGAGGCCCTTCTTGAGACCTTGGAGCAGATCGGGCTCAAACCCGATCCGTTAAGCGGAGCGGTTCTTCCCTTTGAGCCGATGGTGCCGGAGGCTACCGTTCTCCTGCCAGAGAGCTTGGCTGTTTCAGAGAATGCAGTGATTGGGTTCTTCCCGCAGTCGAATTCGGATCTCTTGCACGATTACGATGAACTTCTTCAAAAGCTGGAGGCAGGGGGCGATCTGGAGGCGACGTTAAGTGCCGCCTGCGACATTCTCCCCTCCCACTATCGGCCCCTTTTCGAAGCGCCTCCATACGCAGCCCTCCCGGATCAGCCGGTCGTCTACTCCGACCCCAGCCAGCGCTCTGCCGTCGTCGCCGCACGCCAGACGCGCTTGATGGTTCTCGATGGGCCACCGGGTACGGGAAAGAGCCAGACGATCGTCAATCTCGTGGCGGACACTCTGGCGTACGGGGGCAAGGTAGCGGTCGTGTGTGAAAAACGGGTGGCGCTCGATGTGGTCAAGCAGCGGCTCGATGCCGCGGGGCTCGGGCATCTGGCGGCCTTGGTTCATGATATCCATGATGATCGCAAGGCGCTCTATACCTATCTTGCCGATCGGCTTGAATCTCCTGATCGCCGGGAGTTCGAGGGTGAGCGTTACCTTGCTATCAGGAAGGAGGCCGAGGAATTGGAGGCACTGATCGCCCATCGCACTCAGTTGCTGGCGACGCCGGTCCCCGGAGCAGGCACCGCCGGGGAGCTTCACACCTTGGCGGCGAATTTTTCCGTCGACCCGGTTCCCACGCCCGGGTTGGAGCAGGTGGACCAACAGGCTCTGCCGACGCTGTTGCGAGTGCTCAAAGAGCTTCATTCCTATGAGCGGCTTTGGGGGGCGGCGTCCCCCTTTCGTTCCGAAGGAATCGGAGGGAAGCGACGCTCGCTGGCAGCAACCTCCTCTGCGGAGTTAAAGGAGATCGGGCGTCGTCTCTTCACCTTGGCTGACGCCGCGACCCGTTATGCCCGCCAATATGCTGAGCATCCCCCCATCGCCCCGGATCTTCTGGAGGGGAGCGAGGCTTCTTTGCAACGTGCTATTGAACTGGCCCAAACCTTCTGCGCCCTCCCCGATCCTGAATTGCCCGGTCGCCTGATGAACGGGGATGCTCAACGCGATCTTCTGGAGACGGCTCTTGAGCGGATCGAAAAACACCGCGCTGCCGCCGAAGCCGTTGGCGATCGTCTCCAATGGGAGATTTCTGATGAGCTGGTAGCGGCCCTACCGAAAGCCTTGCGTCACGTCGGCTCCTTCTTCCGTTTTTTTAAAGGGGAGTGGAGGAATGCGGCTCGCGTATTAAAAGAGAGCCTTCTCAGGCTGTGGCCCGAGAAAGCCGAAGAAAAGCTCACCGCGGCGTTTATCATTGAGATCGAACGGCGGGTTCATGCGTCGCTCGCGTGGAAGAGCGCTGCGGATCTCTTCCGACACCTTCGTCTGGATGGGCGGCTACCCGAACGAGCCACCGAACTCTATGCAAAGCTTGGAGAGGTCTTCGATTGCCAGAACAACGTCCGGCGGTTTGCCGGATTGCAAAACGCTTTGGAACCGCTTCATCTCTGGCCTTTTGATTCCCATGCCTTGTTGCCACTGGGTGGCTGGAGCCAGTGGATCGCATTGGCCGAAAGTCGCCTCTCTCTCCTTGCTGCACAACGGGCCTATCATCGGGCGAGCACGGCGTCTTGCGTTGATTTTCCGGAGATCGGTCAACTTAATCCAGAGCAGATCGGGGAACTTGCCCACGCCTTTGAGCGGGACGCCCCTGCGCTTGCGGCGATGGACAAAATGGCGACGCCTCTTGCAACGCTCCTGCCGAACTACCGTCAGTTTTTGGAAAATCTGAGCGCGATTCATCCTGATGCGCTTTTACCTGTCTGGAGCGACGCCGTCCTCCGCACTTGGGCAGAGGCGAAGCTGGCATGGGTCGAAACCACCCATCCGGCATTGAGCCAACTTGAGGAATCGCTCCCGCATGGCAGCATCGAGAAGGCTTCTGCACACCTTCTCGCCCTCCATCAAGCCATCGCGCAGGAGGAATCGCAACGGATTGCCGCCGCCTGTGACCGGTGGGGGCTCATGGCCGTTCATCCCGCGCAAGCTCGCGCCCGGCGCACCCCGGAGCAGAGTGCTCGTGAGGAACTGATCAAGGAATGCCGCAAGCGAAGAAACGTGACGCCGATGAGAACGCTCGTCCGGCGAAGTGCCAAAAATGGTCTTCTGGATGTCGCCCCCATCTGGCTGATGTCGCCGGAGACGACGACGATTCTTTTTCCCCGCGAACCGGTCTTTGACCTTCTCATTATCGACGAAGCCTCACAATGCACCGTGGAGAATGGTTTGCCGGTGTTGACCCGCGCTCATCGCGCTGTCATTGCCGGAGACGACAAGCAGATGCCGCCGACCTCCTTCTTCCGTTCCGGCAACGCTCTGGAGATGGAGCAGGATGAGGAGGAAAATGAAGTCAGCGCGGAGACCTTTGAGTCCGAGTCGCTCCTTGTTCTGGCCCGTAGCGGCTGTTCGCATACCTCGCTTCGCTGGCATTACCGGGCGCTTTATGAAGAGTTGATCGCCTTCTCCAATCACTCCATGTACGGCGGATCACTGCTCACCATTCCGGCGACCCGCAGCCGCTCGGCAGCCCCGGCGCTTCAATGGATCAAGGTCGAAAACGGAACGTGGGATCAAGGGAGCAACGCGGCCGAGGCGAAGCGGGTGGTGGACTTGCTCTACGAACTCCTCGCTCGTCCTACCCCTCCCAGTCTGGGCGTCGTGACCTTTAACCTTTCACAGCGGCGCACGATCGCCGATGAGATTGATGAACGTCGGGCCACTGACCCCGAATTTGCCAAACTCTACGATACCGCCATGTCGCAGGAGGCGATGGACGAACGGCCCTTTGTCAAGAACCTCGAATCCGTTCAGGGGGACGAACGCGATGTGATCATCTTTTCACTGGGATACGCGCCCGTTGAGCGTGTCCGCAAGGATGGCACGCGAACCGTCTATGTCCCCGCACGCTTCGGCCCCCTTGGCCAGAAGGGCGGAGAACGTCGGCTCAACGTCGCCGTTTCCCGCGCCAAAAAGGAGATCGTCGTGGTCAGTTCCTTTGAGCCATCCATGCTCTCGGTAGCGCATACCCGCAACGATGGGCCAAGGATGTTTAAGGCATTCGTTGAGTTTGCCCGTTATCTGGGAGAGGGCCACCGGACTCAGGCTGAGAAGATTCTTCAACAGGTGAACGACGAAACTCAAAGTCACAAGGGTCCAAGAAAACCGGTCGATCCCGGTACGGAGCTTCACCTTCCGCTCCATCACCAGATCGCCCTTGCCTTAGAGGCCAAGGGGCATCAGGTGGAAACCCTCATCGGCAGTTCCGAGTTCCGACTTCCCGTAGCCGTCGTCACTCCGAACGATAACCACACCTACGCCCTCGCCATTCTTTGTGACGAAGGTGAGTCGTCCTGCGAGGTTTACGAAAACTACGTGCACATCCCCAATGTCTTAAAGCATCGGGGGTGGAAACACCTGCGCGTCAATTCGCGCGAATGGCATTTGCGCAGAGAGAGCATCTTGGAGCGCGTGATTTCGGAGTTATCGCTGGAGCCATCGTGAAAGGAGAGGCCAACGATATAAGGGGGCGTTTTAGTTCGTTCCTGAAGATCAGGAGATTGAACAACTCCTCCAGCGTCTCGCCAAAGCCCCCTTCGGCCTTGGTCGCGACGACGATTTGCGAATTTCCATCGCGGGCACACAGGAAAAACGGCACTTCTCTTCCACGAAGGAAAGTGGTGGAAGCCCCATGGCACCACTCCCACCACGCATCTCTTTAAGACTCAAACTACTCTTCCTCATTCCCTCGAGGAAATCCGTGAATTGGTCAAACGGATGACGCTAGCCCGACTCGCTTCGATCTGAGATGGTGTTGAAGCTATTGCTTCAAAAAGCGGGCTGAATTGGTTCAGCCCTGAGGCAAACCTGCCGCAAATCCCTGCTCCACCGAGCTTGGAAATAAGGAAAATTGGAGCGGGTGAAGGGAATCGAACCCTCGTATGCAGCTTGGGAAGCTGCCGTTCTACCATTGAACTACACCCGCCTTGGCCGTGCCTCAGGAGAGTGAGGCAGGAGCGCTATTTAGAAGAGAAACCCCGAGGGAGACAAGAAAAACCTGATACAGCCGCGTAGTTTTTTCTTATTCCCATGATTTGACCGGTTGGGGGTAGGGTTTAGTGCCGGTTTTCTTCGGGCCACCGGAACCGGCAGCGACTCCGGTTCGGACGGCTGCAGTTCCGAAGTCGCAAGTGCCGCCAGAACTCATGGTCACACCATTTCCTGGTGTTACCGTTTGATTGTTAGGGTCAATCCAGATGACGTAAGCATTTTCCCAAGGGTCAAACCAATCGCTGGTTCCCGCAGCAGTGCCGGAACTTGGTTTGACGATGCCCGAACGGGTTACCGTTGAACTCGAAGTTGCTGTTTTTTCCGGAATCTCAAGATAACGAATGGCTCTGGGATTTGTCTTGGTAGCTGCCGTCTCGACTCCGCGCAGAACGGTCATAAGAGTGGCATTGCTGACCGGGGCGGTTCCGACTGTTCCTGTTGGAGCTGGCATCCGCCCGTAATCGGTCATGAAATTTTTGACCGCGTTGACGATCTGCATGATGTCATTCTTTGCCGACGCCTTGCGCGCCGATTCACGGACGGCGCTCATGGCCGGGAAAAGGAGGCCAGCGAGCACGGCGATGATCGTGATCACCACCAGGATCTCGATCAGGGTAAACCCGCGGCGCGAGGCTGCGCGGGAGAGATGGGGAGAGATTTTCATGGTATGTAGGTAAGAGGGAAGCGGAGAGGTCTTCAACGAAAAGAGCAAGCCCCACGCCAGCAAAGCTTACGATAAACCGGCGGGGTTGACAATCGGATTTTCCTCAACGGTGGGCGAGCGGCGCTTGTCATCGGAAGGCCGTTTTTCAGCAGAGGAGCGAGGCGAGCCCTTTTGTTCCATTTCGTTGTCTGGCGGGTGTGGAAATTGCTCTTTTTTAATGGGTTGTTCCCTGTTTTATTTCCCCCCTTTAAGTCCTCTTTTCTCCGATGTATCTCTCTCAATATGAATGGAAAAGCGCCGATGGCGTCTTGCTGCATGGTCGGATGGCTTGCCCCGGAGCGAAAGCAGGTGACGGCGTCTGCCGAGGGGTGGTGATTATCACCCATGGATTTGGAGAGCATTCCGGGCGTTACGGCCATGTCATTACCGCCTTGGTCGCGGCGCGGTTTTGCGTGGTGACTTACGATTTGCGTGGCCACGGCCGCTCGACCGGGCGGCGGGGAGACGCTGCCGGGTTCACCTCTTTCCTCGAAGATTTGCAGGGGGTGGTGCGGGAGGTCCGGGCGCTACGGAGCGAGCCGATCTTCCTTTATGGGCATAGCTTTGGCGGGTTGATCACGCTGCGCTTCCTTCAGGAGTATCCCGGCGAGGTGGAGGGAGCGATTGCGGCTTCGCCATGGATTCAACTCGCTTTCAAGCCACCGGCATGGAAGCTCGCGCTGGGTAGGGTGGCGCTGCGTCTCTGCCCTGGTTTGCGCCAGTTTACCGGGATGAAGCCGAGCCGCCTTTCCCGGGATCAGACTTTTTTGGCAACGTTGCCCGATCTTCACCTTTCCCACCATCACCTCTCAGCGCGGCTCTTTTTTTCGACGCTGGAAACCTGTACGCTGCTGGAAGGGGGCGATCAACTGCTCGATGGCCCCCTGCTCCTCATCCATGGCGAGAGTGACCCCATTACTTCATGGCAGGCGACTCGCGCTTTTCGCGAGCGATGTGTCGAGGGACGGGAGTGCCCGGTGACGTTCAAGCTCTACCCGGAAACGATGCACGAGACACACAACGATCTCAACCGCAACGAGGTGTTGGCCGATGTCGTAGCGTGGTTAGAAGTGCAGGCGGCAAAACTGGCGCTCCCGGTTTCCTGAGGTGGGAAAGCTAGCGAAAAGAGTCAGGTCGATCGCCCCGTGAAGGGAAAGGGGGCTGCGTCACGATGGCGCTTTCCGCAAACGCTCCGCTACAGACGAAGCTCTTTCCTGCCGCCAATCGTTTACCACCGGCGGCTGCGACGCGGCATCCGGCGATGGCGATCTTCACTTAACAGCCAGCCGATAAGCACGACCCCCGCCAGCGCCAGCCCGGCAGCAACGAGGTACGGAGCCGGATGTTCACGGGCATGTCCCAGTGCCTGTTTCTCAAGGGAGATCAACTTGTCTCCCCCTTGGGAAACTTTCTTGCGCGCTTCTCCAGCGATGGAGTGGGCGTGATGGCGCAGGCGATCCATGGAGTGGCTTGCCTGTTCCTGCAAGCGATCCATGGGTAGTTCAAAGCGGCGGCGACGGCGGAAAGGACTCGGTTTCATAAAAGCTCTTTAGAAGAGGTATCGCCCGAGCATTCCCCTTCGGCTGTGGTCCGCCGGGGAAAAGAGCGCTTACGCTGCGCCTTCTTCGAGCTTGGCTTTCACCTGAGCCTCGATCTCCGCGTAAAGCTCCGGGTTGGTCTTGAGCGCCTCTTTGGCGGCATCCCGCCCTTGTGCGAGCTGGTTACCGTTGTAGCTCAGCCATGAACCGCGTTTCTCAATAATGCGCTGTTCGAGCGCAAGATCGAGGAGCGAGCCGGTCGAGGAGATCCCCTCGTTGTACATGATGTCGAACTCGCAATCGGTGAAAGGTGGCGCGACCTTGTTTTTGACGATTTTGAGCTTGGTGCGGTTCCCGGTAACGGTCCCGTCGCTCGTCTTGATCGCGCCGATGCGGCGGATGTCGCACCGGACGCTGGAGTAGAACTTGAGCGCCTTGCCACCGGGGGTGGTCTCGGGGTTGCCGAACATGACCCCGATCTTGTCACGGATCTGGTTGGTGAAGATGCAGGCGGTGCGGGCCTTGGAGATATGGGCAGTGAGCTTGCGCAGTGCCGCGCTCATGAGCCGGGCCTGTGCGCCGACGGTGGTATCGCCGATCTCGCCATCAAGCTCCGCCTTGGTGACCAGAGCCGCCACCGAGTCGAGCACGACGACATCCAGCGCATTGGAGCGGATCAACGTTTCGCAAATCCGCAACGCCTCTTCACCGGAGCTGGGTTGGGAGACGAGCAGATCGTCGACATTGACGCCGAGCTTGCGGGCGTACTGCGGGTCGAGCGCATGTTCCACGTCGATGAAAGCGGCTTGGCCGCCCCGCTTCTGGGCCTGTGCGACGACAGTGAGCGTCAAGGTGGTCTTACCCGAAGATTCCGGGCCGAAAATTTCGATAATGCGCCCGCGCGGGAATCCCCCTACCCCAAGGGCACGGTCGATGAGGATGTTGCCCGAAGGGATGACCTCCACCTCCATAGAGGTTTTATCCCCCAGTCGCATGATCGCCCCGGAGCCGTAATCTTTCTCGATCTGCTGGAGGGCGAGTTCGAGATTCTTCTTGTTGAGGTTGGATTGCTTGTCGTCAACGGGGGCGTCGGTTTTAGCCATAAGATTTAATAGACGCAAAAGTATGCGATCTTATTAAATTTGGCCAGCTTAATTCTCGTCTATCGCCGGTCGAGAAAGAGATAGAGCGTGTAGCTCAAGGCGGCGAAACCGGTGAGGGCCGCGGGAAAGAAGAGAGTCTGGTAGCCAAAGGTGCGGAAGCAAACGCCACCGACAATCCCCCCGGTCAGAAACCCGCCGATGATCATGGTGTAGAGGTAGAGCCGCAGCCGGTCAAAGGGGAGCCGCCGCAGAAGGTGGCCGAGCAGAATGCCGATATCGGTGAACATTCCCGAGAGGTGGGTCGTCCGTACGACGGAGCCGCTGAAGGTGCTGGCCATGGCGTTCTGTAGCCCGCAGGCGCAGGAGGCGAGGTAGTCGCCCAGCGGATGGCCTCCGCTCAGGAGCGGAACGGCGCTACAGAGGAGAGCTGCTTCGAGCCAGAGGGCGAATCCGTAGCGACGCCCGAGCCGCAAGGTGCTATCGGCGATAATGAAGCCGCTCAACATCGCACCAAAGAGAAAGGCGAGGACGACGCTCAGATAATGAAGCGCTTGGCTCCATTTCCACGTCGCCACGGCGGTGCCGAGCAGGGTGGTCGTTCCGGTGAGGTGGGTGATCGCCTGATGCTCAATTCCCAGCAGGCCGACGGCGTTGATCATCCCGGCGTTGAAGGCGAGGACGCCCGCGCCGCCCCAGACCCAGCGTGGCAGCCGGGCGATCACGGTTTGCCCCCCTCGCTACGCCGCTGCGGGTGCGCCCGTTCCATATAAAGCTGGGCCTCAAGATTGAAGGCGCGGACGGCTTCGGCATCGTCGGGAGCAAGGCGTTCGCGTTTCTCCTGTAACCGGGCGTACCAGCGGTGGAGCGCCCGGGTCGCTTCGTCGAGCCGGAGGTGGTGTTCCTTGCCGTGAAGATCCTGATTGCCGTCAAACCCTTTGGCGCGATGGAGGAAAAGAAGCTTGCCCCCCTTCTCGCCGATGAACGTCGAGCGCCACCGGGTCGTCCCGCGCACGGCCTCAATGAGCGCTCCGCGAAAGGCGACGAGCGTTCCCGGTTTCAACTGGCCGAGATAGGCAGCTACTTCGCGATCGGAGGGGACGAGGTGGAGGTTGGCATATTGATGGAGCGCCTCCGGGGGCGGTTGGTTTTCCAGCGTGACACCACGTTGTTCCTGGCGGAAGACGATTCCTTCCAGCGTGGCGGTATCCGACATCGCTCCCCAGCCGAGGACGACGTCGATTGGCGCCAACTCGGCATGCTCATCGTGGTAGCGGCGCACGGAAAGGACACGGCCATGGAGGTGCAGCGTCCCCAGAGAGGTGAGGTTGTAGCCGGAAAAACTTTTGGGAACCGGTGTCGGGATGTAGGCCTGCGCTTCAAGGGTCTGAACCGGTTCGCTGCCGATCAGCACGCCGGGGGCGTGGCGTACGGGGCTCAAGGCAAACCAGAGCCAGATCCCGGCTCCGAGCAGAGCGAGAAAAAACAAGCGGATAACGATCTTGACGACAAAAGACTTCAAAGGCGCTGCCCCGAAAAGGCGATGATCGTGCCTCCTCTCTTCCAAAAAGGCAACTTCCAAACCGGAAGAACCGCTTTTCGGGAAGAACAAACAAGGAGAGCAAAAGCTTTCCAAGCCGCGGCCTTTATGGAGAATGAACCGCTTTTCCCCCGTCCACCCGTTCATGAACCGCGTCTCTTTGTTGCTCCTCCTTGCGCTCATCTGGGCGGTGATCTATCTCCCGGGCCTCGGTGGCGGCGAACTCAAAGGGGAGGAGGGGCGGCGGATTCTCCCGGGGCTGACGATGCTGGAGAACGGCAACTGGATTCTCCCGTACATGAACGGCGAGCCGTACCTGCGCAAGCCGCCGCTCATCAACTGGGCGATCGCCGCCTCGACGGTGGTCACCGGGGTGCGCAACGAATGGAGTGTGCGGCTCCCCTCAGTTTTGGCAGTTCTGGCGGCGACGTTGGTGATTGCCGGGTGCACGTCTCGCTGGCTCGGCCTCAAAGGGGGATGGCTGGCCGGGCTTTTTTACCTGACGGCGATTGCGATGCTCGAAAAAGGGCGGCTGGCAGAGATCGAGGCGCTCTACGTCAGCTTGACGGCGGTGGCGTTCGCCCTCTGGATCGCCGCATGGGTCCAGCGCGAAGGGGGGTGGCGGCTCTGGCTGGTCCCGACGTTGATGCTGGCGCTTGGTATTTTGGTCAAAGGGCCGGTTCCGCATCTCCTTTTCTTTTACGGGATCATTTTTTGCGTGCTGGCGGCGGCGGGGGAGAAGCGTGCCTTGCTGGCCCCAGCTCATTTTGTCGGGCTGCTGCTCGGAGCCGTGCTGGTGGCGCTCTGGTGGCTCCCGTATCAGAGCGCGACGGCGGAATTGGGGGCCAAAGAGGTGATGCTTAACGAAGTCTCGGCCCGGATCGGCGGCGGCCGCTTCGATCCGCTCAATGTTCCCCGCGCCCTCGCTAACGGGTTGCCGTGGATTCTTCTTTTGCCGCTGTGGTGGAACCGGCGGGTGGTCGATGCTGTGGCGGCTGCCAATGGACGCTGGGCGCTTCTTCTGCGGGCGACGCGCTGGCCGCTCATCCTCCTTTTCGCCGCGTCGATGCTCCTCAAGGGGATGTTACCGCGCTACACCCTGCCGCTCTATCCGGCGATGGCGATCTTGCTGGCGCTGGTCGCCCTGCATGCGCCGCTCTCCTGGCGCAAACTCTGGCTTTGCGTCAACCGGGGGGTGAGTTGCCTGCTTTTGGCCGCCTTTCTGGCGCTCCCATGGGCAGTGGCACCGGCGCAGCCCGGTCCGGCCCGATGGATCGGGGTGGCGCTGGCGTGGCTGGCGCTTGCCGCTGTGGCGGTCTACTTTTGGCGACACCGGGAGGAGCGTGTGGAAGCACTCGCCGCCGGGATGGCGATCTGCCTCGGGGCCGGGGTGATCGCCTATGCACTTGCGCTCACGCCCCGCATCTCGCTCGAAGACCACTTGCGCCCGGTCGGCACAGTGGTCGCGCAGGAAGTTCCTGCCGGGGAGGAGCTTTTCATCATCGACCCCGGTTACGAACCGGCCCTCTTCTACGTCCGGCCCCCGTTCACTTTCGTCTCCTCCCCACGCAACCTCCCTTCGCACGCCCGTTTCGTCCTCTGCCGCGAGGGCGACATGGAGCGCCTTCGCAAGCGTCGCAAAGAGCGGTTTGAGAGCGTCGCATTGCACAAAGAGGGCAAAAAACCATTTTTCCTCTTGAAACTCTTCCCCGAAAGCGAGACAACGCCCCGCCCCGATCCTTCTCGAAAATAAAAAATGGCTAAGATCAGTAATTCAAATGATTGACAGATTTTTCGTTTTCGAGCACCAATGCGGTTGCACTTTTGTAGCCAAGCCTTTCCTGACCATGCGGACCCAACTTCAACCTGACGCCACCGAGACCTGTGGCACCGGCGCGCTCCGCTGCGACTCTCTCAACCTGACCCTTCCGTAAAGCAACCTCATGGCGAACATCTTTCCACGTTCGAGCAACCTCGTGCCGATCAAGCTGCTGGTCTGTGCAGCGGTGCTCGGCGCAGCCGTCATGGCCGGTTGCTGGTACTATCTGACTCCGAAGTACTCGCGCGTTGGGTATATGCCGGTCCAGCCGGTCCCCTTTTCGCACGACATCCACGTCACCCAGCTTGGGCTCGACTGCCGTTTCTGCCACAGCTTTGTGGAAGTCGCCGCGCATTCCAACGTTCCCAACACCCAGACGTGCATGAACTGTCACTCGCACGTCCAGAAAGAGAACCCGCGCCTCCAGCCGGTGCGCGACTCGTGGGCCTCCGGCAAGCCGATCGAATGGGTGCAGATCCACAAAACGCCTGATTACGTCTATTTCGACCACTCCGTGCACGTCAACCGCGGGATTAGCTGCTATAGCTGCCACGGTAACGTGAACGAAATGGAGGTCGTCTACCACCACGAGCCGATGAGCATGGCGTGGTGCCTCGACTGCCACCGTGCTCCTGAAAACCACCTCCGTCCGCCAGAGGAAGTCTTTAACCTCAACTGGACTCCGCCCGCCGGCACGACACAGCGACAGATCGGCCTGGAGTTGAAGAAAGAGTGGAACGTGAACCCGCCGGAGAACTGCGCTGGCTGCCATCGATGAAACATATCTTCCAACACCCACCTGAAAACCCGACAGGCCGGAAGTACTGGCGGAGCCTCGGCGAACTCGCCGACACCCCCCAGTTCCGCGAAAAGCTGGAACGTGAGTTTCCCGCCGGTGCTGCGGAGCTCAACCTCGACGGCGTTTCCCGTCGTAACTTCCTCAAGATCATGGGGGCTTCGACTGCCCTCGCCGGTCTCGGGCTCGCCGCCTGCCGTTATCCCAAGAGTCTCGTCCCTTTTACCAAGAGTTCTGAATGGCAGATCCCCGGTAAAGCCCTCTTCTTTGCGACCTCGATGCCGCGCCGCAACGGCTCGCATTCGCTGGTCATTACCACCACCGACGGTCGCCCGACCAAGGTGGAAGGCAACCCGCGCCACCCGGTCAGTCAGGGCGGTAGCGACACGGCGGCTCAGGCTTCGATCCTCGATCTCTATGACCCGGACCGTTCCCGCTTCTTCCTTGCCAAAGGGGAGCGTTCTGACGAAGCCGCTTTTAACGAATTCCTCGATAGCCACCTCGAGACCCTCGGCGATGGTGAAGGGCTTGCCTTCCTGCTCGAAGAACACCACTCGCCCACTCGCGAGCGTCTCCGTGCCGAGATTGCCAAACGTTTCCCGAAAGCCCTCTGGGCGGTGCATGAACCGCTCGGCAGCGCCACATGGCGTCAGGCTGCGGAGATCGCCTTTGGCTCGGAAGTCCTCCCGGTCCCTGCGATCGAGAAGGCTGATATTCTCTTAACGCTCGATTGCGACATCCTCGGCACCGACCAGCGTGCGACGAGCAACACCCGCGCTTTCGCTGATCGCCGCCGCGTTGAAAAACCGGGCGATCAGATGAATCGCCTCTATGTCGTCGAGAACCGCTACACGGTGACCGGCGGCATGGCCGATCATCGTCTGCGCCTCCCGGCGAGCCACGTTGGTGAGTTTGCCCTCGCCCTCGCCGAAGAGTTGGGAGTCTCCACCGGCGTCACCCGCAACAGCGCCGCGACCTTCCCGGATGGCTGGATTCGTGAACTCGCCGCCGACCTCAAGGCTCACGCCGGCAAGAGCCTCGTGCTCGTCGGTTCCCGCCAACCGGTCGCCGTGCAGGTGGTCGTCGCTGCCATCAATCAGGCGCTCGGTGCTCTCGGGCAGACGATCGTTGGCGCTCCCGCCTCGCTCTACCCGGCTCCGGCTTTGACGCTGGCGGATCTCGCCGCCCGTTCGGGTGAACTCAAGACGTTGGTGATCCTCGGCGGCAACCCGGCTTACGCCGCCCCTGCCGATCTTCAGTGGGAAGAGAAGCAGAAGGCAATCCCGACCGTCATTCGCCTCGGTCTCTGGGAGGACGAAACCTCGCAGGCGGCGCAGTGGCACGTTCCCGCTGCTCACTATCTGGAGACATGGGGTGATGGCGTCGCTGCCGACGGTACCTATCTGGCTCAACAGCCGATGATCCTGCCGCTTTATGACGGCTGGTCGGAATTTGATCTTTTGGCCCGTTTCGCCGGGCAGCCGAAGCCGACCGGGGCTGAACTGGTACAGGAGACCTTCCGCAACCGCCTGAGCCCGCTCGATTTCGACACCGCTTGGAACCAGTTCCTCCACGACGGCTTCCTCGGTAACGGATTTGATCCGGTCACCATCAGCTTCACCGGTTCTATTCCGACAGACGGGTTCCTGACCCCGGTCGCAGAAGGCGATTTTGAGATCGTCCTCCCGGCGGACGCCAAGATGGATGATGGCCGTTTCAACAACAACGGCTGGATGCAGGAATGCCCCGACCCGATCACTAAGACGACGTGGGACAACGTCGCATGGGTGAGCCCACGCACGGCTGAAAAGCTCGGCTTGCGGCAGGAGATCACCGCTTCGGAGCATCCGCTCATCGAAATCAGCGTCAATGGCCATACGGTCAAAGTCCCGCTCTTCATCGTCCCGGGTCACGCCGATCATTCCATCTCGCTTTCGCTCGGCTGGGGCCGTCGAACCGTCGGTCGCGTCGGTCGCGGCACCGGGGTTGACGCCTACACGCTCGCCACCGCTGCCTCCCCTTACGTCGCCGTTGGCGCGAAGGTCGCTGGCACCCGCGAGATGTTCAAGGTCGGCCACACGCAGGAGCACTTCAGCATGGAAGGGCGCGATCTCGTCCGCGAGGCTGACCTCCCCCATTACGAAGAGAAGCCCGATTTCGTCAAGTCGATGGGTGGCGATAGCCACATGCCCGACGGCGGCTACCAGAGTCTCTACTCTCACCCGAAACTCGAAGCCCCCAACCAGTGGGGGATGGCGATCGACCTCAACACTTGCATCGGTTGCACCGCGTGCGTGATCGCCTGTCAGGCGGAGAACAACATTCCGATCGTCGGCAAGGAGCAGGTGCTCATGGGCCGTTCGATGCACTGGATTCGTAACGATCGCTACTTCGTCTCCGATGGGAACGAGCATCAGGATCTCCACCAATACCCGGATGATCCCGAGATGGTGATGCAGCCGATGATGTGCCAGCACTGTGAGAATGCGCCGTGCGAGACCGTCTGCCCCGTGAACGCCACCGTCCACAGTGACGACGGCCTTAACGTCATGGCGTACAACCGTTGTATTGGCACTCGTTACTGCGCCAATAACTGCCCCTTCAAGGTGCGCCGGTTTAACTTCTTTGATTACAACGAGCGCCC
The DNA here is from genome assembly GCA_037189865.1 of Chthoniobacteraceae bacterium. Classification (GTDB taxonomy): domain Bacteria; phylum Verrucomicrobiota; class Verrucomicrobiia; order Chthoniobacterales; family Chthoniobacteraceae; genus DATMFV01. Next base: position 369,192 of record JBBCIW010000002.1, on the reverse strand, counting down.
GATCACGCCGGTCGAGGTCCCGCTCTTGGGTGAAGTCAACGGGCTCAAGCTCGGGCCGCTGACCAAGAAGGGGATGGCCCCGACGCTCAAGATGCAGAAGAACCCGAACGTCACGGTCCGGATGCGTGGCGTCATGGAGAAATGCACCTTCTGCGTGCAGCGCATTCAGAGCGCCCGCATCGCTCAGAAAGTTCAGGCAGGAGCCTCTGATGACGTTAAGATTCCCGTCGATAGCTTCACCTCCGCTTGTGCTCAGGCATGCTCGGCTGGATCGATTGTCTTCGGTGACATCACCGACCCCGAAAGCCGCGTCTCCAAGCTCAAGGAGCAGCAGAAAAACTACCGCTTGCTGGAGTACCTCAACGTCAGAACGCGCGTCAGCTATCTGGCCCGCTTGCGCAACCCCAACCCGAAGATGCCTGATGCGAAGCGCAACGCAGCCACGGCTTAACGGCATCCTCTTTACCAATGTCTAACGACACTTCAACTTACGAGCGGCAATTGGCGCAGGTCACCCCAGAACCGCTGGTGACCAACAATCGCAGCGTCCAGTGGATCACCCACCATGTCGCGAGCATCGTGGAAACTCCGACGCCGCTCTGGTGGTGGATCGCCTTCCTGATTGCGACGCCGATCGCCGGTCTCGGTCTCTTCTGCATCGTTTACCAGATCTCCACCGGTGTCGGTGTCTGGGGTGAGAACCATCCTGTCGGTTGGGCGTGGGATATTACCAACTTCGTTTTCTGGATCGGTATCGGTCACGCAGGAACGCTGATCTCCGCTATTCTCTTCCTCACTCGGCAGGCATGGCGAACGTCGATTAACCGCGCGGCGGAGGCGATGACCATCTTCGCCGTCTGTTGCGCCGGTATCTTCCCGGCCATTCACGTCGGGCGCGTCTGGTTCGCATGGTATCTCTTCCCGATCCCCAACGCCGACGGAATCTGGCAGAACTATCGAAGCCCGCTTCTGTGGGACGTTTTCGCTGTCTCGACCTACTTCACCGTCTCGCTCCTCTTCTGGTACATCGGCATGGTGCCCGATCTTGCGACCCTGCGCGATCGCGCCAAGTCGAAAATCTCCAAGTACGCCTACGGGGTGTTTGCTCTCGGATGGCGCGGTGCCAACCGCCACTGGCGTCACTACGAGATGGCCTACCTCATTCTGGCCGGTATCTCCACCCCGCTGGTGCTCTCCGTGCACTCGGTCGTGTCGTTTGACTTTGCGACCTCGGTCCTTCCGGGCTGGCACGCCACCATCTTCCCGCCTTACTTCGTGGCCGGTGCGATCTTCGGCGGCTTCGCCATGGTGCTGACCATTCTTATTCCCGCGCGGCTCCTGTACCCGCAGCTCAAGGATATGATCACGGCGCAGCACATCGACAAGATGGCGAAGATCATCCTTTTGACCGGTTCGATCGTCGGTTACGCCTACGCCATGGAGTTCTTTATGGCTTGGTACTCCGGCAGCCCGTACGAGATCTGGGTCTTCCTGCGCAACCGCGTTGCTGATCCTTTCATCTTCAGCAAGCTCTTTGACGTGCCGCCCGCACCGTACTGGTGGGCCTACTGGGCGATGATTTTCTGTAACGTCGCCGTGCCGCAGGTCTTCTGGTTCAAGAAGATGCGTTACAACCTCTGGGTCGTCTTCATCGCCGTCAATCTCGTCAACGCCGGGATGTGGTACGAGCGCTTCGTCATCATCGTGACCTCACTCCACCGCGACTTCCTCCCTTCATCGTGGGGGATGTTCAGCCCGACTTGGGCAGAGATCGGTCTCTTTATTGGTACCTTTGGCATCTTCATGAGCCTCTTCCTCCTCTTCATGAGGTTCATTCCGATGATCGCCATGTCTGAAATCAAGATCGTCCTCCCCGAGGCCGATCCCCATCACCACCCCGCGCCCACCGGCGCCGAGGGCGACGCTAAGGAGGTTCGTCACTAATGGCTCAAGAGAAGAAAGTATTCGCGATCGGCGCGGAGTTCAAAAGCGCCGCTGACCTGATGCACGCCGCTGAACAAGTGCGCGATGCCGGGTTCAAGCGCTGGGATGTTTACTCCCCTTTCCCGATCCATGGGATGGACAAGGCGATGGGGCTGGGTAAATCGTGGTTGAGCGCGCTGGTGTTTTGTGGTGGCCTCACCGGTCTGACCACCGGTGTCGTCCTCCAGTTCTACACCTCGTCCTTCCTCTACCCGACGATCGTTCACGGTAAGCCGACCGACTTTGCAACGGTTCCGGCCTTCTTCCCGATCATGTTCGAGTTGACGATTCTCCTCTCTGCCTTCGCCTGTGTCGGTGGTCTCGCGCTGCTGACCCAGTTGCCCAAATGGTATCACCCGATGTTTAACTGGGAGCGTTTCAGCCGCGTCACCGACAACGGTTATTTTCTCGCCATCGAAGCGCGTGACCCGAAGTTTTCCGAGACCAAGACCCGGCAGTTTCTCGACGAAATCGGAGCCGCCAATATCACCCTGGTGCACGACTAAGACCCCATGCTCAGATACTTTTTTCTAGGATTTACCGTGGTGGTGGTGGCCGTTCTGGCGATCGCCGGGTTCCGGGGCACCAAGAGCCCGAAGGCTCCTCTGGAGATCTTTCCCGACATGGACCGCCAGCCCCGCTTTAATGCGCAGCACAAGAACGACTTCTTTGCGGACGGACGCGCCGCCCGGGACCACGTCCCCGGTGTCGTCCCTCAAGGTTTTGTCAAGCCGGGTGCCTATAGCGCCAATGAAGGCAACAACGCACGGGCGCTGACCGGCAATGCCGGTTTCAGCAGCGGTCTCGATTACGCCAACACCGGCAAGATCGGTGACGTCTGGGGCAACGGTATCCCGGTGGAAGTCAATCCTGACCTCCTTGCCCGTGGCGCTGAACGCTACCAGATCAACTGCTCGGTCTGTCACGGTATCGCTGGTGACGGGCAAGGGATTGTCTCCAAGTACGGCTTTGGCGGTGTGGCCAACCTGACCGACTCGCGTCTGCGCGCCCTCCCTGACGGCTCGATCTTTGATGCGATCACCCACGGTCGCGGCAACATGGGGCCGCTTGGCTCCAACATCACCGTGGAAGATCGCTGGGCGATCATCGCCTACCTTCGCGCGCTTCAGCGCAGCCAGTACGCCACCCTTCAAGATGTTCCCGCAGAACATCGCACCGAATTGGAAAAGCAATGAGCCACCCTTCTCATCATCAGGAAATCTCCGCTGACCTCATCAGCCCGCAGAAGACACGCCCGCTGGCGTTGATCGCACTGGTTGTCGGGCTTCTCGGGCTGGCCGGTTCTGCCGCTTACCTCTTCCTTGCAGGCGAAGGGGCTGGCAAGCAGTTGGCTTTCTCCTCCCTTTTTGCCGGGATGTACTTTCTGACCTTGACGGTCGGCTCCCTCTTCTGGGTCTTCGTCCATCATGCCACCGATGCCCAGTGGTCGGTCGTCGTCCGTCGTCAGTTGGAGAACGTCGGGGTTCTGATCCCAGTCGTGGGTCTCTTCTTCGCCTTCATCCTCTATTTCGGGACGCCGCTCCTTTATAAGTGGTGGACGCTCGCTCCCGGTGCCGATGAACTCTTGGATCACAAAGCGCCGTATCTTAACCATACCGGTTTCGCGATCCGTGCGGTGATCTACTTCGTTGCGCTCGGGATTCTCTCCTTCCTGATCCGCCGCAACTCCATCCGGCAGGACGCCGACGGCCATCCGGTTCATACCTTGCGCAATCGCTTCCTCTCCTTCATGGGGATCCCCGCGCTCGCGCTCTCGCTGACCTTCGCTGCGGTCGATTGGCTGATGGCTCTCGATCACACCTGGTTCTCCACCATGTGGGGTGTGTATATGTTCGCCGGTGGTGCCGGTTCCGCCATGGGGCTGCTCGTGCTGGTGATTACCGCACTGCGCAAGGCGGGACATCTCAAGGAAGTGACCATTGAGCACTACCATGTCATGGGCAAGTTCATGCTCGCCTTCTGCGTTTTCTGGGCCTACATCGGCTACAGCCAGTACATGCTGATCTGGTACGCGAACATTCCGGAAGAGACCTCTTTCTACATTCGACGCAACACCGAGACGTGGTGGTATATGAGCATGGCGCTGGTCATCGGGCGCTTCTTCCTCCCCTTCCCTGTCCTACTCTTTCAGGCGACCAAGAAGAATCCCAAGTACCTCTGCATGGTGGCTGGCTGGATCCTCCTCATGCACGCGCTTGATATCTACATTCTGGTGCTGCCGATGCTTCACCAGCAGGGGGTATCCCCAGCGCTCACCGATTTCACCATGCCGCTCGCCTTTGCGGGTATCCTCGTGGCAGCCTTCCTCTGGATTCTGCCCAAACAAAGCCTTTTCCCGCCGCGTGACCCGCGGATCGAAAAATCGCTCCATCTTTCCAACTAACCCATGGCACAAACGAAAAAAGCACGCGGAGGGTTCCCGTACCTCTACGCCATCGTCGGCTTCCTTTTAGTCGGCCTGCTCGCCTATCTTTTCCATTCGCAGCGCGGCACCGCCGAGTACGAAGCCGAAGTCAGGAAAGAACGCCTAACGCGCCTCGCCGATCTTCAGAAAGAAGCGGGGGAAAAGCTCGCCAACTATCGTTGGGTCGATAAGGAGAAGCAGATCGTTGCTCTCCCGATCGCCCGGGCCATTGAGTTGACCACCGAAGAACTCAAGAGCAAAGGGGTTGTCCCGAGTGACGTCAAGGCGGTCAGTGCCGGAACCTTGCTCATCCCGCCTTACCTCCAGCCTGCCAGTGCAGAGGCTCCTGCTGAAGAAGCCACTGCTGATCCGGCTGCTGCGCCTGCAACGGCACCCGAAGGGGAGGCCCCTGCCACTTCTTCGGAGCCGAGCGCTCCTGCTGCTTCGCCGGAGGCCGCCGCCTCGCCCGAGGCTCCTGTTGCTCCGGCGACCGAAGCCACCCCTGCCGCCCCCACGGAGGCGCAACCCGCTGCTGAAGAAGGCGCTGCCGCTCCGGCTGACGGATCGACCCCAAACCCGGAAACCCCGGCGCCTTAACTTTTTCATTTCCTTCAATGAGCGTCACTTCCAACGAGACTCAGAAAACCACCGCCGCCCAGTCGCAAGAAGATGCGATCGAGCGGGCTTTGATCGACGCCTCGACCAAAGCGCCGGTGTTAGCCTTTTTTGCCTCCTCGATCTTCTGGCTTCTGGTGCAGGGAGCCATCGGCACGCTGGCGTCGCTGAAGATCTTCTGGCCCGACTTCCTTTCCGGCTGCGGATGGCTGACTTACGGACGCATCGTTCCGGTCCGCGATAACCTGCTCATCTACGGCTGGGCTGCCATGGCAGGTTTTGGCACCTGCCTCTGGATTCTGGCTCGCCTCTGCCGGGTGCGCCTCCCCCGCCCTGCTACCTTGGTAGCCGGTGTCGCGCTTTGGAATATCGGTCTGATTGTCGGCACGCTGGAGATTCTCGCTGGCAATAGCCGCGGCTTCCAGTATCTGGAGTTTCCGCCGTATGTCTTTGGTATCCTCTTTGTTGCCTACTCGCTGGTGGCCGTGTGGGGCGTGCTCCTCTTCGTCAACCGCCGCCCCGGGCATGTCTATATTTCGGTCTGGTACTTTATCGGTGCCCTCTTCTGGTTCCCATGGCTGGTCGGCGGGACCAACCTGATCGTTGGAGTAAGTGGTAACGGCATCTTCGAGGCGATTACCGCCGCGTGGTACGCCCAAGGGTTGCTTACTCTCTGGATGACCGCTCTCGCCGTCGGTTCCATCTACTATCTGGTACCCAAAGTGGTCGGTCGCCCGATTCACAGTTACAACCTCGCTTCGGTCGGGTTCTGGACCTTCGCGATCTTCGCGGTCTGGACCGGCGTGCAGCGCCTGACCGGCGGGCCGATCCCGGCTTGGATCATCACCGTGAGCATTGTCGCTTCGATCCTGCTCCTCATTCCGGTGGCGCTGGTGACTGCCAACTATTTCCTCACGCTGCGCGGTGATTTCAACCTCGTCTACCACAGCCCGACGATCCGCTTCGCTTTCTTTGGCGCGGTCGCCTACACAGTCGTTCATGTGCTCTTCACCGTCAGTTCGTTCCGTTCTGTCGGGGATGTGACCGCTTCGACCTGGTTTGCCACCGGGCTTGACCAGTTCTTCATCCTTCCTTTCTACTCCATGGTCATGTTCGGAGCGATGTACTACATCATCCCCCGTCTGGTCGGTTGCGAGTGGCTCTCGGCAAGCTTCATCAAGATGCACTTCTGGGCCTCGGCTTACGGGTTTGGTTTCAGCATCGCCCTTCTGTTGATGGCCGGTTATTCGCAGGGAGCACAGCAGGCGATTGTCGCGCAGCACGATCTCGTTAATGTTCACTCCGAGGCCTCCCTCTGGTATGAAGCCTACATGCCGTTCCTGCGCGGCAACCTCGGCGCGCAGCTCTTTATCTGCTTTGGTCAGGTGATCTTCGCGCTCCATTTCGTTCTGATGCTTCTGCGTCTCGGCCGCCCGAGCGGAGCACAGCCCACCCTCTTTGCACCTATCCAAGAAGGAACCAAGCCGTGAAGCCTACGCCTCTTCTCATTACCGGAATCTTTGCTTCGTTTGCCGCCGCCTGGTTTGGCCTGATCTTCGCTGCGCAGACCCAGATCGTCGCTCTCCAGCCCGAGGTGGATAGCGAGAACGATACCGTCTATCCGCGCAACATCGCCGGGATCACCGAACAAGGGCGTCAGGCTTACATCGCCAACGGCTGCAACCAATGCCACACGCAGATCGTTCGCGATCCCCATCATGGGCGCGACATCGCCCGTAACTGGGGGCCGCGCCGGACGGTTCCACGCGACTATCTCTACGATAATACCGCCACCCTGGGTATTCACCGGGTCGGCCCGGATCTTTCCAATGCCGGGGCCAACACGGCAGAGGATTCGCCGCGCAAGTACCTCAACGACCCGGAGTGGCTGCTGCTTCATCTCTATAACCCGCGCCTCCTCGTGCGGGATTCGGTGATGCCCTCCTACCGTTATCTCTTTGAGAAACGCAAGATCGCCGGTCAACGCTCCGTGGATGCTCTCAAGCTTCCGGCTGAGGCGGATCCCGGCCCTGATTACGAGATTGTTCCGACCGATGAAGCCAAGGCGCTGGTGGCCTATCTCCGCTCGCTTGATAGAACCTTCCCGCTCAAAGAAGCAGGTGGAGCCGCCGCAAAGGCCGCCCCTGCCGCTGCACCAGCCCAGTAACGTTTAACGCTTTTCCTTTTTATTTAAGCCCATGCAACCAGGAGCAGACGAAGTCGATTACCGCGAGACCGCCGACGTGACCAACGTCCACGGCGCTGTCAAGCGTGAGCACCGGGAGCCCGAGGCCGGTACCATACCGGTGCCGCTCTGGCTTTTCTCCCTCGTGCTGTTGGTCACCTTTGGCGCGGCCTACTACTTTGGCCAGTTCAGCGGTGGTTTCAGTGGCACCGTCTTCAATGAGCGCGATGGGCTCGCCGCAGCGGCGGATGCCGCCGGTGGCGCCGGAGCCGCCCCGGTGGAGGTCGAGACTCTCGCCCAGCAGGGGATGAAGGTCTACAACTCCAACTGCGCCTCGTGCCACCTTCCCAACGGCAGTGGTTCCATTCAGGCACCGCCGCTGGCAGGCTCTGAATGGGTCAACGGTGGTAACAAGCGCGTGACCATGATCGTCCTTAAAGGCCTTCAAGGTGAACTCCACGGCAAGACCTATACCGGCGCCATGGCTGCTTGGGGCCAGACGCTCAATGATCGCCGTATCGCTTCCGTCCTGAGCTATATCCGCTCGGCATGGGGCAACAGCGCCGGGGAAGTCACCCCTGAACAGGTGGCCGCCGTCCGCGCCGAACTCGCGAGCCGCAGCGAACCGTTTGTCGAAGCCGACTTGAAGGAGATCAACGACGATATCCCTGCGGCTCCTGCTGCTCCGTAAGAAAATGGGGCAGGCGGCTTTCCTCCACGCCGCTTCGCCGACCCCGAACGAAGAATCTTGCCAACATAAGAGATCATTATAAAATCCGCAAAACTTGGGCATCCTACTTCAAAGCACGGTGAACCTTTCGTCCTCTCATCAGGCAAGGGAGAATTGGTGTTTGATGCTTTCTGGTTCTGCGACTAAAAGTTGATCGATCCCGTAGTTTTCCAACGCCCTTAAACATCAGCCATGGCATCCCAACCCCACACTCAGCACGCTCACGCGGGGCACGATCATGATGACGATCATCATGAACTCGGTTTCTGGAGCAAGTATGTCTTTTCGACCGATCACAAGGTGATCGGCATCCAGTACGGCCTGACGGGGCTGGCCTTCCTCTTCTTCGGCTTCGTGCTGATGATGCTGATGCGCTGGCAGCTCGCCTACCCGGGCCAGCCGCTCCCCTTCATCGGCGAAGCGCTCACCCGCGCCTTCCCCGCGCAGATGCAGAACGGGGTGATGACGCCCGATTTCTACAACGCCCTTGGGGCGATGCACGGGACGATCATGGTCTTCCTCGGGATTGTCCCGATCTCCTTCGGTGCTTTCGGTAACTATGTCATGCCGCTCCAGATCGGTGCGCCCGACATGGCCTTCCCTAAGCTCAACATGGCCAGCTACTGGCTCTTCTTCGTCGGCGGTGTGGTGATGCTTTCGAGCTTCTTCCTCCCCGGCGGTGCAGCCAAGAGCGGCTGGACCTCCTACCCGCCGCTGGCCAACATCACCGACGTCGGCCCCGGCTTCCACCCCTTCTTTAACGGGCAGACGATCTGGCTCATCTCGATGGTGATCCTGATTTTCTCCTCGCTCTTAGGTTCGGTCAACGTCATCACCACCATCATCCAGCTCCGCGCCCCGGGGTTGACGTGGATGCGCCTTCCTTTCTTTGTCTGGGCGCAGCTGGTGACCGCCTTCCTTCTCCTCCTCGCCTTCCCGCCGCTTCAGGCCGCCGGGTTCATGCAGGCGATGGACCGCCTTTTCCACACCAGTTTCTTTAACCCCTCGGGGTTGATCGTCGGCGGAGCACCGCTTGATGTCAGCGGTGGCGGCAGCCCGCTCCTCTGGCAGCACCTCTTCTGGTTCCTCGGACACCCGGAGGTGTACGTCATGATTCTGCCCGGCATCGGCGTCGTCGCCGAAGTGGTTGCCAACAACACGCGCAAACCACTCTGGGGCTACAAGGCGATGACCTTCTCGATCCTCGTCCTCGGGTTCCTCTCGATGCTCGTCTGGGCTCACCACATGTACATGACCGGGATGAGTACCAAGATCTCGGCCTTCTTCCAGACGACGACCGTCATGGTCTCGGTCCCCTCGGTGATCGTGATCACTTCGCTTCTCCTCTCGCTCTGGGGCGGTTCGATCCGCTTTACCACCCCGATGCTTTTCGCCGCCGCTTTCATTCCGATGTTTGGTATCGGCGGGCTGACCGGGTTGCCGCTCGCCTTTAACGCGCTCGGCCTCCACCTCCACGACACCTACTACATCATCGGCCACTTCCACTACGTCGTTGCACCGGGGGTGATCTTTGCGATCTTCTCGGGGGTCTACTTCTGGTATCCCAAGATGACCGGGCGCTTCATGAGCGATCGCCTTGGGCAGATCCACTTCTGGGGTTCCATCATCTCGATCAACGGGATCTTCTTCCCGATGCTTATTCAGGGGATGGCCGGGGTTCACCGCCGCTGGTACGACGGCGGGGCCACCTACGAGCAGATCATCGGGCCGGTGATCCACTGGAACGCCTTCATGTCGTGGTCGGCGTGGATTCTGGGCTTCTTCCAGATCTTCTTTATCTTCAACGTCTTCTGGAGCATCAAGTTTGGCCGCAAGGTCACCAGTGATAATCCTTGGGAGGCGACCACCCTCGATTGGGCGACCCCGACCCCTCCGCCTCACGGCAATTTTGATCGTCCGATTGCCGTCTATCGCGGACCTTACGAATATAGCGTCCCCGGCGCACCGAGAGACTTCTCGCCGCAGGACCAGCCCACCCCTTAATCAGACCCGCTACTCCTTCCGCATCCATGGAAATACCTTATACCGTTAAACCGAGGCCCGATACCGGCCTTTGGAATGCCAAGATTGGCATCTGGCTCTTTCTCGCTTCTGAGGTGATGCTTTTCGGCGGGCTCTTTTCGGGGTACATCTTCCTGCGCCTCGGAGCCGCTCCCGGCTGGTGGCCGCACGGCTTGCTGAACGTTCCGGTTGGCACCCTTAACACGATCATCCTGATTCTCTCCTCCGTCGCCGTCGTTTTCGCTTGGGCGGCATTGAAAATGCGTCAATTCGGGCGCTATAGAGTCTACATGGCATTGACGATTCTTTGTGGCGTCATCTTCCTTGGGATCAAATTGGGATACGAATGGCCGGCGAAGTTCCACCACTTCGGTGCCTATATTAAAGACGACTCGCTCCATAAATACGAACAGTACCTTGGTAACGAGCACCTTGCTGAAGTCGGGATCGGTCGCCGCATCGAGATCACCGGTGTCTTCCCGACCAAAGAGGACGAAGAAGCCTACAAGAACCCGGAGATCAAGGAGTTTCGCCTCAAGCTCGACGCGATCAATGCCGATCCGACTAATGAGGAGAACGACCGGCCCCGCTTCATGCCGCGTCCGATGAGTGATAAAATCGCCACGATCGCCAAGGAGGATGTGCAGTATGCCAGCTTCTTTGTTCCACGGCATAACTCTTACTTCGCGGTTTACTACCTGATCACCGGTCTGCACGGGTTGCACGTCATTGGCGGTTTGCTGGTTTTCGGCTATTTTATGCTTCCGGTCAGCACCCGTCTTTACGAGAAGGACCCCGAACATCTCGCTAACCGGGTCGAAGTAGCCGGTCTTTTCTGGCACTTTGTTGACTTGGTCTGGATCTTCGCTTTCCCGATTTTCTATCTCCTTTGATCCCATGAGCGATACTTCATCTTCCTCACCTGCTCCGCACGGCGATCACGCCCCGGCTCATGAAGAGTCGCATGATCCGACGCATTTCCACTTTCATAAGCGTCTCTATCTTGGCGTCTTCGGAGCGCTGATGATCGGAACGCTGATCACGGTTGCCGTTTCCTATTTCCATTTCGGCGCGGCCGATAGTGAAGTTGGGAACATCACCGTGGGTCTGATCATTGCCGCCGCGAAGGCAGCACTGGTGATCCTCTTCTTCATGCACATGAAGGAAGAACGCTCCATGATTTACAAATTCATGGTGCCGACTTTCTTCTTCCTGCTGGTCCTCTTCGGGTTGTGCGTGTTCGCCATCAACGATCACATCCACTTTTGATCCCATGACGTTACGAGGCTTCCACATCATCTTCATCACCCTTTCAGTGTTGCTCGCTTTTTCGCTGGCAGCCTTCGAGTACGTCGTTTACTCGCAGAGCAAGGGGATGATCGATGGGGTGATTGCGCTCGTTTCTGCCCTCTTTGGTCTTGGTATGGCCAGCTACGGTGTCTGGTTTATCCGCAAACCGGCCGATCCTGCCCTTAAACAATCCTGACGATGAAAAAGAAGATCTTCTCCTCTGTCCTCCTCCTTTCGGGCGCGATGGCTGTGCAAAACGCCTCCGCTTGCGCTGTCTGCATGGGTGCACGGGAGGATCACGTCAACACGGCGATTGGCAATGCCATGCTCCTTTTGCTGGTGTTTGTCTTTCTGCTTTCGGGGAGTTTCATCGCTTTCATGGTCTATCTTGCCAAGCGGGACACGCAACTTCCCGATGGCGAAACCCTTTCGCTGGAGGCCACCCCCTCCCCTTCCCTTTAAGGTTTTACTATGCTCAATAAATCCATAGGTCTTCTGGAGAATGCCTCCGCTCACGGCTTCGAGATTGATCGGATGCTGGAGTTCGTGCACTGGATCATGGCGATCCTCTTTGTCGGCTGGTCGATTTTCTTTATCATCACGCTGGTCAAGTTTCACCGCTCGCGCAATCCCAAAGCTGATTACCATGGGGTGAAGTCGAAGGCGTCGACGCATATCGAGTTGATGGTCGTTCTGGTGGAATTGGTCTTCCTTCTTGGCTTCGGTATCCCGATCTGGGCGAGCCGTGTGCAGGGGGCTCCGCCCAATACCGACGTCTTCCGCATCCGCGTGATTGCCCAGCAGTTCCTCTGGAACTTTCATTATCCCGGCCCGGACGGCGTCTTTGGCCCGCAGAAGCTCTCGCTCGTCTCGGAATCCAACCCGCTCGGTCTCGATATGAGCGACCCGACGGCTCACGATGATCTGGTGGTGCTCAACGAAGCGCACGTGCCCCTTAACAAGAACGTGATCATGGACATCTCCTCCAAGGATGTGATCCATAACGTCGCCCTCAAGCATATGCGCGCCGCCCAAGATGCCATCCCCGGGATGGTGGTGCCGATCTGGTTCAAGCCGATCAAGACCGGCTCCTTTGAGATGGTGTGTGGGCAGCTTTGTGGTACCAGCCATTACGCGATGCGCGGCTTCCTCGTCGTCGATTCTGATGAAGATTTCGCCACGTGGGAGAAGGAAATGCAGGCGCTCAAAGCCCCTCTCCCGACTGCGCAGGCACCCGCAGCGGCTGACGAAGCGAGCGACGTTGCTGGCCTTTGAGCCGTTCCTGAAGGTTGGAACCTTAGGGAGTCCCCTCCGGGAAGGAGGGATGAGACTCCCCGGGAAGGGCGGTGCGTTGTGGCAGCAAGGGGCTGCTCTAAGCCAAGGGTAAAACCTAAAAGTGGCGAAGAGCCGCAAATTCTGTCACAATCTACCTTCATGCTTCTGATCGACCGCCTCTGACCCTTCGTTCCCGTTTCTGATGCAACTCTGGCTCTCGCGCTACGCAAATTTTGTCGTGTTTTTCACGATCCTGCTGATTTTTTCCGGCGGGATGCTCACGAGCCTTGACGCAGGCATGACGGTGCCTGACTGGCCAACGACGTTTGGCTACAACATGTTCGCCTTCCCGCTGGAACGGTGGACCGGGCCTCATTTTCCGGAACATCTTCACCGGCTGGTGGCTTCGGTCCTCGGGGTGTTGGCGACGGTGTTGGCGGTGTGGGTGTGGATGGTGGAACGTCGCCGTTGGGTGCGCTACCTCGGGTTATCGATCTTCCTTCTCGCCTTGATCCAAGGGTTGATGGGGGGCTTTCGCGTGACGGAAGATAGCAAGCTGCTCGCGATCCTGCACGGGTGTCTCGCCCAGATGTTCCTCTGTTTTACGGTATGGGTGGCGCTGGCGCTTTCGCCGAAATGGGATGCCATTCCGGCAGGGAGCGTCCCGCAGCCTTGGCTGAACTCCTTCAAGCGCTGGAGCTGGGTGTTGCTCTGGGTCGTTCTCATCCAGTTGATCCTCGGGGCGATCATGCGCCATCTCAAAGCCGGTTTGGCGATCCCGACCTTCCCGCTCACCCCGCAGGGAACCTTTTTCCCGGTGGTTCACAACGGGATGGTGCATCTCCATTTCACTCACCGTTTTTGGGCGATTATCGTCACTGCCGTGATCGTGATCGTGGCGATCAAGGCGTTTCGGACCCCCGGTGCCCGGGTGCGGCAATTTGTCGCACCGGCGGTTTGGCTCTTGATCTTACTTCTCATTCAATTGCTTCTTGGTGCCGGGATTATCTGGCTGGCTCGGGCTCCGATTCCGACCAGCCTCCATGTCGTCAACGGTGCCCTGATTCTTGTTTTAAGCTTTGTCCTTGCCATCCGAGCCTCTTATCTTGCCTCGAAGCCCGCTGACGGCCGGCATCCCGTTACCCATGAGTGAGACCTCTCCCGCAGCTTCCACGACCTTGAGCGCCGAGCCTGCCGCCCACGCGGCCGGGACGGGGTTGGTGGCTGATTTTTTTCAGCTCACGAAGGCGCGGTTGAGTTTCCTCGTCGTGGTGACCACCTTTGTCGGTTTCTGCCTCGCCAGCGGGACGGCGCTCGATTGGGAACGCCTCCTTTACACCTTGCTCGGAACCGGGCTGGTGGCCGGAGCGGCGGCGGCGCTCAATCAGGTGATGGAAGCTCCGGTCGACCGCCTCATGGAGCGGACCCGGCTGCGTCCCCTCCCCTCTTCCCGGATGAGCCGCATGGGCGCCTTGCTCGTCGGCGCGGTGATGGCGGTGCTCGGGTTGCTGATCCTTGCACTGGCGACGACCTATATGGCGACTTACCTCGCCGCAGCGACGCTTTTTATCTATCTTGCTTTTTACACCCCCCTCAAACGGCGCACTCCGTTTTGTGTGACCATCGGCGCAGTCTCCGGGGCGATTCCACCGGTGATCGGTTGGACGGCGGTGGATGGCTCCGTCTCGCTCGGCGCGTGGATGCTCTTTGGCGTCCTGTTTGCGTGGCAGATGCCGCATTTCCTTGCGCTCGCGTGGGTTTATAAGGAGCAGTACGGGCAGGCCGGGTTTGTCATGCTGCGCCGCCGCGACGTGAGCGGGATCGCTACGGCGACCGAGTCGCTCCTCTATTCCATCGTGCTGACGGCGATCACGCTGATCCCGCTTCAGGCCGGGTGGGCAGGGACCGGGTATCTCGTTGGCGCTCTGCTTTGCAATTTGCCTTTGCTGGGATGTGCGATTTATTTCCTCTCCAGCCGCTCGATCCGCTCGGCGCGGATGCTCTTTATCGCTTCCATCATCTATCTCCCTGCGATCCTGACCTTGATGATGGTGCTGGTCAGGGCGTGAGCGTTGGCGCGGTGACGCCGTAAGGCGGCTCCTTCCTTTATGAAAAAAGTTATCTACGCGATCTTTCTGGTGATCGGTCTGGCGGGCGTCTCCCTCCAGCTCTTTCTCCTGCGTAAAGACGCCAACCAGAAGGAGATCATCCAGACGACCACCGGCGCTGCTAATGCGTTGCAGGGGGTGGAGGCTGATGGCCGTTTCAAGCAGTTTGGCAAACTCCCTCCTTTTTCACTGGTGGAACGTAGCGGCGAGCGTGTCTCCCTCGATGCGCTCAAGGGGAAAGTCTGGCTTGCGGATTTCATCTTCACCAACTGCCCTGATATCTGTCCGTTGCTCAACCACCGCATCGTCGGCATTCAGGAGGAACTCCTTGCTGCTGGCGAGAATGTGGCGATCGTTTCGTTTTCGGTCGATCCTTCCAACGACTCTCCTGAGGTGTTGCGCGATTACGCCGACCATCTCGGCGCTGACAAGCGGTGGCTCTTTTTGACCGGCGAAAAGAGCCAGATCCGCACGGTGGCGCTCAATGGTTTCAAGCTCGCCTTTTACAGTGAGGAAGGGATGAAGCCCGAGGAGATCACTCATAGCAGCAAGATCGCGCTGGTCGATCAGAACGGGGTGGTGCGCCGCTATTACGAAGGGGTGACGGAGGATGAAAGCGCCCGGATGCTTGAAGATGTGAAGCTTCTGCTCAAGGAGGGGGCGCAATGAGCGATTTCCTCGCCATGTTCGGTCTGACGCTGCGCGATTTGCCGGGGGTTAACGCATCGTTTAACTCTCTGAGCACCCTCTTTATTGTTTTCGGATGGTGGTTCATTCGCCATGAACGCAAGCGGGCGCATATCGCCATGATGATCGGTGCGCTGCTTTGCTCGACCTTCTTTCTCGCCGGTTATCTCGTCTATCATTTTAACGTCCCGGTGACGAAGTTCGACGCCGAGGGGGTGGTCCGCTGGATCTACTATGTTATCCTCGCCTCCCATATCCTCCTTGCCTTCACCGTGTTGCCGCTGGTGTTCGCCACCGTGATTCCGGCGATTCAGGCCCGGTTTGACCGCCATCGTCGGATCGGTCGTTGGGCGATGCCGGTCTGGCTCTACGTCTCTGTCACCGGCGTGCTGGTTTACATGATGCTTTATCAGTGGTACCCGCCTGCCTCGCTCCTTGAACCGACGACCGGAGGTTGATGGGGGACCGCCCCTTCTTAGCGCCTATGCCCAGAGAGATGACTGAAAAAGAGTGGCGCGAACACATCGCCAAACGACGCGAGGGGTCGGAAGTCTGGCAGTTGATCCATTTTTTGGGGTCCTTGCGGCTGGCGATGATCCTGCTCCTGACGCTGCCGATCGCCTGTGCGGTCGCGACGATCTATGAGTCGAAGTTCAACGCACAGGTGGCGCAGGCGTATGTTTACAAAGCGCCGTGGTTCCTCTTCTGGCTGGCGGTGTTGTGCATCAACCTGATTGCCGTTACGCTCACCCGCTGGCCGTGGCAACGCAAGCATTGGGGCTTTGTCATCACGCACTACGGGATTGTGATCCTGCTCGCCGGGGCGGTGGTGGGCCAGAAATTCGGCTTTGAAGCCGGGGTGAATCTTCATGTCGGGGCGGAGCCGACGCGCCAACTCGTGATCAACCGGACGATCCTTCAGGTCGAGAGCGGGATGGAGCGAATCGCGTACAAAATTCCTTTCCCTGTCAATGTCACTCCGCCAACTCCGGCCCGACCCAAGACGGTCCCGATCCCGTATAGCGATCTCGAACTGCTCATCGACAACTACTCCGAGGCGCTGGCGGAGGTCTCCGAACTGGTCCCCTCCCCCGTTCCCAAAAGTGGGACCGGGGTGGCGCTCTCTTTCTCTTCCTCGATGATGGGGCAGAGTGTGCCGGTGCAACTTGCCGCCGTGCCGGTAACCTCTGCCGGGAGCGATTTCTTTGGCCGCGCCCGCGTGGAACTGGTCGAGGCGTTGCCGGATCGCTCGTCGGTCCCCGCCCCTGCCGATGCTTACCGCGAGACGCAGATGGTCTTTGCCAAGTTTGAGCCGGTGATCACCCGTCAACACGGCCCGTCGAGCGGCTACCGGCTCGCGCTGGTGGTGCGCGAGGGCGTGCCACATCTTTTGATCGAATCGCCTTCCAAGCATCGGGAAGGGTTTGTGCTGGGCGACGTCATCGGGAAGCCGATCGTCCTGCACGGAGAGTCGACGCAGATCGTCGTGCGCGATTATTGGGCCGATATGGAGATGGTTGATGGCAAGCCGGTCAGCAAATCGGACGTTCCCGACAATGCCGCCGTGCTGGTCTCCCTTAATTTCGAGGGAGCTGCCGCAGCGAAGGAGAAACCGTTGCTCGAAGTCGCTTGCGAGGGTGAAGGAGGGGCGATCCGCTATCAGATGAGCCGGGCGGGGTATGTTCAGGCGCAGGGGCGCGTCGCTGTGGGCGAAAGTTTTGAAACCGGCTGGGCGGATTGGAAGGTCAAAGTCGTCGCCGCTCTTCCCAATGCGATGTTGGCGACGCGGATGGTCCCGATGGAGGCCAATTCTGCCGAGAGCGCCGCGGCGGAGGCAACCGGGCGGGTGATCTCCGGGATTCACGCGCGGCTGGTTGATCCTGATCGGAAAGCCACCCCGCATGAAGGTGAGCCGGTCTGGGTCCCGTCGGGTAAGGGGGTCTCTCTGCGGCTGGGGGAGCGGACGGTTTTTCTCGGCTTCGGGCTGGAGGTCCACCCGATCCCGTTTACGGTGGAGTTGGTTCACTTCGATGTCCCGCGCGATCCCGGGACGAACTCCCCGGCTGATTTCCGCAGCACCGTGCGCTTCCACGATGCCACCCGGGGGATCACGCACGAGGCGCTCATTCACATGAACCACCCCGCGAGCTATCCGCTTGGGCTCTGGCGGACGGTCCTCGGGCAGAATCTCAAATTCTCTCAGGCTCACTGGAACCCGGAGAACCCGCAGGAGACCACCTTGCAGATTCTCTATGATCCGGGTTGGCCGCTCAAGTGGGTCGGGTCGCTTTTGATTTGCGGCGGCATCGCCATCATGTTCTACCTTAAACCGAAACCGGCTGCCCGCAGGCAACGCAAAACCACGGGCACCCAACCATCCGGCACGCGCTCATGATTTCCCATCCACTCCCTTGCCGCCGCCCGTTGTGGCTGCTTTTGCTTCTTCTTTTCGCTCTGGTGCCGGGGCTGCGTGCGGCGGCTCCGTATGAAGGGTATCGGTATGAGACGTTGGAAAACCTCCCCATTCTGGAAGGAGGGCGCCTCAAGCCGTTTCACACCTTTGCCGTCGAAACGCTCCAGAGCATCTCCGGCCGGGCGACCTATCGGGAAGAGGGGCGCAAACGCCCGGCGATGGAGGTGGTGCTCGAAATCTGGAGCCGCCCGGAACGATGGGTGGAGAAGGAACTGGTACTCGTCAATTACGGCCCGCTGCGGGAAGAAGTGGGGCTTGCGAAGGATCGTAAGCGATTCTCGCTCAAGGAGTTAAATGATAACCCCGCCGTGCAGGCCAAGATCGCTGAGGTCCGCCAGCTCGCTGCTGATCCCGATAAGCCCAAGCTCGACAACGCCCAGACCGAGATGCGCGATGTCGACAATCGCTTGCGTCTGCTCAATGGGTTGCTCCATGGGAGCGCGTTCACCTTCGTGCCGGTCTCCGGGCAGACTCTCCCCGACGGGACTCCCCTCCCCTCTTCCCAACCGGCAGGTTGGTTGATCCCTTCAGAGGCGCCCGTCGCTCATAGTGGGGGAGCCGGGGCAAAGGTGGCGGCGGCGGCGCAGGCGTTGCAGACAGCTTTCCTCTCCAATGATGCGGCGGCGTTTGCCAAAGCCTCCAAAGATTTTTCCGATTCGCTCAAAGCGCTCAATCTCATGGAGTACCCTCACACCTCCGGGGTGATGAAGCTGGAGACCCTCTACCAAAAGATCCATCCCTTCGGTTGGGCTTGGATTGCGTATGCCACGGCGCTGATCGTGCTTGGGTTGACGACGCTTGCCGGGCGGGCAGCGGGGTATCGGATCGCGTGGGTGTTGACCGTTATCGGGTTTGCGATGCAGATAGCCGGGTTTGTGGCCCGGATCATCATCGGGGGACGCGCACCGGTGACCAACATGTATGAGTCGGTGATTTGGGTCGCCTTTGGGGTGGTCTTCTTTGCCATCGTGATGGAGGCGATTTACCGTTCGCGGATGATCTTCCTCGGGGCGCTGCCGGTGGCGGTCGTCGCGCTGATTCTTGCCGATACGCAGCCGACCGTGCTCCGTTCTTCCATCGACCCGTTAGCCCCGGTTCTGCGGGATAATTTCTGGCTCTCGACCCATGTGACGAGCATCACCTTGAGCTACGCGGCTTTCGCCCTCGCGCTCGGGGTCGGCCATATTATCCTCTTTAAGGTGCTGGGGAACCGGCCGGTCTCCTCCGCGCTTTACAACTATCTCTACCGGTCGCTTCAGATCGGGGTGTTGCTTTTGGCGACCGGCACGATTCTCGGTGCCGTCTGGGCAAATTACTCTTGGGGCCGGTTTTGGGACTGGGACCCGAAGGAGACCTGGGCGTTGATCGCGCTCTTGGGCTATCTCGCACTGTTGCACGGGCGGATTGCGGGATGGTGGAAAGGGTTCGGGCTGGCGGTCGGCTCGGTGATCGCTTTCCAGTCGGTGATTATGGCGTGGTATGGGGTCAACTTCGTGCTCGGGCAAGGGCTGCACAGCTACGGCTTCGGGACCGGTGGCGTTGCTTATGTCGGCGCTTACGTGCTGGCAGAGTTTATTTTCGTTGGAATCGTCCTGATCCGCCATGCCACGCTCCGCCGCCGCGGCGGGGATGACGCGGATGATGATGACGGGGAATCACTCCCCTCCCCTGCTGACGCTTAAATCGCTCAGTTCGGATTGTTTCTCATGGAAAACCCGGGTGGCTGCTCGGGGTTTCCATGATCGTTTAGGGGCGCACCTCACGTCGGGATTGCATCGTCGCTCCCTTTGGTGAATACTCCCCTCCCCGCGTTGGCGGCGAGGCGGCCCGGGTTGGTTCCGCACGTTCCACGTGGAACATTTGCCCATGTTCACAGATCCAGTCATCTATGATGTCGCCGTGATCGGTGCCGGCCATGCCGGGATCGAGGCGGCGCTTGCCGCAGCGCGCCTTGGGGCGCAAGTGGTGATGTTCACGCAAAACCTCGACACCATCGGCCAGATGTCGTGCAACCCGGCGATCGGCGGGTTGGGCAAGGGGCAGATGGTGCGGGAGATTGACGCACTGGGCGGTTTCATGGCGCTTAATACCGACGCGACGGCGGTCCAGTGCCGGATGCTCAATTCCAACAAAGGACCGAGCGTGCGCTCTCCCCGCGCCCAGTGCGATAAAAAGGCATACCAGTTCCGTGCCAAGGCAACGCTGGAGGCGCAGGAAGGGGTTTCGCTCCGGCAGGGTAATATCACGGAGATCATCGTCGAGGGCGATCGCGCGGTCGGGGTCCGGACCAATATGGGGATGGAAGTCCGCGCCCGGAGCGTCGTGATCACGACGGGGACGTTCATGCGGGGCCTGCTTCATGTCGGCTTGCGCAACGCGCCGGGCGGACGCATGGGTGATACCCTCTCCACGTTGAGCGATAACCTCAAAGCGCTCGGGTTTGAGGTTGGCCGTTTTAAAACCGGAACGCCGTGTCGGCTCAATGCGCGGACGATTGATTTCACCCAATGCACGCCACAAGGGGGCGATACTCCCCCACCCTGCTTTACCTATCATCCCGAGCGTTTAAGCCGCCAGCCGGGTGAACTCTTTAGTCTTAATTACTTTGAGAACGGGGTGTTCCACGTGGAACAACTTAATTGCTGGATCACCGCCACCAACACCAACACCCACGACGTCATCCGGGCAAATCTCCACCTCTCCCCGATGTACGCCGGAAAGATCGAGGGACTCGGCCCGCGCTACTGCCCCTCCATCGAGGATAAGGTGGTCCGTTTTGCGGAGAAGGAGCAGCATCAGATCTTCCTCGAACCCGAGGGGCGGCATACCGGGGAGGTCTACGTCAATGGGGTTTCCACCAGCCTTCCGTATGAAGTCCAGCACGCCTTGATCCGCACAATTCGGGGGTTGGAACGTGCGGAGATGTTGCGCCCCGGTTACGCTGTTGAGTACGATTATTGCCCCCCTACCCAACTTTTCCCCACCCTTCAGACCAAGCGCATCGGCGGGCTCTACTTTGCCGGGCAGATTAACGGGACTTCCGGTTACGAAGAGGCGGCGGCGCAAGGGTTGATCGCCGGGGCTAATGCGGTGCTGGAGCAACTCGGGCGCGAACCGCTCATCATCGCGCGGAGCGAAGGTTACATCGGCGTGATGATCGACGATCTGGTCACCAAAGGGGTGTTGGAGCCGTACCGGATGTTCACCAGTCGCGCGGAGTATCGGCTGCTTTTGCGGCAGGATAATGCCGATCTGCGGTTGACTCCCAAGGCTCAGGATGTCGGGTTGATTGATGCCGCACAGTGGGCAGCCACTCAGGAAAAGATCGGTCGCCTCGAAGCCGCCCGGGCTTTCGCGGAAAAGGAGAGGGTAGGGGGGGTGCGGCTCTCCCAATGGTTGCGCAGGCCGGAGGTCGAGGC
The DNA here is from genome assembly GCA_037189865.1 of Chthoniobacteraceae bacterium. Lineage (GTDB taxonomy): Bacteria > Verrucomicrobiota > Verrucomicrobiia > Chthoniobacterales > Chthoniobacteraceae > DATMFV01. Next base: position 347,980 of record JBBCIW010000002.1, on the reverse strand, counting down.
CGGGACCTTGCCAGACGAAGTGCAGAATGCCTTCGACCCCGAAATCTGGAGCCTGCTGGAGACCGATCTCAAGTACGAAGGGTATATCCGGCGGCAGGAGACGCAGGTGCGCAAGGAGCAGGCGTCCGGCCATCGGCCTTTCCCGTCCGGGGTCGATTTTCACGCTATTCGCGACTTGCGGACCGAGGCTCGTCAGAAGCTCACCGAGATCCGTCCGACGACCTTTGGGCAGGCGGGGCGTATCAGCGGAATCACCCCGGCAGACCTCGCCGTGGTTGAGATCTGGCTGCGTAAACACGGGAGCAGGGGAGGGGAGCCAACCTCTCAGGAAGCAGCAACCAGTTAGTGTTTTACAATGTTTATATAAACGTTGGCACGCAGGCAATCCCGATGTGCCACCGTTTTTAGGTTTACGGGGGCGCAACCTTGGGTATGATGGATTTTGTCTTTTTTCACCCCTATGAAGCTTAGAAACCTTTCCGTCCGGTTGATCCTCGCAACGACTTTGGCTGCGGCCACCCTTTCCGGAGGAGTGCCGACGGCATTCGGACAGACGCCGGAACAGGCATCACAAGCGGCGCTCCAACTGCTCAACGACGGCCAATACAAGGAGGCTGCGACGGCGTACGAAGCGTTCATTAAGGATTACCCGACCTCGCTTCAGGTGGCCGAGGCTCACTTCCGCCTTGGCTATCTCTCCTATATCCTTGGCGATTACGACAAGAGCATTGTCCATCTCAATACGGTATTAAAGCCGCCGACGACACCTGAGATCAAAGAGATGGCGATGAGTCTCATTCCGCAATCGCTCGCAGCCAAGGCCGGGCAGGAGGAGGACAAGGCCAAGAAGAAAGCCGGGTATGCCGAGGCGATCAAGCAGTACGACGCCTACCTCGCCGAATACCCGAAGGGCGGGCAGGTGGAGAGCGTTCAGTATGGCAAAGGGTTGGCTTATTTCCAGAGTGAGGAGTACGCCAAAGCGGCCGAAACGCTCAAACTCAATCTCCAGCAGTTTCCGCGCAGCGAGGTGATCCTCGATAGCCAATATCTCCTCGCCCTTGCGTTGGCGACCGATGGAAGTCTGATGCTTTTCAAAGAGCCGGGCTCGGCTAAGGGGGCTGCCCTTTGTGATGAGGCGGAGAAGTATTTGCAGGACATCGTTAACCGCCGCAGCGACGTCGCGCTCATGAATGACGCGCAGTTCCAACTCGGTGAGATGCTCTTTACGCGCGGTTCCCTCGCCTCGGGCGAGGAGCGCTCGAAGTTCTGGGAGCGGGCGATCCGCGCTTACCGTGCGGTGGCGCCGAAAGAGGAGATGATCAAAGCGCAGGATCTCCGGCTCAAAGGGGTGATCCAGCGCAAGATTGCTGCCGGACAGGCGCGGAATCTCCCGGAGTTCCGCCGTCTGGAGCGGCTTCAGGAAAAAGAGACTGGTAAGCTCGAAGCGCTCAAGGCCAAGGACGATCTCACCATGCCGGCGAAGATCAAGACTTCGCAGATCTATCTTCAGGAGAAGAAGTATGACGAAGCCCGTATCCTGATCAAATGGTTGCAGAAGTATGTGCAGGATGCGGCGCAGAAGAAAGATTTGCTCTACTACCTCACGCTCACCTACACGTCGCAGAATCTGCGTGATCAGGCGGTCCTCGCTTACAACAACTACCAGGCGGCACACAAAGGCGATCCGCAGGGGGATAACCTTCCGTTGCTCGTCGGGTCGCTCTTTTTGAGCGTTCCGCCGCCTGATGCTGAAAAGGCGTTGCAGTATTTCAAGACGGGGCGTGAGCAATACCCGCAAGGGCGTTTTATGGCCGAGACCGTTGCGCAGGAGGCGACCGCGCTGGTGCAGTTGCGCCGTTTTGACGAAGCGCTCAAGAGTTTGCAGGCGTTTATCGCTACCAAACCGCGGGTCGATCTCGCGGCGCAGGCGCAGTTTAACCTCGCCAACATTTACCGCGACACCGGCAAGGCAGACGAAGCAATCGCCGCTTACAAAGTGGTCCGCGATGAGTACAAAGATTCTCAATTTGCCGAGCAGGCCGCCTTCTGGGTCGGGCACACGCTTCGGATGAAAGGGGATAACAACGGAGCGATCGCCGAGTTGGAGGCTTTTGTCAAAGCACATCCCGAGAGCGCGTTGCTGCCGATGGCGCAATTCACCGTGGGTGAGTTGGAGGCGGGAGCTTCCCGTTTTGACAAGGCGGAGAAGATCTTCACCGATCTCGCCAAGGATCATCCTGACGCGAACGTTGCGCCGTATACCTATTTCCAGCTCGCCTCGATCTATAGTAAGACCGAGCGGCCTGAGGAGATGGTCAAGGTGATGAAGGAGTTTATCACCAAGTTCCCGGAGAGCGAGAACCTCTATTCGGCTTATCAGACGATTGCGCAATACCAGATCAGCTCCGGCAAACCGCTCGAAGCGATCGCGACCTACCAATCGCTCGTTGATCAACATCCTTCTAATCCGAGCGCCCCGGTGGCGCTGCTACAGGCGATCCAGCTCTGGCGTCAATATGGCGATGGGCAGGGGCGCTACCTCGCGCTCAATGAGGAACAGCGTGCGGAATGGAAGAAGGGAGTGGAGAACGCCCAGACGTCGGCGGAAAAACTCCTTACCGATTACCCGGAGAGCGCGCAAGTTCCCGGAGCGTTGAAGGATTTGCTCGCCGTCCAGCGGCTCCTGCTCGGGGCGAAGCTCAAGGAGCCGGAAGCGGTAAACACCTACTTCGAGGAATTGGCCGCGAAGTTTGCGGAGAAACATCCCGGCACTCAGAGCAAGATTCTCTTCACGCTTGCCTCCTACATTCACGAGAGCGACAAGCCGAAGGCGCTCGCGCTCATGAAGTCGACCTACAAGCCGGAACTGGTTTACGCTCCGGAAGATATTGATCTCTACGGTACGGCGCTTCTCGAAGCGAATGACCTTGAGGGGGCAAATGCCGTCTTCGCCAAACTGGCCGCCGATTTCCCCATCCCGGCAGGGACCGACCCGACCAAGGCGCTCCCCGATGTCCAGCAGGCGCAGTCGATCGCGCTTTATGGGCGTGGCGCGGCGCTCCAGCATTCCGGGAAAGTGGCCGAAGCAGGGGCGCTCTTTGATGAATTAAAGAAACTCTACCCGTGGTCGCCCAAGTTGTTGGAGGCGAACTTCGGTATCGCCGAAGCCGCTGTGAAGGAGAAGAAGTATGACGAGGCGACCGCCTTGCTCGTGCAGGTCATCCGGGCTAACACCGCCACCGTGGAACTCCGTGCGAAGGCATCGCTCCTGATGGGCTCGATTCAGGAGGCCAAGGGCGATCTCGTCGCCGCGATCAACCAGTACATCAAGATCCCGTTCTTCTTCGGTTCGGCGGCGGAACAGGCTGCTGAAGGGTTGTGGCGCGGGGGGCAGCTTCTTGAAAAACAGGCCGAAGGATTGCCAGCACAAGCGGCGCAACCGGGCGAGCCGACCAAAGGGGGCCAGCTTAGCAAAGCGCTGGAAGCGTACCAGACCTTGACGGAGCGTTACCCCAACTCTGCCCATGTGAAGAAGGCGGAGGAGCGGATCAGCGCCTTGCAAGGGGCCGGGGTCACGGTTCCGGCCAAGAAACAGGGGTAATGACGGCCAGAGAACGGGCGAAGGCGTTGGCTTGCGAGTTAGCGCGAGTCTACCCGAGCGCTCATTGCGAATTGGTCTTCTCCAATCCGCTGGAGTTGCTCGTCGCCACGATTCTCTCTGCGCAATGCACCGACAAGCGGGTCAACATGGTGACGCAGGAGCTTTTCCAGCGTTACCGGAGCGCTGCGGATTATGCGCAGACCAGTCAGGAGGAGTTGGAGGAAATGATCCACTCCACCGGCTTCTACCGTAACAAGGCGAAGAACATCCGCGCCATGGCCGCAGATCTCCTCGAACGGCATGGGGGCAAGGTGCCGCAGACGATGGACGAATTGGTAGCGCTGGCCGGGGTGGGGCGCAAGACGGCGAACGTCGTCCTCGGCAATGCCTTCGGGAAGAACGAGGGGATCGTCGTCGATACTCATGTGATGCGGCTTTCCCGACGGCTTGGTTTGAGCAAGGCAAAGGGGGCGGAGAAGATCGAGGTGGAGTTGATGCCGCTCATCCCCCGGGAGGATTGGACCAACTTCAGCCATTGGCTGATCTGGCACGGGCGGCGGCGCTGCCCGGCCCGAAAGCCCGACTGCCCGGCTTGCGAGGTGCAGACGCTCTGCCCGAGCGCTTTCAAGGCCGTGTAAAAGATCAGACCTTCCCGGCAGGGGAGGGGATCATATCGGCGCGGTGGAATCCCCCGACAGAAGACGTCCCGGGATTTTGAGATGCTGCCGGGTCGTCCCCTTTCCGTCCAACTCCCGCAGGAGGAGGGCGGCGGCTTCATAGCCCATCTTTTCCACCGACCAGACCACGAGCGTCGGCTTGATGCACCACATCCCGCGATGGATGTTCAGCGGCGAGTCATCCAGATCAATGGAGATGAGTGAAAGATCCTCGGGGATGCGGACGCCCATCCCGGTTAAGGTCTGATAAATCGGCGGAAACCATTGGCCAACGATGGCGGTCGGGCGGCGGCGCCCTTTTATGATCCGTCGGGCGACATCGGGGTCCATCGCTCCGCGTCCCTCCCGGGTGATCAGCGCCTCCTTGCAGATCCATGGGCGCAATCCAGCCGCCTGCATCGCCTTTTGATAACCCACGAGGCGGGCATGAGTCCCGGTGTGCAGCACCGGGCCGGGCAGCAGCATGATGCGGCGATGCCCGAGCGACAGAAGGTGCTCCGTACACAAGCGGCTAAGCTGCTCATTATCGGCCTCGACAATCGAGGAGCGTAACTCCGGCAGGTAGCGCTCCATCTGGACAATCGGCGTCCCTTTGGAGAGGAGTTGATGGAGGTAGCGGGCGGTCTCCGGGTGAGGGGAGGGGGTCACCAGCAGGCCATCAGCCATCCGATCGTCAAAGGAACGCAGGAGTTGAAGCTCCCGCTCATGCGTATGTCGGGAGGAGCCGATGAGCAGCGTGTATCGGTTTTCCAGCCCGGTCTCCACGCCAGAGAAGAGGTCGTGCTCGCCCCCGCCCAGAAAGAACGGCACTAGCACGCCGATGGTGCGGCTGCGACCGGTGCGCAGCGCCACGGCCATCTGGCTGCGCGAATAGCCGAGCGCGTCAGCGAGTTTGATCACGCGCTCGCGGGTGGCCGGGGAGATCCGCAGCTTCTCCCAGTCGGGGTTGAGCGCGTAGGAGACTGTGGTGCGCGAGAGCCCGAGCGTATCCGCAAGGGTACGCATCGTCACAGGAATGGGAGAAGAACGGGCCATGGAAAGAGAGCTGCTGACACGAATCAATCAAAAAATGGCTAAACGTCAATCCCAGAACGACTGCAGTCAGGAAGGAGGAAAATGTGGGTAGCGAACGTTAGGGAACGAGTTTGCTGAATCGAGTCAAATAAAAGGTTGCGCGGTGCCGGAAAGTGCGGTAGGTTTCATGCTGAATCGAGTCAACTGCCTCCGCTTCTCCCATGAAACGCTTCCTTTCCTTCACTGGTGCCATTGCTTTGCTGACCCTCTCCTTTGCCTCCTTCCTTCAGGCGGCGTTGATCTATGAAGAGGATTTCTCAACCGTCGCCTCTGGTTGGAATACCCGGAGTTATGCTTATGGGGAGACGCTTTTCGCCCCCGGCTCTCCGACCGGTGCACCTTTCCCTACCCGTAGCCTTCTGCTCTCCCATCACTCGGGAAATACGACGACGATGGTTTCCAGTTCCCCGCTCTTTGCCGGTGTCGAAGGGAATGGGCAGTTTGAGTTAAGTTTCAGCGTACGGCTTAATCAGAACAACTTCAACGCCGCCATCACCCTTTGGGATTCTGCAAAGACCAATCAGGCACCGCTGAATATCAAGATCCGCAATAGCGGGATCATTGAGGCTGCGTATTATAATTCCGGCACGGGAGCCAACCAGTTTGTCAGTCTGGGTAGCTATAGTGCCGATACGACCTACACGTTTCTCCTTTCCTTTAATCCCGCAGCACAGCTCTATTCGATCTCCCTCAACGGGGTCGTCGTCGCGGAGGATCTCGCCTTTGCCCGCACCAATCAAGGCGCGATCACGTTTGAGAAGCTTGATCAGGTGATGTTACAAAATTATGGAAGGGCGGCGGGGAGCGGGAATGTCGATTTCTATTTTGATGATCTCCGTGTTACCAGTGTCCCGGAGCCTTCCGCCGTGGGGGGCGCCGTGTTGCTCGCCTTGACGTTCCTTGCCCGTTATCGTCGCCGCGCCTGATCGCTTTCATGTTCCGCTTCCTCACCATCATGGCCTTGTCCGGTATGCTCCCGCTCTCCGCGAAGCCAAATCTTGCACATTCTGATCATCACGCTTTTGTGGTTGCTTCGTCGATGGAAGATCTCCATCGGACCTATCCGGATCACTTGATTGACGGAGATCCCGGGACTTATTGGAAGGCCGCCACGTTCCATACTCCTCAATGGATCGAAGTCCGCTGGCCAGTGCCTCAAAAGGTCGACGGCGTGACGCTCCATCCCTTGCCCCCATCCCAGCCGCAGCAGTGGCGGGTGGAAGCGATGAAGGGGGGTGAGTGGGTGCTGGTAGCCAAGGGGGAGGCTACGACAGCAATCTCTTTTCCTCCCATCCGTGCGGAGCGGCTCCGCCTCTGGTTTGACCGGGTAGCGAATGCTCCGCTAGCGATGACGGAGGTGGAAGTCCATGGGGTTCTTTCTCCTTCCTCGGCGATGTTGCAACCGTATTGGACGGCTCAGTATATCTGGCATCCTGAGCCGGAACGCAAGCTAGACATCGGCGCGGCACGCTATTTCCGGACCACTTTTGAGGTTAGCGATCCCGTCACACTCTCCCGCGCCGTCGTGCAGAGCCGTTCCAATGATCACTATCACCTCTACCTCAATGGCGAGAAAGTGGCTAGTGGCAGTAAGGCGATCACCCCCGTCTCGGTGCTGGAGCATCTGCGCAAGGGGGAGAATGTCCTCGCTTACGAGGCCAAGGCGGGGAGCGACCCCGGCTGGGGTTTGATGGTGCTGCTGGGGGAGATGACGCTGGTTGATCGGGAGGGCAGCCGTCGGCAGATCGGCACCGGCCCGGAATGGCACTCGTCCACCACGGCGGACCCCGGCTGGAACGCGCCCGGTTTTGAGCCGGGGAAGGGTTGGCAACCGGTGGCCGTTCTCGGGAAGCCTCCTGCTGAACCATGGGGAAGGATTCCGTATCGCTCCATCGGGAGTCAAACGGCGGTCACTTTGCAAAGCCTTGGTGCCACGCCCGATCCCGTTGCCCCGGGGGCGACCTTGGAGGTGAGCGCCACGGTGGTCGCTCCCGAGAAGCTGGCCAAAGCGTATGCGTTTGAGTTCCGCCTTGCCGATGATCCCTATCCCGATTTTCAGGATTACCATCTGGTCTCCGCTGCCGCTCTACCCGAAGTGCCGACCCAAAACTGGACGCCGGGGGAAGCCTATACTTTAAGGGCCAGCCTTCCGATCCCCTCGTGGGCACCGCCCGGGGCGACCTTGCAGCTCTCTTTGAGAGCTTTGAGTCTGGATGGAAGCGGGGATGCTCTGCGCTGGGAGCCAAAGAGCGCGCCAGTGACGATCACCGCGCCCAAAACCCCGCCGATGCCAATGTCAAAGAAGCCGTGGACGATCCGGGCGGTTCAACAAGGGGCGCTGGCTCACTTTGAATTAAACGGTCAACCGTTGGCGCCGGTCTTCTGGGGTGGCGGCAATACCTATTCTTATGAAAAGATTGCGGAGTATGCCAAGACCGGCAACCGGATCTTTGAAGTCAGTTCCTACCCCTCCAAGGTGGAGTCGGGCGTTGACTACCGTGCCGTTCACTTTCAGAGTCTGGATCAGAACATCCGTAACATCCTGCGCCTCGTCCCGGATGCTGCGATCATGATCAAGAGTGATGTTCGTGCCTCTGGTCGCTTTCGTCAGGAACACCCCGAGGCGATGATGATCGATGCCCATGGGCGTAATCTAGGGATCGAATCGATGAGCAGTTCTCTCTATCGTGCGGCAGTGCGTGACTATGTTCGGCAGTTAATGGACTACCTCTCCGGGCAGCCGTATGCATCGCGGATTGTCGGCTATCGGATGTTCATCGGTCCGCAGGCAGATGCCTATATCGGCGGCATTGCTGAAAACCGTTTTCAGGATGATCGCTCAAAGCTAACCATCGGTGACTACCATCCTGAGGCGCTGGAGGCGTTTCGCCGTTTCCTGCGGGGCAAGTATGAGAAGGAGTCGGCCTTGCAGGAGGCGTGGAAGATGCCGCAAGTGACTTTTGAGAATGCGCTGCCGGATGCCGGGGTGATCACGGCGGCCCAGCCTGACCATCAACTCTTCCGTGATCCGAGGGCGGGACGGATGCCAGCGGATTACGCGGAGTTCCTCTCCGGCCTGATCCCCGGCGCGGTGGAGGAGTTGGTCGCAGAGATCGTGCATGAGCGCGAGGGGGTCTTCGTTTCGTCGTGGACCGGGTACTTTGCTGAGCTTCTGCGTGGGTTGCATCCCGCTTCCTCGCAACAGTTAAATGGCTTTCGTCTGGCGCAACAGCGCTACCGCTCCTCCATTGATCTTTTTACGGGGACGACGAACTATTCAAGCCGTCGCCCCGGAGTACGGACGGCTGCCTTTCAGCCTTTCACTAGCATCGCCTGGAATCGCAAGCTGGCGATGATCGAGATTGACTATCGTACCTTTCTGGCCGGAACCCGCACCCGGGGCCGACATAAAAGTCAGGATGAAACCTCTTCTGTTTTGCGGCGTGAGATGGGGACGGCGCTCATCCATGGTGCGGGTTACTATTTCTACGAATTTCCCGGGCGGAGCGGTCGGGATGCGATGGGGTATTTCATGGATCGCTCGATCCTCGGGGATATCCGGCGTTCCACTGAGCTTTTTAACAAAGCGATGGCGCTGGAAACGCCTCCGCGTCGTCGGACGGAGGTCGCCGTGGTCCTCTCCGCAGAGAGTGTGTGGCATCAGGACGTTGCCTACCCTGCCGGGATCTATCAAAGTCTGATCCCCGGTGTTCTTTACCATGAACTTTCCACTCTTGGCGCTCCGGTTGATCTCATTAACGTGAATGATCTCGAATTGCCGGAGGTGCGTGATCAGTACAAATTGTTCCTTTTTCTTAATCCGTTTTATCTCACTGATCAGCAGCGGGGAAACATCGAAGCTCTCAAGGGTGAGGGAAGGACGCTGGCGTTCTTTTACGCTAGTGGCTATGTCAGCGATAGCGAAGGCTTGAGCGTCGCCTCGATGAAAGCCTTAACTGGATTGGAGCTGGAGGTGATTGAGGGGCGGGAGGTTCCACGCTATCATTTTAATCGTGTGCAGCATCCTTTGCTCGCAGGGGTAAGACCGGGGCAAAAGGTGGAGGTTCCACCCGTTCAGGAAGTTTTGACAAAGGTGGTGCCGCAAGCGGTTTTCCCTAATTTCCACGTGAGTGATGCCGAGGCGCTCGCTCTGGGAAGTGATGAAGAGGGGCGCACACGGCTGGCTTGGAGGGAGTTTGATTCTTGGAAAGTGCTCTATAGTGCGGTTCCTAATGCTCCAGCAGCTTTGCTGCGTCAACTGGCGACTGCGGCTGGGGTTCATCTTTACTGTGAGGAGAGCGGAGTCGTGGTGGAGGCCAATGATCGCTACCTGTTGTTACATTGGGCGGGGGATCGGGCTACCCGGGTGAACATCCGATTGCCATACCCGGCAACAGTTCATGCTCATTATCGCGATCAACCGGTCGCCACGGAAGGGGAGCGTTTTGAAGTCGAGCTTCCTTCACATCCTTTTACGGAGATCTATGAACTAACCCCTCTTCGCCAATGATCCGCATTCTGTTTTACACGTTAGGGATCGTTTTTCTCTCGCTCTCGCTCTCGCTCTCTGCCGCCACGCCATTGGTGCTGGTGCTTGAGCCGGAGAACTCACAGGTTTTGCTCCTCGACCGGGAAGGGGCGCATGTACAGCGCCGGGCGGCTTCGCTACCCAAGGGGCAACCCCCTAGTGTGTTGGTGGAACACCCTGACGCCGCTGGTGATCAATGGCATGAAGTTCGCTGGGTATTGCGTTTTCCTCTGGATCAGGTCGGGGGGAAGGTCACGGCGGCGGTGTTGCATTTATGGGCGCAGAGTCGCAGTGGAGATACGCAAGGCGTTTTGGAACTGGAGGCGCTCGAGCCGTTGGCGGAGGAGATCACGGCGGAGGACCGTAGCCGTCCGGCGGCGTTTCCGGCTGTGGAACTGAGTTTTCCCCCTCGTGCGGCAATGCTGGAGATTGATCTAACGGAGATCCTCAACGGGGCTTTGGCAAAGGGGTGGAGTTCGCTGACGATACGGATTCGCGCTGTGAGTCAGGAACGACTGGATACTTTGCGCCCCGGGCGTTATTATTTTGGTGGGGTGGAGAACCATCATCGCTGGCCGGAGAGCCACCCGCCGACGCTGGAAATCATTCGTTAATCTTATGATCTTATCGAACATATCTGCCGGTTTGGGTTGCAGAGAGAGACGCGGTTGGCTAGGTCAAAGGGGATTATCAGCGGTGGAGTTGCTGCTGGCTCTGGCGGGCGTGGCCGTGTTGCTGGCGTTGTTACTTCCCGTTTATCAAGGGACGCGCGCTGCTTCCATGACCGCCGCGTGTGTTGCTAATATGCGCCAGATCGGGGTGGGGTTGATCGCTTATGCTGCCGATCATGAACAATACCTACCGCCGTTACGCAGGGAGTATGCCCCCCCTTATCGCGGTGCTTATGAACGGCTCTACTGGACGAGTCTGGTGGCTGAATATCTGCAATTTCCCTTGCGAGAACAGGTTGGCCAGCGTGTCTTGCGTTGTCCGTTAAGCCCGGAGTTTAAGCCGGAAGCGGGGCATAACTATACTTACGGGTTGCACTATGGGAAGGTCTCTGCGTACGACCGATTGGATAACGGCGTGTCAAATCGAAGCGCTCCCGCCTCCTATTACGCGAGAGGCTATGTGCAAAAACTTCCGCTATTGGGAAACCGCGTCTTCCTGATGGCCGACTGCGACGGGCGGGACTACCCGATGGTTCATTACGCCGGGGCGGAAGGAAATTGGCCGCTCAATCAGGACCGGGCCGGTACCGGTAGACCCGATAGCAGCAGTGTACTTGGGAACGTTCCGCACAATGGCATCCGCTTCGGACATCAGGGACGCCGGGCCAATTTCCTTTTTGCCGATGGTTCGATCCGTTCCCTCACGATTGCGTATTGGGCCGCCAATGAGGACGGATTGTGGGGACGGCCATGGCGTTGAAGCCGGGGCGTCCGGCACGCTGTTGGATGAGGTGGAAGATGAGTCGGTGTTAATGGAGGTGGATAGCATTTTATAATTAGAATCATTAAAAAGTAGTTGTTTTCCCGTCGGCCTTGCGTGACGATTCTCCGGTATGGCCCGCCAACCGGATAACGCTCCCATTCGCCCCGCGTCCCCTCCCGGGGAGGAGGAGGCGCTCGGACGGCTGTCGGCTTTTCTACGTTCTCAGGAGCGGGTGGAGGCGGTGCTCATTGATGACCGGCGGCGGACCGTGGCGCTGGCGACCTTGGGTGAGGTTGATCCCGAGGAGTTGGAGGCAAGCCTGCGCTCCGCTTTACAGGCCCTCGAGGGGAGTTACCCTTCCGGGGTGGGGGAGGGGATTTCCGTGCGTCATCTTCCCGAGCAGACCTTGCTGGAAAAAGCCTCTTGCCCGACCGCGCCCCGGTTCTGGAAATGGCGTGAGTTCGCTTGGCCCCAAGGGTCGTTGCCCGACCCTGAAGAGTCTCTTCCGGCGGAAGGCGCGGAGTGGAAGATGCTGGCGCTTCAAGCCGCAGTTTGCGCCGTAGCGCTCGTGAGCGCGTGGGGGCTCTCGCACTTTCCCGGGGTTTCGCCTTTATGGGTCAAAGGAATGTACCTCCTTTCGCTGGTGGCCGGTGGGTGGGATGCGGCCATCGACGCTTGGGCGAAGTTGCGGCGGCGCGAGTTGGATATCCACTTTCTCATGCTCTCGGTCGCTGCCGGAGCGGTGGCGATCGGAGCTTGGGCTGAAGGGGCGTTGCTGCTCTTTCTTTTCTCGGCTTCCGGGGCGTTGGAGCATTTTGTCCTTCATCGGACCTATCGCGAGATCCGCTCGCTTCACGACGCCGCGCCGCGCTACGGGCGTGTGCTTCTCGCCGATGGGGGCGAAGAGATGCGTGAAGTTGATCGTTTGCGCCCGGGTGATCGTTTGCGGGTGCTTCCCGATGAACTTTTCCCGGTTGATCTGGAGATCACCGGAGGCGAAACGGCGTGTGATGAATCCAACCTGACCGGCGAAGCGATTCCGGTTCCGAAAAGTCGCGGCGAGACGGCGTGGGCCGGGACGCTCAACCTCTGGGGCGTGGTCAGCGGGACGGTGCTGCGACCGGTGGAGGAGAGCGCGTTGCAGAAAATCATCCATCTCATCCGGCATGCGGAGCATCTGCGCGCACCCAGCCAACGTTTTACCGACCGGTTCGGAAGCCACTATACCTTGGCAATTCTCGGGCTGGTGACGGTGATGTTTTTCTTCTGGTGGCTCGCGCTGGGGCTTCCAGCGTTTGCCAATACATCTGAGTCGACGTCGGCTTTTTATCGGGCGATGACGCTGCTGGTCGTCGCCAGCCCGTGTGCGCTGGTGTTGTCGATTCCTTCAGCCATTCTTGCGGCGATCGCGTGGGGGGCCAAGCGCGGGATTCTCTTCCGGGGTGGCGCGGCGATTGAAAGGCTGGCAGAGGTGGATGTCGTCGCGTTGGATAAGACCGGGACGCTCACCACGGGGGAGTTAACGGTCGTTGCGGTGGAATCGTTCCCCGCCGGGCGGGAAGGGGAGGTGTTGGAAGTGGCGCTGGCGCTGGAGGCCAATTCCAATCATCCGCTGGCCCGGGCGATCACGGCACATGGGCGTCGACTTGGGGTGGAGCCGCAGAAGGTGGTCACGGAGTTTCAGTCGCTCTCCGGTAAAGGGGTGCAGGCAAAGGTCGACGAGCGGACGACGTTTCTCGGGCGGCGCGAATTGTTGGCGGTGGGGGCACTCAAGGAGAGGCTGGCGGCGGTGCCGGAACCGGCGTTTTCACAGACCGAGGTGTGGGTTTTGCATGAAGGGTTGCTCGGTCGGTTGTTGCTGGAAGATGTGGTGCGTGAGGAGAGCCGCGCCGTGCTCGAAACGCTCAAGGCGCACGGGATCGCGACCGTGATGCTGACGGGCGATCGGCGCCCGGTGGCCGAGAAAGTGGCGGCAGAGCTTGGGGTGGGGGAGGTGCGTGCGGGGCTCCATCCCGAGGAAAAAGTGGCTGCCATTGTGGAACTGACTCGTGCGGGGAGGAAGGTGGCGATGGTGGGCGACGGGGTCAACGATGCACCGAGCCTCGCTGCGGCGCACGTTTCGATCGCGATGGGCGGGCGGGGCAGCGACGCTGCGCTGGAGCAGAGTGATATTGTGCTGATGCACGATCGCATCGAGCGGCTTCTGGCGGCATGGCGCGGAAGCCTCACGGCGCGGCGGATTATCCGGCAGAATCTGGCGATTTCGGTGGGAATGGTGGTGGTCATGGCGACGGCGAGCCTCTTCGGCGTGGTCCCGCTGACGCTGGGAGTGCTGATGCACGAGGGGAGCACCCTTTTGGTCTGCCTTAATAGCCTGCGCCTTCTCTTTTATAAATAAGCGGGTGGATCGAAGGAAAAAGTTTGCATTCGCCCTCCCGCCCCCCTACTTTCCCACGACCTGCTCGTTTTTTTCTAACAGCATGAGGAAGGGTGGCTGAGTCCGGTTTAAGGCACTCGACTCGAAATCGAACGTGGGGGAAACCTCACCGCGGGTTCGAATCCCGCCCCTTCCGCCATTTTTGCGCCAGCAAAAATAATCCAAAACCCGGATTCGAACTTCAGTTCGACCGCCGCCTCGGGCAGAAGATAGCTTCACCTATCCGGGGTCACAACGGGGGATTTGCGTTCCTGCGTACCGAGGAAGTCTGGTTTGCAGCGGTGATTTATAAAACCACCCGGTATGACGCAGGGATGGAGGTTTTAAGCCAAGCTCCGGCGGCGATGCAGCACGCCGAGCATCACCCCGCCCAGCGCGATGAGGAGCACGGCGGACGATTCGGGGATCGATGCGTAGCCAATCCCTCGGGTGCCATCTTCAAGGAGATAGCCAAAAACCACTTCTCCCTTTTCGTTGAGCGCATAGCCGGAGATAAAGAGCTCCGAGATGGTGCCTCCGGCAAAGCTGTCTCCCGTTTCGAGTAGCGTATGGAGGGCGTTGCCGTCCCAGAGCTGGAGCGAATCCTCCCAGCCTTGATCTCCCATTTTGAGTTCAACAAAGAGAAGCTGCCCGCTGTCATTGATGGAAAGCGGGTTGATGACATACTCCTCAATCGTGGCGATGAGAAAGGCTTCGCCGTTGGGGGAGTTGATATCAAGGGTATAGAGCCCCGTCTGCTCGCCTTCCTTGGCAAAGAAGGCGGCCAACCCGTTCCCGTTCAGGGTCGGTTGGACCGTCGGGAGGCTCTGGTCTTCGGGGATCGTGACGTTGGAGGGGGTGAGCGCCGTGGTGCTCCCGCTGTTCCAATCGTAGAGAAAAAGACCGCCGCCCGCGTTGTCGGTCCCGTAGAGCATTTGTCCCTGATCATTGATCACCGAAGGGCCCTCCCACCGTGACTCGCCTGATACCGTCAGCGTGCGCAGCGCGGAAGTGTTGGAATCAAAGATTGAAATCACCGAGCCGCCGAGCGTGTCCCGGAAGGTGAAAAAACCGGTTTGGTTCATGCCGATACTCCGCCCTGAAAGCGAAGAACTGGCTGTCGCGTTGTAAAAGGTGGGCGCATCCGGCGTGGCAGGATTGGCGGTGGCCAACATGCGTAGGCCGTCGTGCTCCTGAACCCAGAGGAGATCGTTGGCGTCATTGATCGCGAAGGCGTAAGTTACCATCGACCCGTTGTAGACATTGTTGAGCCGATGAAGCGTTCCGGGGGCGTTGAGATTCCCGTAAACCAGCCCGACCTGCCCGTCGTAGAGCGAGGTCGCAGCGGCAAAGGCGATCATCCCGTTGTTGTTGATGACGGGCGCATAGCCAAAGCCATCGCCGATCAACCCATCGCGAGAGTTAACAAAATCGCGCACCTGATAGCCCGCCGTTGCGGAGGCGAGAGAGAGCGCCGTGATCAGAAGAAAAGCGGAGAGTTTCAGGTAAGCGTGCATCTCAAGGAAATCATTCGGGACAAGGTCGTGCGGTTGAGGAGGTTAACTCAATATCCCCGTGCTTGTATTCACCCGAAAGGGTGACGTTCTTTTGACATGGGGGGAGGATGCCCGTACCTTTGCCGCCAGCGTATGGAGCGTCACCACGATACCACTCGCCGCTTTCTCCAACGCCGGGAAGAGCGGCGGCTGCTGGAAGCGTTGGAAATCCTCTACGGTTTTCAGGGCAGCTTGCGCGACGACTATGCCCCCTTTGTTACCGGCGTACTGCGGGATCTGCTGGAAGCGGATCTGGCCGATTACGGCGAATTCCACCCGCGCTCGGGCGCGTTGGGGCGTCTTTATTGGACCCCGGGCAGCAGTTATCAAACCCGTGTGGAGGCTCACCTCGCCCACATGCACCTTCACCCTGTCTTTGCGTTGGAAGAGGAGTTCTATGGAGAGCGGGTCTTGGGGAACCGACATTTTTACACCGATCGGATGTTCCAGCAGACGCCGATCTTCCGCGATTCCTTTTACCCGGACGGTCTGCGGCATTTTCTCAACATCTGCGTCGGGTTGGAGGGATGGGTGGTCAGTCATGGGGTCTACCGCGCCGGGGCGAAAGGTTTTACGCGGCGCGAAGAGGCTCTCTTCGCCGCGTTTTATCCCCATTTACGCAACGCCTACTTCATCAACCGGGCGCGCTCGCTGGTGACGATGACGCCGGGAGAGCGCATCCGGTGGCTCTTTCCGGATTTATCGGTCCGGCTTCATCAGGTTTTTGAAGGCATCGCTAGAGGGGAGACCAATCTGGAGATTGCCCGGAGGCTCAATCTGGAGGTCAACACGATCAAGACCTATCAGAAAGAGCTTTTCCAGAGGATGGGGGTCAATAGCCGGACCCGGCTCGCCGTGCTGCTCTATCAGCAGGAGGGGAGCGACCTTGGTGGCGGCAGCTCGATGGAGACTTCAAATTTCCGTGGTGCCGTTTCGTTTTAGAGTGATACTCTTGCTGCAATCTCTTTTCTACCATCCCATGAACCGAAGCCTTGCTCTCCTCTCTTTTCTTGGTCTCCTTGTCGCTGGTTGTGCCAAAGAACCCCTCGTTGGAGCTTATTCCCCGGCTTCGGTGAATGATCCGCAGGTGCAGGCCGCGGCGAAGTTTGCCGTTGAGGCGCAAGCGAAGAAGATGGAGTCAGGCTCGGCGTCGCCTCAATTGGTCAAGGTGCTCCGGGCTGAGAGTCAGGTGGTGGCGGGTACTAATTATCAACTCGTTCTCAAAGTGAAGGTGAAGGGTCAGCTTCAAACCGCCGAGACCGTCGTCTGGTGGCAACCGTGGAGAACGCCGGAGCCTTATCAACTGACCAGTTGGAATTGGAAGTAAGGGGAGGGGAAGCGTTGCTTGCCACCCGGGTGGGGCGGGCGTCGTAAGGAGGGTTATTTCTGAACCTGACGCGGGCGTAGGTTCCAAAGAAAAATCGCAGGGAGCAGGAACAGCGCACCAAAATAAATGTTGATCAGACTCCAGGGGAAAGGAGTTTCGAGGAGACCGCCGATGATCATTGTCAATCCAAAGGCAGCGCTCATGCCGGTCAGGGCCCACGTCCCGAGGCGGTAGGTGAGCAGGCTCATGATTCCCGGAAGGATGAGCGCGACGCCGAAGACCCATGCTTCAGAGAGGTCGCGCGGGGGAGGCGGATTTTGGGCGGCATGGAGGCTTGAAAGCCATAGAAAAAACCCTCCCGGCAGGATGGCGCAGATTCCCAGAAGACGTTGAAAGGTTTTCAAAAGAAAAGGGTGATGATTTTCGCCATGCCCGATGATCAGCGGGCATAGAGGAGCAGGTACCACCCGACCCCTTCTGCAACCAGAAACAGGAAGAGAGGAGCGAGGAGCATCGCGGCGGATTTTCGCCACAGGAAGGCGTCCCACGGAGCGGCGGGATGGTAATGGACGGTCAGGCGCGGCTGGGCGCGAAGCTCTGCGAGGCGTTCCTCGGCCTCCCGACGGGTGAGGAGGCTACGCAGGTCCCAGATCGAGCGTAGCTGGCGTGACTCGTAGAGGTTCCCGCCGACTTCGTAGCGGTAGTGAACAACGATGTCATACGCCGTCTTCCGGGTTTCGCCGTGAGAGGCGCTCTCCCGGCTGATTTCCGCGGAGAGAAGCTCCCCTTCGACCGGCAGAAAAGTGCGGGTCAACCGCTCCCGCTTCCGAAACTTGAACCAAAACGCGAGGGGCATGGCTCCCATGAAGATGAAGGCGAGACCAGCCCACTGCACCGGGTGCAGGAGCGCGGCCAGCGGTGGCGTCAGGGCAATGCTCAGAATCGTCAGAAGTGCCGCGCAAGCCAGCATCATCGACCATGGGTGCACGCCGATGCCGGGGATTAACGCCGCATCCTCAGGGTGGGCCGGATCGTAGAAAACATCGAGCTTTGTCCCCGGTGCGAATCGCAGAGAGCCGTCGGCATGGAGAAAAAGGGAGTTCGGGAGGACGACTTTCGGCTCTTTGAAGCGGTAGACCCCCGGGATGATCGCGCGGCCTTCCTGCGGAGCGCCGTTGACTTCGTAACGGTAGGTCACCTCCGGGATCTGATGGCTACAGGCAAAGGAGAGGATCTCACCGCTGGTCCGCCGCCAGAAGGTGCGGGAGCGATGAGCCCGATAGTAGGCGAGCGCCGTCAGAACCAAGGGGATTAGGGCGAAAAACCCGAGCAAAATCCAAAAAGGGGTCACGACGAAGGAGGCGGTTGCGGCCCCTGCGGACGGGGCGGAGTCGGCAGATCAGGTTCATCGAAGATGCTCCCGGTGCGCTCATCCTGATAAGAGGGGTAAAAAGTCTTGGGCGCCTCTTCCTCGCCCTCTCCGGCGGGGACGGCCTGCTGCGTGGTGGCGGTTTCTCCATCGACGCTGCCCTCGTCTTCTCCATCCTCCTCCTGCTCTTGAGCAGCCTGTCGGGCGGCTTCCTGCGCGACGCCGTAGACTCGCTCGACTTCATCCCGTGCGACCGGGGTCTCCAGCTTGCGCTGGGCGAGATGGAGGAGCTTGAGCGCCGAGGCTTCATCCCCGCTTTCAAACGCGGTTTCAATCCCTTCAATATAGGCGAGCAACTCCTGCGGATGGTTGTGGAGGATGGTGAAGTATTGTTCGATCGCCTCCTCAAAACGCTCCTGTTCGCGGTAGACCCGCGTGACGTTATAGTCCGGCGGGGGGATGGCGTTCTCTCCGGGGAAGAAGACGTTGTTGAAAAAGCGGTGGAAGGGATAGGTGATCCAGTGGATTAACTCCGGCGCGATCAGGATCGCCCCGACCAGCAGGAGGCCCATTGCCGTGAGGAAACGATCAGCGGGAACCTCAGGCGCGCCTTCGGTGAGCGTTTCGGCAGGAATCGCCTTGGAGGCCATCCAGTAGGCAACAGCCCATAACGCGATGGCTGCCAGCCAGCGGAGAAGAACAAAGAGAGCTTTCATGGTGGCAAGGGGGTGATCAAGCGTGTGGCAGGTGGGAGAAAACGGGAGCGGTCGGTCGATCCGGGGCTCATTGTAGCGGATACCCTCCCCTTGCTCCAGTACGAAAAACGTTGCGGCGGCGGACGTACCCTCAAGAGGGGAAACCCTGTACCCTCAAGCAAGGAAAAGCCGAGATTGCCTTTGCGCGGTCGCGACGAGTCTGCTATGGATGTCCCGCTAAACTATCATGCCGACTTACGAGTACCATTGCGAAAAGTGTGATCAGACCTACGAGGTGTTCCAATCGATGAAGGACGACCATCTCACCACCTGCACTCAGGAGGGGTGTGATGGAAAGGTCCGCCGCCTTCTCGGGACGGGAGCAGGTCTGATTTTCAAGGGATCGGGGTTCTATATCACCGATTACCGTTCCAATAATTACAAGGAGGGAGCGAAAAAGGAGAGCACGACGCCCTCTTCTGGTAGCGCTTCGGGCGAAGGGGCGAAATCGTCAGTCCCGGCCCAGCCTGCTGCACCGGCCAAACCGGCTGCACCCTCCGCTCCCGCCTCTGGGAACGCCTGATTTCTTTTTTTCTACTTCATGGCTCTGCCTCAAATTCAATGCAAGGAGTGCGACTACCTCAATGAAGGCGAGCGCATCTACTGCCACAACTGTGGCGTGAAACTGGACCGTTCCAACGTCGTCGCCGAAGTGGCGAAAAAGGAGGAAGATCCCAAACGTCAACAACAGCGGGTTAAAAAGCTGCTCAATCCGAACGCCGGGGGCCCCCGCTTTAGCCTCGGCGCTTTGGTCTGGAGCACGTTGCGCGCGGTCGTGTTGGGAGCGCTGGTGGCAGCGATCATTGTGATGGTGCAGGCGCCCGAAGGGGTGCCGGAGGAGACCGAACTAGCCGAGACGCGCCCGTTGCCGGAGTTGCTCAAGCTAACGGCGACCGCTCCGCCACACCTTCAGTTGGTCATCCCGGTCGATGAGGTCAACGGCTTCCTGCGCAATACCGTCCGCGTGCAGAAAGAGGGAGGGAAAGTGCTGGGGTTGATGGAGTTTCGCCGCGTCTTTGCCGGATTTGACGAGGAGGGGGTGACGATCACCCATCACCGGATGCTTTATAAGCTGCCGATCTACGTCAGCATGAAGTTCCGCCTCTCTCTGGAGAATGGGGAGTTGGTGGCGACGCCGCTGGCAAGCCGGATCGGGCGTTTGAAGCTTCCCGGCTTCGCCTCCCTTTATGCGGAGCGGGTCCTCAAGTCGGTCTGGGAGTTGTTGGAGGAGGAGCGCGAGTTGATCTCCAAGGTCGGTGGTATCCGAACGGAAAAAGGGCAGATCGTTTTCACTCCACGCCCTCGGGCGGCTGGAACTCCTCCGGGAGCACCGCAAGGGGCTGCTCCTGCTGCAGCTCAACCGACGGCCACTCCGGCCCCCGGTGTGAAACCGTTGATCCCGGAGCGTGCGCCGCTCGGGCATCCGCCGGGGAGCAAACCGGTCGGGTTTGGCAGTACGCCGGAGCCGGAGACTTAACCGTGAGCGAAGCATGAGGAAGCGTTCCCCCCTTTTCCATAGCGTGGCCTCCTTGGCGGTGGCGGCTCTTTGGATGCCATTTGCCGAGGCGGCTCCGGTCCCGAAAGCGGCTCCGGTCGCCATGGCCCCGCCGGTGGTGCAGGTCCCACCCTCCTTGCGCAACCGCAGCGTGAGCAGTTCGCGTCAGTTTATCGTCTATTGTGCGGATGTCGGGATGCGGATTGCGGTGACCGGGCATGTCGAGACGCTCAAGGGGCATGTCTTGCGCGAGCTTGGCCTCGGCGACCGTTGGCAGTTCCCGATTGTCATTTCCATGACTCCTCCGGCGACGACCGATCCGACGCGGCCGCTCTGCGAAGTGCGTCTGGTCAATACCGACGATGGGAGCCGCATTGAGATCAACCTCACCCTGCGCGAGGAGCAATTGCGCGAGGTTCGTTTTCCCCAACAGGTGATCCGTGCCATCCTGCTGGAGATCGCCTACCGGGGGCAACCGCCTGCTGATGGAACACGCTACATCGAGCCGCCCGCTTGGATGATCGAAGGGTTGGCAGAGCATTTCCACGCGCTCAACGCGACCTCTCAGCCCAATGCCGCCCTTTTTCGCCAGTTGATCGAGACGGGGAAACTCCCGGCGATCACCGACTTCATCATGAGCGATCTCTTCGTGATGGATTCCACCTCCCGCGCGATTTACGCCGAGTGCGCCTACTCGCTTTTTGAGATGCTCTCCGGGCTGCCGCAAGGGCAGGAGAGCCTTGTGCAACTCCTGCGCGATCTGCCTCGCTGCGAAGGGCGGCAGGTGGCGCTCCTGCTCCGTTCCTTTCCGAGTCTCGGGGGGAGCGAGGCCGCGCTGGAGAAGTGGTGGACGCTTGGGTTGGCCCGTTTCTCGGCGATGGATCGTTACGCCGCCCTCTCGGTCACCGAAACGGCAGCTGCGCTCGCCCCGCTTCTGGAGCTGGAGATCGCCACCGACGCTGCCGGGAAGGAGCGCCGCCGTTTTACGCTCGATCAATACCGAGAGTTCCTCCGTTACCCGACGGCCCGCCCGGCCTTGCAAACCCGCCTCGCCTCGCTCCTGCAACTTGGGAGCCGCGCGCACCCGCTCCTGCGTCCTGTTCTACAGGAGTACCAGAGCGTGATTACCCGGCTGCTCAACCGTCGCTTCAAGGGCGTCGACCAGACGCTTGAAGCGATGGGGCGTTATCAGGCGTTGGTCGTCGAACGGACCGGGCAGATCACCGATTACCTCAACTGGTATGAGGCGACGCAGATCCCGGAGCGGAGCGGTGCGTTTGAGAGCTACCTCAAAGCCGCCCGCCATTTGCAGCAGGAGCCGGCTCCCAAACGCTACGACGCCCTTTCCCAATACATTGATCAGGTGCAACGGGAGTTTGAGTAGAAGGGGCTGGCCACAACCGGTTTTGTGGCGATACTAGGCATCTTTTCCATGGATTTTCTCGACGAATTGCAGAACCGTATCCTTCCCGGTGACGGGGCGATGGGTACCTTGTTGATGGAGGAGGGGACGCCTCCCGAGCATTGTTTTGAGGAGCTTTCCCTCTCGCGCCCGGAGTTGGTAAGCCGCATCCATGCCCAATATGTCGCCGTCGGCGCGCGGGTGATCGAGACCAACAGCTTTGCGGCCAATGCCTTCCGGCTGGAACGCTACGGATTGAGCGAAAAAGTGCGCGAGTTAAACCTCGCCGCCGCCCGTCTGGCCAAGGGAGCCGCAGGGGAGAAGGCGTACGTCGCCGGATCGCTCGGGCCGCTCGGGATTTCCGCTGATCAGGCTCTGGAACGCGGGATCGACCGTCGCGCTCTCTTTGCCGAGCAGATTGGTGCGTTGCTGGAAGGCGGGGTCGACCTTCTTTTTCTGGAGACGTTTACCGATTTTGAAGAGATCGGGCTCGCGCTGGAAGTCAGCCGCTCTTTGGGGGATAAGCCGGTGATCACTTCGCTCGCCTGCCCGCCGGAGGGGCGTCTCTCCTGTGGGACGACGGTGACGGAGGCGGCCCGCCAGTTGCGGGGAGCCGGGGCGGCGGTTGTCGGGTTGAACTGCATTTATGGACCGAGCGGGTTGCTCCGCGTCCTTGAGGGCCTTCCCGCCGGGGAGGGGTTCCTCGCAGCCTACCCCAATGCCGGGCATCCGCAGCTTTATCAAGGGCGCTTCCTCTATTACATGACGCCGGAGTATTTCGCGGAAGCGGCACGCAGCTTCGTTGCCGAAGGGGTTCACCTCATCGGCGGCTGTTGTGGCACACGCCCTGAGCATATCGCCGCGCTCGTCAAAGCGGTCGAGGGGTTGAAACCGGTCACCGCCAAACCGGCGCGCCGGGTGGAGCTTGAAGAGGAGGTGCCTCCGACGCTTTCCGTCGTTGCTCCGGAAACGACCGGCCTGCTCGAACCGACCACCCCGCCGCCGTGGCAGGTGGAGGAGGAGAACCTCCTCGATCGGCTCGCTGCCGGGAAGACCGTGATCCTCGCCGAACTCGACCCGCCCAAGGCGATGAACCTTGATAAATATTTCAAGGGAGCGGTGGAGATTGCCAAGGCCGGGGCGGACGCGATCACGCTGGCGGACAACTCGCTGGCGATCTTGCGTTTCAGCAACCTTGCCCTCGGCTCGATTCTCAAACAGCGCTATAATATCACGCCGCTGCTTCACGTCAGTTGCCGCGACCGCAACCTGCTCGGCCTCCAGAGTGAGCTGCTCGGCATGGCGGCGCTCGGGATGCGCCACGTCCTTCCGTTGACCGGCGACCCTTCCCGCTCCGGCGATCACCCGGGGGCGACTTCGGTCTACGACGTCAACTCGATCGAGTTGATGAAGATCATCCGTCAGCTCAACGAAGGGACCAATCACGCAGGGAAAGCGATCAAACACCCGACCCGCTTCATTTACGGCTGCACCTTTAACCCGAATGGGCGCAACCTCGATGCTCAGATCTCGCGTCTCCAGCGCAAGATCGACGCCGGGGCGAGCTATGTGATGACGCAACCTGTCTTCAACCCCGATCTCGTTGCGGAGACGGCGCGGCGGATCAAGCCGCTCGGCATCCCGGTCTTCATCGGCGTCTGGCCGTTGCTCAACGGACGACAGACGGAGTTTCTCCACAACGAAGTCCCCGGGATCGTCATCCCTGACGCCATCCGCGCCCGCATGGCCGGGCTGGAGGGGGAGGAGGCGAAGGCCGAGGGGCTCGCGATTGCCAAGGAGATCTGCGACGTCGTTCTCGACACCTTCCCGGGGATTTACCTCATCACCCCTTTCCTTAACTACGAATTGACCGTGGAACTCACCCGGTATGTCCGCTGCCGGTAGCAGGGGGAGGGACTTTTGAGACGGGTGATGCGTTCACCCGGTGGGCGGTTATTGGGGAAGCTCGCCTTCCTCGCCCTCGGGGTGGCGCTTCTTTTCTGGTTGAGCCACCGGTTGCCGCTGGTCGAGACGATCACGCAGGTGCAGGAGGCGGTGCTGGCGACCGGCTGGTGGGGGTGGCTCCTTTATCCGCTCCTCTTCGCGCTGGTCAATCTGCTCCTGCTGCCGGGGACGGTCTTGGCGGTCGGGGCCGGGTGGTTTTTTGGCCTTTGGTGGGGGGCGGCGTTAATGCTCGGCGGCAATATGATCGGGGCGGCGGCGGCATTTTTGATCGGGCGCAGCGTCGCTGGGGCGTGGCTGGAGCGACGGCTCGGCGGTTATCCACGCTGGTTTGCGCTCAAGGCGGCGATCCGGCGCGAGGGGTGGAAGATTATTTTTTTAACGCAGGTGCTCCCGCTCTTTCCCTCCAGCCTGCTTAATTACCTTTACGGGTTAAGCTCGATCCGCTTCTGGCCGTGCATGGGGTGGATCTCCATCGGGCAGGCTCCCGCTCTCTTTCTCTATGCGTACATGGGGCAGATGGCGCGGCTTGGGCTGGAGGAAGGGTGGCGCGGGAGCGGCTGGTGGCTGGCCGGGTTGGCGGGGACGTTGCTTGGGTTTTTCACCCTTGGCCGGATCGCCCTGCGACTGCTCGCCGCCTGTGGGGATGATGCTTTTGATGCGAGGAGCTTTGACAGCGGGGGGAAGAGTGTTAGCGTACCCAAGAACCGCTGACATGCCCAACCTTCCACTTAAAACCCCGAAAGCCTGCTGCCCGTCGATCTTTTTGGAATACGGCCTTGATGGCTCCACCGGGGAGGATTCCAACTGCGAAGTGTGCGAGCGCGGGATGCGCTTCCACGCCCGATGGCAGTTTGAGATCGGCACCGTGTTGCAGATCGCTTTTTCCATTGAGAACGCCACCCCCTCCCGCATCGAGGCCGAGGGGATGGTCGTCGAATGCCGCCGCGAAGGGCGCAGCCGCTACCTGACGACGCTCGCCTTTGTCGAACCACCGCGCGATTTGAAGCTCAACCTCGGGAAAGTCTCCGCGCGGTTGACGGCGCTTGCTTCGTGAACGCGTGACGTTTTTTATGCTCGGGCCGCTTTGGCTACGGCGCTCTCCACGGTATCGAAGACCTCAAAGAGATCGAAGAGCCCGGCCGTGGTAAAGAGGCTGCGGATCTCGGAGTTCAAGCCGCACAGGACGATCTTTCCGTTGCGGCGGGCCAACTCCTGCGCCGGGATGAAAAGGGCGCGAATCCCCATACTGGCGACGTAATCCACCGCGGAGAAATCGACGATTAACAGCGTCGCACCCGCCTTGATCTCAGTGAGGGCTTTTTCGCGGAAGAGATCGGAGCCGTTGTTGTCGAGGCGCCCGGCAATGGTCAGGATCAGGGCGTCTCCCTGTTGGGATTGGGAAATTTGCATTCGTGGTGCTTCACCATAACCACGGAAGCCGCCTTGGAGGCAAGCGCAAGCATCACCGTTGGTTTTCCCCCTTGCGTCATCGGCAAAACGGTCATAACTAAACCACATGCCCGAGCATAACGAGCCGGAAAAAACATGGGACGAGTACGACTGGGAGCGTTTCCTGCAAGAGCAGGATCGTAAGACCGAGCAGTACATGGAGCTTCTGGAGCAGTATATCGACAATCCCGAGCGCGATGAAATCATCGCCAAGGCGATGGGCTGGAGTCATCTCCTTGATGAAGAAGAGGATGAGGAGTGGGAGGAGGATCAGGATGATGAGGAGGAAGTGGAGGGGGAGTTTGAGGAGGAGGATGAAGACGATGATGAGGAGGAGGACGGGGAAGAGGATGAACTCGCTTCCTTTGAACGTCACCCGCTCTATCAGGCGAGCTTCTCGCTCACCATCTGGCTCGACCAGCTCTATGAGGCGCTCGGGGAGGTGCAACACCGTCCCGCCGCCGTCCGTCTCGCTACGCATAGCGCGATTGCCAGCGCCAAACTGGCGGCGGCCTTGAGCGATGACGACATTGACGAAATCGGCATGACGATTGCCTACCTTAAACGGGCGCTCCGGGCGGTCACGATTGCCTTGGAGGCGAGCCTCATTTTTCAGCGCGAGGCGAAGCTCTCCACCGCGCGGCGGCGGCAGTTGCGCACCCGGCTCTTTACTGTGCGCGACGGGATTATTCAGTTGATGGGCGAGTACCGCTCCGAATGGCGGCGGCGTTTTCAGCGGTGAAAATTTTTGTCGAATAAAGCGACCTTGCCGCCCGTCCAAATCATGCGTGAACCCTCATCTCCCTCGCTACCAGCCGATGACGCTGCTGCGGAGGCAACCCTCATCACCCGTGCTCAAGCCGGGGAGCATGCGGCGTTTGACGCACTGGTCACCCTGCACCGCCACAAAGTGTACGCTACGATTTACAACCTGATCCGGGACGAGCAAGAGGCGTGGGATCTTGCTCAGGATACTTTTCTCAAAGCGTGGAAGAGCCTCCATCTCTTCCGGGGACAATCGTCGTTTTTCACTTGGCTTTACCGGATCGCCACCAATCTGACGATCGACTGGCTGCGTCGCAAGCGGATCGAAGGGGGGACGGCGTTTGATGACGCGGTGCGGCTGGAAGAGATCGAGCCCGGCTCGGCGACGGCTCCGCGCCCCGTGCCCTCCCCCTCGCGCGCGTTGGAACATCGGGAGGTCGGCCGCCGCATCGACGAGGCGCTCGCCCTCCTCTCCCCGGAGCATCGCACCGTTCTGATCCTGCGCGAGATCGACGGGGAGAGCTACGAGGCGATGGCGGAGAAGATCGGCTGTTCGGTCGGCACGGTGATGTCGCGTCTTTTCTATGCCCGCAAGAAGTTGCAGGCCGCTTTGAATGATCTTTTATGAAACGTTTTGAGGAACAACACACGGCTTGGCTCGATGGCCTGCTCCCCCCCGGGGAGGCGGCGGAGGTGGCAGCCCGTCTCGGGGAAGAGGGGGCGGCGGAGGCTGCCCGCCATACCCGCCTGCGTGCGCTTTTGAAGGAGCATCTCCCGCAGGAGCGCCCCTTGCCGCAGGCTGATTTCTTTCAGCACCGGTTGCGCGAACAGATCGCGGCTCTCTCCGGCGAAATGGCAACTCCATCGCGCCCCGCCCGTCCGGTTTGGCGTTGGAGGTTGTGGAGCGCTCTTTGTGGCGGAGCGGTGGCGGCGCTGGTGATGACGGCGTTGACCGTTTCCGTGAAGAATGAGCAGGGCGGCATCACGCTGGCCGAGGTTGAATGGAATGAGGAGGAGGCCGGGAAGCCCGGTTTCTACGACGCTGAGATCCTCGAAGCCAATCCGGGTGGCCCGACGATTTCCGCCTACGCTTTCCAGACCTCCGGGCAGAACATGGCGGTCCTCTGGCTTGATGGCCTTGATTACGTTCCGGCCGATTCCAAACCGTGATGAAAGCGCTGCGGCTCCTCTTGTTTCTGTTGCTGGGCTGGGTGGCGGCGATGCCGCTTCAAGCCGGAGAAGTCGTCTGGACCGGGCTGGTCTACGCTACCAATGAACCAGCCCCTAAGGCCCCACCCGCCCGGCTGCGCCCGTACAGCCGCGAGATCCGTAAGGTCTTCGGTTACAACCAGTTGGTGCTGCTGAGCGAGCAGCGCAAGCGAATGAGCACCGATACGGAGCGCTGGCTCCTGCCCGGGAAAGCGTTCTCGCTCGCCGTCCAGAGCCGCGCCGTCGGCGACGGGCGCTACCGGCTTAAATTAAAGCTCTACCAAAAGCGCCAACTCCTCGTCGACACCCGAGCCCGACTCGCCCGCAACAGCCCGATCTTCGTGCGCGGCCCGCTCTACGGACGCGGGCAGTTGATTGTGGTGGTGATGGTGGAGTGAGAGTTAAAAACGAAGGGCGCGTGATTGTCTCCCCCCCCTGCGTGAAGAAGTTGCGCGGGCGGGGGGAGGCTGCTAAATTCTTCCAAGAATGTTTGAAATTGCTGAGCGGGAGAAAGTAGTGGAACGGGCTTTGCTGGTCGGGGCCTACACGGTTTCGCATGAGAAGCTCGATGCCCAGAGCCTCCTTGATGAATTGGAGGAACTGGTCAATACGCTCAACATCCCGGTGGTGGAGCGGCGGCTCGTGCATCACCGCGAATGCCATGCCCGTTACCTGATCGGCTCGGGCAAAGCGGAGGAGCTGGCCGCGCTGGTCAAGGAGATGAGCCTCGATGTCGTCATCTTTGATAATGAACTGACCCCCGCCCAGCAGCGCAACTGGGAGAAGCTCACCGGCGTCACCGTGCTCGACCGGCACGAGGTGATTCTTGATATTTTCGCCGCTCGTGCCCGGACGCGGGAGGCCCGTTTGCAGGTCGATGTCGCCCGGATGGAGTATTCGCTCCCCCGGCTCGTGCGTGCGTGGAGTCACTTGGGCCAGCAGGGCGGCGGCATCGGGAACAAGGGTGAGGGTGAGAGCCAGCTTGAGCAGGACAAACGCAAGATTCGCGGTCAGATCGACCGTCTCAAGCGCGAACTGGTCGAGGTGCGCCGCTCGCGTGCCACTCAGCGCAAGGATCGCAAACGGACCCCGGTCCCCAACGCCGCGATCGTCGGGTACACCAACGTCGGCAAATCATCGCTCCTGCGTCACCTGACCGGGGCGGAGGTGTTGGTGGAGGATAAACTCTTCGCCACGCTCGATACGACGACGCGCAAGGTCGCCCTTCCCAACAAACAACCGCTCCTTCTCACCGATACCGTCGGGTTTGTGCGTCGGTTACCGCACGAACTGGTCGAGTCGTTCAACGCCACGTTGGAGGAATCGGCAATGGCCGATTTTCTGATCCACGTCCTCGATGCGTCTGAGCCACGGGTGATCGAATTTTATAACACCACCATGCGCGTTCTGGGCGATCTCGACGCCGATACGCGCCGGATGCTGGTCGTCTTCAACAAGATCGACAAGGTGGAGGATAGCGGCATCCTCGTCGGCCTGCGCACCCATTTCCCGGAGGCGGTCTTTGTCTCGATCCGCACCGGGGAGGGGATTGACGTGCTGGTGGAGCGGATCAGCGAATTTGTCAGCAACGGGATGCGGACGCTCGAACTGCGGCTGCCGCCGGAGCGGGCCGATCTCCTCGCCCGGCTTCATCGGGAGGGGAACGTCCTCTCGCTCAAGTATGAGGAAGAGATCGCGGAGGTGGTCGTCGCCGTACCGGGCCGTTTGCTCTCCCTCCTGACCCCTTACCTCGCCAATCCTGAGACGGCGACGCTCTGAGGCACGCAAAAAAAAGCGGGAACCGCCGCCTTGTGACAGGCTGGCCGTTCCCGCTGGTCAAAAAGAGAGCGCTTTTGGCTTACTTGAGCTTCGCGTTGAACTCCGCGATGCGGTCAGCCTTGGCGGCGAAGAGCTCGTCGGTGGAGTCGAGGATTTCGACGCTGGTGATCTTGTCACCCTGCGCGATGGCGTTGACGACATCCTGCCCCTTGGTCACTTCGCCAAAGATGGTGTGCTTGCCGTTGAGCCACGGGGTCGGCACGTGGGTGATGAAGAACTGGGAGCCGTTGGTGCCGGGGCCGGCGTTGGCCATGGCGAGGAGACCCGGCTTGCTGAAGGTCAACTCCGGCACGCATTCGTCTTCAAACTTGTAGCCGCGATCGCCGCGACCGGTGCCGGTCGGGTCGCCGCCCTGAATCATGAAATCGTTGATGACGCGGTGGAAGACGATGTCGTCATACTTGCCCTGCTTGGAGAGGTTGAGGAAGCTCGCGACCGTGACTGGGGCCTTCGAAGGGAAGAGCGTCAGGTTGATGTCGCCTTTGCTGGTTTTGAGGATGATGCGGATATCTTTCATGGATGAGGTTTTGTTTTCGCTCGCCTGTGCGATGCCCATGGAGGGCAGAGCCAGCACGAGGAGGGCTAGAACGAGTCGTACAAGGTTGCGAAGATTCATATCGGTGCCAAATTACGGGCGCCATTTCAAATTGTCCACTTCTCCCTTTTTTCCCGCCCAAGAAAGAGCCCAAGACCCCTGTTCTCCCCTCCGTCAACGTTTTCCTTGAGAGCCGGAGTGAATTTTTTCAGCCAAAAAAGTTGTCTCCGATAGTTTTCTATCCCCTAATGCGCCCCACTCATGTCAACGCCATCCCACACCGTCAAACTTGGTCTCATCCAGATGCGCTGCTCCCCGCATCCGCAGGAGAATGTGAGCAAAGCGCTGGAGCGGATCGCCGCAGCCGCCGCTAAAGGAGCCAATATCATCTGCCTTCAGGAGCTTTTTACCTCGCAGTACTTCTGTCAGGTGGAGGATCACGACTACTTCCAACTCGCCGAGGCGATCCCCGGGCCGACGACCGATCGCCTTTGCGAAGCGGCGCGGGAACATGGCGTGGTGATCGTCGCCTCCCTTTTTGAAAAGCGCGCCCCGGGCGTCTACCACAACACGGCAGCGGTGATCGACGCCGATGGGACTTACCTCGGCAAGTACCGCAAGATGCACATCCCGGATGACCCGCTCTTTCTGGAGAAGTTCTACTTCACGCCGGGCGACCTCGGCTTCCGCGCTTGGGAGACGAAGTTTGGCAAAATCGGCGTCTGTGTCTGCTGGGATCAATGGTACCCGGAGGCGGCGCGGTTGACGGCGCTGCGCGGCGCGGAGATTCTTTTTTACCCAACGGCGATCGGCTGGCACCCCGGCGAGAAGGCCGAGTATGGCGAGCGCCAGCACAGTTCATGGGAGACGATCCAACGCTCCCATGCCATCGCCAACGGCTGCTACGTCGCCGTTCCCAACCGCGTCGGGCACGAAGCCCCCAACGGCGGGGAGGGGATTGAGTTCTGGGGCCAGAGCTTCGTGGCTGACCCGAGCGGCCAACTCATCGCCAAGGCGAGCATCGGTGAGGAGGAGATCCTCATTGCCGAAGTTGACCTCGGCGCGCTCGACCGCCAGCGCACCCATTGGCCTTTCCTGCGCGATCGGCGCATTGACGCGTATCAGGGACTTGAACAGCGTTATCTCGATTAACAACGGAATACTTTTTTGCCTCTTGCTGTTATGACCTCGCCTGCTGATTCCTCCTCCGACGTTCCTTCTCCGACGCCTGTCGGGACGCCGCCTGTTACCTTGAGCGGTTCACCCGCCGCCGCCGGCTACCGGATGCCTGCCGAATGGGAGCCGCATGAAGCCACCTGGCTTTCATGGCCCCGCCGCGACGGCATCAGTTTCCCGGGAAGCTTTGATAAAATTCCACCGGTCCTCGCGAAGATGGTCGATGCGCTGGCCGATTCGGAGCGCGTTTGCATCAACGTCTGTGATGATGAGCACGAGGCGGAAGTCCGCGAAGCGCTCCGCCGCGCCGGGGCGCGGACGGGCCATGTCCGTTTTTACCGCATTCCGACCAATGAACCGTGGTGTCGCGATCACGGCCCGACGTTCCTGACCCGCAAGGAAGCGCCGCAACTCGCCGTGGTCGACTGGGATTATAATGCGTGGGGGTGGAAGTACCCGCCCTTTGACCTCGACGACGCCGTGCCGACGGAGATCGCCCGTGAACTCGGGTTGCCGGTTTATCGCCCCGGGATCGTCATGGAGGGGGGGGCGATTGATGTCAACGGGACGGGAACGCTCCTGACGACGAGTTCCTGCCTGCTCAACCTCAACCGCAACCCCGATCTCAACAAAGCGGAGATCGAGGCGAGACTGCGCGATTACTACGGCGTCACCAACATCCTCTGGCTCGGCGACGGGATCGAGGGGGACGACACCGACGGGCATATCGACGACATCGCCCGTTTTGTCGGCCCGAACACCGTGGTTACCTGCGTGGAGGACGAGGAGGATGACCCGAACTACGAGCCGCTCCAGGAAAACTTACGCAAACTGCGCGAGATGAACACCGAGGATGGGACGCCGCTGGTGGTCCATGTCCTGCCGATGCCGGGCAAGATCGTCCGCGAAGGGCAGCGCCTCCCGGCCAGTTACGCCAATTTTTACATCGGCAACAAGGTCGTGCTCCTGCCGACCTTCAATGACAATGCCGACGGCTGGGCGACTTCCGTGCTCCAGACCGTCTTCCCGGATCGCAAGGTGGTCGGGATCGATTGTCGCGAGCTGATCTGGGGCCTTGGGGCGTTCCATTGCCTCACCCAGCAGCAGCCGAAGGTGTAAGCCGGTCAGACAATCGTGAGCGGCGTGCCCGGTTCGACCATTTCGAAGAACCGGGCGATCTCCTCGTTGGCCATGCGGATGCAGCCGTGGCTGGTCGGGGTGCCGAGCGTCTCCTCGTGGTTGGTGCCGTGGATGTAGATGTAGCGCTCGTAGGTGTTGGCGTTGCCTTCTTCCAACCCGCGCAGGCGCAGGATGCGCGTGAGGATGAGATCCTCCGGGTTGCCGAGGTCGCGGCGCGGGGCGATCTCGCCATTGGGGAGGCGACCTTTGAAAACCGTGCCGACCGGAGCGCCGCCGCCGATTTTGTCGGCGATTTCGAAGTGGCCGAGCGGCGTTTTAAGGCTCCCTTCCTCCGAGCCGGTGCCGTAGCCGGAGGTGGAGATGGTGAAGGAGGCGAGCGGGCGCGGCTCCTCCCCGGGGGGGATTTCCAGCAGGTCGAGACGTTGGGCGGCGACGTTGACTTCTATTTTGAGCGGGAAAGATTGCATGGCGGAAACTCTACGGTATGCTGCGTTGTTCCATTTAAGGAGTATTTCATCCCATGAGTCGAAACTATACCGTTGCCATCGTCGGCGCCACTGGTGCTGTCGGTGTGGAAATGATCAAAGTTCTTGAACGCCGTAACTTTCCGGTCGGCACGCTCAAACTGCTCGCCTCGGCCCGGTCCGCTGGCAAAACGCAGAGCTTCCGGGGCGAGACGGTGACGATCGAGGAACTGCGGGAAGATTCCTTCGGCGGCGTCGACATCGCGCTCTTTAGCGCCGGGGGCGGGATCTCCAAGCAGTACGCTCCATGCGCGGTGGCCGCAGGCGCGGTCGTCGTCGATAACTCCTCGGCTTTCCGGCAAGACCCGAACGTGCCGCTGGTCGTCCCCGAAATTAACGCGGAGGATGCCAAAACCCACAAGGGGATCATCGCCAACCCGAACTGCACCACGGCGGTGACGCTGATGGCGCTCCATCCGCTCCACAAGGCGTTTGGTGTGCGTCGGGTGATCGCGTCGAGCTATCAGGCCGTCTCCGGCACGGGGGCGCAGGCGATTGAGGAATTGCGCGCTCAGGTCGACGCCCTCGCCGCCGGGCGCACTCCGGAGAAGAAGGTTTACCCGCACCAGATTGCTTTCAACGTCTTGCCGCATGTCGATCAGTTCCTTGAAGACGGGTACACCCGTGAGGAGATGAAGATGCAGCACGAGGCGCGTCGCATCCTCCATCACCCGGAGTTCAAGGCTTCGGTCACGTGCGTGCGCGTTCCGGTCTACCGGGCGCACTCCGTCGCGGTGAATGCCGAGTTCGAGCGCCCTGTCTCCGTCGAGGAAGCGCGGGAGGTTTTCTCCAAAGCGCCGGGGTTGATCCTGCGGGATGACCCGGCCAACAACGGCTACCCGGTGCCGCTCGATGTCGCCGGGCAGGATGATTGCCAGGTGGGCCGCATCCGGCGCGACTGTGCGCTGGATAACGGGTTGGCCTTCTGGGTCGTGGGCGATCAGCTCCTTAAAGGGGCGGCGCTCAATGCCGTGCAGATCGCCGAGTTGATCTAAGGAAACGGGCTTTTGCCCCTGAAACGGAGTATTTTATGGCCAAAGTGAAAATCGACCCCGCGCTGCATCAGGCGCGCAAGCCGGACTGGATCAAGGTTCGCCTCCCTTCCAACCCGGTCTTCTTTTCCACCAAGGCGCTGATCTCCGATCTGCGGCTGGTGACGGTGTGCGAGGAAGCGCAATGCCCCAACCGCTGGGAATGCTGGAGCTCTGGCACGGCGACATTCATGATCGCCGGGGAACGGTGCACGCGGGCTTGCGGCTTCTGTGCCGTGGCGACGGCCAAGCCGTTCGCGCTCGATCCCGACGAACCGCGCCGCGTGGCGGAGGCGATTCGCCGCATGAAGCTGCGCCACGTGGTGATCACCGCCGTCGCCCGTGACGACATGGCCGATGGCGGCGCGGCGCACTTTGCCAAGACGATCAAAGCGGTACGCGAGCTTGACCCGGCGATGGTGATCGAGGTGCTCACCCCTGATTTTCGCGGGCGGGAGGAGTCGCTCCAAATCATCGCCGATGCCGCTCCGAATGTTTTCAATCATAACCTTGAGACGGTCGAGCGGCTCTCGCCGGTGGTCCGTTCCCGGGCGAAGTACCAGCTTTCCCTCGACGTGTTGCGTCGCATGAAAGAGTTGGGCGGCCCGGAGATGGTGACCAAGAGCGGCCTGATGCTCGGTCTGGGCGAGCGCGAGGAGGAGATCTACGAGACGATGGATGCCTTGCGTGAAGCCGGGGTTGGCGTTCTGACGCTTGGCCAGTATCTGCGCCCGAGCCCGCAGCATCTCCCGGTTGTCGAGTACATCGAACCGGCCCGTTTTGATCACTACCGTGATGTTGCTTACGCCAAGGGGTTCGACCATTGCTCCAGCGGCCCGCTGGTGCGTAGTTCCTACCACGCGGCGGAGTTTGATCCTTCCAAAAAGGAGACGGTCGCGGCGGTTTCGGCGCCGTAACGCCGCTTTGAATTCCGTCGCATGACCACCCCTCTGGCACCGGAGCGTGTCGCAGCTTTGATCCCCGCTTACGGGGAAGAAGCGCACATTGCAGAGGTGGTGCGCGGGGTGCGCGAGCGAATCCCGAACGTTTTGGTGGTCGACGACGGTTCGATCGACCGGACGGCCTCCCTTGCCCGTGAAGCCGGGGCCGAAGTTCTCTCTCATCCGCGTAATGCGGGGAAAGGGGCGGCGATCAAGAGTGGGTTTAACGCGCTGCTCCCGCGCGGGTACGATTACATCCTCCTCCTTGATGGCGATGGGCAGCATCTTCCGGGAGAAATCGACCGCTTTCTGGCGGCAGCGGCGGCAGAGCCGGAGGTGATGATCTGGATCGGCAACCGGATGGAGGCTCCCGATGCCATGCCATGGGTGCGCCGGTGGGCGAACCGGTATATGTCGTGGCGAATCAGCCGGATGTGTGGCGTGAAGGTGCCTGACTCGCAATGCGGCTTCCGCATGTTGCACCGGTGTGTGATCCCGCGCCTTTTCTGCGAGAGCGATGCCTTTGATTATGAGACAGAGATGTTGCTTGTGGCGAGTCGCGAGCAGTTTCGGATCGGTGCGGTGCCGGTGACGGCCATTTACGCCAATGAGGTGAGCAAGATCCGGCCGGTGAGCGACGGGTGGCGTTTTTTTAAGCTCCTCTCCCGTTACGGCAGGGGTGGTTTTCGGCGTTGAGCTTCGAGGGGCGGAGCTGCTAGATTGCAAGTTTATGAGCTCAACACCGTCGTCGCCTTGCATGACTGTCCTGATGCCGGTCTGGAACGGGGAGCGGCATCTGGCGACGGCGCTCGACTCCCTCAAAGCACAGACCCTGAAAGGGGTGGAGTATCTGGTGGTTGATGACGGTAGCACGGATCAAACCGGGGCCATTCTGAAGGCTTATCAGGAAGAGTGGCCGGAGTTACGGGTGCTTAACGTGGAACATGGCGGAATCGTTCCGGCGCTTAATGCGGGATTGGCAGCGGCTCGCGCACCGTGGATCGCCCGGCTTGATTCCGATGATTTTTGCAAACCCGATTGGCTTGAGAAATTGTGGGCGGCGGCAGAAGCGCACCCGGAAGTGGTGATGTTTCAGGTGAACACCGAGTTTCTCGGACGGGTGGTGGAGCAGGAGCCGTATCGCCCTAAATCCCGGGCGCTCCTTTTGATGCAGTTTTGTTTCTTTTGTCCGATGCTGCACTCGGGCTGCATGTATTCCAAAGCGGCGATATTGGCGGCTGGTGCCTATCGCGAAGAGGATCACTATACCGAGGATTACGCTGCATGGGGCCGCCTTCTTCAACAGGGTGGGCACCTTTACCTTCCGGAAAAATTGGCCACGGTTCGCTATCATGCGGAGTCATCGACCCATCAGCATCGTGCGATTCAGGATGAGCATACCGTGCGTCTCGGGGTGGAGCATGCACGACGATTTTTCTCATTGGACGAAGCTACGGCACTTCGGATGAGGGAGATTTTTTTCGATCGGAAGGCATCGTGGCGGGATTGGCTTTGGTTAAGCTCGCGTTTTATTCCCCGTCTCCCATTCCCGAGCCCGGAAGCGTACGCGTGGTTGGCGTGGCAGACGATCAAAGCGGCTCGGCGTTCCTTTTAGGTTGACAATGGGAAGATGATGACCTTTCTTCAATCGTAGACGATGCGTCAGATTACCTTGATTCCGGCCGGAATGGCCATGATTGCCCTTATTGATGACTCAGGGCAAGGGATCACTGTGCGTGTTCGTTAAAACAAAACCCGTTTATTTCCCTTAAAAGCCCTGAGCCGAAATGCTCAGGGCTTTTTTTATCCTTATGTCTACTGCCACTCTTGAAACGCCGACCGAAACGTTTGCTTTGCCCCTTTCGGAGATTGTCGCCGCCCGCCGCCGACTCGATGGGGCGATTACGGCGACCCCTTGCGTGGAGTCGGAGGCGCTCTCGGAGTTGACCGGCAGCCGCATCTTCTGCAAGCGCGAGTACCTGCACCGGACCGGCAGCTTCAAGGAACGGGGCGCCCGCAATGCCCTCGCCCTCCTTGCCGAAGCGGGGACGCGCGGGGTGATCGCTGCTTCAGCCGGCAATCACGCGCTTGGGCTGGCGTGGCACGGGCGTTCGCTCGGGGTGGCGGTGACGGTGGTGATGCCCCGTTACGCACCGCTCGTCAAGATCGCTACCTGTCGCCGCCTCGGGGCGGAGGTCATCCTTGAGGGGAACACCTTTGATGAAGCGCGAGCCGTCGCCGACCGGCTCGCTCAGGAGCGCTCGCTCGCGTATGTTCACCCTTTTGATGATCTCAACGTGATCGCCGGGCAGGGGACAATGGCGCTGGAGATCATCGATCAGGTGCCGGATCTCGACGCGATCCTCGTCCCGATCGGCGGGGGTGGTCTGCTGGCGGGGATGGTGACGGTCTTGCGTCAGCTTCAACCGGGGGTGAAGATCATCGGGGTGGAGCCGGAGAATGCCGCCTCGTTCTCGGCGGCGCTGGCGCAACACGCTCCGGTGACGATCTCCCCCGCGTACACGTTGGCCGATGGCTTGTCGGTCGCCCGGGCGGGAGAGAAGACGCTGGCGCTGGCGGCGGATGTCGACGAGGTGGTCACCGTCCGGGAGGATGCGATCGCGCTGGCGATCCTGCGCTTGGCCGAGCGGGAGAAGGCGGTCGTCGAAGGGGCCGGGGCGGCGGGGCTCGCTTCGCTTCTGGCCGGGGCGCACCCCTCTTTGCATGGAAAGAAGGTGGTGATCCCGCTCACCGGTGGCAATATCGACCCGTTGGCCCATTGCCGCGTGATTGAAAAAGGGTTGGCTGCCGATGGGCGGATCTACCGCTTTAATGTCCTGATCAGCGATCGGCCCGGCGGGTTGGCTCATCTCTCTGGCATCCTTGCCGCTGCCGGGGCGAATGTGACCGAGATCGTCCACAACCGGACCTTCGCGGGGCCGGACCTCTCCAGCGTCCATGTTCTTTGCACGGTGGAGACGCGCGACCGCGAGCATATCGCGCAGGTCAACGCCATGCTGGCGGAGGAGGGGGTGCGCCTCTCCGCCGCCTGAGGGAAGTCGGTTATCCCTGAACGGCGCGGGCGTGTTCGCTGAACTTGGCGTCGACGCGGGTGGCGAGGAGCGCGGCGATCTCCGGTTCGCCAAGGCGGTCGATCGCTTCCTGCAGGAAGCCGTTGACGATGAGGCGCTGTGCCTGCTTTTTGGCGATACCACGGGCGAGGAGGTAGAACAATTCCTCGCTCTCGATCTGGCCTGCCGTTGCGCCGTGGGAACAGCGGACATCATCGGCCAGAATCTCCAGCCCGGGGGCGGAGTTGGCTTCGGCATCGTCGCTGAGCATCAGGTTGCGCACTTTCTGGTAGGCGTCGGTGCGGTGGGCGCCGGGCCCGACTTTGATCAACCCGGCAAAGATGGTCCGGGCGCGGTCGTCGAGGGCGTTTTTGTAAAGGAGGTCGCTGTAGGCGCCCGGGGCGAGGTGATCCTGCAAGGTGCGCTGGTCAAACTCCTGCTCCCCGTCGGCGACGGTGACACTGAGCATGTCGCTGCGAGCGCCTTCACCGGTGAGTTTACTCAAGCTCTCGGTCCGCGCGTAGCTGCCGCCGAGGTTGAGGTTGAGGCTCTTGGCGGTGGCGTTCCCGGCGACGATGGTGTTGTTGATCTGGAATGCGAGCGCCTTGCGGCTCCATTCCTGAACGCAGACGTAGTTCAACTGCGCCCCGTCGGCGAGGTAGAGATCGTTGACGCCGATGGCAAGGCCGGCAGCCTGCGGGTCGGTGGCGAGGAAGTAGTCGACGAGCGTCACCTTGCTGTTGGCCTCGGCAATGAGAAGGGTGTGCGGGAAGGTCGAGCCGTTTTCCCCGGAGAGCCAGTGGAAGACCTCAATGGGGAGGTCGATCGTGACGCCGCGCGGGACGTAGAGGAAGGTGCCGCTGCGGACTTCCGCCTGATGGAGCGCGGCAAGTTTTTGTGAACCCAACTCCGCACCGTGTGCCATGAAGTGCTTGCGGAAGAGCTCGGGATGGTCGACGAGCGCCGCTTCGAGCGGTTTCCAGATCACCCCCTGTTGGCGGAGGGTCTCGCTTAAAATTTCACGTGAAGCGAGCCGGTCATTGGCGAAGACCATCCGTCCGGCGACTTTCTCCAACCCGCGTGAACGTGCGACGAGCGCCTCTTGCGCTGCTGCATCGAGCGGGGCGGCGGGGCCGAACGGGGTAAGGTCGATCTTCTTGAGGCTGGCAAAGCGCCACGCTTCATCGCGCCGCGTCGGCAGCGGGAGGGCGTCGTAACGCTGGCGGCCTTCCTGCGCGAGGGCGACAAACCACGGCGGCAGATCCGCCGTGAGCGATTCATCACGATCCAGAGAGGGCATAGGCGTAGGAGGTAAAGTGGCAGTAGTCATTCAAAAGCAGGTCAGTGGGGCCGGATTTAGCCGACGGAGCCTTCCATCTCCAGATCGATCAGGCGTTTGAGTTCCACGGAGTATTCCATCGGGAACTCGCGCACGAGGTCGTTGACGAAACCGTTGACCGAGAGGCTCATCGCCTGCGCTTCGCTCAAGCCGCGCTGCTGCATGTAGAAGATCTGCTCGGCGCTGACCTGGCTCACACTCGCCTCGTGCTGGGTGGTGTTGCCGGTGCCGCGCACGGTGACGGCGGGGTAGGTATCGGTGCGGCTGCTGGCATTGATCAGGAGCGCATCGCATTCGGTGTTGTTCTTGCACCCCTTGAGGTGTTTGGGAACGTGAACCAGCCCGCGATAGGTCGCCCGACCGCTGCCGACGGAGATCGACTTGGAGACGATGTTCGAGGTGGTCTCGTCCGCCGCATGGATCATCTTGGCGCCGGTGTCCTGATGCTGGCCGTTGCTGGCGAGGGCGATTGAGATCACTTCGCCACGGGCTTTGCGTCCCTTGAGGACGACGCCGGGGTACTTCATCGTCAGGCGCGAGCCGATGTTGCAGTCGATCCATTTGACCTCGGCCTCCTCATGAGCGATCGCCCGTTTGGTGACGAGGTTAAAGACGTTGGAACTCCAGTTCTGCACGGTGACGTACTGGATCTTGGCCCCTTTAAGGGCGACCAGTTCGACCACGGCGGAGTGGAGCGTGGCGGTCTCAAACTTCGGCGCGGTACACCCTTCCATGTACATCACTTCAGAGCCTTCATCGGCGATGATGAGCGTGCGCTCAAACTGGCCGAAGTTCTCTGCGTTGATGCGGAAGTAAGCTTGCAGCGGGTGTTTGACCTTGACCCCGGGCGGGACGTAGATGAACGAGCCACCGCTGAAGACGGCGGAGTTAAGGGCGCTAAACTTGTTGTCACCGGTCGGGATCACTTTCCCGAACCACTTGCGGAAAATCTCCGGGTGCTTGATCAACCCTTCGGTCGAACCGACAAAGATCACCCCCTGATCGCCGACCGCCTTTTTGATGTTGGAGTAGACCGCTTCGGAGTCGAACTGCGCTTCGACCCCGGCGAGGAACTTACGCTCCTGTTCCGGGATGCCGAGCCGCTCAAAGGTCTTTTTCACATCCTCGGGAACATCGTCCCAAGAGCGCGTCGGGCGCTGGGCGTTGGCGAGGTAGTAACGGATTTTATCGAAGTTGATCGCGTTGAGGTCTTCGGTCGCCCAATGGGTCGGCATCGGCTTGCTCTCGAAGGTGGAGAGCGCCTTGAGGCGGAATTCGCGAATCCAGTCCGGCTCGCCCTTGACGTCGGCAATGTAGTGGATGGTGTCGGCGCTCAGGCCGATCCCGGCGTCAAATTCGTGCTGCTCGGGATAGGAAAAGTCGCCGATGCTGCGGTCGATGTCGATCTGTGAAACTGCTTCTGCCATAACGATGCTCCGGGAAAAAGTGGGTTAAGCGGTAGCGGGTTGTTTGACCCAGTCGTACCCCTTGGCTTCGAGTTCAAGCGCAAGCTCCTTGTCGCCGCTCAGGGCGATCCGTCCGTCGACCATGACGTGCACGTGGTCGGGGACGATGTAGTCGAGAAGGCGCTGGTAGTGGGTAATAAGAAGGACGCCGAGATCGGGGCCGCGCAAGGCGTTGACCCCTTGGGAGACGATGCGCAGGGCGTCGATGTCGAGGCCCGAGTCGGTCTCATCAAGAATACCGTAGCGCGGTTCGAGCATCGCCATTTGCAGGATCTCGCAGCGCTTTTTTTCACCGCCGGAGAACCCTTCATTGACGGCGCGGGAGGTAAAGGTGCGCGGCATTTCGAGTTTGTCCATTTTCTCGTAGAGGCGGTGGTAGTAGGCGACCGCTTCGAGTTCCTCCCCTTCGGGCAGGCGGGCCTGAACGGCGGCACGCAGGAAGTTGGCGATGGTGACGCCGGGGATTTCCATCGGGTACTGGAAGGCGAGGAAGATCCCCTTGCGGGCGCGCTCGTCGGCCTCCCATTCGAGGATGTTTTCTCCATCCATGATCACTTCTCCGGAGGTCACTTCGTAGTCGGGATGTCCCGCGATGACTTTGGCCAGCGTGCTCTTGCCCGAGCCGTTGGGACCCATGATGGCGTGGACCTTGCCGCGTTCGACTTCCAGCGAAAGTCCTTTGATGATCTCGCGATCACCGATGTTGACGTGTAAATCTTTAATGACGAGTGACTTCATAGAGAGAGACGTTTTGCTTCAGGAGAAGGAGGTTTCCTCTTCCTCCACGGGGAGGGAGGCACAGGCGGCGCACAAGCCGCGCAGGGTGATCTCCGCCTGAAGGACGAGCGTTTTCGGAGGGACTTCCCATTTCTGATCGGGCAGGGAGTCGAGCGGGACGTCGGTGACGCCGCCGCATTGATCGCAGAAAAAATGGCCGTGGGGGGCGGGGTTCGGGCAATAGCGCGAGGAGCCGCGGTCGAGGTTGACATGCTTGATCAACCCCGATTCGGAGAGCGCTTCCAGACAATTATAGACCGTCGCGAGCGAGATCGACGGGATCTTCGCCTTGACGCGCATGAAGACGTCGAGCGCCGTCGGGTGGTCGCGCTGTTCCATGAGCGCTTCGTAAACATGGCGACGCTGCGGGGTGAGCCGGATGCCGCTGCGGGCGATGGCGTCGCCATAGCGATCTCCCTGTTGAGTCTTGGGGGAGACTTGCCGGGCTCTGCGCCGGGCCGGAGTGCTGCCAGAGGCAGGGCGGGGTCGGAGCGGAGTTTCAGGTTTCATGATCGTTCTTAAAGAAGCGGGGCGGTACTATGGCCCTGCTTTGGGGTTGGATCAAGAATTATTCTAAATTGAAGAAGGGCGGCGGATGGCGCGGGGTTACAAACGCCTTGTCTTCGGTGGCGGCCTTTGGAAAAGTGAGGTATCCCTGTTTTGAAGATCGCCATTCTCGGGAATTATCCCACTCATATCATCCCCGATTTCGGAGATATCCCTCCGCCGACCGGGCATTGCGCCACGTGGTTCCCGCCATTGATCGAGGCGTTTTCCAGCAAGACGGATTTTGAGTTTCATTGGTTGCGGATGAGTGATGCTATTTCCGAACCTCGCTATGCGTTTTGGAATCGGCAGCATTTTCATCTCTTGCCGACATCATCTTCGGGGAGGGCGCTCTCGCTCTTCCGGAGGGACAGGGTAGCGATTCGCACCCGGCTTGATGCGATTGATCCTGATCTGGTGCACGGCTGGGGGAGTGAGGATGTCTACGGGATGGCGGCGGTTTTCTCAGGGCGGCGGCATCTCCTCTCCATTCAGGGCATTCTTAGCCATTATATTCTCAGGAACCGGATGGCGAACCGGGATTATTTTCAGGCTGCGCTGGAGATGGCGTTACTCTGGAAGGCAAAGGAAGTGACGGCGGAGAGTCGCTGGGCGATCGATCTGTTATGTCGGAGGGCGCCGCACTTACGGCCCCATCACGTGGAATATGGAGTTCAGCGTGCGTACTTCGATCTGACGTGGAATCCCGACCCGGCACAACCGGCGGCTCTCTTTGTCGGAACGCTCGACAAGCGCAAGGGGTTGCAGGATCTCATTCCCGTGTTTGCTTCGCCTCGTCTGGCTCATGCGCAACTCTGGATCGCCGGAAGTGGCGGCGGTTGGAGTGAGCAGCTTCAGGCAGTTTCCACGCCGAATGTCCATTGGCTCGGGCGGCTGGAGCCGCAGGAAGTGGCCCATCGGATGGAAAAGGCATGGTGTCTGGCGATCCCTACCCGCGCTGATACCGGGCCGACGGTGATGAAGGAGGCGCGGGTGGTCGGTTTGCCGTTGGTGAGTACGCCATGCGGGGGGCAGACCGGCTACATCGAGCATGGGAAGAACGGTTTTTTGCTCCCGCCGGGAGATCTGCCGGGGCTGACCACGGCGTTTGAAGAGCTTTTTGGCTCCTATGACCGATGCCGCGAGATGGGGGCGTGGCTCCATGCGGAGCAGCGCGAGGGGCTGCGTCCACAGTGGACGGCAGAGGCGTTTTGCACCCTTTATCGCCAATTGGCGTCGAGCTGAAGGACCCTTTGCGAAGAGAGCGGCTCTTTGCTATGGTCGCTTTCAAATGCAGTTCAAGGATTACTACAAGATTCTGGGCGTAGAACGAAGCGCCCCGCAGGGGGATATTAAGAAAGCCTTCCGCAAGCTGGCGCGTACGCATCACCCTGATGTCGTCAAGCCGCGCGAGCGTGAGGAGGCGGAACAGCGCTTTAAGGAGATCAACGAAGCGTACGAGGTTCTCAATGATCCCGAAAAGCGGCAGAAGTATGACACGCTCGGCGCTGATTGGGATCGCCCACAGCCGCCGCCCGGGTGGCAGGGGGGTGGCTTCCGGGGGGCACCTCAGGGGGAGCAGGGGTTTGATTTTAACGTTGATGGGACCGGATTTAGCGACTTTTTCGAGGCCTTCTTTGGTGCAGGCGGGCGGCGGGCGCAAGGGGGGCGGCGACCCGGCCCGGGGCCGCAGCGCGGGGCCGATGTGGAGGCCGACCTGATGGTGCCGCTGGAGGAGGCGTTGCGCGGGGCGCGGCGGCAGATCTCACTCCAGCGCGGCGGCGGGGAGGTGCAAAGCTACGGGATCACGATCCCGCCCGGCGTGCGTGAGGGGCAGAAGATCCGCCTCGCGGGGCAGGGGGAGCCGGGGAGCGCCGGAGCGCCAGCGGGTGACCTTTATCTCATCGTGCGCCTCGCTGCGCATCCCGACTACCA
Source organism: Chthoniobacteraceae bacterium (assembly GCA_037189865.1). Taxonomy (GTDB): domain Bacteria; phylum Verrucomicrobiota; class Verrucomicrobiia; order Chthoniobacterales; family Chthoniobacteraceae; genus DATMFV01. The sequence goes on along the minus strand of JBBCIW010000002.1, from coordinate 304,638 downwards.
CCTTGAAGGAGCCGATCTGGTCCACGAGTTGGAGATTCCGGTCTGGCAGGCGGTGCTCGGAGGGGAGATCCCGCTGCGGACGATGGAGGGGACGGTCCGCCTCAAGATCCCGGCGGGGAGCCAGCCGGGGCGCCGCTTCCGCCTCGCCGGGCGGGGAATGCCCAAGGGAGGCGGGGAGCGGGGTGATCTCTTTGTGGAACTCGGGGTGACGCTCCCGACTTCGCTCACCCCACGCCAGCAGGAGCTTTGGCAGGCGCTCGCGGCGGAGGGGTGAGGGAAAAGTGGTGCCTCAGGGCCAGCGCGGGCCGCGTTCTTCGACGAGATGGACCGGCCCGGTTTTTTCCTCAACGGAGAAGGGGTGGGTGAGGCCGCTGGTGTTATCGAGGATGAGCACGCCCCGGCGTTTTTCGGTCGGCGGTTCGTCAGCGGCGATGATCGCTCCGTAGTTGAAGACGGTGTTGCGCATCGTGACATTCATACCGCTGTGGAGGACGCCGACGGTTTTACCCCGGGCGGCGTTCATCTGGTAGACCATGCAGTTATCGAAATTGATCCGTGCCTGATAGCGTCCGTCATCGGTGGCATCAAAGAGGATCGGCTGGTTGCCCCCTTTCTGTTCCCAGCGGGTGCCGTAGAAATTGTAGAAACCGCTGCCGACGGAGATCGACGGGGAGTTGCCGCCATCAAGCCGGTCCGGGGCGAAGGCTTGCGTTGGTTCCAGCTTGAGCGTGACTCCTTCATGGATGATGCTCCCGCCAAAGACGGAGAGGGCGCCGCCGGCTTCAATATGAAAGCAGACCACCTCCTCCGGGGAGAAGGGGGCGAAGACTTTCTCTCCGCCGAGTGCCTCAAAGTTGCAGCCGATGAACTGGTAGTTAAGCCCTTGCGGGTTTTGCAGGTGAAAGGAGGTTAGGCAGTTGAGAAAGCGGATGCGGCTAAAGACCATGCTGTCGGTCATCATGACGCCTTCGATATGGACGGCTTTGTAGAGGAACTGGAAGATGAGCGAGTCGAAAGTGAGGTTGAAGGTCGGCTTCCCGTCAATTTCGTGGCAGGCGTCGATGATGCGAAAGCCGGTGGAGCGGGAGGCGACGCTCGATTCGATGGAAAACCCTTCAAAAGAGAGGAAGGCGCAACGGGTGATGGTAAAAAGGGCCTCGGGTGCGTGGAAACGCAGGACGGTTTGTTGTCGGCCATCGCCGCTGATGCCGCCGCCGTAGGTGTCGATGAAGGGAATCGTGCGGTTGATGACATAGATCCCCGCCGGGAGGTAGACGCGGGAGGTATAGCGAACGAGCTTAGGCTTCGCGAGAGCTTCTCCGGCGGCTTGTGCTGTGCGGATCGCTTCCATGATGGCGACGAAATCGGCCTCATCCTTTAAGGTATAGCGATCGGGGCCGTACTTGCGGTCGATCTCTTCCTGCGAGGCGAAGCTCTCGCTCAAAGGGTGGGATTGGCCGTCGGCCTTCGCGCCGAAGTCGATGACGTTGAGGCGTTGGTGCCGGGGGGTGTCGGCGCGTTCTTCGGGCTGGAACTCCGGCGGGTTGACAAAGGGGGCTGCCACAAGCGGGGTGGAGAGAAGAAGGGTAGCGAAGAGGAGGCGTTGCATGAGAAGAAAAGGTTTACCAGAAGGGGTAGGGATCACCCTTGGAGGTGTAGTTGAAAAAAGGCGGGAGGGCTTTCATGTGCCCGTCGGTAAAGAAGACGTTCGCCTTGTTGTTGTGAGGGAAGAGGGCGGTTCCGGGGTCGTTATAGACGATTTGATACCAGTTGTTGACTTCGGCGAGGAGAAGGGTGCGGTGCGGTTGGGTAATGCGGGTGATTTTGTGGAAGAGAACGCCGTCACGGTAGCCGTAGTTGCGGAAACCGGGGTAGTAGTTCATCGCATAGTGAAGCTTGTTATAGGCATAGCCGCCGGGATCTTTGCGCGAGGGGCAGCTCATGATCCCTTCTTTTAGCCCGTCGTAGGAGGCTTTGGGAAGGTAGCCATAAAAATCGAGCCAATAGACATAGGCACTCCCACTGGTGGAGGAACTGCTCGGGAGCGTCAGCGCGGGGAGGAGGTTCTGGTTGTTTTCTGCGGAAAAACGGAGGATGAGCATCCCGACCTGTCGCATTCGCGAGAGGCACTCGGCGGTTTGGGTTTGTTGACGAACCCGCCCGGCAACGGAAATCCCCAAAAGCGTCAGGAAGGCGATCAGAAGGAGCGTCACCAGGAGTTCCACCAGCGTCACGCCGCTTCGCCATCGATGAAAGATGGGAGAGGGGGATGTCATAATTTATGGAAATATTGTCGAATATTTCTACGTCTGTCAATGCCCCTTTTCCGCGTTTGATGGAAGAGGTTTAGCAGGGGGGCTGTCTGAAAGTCCCGCAGACTTTGAGCGGGAGGGGCGGCTCCTCCTGTCGGACCATCCGGCTGCGTAAAAGCGTGACCATCTTCGTGCTGAGTTCCCGGATAGAGAACTGGTAGCGATAGACCGGAACGCCGTAGAAAACCTCCCCTTCCTGCGAAGCGCAGACGCAGATGCGGACCGACTCGGGGATGCGGTAGCCGAAGTGGAGCAACGCCATGACTAGGGACCGGGCGATTGCGTCGTCAGAGACGAGGATCACCTCCGGCTCCTCTTTGGTTTTTTCCGTGAGGCGGCCTTGCTTTAACGCATCGCAGAGGCGCTCAAAAGCGCTCTGTTCCATGTCGGCCCCTTGGGCTTCCAGAAAGAGATCCCACAAGTCCGGCTTGGGTAGGCCGAGTGCCTTCGCGGTGGAGAAAAGCGCTTCGGGCTGCGGGACACGCTTTTTGCGTTTATCCTCCAACCAGAGCGGGCGCAGGTAGAGAAAGCGCCGGTAGCCTAGAGCGGCCAGTTCCTCCAACGAGGAGGAGAGGAAGTGATCCATGTCGATGATGACATCCATCCCGCGTTTGGAATCGAGGTGAGTGACGTGCGGGGAGAGATCGTTGAAACAGGGCGGGGAGATGGTCGCTGTTCCGATATGAATATAGCCTTTGAAATCGAAGACCTGCCGATCGAGGAGGAAGTGTTTGAGCGTTGGGGCTTCTTCGCCGAGTTTTTTAACGCGGTCGGTAAGGTCGTCATAGACGCGGCAGGAGAAATGGAGCGCTTCGAGTTCCTTGGTCAATGCATCAGCGAGGACGCGGAAGAAAGTCGCCCCGGACCAGACAAGGTTCGGCCCCATTAAGATAGCGATCATCGCTGCCTTGGAGAGATCGCGCACGAAGGTGCCGCGTTGCTGACGGCGTTCGAGAAGCCCCTTGGTCACCAGATTGCCAAGCGCCCGATGGACCGCCAGCGAGCTGGTCTTCCACTGGGTGGAAAGCTCCTTGTTGGAAGGGAGGCGCGCGCCGGGGGCGAGCTTCCCCGAGAGGATCGCGCGGGCGTAGTACGCCTCGATCTGCTCGCTGGAGCTTTGGGCGGTCGTGCGGTTGAGCTTGAAAGCCATGCCCCCTTGCATACAGGCGAAGCGCTCCCGAAGGCAAGCTGCGATGGAGAAGCTGCTCAAAAAGGGAATTGACAAAACAGGAGGTATCAGAAATTATTAGAAATAATTCGTTATCTTTTTGATGGAACCTTTCTTTGAATCGCGCACCAATCTTCAGGGGACCACCGGGCGGTTGCGTTTTGTCCAGCACCAGCCGGTGATCCACCCTGAACCGGTGCTTCGTGCCGATACTTTTGCCGATCAACTCGGCGTTTCGCTCTATGGCACGGTCTTGCGCGAGGGTGGGGAGTTTCGGATGTGGTATCAGGCGATGCCGGGGGATTGGGATTTTCAGAACGATGTGGCGCTGGTCGCCCATGCGACCTCCAAAGATGGGTTGCATTGGGAGAAGAAGCCGCTCGGCGTCGTCGATTACGGCGGGCGCGCCAATCACCTCTGTAATTTTAACCTTCACTGCCCGAGTCTTTTCATCGACCCGAACGCTCCGGCGAGCCATCGCTACCGTGGGAGTGGTTATAGCCACCCTTCGCTTCAGGCTAATGCGGCAGGGCGCACCGAGGCTGGTTACTATACCGTTCACTCTGCCGATGGCCTTAACTGGTGTGCTGATGCGGAGGAACCGCGCTGGCGCTCGGGCGATGTCATCACCAGTATCTATCACCCCGGCCAGCGGCGCGGGATCACGGCGATGAAGTACGCGGCCCGTGTTCAACGGATCGACCGGCGTTGTATCCATACCGCCTCGTATAGCGATGGAGTCTTCGGCGATGATCTTCCTGCGCTCTATCCCGATGAGTACGATGACCTTTGTGCGATGAGCCGTGGCTATGCAAGCTGTGACTATTATGGCATGGGGATGATGCCTGCCGGGCAGGGGACGATCGGCTTTCTTTGGAACTTCTGGCATGAGCTTCCCTATGTCGGCAAGCACCAGTGCGCCCTTTATGGGACTTCCGATATCACCCTGCTCTACCAACCAGCGCCGGGGGCCAAATGGTTTCACATGCCGGGCCGCCCTAGTTTTATCGATCACCGCGAATTGCCATGGATGAACGGCTGGATCTACTCCGCCTCCGCTCCGGTGGAAGTGGGGGATGAGCAGTGGCTCTACTTTACCGGGGTGCCGATTGAGCATGGGTTTTACCTTAATGCCGACTGGAAGCGGGATGCGAAGTGGGCGCAGCACATGGCGCAGCATCAGGCCAAAGGGGTGATTGGCGTCGCCCGCTGGCCTAAGGACCGGCTTTTCGGGATCGAGGCCTCGCGCGAAGGGGCATTGAACCTCGACCTCGGCGTGCAGACCGGGCCGGTCCGGTTGCTCTTAAACTATACAACCCGACCGGGCGGGTCAGTCCGAGTAGAAGTGCCGGGGGTTCCCGAGCGTTCGCTGGCGGAGGCCACGCCGCTGGAGGGGAGTGCTCTTGGCGCGGAAGTCGGCTGGCGCACCGGCCCGTTGCTTCATCCTCCGGCTGATGGCGGCCCGCTCGTGGTCCGGCTTCACCTCGAATTAGCTACCCTTTACGCTTACCAAACCGCATCACCCCTATGAAAACCATCCTGCAATCGACCCTTCTCCTGCTGGCAACGGTGGCTATCGCCTCAGCGCAGGTGCTTCACCTTAAAACTGACTTTGATCACTATACTCCCGGCGCCGTCGCCACGCAGAGTGGAACTGGTCCCAATAATGTGATCGGCACCGGCGGCTGGCAGCAGAGCGGCAATGTTGATCAGGCGACGATCATCACCGATCCGGACCGGGGGCAGGTGCTTGCAGGGTCGAGGACGGCTTTCCCGGCGGCGATCTATGCGCCGCTGACGCAAAATTTTGCCTACCATGGCAGTCCCGGGAAGAGTTATCTGGCATTTGACTTCTACAAGCCGCTCGATACCGGTAGTGCGGTTTTAACCCTTGCCGATACGACCAATCAGGGGCAGAGCTTCGGGATCTTTATGAAAGCAGGGGCCAATGCCACGTTGGAGCTTAACCGGATTAACGGGGCGCGTTTGACGACGAGCGCTGCGATCGCTACCGCGGCATGGTATCGGCTGGAACTGGAAATTACCCCCGGTGTGAGCGGCATCGCAGGGACCTTTAATGCTTATCTCACGGGTCCAACCGGTGGGCGGCAGCTGATCACGCCACAGGATCAAAGCTATAATTTCAACGGGTTATTGAGCCCGAACGCCTTCTACATCATCCCGCAGGGGGCCTCTAACGCCACGGTTTACCTTGATAACATCATCTTCCAGAGCGGGCTCTCGCATTTTCCAGGTGAAGCGGTGCCGGAGCCGGGGGCGATGGCGCTGCTCGCAGGGGTAGCCTTCGGAGCGATCCTCTGGCGTCGGCGTTCGCTAGGGCGTTAACGCATCGACCAGCCCGGAGGTCCGCTCGGCACGGCGTTGGACGCCGAGGGTAAAGGTCTCGGGCTCCAGCCAGAGATCGACTCGATGGCGCGCGCGGGTGATGCCGGTGTAGATCAGCTCCCGCGTGAGCACCGGGGTGTCGCGCTCCGGGAGGATGAGCAGGACTTCGTCAAACTCGGAGCCTTGGCTTTTATGAACCGTCATGGCGTAGGCCGGTTCCCAATCCGGCAGGCGTGCCGGGGAGATCCGGCGCACGCCGTTTTCATGAGCAAACCAGGCTGAGAGCCGCTCGGGGTCATCATGGTCGGGTAGGAGCAGGCCGATGTCGCCGTTGAAAAGTCGCAACGCCGGGTCGTTCCGGGTGACTAGCAACGGCAGCCCGGCGTAGAGCCCTCGTCCGGTTTCGATCAGCCCGGCTTCGCGCAGGATCGTCTCAATGACTGCGTTGAGGTTAGCGATCCCGTAAGGGCCTTTGCGCAATGCGGCGAGGAGCCGGAAACGCCCGAAGGCCGCCAACGCCTCGGCGGGGTTAGCCATCGCTTCCAGAAAAGGGCGATACGCAGCGAGGATCGGCTCGCGCAGGGTGGCCGCGAGAGCGTCAGGCGCGGGGAGAGGGGTCATGCTGTAATCGCCCTTTGGAGCCGGAGTCGAGAGGAGGGCAAGGGCGGCTTGGGCTTCACCAGTGCGGACCGCCTGACAGAGCTGATAGATCCCGCTCTCATTACCGAAGCGGTGATTGTGGGTGAGGGTCACCATCGTCGGCGCGAGCGGGTGGCCCGGTTGGGCGGCGGCTTGGGCGAGGTCAGCCAGAATACTCCCCGGGGCGACGGAGGCGAGTTGATCGCGATCCCCCAGAAGGAGAAGTCGGGCTTGCGGCGGCAAGGCGTCGAGGAACTTTGCCATGAGCGGGACGGCGACCATCGAGGCTTCGTCGACGATCGCCAGATCGACCGGGAGCGGGTTGGCGCGGTGATGCCGAAGCGCCATCGTGTCCGGCCGCGTCCCAAGGAGCCGGTCGAGCGTGGCGGCGCGGGGGAGTGTTTCGAGGAAGAGGCTCAGGCGAGGGTCGGGCTGGTCGGCGAGGGGTGATTGCAGGCCGTGGCGGACCGCCTCTTCAAGCCGGGCTGCCGCCTTGCCGGTCGGCGCACAGAGGGCGACGCGCGGGAGTGGCCCTTCCTTTTCCAGAGCAAGCAGGCGTCTCAGGAATTTGACAACCGTCGTGGTCTTCCCGGTTCCCGGACCGCCGGAGATGATCGCCAACTGCTGGCGGAGTGCGGTGCCGACGGCGGCGAGTTGGAGATCGGCTTCCTCAGCGGCGGGATCGTTTGGGGGAGCGCCGTCGATCGGAACAGCGCGTTGCAGCAGTTCCCGGGCGAGCGCCTGTTCCTCTTCGTAATAGCGGCGCAGGTAGAGCCGGTTAGCGGGATCGAGCACGAGCGGCGTCGCTTCACTACCCGGGAGGCCGACGGCGCGGGAGTGGCCGAGGGCGGCACGCCACTCCTCCGGGCCGGGCCATTCGGTGCGTTGCGTCTCGGGGGGCGCGGTGTTGAGATCAAGGCAGAGATGGCCGCTGCGGACGGCGCGGCTCAGCCACATGGCAGCGAGCGCTACCTCCTGCCCCCCTCCAAAGCGGGCGATGAAACGCGCAAAGTGGCGGTCGAGATCAGAGAGCGGTTCGTGTTCGCGGGAAGGAATCATGAGAGGAGTTCGCGCAGGGAAGCGACGACTTCCGGTGAGGGGCAGTCGCGGTAGATCGCCCGGGCGGGGTCGCGGCGGTCGACCCCACGCAGGAAGAGGTAAAAGATGCCGCCGAAATCGCGAGCGTAGTCGTACCCCGGCTGGCGCAGGGCGAGGTAGCGATCAGCGGCAAGGAGGTAGAGGTGCGCCTGCAAGCCGTAGAAGTGGTGCTGCATGGCGGCGAGAAGGGCGGCGGGGGTGTAAGCGGTGGCGTCCGGGCCAAGCCAGTTCGATTTCCAGTCGAGCAGGTAGTAGCGCCCTTCATGGCGGAAGAGAAGGTCGATGCTCCCGCGCAGGAACCCTTCGACCGGGGCGAACCGGAGCCGCCCGAGATCGGGGAGCGTGGCAAGGTGATGGCGGGAGAGAAGCGTCGCGAGCCGCGTCGGGGTGAGGCGTGGGAGACGCACGGTGAAGTCGACCTCCGCGAGCCGTTCCTGCGCCGGGAGATCAGCCAGCCGCAACCCCGGGGCAAGCTCGACGGTGAGCGCTTCCTCCAAGGTCGTGCGAACCGCCGCTTCCATCGCCGGGCCGGGGGCGAGGCCGTGGAGCGCCAGCGTTTCCGGGAGGAGGGTTTCGAGCGTTTCAGGGTGTTGAAAGTCGAGTTTTTCGAGGAGATCGTGAAAGAAATCGCCCGCGCGCGTCCCTTTTTCAAAGGCGTGAATGCCGCTCGGTTCGATCGGGGCCGGGGGCGGTTCGGTAGCGAGGTCGAGCCGTTCGATCTCGCGCGGTTCGATCTCTTCGACTTCCGTTTTCTCCCCGTGGGTGCCGAGCGTCAGCGCGGTGAAACTGGTGAAACGAGCGAGCCGTTGCAGCGTGCCGCCAAAAGTGCGCGGGGCGAGGAGCGGCGGCGCTTCGAGCGGGGCGAGCGGCACAGGGGCTGCCATCCCGGCGGCGGGGAGCGGAGTGAAAGAGATCTCCGGGCAGAGGGCGGCGAGCGCTTCGGCGCGTTGAGGTAGCGCGGCGTCCTCTGGCATTCCCGGACCGCGCAGGAAGTGGGCGAGTGCGGCGTTCTCGCACTCCAGATACGGGGCGAGGTAGAGGGTGCAGCGGCGTTTGGCCCGTGTCAGGGCGACGTAGAGCAGCCGCGCTTCCTCCGCGAGCCGTTCGCGCTGGTGGGCGGCGACATGCTCCTCGGGCGCACTCTTGCGTCCCCGCAAATCGAAGGTGAGCCGCCCCGCTTCGTCGTGAAAAAGGATCTCCTGATGAAGCGGCGAATCGTCGGGAATCCAGAGATAGGGGCACCAGACGAGCGGGTATTCCAGCCCTTTGCTGCGGTGAATGGTGACGATCGTGAGCGCCCGGGCGTCGCTCTCAAGCCGGAGCTGGGCGGCTTCCGGGGCGGCGTGCCCCGGCTGGCGCGCTTCGCAGAGCCAGTGGCAGAGGGCATCGGGGGCGAGATTGCGGGCGCTCTCCTCCTGATGGGCCAGCTCGGCAAGGTGGAGGAGGTTGGTGATCCGCCGCTCGCCTTGCGGATGGGCGACAAGCCGCTCGCGCACCCCTTTTTCCGCGAGGACGTTGCGGAACATCGCCATGCACCCTTCGCTCTCCCAGCGCTCATGCCAGCGGGCGAAGGTTTCGAGCCATGCTTCGCGTTGCGGCTCGTCCTCCTCCAGTCGGGCGAGTTGCGTGGCGTCGAATCCAAAGAGCGGGGTGGCGAGCGCGGCCCGGAGCCGTTTTTCGTAACGGTGATGGGCAACCGCTTCGAGGAATCGCGCGAAAGCTTCTGCCTCAGCGGTGTGGAAGACGCTCCGCTGGCTTTGGAGGACCGATGGGATGCCGAGGGCGGCGAGTGCCTGCTGCGTGGCGTGGGCCTGAGCGTTGTTGCGGACAAGGATGGCGACCTCCTCCAGCTCGATCTCCCCGGCCCGGGTCAGCGTGGCGATCTCCTGCGCCACGGCACGAGCGGTTAGCGCGATGGCGGCGGTTTTGTTGAGCGGCTCCCCTTCGAGCGATCGGAAGGCGAGCGGTGGCGGACCTTCGGGCGGCGCGGCTTCGGCGGCTGGGGAGGGGCTCACCGGGTGGTAGTCGATCCCGTCGATGAGAAACGGCCTTTCGCTCACTCCGAAAAAGGCGTTGAACCCGGCGAGGAGTGGCGCGTCGGAACGCCAGTTCACGGCAAGGTTGTAGCGCCGTTCCGAGAGGCGCGAAGCGGTGAGGTAGGCGAAGAGATCGGCCCCGCGAAAGCCGTAGATCGCCTGTTTGGGATCGCCGATCAGGAAGAGACGATGCTCCCCTTCGGAAAAAAGGGCGCGGAAGATCGCTGCCTGTAACGGGTCGGTATCCTGAAACTCATCAAGGAGCGCGGCGTGGTAGCGTTCGCTCAAACTGTGGCGCAACGCCGCCCCGTGCGGGCCGTGCAAGGCGCGGTGGAGCGAGGTGAGGAGATCATCGAAGCTCAACTGGTTGCGCGCCAGCTTGCGGCTCGCGAGTTCCGCGTGGGCGAAGGCGAGGAAGGTATGATCCCATTGGTAGAGGTAGTGTTGGACGAAGGTGTCGAACGCCTCGCACGCTTCAAAGAACGGGTGGATCGGTACGCTCGCCCCTTTTTTGAGTTGTTCAGCGAGGGAGGAGGTGGCCAAAAGCGCGATCACTTCCAGCGTCTCGGGCGTTGGCTCGGCGGCATCGAGCCGGGCGAAATGTCCGGGGAGCGCGGCCAGCGCCAGCTTCCCGGCGCGGCGGGAGAGTCCTTTGTCGCTTTGGAGAAGCGAGGTGACGGCATCGCGCCCGTTCTGCCATTGGGCAAAGAGGGCTCCCCAAGCCTCCTCCAACATCGCGGGGGAGAGGGGCGGCTCCTCCGGTGGCGGGATGATTTGCAGGTCGTGGTGCCCCTCGGTTTGCTTAAGAAGATGACTCCAGCGCTCCGGCGAGAACTTGCCCCGGAGCGCCACCGCCGCCGGGAGCGGGGCGATGGAGTAGAACTCCCGACGCCAGAAGTCGGCGGCGATCTCCTCAAAGAGTGGCGCAGGGTCTTGGAGCGTCTCGGCCCGTTCGCGCATCCCGCTCTCAAAGGCGTACTCCTGCAAGGTGCGCTGGCAGAAGCTATGGATGGTGAAAATTTGCGCTTCGTCAAAGGAGGCGAGTGCCAGTTCCAGCTCCCTCCGGGCGCGGGGGAGATCGTCGGCGGTGGCGAGGAAGGCGCGGAGCACTTCGTCTTCGCCCGGGTCGTTGCGGCGGAGCGCTTCGAGGGCGTGGCGCAGGCGTTGGCGGATGCGTTCCTTGAGTTCCTGCGTCGCCGCGACGGTGTAGGTGACGGCGAGGATCGAGGGGAGCGGGAGGTGTTCTTCGAGAATGAGCCGCAGGAAAATGGCGGCAATCGAGTAGGTCTTGCCAGTCCCGGCGCTCGCTTCGATTAGCGTGACGCCGCGCTCCAGCGGGGTCGTGGCGGCGTCAAAGGGGTGCATCGTCCTCCTCGGTAAGCGGTTGCTGATGGGCGAGAAGCGGTTCGTAGATTTGCAGGGCGAGATTGGCGAAGCGGGGATCACTGATCGGGTCGCTCTCTCCAAAACAGAGGCGGCAGGCGGGGTGATCGCCCTCGCTCGCTCCCATGGAGGAGGTGATCCACTTTGCGGCGGCGGCTTCGAGCGGGGTTTTCCTACTGCGGGCGGAGGGGGTGAGGGTCGCGGTCGCGAAGGCGAGCGAGCTTTCCGGGAAGAACGGGAGCGGCTCCCCCTCCTGATAAAGCGTGGTCAGTTCGTTTAACCAGCGGCGTGCCTGCTCCGGTTCGGGAACCTCAAAGCTGACCGCCGCGTCGTCGCCCAGAAGCCAAGTCGGCAGCGGCGCGGGGAGGAGGGAGCGCACCAGATGCCCCACCCACGCGGCGAGCCGGTCGCGAGCTTTGAGCTTGGCGGGGCGAAAGAGGATGAGCCGTCCGTGATCGATCGGGCCGAGGGTGCCGGTGAGCGTTATTCCGTTCTCCAACGCGAGGTGGAGGGCGAAGGGGGCTTGCGGTTGCGGATCGGTCCCGAGGAGGGCGCGGAGGCGGCGTTGGAGGGCGCGGGCGCGTTGGTCGAGGAGCGCGAGCCGACGCTCCCCGAGCGGCCCGGGGGGGAGGAGCGCCCGGGCGCGGCAGGCGGCGAGCGATGGGGTCGGCTGGTCGCGCAGATGGGCTTCGAGGAGTTCCTGCGTGAGTTGGTAATCCTGCAACGCATCGGGTTCGAGCGGCTCGCTCTCGGGGAGGGAGGGGTCGCGCTCGCTAAGATCAAGCCCGAGCCGTTGGAGGAGAAACCACGCCGCCGGGAGGCGCAAAAAACGTTGCAGGTGATCGAAGGGGAGGTGCGCCGCCGGTGGCATCTCCAGCGGTTGCGGGGCGAAGGGGGGCGCGGCGATCGCTCGGGGGCGGAGCGTGGCAGTCGCAGCAAAAGCGTTGGCGCGGGAGTAGCTCCAGAGCGGCCCGTCGGGCTCAAAGTAGCGCGGGTGAAAGGCTTGCAGCGGGTGTTCGCGCACGAGGTCTCGCGTTCCATCGGGGAGCCAGCCGGTCTGGTCGAGGTAGTCGAGCAGTTCGCTCACCACGATCGAAGGCGGGATCGGTTGATGATCGCGGATCGAGCGGCCCACACAGCTCAAAACCAACCGGTCGCGGGCGGCGAGGAGCGCTTCGAGGAAGATGTAGCGATCGTCATCGCGCGGGGAGCGGTCGCCGGGGCGCCACCGCTGGGCGATCAGGTCAAAGCGGCTGGTCACCGGGCGGCGGGGGAACGCCCCGTCGTTCATCCCGAGGAGCCAGATCACCCGCGCGGGGATGCTTCGCATCGGTTTGAGGGCGCAGAAGGTGATACCGCCGCTTAAGAAACGCCCTCGGCTCTCGCTCTCGCCCAGCAAGGTGGAGAAATGTTCGTGGATTACCTCGCACGGGATCGGTGGCGCTGGCGTTTCAGGGAAGGCGTCGGCGCTCCCCCGGGTGTCGCGGGCGAATTGGCGCACGCTCTGACGTACGGCGCGGGTTGCTTCCACCTGATCCGGCGGCGGGTCGGCGAGGAAGCGCTCCAGAATCGCTTCGAGGATGGGCGGCCATTCGGCAGGGGGGCGCGGGGTTTGGAGGGCGTCGAGCGTGGTAAAAAGCGCTTCGAGCGCGGAGAGAAGCCGCCCGAGGAGTTCCGCCGAGGAGCCGTCGACTTCATCAAGTGGCAGAATCCCTTCAAACATCGTCCGGTTCCCCCCCGGCATGGCGTACCCGAGGAGGAGGCGCTCCAGCCCGGCTCGCCAGCTATTTTCCTCAAAAGCGGGAAGGCCGAGCTGTTCGCGGTGGTCCGCATCGACCCCCCAGCGGATGCCGCTCGCCTCGACCCAAAGGCGGATGCGGTCGAGATCACCTTCCCCAAACTGGAAGCGGTGACGCATCGGCTCACTCTGGAGGAGGTCGAAAAGCTCCGGCGCAGTGCAGCGCAACCGCGGGAGTTCAAGCAGGCGCAAGAAGAAGTCGATCGCTGGGTTGTCGCTGCGCGGGTGGCGATCGGCGATGGAAAAGGGGAGGCGTAGCGTCGGGTCTTCCGGGTAACCAAAGACGGCGTGGATGAGCGGGGCGTAAAGCTCAATATCCGGGGCCATCACGAGGATGTCGCCCGGGGTCAACCCGGGGAGGCCGCCGTGCGCCGGGTCGAGCAGGGCGAGCAACTGGTCGTAGAGCACCTCGACCTCCCGCATCGGCGAGTGGCAGAGGTGGAGCTGTACGCTCGGGTCATCAGGCGGGAGCGGCGGCTCGTCGACTTCCGGTAAGGTGGCCGGGTGGCGGGCGAGGTAGATCTCGCGCTGGAGACGGTGGAGGAGGGAGTCGTCCGGCGGCGGGGCGAAATGTTCGGGTTCGTCGATGATCCGGTGGCCCGCCCGCTCGTCGGCTTCGAGGAGGACTTCGATGAAATGGGCATGGAGCCGCCCGAGCGAGGTGAGGAGCGGGTTCCCCTCCGGCGTCTGGGGCGGGAGACCGCGCCGCGCCCGTTGCCTCGGGGTGAGGTCGTCGCCATGGTACTCCGGGGTCGGGGCGAGCAGGAAGAGATGGACCGGGCGGCTGGCGGCGAGGTGGAAAAAGAGGGCCATCTGCGACGGGGGCAGGGAGGAGAGGCCAAAGAGCGTCACCCGTTCCAGGAGCGCTTCCGCCAGTGGAGCGGGGGCATTAGGGGTCTCGGGGGCGGCGAGCCGTTCGAGCGCGCTGCCGAGGTGGAAGATCCCCTCCGGGTGAAGCGTCCGCCATAGGAGCGCTTGCCAGAGCGCATCGCCCTGCGGGAGCGGGAGCGCCGGGTTCTCCCATTCGAGGAGCATCGCCGGGCGGTAGGTGAGGTATTGATCAAAGAGCCGGGCGATCCGGGCGGCAAGCTGGTAGGCTTTGAGCGGGTCGCCATCGCTCAGGTAATGGCGCAGCGGCTCAAACGCCGGTTGCGGCAGAAAGGCGGGGAGAAGGGTCTGGAGCCGCCACGTCATCGCCTCGATCGTGGCAGCGGGAGCGTTTGCCTCTCCGGGGAGGAGGGCGTGGAGGCTCTCTTCGAGGAAGGCTCTCGGGAAAGGGAAAACGACCTGCATGCAGAGCCCGAGCCGCTCGGCCAGCCGCAGCGTGACCCAGCGTTGCATCCCCTGACTCTGGACGACCACCACCTCCCGCCGCAGCGGGTCGGGCGGGGAGGTGGCGAGAAGGGCGGCGAGGTCGTCGGCCAGCGTCTCAAGCTGGTTGCCGGTATGGACGACAAGGCCGCGACTCATGGGGGGAGCGGGCGGCGTTATTCGACGAATTCCAGCTCGACCGGAGCGGGGATCAGCTTGGCGTCTGCTGCTTCTTTGAGGAAGAGGCGGATGGAACGCCGGCCCGCTTCGCCGTAGTCGAGCGTGTAGTCGTTGACATACATGCCGATGAAGCGGTCGGCCAGTTCTGTGTTCATGTCGCGGGCGAGCGGCATGGCATGGGCGACCCCGGCGGCGCGGTGATCAAGGCCGTACTGCACGCTCTCGCGCAGGAGATCGGAGAGTTCGCGGCGCAGCGGGGCAGGGAGATCTTTGCGGATCACGTTGCCGCCGAGCGGGAGCGGGAGTTGATGGCGCTCTTTCCACCATTCGCCGAAGTCGCGGATTTTCAGGAAGCCGTCGCGCTCGTAGGTGACCTGTCCTTCGTGAATAATCAGGCCGACCGGGCTCTCCCCGGCTTTGACGTGGGCAAAAATTTCATCAAACGGGACGACGACCGTTTCGAGGGGCGTTTCCGCTCCGAGGAAGAGGCGCAGGGCGAGGTAGGCGCTCGTCATCTCGCCGGGAACAGCGATCCGCTTCCCTTTGAGCCAGGCTCGGATTTCATCATCGGAAGCACCGGGGGCGAGCCCGTCGCGGGAGGTGGCGATCAGCATCGGCCCGTAGCCGTCACCCATGCTTGCGCCGCACGGCAGGAGGGCGTAGCGGTCGAGGACGTAGGCGTAGGCGTGGATCGAGATCGCCGAAATGTGGAGTTCGCCCCGGGTGGCCCGTTCGTTGAGGGTCTGGATATCTTGCAGGATATGCTCGAAGCGATAGCCGCGCAGGTCGATCTTCCCCTCCGCCATCGCGTAGAACATGAACGCGTCGTCAGGATCGGGAGAGTGGCCAAGGGTAAAAGTCTGCGGCTGCACGGAGGTGGTGGACATGGTGGCCCGATGGTAAGCACCCCCCGTGCCGGGTGACAAGCTATCCTTTGCCACGCATCGCACCGAAGCCGACCAGCCCAAGCCCCCCGGCGAGAAGGACCCAGCCGACCACCGGCGGGATCGGGACGGAGCGCTCCCGCTCGGCGACCGCTTCGATCGGGCCGAGTTTGAGCACTTCCTCGCGCTCGGTATAGCGTAAGGCCGGGATGCCGAGGGAGAGTGCGCCGAGGATGATCAGGATAACGCCGGTAACTAGGAGCGGTTTCATAAGAAAAAGGTAAGGTTCCCCTCTGATACGCCCCAACAAAGAGGGCCGATCCCGCAAAAAGGTGCGGAATCGGCCCTAGTTAAATGATCAGGTGAACCCTGAGAAGTCTGCTTAGTAAGCGGCTTGCGCCCCGCGCAGGTTCTTCTTCTGGATCCACGGCATGGTGGAACGCAGGAGTTCGCCGGTCTCTTCGATCGGGTGTTTTTCCCCGGCTTCGAGCAAGGCGTTGTAGCGCTTGTAGCCACCTTCGTACTCAGCGACCCACTCGCGGGCAAACTGGCCGCTCTGGATCTCCTTGAGGACTTCGCGCATGCGAGCCTTCACGGAGTCGTCGATGATGCGCGGTCCGATGGTGACGTCGCCCCACTTGGCGGTCTCGGAGATCGAGAAACGCATCCCGGCGATGCCCGATTCGTTCATCAGGTCGACGATCAGCTTCAATTCGTGGAGACACTCGAAGTAGGCCATCTCCGGGGAGTAGCCGGCTTCCACCAGCACGTCAAACCCGGCAGCAACCAAGGCGCTCGCGCCACCGCAAAGGACAACCTGCTCACCGAAGAGATCGGTTTCGGTCTCTTCCTTGAAGGAGGTTTCGATGACCCCGGCGCGGGTGCCACCGGTCCCCTTGGCCCAAGCGAGGGCGACTTCCTTCGCCTTACCGCTGGCGTTCTGGAAGACGGCGATGAGCGAGGGAACCCCTTTGCCTTCGGTGAACTGGCGGCGGACGATATGGCCCGGCCCCTTCGGCGCGACGAGGATGACGTCGATGTCGGTCGGGAGTTCGACCGTCTTGAAGTGAACGGCAAAGCCGTGGCTGAAAAGGAGCGTCTTGCTGCTGTCGAGGTTGGCTTCGATGTCAGCCTTGTAGACAGCGGGAATCTTGGTGTCAGGGACAGCGACGAAGATCACGTCGGCCTTCTTCACCGCCTCGGCGGTGTCGAACACTTCAAACCCTTTTTCCAGAGCGACCTGGCGCGACTTGCTCTCCGGATAGAGGCCGATGATGACGTTGATGCCGGAGTCTTTGAGGTTGAGGGCGTGGGCGTGCCCCTGAGAGCCAAAGCCGATGACGGCTGCGGTTTTGCCCTGGAGCGGCTCCAGGCTGGCGTCGTTGTCAGTGTAGATTTTAGCTGGCATAAAGAAGGGTAGAAGGTTACTGGCGGCGGGCGAGGGCGATTTTGCCGGTGCGGGTCAGATCAGTGACGCCGAAGGGCTCCATCAAAAAGAGGAATTTCTCCAGTTTGCTTTCGTCGCCGGTGATTTCGATGGCAACGTTCTTGTGTTGCACGTCGATGATTCTGGCGCGGAAGATGTTACAGATCTGCATGATTTCGGCACGCGATCCGGCGTCGGCGTTGACGCGCAAAAGGAGCAGTTCGCGGTCGATGGCGTCATCGTCGCGGAAGTCGTCGATTGTCAGGACGTTGACGAGCTTGTTCAACTGCTTGATGACCTGTTCCAATACGGTGTCATCGCCACGGACGACGATCGTCATCCGCGATTTTTCAGGGTCAAGGGTCGGGGCTACGTTGAGGGTGTCAATGTTGAAACCGCGGCCACTGAACATTCCGGCAATGCGGGTGAGCACTCCGAACTTATTTTCGACAAGAACCGATAATGTATGACGCATGGAAAGGGGGGGAGTCTCCAAAGGAAACGCCCCGGCGTCAAACCCAAAAAGAACGGGGGGTTAATTCGACTTTGGCGGGGCGATTTTGGGGAGGACGAGCCGGTTTCCCTCCGTGGAAAGGGGAAGGGCGTCGGTTCGGAACGGGGCCGCCGGGAAACCGGCTGCGTTGGTGAGGTTACAAGTCGGGTTGTTCGCCCAGCCGTAACGGACAGCGACGGGGGTCGGCACTTCCGGGGAGGAGACGATGACACGATCCCCTTCGATCCGGGCATCAGCCCAGTGAAAGTGATGATCCGCACCGCACACGGCGAACCCTTGTAACGCGGAGCCGGGACGGGGGAGGACGAGCGGGACGCTCTCTTCATCGAGCGACTTTTTGCGGTAGCTCTCCGGGAGCGGTTGGGCGACGAGTGCGCCTCCCTCTCCGGTGCTGAATTGGAGGATCATCTCACTCCCTTGCACTTCGGCTTTGAGCAGGCGCGGCCCTTCGGCGGGGAGAGTCTTCCCGTAGGTATCGCGTAGGGCGAGAGCGGCGAGACGTTCTCCCGGGGTCCGTTTGTCACGCGGGTGGATGTCGAGTTCCTCCCCGGCGTCGAGCAGGACGGCCATGCCGGTCTGCGGGAGGGCCAGCGTTTGGGCTTGCGCCTCGCGCAGTTCGGCCCACGGGCTTGCTTTGTTGGGGTCGTCGATTTTAGCGGTGTAGGCGGCGAGTTGGCAGAAGTAGAACGGGAGATCGCCCTGACCCCATTCGGTACGCCAACTCTGGATGAGAAGCGGGAAGGTTTTGCGGTAGAGCGCGGCGCGGTTGGCGTTCGATTCCCCCTGATACCAGATGAAACCGCGTAGCGTGGTGCCGACCAGCGGGGCGACCATGCCGTTGTGAATCCAGCCGGGGACGTGTCGGGCCTGTAACGGGGGTGGCGTCTGGTCTTTGGGTTGTTGCTCAAAGAATTCGCGGGCTTTGGCGGCATCTTCCCCGAGGATTGGGTCGGTTTCGAGGGTCTGCCGGGCGATCCACGGTTCAATCGGCGTGTTGCTCCACGAGTTGTTGATGATCCCGATGGGGATTTTGAGCGTCTCGGTCAGCCGTTTGCCAAAGAAGTAGGCGACACCGCTGAAATTGCCGTTGGAGGGCGGTTTGGCGACCATCCAGCGTCCTTCCATGTCGTCCATTGGCTCCGGCCCGGCCTGCACCCGGGGGCGGAATTCGCGCAGGGTCGGGATTTCGAGCTGGGCCTCGGGGCTTTCGGCATCGCTCCCGGCTTTGATCTGGAAGGCCATGTTCGATTGTCCTGAGGCGAGCCAAACATCACCGATTAGGATGTTGCTGGCGGTGAAGCTCTTTTTCTCCCCTTTGACCAGCAAGGTATGAGGTCCGGCCTCCGCTTCGTTCAGGTTGAGCGAGGTGCGCCATTGCCCGTGTTCGTCGACGGTGGCCTCTGCTTGAGCGGAGCCGAGGGTGATGCTGATTTTCTCGCCCGGCGTCCCTTTGCCCCAGATTGCCGTGGTGGGCGAGCGCTGGAAGACGGCGTGATGGGAGAAATGCGAAGGGAGGGAGAGTTCGGCTCGGAGCGGCGCTCCGGTGAGGAGGAGCGCTGCTGTGACCAACAGTGGGGGGAGTGGGTGTTTCACGGTTTCTCTTCTTTAAGACCAAGGAGCGCCATCATGCGGTGAAAGATTTCCGTGTTCTCATAGACGCCCCCAAAGCGGGTGGCTCCCGGCCCTTCCGCCAGTACCGGGACCATGACGGCGGAGTGGTTCTTGGTGCCCCAGCCGGGGGTGACCCGTTTTTCGGCGAGGCTGCCGTCGATCACTTGCAGGCCACCGGTTTCGTGATCGGCTGTGACGACGACGAGGGTGTCGCCATGTTTGGCGGCGAACTTGAGGGCGGCGGCGACGGCGCGGTCGAAGTCGAGCGTCTCCTCGACGATGAAATCGAGGTCATTGGCGTGACCACCCCAGTCGATCTGCGACCCTTCGACCATCAGGACGAAGCCGTTGCGGTTTTGCGAAAGGAGGCTCAAGGCGCTCTCCACGGAGCGTTCCAGCATCCCCTCACGCCCTTTGCTCACGCGGGGAGGGTGATCGGGGGCGAGGAGAGCGGCGAGGCGGCCTTCGCGTGTTTCGATCACTTCGTTAAGGGAGTAGGCGACGCGATACCCCTCCTTGCGCAAGGCATCGGAGAGGTTCTTCCCATCGGAGCGTTCCTCAAAGTACTTGCGCCCCCCGCCGATAAAGACGTCGGGCAGGGCGGTGAGGTAATCGGCGGCGACCTCCTCCTGCATTTTGCGTGATTTCTGATGAGCGACAAACGCTGCCGGGGTGGCGTGCGTCACCGAGCAAGAGACGACGATCCCGGTCGCCTTGCCGGCGCTCTTGGCGTAGGAGAGGATTGAGGGGACCTTGCGCCCTTCCGGGGTGAGGCCGAGCACGCCGTTGTTGGTTTTATAACCGGTGGCGAGCGCCGTCCCGGCAGCGGCGGAGTCGGTGACGAAGGCGTTGGCAGCAGAGGTTTTGGCCAACCCGGCGATGCTGCATTGCTCCATCGCCAGCGGAGCGCCGTGCACGGTAGCGGCGGCGGTGATGTGCCCCACTCCCATGCCATCGCCAATGAGGTAGATGATATTTTTCGGTGTCGCCTCCGCGCTTTGGGCAAAGGCGGCGGAGGAGAGGGCGAAGACCCAGCCGAGGGCAAGGGCGAGCAGGAGCAACCAGCGTTGGCGTGTCATGGCTTTGATCAAAAGGTTCTGGGGTTATTTGGCGGGATCGTCAATCTTTCCTTCTCCCGCTTCCTCGGACTGCGCGGCGGAGAGGCACCCGCCAAAGATCAGCATCGAGCCGGAAAGGTAGATCCACATTAGCACGGCGACCACGCCGCTCAACGTCCCGTAGAGGCGGTTGAAGCGCCCGAAGTTATCGGCGTAGATCACAAACCCTTTGGAGAGGAGTTGGAGGCCGATGGTGACGACCAGCGCCGCTGCCACCACTTCGCGAAACTTTGTTTTACGGCGTGGTGCATATTTGTAAAACATCAGCAGACCGTAGAAGAGGATCAGCGAGGGGAGGATCAACCGCCCGAGGGAGAAGGAGTAGGCGAGCAGGTCGTACCCGTAGACGCCAAGGTGGCGCCAGTAGGTCTCGATTGCTTTCATGACGACCGGGGCGATGACGCCGAGCAGGAGCGTGCTCGCCGTAATCGCGACCATGCCGAGATTGGCCAGCGGGAGCCGCCACCATGAGTAAGCCTCCTGCCCCCACGCTTCGTTGACCCCCTGTACGAGTGCCTGAAAGAAGCGGAGCGCGCTCCACGTCAGCGCCAGAAAGGCGACGAGACCCGCCGTGCGCCGCGATTCGACGACCCCTTTGATGGTCGAGGCGATCAGATTCTCCCCGTTGGTCTCCATGGGGATGTAGTGCTCAACGACCGAGAGGATCGACTGGGTCGCCTCCTCCTCGTTGCCCTGAAGGAACCATGAGCCGATGGAGACAAAGAGCAGCATCAGCGGGAAGAGGGCGAAAAAAGCGTAGTAGGTAAACGCGGCGGCGCGAAGCTCTCCATCGGTGTCGATGTACTTCATGACCGTGCGTTTGAGCACCCGCCAGAGGTAGAGAAGAGCTTGCTTGAAGGCGTGTTCAGGTCGGTTCGCCATGATGCGTTGTGATTAAAAAACGAAATCGGGCGTGAGGCGAGCGGTTTTCAAAAAGGGTGCCAAAGCGGGGGGAGCATCCGATTCCGCTGAGGGAGGGGAACGCTCTGCGCTTGCCCTCACCCGAGGAAGCGACGATAACACCATCTTGTCACCACTTTATGAGCGAAGAGGATCAAGCCCCCCAGCCCGAAACACCTCGCAAAAGGCGGGGGTGGCGTTGGTGGTTGCGGATGGCGACGGCGCTCTTCCTCGTGCTTGTCCTTGTCGGGATGGCGTTTTATCGGCCGATTCTGCGTTATGTCTTGCGCGAGGCGGCAATCGGGTTGGCGGCGACGGAGAATCTCGACCTGACGCTGGAACTCGACGGCGATTTTTTCACCCATTTTTCGATCCGCAATCTTGAGGCGCGGGCGACCGGCCCTTCTCCCCTCGATTTCGCGAAGGTCGGCTACTTTGATGTCCATTATAATATCTGGGACCTGATCCGCGAGGGGAAGAGCAACCTCATCTCCAGCTATCGGGTCGAAGATGTCGATATGGAGGTCTCCCCGGTGAAGGCGACGCAGACGCAGAAGGTGAAGTTTGCCAATCTTCTGCGCAACATTCTGGAGCAACCGGCGCTCTTTACCGATAACGTCGCGGCGAAGCGGATCAACCTTGTTGTCCAGCAGCCCGAAGGGAACCTCGTGGTCCGCAATGCGACGGTGACGCTCCATCCGAGCGAGGAAGGGGTGTTGCAGGCGGATGAGGTCAGTGTTCCTAAGTACGGCTCATGGAGCGGGATTGATGCGAAGACAACCTACCGCGACCGGCATCTTGCGGTGAGCGGGTTGCGCCTTGGCGATGATGTAAACGTTTCGCAGGTGGTGCTCGATAGTTCGCGGCGGGCGGAGGGGGTGCATTATCTCTCGTTTCGGGGGACGGTGCTCGATGGGGAGGTCGCCTTCTTCCTCTGGCGGCAGCAGAGCGAGGAGGAAGATTACGCGCAGGTGACGGCGGCGGTGCGCGGATTGCCAATCGGCAAGTTGCGCGATTTTTTGCAGCTTAAACCGGAGATGGAAGGGGTGGTCGAAGCGGCGTGGGTGCAGGTCGGCGGCTCGCCCGATCTCCCGCAGACGTGGCGGGGGGATGCGACGCTGGTGCTCACCGGCGGGGTGATGAGCCGGGTGGATGTCGGCGATCTCCGCGCGGCGGTTTCGATTCATAACGGCGTGGCGCAGTTGCACCGCACGGAGATCACCACCGGGGCCAACCGGCTCGCCCTCGCCAGTGAATACCAGTTGCCAGAGAGTTCAGCGGATCTTTTCACCGATGGTTTCGAGGCCAAGCTGGAGTTTGAAATCCCGGAGCCGAGGCGGTTTTACCCTGCGTTTACCGGCGGGGAACTCGAAGGGGAGGGGGTTTTTACTATTGATGACCAGCTTGCCCGGTTGACGGTCAAAGGGACGCTGGAACGGCTCGCCGCCAAGGCGGGGGAGCAGAGCTACGGCGTGGAGAAGGGGGAGTCGGAGTTCGTGCTCAAATATCGTCTGGAGGAGCGGCCTGAGGGGAGCCCGTGGTTCCGGGGGATGGTGATGGAGACGAAGACGGCGCTTTCGGGGATCAGCGTCGGGCCGTGGAAGATCGACCGCAGCCGTGTCGAGGCGCGGATGGAGGAGGGGGAACTCAAGGTCAGCCGTGCGACGATCGAACAAGGGGAGAATGAGGCGACGCTCCACGCCGCTATGAAGCTGCCGCAAGGGGCGTTCACGGTTGATGCGCTCGCCGGGGAGGCTGGGTTCGAGGTGAAGATCCCATCGCTGGCGGCGATGCAGGCCGAGCCAGAGGGGGAAGGGGTCGTGCGAGGGGTCGTTTCGGCAAGCGGACGTTTTGAAAAGAAGGCGGGGGAGACGATTCGGGGGGAGAGTCGTCTGGAGGCGACGCAACTCGGGTTTCGCGAATTTAAGGCGGAGCGCTTCGAGATCGTCGTCCCGGTGGAGGAGAATGTGGCGAAGATCACGACGCTGCGGCTCGACCTGCCGGGGGGCGATCAGGTCAACGGGACGGGGCAGGTCGAACTGGCGGAGCCATTTGCCTATCAGGGGGAGGTGAGCGGGAAGCTCTCGGATCTCTCGATTTTTTCGCCGCTTCTTGGGCGACCGTTGAGCGGGGCCGTGCAACTCAACTGGAAAGGGAGCGGGCAGTTGCGCACGCTGTTGCGACAGGAGGGGGAGGTCAACTTTTCGCTTCAGAACGGGAGTGTGGCAGAGATGAGCGGGCTTTCGGTGGAGATTGCCGGGAATTATTCGCCGGAGAAGATCGAAGTGCCGACGCTGCGGGTGATTGCCGATCAGGGGTCGTTACAGGGGAGTCTCTTTCTGCGGGAGCAGCGGCTTTATCTCAATGATTTGCGGATCGGGATCGGTAAGGAGGGGGTGATCGCCGGGTCGCTGGCGGTGCCGCTTGATCTGCGTACACCTGATCAACCCGAGACGATCCTCCCCGCTGCCGGGGCGTTGGAAGGGAAACTTGTGTTAGAGCGGGTCGCGGTGGAAAAGCTGCTTGCGGGAGTTCAGAAAATCGCTCCTAAAAAGGAGGTGGAGGGGAAGGCCGTTCGCCAGCCTGAGAAGCGGGTCTCCGCGAAACCGACGGCGCGGCGCCGTGCCGTCGAGGAGCCGCAGGGGCCGCCGTTGACCGGGTTTCTCGACGCTTCGCTGACCCTCGGGGGGCGGGTGGAGGCTCCTGAGGCGACACTGACTCTCGCTGGGCGGGAGTTGCGGGCGCGGGCGGCGGAGCGGTTGGCTCCGTCGAGCTTTGATGCGGCGCTTCGCTTCCATGAAGATCGGCTCAAGCTGGAAGGGAACGTCGCTGTGCCGGGGTTGAAACCGCTGGTTTTCAATGGCGATCTCCCGCTGCCGTTGCAAAAACTGCGCGAGGAGAAGAAGCTCGATCCGCAAACGCCGGTTCGTATGAGTGTGCGCCTTCCGAACTCTTCGGCCGCGATTCTCTCGCGCTATTTCCCGGCGATCCGTTATCTGGAGGGGGAGATCGGGGTCGATGCCTCGGTGAGCGGGACGGTGGAGAAGCCGGTCTTTAAAGGTGGGTTGATGGCGAACATTCCCGCGATCCGTTTTGCTAACAGCAACCTGCCGGGGATCAGCGGTTTCCGGGCTGATCTCGCGTTTGCGGATGATGCGCTGACGTTTCGCCGCTTTGAAGGGGCGGGGGCGGGTGGGCCGTTTCGACTTTCGGGGAAGATCGGGCTGGCTGATCCGGCCAATCCGCAGATGGATCTCCTCTTTCAATCGACCGGTTCGCTTCTGGCTCGTAACGATAGTCTGACGGTGCGTGCGGATGCCAATATCCGCATCAAAGGGCCACTGCGCGAGGCCGAGGTGAGCGGGAGCGTCGGGATCAACCGCAGCCGGTTCTTCCGCGATATTGAGATTTTGCCGATTGGCTTGCCTAGTGATCCTGCGCCGCAACGGACGGCACAGGGGCCGATGACCGCTCCTTCGATCACGGCGGCGCCGATCCGCGACTGGAAGTTCGCGATCGCGATCAAGACAACTGAGCCGTTTATCATCCGCAGCAACATGGCCAACGGCGAGGTTCATGCCGATCTACGCTTTGGCGGCACGGGGCTCGCCCCGACGCTGGAGGGGACGGCGAGTATCCGCAAGTTTGTCGCTTCGCTCCCCTTTAGTTCGCTGGCGGTGGACTATGGCTATGTTTATTTCACGGCGGGTGAGCCGTTTAACCCGGTCTTTGATATTCATGGCACCTCGCGCCTGCGCAATTATCAGATCCATGCCTATATCTATGGAACGGCTGAGAACCCGGAAACGGTCTTCACCAGTGAACCGCCGCTGCCGCAGGAGGAGATTGTGACGTTGCTCGCCACCGGGGCGACTTCGGATGAATTTGCGGGCAATAGCGAACTGCTCGCCAGTCGTGCCGCTTTCCTGCTCTTGCAGGATCTTTACCGCAAGGCATTCCGGCGTAAAAGCCCCCCTCCGGCAAGCGCGGAGAAGCCGAACGATTTTGCTGATCGCTTTACGTTTGATGCCGGTTCCGTCGACCCCCGTACCGGACGTCAGCAACTCGGCGGTGCCTTCCGCGTGACCGATCAGGTGGAGATCGGCGCGGGGCTTGACCTGGAGGGGGATGTCCGTGGTGAAGTCCGTTACCTGATTCGTTTCCGATGAGATTGCCCCGCTTCCCTCTTACCTTGTTGCTCGCTCTTTGCTCCACCGCGCTTCTGGCGCAGGAGAGTCTGCCCGAAGCGGAGGATGAAGCGGCGCTGGAAGCCGTGGAACCCCTCCCGGCTCCTCCACCCCCGCTGGCGGAAGCTGCCCCGGAGGCGGCGCGGAAAGTGAACCTGCAACTTTCAGGAAACCGGCATCTGGATGAGGAGGCGATCCGCAAGGTCATTGGGGATCAGTTGGCGGAGATCGCTACCCTCGGGATCTCTCCGGCGCTCGCGGATGATGCGGCCTTTTTCCTCGGGGTTCATTATCGCAAGCTTGGCTATTCACAGGCCGATGTGGCATGGGTGATCGGGGGTAGTCAAAGTTTGCGCCTGACTATTAGCGAAGGGCCGCTGACCCGTTTGGGGACGGTGACGTTGCAGGGCAATGCACAGATCCCGACGGAGCAGCTTCTCCCCTACTTTACCGGAACGGCGGAGCAGGCGCCCCAGAGCGGGGAGAAGGTGATGCCCTTTAACGAAGGGGAGGTGACGAGCGGAGCCGAGCGGGTGCGCGGGCTTTACGCCTCGCTTGGCTACCTTGATGCGCTGGTCGATGAACCGGAGATCACCCTCTCTCCCGATCGGACCCGGGCGGATGTGGTGCTCTATATCCACGAAGGGATTCCCTACCGTTTTGGCGAGCTGACGTTTGAAACCAAAACAGCCCCGGGGCCGGATCTGCTCGAAGAGTTGAAGCCGCTTCTTGCCAAGCCGTACACTTCGCAAGGGGTGATCGCGCTTGATCGAAAGGTGAACTATTACTACCGCACGCGCGGTTATTTCCGCGTTAAAGTTAGCTCCGAAGGCTACCCGGAGCGGGCGGTGGATGGGAACGTGCCGGTGGTCTTTACGATTGATGCCGGGGAGGTTCACACTTTTGATGGAGTCACTCAGAAAGGATTGAAGCGACTGCGCCCCTCTTTTTTGGAGAACCGTTTCAGTGACCTGCGCGGCAAACCGTATACGCCAACGATCGTCGACGAACGCTACCGCAAGCTGATGGGGACCGGGCTTTTCACTAACCTTCGGATGCGGCAAAAGGCGATTGCCGGCAATGAGGTGCAGTTGAATTTCAAGGTCGAGGAGGCGAAAGCGCGGGAGCTTGGTTTCGTCGTCGGTTATGGTTCGCTGGAAGGGGCGATCCTTGGTGCGCGTTACCTCGATCGTAACCTTTTCGGTATGGGGCGGCCGTTTTCAGTCAGTGCTGAGATCGCTCAGAATCTCTTGCGCGGTGAGATTCTTTATACCGACCCGTGGTTCTGGAACAATGACTATAACTTGCGGCTGCGGCTCTACGCGCTCAATCAGGATTTCAAGGATTATTCCAAGCTGGAGAGTGGCGCGTTGGCGCATCTTTCGCGCAAGTTCGGTAAGCATC
Organism: Chthoniobacteraceae bacterium; assembly: GCA_037189865.1. Lineage (GTDB taxonomy): Bacteria > Verrucomicrobiota > Verrucomicrobiia > Chthoniobacterales > Chthoniobacteraceae > DATMFV01. The sequence goes on along the minus strand of JBBCIW010000002.1, from coordinate 278,323 downwards.
TTGAGGTTTCCGCCTTTGTTCTCGGGCGGGCGCTGGAAGTCAGAAGCGGGACGATGGATCACGAGGAACTTGGGCCGACGTCGTACTTTGCCAATAGCATTGGAACTTCCTTCACCCTTGATTACCGCGACAGTGCGCTCAATCCCAATAAAGGTTTAGTCGTGAACGGTTCGGTTGATATTGCGCACGGAGCGCTAGGGAGTTCGATTGGTTTTTTCCGAAGCACGGGACGGGTTTCCTATTACTTGCCACTAGGCAAGACCTTGCTGGCAGTCGGGCTGCGCGGTGGGATCATCGTGCCGATTGGCGATGAACGCCTGCCGATTGACGAACGGTTTTTCAATGGCGGCAGCCGCAGCGTCCGTAGCTATGTCGAGCGGAGCATGGGGCCGATGGACTCCGGCGGGCGCTCGGTTGGCGGCGAGACCTTCACGACGCTCAATATTGAAAACGTCTTCCCGATCTGGGGGAACCTCAAAGGAGCCGTCTTCTTTGACGCTGGAACCGTCGGGCGCAAGCTGGAGAACGGCTTTGGCACGAGCGGCTTCGCCGTCGGCGCGGGGCTTCGCTATGCTTTGCCGATCGGGCCGATCCGGGTCGATTACGGGTTTAACCCGATTCAGGGCGAGAAAAAGCCCTTCGGCGCACTCCATATCAGCGTCGGGTTTGCTTTTTAAAGCCGGGCCATCGCCCTGCATCCCTATTCCCCGGCACCTCCCTTGAGAGTGAGGCTTTGTGCCTTGATGGTATGGTGTTGTCAAATGTTAGTTTGAACATTGATATAAAGTTTTTGACGTCAATCTATGACAGTGGAATGATGCTGTCAACAAAGTCTGAACATGACAAATCAGAAAGGCTCCCCTCAGATTGTAGGTTCCATGACACTTGAAAGCATTGCGCAGGCGTGCGGCGTCTCGCACATCACCGTTTCAAGAGCGTTGCGGGGGCTTTCCAATGTTCGTCCGGCGACGGCGCGGCGCATCCGGCAATATGCCCGGCAGGCGGGCTACCGTCTCCCGACGCGCGCCCCGGAGCGTTGGCTTAAAGAGCAGGAGGGTAGGAAGTTACCGTTTTTGCTACCCTATGCTGATATAGGAGTTGGGCCGAGAGAGGGGCGTAGCTTCTTCTGGGATTATGTCGAGGGGATTCTTGAGGCAGCAGCGCAGACGCGCGATCGCATCGAGATCGTTGATTTCCCTTTGGGGACGGACGAGTTGGCTTTTGTGCGCGAGTTGATCGAAGGGGGTGGTTTTGCGGGAATGTTCAACATGCGGCTTCTGCCCGCGACGATTAACTGTCTTTGGGAGAATGCTGTGCCGATGGTGGCCCATTCCAATATCGCCCGGGATTTCGATGACTACCCCGGTGCCATGGTCTATGCCGACCGTGTTTATGGCTACCGCCGCGCATGGCGCTACGCACTGGAGAAGGGGCATCGGCGTTTTGGCTTTTTGAGCTATACCAACACGGCGTATCGTGTGCAGGAATGCAGCGCAGCCGCTCTGTTACTGGAGGAACCGTGCGGGTTGGAAGTGGTTCATCGCTATGATCTTGCCCTTTCCCGTGAGGAGCGGCAGGCGGCGATTGCGGAGACCTTCCGGAAGTGGAACCCGGAGAAAGACCCGCGCTTTTACTTCACGACCAATGACGACCTTGCATGTGACGCCATGGCCGCTGTGCAATCGCTCGGGTTGAGCGTGCCGAATGACCTCTCTCTTTTTGGGTTTGATGATGCCCAGTGCGCCTTCGTGAGCCGACCGGGGCTGACGACCCTACACGACCCTCGCCGCGAGATTGGCCGTCGCATGTTTCTGCTGCTCAAGGAGATTGTGACTGGAAACCCGGACGCGGTTCGCCGTCGCGAGATTGTTGAAATGCAAGTGATCGAACGCGGGAGCGTAGGGAGTGTCGTCACGAGAGTGACTTGACAGCCACTCTCGTGACGACACGACCTAACAGCGCTCCCTCTTCCATAACCTTTCTTTATGATGATTCGAGTTTTCCCCCTGATCTTTCTGCTGGTTGCCCAGCCGCTTTGGGCTACATCGCCCACGGGCGTCGTCGATGTGACTCAGCAGCCGCATCCTAGTGTGGCGGCGGCATGGCTCCCGCTTTCACAGTCTGACGAAGCATGGAAAGGGGTTCGGGTGGTGCATGAGGCGAGCGGGGAGGCGCTTGCGGCTACGCTCCGCCGGGAGGAGAAGGGGACGGTGCTCCTATGGAGCGTGCCGGGGATGGAGGTCGAAGGGGAGACACGCTTTCGCTATACTCTGGAAAAGGAAGCCACCGGCGAGGCTCCTGCTTTGGAAGCCAATCTTCTTGATGCCGGTGCGTTGACGTTACAGGAGGGGAGCGCGCCACTGCCGGGTGCGATCAATGCTGAACTGGCGACCGTGGAGGAGCGTGCCGCGCTGGTTCTGGGGATCGGAGAGGAGAAGGAGCCGGGATTTAGCTCGGCGCGTTTTCGGGTAGAACCGGGACTGAGCTACCGGGTTAGCTTCGACTATCTGTTGAAGGATGCTCCGCTGCATCCTAACTATGGGTTGAGTCTTTATGTCTGGCTCTATTATCTCGATGAGGAAGGGCATCGAACCCGCATCCCTCTGAAAGAAACCACGATTCTCCATCGGGCTTCGTTGCTCACTAGTGATGAAACCAACACGGATGGATGGAAGTCGCGTCACTATCAGGTCGTCATTCCCAAGGGGGTCCAGTTGGCGGAGCTTGACTTCCGCGCTGCGGCTGGCGGCCAGCGGGCGGTGGCGCTCTCCCGCGTGAGGGTGGCTCCGGTGATCCTCGCCCGTGCTCGCGATGAAGCGATGCTGGCACAGGAGAAGGCGGGCGGTCGTTTCTTTGATTTCGGCCCGGAGGGGTCTGCGGTGTTCGATCGCTTTGAAGCGGTCTCGCCCAAGGATAGCTATACACCTGACAGAGGATGGGGTTTTAGCGGAATGACTGATCCGGCAGCGTTCGATAGTGGCCGCCCGGAAGCGCTAGGGCGCGATGTGATCTCCGCAAAGAAGGCAACTTTCCGTGTCGACCTGCCTGATGGGAACTATGATCTCTGGCTTTTGAGCGGGGATGTTTCCACTCATCAGGCGGTGCGTCGCTACTATTTTAATTCGCAACTCCGAGTAAACGGGAAGGAGCTTTGGACCGAGCAGGAAACCCCTGCTGAGATTCTGATGCGCGGGCTTTACGATGGGTACGATAAATTCTGGCTGCCGGGGGCGGACTATTATAACGACTTTGTTGTGCCGCGGTTTCGTGAGTTCACCACGAGCGTCGAGGTGAAGGAAGGGCGGCTTCTGGTCGAGTGGGAGAACCTCCCGCTGGGTGCCTTGGTGATTCTCCCTAAAAAGGGGGATGTCGCCTTGCAAACGGTGGTGGAGGGAATCGCCGCTGAACGCCGCCGTGATACCGTTCTTCATGAAGTGCCGGCTCCAGCGGACAAGGAGGGGGATTGGAGCCCGAATGCACAAGAGAAGGAGCGGGGATTCGCCTTGTACCATCGTCCGGTGGAGGAGCCTCGCTATCCATATGCCCGTCCGGTGAAGGGTAGTGATCGGCTCGAAAGGCTGGAGAGCTTCGGGACGCCGGGCGAGGTGGTGCCGCTCTGGTTCACGCTTCACGGGCTCGAAGACAAGGGAACGGTGGAGCTCGAAGCGCTGGCGCTTGAAGGGGAGGCCGGTCGGATTGAGGCCGGGGCGCTGAAGGTAGGGATTGCCCGTTACCTTTTCTGGAACGCCGGGGCGAAAGGCGAATCGGGAGGGTATCGCTATCAGGTGCGCGCTCTCCCGCTTGATCATCCGCGCCCGGTGCCGATCCGCAAAGGGTTGAACTGGAGTTGGTGGGTCAATGTTGAGGTGCCCAAAGGGACACCCGCTGGAGTCTATAGCGGACACTTGCGGTTAAAAGAGGAAGGCGGGGCGGAGACATTGCTGCCGGTGCGCTTGCGGGTGTTGGGGTTTGAATTGGAGCCGCTTCCGATTGTGCAGGGGTTCTATTACAAGCCCTCCGAGCCTTGGTACGCTTTCTTCTGGCATCGTAATGTCTATGGAGCTGATCTGAAGAAAGAGGCTCTCGAGCTTCGCGATCTGATTATTGAACAGGAACGGCGTGAACTAGCGGCGATGCGGACACTGGGGGTGAATTCCGTCGCCTTCGGGGACGATCTTCGTGGAGATCTCCGTTTTGAGGATGGAAAGATCAGCCTCATCGAGGGGGATCGCTTCACGCTCTGGATGAATCTCTATAAGGAAGCCGGGTTCGGGCCGATGCCATTCTATGGTATGACTCCTTACGGACCGACGCCTGGTACTCCCAATCGCCTTTCGTGGCTGGATGATTCGCTCAAGCCTCCCTTCACCCCTGCGTGGTATGCGGCTTATGCGGAATTGGTTGAGATGCTCGAAGTGACACGGCGCAAGAACGATTGGCCGGAGATTCTTTACTATATCAGTGATGAGCGGAGCAACTACGGCCAGCCGGGGGCAGACCTTGGCGCGGAGGTAGCCGCTTCGCTTAAAGAGGTGCGTAAACGGTTGGGGATTCGCACGATTGCCTCTCTCAATGGCCCGTATGAACGGGTGATGGTGCCGCATCTTGATCTCTCGATGCCTAACTATGCTTTCCCGATTAACGAGGAGTCGGTCCGCTTTATTACGGATAGCCGATCGGCATTCTGGATCTATAATGTCGGCAAACAACGGCTGACACAGGGCCTTTGGACTTGGGCGATGAAAGCCGGTGGGCGTTTCCAGTGGCATTATCGCTCGCATACCGCTTATACTTGGGATGACGTCGCCAATCCGTCGCGGGAGCAAACGGCCTACTCCATTAGCTATCCCACACCGAAAGGGCCGATCTTTACGCTTGATGGGGAGGAGGCGCGGGCCGGGATCACCGATCATCGCTACCTTGCCACGCTGGAAGCCGCGATTGCTGCCGCTAAGGGGAATCGCGCTCTCGAGGAGGCGCGCGCTGAGGCAGAGCAGTTCCTCGCCGACTTGCGCGAGCGTCTCCCGGTCGATGCCCGGCGCCTGATTGAGAGTGATGATCCCAAGGAAGCCGGGGGCGAGATCCGCCATGGACTCAATGGAAGCGAAGCGCTGGAGAGGGTTCGCTGGGGCTTGGCTACCCATATCCTCAAGTTGCAAGGTGGGGAGGAGGGGGTGGCGAAGTGAAGCCTTGGCTTCTGCTGACGGTGTTGGCGTGGTCGGTGCACGCTGGCGCGGAAACGCTGCCGGTGGTGGAAGTGGCGCAGGTGGAGGAACGCTGGCAGGTCGATGGCCGGGCGCAGGAGGCGTTCTGGAAAGAGCTTCCACGCTATGATCAATTCTATACCCTCAAACGCCATCCCGGGGATGACGCTCCGCTAGGCAAGGTGACTTTTCAGATGGTGCGGGCCGGGGAGACGTTGCTGGTGCGGGTGGAGAGCGAGCAGGAGGAGGTGCTGGTGGTGACCAAGGAGTCGGGAACCAGCGCGGTCTGTTCTGATGATGCGGTGGAACTGTTTTTGCATACCGAAGGGGGGCCGCTTTACCAGTTTGTCGTCAATGCCCATGGAGCGACGTTTTTTCAGGAGGTGGGGGCGAAGGGGAAGAGCGACTGGTCGCCTCTCTGGGAGTCGGCGGTGCATCGCGGCGGGGGGCGCTGGAGTGTTGAGATGGCGATTGCCTTGCCTAACCTTGAAGCAAAGGCTGGTTCGCCATGGCGCCTCAATGTCGCGCGGACATGGCGCGAGCGGCTCATTTATCAATCGTGGGCTCCGGTTCGCAAAGGCTATGGCGAGCGCGAGCGCCACGGCCTTTTACAATGGCAGGGGCAGCCGCCGCAGGGAGGCATGGTCCGGGCAGTGTTGCCGCCGCTGCGGGGGTTGCTATTGGGGGAGCATCGGCTGGCGTTGCGTTGGGAGGGGGTGCCATCGGGTAGTTACCGCTTACAAGTCGGGGAAGGGAGCGAACGTGCGCCCCACGGGGCGGTATTGACTCCCGTGGATGGGGCGATCGAAACGGAGTGGGAGGTTAGGCTTGCCCGCGCAGGAGGCCATACGTTGGCTGTGGAATTGGTTGACGCGGAGAGCGGGCGACTGGTCTCGGGCTGGGTCGGCAGCGTGCGAACGCCACGGTTGTTGAGTGTTGCCGGATTATGGCCTGTGGTTGAGGTCGGCGAATTGCCGCTCCGTCCCGCCTTGAGCCTTGCGCTCCATCCCGCTTCTGCAGCGCAGGGCGAGGTCACGGTGACCGTGCGCCAGTTAAATAGTCAACGAAGTTGGGAAACGCGCTTCCCCCTTTCCGGGAAACTGGATCATCAATGGGAGGTTCCCACCGATTTTTTGCTGACAGGTGGTTATGAGATGGAGGTCTCCGCAAAGACGGCTCACTGGGGCGAGGACCATTGGCGCGGAACCTTCCACATCGTACCGTCGATTTTCGCTGCTTCGTCCACCCGATCCTATCCCTAACCCTTTATGAAAACACCCACCCACCCTCCGCTTCTAAGTATTCTGGCGCTGGCTTTCCTGTCGGTGTCGGGCCGCGCTGCTGACTATACCGTCGATCTTCCGCCCGGTGGGACTTGGACGTCCCGAGAATGGTTGATTGAGGGTTCGCCTTCAGGTGGCTACCCTTCTGGTCCCGGTGATACGGCACAGATTAACTTTGATACGTCGGGGGGCAATCTTGGGATGACGATTTATCAGAATCTCGATCTTCTGGCTTTAACAACGGTAGGGAGCGGTGGATTCAACCTTCAGATGACCGGAGGAGGGGCTTATGAGCTGGATGTCGTCAATTTTGCACATCGCAGCGGACAGCTTCAATTACTCGGAGGTAGCTTTTCGGTGAGTGCGCAAACGTTGAACGTGGAGGGCGGACATTTCCGCCTCGGCTTTAATGCAGGGACAACGTTAAATTCCCTGACGGTCAGCGGAAGCACGACATTAGCCAGTGGCGCATTTTTCAATATTGACGCTATGACCCAAAGGCCGAAGTTGGGCCGACTCGATGTTGCGGGAACGCTGACGATCAGCAATGCTTCGGTCAATGGAAGCGTGGAAATCTCCTCCCTCACCGGAGCGGGGACGATTCGTGCTTCCAATGCTAGCGCGACGGCGACCGCCGGTACGCTTTATCTCAATAACACCAGTCCAACGCCGGTGAGTTTCAGTGGCCTTTTGTTAGACAAAAGCACTGGAGCCACCACCGCCAAGCTCTCCATCGTTAAACAGGGAGCAGGGGAGCAGCAACTAACCGGAACGCATTCTTACACCGGGACAACGACGATTGAGGCCGGGCGGTTAACGCTCTCGGGGAGCGGGTCGATCAATGCGAGTTCGGCTATCGTGATCAATGGTGGCGAGTTGGCTACCCGCAGCAGCGTTGCGGTGACGGCTCCGCTAACCTTAACGTCGGGGCGGATCAGTGGCACGGGGCGGATTAACCAGAGTCTTTCGATCGGCTCAGGACAGACGCTCGCCCCCGGGGCGGATGAACTGACCTTCGGGGCAAGTCAAAGCTGGACGCAAGGGGGGGGCTTGGAGCTGACTCTGACGTCGACGACCGGCGGTTCGCTAGCTATTCTGGGTGATCTTGATTTGAGTGCGCTCTCCTCTTCGCAGACCTTTACTCTTGCCTTGAGCGAAGGGGCGTCGTCTGCATGGGTAGCCAACCAGACTTACCAATGGACGATCGCAGAGGTGGAGGGGGCGCTTTTGGGGATGAGCCCCGGTGTCTTCACGGAACGCTTCGCCTTTGACCTCGCCCAATGGGAGACGCAAGGAATCTTTACTGTGCGGAGCGATGGGAGCGATCTCGTGCTGGAGTTTGTAGCCGTACCGGAGGCGGCGACGCTTTCTTATCTTGCCGCAGGGGTGGTCGTGCTGGCAGGATGGCGGCATCGTAACCGTAGAGCGTTGAAATGAAGAAGCGATCAGGTTCCCCTCAGTTGGTCGCTGCCTTCACTTTGACAGAGGCGATGGTGGCTCTTTTCATCGTGGCGATTGCCGTGGTGTTATTGGGGGCAACGGCAGGTTATTTGCGCGGTAAGGGGGATCAGGGGGTCTGCCTTGCAAGGATGCGGCAGGTCGGCAGCGCGTTGCTTCTCTTTGTGGGAGAGCATGGACGGGTGTTTCCCTATAGCGGCGAGACAACCACCGCCCCCTATGCCACGATCTGGTCCGGGCGGCTTTACCATGAAGGTTATCTCAAGGATATTGATACCTTCTATTGTCCCGCTCACCCCGTGAGTGAACGCCCGGAACGCTCGTTACTGCTCAAGACACCGCAGAACCCTTGGGCCAATATCAGCTTTGGAGTCAATAAATTCGGATTGATGCCCAATAACGGCTATCCCACCCTGCAACGGCGGGCGCGGCTGGATGAGATTCGCGATCCGGCGAAGGTGTTGATGCTGGCGGAATCACGTGAACTCAAGCAGAGCGCCGGCGGTTGGTATGAATTCTACCCTGATTTCGCTGCTGCGGCTGATCTTACCAATGAGAATACCATCGTGACCGGCAGGCACCAAGGGTATGCTACCCTGATGTTCTGCGACGGGCACATCGAAGTAGCCCACGTGCGCAATGATCTTTACCGGCGCACCAACTATTCTAGAAATCCACCGTGGTGCAGCGGTGTTTATACCACGCGGTAGTTTTTTAGGAGGCCGATACCGTCGCTTCGCCAGCGCTGTCGCCAAGGTTTCCCTCGATTAGCTGAACATCATCGTAAAGAACTTCCGGCGTCGGCTTTCCCTCCGCCAGAAGCGCCAGACTATCCATCGCCCGGGAAGCCATTCGCGCCCAGTCGCATTCGATGTGGGTGACGGTATGGCCGGGGAAGAGGGCTTCGAGTGGGAAGGGGCCGTAATTGGTGGTGACTAGTGCCATTCCGTTTAAGACAAGATGGCGAAAACGTTCGTCAAGCTGGAGCCAATGGAGGCAGCCTGACGCCGGAAAGACCAGTCCCTTGACATCGGGATGGGCTTTAAGGAAGTAATCGAGCACCAGATCAGCCAGTTGATCGGGCTGGAAGCATTGGTAGTCAAAAAAGAGGCGGGCAGCGTCGAATTGAGCCCCCCTTTGGGCGTGGGCATGGCGGACCGCCTCGATCCAGCGGAGGGTGAACGGGTCAAAGGTGTTCTTCTCGATCATAGCATAGCATGACACGCCCCGCGAGGTAAGGTAGTCGTCGAGGAGGAGCGCGGCTTTCTCGTAGTCCGGCACGACGTGGTGGAGGCCGATGCCAAGCAGCGTGCGGCCGAGGACGACAGTAGGGAAGAGCCGCGCCGTCCGCTCGACGAGGCGGATCTGCTGCTCCTGCGGCTGGATCCAGAGGACGCCCGAGACGTTGCTCTGGCGGATGCGCTCCTGCCAATCGTGCTCATGGAGCGGGAAGCGCTCGGCATGGAGGATCGTAAACTGGCAATCGTGCGCCTGCGCCCATTGGGTGATCCCTTCGTAGAGCACGGAAGTGTACCATGAATCAGGCTTTTCCGCCCACCATGGCGGAACAACGGCGACCCGTTTGCCGCGTAGTCCGTCGCTCTTGATCTGGAGCGGGTGGAGGAAGGTGCCTACCCCCCGTTTGCGGGTGATCGCACCGGCGGTTTCGAGCACTTTAAGGGCGCGCCGGATCGTCTCCCGCGCCACGGAGAATTCAGCCGCCAATGCATTCTCATCCGGTAGTAGGAGGGAGCTCTCCAGCGACTGGCGACGCTTCTCAAGGGTCTCGGCGATGACGGCGTAGATCGGTTTCATGGCAGGTGGCTTGTCTGTGTACCGATAACTGAGAGAGGGATGAAAAGAAATGAGATTTCTCTTTCGCTGATCTGAGTTAGTAAGTATGTAGACAAATTATAACATAGTGGAAATCATGAATTTATGTCGATTCTTTGGAAGATTAGTGCCTTAGAGGCGTTGAGTTGGAAAGATTTAAGTTTTTCTTGCATGTAGACATGAAATGTGTCATGATCTTCTCCGATGCGATGGTTGTCCCCCTCAATCTCCCCGAAACCCCGGGGTCAATATGCTGTGACGCTGGCAGAGCTACTGGTAGTCGTCGGTTTGCTTTGCGTGGGGTTGCTTCTTCTTTTGCCGGCGCTTACTCGTGTCTCGTCCGCTAGTCGCAACGCTTCTTGTGTCCATCATCTACGCCAGATCGGAGTGGCGCTTAGTCAGTACGCTGCTTGTTACCAGAATTGGCAGCCGTGGTATTCCAAGGACAACACCACTGATCTCGCCCCGTGGGGGAAGGGGCATTTTCTTTGGCAGGATTCAATTTACGAGTTTATCGCCGCAACCGGCTACCCCTCGCAGGTTCCCCGGACGGATGGGACGCGCCCTCCCTCGGCCCTGATCTTCCGTTGCCCGGCGATGACTCAGGGGCTATCGGCCTGGAGCGGTTACGCCCTGAACGGTGCGGCGCTGACGAATGTTGATATGGCAGCGCGTGGTCTTCCTGCCCGTCCACTCTCGCGTCAAATGCTCTTTAGCCGCAGGGCAGGGCGCCTCTTCCCTTTGAATGAACCGGGGAAAACGGCGTGGGTGATCGATTCGGACGCTGTCTGGTTTCGTCGTACCAAAAAGGAGTATGACTCCCTCGCGTGGCGACATTATCAGGGAGCGAATGTTCTCTTCTATGACGGGCATGTGGAATGGGTAGCCAAGCCGGATGCTTCCGATCTCAATCAGCCGGAGTGGCTCCGGTTTTTCGGTGATTTTGAATAAAGATGATCCAGCGTTTCCTCTATCTTCTGTTGATGGCTGTTTTGCCTCTCGCGCTCCATGCCGAGGCAGGCCGTGCCTTTCCTGATCTTGCTTCGCTAACCCGTCACGAGGGGAGACCAGAGGCGGTGGTTGATCTTCTTGGCTACCACGAGCCGGGCGATGGTGGTGGCGGCCGATTCTATTGGCAAAGCGCCTCCTCTGCTCTCTCCGTCGATGGGGTCACGGTGATTGCCGCCGAGGGAGGCAAGGGGGTGTGGCGCCGGATCATGGAAGGGAACGGAATGCTCAATATCCGCTGGTTCGGGGCAAGGGGAGATGGAAAGAGCGATGATACGCAAGCGATCCAAAAGGCGCTCGATCTCGCCACGCTCACCGGGAGAGGGGCGGGTCGTTCACCTTCGACCGCCATCTGGTTTCCTGCCGGGAACTATCGCGTGACCCGGACGCTGGTGGTCGAAAGCGGCCCCCTCACGCTTCAAGGGCAGAACTCACGGACCACGGCGCTCGTTTACGATGGCGAACCGTTCAAGGATCTCATTCAGTTTCGCCTCAAGAAGCGCAAACTGCGGCAGATCCACCTCTTCGATCTCGGCTTCAATGGCGGGAGCAAGGCTCGCTATTGCGTCTGGGCCGAGGAGTTTACAAGCGGGTGCCACATGGTGCGCTGTTCGCTTCGCTACGGAGTGGGGCTGCTCTTTCTTGATGGGTTCTATTATTCCAATATCAGCAATAATGAGTTTCGCTATGTTTCCCTACCCAAGGAGGGAGCGACTGCCAAACAACTGGCGGAAGTCCACGGGCCAGGGAAGGCACCAGTCTATATGGTTGGCGGCGGCTCCTCGGTGGTTCATCAGAATACGTACTCGCACCTCTCCCTGCCGGAGGAATCGCCGGTGCGTACGGATAGCTCCATTCTCATCCGCAGTGGCGGTTCTTCCTTCACGAACAACGCGATTGAGTCCGTCTGGGGTGAGGATGGCGTCAAAGGCACGCCGGAGGTGCTGCTTACCTTTGAGGGGATCATCCACATCGGGGAGCTTTATCTGGAGAAAGTGGGGGCACGCAAGGCGTTGATCCGTTCGGCAGGGTGTCCGATCCGCAATGCGTTGATCTACTTTGTCAAAGCGGAAACGTTGTTTGTCGCAACAGGGCCGGACGACCTTCTGGTCTCCGATACCCGGATCATCCGGGCGATGGCTAATGATCTCTATCGGGTGGAGGCAACCTCGCCTCCTTCGGCAAAAGGGATCGACGTCGTCTTTCACCGGACCAGTCTTAGCCCGGGGGAGCGCTATGGTAGCAAAGCGAGCGGAGACCTCTGGTTTGATGCGCACGGGAGCGGCTTCAATCCGATGGGAATGCGGGATAGCGATGGACGGGGGCGCTTGCCGTTGCGCAGTCATGCGGCGCGGTGGATTGAAGGGTATGAAGCACGTCTTTCGCGGGATCAACACGGGCCGCTGGTGGAAGTCCACGGCGGTGCCTTCCGGCGCGAGGATGGGGAGGTGGTGATCAATGGCGTCTTGCGCCGTCTGGTGGACAACGTGCTCGAAGGGGTAGCGAGCGGGGAGAAAGTGACCTATCGTCCTCTTCCTCATCTGCTCCGTTTTCCGGCGAAGAAGGAAGATCGCCTTAACCGCTGGTATCGCTTTTATATAGGGAAGGCGGGGCAGCCGTATCTGACGGTCTACCCGAAGATGCCTGCTGAGCCGGGCGGCAACTGGCTTTTTCAATTCCGGCTGGATGAGGAGGAGCGTTTTACGTCCCTCGCTGCCAATCCGGTCGTGCAACTGCCGAAACTGCCGAAAGTGGAGAAAAAATGAATCACGGATTACCATCGATTCTGCCCGGCCCCGACCCGATGGAGCTTGAAGAGCGTCTCCTGCGCGCCATTCCCTTGGCTTGCCACTGGTTGGGTGAGGTAGCGATCAATCGGCAGCGCCAACCCGGAGAGGGGGAGGGGACGCTCGGAATGCTATACGATGATTGGCGGGGAGCGATCCGTGGTGAATACAGCGCTGCCAGAGGTCAGTGGAGCTATTTCTGTCCCTATTGGCATTCGGCACAGGCGGCTGTCGCGTTGTTGGAATGTGCGCCGTGGGCTGGGGATTTCGCTTGCCAGCGGGTTGCGGAAGAGATCGGCGGATTTCTGCTGCGTAATCGGGTGGCACTGGCGAGCGATCGTGACGCCGGGTTGCTGCTGGCTTACGAAGATTCGCCTGACACCATCAATACCAGCGCCATTCTGGAATCAATCCGTGGTCTTCTCGCCTTGGGAGATGCGACAGGGAGGAGTGACTATCAGCAGGCGGCGCTCGGTGCGCTCGGTTGGGTGGCAGATCATGCCTATCGTGGTGGCGGGCTTTTTGAAAATAGCTATGATAGGAGCAGCGGGCAATTTGCGCTTGTTTCCGGCTACCGTCATATCCCTTCTGAACGGCGTCGTCGTCCGCTCGCGGATGATGCCGCTTTCCTTCGAGGCTATCTCCGCGGCGGGGAGCAGCGGTGGGAGACGATCTTTCTTGAAACCGTCGAGCGGCTGCTGGCAAGTGAATTCCCTGCGGGAAACTGGTTGCGCTATCTTCCGTGCAATCTGGAGGCAGAGCAGCTTCATCCACGCCATGCCTATTGGTGGGGCAATGCGATGGTCGATGCTTGGCTCCATACAGGAGACGAGCGCTTCCGGGAGGCAGCGTTTCGTAGTGCAAATTGGTATAGCCATGCTTTGCGCCGTGATGGTGGCCTATTTAGGCACACCAGCGTCGGCTTTAACACAGAGAGCTTCGGACACGCGACGAGCGGCAGCGCCTGTGCAGCGATTCTTTTTCTTCGAGTGGCGAAGGTTTTCGATGAGGAGCGGTATCTTCCCTATGCCCGTAAGGCGCTCGATTTTTGCTTGAAAATGCAGCTAGTCTCCCCGCGCGACCCTCACCTGCGCGGAGCGATTCTTGAAAAAGTGCTTCCACCGGATGGGAGCGATCGCTCCCCCTATCATTTGCGGGATCTTGGGACGATCTTCTTTCTTCAGGCCGCTGCGGCTTACTTACATCAGGGGAGTGTGGCGTCGGTCCGTGAAGACCGCACGCCCGTTCTGGAAGGAGCGCCGATGCCATGAACCCTGCTAACCCTCTTTTCCAACCTTGGCGGAGTCGCTACTTCGCCGGGGAACCGTTACGAATCGGGCGCGGGACTTTTTCCCTTGTGGATGACTATCTGGTCGAGGATCACTATGGATTGGAGCGCAAGACCGGGCCGATGACCCGGCTGGGGCCGCTCGTTGGCGATGCTGGCGGGAAGGATGGGCCGCTCCCCGGGCTTCATCGGGTGATCTATGATCCCGTAGAGGATCTCTGGAAGGGGTGGTATCAACGCTATCGCATCGAGCCGGGGATAGAGACGGGCTACAACTATTCAACTTACTACGCGGAGAGCCGGGACGGGCTTCGTTGGTCGACTCCGGATACCGGGGGAGGCGGTGAAGCACCCAACCGCATTCTCCATCGTGACGATGGAACGTTCCTGCTCGAAGAGGTCTGGCTGGATCAGGAGGCGCAGGATCCGGCGCAGCGCTTTGTGGCTCTGGTTAAGACAACGCCGCCCGGAGAGCGGGAACGTTGTCTGGTGCAGATGACTTCTCCTGATGGGAAGCGGTGGTGCTTCGGACCGCAACCGATCGTCCTTTTTCGTGGAGCGTGTGATGGTAGCTATTCCATGGTGGAAGCAGAGGGTGGCGGCTGGTTTCTTTACCGTCGACCGGCGACGGTGGCGATGCGGCGCGAAGGGGCGTATGCCAACGGGCATCCCCGGCGGCGGCTCGCTTGCTGCTATAGTGAGGATCGGCTGCATTGGAGCGCGCCACACGGGATGGCGCTGGCGGATGAAGTCGGCCTGCCTGATCTCGATACCTTTCACGCGGTTCGCTACCACGATCTGTTTCTGGGGTTTGCAGGGTGGATGGATAACCCGGCGTTGCTACCCAAAGTATGCGAGCTGGTCTACAGTCGGGAGGGCCTGCTCTGGCAGCGGCTTCCGACGCGTCCATGCCCTGTTCCCAACGGGTCTCCCGGGGCTTGGGATGCCGAGTCGATTACTTTTTCCGCTTTGGTGGAAGAGGGGAAGCATCTACGGCTTTACTATATCGGTGCCGATCAGCCCCAGAACAGCCATGGAGCGTCTCGGACGACGGCGACCGGAGTGGCCCTCTTTGAGAAGGATCGTCTTATCGGGTGGGGAACGGGGTCGAACGGGGGCTATCTGCTGACCCGGCGTTTTGTCCTTGAGAGTGATCAGATTTTCGTGGAGGTCGGCCCTGATGGCGGCACCCCTCTGGTTCGCGCAGAATTGCTCGATGCGCAGGGGGATGGTTTTCATTCCGCTTCGACTCTACCCGGATTCTCCATGGAGGAGAGCCTTTGGGAAGGCGGGGCGCTTCATTGGCGCTCCACTCCTTCGCTAGCCGGGTTGCGCGGTCGGACGGTCCAGCTCCGCTTTTATCTCCAAGAGGCGATTCTTTACACTTTACGATTTAGCTAACCCTCCTTTTAGAACCCAATATTACCTCATGAAAACCTCCCCTGCTCTTTTATGTAGTCTTTTGGCCTTTGGCTGTTTTGTCCCTTTGGCATCGTCGCAGACCGTCTGGAGCGGCGCTTCGCCTGATAACAGGAACTGGTCGAATCCTGATAACTGGGCCAATAGCACCCCACCGGGAAGTACAGTGGATGTTCGCTTTGCTGCCGATGGGATGACCGAGCGCACGGTGACGGGTAGTGTGGTTGATGCGAACACGACGGTTAACTCCCTCTATTTTGGCAATCAGGGAACGCAATGGCACGTCCTTGAGATTCCTGATGCCGTGCTTCTTCAGACTATCGCCAGTGGGACGAAGCCGTCGACCGGCATTTTTCGCTCCGGTAATCCTGATACCAGTTCGAGCGGACGGCTCAATCAGGTAGCGATCAAGGGCGACGGGGAGTTGCGGATCTCCGGGACGACGGTTGCTAACCTGACCTTCGCCGTCTCCAGCGATGGACGTGGCGGCAATGGTGCGATGCTGGATCTTTCCGAGTTAGCTACCCTTCAAGTCACTCTGAACGGGACCGGCACGGCTGTGCAGGTCGGTGGTGCGATGAGCGGCTACGGACGCGGCACCTTGCGCCTCGCTCAAAGCAGCACGCTGGTGGCCCAGAGCCTCCAAATTGGTTATTTTACCTCTGGGGCGCTTGCAGATGGTAGCCTTCTTGAGCTTGGTGCCAATAGTAGTCTTAACTTTGATGTGATTCAGGTAGGAGCTGCCATTGGGCGTACAGGGACAGCGAATGTCGGCTTTGGTGCGATGAAACTGGCATCGGGTGTGAGTGATGCGGCAGTAAGAATTCGCGGTAAGGCGGGCGGGGCGACTCGGGCCGATCTCTACGTAGGGGTTCGGGGGGCGTCAGCCGGGGCAGGGGTCCGGGGCGAGGTCGACCTTAGGGGGACGGCGGTGAATGCTCTTCTGGGTCAGCTGGTGGTCGGTTCGGGGGCGACCTCAATCGTCGGCGGCGGGACGAGCGGGGCGTTCCGAATGGATGAGGGGAGCGCGGATGCTTTTGTTACGCGTATCGGCCAAAGCTCAACATCGACTAGCGTAGCTAGCGCGACTTCAACCGGGACGCTGGAGGTCGGCGGGGGATCTTTCATTAGCGGTTCGATCCATCTGGCTGAGAACTTAGGCACGGCGAAGGAGAAGACCGTCGGTGTGCTCAAGATCACGGGGGGAATGGTGGATGTCTTAATCCGTACGCAGGGGAGCGAGACCAGCTCTGGTCGGCTCCACCTCGGTTCCAGAGAGCAGGTCGGCGGGAGTGAGGCGGTGGAAGCGCATGTGGAACTGAGCGGCGGGACGCTGCGGGTTGCCGGAGGGATCGTCGGGAGTGCGGAGAGCGCGGTCACCTCCTCGATCCATCTCAACGGAGGGCGACTCGACCTGCGCGGCACTTCCATCACTAACCTTACCGAATTTCGCTTAGAGAGCGGGACGCTGGTCGACCTCGGAGAGTACAACGCCGGTGCGACCTTGACCAAAACGACCGGCGGCACGCTAGTGATGGAAGGAACCCATCGCTATACCGGTGCGACTGATCTTGCCGCAGGGGTGACCCGTCTGGAGGGGAGCCTTACCTCTACCTCCGCTTTGAGTGTCCGCACCGGAGCGACGCTGGAGGGCAACGGGGCGAGCAGCGTGACCACGACCGGGGCGTTTCTGCTGGAAAGTGGGGCCACATGGCGCCTCTCGCTCAATGCTGCTGCTGATTTTGATCGCTATGTTGTCGGAACAACGGCGCAAATGGAAGGGGGGCTTTTGGAGCTTCAACTCGGCTATGCGCCCGAAGTCGGCACGGAGTTCCATCTACTGACCAGCACCGATCTGCGTAGCGGTACGTTCGCTTCCATTAACGGACAGGCTGCCGACGATGGCTTCTTCACGATGACGCACGGGGCGAATACCTACGGCTTTCGGATCATGTACGATGATCACGGCGTGCGTCTGCTCGTCGTACCGCAAGCGGTGCCGGAGCCATCGGTCGTCTTTCTCCTCGGCGTCGCGGGCATGGCCGGTTTTTGGGGAACGCGGTCCCGCCGTCGGGGGTGCGCCTCCGCCTAGGTCGTCGCTGGTTCTTTAGCGACCTGCGCGATGCGTTGGCGCAACTGGAGCGCCTTTTCCCTCGCGGCAGGGGTGACGGCATGTTGGGTCACCAAGGCCTCAAAGGCTTCCAGCGGACGGTGAGGATTGGTCAACAGGGTAAAAAGGTGGCTCGCGAGGAATCGGGCCTCCTCCTCCGGACGGCAGAGCGAGAAGAGTCCACCGTAAAAGAGTGGTTTGGGGTCTTCGCTCGGTTCCCCGGTACCGGCCATTTTCCATGCCGTGTGGCAGGAGGTCTCCAGCCGGGCCGGGTCGTGCTCGGCGAGGTAATCCATGTAAAGCCCGGCAGAGGTGTTGAGCCCCTGATGGACGAGCCAACGGTCATTAACGCGGCGCACCCACGGGATCACGCCGCCGGGCGGCAGGGTGCGGCTGCTGGGCGGATGGGGCTTGGGAACTTCAGAGGAAGGAGCTGGTGTCATGGCCGAGAGCAACCTTATCCTGCCCCACCCGGGTGCGGGTGGCAAGGGGGTTTACGACTTAGGGGCTTCTTCCTTGGGTAGCACGGCTTCCTCAGCATCGTGCGGCGGGGTAAAACGGAACATCTCGCGCGTGATTTGCGGGTTGATCTTCCAGTTCACAAAGGTGGTTTCAAACTCGATCGCCTCATCGGCCCCGGAGAGGGTACGGATGACGAGCTTCTCCAGAAAGGGTTCCGGTGCCTTGTGAATCCAGCAGCCGATGGAGATCCCCGGTTGCGTGAACTCGAAGCGCCAGCAATCGCGCCCGCCGATTTTCTCCGACGGGCTCATCGTCACCGAGAGGACATCGGCAAGGACGGAGGCGCGCACATCGCTCGAACTCAGCGACTCCAGCCCGGTGAGCATGTTGCGGGTCAACTCCTGAAAAGAGACTGCCCCCGGCTTGGTGACCCAGGAGTTGGGCGGCGATTGGTGGACGACGAGTTGCCGTCCATCGCTGACCATGGTGATCGCGGTATCCTCGGCCTGAATCTGAATCCACGCTTCGTTCGGTTTACGGGCGAGGACCTGCATGGAGGCGTCGGCGGTCGCTGTCCCATTGACGCGACGGATCTGCCGGGCATTGACGCTGAAAGCCCCCGCTTGTTGGTAGAGCTTGAAGAATTGCTCAAGGATCGGCTTGGCTTCCGGGGGAATGACCGGTTGCGCCCCGCTTCCTGCCGCCAAAAGCAGGAAAGAGCCAGCGACCAGCAGCCGGAGCGCACGTGAGAGCATGACAGCGCTGACCATGCCCCGGTTTGCCGCGCGGGGCAATGTTTTTCATCGCTCGGTGTTGGCGGCGATGACCCGCAGGAGGTTTCCTCCCAGAATCTTGGCGATCGTTTCATCCCGATAGCCGCGCATCACCATCCCGACGGTGTAAAGAGGCCAGTTCGTCCACGCCATGCTTTGGTGCAACTCCGGGCTGGTCCAGCGAGGATCGCTCCCCGGCGTTTCATTGGGCCAGAGGCCCTCCCAGCGTTCGCGGGCGGCGGGCCACTGGAGCGTTTCAAGTGTTTCGGCGGCATCGGTTGTTTTGTACGCATCGTCCGTGCCGATGGTGACGGAATCTTCCCCAAAGGTCCGCACCATGTAGTCGATATGCTCCAGCAACGCGGAGAGATCGCCGCTTAAACCGAGAAAATCGGGGTAGTTGGTGATCCCCATGGTCCCGCCGGTGTCGAGCACGGCGCGAATCACGTTGTCGGGCTTGGCCCGCAGATGGCCGCTCAAGGCGTGGACCGCCGAATGGCTCACCAGCACGGGGCGTTGCGTCGTCTTTGCGACATCGAGACACGTTTTCCAGCCGGTATGGGCGAGGTCAATGACGACGCCAAGCCGGTTAAGTTCCCCTACGACGGCGTGGCCGAAGTGGCTCAACCCGCCGTCGTTGATCTCCCCGCAACCATCGCCGATCGGGTTACGCCGCTGGTAGGTGAGGTGCATCATCCGCACCCCGAGCCGGGCGAAGGTGCGAATTTCCCGCAGTTCATCCTGCACGTTTTCGCAGCGCCCGGGGAGCGGAACGCCGTTGAGGGCGAAGCAGAGCGAGCGCTTCCCGGCACGGTGGTTGGCGCGGATCTGCTCTGCCGTGGTCGCCCGTGCGAGGAGATCGGGCAAGGTGTCGATAAGCGCCGTATAGCGGGCGAGCCGTTTAAGGAGACGCTCAGGACGGTTCCCCTCCTCCCCGGCGTTGATAAAGAGGCAGCCAACGCCGGAAGTCTCCCACGCCTGCCGATATTGGGCAAGAAGCTCGGGGGTGGAGGTCCAGTTGAGCATGAGGTGATCTTCGAAGAGATCGCTCCATTCGCTGGCGGAGGCGCCGGAGGCGGCTTCGCGGTCGAGGGCCTCAGCGTCGACCGGGGCATGCAGGCCGAGACTGTACGACTCGGCGACGAGGCATTCGCGGTGGAGCGCCAAGCCGTAGTCGAGATCGCGCTTGGACGGTTTGAGCAGGGCGAGAGCCACGGCGCGGTCGCGCTCAATAGCATCAGGCAGGGCAGTCAGGGTGGTCATGGGAAAAAAGCGTTACGGTTGTTTCGCTGCAGGTTCGGCTCCGATCAGCCCGCCATCGGGCAGGAGGTTGGGGCTGCCGGGCAGCAGGCGGAAATCCCCTTTCCTCGGGTTGGCAAAGAGGGGGTCGGCAAAGATGGAGGTGCGATCCTTGCCGGAGAATTGCCGCCAATCGTCCATCCGGTAGAAGAAGAGGAGATCGAGGTATTGGCTTTCGGTAAACCCGGCCTCCGACAACCCTTCGATCCGCTTGCGCTCCGGGGGGATCGGCCCGTAGACGCCGATCCGCTTGGCTTCGTTAATGTGCCCGTAGTGCGACGCGGGGGTGAAGCGGTTCTCGGGGTATTTGTTTTCCATCTTCACAAGCGAGCCGTAGTTGTTCTCCTCAGCGA
Source organism: Chthoniobacteraceae bacterium (assembly GCA_037189865.1). Classification (GTDB taxonomy): domain Bacteria; phylum Verrucomicrobiota; class Verrucomicrobiia; order Chthoniobacterales; family Chthoniobacteraceae; genus DATMFV01. The sequence goes on along the minus strand of JBBCIW010000002.1, from coordinate 258,046 downwards.
CGAGCGAGGCGAAGGCGGCGGGGTCTTTTTCGACGATCCAGAACGAGTCATTCCCCGTAAAATTGAGGGTGTTACGGATCAGACGACTCCCCCGGCTGGAATAAGCCATACTCAGACCGCCGCCCAGGTTACCGAAGGCGGTATTGTTCTCAAAGGTCAGGCCGGGAGAGTGGGAAATGGAAACTCCGCTGTTGGCACCGGTGAAGATGGAGCGCCGGATCTTCCAGTGGGGTGAGTCTGCCAGCAGAACGTTCTCGCCACTGGCTCCACCGGTAGCATCAAGGAAATTGTTGGAGATCCAGCAATCTTCGAGCGTGCCGTAAGAGGAGGCGACGGCATGGAGGCCGATCTCGCGAAACCAGCGGATCTGGAGCCCACGGATCACCACATGGTGCGCCTTGTTGAGACGCAGGAGGTGGTCGATCTTCCTGCCGCCGTCGAGGATTGTCTCGCGTTTCCCCGCTCCGCGCAGAGTGAGCGGGGCCTCCGGCGTCCCGCCGTGGTTGAGGAGTGCGGGGCGGGTGTAGACCCCTTTCTCCAGTACCACCGTATCGCCGGGGAGGGCGCGGTCGAGGGCTGCCTGCAAGCCGTCAGGGACGCTGGCGCGGATCTCCTTTGGCCCGCCTTCCGTGCGGAGGGAAACGGGGTCGGAGGTGACTTTCTCCCCCTTGGGGCCGAGGGCTTCGATCTCGAACTCGTAATCGCTTTCGGCCTCCAGTTCCCCTTCGATCAGAGCGAAGAGCAGGGAGGGGTTGCCTTCCTGCGAGTGGTCGCGTCCGGCGGCGGTGTGCCATTGCGTCTCTGTGGCCAGGCGGTAGCGCAGTGTCCCTTGAGCCGGGTGGGTGAACCGGGCGATGATGAGCGCTCCGGCGTTGGAGGCTGTGGCCAGCGGAGTGCCGACGAAGGCGAATGGGCGTTTCTCCACTTTGGGAGGGGTGAGCTTTGCTGCGAGGTGCTTGCTCCATGAGACTTTCGCCCGCCCGGCCCCCGGTGGGCGATCTCCCTCAAAAGCCGGGAGCGCGACGCCTTTGCGCAAAGCGAGTTTCCCCGCTGCAAGGTCGACAAACGGCTCCGGCCCGGCGAGGTTGCTGCCACGGGCCTCGCCCCCTTTGCCGTAGAAATAGTTCCCTTCGAGTTTCGCTCCGATCTCTTCAAGGTAGCGCCCGTTGGGGGCCACCCCGTCATCGGCGACCCCCGGTTCTGTCGGGCCGACGATGTTGGCGATGTAGCGGCTGTGAGGCTGGGGATCAATCGCCCCGGAACGGATGCCATCGGTAAAGGTGTTGTGACGGATCAGGCAGGGGTGGGCCTCATCCGGATCGGTCTTGATATAAATCCCGGCCCAGAAACCGGCGGTCACGCAGTGCTCAAAGGTGATCCCTTTGGCCGGATAGTACATCCGGAGGGCATCGCGCAGGGCGGGGATAAAATCGTGGAAGGCGAACGGGCCGGCAGCGCTTTGGAAGAGGCAATGGCGCACGCTCAGATCGAGTCCGGCGTGGCGTAGCCCCATCCCGACTTCCCGGAACTCGCAATGTTCAATGCGGACGTTCGTGCCGGAAGTGCTGACCCCGATGGAGCTGTTGATGAACTGGCACTTCTCCATGGTGACGTCGGTTGCCGTCCTGCCGATCGTCACGGCGCGTGCCTCAGCGCCTCCGAGGTAGTTGCGCAGGGTGATACCGCGTACGGTCGTGTTGCTGCGCTCGATGGACCACCCTTGCGCCTGCTGGTTGTGCCAGAGGTCGAGCCCCTTGGGGGTGCCGCCATGGCTGGGGTGGAGGAGAAGGCGTTCGCCTTCAAGAAAGGTGACGCTGCCGGGCCATGCCGCGACGCTGGCGGCATCGGGGACTCTGTTGTAGCGGACCCGGTTGCCGTTCTCCCAGATTTCAAACCATTGGTGCTGGCCGAACATCGTTTTGCGGTCCGGAGCGTGGACGATGAAAAGCCCCGGCGCGTCGGGGGCAGGCTCCCATTGCGTGATCTTCGTGCCGCCCTCGAAGATGACCTCCTCCCCCGGTGCGGCGGTGATCAGGAGGGGGCCTGCGTCGGTGGTTTCCGGGAGATCGACGGTTTGGGTGTAAATGCCGCCGAGCAGCGCGATCGTTCCCCCTTCTTCGGGTGGGAGGAGGGCTAGAGCCTGTTCGATGGTCGCCAGCGGGTCTTCACGGCTTCCGATGCCCTCTTTTTTGCCATGGGGGGCGACAAAAAAGGTTTCAGGGGGGAGCGTTTCAGCACGGAGCGGGAGGGCGCAGAAAAGGAACAATAAGCTAAAAAAACAGCGCGGCAGGAAGGAGTGGATGGGATTCATTGATCTTGAGAAGGGTGGCGCAGGGGGGCGAAGTAGAGCAGGATGGTGCGATCGAAACTGCCGTTGGCCGGTTCGGTAAAGGTGGTGAGCGGGAGCCACTCGACATGCCCGTCAAAGAAGAGGGCGTTGCCCCCTTCACTATGGCGGGTAAAGCCTTGATAGAGGGTGTTGTAGTTGCGATCCCCCTGCGGCGACCATCTTCCCTGGCTGGAGACAATCGCCCCGTAGGCGTCGGCGCAATCCATGAGCCAGATCTTGCGCCCCGGCGCGACGACGGAACTGAGCGGGAAGCCGCGGACGACGCGATCCGCCTCACCGGTGTACCCGCCGGCGCTCGCTGCTGCGCCGATGTGAAAGGCGTTGGTGGAGTAGCTGACGGGGATGGTGGAGGGCCACGTCATCGGATCGGGTGTCCAGTAGAAGTTGCTCTCCTTGCGTGAATGCGCGGGGCAGGTGAAGATGCATGGCTTCTCGATCCCGGCAGCGGTTGCCCCGAGTTCCATTCGCTCCAGCGCAGAGTAGCCGTCCACCTCACGCCGGGGGACACCGACGTAGGGGGCAAGGTTGTAGAACCATAATCCGGCGGTGGTCCCCGCTGTCACCAGACTTTGCCCGGGGGGGCCATGCCCGGCGTCGATGGCGTAGGCCGGGAGGAGCTGACGGTGATCGGCCGCGTACTGAAAGGTCGCCGCGCCGAGCTGGCGCAGGTTGTTGACACAGGTCACCTGAGCATTGCGGGCGCGCATGTTCCCCAAAACCGGGAGAAGCAGTGCGGCCAGCACACCGAGGACGACCAGGACGACGAGCCCTTCGAGCAACGTCGCGCCCGCCCGACGGCAGGGGGGTAGATAGGTGGCCATGGCCTCTATGGTTAATGCCGCCGCTTGTGGTGGAGGAGGGCGGCGAGGGCAAGGGCGGCGAGCGTCAAGCCGGCGGTGCCCGGTTCAGGAATGGCCGCGACGGTCATCGTGATGCTCCCCACGCCGCCGAAGTCGGCTTCATCATAGTGGAACGTGGCGTTGAAACCCTCAAAGCCGCTTCCCATGATGAACCCTGAGTTCAAGCCGCTGGAGACCTTCGCTGATCCGACATAATCGGAATAGAACTCAAAAAGGGTGTAGGTGACGTTTTCTGAAAGGGGGCCGTTGACATGCACGGTGATGCCGTCGCTATCCAGCACCAGATCGCCGGGAGCATAGTGGCCAAAGAGGATGCGGTCGCTCTCGCCCGAAGCGTTGAGGTCAAAGCGGAAGGTTGCCCCCTCCTCCATCTCCAGCACGGTGGAGGTCGATTTGTTCATCCCGCTCAAGGTGAGCTGGTTGAACCCGGCGACGCCATCGGCTCCGGGAGCGATGCTTCCCCCGGCCTTGACGGTGACGCTCGCGTTGTTGAGTTGCACCTGTCCGCTCCCGGCCAGCGTTCCGCTATCACGGATTTCCACGGCCCCGCGTCCGATCCCGCTGTTCTCGGTGTTGGAGATCGCCAGCACGCCACCGGAGATCAGGGTGCCGCCTGTGTAGGGATTTCCGCCTGCTCTGGAAAGGGTTTGCAGGTTGGAGCCGGTTTTTTCCACCCGCCCGCCGTTGTAGATGGCCAGCGAGAAGTTGGCTCCGCCCGAGGGGTGATTGGGATCGCCTGCATCGCCATCGAGGCGAAGCGCCGCCCCCGTTTCGACAAAGAGACCCTCGGCACCCCCCTGATTGCGAAGGCTGGCGACGTTCAACACTCCGTGTTCGATGAAAATGCCCCCGCCGGTGTTGTTGTCAAAGAGGAGATGGCCTAGATCAATGAGGCTATCGGCTTCGGTCAACCCGAGGCCGAGGATCACGGCAGCATTGACTCCCTTGAGAGTGGTGGTGCCGGTGACGGTGAAGTTGACGTTGCGATAGTTGGCGTGGTCTCCGAACTGGAGGCGACCAGTGGTGCCGGCTGTGGTGGAGCCGAGGGTGAGGGTGGAGGTGGAAACGGTCAGTTGGCCGGTCGGGTCGAAACTGCGCAGATAGATCTGGCCATTCTCCACGGTGAGCCCCTCCGAGATCGTCAGGCTGCCGGTGGCTCCGGCGCTGTTGGAGTTGTAGATGCGGAACGCTTCATTGGATGATTTGGTCAGGTTGTCAACGGCTTGTGCGCCATTGAGAAAGAGTTCGGACATGGCCGAACTGTTGCCGCTCAGGCTAAGGATGTCATCGCCTGCCCCGGGGACCGACCCGGAGCCGGAGACAAGCTGCCACGGTGCGGAGTCCCAACTGTTGGTGCCGCTGACGAGGGTGAGGGTGAAGGCGGCGTCGGCGGCACGCACGGCCGGCACCGGAAGGAGGAAGGCGACGGCAAGCGAGAGCGCTGCCACGGTTTTGGAGGGATGGGGATGGAGTTTCATAGGGATCGGGAGGTTTGGAGGAAGGCGCCACAGGAGCGGCGGATGGTGAGATGGCCGCGGATTTTTTCGACATGAGTCTGCGGCTTGCGGCCGGTGCGGATGAGTTCCAGCAGGCACGCCACCGCTTTGGTGGAGATTTCTGCAATCGGGTGAGTCAGCGTCGTGAGCGGTACGAGGCCGTATTCCGAAGAGAAAAAGTCATCGAACCCGGTCACGGCGAGATCGTCGGGGATGCGGACCCCCGCCTCGCCGCATGCGGTTAACGCCCCTTGCGCCACTTCGTCGTTACTACAAAGGACCGCTTCCGGGCGGTGCGGCCCGGCGAGCAGGGTGGTCATCGCCTCCTTACCGACCCGGAAGTTGAGCATCTGGTGGGGGCCGGGTCGTTCGGGCAGGTGGTGGAGCGGCCAAAGAGCGGGTGGCATCTCCTCGATACCAAAGTTTTCGGCGGCTCGCGCCGTGGCCGCCCCGACATCGGAGTCGGGCATGGCGATGAGCGCAAGGCGGCGGTAGCCAAGCCCGAAGAGATGGCGGGCCACCTGTTCGTAGCCCCATTCGCGGTCCGAAACAAAATCCGGGACGCCCTGTAAGAGTCCGGCCCCACCAGAGGTGACCACCGGAATGCCTGCTTTAAGGAGCTGGTCGAGATGTTCCTGCCGGAAGACACCGCCGGGATTAACGAGAAGCACCCCCTCCACGCGCGATTCGAGCATCCTCCGGCATACTTCCCGGCTGACATCGCTCCCTTTGCTGCCGCGCGAGGACCAGATCGATTCCTGCACGAGCGGTTCGTATCCTTCCCGTACGATCGCTTCGGAGGCGGCCAGAACCTTGCGTTCGGTCAATTCATAGAGATCGCCGAAGTTGATGATGCCGATCAGCCCGCTCTTGCCCTTGCGCATCGCCTGTGCAAAGCGGTTGGGCCGATAGTTAAGGCGGGTGGCGACGGCGAGGACATGCTCGCGCACTTGGGGGGAGATGCGGCTTTGCGCCGATGTGCTGGAGAGAACGGCTTGCACGGTCGAACGGGAAACTCCTGCCTCGGTGGCGATCTGATTCTGGGTAACGAAACTCATGAGTTTTTTAAGATGGCACGTGCCACAACCGCAAGTGAACTTTTGCAGGCACGTGCCATCAAAGTCAACCGAAAATTGCTCTTATTGCATCCTCCGCTTGTCTTGCCGGGCGAAAGCCGCTACTGACAAGTGGCTTTGTGAAGGTGACTCTCTTCCATTATCGGTACACCCCCTCGCTGGCGGGTGTGGAGTTGGTGATGCAGGCGCATGCCAACCTTCTCGCAGCGGCGGGACATGAGGTGACGGTCGTCGCCGCTTCGGGGGAGAGTCGCGATCCCCGTATTAAGATGGTGCTCTTACCGGAGCTGGATCAGGGGCATCCCCTCGCCGTGGAGGCGGAGGCGGAGTTGGCAACCGTACGGCGTCAAGGGGGAGGATTCCCCCCCGGTGGCCCTTTTAAGCGGTTGGTGCGAGCGATGCGGCAGGCGCTGACCCCTTGGGTTGAGGAGGCGGACCGCGTCATCGTCCACAATCTTTTTTCCATGCCGTTTCATCTGGCGGCAACGGTGGCGCTCTGGGAATGGGCCGATCTTCTCCCCAAGGGGCGGCTGATTGCGTGGGTGCACGATTTGGCGGCGCTCAATCCGGCTTACCCGGCGGCTCACCCGGGAGCGCCGTGGCCGTGGGCGCTCCTCTCCCAGCGGCACCCGGCGGTGCGCGTGGTCGGCATCTCCCGGACACGCGCGCGGGAGTTTTCTACGCTGACCGGCAGTGAGGTCGAGGCGGTGATCCCCAATGCGATTGACCCGCTGACGTTCCTCAACCTCACCCCTGCCGTCGAGGCGCTCGCGCGGCAGCACCGTTGGCTGGAGGCCGATCTCCTCCTGCTCCACCCCGTCCGTCTCGTACGGCGCAAACGGGTGGAACTCGGGCTGCAACTGGTCGCCGCCCTTCGTGACCACTGGGGAGTAAAGGCGCGGCTGCTGGTGACCGGCGCCCCCGATGAGCATCACCCTGATAGCGGGCGCTACCTTTCCGAACTTCTCGCGCTGCGCGAACGGCTCGGTCTTTCGGAGGAGGAGGTTATCTTCCTCCATCAGCACGGGCCGGTCGGCAAGCACGATCTTATTTCGCTCTACACTTTGAGCGACGTTCTCTTCTTCCCGAGCGATCAGGAGGGGTTCGGGCTGCCGCTACTCGAAGGGGCGCTCCATCGGCTCCTGCTTTTCTGTGTCGATCGCGAACCGATGAACACCCTCGCTCTCCCGAGCTTGCGTTTCTTTGATTCCGCCGCCGAGCCGCGCCAGATCGCCCGCCAACTCCTCGATGCGCTTGATCAGGAGGGGGATGACCTTCGGGCAGCGCGGCGGGAGGTGGTGCGTCGTTTCTCATGGGAGAGCGTCTGGCCCAATCTCCAGATGCTCTTTAAGGAACCGGTCCGCCCGTTCCCTGCCTCTGCCCCGTTGCCCGTCTCCCTACCGTGATCCCTGCTTGCCCATGAACCACCTTTCCCCGACGCTCGACCCGCGCCACCTTGAGAGCCTGCTCGCCGCCCGGCATGGCGATCCTTTTGCTCACCTCGGTCTGCACGAAGCGGGGGGGACGTTTGTGGTCCGTGTGCTCCGGCCCGATGTTCGAGCGGTGGAGGTCGAGGTCGCTCCGCTTTCCGGCGAGGGCGAAGTGCACCGCTTCCCGGCGCGGCGTTTCGATCCCGCCGGTTTTTTTGAAGCGCTCATCCCGGCGAGCTTCGCGATCACCCGCTTCCCGTACCGTCTGCGCCTGACCGGGCATGATGGTACGGAGTGGACCACGCACGATCCGTATGCCTTTGGTTCGCGCTTTGGGGAACTCGATACGCACCTCTTCCTTCAAGGCAAGCATTGGCAGATTGACGAAAAGCTCGGGGCGCATGCCGCGAAGTTTGAGGGGGTTGACGGGTGCCACTTCGCCGTCTGGGCGCCGAATGCGGAGCGGGTGAGCGTCGTGGGCGATTTTAACGGCTGGGACGGGCGGATTTACCCAATGCGCAAGCATTTCGAGAGCGGCGTCTGGGAGATCTTCCTGCCCGGGGTGCAGCCGGGGGCGCATTATAAATTTGAAGTCCGCGATCAGGCCGGGCATCTCACGCTCAAAAGCGACCCGTACGCCTTCTACGGTCAGCACAGCCAGCAGACCGCCTCCATTGTTTACGATCTCGGGCGCTACGAGTGGGGCGACGCCGAGTGGATGGCCGCACGGCGCGAGCAGGAGTGGCACCGCCGCCCGGTCTCCATTTACGAGGTTCACCTCGGCTCATGGGCGCGGATTCCCGAAGAGGGGGATCGCCCTCTTTCGTATCTGGAACTGGCTGATCGCCTCCTCGATTACGTCTGCGACATGGGGTACACCCACTTGGAGTTGATGCCGGTTGCCGAGCATCCTTTCGATGGCTCCTGGGGGTATCAGGTCACCGGCTATTTCGCCCCGACGAGCCGTTTCGGGCATCCCGATGAGTTTCGCCGTTTTGTCGACCGCTGCCACCAGCGCGGTATCGGCGTTATTCTCGACTGGGTTCCCGGTCACTTCCCCAAGGACGCCCACGGGCTGGCCCGGTTCGACGGCACCGCACTCTACGAGCACGCCGACCCGCGACAGGGCGAACATGCCGATTGGGGGACGCTCATCTTCAACTACGGGCGCAATGAAGTACGCAACTTCCTGATCAACAACGCCCTCTTCTGGCTGGAGAAATACCACATCGACGGGTTGCGGGTTGATGCCGTCGCCTCGATGCTCTATCTCGACTACTCCCGGCAGGCGGGCGAGTGGATTCCCAACCACCACGGCGGGCGGGAGAACCTTGAGGCGATTGCGTTCCTCAAGGAGTTCAACGAGGTCTGCTACGCACGCCATCCCGGCATCATGACGATCGCCGAAGAGTCGACCGCATGGCCCGGGGTCACACGGCCTACCTATTTGGGTGGCCTCGGCTTCGGGTTGAAGTGGAACATGGGGTGGATGCACGACTTTCTGGAGTACATGGCGCGCGAACCGGTCTTTCGTCGTTATCATCAGGGGGAGATCACCTTTTCGCTCCTCTACGCGTTTCATGAGCATTTCGTGCTGGTGCTCAGTCACGACGAAGTCGTCCACGGCAAGGGGTCACTGCTTGGGAAAATGCCGGGTGACCTCTGGCAGAAGTTCGCCAACCTGCGCCTCTTTTACGCGTGGATGTACGCGCACCCCGGCAAGAAGCTGCTCTTTCAAGGTGGGGAGTTCGGGCAATGGGCGGAATGGAATCACGCCAAGAGCCTCGACTGGCATCTGCTTGATTCCCATTTTCACAATGGCGTGCGCCGTCTCGTGCGCGATTTGAACGAGCTTTACCGGGGGGAAGAGGCGCTCTGGAGTCTTGATGATACCTTCGAAGGGTTCGAGTGGATCGACTTTCATGACGCGGACCACTCCGTCGTCGCCTTCCTGCGCAAGGGGGCCGATGGCTCGCTGCTGGTTTTTGTGATCAACGCCACCCCGGTCGTGAGGGAGAATTACCGGATCGGCGTCCCGCACCGGGGGTGGTACGAGGAGGTGCTCAACACCGATGCGGATGCCTACGGAGGGAGCGGGCTGGGGAATTTCGGGGGAGTGACCGCGCTGGAACTCCCGTGGCAGGGGCGGTCCCATGCCTTGAGTCTCGTTTTACCGCCACTTTCCGTGGTCGGATTCCGGTGGGAAAAAGAAAAACCGGGCGATCATAACGAAAGCTAATATCCCGACAAGGGAAAAAGAGCTTTTTGCATGGAAAACAGGAAAAAAAGGAGTTGCACTCCCGGTTTTCTCCGGTACGCTGACTCTGTCATAGCTTCTATACCTAGAGGTACGAACCCCCGAATCCTGAAATATTCCAGTTCAAGAAAATTCAAAGTAGACCCCCAAATATGAAAATACGCCACACCCCGAAAGAGGGCTTCACGCTGATCGAACTTCTGGTCGTTATCTCGATTATCGCCATTCTGGCCGGTATCGCGGTTCCTGCCTTCACCGGGGTGATCACGCGTGGTCAGCAGACCAAGGCGCTCAGTGATGCCAAGCAGATCTATCTCGGTCTGAAGATGTACGCTGGCGACAATGATGGTGCCTTCCCGTCGAAGGCCTTTGGAAGTGCTGCAGATGCCGGGAACTCCAATGAGGCATTTAAGCACATCGTTCCTGATTACATCAAAAGTGAGAAGATTTTCTACGTTGCTAAGTCCAAGTGGAGCACAGAGCAACCTGATGAAGATACCACCACTGCGGAGAAGGTTCTGATCACGGGCAACAATCACTGGGCTTACGTCAAGAATCTCTCGGATACCTCCAATCCGAACTTCCCGATCATTGCGGATGGTTTTGCTGATGCAACGACGGCTCTCTACTCTGCAGATGAAACGCAGAAAGGGGGGCTTTGGAAGGGCGAAGCCGCCATTGTGATTCGTGTGGATGGCAGCGGACGTGTTGAACGTATCAAAACCACCGATAATCTCGCTGTCAAAGGGCCCGTTGGCGGATCTGAGATAGATAATATCTTTTTGAGCCATGATAACTGGCTGTCGGCAGGTGGAACTGGTGGGGTAGGTGCCCAGTCCGTGCTGAACCCGCTGTAATAATAATTCATCAAATTTCTTCGGAAGGAATTTTCGTCCTTTCCCATTAGGAGATTCAACCCATCCTTATCCGAATTTTAATCGGATAAGGATGGGTTTTTTCGTAAAGTGTAAGGGAGTGGGGCGAGGGAGGATCTTTGCATCTTCTGACGATGGATCATCGATCTTATTAAGAGATGAATCGTCGATGATATTTGTATCTCCTTACTCATTGCTATGATAGCGGAGCAGGTTTTCCCCTAGGGTGTTGTTCCTAGAAGGAAGTTGACTTGGCTCAACTTGGAGGCTATGGATCTTTTTTTACGATGAAGGCTCGAATTTCCGTAAGCATTTCCCCCTATGCGAAGCGTAAAGCAATGACCTTGCTGGAACTGACGCTTGCTTTAACGATCGTTGCTTTGGTGAGCGTGGCATTGGTGGGTGGCGTGGGGCGTTGGCGTGCCAGTCAGCAGGAGACTAGTTGCCTCACGAACTTACGCCAGATCGGTCTCGCCCTTAATCTATATAGTGCCGAGCATCATTTTCGGTTACCGGGGCCGTTGTGGCGTGGTCAAAGTCCTCTCTACCAGAGTGATGCGACGGGGGAGTTTGACGTGGAGAGCGGCAATCTGGTGACCTTGCTGGGGCCATATCTCGATCTGCCGAGGGTGAACCCCGGCCAGAGTGCCTTGGCAAAGATCCTCACCTGCCCGGCATGGGAGGCCCATGGCGCGGCTGCCGATCATCCGATCTGCTATTATTCAGCAGGGGAGATCCTCGTTGGGAACGAGGATGAACAGACTTCGATTTTCCCTTTTGGTCGAGCGGGGGGCGAGCCTCTCGCGCCGATGATGGTCACGGCACTGGCTAATCCCGCCACGACGCCCGCGTTCTGGGAGTTTGATCGCCGTATTGCCATGGAGGGCCACTATCAGACCGACCCGCGTGTACCGAATGACCCCGTGCACCGCAAGGTTCGCAATGTCCTCTTCTTCGATGGGCATGTGGAGCCTCGTGCGACCTTTTAATCAAGGTGGGGTAAGCTTTTTCTTCATCAGCGGTTCGGAGGAGGATGCACGAAGCTGGGCGTGCTGCGGAGAGTGGCTCGAAGGCTTGGGGCATCGCTGGCGAGGCATCGATCTCCATGGGTTGCCTTGGAAAGAAGGAGTGCGCAGGGTGGTCGATCGGCTCGCCCTAGCGCTGGAGGAGGCGGAGACCTCAACAGAGGTCGTTCTCGTAGGGCATTCCGCAGGGGGATTGCTTTTGGAGCGGCTGGCACAGCGCGTGACACCGGGCAGGGTGATGGGGGAGGTCTACATCGCCGCACTAGTGCCTGAACCGGGGTTCTCCCTTTTGGAACAGATGTTTGAAGGCCAACGATCGATTTTCACCTCTCAATGGCTGGAGGAGATCGCCAGCCAACCTCGCACCTCCGCTCGGTTCCTCCCCGTGCTCTACGAAGAGAAAATGGACCTTCCTTTTTCACCCGAGCGACCCAAAGCCTATTTCGTTTGCCAGAAGGACGAGTGCATCTGCCCGGAATGGCAAAGTGAGGCCGCCGGACGCCTCCCGGGGTGTGAGGTCACGGAGCTTACAACCGGGCACGATCCACAACTGGAGGCCGCCGGGTTACTGGCACATCGCCTCCACCAGTGGGTCTCTATCACCCGGGTTCGGGGAGAATAGTGATGGTTTCTGCGATCCATAGATGCAGCTTGATCTCGCGGATGCAGTCGCTTTTGCGAAGGCGTAAAAGGGGATTTACAGGAAAGTTAACGCTTTGGGGTTCTATTGGAGTGCTGTTTTTAAGAAAAATGCACCTATTGATGGATCCTTATGAATGTCAAACAGAGCCAGTAGATGCATGACACTAAGACGGCGAATGCCGAATTGAAGGGATTTGAAAGTTCTCAAAGACTTTCCCATCCGTTTTTCAAAAGCTCTGACGTCAGCAGCGTTTAGTTCAGAGACCACGCCTCCTTTTTTGAAAAACTCGATGAGTCCGGCGAGGTGAACCTCTCTGATCGCAGCGGTATCGGTGGTACGGATTGCCAATGAAATGGCGGAGGGTGTTTCCAAAAGCTGACTGGTTTGTGGCCACGGCACCATGGCTGCCTCTAATACATCACGTTCCGGTATCCCAAGGGTCCTGAGTGATTGATAGATGCTTTTGGTCGGATCGATCTGAGCAAAGTCCGGTTTTTCCTCAATGAACCTCGGATCGTCATCGGCGGCGATCTGGAGCACATCGACATCATTTTGGCTCATTTTTGGACCGACTGAAGTCAGCAGCCTTTCACAAAAAGCGGCATCATCAGGATGGGAGATCAGCCAGTTGGACAAACGGTAGAGGATCACCCGATGAAAGCTATCTGCCAGTAGAACATTGACATATCCACCAGTTGCCAGAGCCTTTTCACTCAGAGTCGATAGCGCCTCGATCTCTGCTTCAATCTTTTCCAGAAACTCCTTAACGGCGTCGATACGTTGGAGCATTTCCGCTTGCTCCTCTTTAGCGAGGCGATTGATCCCGGTTGGTGGAAGGATCATTGGCCATTGATCGGTTTCTTTTAGCTGTAAGGCAGTTTCGGTCAGTGCTTTCGCTTTGATCAGGGAGGCCCACGATCCCGGTGATTGTTCTTGCGCTTGGCATGAAGCCGTTAAAATCGCAAGACTAGCTATGGTTGCGATAACAGGGTGCGTCATTTTAAGTTGGATGTGGCGTTGACCCTGTGGCGTTGACGCTTATTGCGTGCTCTATTTCCCCGGCGATCTGCATTGGGAATGGTGTGAATGTCAGAATTTATATTGCAGGCCAGCAGTGAACAAATTGTATTCCTGACGACCAAGGTCGACACGCCAACTGGTTGTCGGGAGGTGAGCGCCGGGATAATCTGTCGAACCGAAAGTGTAGCTAGTTGAATCAATAAAAAGGTATCGGTATTCGAGAAAGAGGAAGACGTTTTTGTGTATTTTGGCCTTGATCCCCGCTTTTGCCTGTAAGGCGAAGGCGATGTCAGACGCGTCCGGGTCGGAGTTGAAATGGTTGATGCCGGGTTCGGACGGATTGGAGGAATCTGATCCATTGATGAAAGTGAAGGCCGCCCCAACGCCAAGGCCAAGGTAGGGAAAAATTCTGTCAGAATAAGGTGTCTTGAGTGTCAAAACGGCGTTGGCCAAGGCGACGCCCGTTGTGAGCGGAATTTCAACGTACTGTGTCCCCAAAAACCGGGGGCGAACCGGCATCTCCCCGATCGGGGAATGCTCCCCGATGTAGAGTCCTTCAAATTCGACGGCAGGCAGGATACCCCATCCCGATGTGAAGGTGGGTCGATCCCATTCGTAACCGATCTGGATGCCTGCGACAAAGATGTCGTTGTTGGTATCCGTCGGACCTTTGGCGTTGACGGGAAGCTTGGGATAACTGTGGGGAGGATTGAGGTAGACGGCACCTGTCTGTTGGAGGCTCGTCACGGAGGACGAACCGATTCCCCCGAAAATACCGATATAGGGACCGGCTTCTGTCGGGGAAACATCTGCCGCGGCGCTGTGGCGAAGACTTACTAAAGCGGCGGCGAAAAGCAGGAAAGGGACGAAGGGGGAGCGGTTTGCTATCATCACTTCCCCATTTTGCTATCCTCCCTTCCTTGATGACAAGGGGTTTCTGGCTCTGTTGTGGCCGTGCCGGGAATTGGCGGGGGCGTTCACCCCGCAATCTCACACACGACGCGGAAGCCGATGTCGTGGGCGGAAAGTTGCGGGGCGTTGAAGGCTCGGGCAGAAGCACGCAGGCTGTTGAGGCGGGCTTTCCAGCTTCCGCCGCGGCAGATGCGTCTCGGGCTTTCCTGTGGGCCGCGTGGGTTGATCCTCTCCCGCCCGGTGTAGGCGCTTAAACCATCCAGACACCATTCCCAGACGTTGCCGGCCATGTCATCAAGCCCAAACGGGCTGGCCCCTTTGGGGAAGGCGCCGACGGGGGAACTCTGCGCATAGCCGTCGGTGACGGTCCTGTCTGCCCAGGGGAAGCTGGTGCTGGCGTCGGCAAAGTTGGCCTCCCGCCCGGTGGGGGGTGCGTCGCCCCAAGGGTAAGTCAGGTTGGCGGGGCCGCGTGCGGCGTATTCCCATTCCGCCTCGGTCGGCAGGCGGTAGCGCTTCCCTTCGCGTTGGCTTAGCCATTGGCAGAACGCCTCGGCTTCCTTTGCGGAGACGTAGACAACCGGGTGGTGATCATCGGCCCAAGGGGTCCGTTTGGCGCGATGCTCGGGGGCAAACGCCTCGTACTGTGCGTTGGTGACCGGGGTTCGCGCCATGTAGAAGGCGGAGATCTTGGTCGGCGTCACCGGTTGCTCGTTGGCGGCGGCATCCGGGAGGTTGCTCCCCATTAAAAAGGAGCCGCTGTTGATGAGCCGCATCTCCATCCCGCACCCGTTACGAAACGGGGGAAACCGTTGCTTTTCTTCCGCGCGATGGAGCGGTGAATCGACAAAGACTGCCTTCGGCTGTGGACGCGCAGCGGCGGGGAGGGGGGAGGGGGCCGGTGCAGCGGTTTTAGGGGTCGCTGGGAGCGGTTTTTTGGGAACTGGCGTGCGGACGGCCGGTTTGAAGCTGGTCGGGGTGCCGGTCATCTGTTCATCGAGGTAGTCGTCGATGACATCCTCGGCCTCGCCACCGGTCAGCCCGAGCGCTTCGCCCATGTTGCAGAAGGCGTCGCGCTGGTCGTCGGTCATCTCGTCGATCCCGGAGAGGCGGAGCATCCGCAGGAATTCCTCTGCTGGAGAGGTCGGTGGGGCGGCAGTAGGAGCCGCCGCGGGAGAAGGGGGAGGCGCAGCGGCGGTGGGAGCCTCGGTGGTATCGATGCGCCGGACGCGGTGCGCCCCTTTCTCTTCAAGAGTGGCGGCGATGATCGTCTCCATCTCCTCGCGCGGGAGGCCGAGTTGCGCCCCGGTCAGGTAGAGGCTCTCCTCCTCATCCTCATGCAGCTTGCCAGTCGTCAGGGCGAAGGTGAGGAATTTGCGAAATTCCCCCAGCGCCGCTTCCCGCGCGGCTCCGAGGACTTGCGCGTCGACCTGCGCCCGTTGCGCGGGGTCGCTCAAGATCGAGCGGGCTTCGGTCAGTTTCCCTGCCGCTTCATCGAGCCCGATCCGCAAGACCTGCGCCATCGGGTTGCTTGGCTGGTTTTTGAGCGGGAGTTTCTTTTGCCACCAGACCAGCAGCAGTCGCCAATGTTCGTCGATCTGCTCCTGCGTCGGGTTCGACTCAAATTCAAGGCAGAGCCGTTCGTACGGATTGCTGGAGTTGAAGTTCTTCCAGCCGTTCCATTTCAGAGGGTTATCAGGCAGCGGACGGGGCAGGCGCATTCCGGCTTACTCCACGTTGATCCGCATCAGATCCGCCGTGGCGGTCTCCATTTCCGCTTCTGTCAGCCCGATGTCGCGGGCGATTTTGACTTTGTTCTGATTGCCGTAGGCGTCGACGGTGACTTCGAGCACCTGATTCTGGTCATACCGATAGGTCAACTGGACGGGCGATCCTTTCGGCAAAAACGGCGGGAGTTCGACGTCGCAAATGCCGAGCGGAATGCACTCGGAGGGGACGGTGCTTTCTCCCTCGACCACCCGGACGATGACGTTTTTCATGTTCGCCTTCGCGGTGCCGAAGGAATTTTGGATCTCCGCAGGGATGGTGGTCGATTTGCGGATCATCGGGAAGACGTACTCCTCCATCTGCTCGTCGTCCCAGAGGACCACGCCGAGGGTGTGCGTGGTGATGTTGGTGACACGGACGAGCGCCCCGTCGGAGCTGGAGAGCTTGCCGCGTGTCTCCTCAGAGATGAGCCGTTCGCCCCCTTCGTCCTCTTTGCCGAGCAGGACGAGCGTCGCCTGCAAGGCAGCCCCCATGGCGACCGCTTCGTCCGGGCTGACATCCTCGGCGATCGGGCGTCCGCTCATCTCACGGATCATCTCGCGCACGGAGGGCATCCGGGTCATCCCGCCGGTGAGCAGGATGCGGTCAATCTGGTTCCACTGTAATTCGGACTCGGCCAGCGCGATTTCGCAAATAGCGCGGGTCCGCTCGACGAGGTGTTGCGTGCGGTACTCGAATTCATCGCGGGTCAGCTCAATTTTGAGGCTGTGCCCGGCGTAGCTGTGGACGAGGGTCGTCGAGTTGCGGCTGGAGAGTTGGATCTTGGCGGTGAGCGCCCGGTTGTAGAGATCCTGATAGCTGTGGAGATCGAGCAGCGGGTTCTCCCCGAACTGCCGGTCAAACTCCTCGCTCACCCAGTTGACGATGACGTCGTCCCAATCCTTGCCGCCGAGTTTATGGTCGCCGCTACTGGCGAGCATCTGGATGTGATGCTCGGAGATGCGCATGATGGTGACGTCAAAGGTGCCGCCGCCGAGGTCAAAGACAAAGACGGTTTCATGCCCCTCGCGCCGGTCGATCCCGTAGGCAAGCGCGGCGGCGGTCGGCTCGTTGAGAACTTGCAGGACGTTGAACCCGGCGAGTTGCCCGGCGTGCATCGTGGCGGTCCGTTCCAGATCGCTGAAGTAAGCGGGAACGGTGATGACGACATCGCTGATCGCGCAGCCGAGGAATTTTTCCCCGTCCTGCTTGAGCTTGCGCAGGACGAGCGCGCAGAGTTCCTCCGCCGCCCAGACTTTCCCGGCGAATTCGCGGTGGTACTCGTTCTTGCTCTTGCCAATTTCGCGTTTGATGAAGTCGACGATCTTCTCCGGCTCCGCGACGGCGTTCTGTTTGGCGGCGCTGCCGACGATGGCGGTCGCCCCGTCAAAGAGGATGACGACCGGGGTGATCCGCTCGCTTTCGGCGTTGGGAATGATCTGGCCCCGCCCGTTTTCGTCGATGTGCGCCATGGCACAGAACGTGGTGCCAAGGTCGATGCCGACGGCCTTGCGCTTGCCGCTGGAGCCCTTCGGGGTGTCACTGCCTTGAGACGGGTGGGATGGAATGTTCATCGGTAGCAGGGGAATACCGTATCGGAGAGGGAAGAAAGGGTAAATTTATTTTTTCCCTTCGCTACCGGTATAATACGCCCGGATGGCGTGGCTCAAGCCTTCAATATCGTGCTTTTTTGCTTCGAGATCGACGGAAAGGCCCAGTTTCTTCATCGCTTGAGAGGTGATCGGGCCGATACTGGCGGTTTTGAGGTGAGGCGGGAGGGGGAGGCCGAGTGCCATAAAGTTCTCCGCGGTGGAGGCGCTGGTGAAGGTAATGAGGTCGGCCCCTTCATCGCGGAAGCGGGCGATGCCGCTGCCGTCGGTTTCGGGGACGGTGCGGTAGGCGATGGCTTCGTCGACGATGGCTCCCATTTTCGTTAACTCTGTAGCAAGCACGTTGCGGGCCGCCTCAGGCCGGATGATCATGATTTTTTCGTTCTCCACCGATCCTTCGGCGACGAACGCCTTGATGATCCCTTCGGCGATCGATTGCTCGGGCTGGAGGTCGACCTGAAGGTGGAGCGCCTTGAGCCGTGCCGCTGTGGCGGGGCCGATGGCGGCGATCCGCACGCCGCCGATCTCGCGCAGGTCGCTGTAGAGTTTGAAGAAGAGGTCGAAAAAGCGGTCGACCCCGTTGGGGCTGGTGAAGATGAGCCAGTCGTAAGTGTGGGAATCTTGCACGAGCTGGCCGAATTCGAGGAGATTGGCGGGCGGCTCGATCCGGATGGTCGGGAGTTCAAAGACATCGGCCCCGAGGGCGCGGAGGGTTTCGCTTAAAGCTCCGGCCTGTTGTCGGGTGCGGGTAACGGCGACCCGTTTGCCAAAGAGCGGACGGGTTTCAAACCAGTTGAGCGAATCGCGCAGGGTGACGACTTCGCCGATGACGGCGACGGCGGGGGCTTTGAAGCCGATTTGCGCCACGGTAGCGGCGATGTTGGCGAGCGTGCCGCGCACGGTCTGCTGGCGCCCGGTCGTCCCCCAGCGCACGAGGGCGATCGGCGTCTGCGGTGCGGCTCCGGCGGCGATGAGCGACGCGGTGATCGCTTCGAGCCGCTCGACCCCCATGAGCATGACGCGCGTCCCTTTTTGCTGGGCGAGCGCGGCGTAGTCGATCGAGGAACTCTCTTTTTCCGGGTTTTCGTGGCCGGTGAAGATGGTCAACTGGGCGTTGTGTTCCCGGTGGGTGACCGGGATGCCGGCATAAGCCGGGGCGGCGATGGCGGAGGAGACGCCCGGGACGATCTCAAAGCGCTGCCCGGCGGCGACGAGCGCCTCGGCTTCTTCCCCCCCGCGTCCGAAGAGGAACGGATCGCCCCCTTTGAGCCGGACGACGCGTTTGCCTGCCTTGGTCTTTTCCACGAGCAGGGCGTTGATCTGATCCTGCGTGAGCGTGTGGGCTCCGGCCTTCTTTCCGGCGTAGATCACCTCCGCCTCTGCCGGGGCCCATGCGAGCATTTCCGGGTTGCAGAGGTAGTCGTAGATGAGGACTTCGGCGCTTTCGATCAACTGACGCGCTTTGAGCGTGACCAGTCCGAGATCGCCGGGGCCTGCGCCGGTGAGATAACAGATGCCTTGGGTGGATGTTTTCGCCATGTACACCCGGAAGGTTGCCCCGGGTTCAATCGTTTTGCAACGCTGCAAACACGCTGGCGGCTAACCCGAGCGGATCGGCGGTGGAGCCGTCGGCTTTGGCGAGGCGTGGAGGGTCTCCCGGTTCGCCAAAGAGGATCGCTTCCATGGCGAGCGTTTCGCCTTCTTCCCGCGTGGCGACGCCGACCGGGAGGGTGCAATCGCCTTCGAGCAGGCGCATTAGTTCGCGCTCGGCAGTGACGGCCCGCCAGGTCGGCAGGTGGTTGAGCGCGGCGAACCGTTCGGCCTCTTCCCGACGGGTCTGGAGGGCGATCGCCCCTTGGCCGATGGCAGGGAGGGTCTCAAGGAGCAAGGTGTAGAAACGGCCCGATTCGCTTTCCAACGAGCCGCTCAGCGGGTCGAAACCAAGGCGTTCCAGCCCGGCTTGGGCGAGGACGATCCCTTCGAGCGTGGCCGATTCGCGCAGCTTACGCAGGCGGGTCTGGACGTTGCCGCGGATCTCTTCGATCTTGAGATCGGGTCGCTGCCAGAGAAGCTGGCGGGCGCGGCGCACGCTGCTGGTCGCCAAGGCGGTGCCGTGGGGGAGGGAGGCGAGATCGCGGTGCGGCGTGCGGGTGAGGAGGATGTCGCCGGTGTTGGCTCGCGGGAGGAGGGCGGCGAGCGTCAACCCTTCGGGCATGGTCCCGGGCATGTCCTTACAGCTATGGACGGCGATGTCGATCTCTCCGCGTAGGAGCGCTTCTTCGAGTTCCTTGGTAAAGAGCCCTTTGGCCCCCGAGGGGGTCTGGCGGATGAGGCTCAAGTCGAGCTTGCGATCGCCCGAGGTGGTGAATTCGACGATGCGGGTCGAGGCTTCGGGCCAAAGGTGGCGGATCGCTTCGAGGGTCAGGTTGGCTTGGGCAAGGGCGAGGGCGCTCCCCCGGGTGCCGAGTGTGATGGTCATGCTTCGCGGGAGGCGATTGGGAGGTGGTGGAGCGGCGGAGTGGCCGGGGAACTGGTCAGCCAGCCATGGAATTCGTCGACATGCCGGGCGATCAACGCTTCGCATTGGGTGATCTCGCGCTGGCGGATCTCCAGACCCCGGTTGGCGATGGCTTGAAGGGCGTCGATGTCGTAGAGGTAGACCCCTTCGAGTTGGTTGATCGCCGGGTCGGCATCGCGCGGGACGGCGAGGTCGATGACAAAGAGCGGACGCTCCTGCCGCCGTTTCATCACCGGGGCGAGTTTCTCCGGGGTGATAATGGCGTGCGGCGCGGCGGTGGAGGAGATGAGGATGTCGATGTCGGAAAAGCGTTGGTCCCACTGATCGAAGTGGATCGCCTCACCCCCCATCTCCGCTGCGAGCCGGGCGGCACGGTCGTAGGAGCGGTTGGAGACAAAGATACTCCGCACGCCACGGGAGAGGAGGGCGCGCGCGGTCAGTTCGCTCGTCTCTCCCGCACCGAGGATCATCGCGTGGCAGCGCCCGAGCTTGCCGAAGATTTTCTCCGCCAGATCAACCCCGACTGAACCGACGGAGACCGAGCCGCGCGTGATGTTGGTCCGGGTGCGGACTTCCTTGGCGACGTTGAAGGCGCGTTGGAAGAGTTTATTGAGCAGGCGGGAGGTCGCCCCACTCCCGGCAGCGGCGGCGTACGCCTTTTTGACCTGACCGAGAATCTCTGTCTCGCCGAGGACCATCGATTCCAGCCCGGAGACGACGCGGAAGAGGTGCTCGATCGAAGCCGGACCGCTCAAGGTGTAAAACGGCTCGTTCTTCTGGTCGAGGGGAAGGGGAGGAGTGCTGCTGGTGAAGCGGTCGCTCAGGTAGGAGCGGAGCGCCGTGAGCGCTTCCGGGGCGTTGTCGGAGGCGGCGTAGAACTCGACGCGGTTACAGGTGGAGACGATCACCGTCTCGCGCACGCCCGGGAGCGCACCGACTTCGAGCGTCACGACAGGAAGTTGCGTGTCGGGGATCGCAAAGCGTTCCCTGATCTCCACACTCGCTGTCTGATGGCTGACGCCCAGGCACAAAACGTTCATGGTCTTTCTTAGAGTCGGGTTCGGGCGACGAGGAAGTTAAGCCCCCAGAGGGCGGTGATGGAAAGGGAAAACGCGGCGACGGAGAGAAGCGCGATCCGGCGCGGGCCGATCCGCCGTGCGAGGACGATTCCGAGGTAGATAAACCACATGACGATCCCCCAGCCGATCTTGTAGGCGTTGAGCGGCCCTTGGACCAGAAAGCCGCAGGAGAGGCCGATCGTCAAAAGGATCAGCCCGGTCCAGAGCAGCCGTTTGTTGGCGACGGCGAGGTGCATGATCGGCGGCATCTCGTAGAAGATGGAGCTAAGGTGGTGGCTTTTGAGCTGCCGTTCCTGCGCCACGTACATCACTCCGGCGACCCCTGCCATGGCAAAGGCCCCGTAGGCGATGATCGAGAGGGCGGCGTGCATCTCCAGCCACGGATCGGGCCGGGAGAGGAGGCGGGCCGGGGTGTCGATCGGGGCGATCAGGGCGACGACCTGAAGGAGAAAAACAAACGGCGAAGTAAACGCCCCGAGGAGCGAGAGGCGGTAGGCTGTCCCGACGACGAGGTAAAGGAGCACCATCGACCACGCCAGAAAGATGAGCACTTCAAAGAAGTTGGTCAGCGGGCAGCGCCCGAGCGCCGCACCCCGCAGGTGGAGAAACCATGTCTGCAACGCAAAGCCGAGGCTCATCACCACGAGATTGAAGCGCGGCCAACGGTGCTTGCCTGCGCCGAACGTGTACATGGTGTACGCGAATCCGAGCAGGAAGCAGATCGTGGAAAAAATGAGCGGCAGGCGGTCCATCTACGCGAATGGCAGCAGGGAAAAACCTATATCGCATAAGTAATGCGAATGCAAGCCGCATCAAGTGCGACGTTTTGTCACACGGGCTCCATCACCGTTCACGCCAGTTCGGAGAGCGGTTCCTGCCATTGGCGATCGTGGAGGGTGTTGATCGCGAGGAGATTGTTCTTGCGCAGGGCACGGAACGATTGGGCCATGGCAGCCTTGGCGGCTTCGATCTCCTGATCACGGATCGCCTCGAAGATACACAAGTGATCGTCGAGCGATTCGCGCTGGATGGCGACGATCTGGTCGGCGGGCGGGGTGAAGCTCTGGAAGGGCTGGAAGATGACGCGGTGGATCAGGCTATGGCGGCCGATCTCTTCGAGGAGCAGGCGGTGGTGCGCGGCCTGAACGATGCGCAGGTGGAAGGTGACGTCGACGAGGTTGAGTTCCCGCTCCCGTTTTTCGTCCATTTCGGACGGTTTTTTGAGCTTCTGCAACACCTTGAGCTTCTCCATCTCGACCTCCAACCGGGCGAGATCTTCTTCCGTACGGCGCTCGGCAGCGAGCCCGGCGGCGAAGGTCTCCAGTAACTCGCGCAGGGAGAGGAGTTCGTCGTACTCCTCGACGGAACTGATGCTTCGCACGACTGCGCCGACTCGTGGCTGGATGGTTACCAGTCCCTCTTTTTCAAGGTTGCGCAGCGCGAAGAGGACCGGCGTGCGGCTCACCCCTATCTTCTTCGATAGCCCGAGGGCCGAGAGGGTGCTCCCCGGTTTGAGTTCCCCGGAGACAATCTGTTTGCGGATCTGGGCGTAGGCAAATTCGGTGGGCGGCAAGGTCATGAATGCGCCTACATTACGCTGAATCGAGGGGAATTCAAAACTTAATCGCTCCCCAGCTTGGGAAGGAGGAAGACGTTGGTGCGTAAGGCGTTGATATTGCTGGCTCCTCCCAGAAGACCCGTAACACCATGGGTCCAACAGAGTGCCGGAGAGGCGAAGTCGCTCCGCGCCCAGTCCCAGTGTTCCAATGCCGGGTGCCAGCTTGCGGCGTTGGGGTCCGTCGCGGAGAGTTGACGGCACTCAGTTCGCGTTCCATCGGGGCAAAGGGCGAGATGAAAAAGCTCAAAGCCGGGATCGTACCAATCGGCCTCCCGATCATCGGGGCGGGCGGGGATGACAAGGTGAATCGTGCCGTCGTTGCCCCGGCTCAAGGTGCCATCCCGCCCTCCGACAAAGCTCAAACGCCGAAAACGGGCAGGGAGGTCCACCTGTCGCCATCCGGATTCCTCGCGGCAAAGGAGAGCGCCAGTCGGTTGTTCGGGCAGGGAGGTGAAAAACCAGAGGCGATCTTGAGCGTCGACCAGATGGTTAGTGATCTTGAAGCCGCCCCGCATGTCGAAAAGAACGGGGATATTATGCTCCATCGCTAAGGGGAGTGTGCAGTGGCGGCCTTCGTTGAACCAGCGCGTTCCCCCGTCGGGGGATGTAAGATGGACGATCATTCGCGAGCGTACGTCTGCCGAGCGCCCTGAATAGCTGTAGCAATATTGAAAGAGAAGGTGGAGGGTGCCGCTGGGGCCTGTACTGATGGATTGATAAAAATGGCTATAGCCCGGCAGGGGAGTGATCGCAAGAACGACGGGTGCCTCCCACGGTTTGCCTTTGGGTTTGCGTCGATACCAGAGTTCCCAATAGCCGCCCATTTTCAGGGTGCGGTGGGTCAGGTGAAGCGTTCCGTTCCGGTCGGCGATGAGGCTGGGGTAGGCATCGTGAGGGCCAAGAGCTTCGGGTTCGCTCCAGCTTTCAGGAAGGTGTGGCGTGTCTGACCAGCGATAGAGGAAGGGATGGTGATCCGCGCCGATGATGGCGTGCAGTCGCCCGTCGCCATCGGCACACAAGGCGGGACCGCAATGGTTGTTGTATCCGTGGCCGAGGCAAAAAGGCTCCCCCGCCGTTCCTGATGGGGTGTGATAGTGACTGAGGTTGACGGGAGCAAGCTTTCCTATCTCCTTCGGGGCACCCAGCCAGCCGATGAAAAGGGAGTCTCCACACCGGACGATCCGGTTGGTATTGACATACGCCGTGGCGCGGTCTGATCCGCAGTTGGAGAGGAGGTGGGCAATCACAACGCCGGGAGGAGGAAGACGTTGGTGCGGATCGTGTTGATATTGCCTCCTTCGCCGCAGCTCTCCCCTTGGGTCCACGCCACGGCGAGCTCTTCCTGTTCCCGGCGTGTCCAGTCCCACGCTTCGAGCGAAGGGAGCCAGTTGCCACCAGCGGGAGAGGGGGTGGAGAGTTGGCGGGTGGAGCCGGGGGAGGCGCCATCTTCGGGGAAGGTCGCGTGGAAGACTTCAAACGAGGGGTGATACCATGCTTCATCGGTGGAGCCGGTGGCGGTGACGAGGTGGAGTTGCCCGCTGGCGTCGCGGCTCATCATCGTCTCACGGCCTCCAAGGAAGTTGAGCGATGCGAGTCCGGCTGGAAGCGGCGGGCGCGTCCATCCTTCTGTGTCACGGCGAAAGAGGACGGGCTCCCGTTCATCGGGGAGCGAGGCGCAAAACCAGAGGCGGCCATGGCGATCGACCACGTGACTGCTGATTTTAAGCCCTCCCTGCGGATAGGAGCAGATGGAGCGGACACTCTCTACGGTCATCGGGAAGGTGCATCGCCGCCCTTCGTTCCACCAGTTTTTGCCGCGATCCTCCGAGGTGAGATGCACCGCCATGCGCCCTTTGGCATCATGGGAAGCGCCAGTATAGCTATAGAAGAACTCGAAGAGAAGATGGAGCGTGCCGTCTGGGCCGATGCTCAGTGATTGATAGAAATGGTTGTACCCCGGTAGCGGCGAGATCGCGATGATCTTTGGTGCTTCCCACGGCTGGCCTTTGGGTTTGCGCCGATACCAGAGCTCCCAGTGGTGCTCCATGCGGCGGTGGGCGAGGTGGAGTGTTCCTTCGGCGTCGATGGCGAGGCTAGGGTAGGTATCATACGGACCGAGCGCGATCGGCTCGCTCCAGCTCTCTTCCAGTGCGGGGGTGTCGCTCCAGCGGTGAAGAAACGGGCCGTGATGCGCGCCGAGGATCAGGTGAAAACGTCCGTCGGGGTCGACGCTGAGCGCGGGGCCGCAATGGTTGGTATAGCCCATGCCAAGGGTGAGCACTTTTTCCACCGCACCGCTTTTCTCCTCACAGATAGCAAGACGGGTAGGGAGGAGTCGACCCTGCTCCGGCGCGGCGTCGAGCCATGCGACGTAAAGCTTCCCGCCATGGCGGACGATCTTGCGGCTCGTCAGGTAGGCAGTGGCGCGGTCGGAGCCGTTTTCGGAGAGGAGGATGGGGGCGAGCGTCATGAAAAGTGGGGTTGAAGCGCGGGGTCGACGCATTCCCAGCGTCGGGTGGTGGCGCTCCGTTCCATGGCGGCGAGAATTCCGCCAATCTGCGCCGCTTCGCGGTAGGAATGGGGCCACGGAGCGCCCGTTGTCAGCGAGTGGAAGAAGGCGTTCATTTCCGCATCGTAGACGGCTTCGGTGACTTCTTCAATACTGCCGGTTTCGATTCGCTCGGCGGCTTTGCCCTCTGCTGTCATGGTTTCGATAACACCGGTGAGCAGGTCAAAGGCAACCGCACCGCGCTCGCCGATCGCTACCCCTCGTCGGAAGCGCGAGGGGGAGGCCATGACGACGCCGAGTTGCCCCGTTGCCCCGTTATCAAGCTGGAACTGGGCGAGATAGCTATCCTCGGAGGGGGTAGGGAGCGTGCCACGGCGGGTGATGGTCGCCAATGCCTCGGTCGGGGCGCCAAAAAGGCGGTTGAGCCAGAAAAGTTCAAAAGGAGTCATCTCCCGGGCGGCATTGGTAGCGGGATGGTAGGCATAGAACTTCCCCTGTTCCTCCGGGTGCCACTGAGGAAGGTTGCAGGAGAGGAACATCTGGTAGCCATGGAGCGTGCCGACGGCTTCGGGTACGATCTTCTCCAGACGTTGGATTGCCGGCATGAAATGGAAGGTGCACGATGGGGCTGACAGTGGGGCGTTTGCGGCGGTGGCGGCCCCGACGTGCTCTGGCTCGACCCGGATTCCGGCTTCGACGAAATGCGCCAGCCCCCGCGTTAATGCAAGATCGACATAGGGGGTGTGTCGATCGGGCGGGGTGGAGATGATCAGGGCGTCGGGCTTCCATGCCAGCGCTGCCTCAAGGGTAGCGAAGGTGGGGAGACCGAAGCGTGCGGCGGCCCGTTCCCGCCGATCGGCCCGTTCGTCAAAAACAGCAAGGGCAGCGTTGGGATGAACGGAAAGGGTGCGAAGGCGGCGGCTCCCCATGGAACCGGCACCGATTTGGAGAAGGCGAAGCATAGCGTTAGTGGCGTTTGAAAATAGGGGTGATCGGTTCGCCGATCAGGTCGGCTTCCACGGAGCCGCGCTCCAGAGAAAGGCGGAGCGCCTCGAACGCCTCGCCGTAAGCGGTGATGAGTTGTTCTTGGGCGCGGTGATCGTGCACAAGGGCGAGGGAGAGGGCATGCCAGCCGCCCCAGAGGATGCCCCGGCGGAGCATCTCCTGTTGCAGCAGGCTTTTAAGCACGAGGGGCGAGAGCGTCTCACCCGCTGGCGTGGTGCATTCAAAGGTGGTCCGCACGGCATGGGGTGAGATTTTGACGACTTCTTCCAACCCGGCGCGAGCGATCGCGGCGGCGGCTTCACGGTGGAGCCGTTTCCCAAGGGTAGCCAACTGCGCGATTACGTTCTCCTCCTGATAAATTCGCAACACCTCCAGCCCGGCAGCCAGCCCAAGGGTTTCGCCGCCAAAGGTTAGACTAAAGAAGGTTTCGTCAAATCGCTCCATATAGCGAGCCTTCCCCGCGATCATGGAGAGAGGGGTGCCGTTGGCGATCCCTTTACCAAAGACGGCGAGATCGACATCAACACCGAGGTAGTCATGCGCCCCGCCCAAGGCGAAGCGGTAGCCATTGATCACTTCATCGAAGATAAGAAGCGCACCTTGGGCCCGGGTGGTCTCGCGGATATGGTTCAGGAAGGAGCGGTCGATCGTATCCGCCTGAATTCCCTCCATGATGACCCCGGCGACTTGCCCATCGTAGCGTTCCATGAGGGTATCGAAGGCGGCGCGATGGTTGCTTGGGAAGTTGCCTGTGATCGCGCGGTTGAAGGCTGGAACTCCGGCGGGATGTTCGCTCTGGGCGATATACCAGTCATGCCAGCCGTGGTAGCCACTGCGCAGGATCACCTCCCTGCCTGTACAAGTCCGGGCGAGACGAACGGCGGCTGTGGTGACGTCGGACCCGTTTTTTCCAAAGCGAACCTGTTCAGCCAGCGGCAGCGCTTCCGCGAGTGCCTCGGCGTATTCAACCTCCAGCGGGTGCATGAGCGAGAGTTGTGTGCCGTGGTGAAGCGCTTTCGTGACGGCTGCCATATGGCGCGGGTGGGCATGGCCGAGGGTGACGGCCCACAGGCCCATACCGAGATCAATGAACTCGTTGCCATCGACATCCCGCACCCGGCAGCCGTCGCCGCTTTGCAGATAAATCGGCGCGAATCCTTTCGTATAGGCGGTTGGTCCCTTGGAATAACATTGCGTGCCGCATGGGATGCGGGCTTGCGCCCGTTCCCACCACTGGAGCGAACGGGTGATCGGGAAGCGGGTCAAAGGCGAGGTTGGGAAGGCGGTTGTCATGGATGAAGCTCAAGGATGCGCCCGTCGCCCGGTTCGAGTTCGAGGGTTAGCTTTCCTTCGTTGACTACGAGCGCTTCGTTAGTGCGCAGGTCGGTGACTCGGGAGGCAGGCAGGGTAAGATGCAGCGTGCGTTTGGAGCGGACATCTTTACTGGCAATGACCAGAAGCTGCCGCCCGTCGTGATGCACAAAACCTTGGATGGCAAAGTCGTCCGGGGAACTGGCATCTAGCTTTACCCGGCGGGAAGCAAGGAGGAGCGCACGCAGCGGGGCGATTTCGGCAAAGACCTTGCCTAGCTCCCGGGTTCGCTCGTTCGGTTTGCCATCGCCATCAAGGAGGCTGGTGTCGGGAGCGTTGTAGTTATAGTAAATGAGGCCAGTCGCGCCGTGGGCGAACGAGAGGTAGGCTTGAGCGCGGATCTCTGCCGGGGTCGGGTGACGCAGCACGTTAGCGTAGTCAATCGCCTGCGCCATGATCCAGAGCGGGCGTCCGCCTGCTTGTCGCTGATCATCTTCCAGTGAAAGGGCGTAGTGTTTGAGGTGGTTGAGCGATTCCTCCTCCGGGTAGCGAATGGGGTAGAGATCGTTGAAGAGTTGCTCCTCTTTGACCCCTTCTACCCACTTTTTCATATTGTCGATGCCACGGCGCGAAGCGGCGTCGTTGTTCCAGCTTGCGCGGCAGAGCCACGCGACGGCGGGGTGGTCGGGGTCGAGCTGGCGCAGCCCTTCATAAATGAGGCGGTATTCGGGGATCTGTTCAACAAATGGTTCATCAATCATCCCATAACCAAGGAGCGCCGGGTGGCCTTTGATCTTGTTGACGACAGGGCTAAAGCGGCGTTTGACCTCTTCGATCGCTTCGCTCTCATCCATCTCCAGCAACGCAGCGGTATCACCGGTAAACCAGTTAATGGAGAGGATCGCGCGCATGCCGTTTTCGTGAAGTTGATCGAGGGTGGCATTCATCGCCTCTGGCGAAGAGGGGCCGTGGTAGTGAAGGGTGTCAACGTTGAGGGCTTTGAGGGTGGGGAGGTGTTCTTTAAGGAAGGCGACGGCATCTTCCGGGTTGCCTTCTTCAAAGATCTGGTTATGGGAGCGCAGGAGTTCTACTAGTCTTTCGCCTTGATAGAGAATCGGCTCGCCACCCGCGGCAGGAGTGAGACGCAGGCCGGTGATCCCTATGCTACGTCCTTTGGGTTTGGAGAGAGTCAACGGTTGGCCTTCGAGTTGGAGGGTCTTCCATGTTGTCCATTGTCGTGGAGCATCGCTAAAGCGGGGTGAGAGCGTTTCCTGAGTCTCTCCTGCGCTGATTCCCAGACCGGGCTGGGCGACGCCGCCACCCCAGACTTTCATGTTCACAAATTCAATAGCGATCTCGTATTCGCCACGCTCGGGTAATGTGAGCTTTAAGTCGCGGTAGCTTTGCCACGGGCTCATGGCGTCGAGGCGTCCGCTGGATCGCGGCCCCATCCAGCGCCAGCGCCGGTTAGTCATCTCGCCGCCGTTGGAGAAGGTAACACCGAGGGGGAACTCATTTTTGACGATCGACTCGAACTCTCCGTAGACGATTGGTTTGCTAAAGGCGCGTAGGCTCGCTTCGGCAATAGCGGGAGGTGTCGCAGGGGTTGCCGAACGGGTAGCGATTGGGGCGACCGCCCCCGCCGGATAGAGGGTCATTCGGACATCATCGAGAAAGTGAACCTGCTCGACCTCTCCCCCGGCACCCCCGCCAGTGGAGGCAAGGTAGTGATTCCAGCCATGGACCGGCTTAACAAGCGGGATGTCGGCTTCGATTAACTTGTCATCGAGATAAAAATCGTAGCTGTTTTTAGGAATCGAAACCACGACGCGGAAGTGGTGCCACTGCAACGGTTCGCTCGGGCCGACCTCGACGCTCTCTTCCTCCCCGGAGGCGGAGCGGCGGGTATAGAAGATCTGATTACCTGCTCCAAAGCCGACTCTGGCGCACCAGTCGCCGATGACGATCGGGTAGAAGAGGGCGTCGTTGGAGGTCGTCATCGCGGCGCATCGGATCTCGACGCGTCCTGCTGAAGCTGGCGGTATGGTCCCGAAGGAGAAACGGGCAGCGGCTCCGGAGGCGGCTTCATTGCGGGTGAAGCGGAGGCTCGCTCCGGCAGGGGCATCGGGATGTTCTCCGCGATGGTATTGATTGGTGTCGAGGGTGACACTCCCCCCTTCAAAGCTGGAGAGTTGCCACGCGAGCGCTTCGGTCTTGCCGTCAGCGTAGTCGAAGGTTTCGCTAATGAGTTCAATGATCTCCGGAGCTTTTTCCGGCGCTCCTTGGAGTTGGAGGGTCGCAAAGTTGCGTGGTTGATGGTAGCGAAGTCCTTCAGGATCGTTCTCCGGAAGGTAGTTCCAGATGGAGCCTTCCCGGGTGGGGAGCGTGGAGGTTCGCGCCATGTTAAAACGCCACCCTTCTTTGAGGGGACCAGCGCCGAAATGCTCCCATGGGAGGAAGAGTTCCGCGCTCCAGCTTCCCTCTCCACGATGGGTAGCGACTTTCCAGTTCCCGGTGGCGATCGGGGGGCGTGTGGGGCCGTGGGAGTTAAAGCGCGCGCCATCAGGGGTGAAGGCGAGCTGATGGTAGAAGCTCTCACCGGGAACGGAGAGGAAGAGTTCGACATTCTCACGGGTAAAGACAGCGGCGCCATCTTCCTTGGAGGGTTCAAGACGGGTGATTTCCGGCTCGGTGCACTCGACGGCGAGGTAGAGTCCGGCATCGCCATAGAGCATCCGGGCGCGGGTGGGGCGGCTCGCCGCAGGGGTGTCGGGGTGAATGAGGACGAAGTTAGTGATCTCCGCAGCTTTCGCCCAGAGAGGCTCGTCAGCCTTGCCATCGAGCAGAGGGGCTTGGGTTGTTTTCGGGACGGTAAGTTCCCGGGCTTCCATCGGGGAGAGCGTGCAGGAAAAGCCGGTGAGAATCAGGCAAAGAGGCCGCTGGAGAAAGGGAGGGAAACTGGGTGACATGCAGGTTGAAGCATAGTGAGCGAGAAGGTTAGTGTCAACAGGTGAATTTAATTGAATTTTTAACTTGCGGTCAGAAGGTCTCGGGCGCACGATGCGGGCATGAAATCGCGATCCCCTCTTTGCGCTATGGCTATGGCTTCGCTGTGCTTTGTTGCCAGCGCTAACGTCGCTGATGCGGCGACGGCTGCCGTGGCTGATGGCAGCACCCTCCTTTTATGGAAGCTTGATGAATCGGCAGGAAGCGTGACTTCCTTTGCAGATAGTTCCGGGAATTCCCGGAGCGGCACTCCCAAGGATATCGGGGCAGCGACGATCGAGTCAGGTCAGGCTGGACTTTTTGGCAATGCTGTTCGTTTTCATGGCCCCAACTCTGGTAGTGCGACGAGTTGGAGCACCCTTTATCGGACGATGCCGATGGAGACTCACTTTGTCGACAAGGAGTTTACCTTTCAAGCTTGGATCAAGAACCCTGTGGTGACGACGGTTAATGATGGGATCGGGCAGCTTTTGGCGTC
Source organism: Chthoniobacteraceae bacterium (assembly GCA_037189865.1). Classification (GTDB taxonomy): domain Bacteria; phylum Verrucomicrobiota; class Verrucomicrobiia; order Chthoniobacterales; family Chthoniobacteraceae; genus DATMFV01. The sequence goes on along the minus strand of JBBCIW010000002.1, from coordinate 227,204 downwards.
GCATCGGGTTGGTACGGTGAACGATTCACTCTGGAACCTCGGTCTGGAACTGGATGCCGTCGGCGGCAATCAGCGGCTGGTGGTTAGTATGCCCGGGTGGGCGGGCCGCTCCTCCAATCTGGTGTTTGAGGAGGATGTCTGGTACTTGGTGGCAATAACGGCGAAGGGGCGAACGGATGATCCCGCCTTGTCTGATCTCAAGATCTATTTTGGCAAGGAAGGCGATGCGGAGGTGCAGTTGGTCGGTGATTTCCAGAACTCAAAGGTCAACTGGGGGGCGTCGGGAAGTGGCGCCTACAATCATTTTGCGCTTGGCGGCAATGGGTTAATCAATCAGACCAGTCATTCAACCCACGTGCAGCCGCGCCGTTTCGATGGTTATATGGACGATGTGATGTACTCTAACGCTGCTCGCTCTAAGGAGTATTTCGACGCGCTGATGATTCCGGAGCCTTCCGTGGCCGCGCTCGCCCTGCCCGGGATGGCGCTCTTTTGGCTGCTCCGGCGTCGCCGCTAGGGCGAGAGCCGGTGGATGCTCCAGCCGCCATCGCCGGTGGGGCGATATTCAAAGCGGTCGTGGAGCCGGTGGGCGCCCCCTTGCCAGAATTCGATGCTGGCGGCCTCGACCCGGTAGCCACCCCAGAAGGGCGGGAGCGGGATCGGCCCCTCCCCGAATTGGGCTCTGACCTGCGCGAGAGCCGTTTCGAGTTCCGCTCGTCCGCTCAGTTCGCTGCTCTGGCGCGAGGCCCATGCGGCGAGTTGGCTCTCCCTCGGGCGGGAGGCGAAATAAGCAGCGGCCTTTTCCCGGGAAAGAGGAGAAACTCTTCCCGTCACCATCACCTGCCGCTCCATCGCCAGCCACGGGAGGAGGAGTGAGACGGCGGCGTTCTTCTCAAGCTGACCTGCCTTGCGACTGCCGAGATTGGTATAAAAGAGAAGCCCGCCCTCCTCGATTCCTTTCAGAAGAACCGTGCGCAGCGATGGCATCCCCTCGGGCGAGACCGTCGCCAGCGACATCGCCGTCGGCTCGATCACCCCTGCTTTGATCGCTTCGTTCATCCATTGTGTTAATTGCGCGAAAGGATCGGGGGCGAGGTCGCCCCTTCGAAGGGTGCCACGGCGGTAGTCGTTACGGAGATCGGCGAGGTTCATGACTCCCCTAACCATGACGAAAAACCGCCGCGCTGGCGAGCAGGGAAAACGTGGTTTTTTGTTCCCCCATCGTTTGCGGTGGGGCGGGAATTTGCGCCATTTTGGCTCATCTCCCCCAAGAGAATCATCTTTTGGGAAATCCGCTTGCCGATCCTTGCCAACCCGGAACCAAACAGTTACAACGGTCGGGCGTACTCCAGCGGACCGGGCGTTTTTTACCCTCTGCCGGTGGTCCCGCCAGAGTCGATTTGCACCCATGAATATCCACGAGTATCAGGCCAGAGAGTTATTTGAAACCTTCGGCGTAGCCACCCCACGCGGCAAAGTCGCCAGCACCCCGGAAGAGGCGGAAGCCATCGCACGGGAACTGGGGACCGACCAGATCGTCGTCAAAGCCCAGATCCACGCGGGAGGCCGCGGCAAAGGCACCTTCACCAACGGCTTTCAGGGGGGCGTCCACCTCTGTAAAACGCCGGAAGAGGCCCGCTCCGTCGCCTCTTCCATGCTCGGGCAGACGCTGGTGACGCACCAGACGGGGCCAGAGGGGCGTCTGGTGAAAAAAATCTTCGTCGCCGAAGCCGCCGCCATCGCCAAGGAACTCTACATCGCCATTCTCTTCGACCGCGCCACTTCTGGCGCGGTTATCATTGCGAGTACTGAAGGTGGCATGGATATCGAAGCCGTCGCCGAGAAAACACCGGAGAAAATCTTCCGCGAACCGATCGACCCGCTCCTCGGCCTACAGGGGTACCAGACGCGCAAAGTCGCCAAGGCGCTCGGGCTCGAAGGCAAGCAGCTCCTTCAGGGGGCCAAGCTGATCAACAATCTTTATAACTGCTACATCAAGAGCGATTGCTCGCTGGTCGAAGTCAACCCGCTCGTGATCACCCCGGCGGGCGAAGTCCTCGCGCTCGACGCGAAGTTCAACTTCGATGACAACGCGCTCTACCGCCACCCGGAGATCGTCGCCCTGCGCGATACCGATGAGGAAGACCCGCGTGAGGTTGAAGCCTCCCGGTACGAACTCAACTACATCGGTCTCGACGGGAATATCGCCTGCCTGGTCAATGGAGCCGGGCTCGCCATGGCGACGATGGACATCATCCAGTACTGCGGCGGCTCCCCGGCGAACTTCCTCGACGTCGGCGGCGGCGCGAGCAAGGAGCAGGTCAAGGCGGCTTTCCAGATCATCCTCGCCGACCCGAAGGTCGAGGGGATCCTCGTCAATATCTTCGGCGGGATCATGCGCTGCGACATCATCGCCGAGGGGATTCTCGCTGCGGTGCAGGAGACCAACCTGAGCATCCCGCTGGTCGTCCGGCTCGAAGGCTCCAACGTTGAACTCGGCAAGAAGCTCATTAACGAGAGCGGCCTCGCCGTCATCAGTGCCGACTCGCTCGCCGATGGAGCGCAAAAGGTGGTCGCCGCCGTCAAGGCGAAGGCTGCGTAACCCACCCCTTTTACTTCTACCACTCTTTTTTCCATGGCCATTCTTGTCACACCTCAAACCCGTGTTCTCGTTCAGGGGATCACCGGTTCCTTCGGCGCACGACACACCCAACTCTCGCTCGACTACGGCACGCAGATCGTCGCCGGTGTCACCCCCGGCAAGGGGGGGCAGCTTTTCGAGCAGAAAGTGCCGATCTTTGACACCGTTACCGACGCTGCTGCCGAGACCGGCGCGAGCGTCTCCGTCATCTTCGTCCCGCCGCCCTTTGCCGCCGACGCGATCCTCGAAGGGATCGACGCCGGGCTCGATCTGGTGATCTGCATCACCGAGGGAATCCCGGTCAACGACATGGTGAAGGTCAAGGCGAAGCTGCGCGACAGCAAGACCCGCCTCATCGGCCCGAACTGCCCCGGGATCGTCACCCCCGGCGAGGGGGCTGATTCCCACGGCGGCTGCCGCATCGGCATCGCCCCCGGCTACATCCACCGCAAGGGGAACGTCGGCGTCGTCTCCCGCTCCGGCACGCTCACTTACGAAGCCGTCTGGCAGTTGACCACCCGTGGTTACGGGCAGAGCACCTGCGTCGGCATCGGGGGTGACCCGGTCAACGGCACCTCTCACCTTGACGTCCTCAAAATGTTCAACGACGATCCTGAGACCGAAGCGATCATCATGATCGGGGAGATCGGCGGCACGGCCGAAGAGGAAGCCGCCGCATGGGCCAAGGAGCATTGCAAAAAGCCGATCGCCGGGTTTATCGCCGGGGCGACCGCGCCTCCCGGACGCCGCATGGGCCACGCCGGGGCGATTGTCTCCGGCGGCAAGGGAACGGCCGAGGCGAAGATCGCCGCGTTCCGCGATGCCGGGATTGCCGTTGCCGATACCCCCTCTGTCATGGCTGACACGCTCATTAAACATATCCAGTCCCGAACGGCTTAAAAGCGCCGCCTTCGGGAGAGGAGGAACCTCCCGGGGGGGCGGCTCTAACGGGCCTGCCTTCCCGGGTGTTCTTCCTCTTTCCTTACACCCAACAACCGAACACCCACCCACCTCTCTATGCCAGTTATTGCCAAAGGTCTTGAAGGAATCGTCGCCAATACCACCCGTCTCAGTGATGTCAAAGGTCAGGAAGGCCAACTCATCTATGAAGGTTACGACATCAGCGAACTTGCCGGGAAGGCGACCTTTGAGGAGGTCGTCCATCTGCTCTGGCACGATCACCTCCCCAATGCCCACGAACTGGCTGATCTGACACAGAATCTCCGCAGCCGCCGCGAACTCCCTAAGGGCGTCATCGACTTCCTGCTCAACGCGCCGAAATCGGCCAACCCGATGGATGTGATCCGGACGGCGGTCTCGATGCTCGGGCTTTACGATTCGGAGCTGGAAGAGGATGTCAACGTTGACAAGAACCGGCTGCGCGCTATGCACATCACCGCCAAGATCGGGGTGATTGCCGCCTATTTCCACCGCGCCCGTCAGGGGAAGAGCCTCCCGCCGATCCGCACCGATCTCGGCGAAGCGGCTCACTTCCTCTACCTGATCAATGGGGAAGCGCCGACGCCCGAAGCGGCCCGCACGCTTGATGTCGCCTACGTCCTCCATGCCGACCACGGCATGAACGCCTCCACCTTCAGCGCCCGCGTCACCATCGCCACCTTGAGCGATATGTACTCGGCGATCACCTCGGCGATCGGCACCCTCAAAGGGCCGCTCCACGGCGGGGCGAACGAGGGGGTCATCCACATGCTTCAGGAAATCGGCGAAGAGAGCGCCGTTGACTCTTGGGTCGCCGACGCGCTGGAGCAGAAGAAGAAGATCATGGGGATCGGCCACCGTGTCTACAAGGTGCTCGACCCGCGTGCTCCTTTCCTGCGCGAGATGGCGATCAAGCTCTCCTCCGAACTTGGCGAGCCGAAGTGGATCCGCATGAGTGAGCGTATTGCCGAAATCATGCGCGAGAAGAAGAACCTCAACGCCAACGTCGATTTCTACTCGGCCACGGTTTACTACTCGCTCGGCATCCCGACTGATCTCTTCACGCCGATCTTCGCCATCTCCCGCACCGCCGGGTGGACGGCACACGTGCTCGAACAGCTCGCCGACAACCGGCTCTATCGCCCGCTCTCCGAATACGTCGGGCCGACGCCGGACCGCAAGTTTGTGCCGATCGAGCAGCGTTAAGCTTCTCCACCCATTCATGACAGCGCCGGCGTTTCCCGCACGGTGCGTCGCTCTTTGCTCTCCCTCCGGCGGGTTATCCAGCCGGGGGGAGAGTATTTTTCATTTGCCGTTGGCTCAAAACGGGCCAATAGTCTCCTCTTCCATTTGCGAATGAACCATTACCAAACCCTGGGGGTTTCCCCGCAGGCTAGCGCCGAAGAGATCAAGGCTGCGCACAGGAAGTTGGCGCGCCGTCACCACCCTGATGTCGGGGGGGATGCCCAGCTTTTCGCCGCCATTCAGGCTGCCGCCGAAGTCGTTGCCGACCCGGAGCGTCGTCGGCAGTACGACCACGCCTTGCGCAACCAGCCGGTCGCCTCCCTGCCGGAAGCCGCTGCCGAAGTGGTCAGGGAATATCTGAGCGCTTGTTAAAGCCATGTCCTTATCACCTGAAGTCCAGACCGAATTTGACGAACAGATCGCCGCGTTTTTCCAACGCGCCCCTTCCCGTGCGGAGGCCGAGCGGGAGATTGCCCGCCATGGCGATCAACTCCTTGAACAATTGACCGGGATGGGGGCAATCCTCGGCGAGTACCCTGCCTACGCCGGGATGGCGTTTTACGGGAAGATGCAGATCGCCGACCGTGCGTTGATCACCCGTCTGAGCCGGGCCGGGACACCGGCTTCCGCCGCCATCGACGCGATCCGCGCCCACAAGGCGCTGCGCATCGCCGCATCGGCCAAGGCCGGGTGGGACTTTCTTTCCGCCAACCATCTCGAAACGCTCTGGAGCGCGATCCAACTCAACGCCTTCACCCAAAAACCGAAGGGGGGCGAGGTGGTGGATGACCCGGATGACGAAGAAGACGATGATCTTTCGGAAGAGGATGATCTTTGGAACGAGGAGGACGACGACCGATGAGCACCACGACCCATTCCCACACCTTGAGCGTCCGCGCCGCCCTGCAATCCGGGGCCGGTGCGGCGGAAACCCAACTCGCGCTCATCGCCGAGAATCAGGGCGATCGGCAGTTGGCCGCTGTCGTGGCCGACTTCCAGCCGGAGGAGATCGCCGTCATGGTGAGCGATACGGACATGAGCAAGCCGTCGCTGGTCCATGCCTTTGTCGCTCCGGAGCAGTTCCTTGGCGCTTTTAGCCGCTTGGGAGCGCGTTGGGGGCGGGTCGACCGCTCGCTTGATTACGTCTCCTTCCAGCGCGATGTGGAAGATTTTCTTTGCCCGATGATCCTCTCCAGCGAGGAAGTACCACGGCGCACGGCGATGCTTGCCGCCTTCATGGAGCATGAACTGGCGCAGGAGACGCTTCTCTTTCTCTCCTTTGGCAACAAGGAGGCGGCGGCGCTCTTTGAGCGTCCCCACGGCTACCCGTATGTCCGCAATACGTGGCAGGAGTTGCTCGGGCTTGTCTATGAACACCACCCGGCGGCGTTCCACGAAATTGCCAACATGGCGCGGGAGCTCGCGGTCGACGGCGGGACGACTGAGGGAGAGCACCGGCAGGCGCACGCCCTTTTGAGTGCTCTTTACGAAGAAGCGATCCAGCATCAGAAGCCGGAGGAGACCCCGGAAGAGGAAGAGTTCGTCGACATCTGATGGCCATTCAACTCGCTGACCAGCGCCCCGCGCTGACGATCGCCCTCCACCGCGCCAAGGCGGAGAACGACCCGCTTCTCCCAAAGTGGGAGGAGGAACTCGCCCGGATGGTCGCGGAAATGACCCGCAAGTTCCACGGTTCGCTGACGATGGAAGCGGTCCGGCAAGGGTTGGAGACGACGATCGGCATCCTCGGCCTCGGCCTTTTCCACGCCTCGGAAGGGGCGGTGGATGAAGCGCTTTTCCTTGATCGGTTGCGTGCCGTTGGCGTCAAAGGGGTCTGTGCTGACGGGATTGGACTGATCAAGACGTGCGCCGGTTTGCCCGAGACGAGCTATCTTAGCTTTCCCGGCGATCCCCCTCTCTTTGAGGAGAACCCGCGCGACCTCCTCTTGAACGTCTTGCGGCATGGGGGGTACCCGACGTTGATCGAGAAGATTGCCCGGCGGCGTGAAACCCGGCGCGAGATCGATCTGGCGCACTGGATGCTCACCCACTCCTCGGTCGGCCGCATCATCCGGCGCAGCCGCGAGACGACGATCGGCGAAATGGCGACAGCGGAGGATCTCTTCTTCTACGTTCTCCTGCGCGAGTGCGGCATTCCTGAAAACCGCTGGCCCAGCGAGGAGGAAGGCGAACAAGCCGTTTACCTCTCACCCAAGACCCGTCAGAGTGCGCAGGAGCGGTATCTCGATTTCGTCGGAAAAATCCCGACCCCTCTCCAGCCGGCGTTGATTTACGGCGGGAAAGGGTGGTTTGAGCGCTTCATCCTCCCGAGCAAGAAGAAGGATCGCGGGGGAAGCGTCGCCACCCCGGCCTGATCGGTGGCTCACCGCCGTCGCTGCCGCGAACGGGCGTGGAGATGGAGCCCTGCCCCGGCCAGAAGGAGGAGCAGACCGACCCCCGGTTCCGGGACAGCTTCGTAAAAGACCTCGCCGGTCGCTCCATCGAAGGTGAAGGCGAGAAGGTGGCTTGTCGGGGCGTCGAGCGACCAGAAACTCTCGCCTGACAACGTGAGCGCAAAGGAGCCGTAAACCCCTTCGAGGGTCACGGAATCAAAGGTGCCGCTGCCGGTGGCGAAATCAAAGACCGTTACGGTGCGTGAGGTAGTGCCGAGATGGCCGAGCGAGAAGACCAGATCGGCATCGCTTTCGATCAGAAAATCGCCGCCGGTGATCGAGATGGAATCGTGCGCGGTTGCGGTGAGTTCCAGCGTGGTCGTCGAGCCATCGGCGAGGGTCAGCCCTTCGGTGAAACTCAGGTGGCCCGGGGAATTTCCCGGGTTGAGCGCTCCGGCGATGACCGCCGCTCCCTGAATCACCCCAGTGCCGGAGAGGGTCCCGCCGCTGGTGACTGAGACGGCTCCGCTCTCGCCATCGACCTGAAGCGTCCCGGCGTTGACGAAGGTCGTGCCGCTCTGGAGGCTTGTGCCGTTTAAGATCAGGGTGCCGCTTCCGGTTTTGGTCAAATCGCCCGAACCGTGGAGGAGGCCATGGAAGGTGGCGCGCAGGCCATTAGTGTCGATGGTGGTGTTGCCCGAAGCGGTGAGCGTCAGGGCGACGCTGGTCGAGAAGTCGCTCCCGATGACCCGTACGGTCCCGCCGCCGAGTTCCACACTCGCACTCCCTCCCCCTTCGATGATGCCGTCCGTACCGCCGATCTCAAGGATGCCATCGCCGCTGAGCCGGAGGGTGCCGGTGGAGGTGGCTCCCTGGGCGAGGCGCAGTTGTGTGTGGAGAGTTGCCGTGCCGCTCGTGAGTTCAAAGAGGCCGGTGCCTCCCTCGGTGCCGAAGGTGAGGGAGCTTCCGGCGTTGACGACGAGCGTGCCGCCGCTTTGGGTGAGGGTCCCTTCGCCACGGTTGCCCCAGCGGATGTTGAGCGGGTCAAAGGTGAGCGAGCCGCTCTGAAGACGGTAGTTCCCGACGCCTGCGCTATTAAAGCCGCCAACCCAGAAGGCCGAGTTCGGGCCGTTGCCTTTGAAGCGGACCTCGGTGTTGCCGTTCTGTGTGATTTCCGCCTCGCCACCGTCGACGCCGATGTAGTTCTGCCCGCCGCTGCTTTCCGCCTCGCCTTGGAGGAGTTTGGCGTTGCCGGTGATGTTGATGGTCGCTTTCGCTCCGGTGTTGGAAGCGCCGAAGTAGACCGTGGAACCCGAGCCGAGGAGAAGCTGGCCCTCCCCGCCGAGATGGTAGGTCCCGTCGCCCCCTTCAACGCCGACTTGAAACGCGCCGCCGCCCATGTTGATCGTCCCGGTGGCGTGGTTCAGTGTACCGGTGGAGCCGGTGCCGCGCCCGACATCGATGGTTCCCCAGCCTGTGGTCGCGGCGGCGTTGTCGACGACGATGGAGCCATCGGCGATGGTGAAGGTGCCGTTCCCCCCGGCGATGCCGATCTGGAGCCGGTTGACGTTAGCCCCGGTAATTTCGAGGAGGAGTTCTGCCCCCTCATCGAGCGTCATATTCCCGGTGTTACCGCTGCCGTACCCGACGGCGACGATGCCGCTGCGGATCTCCGAACCGGCCCGCAGCGTGCTGGTGTCGTTAAAGGCGAGAATGCCGGTGTCGCTCTTGATGAAACCGCCATCCCCTTCCAAGCCACGGGCGAAGATGGCGTTGTAGCCGTTGGTGGCGAAGGTGGTACGGGCGTTGGTGCCGAGCGTGGCGCGGGCGGCGGAGGTGAGATCGGTGTTGATGACCCGGAGTGTTCCGCCATCAAGGAGGAGCGTGCCGTCGCCACCGCCGTGGGTGAGGCCGGTCGCGCCGCCGCCCAGTTCCAGCACGCCGTTGCCGGAGAGATGGAGGGTGCCGATGGAGGTGCTGTTATCGGTGAGGCGGATGCCGGTTTCAAAGGTCGCCGTGCCGCCGCTCAAGTTGAAGGCCCCTTCCCCTCCCGCAGAGCCGATGGTGACGGTGGAGGTGGCGCTGACGGTTTGGGTCCCGTTGCTTTGGTTGAGCGTCCCTTTGCCTTGATAGCCCCAGCGGATATTGAGGAGATCAAAGGAGAGGGTGCCATCGACGAGATCGTAGGTCCCTTCTCCGGCGGAAGTGTTGCCACCGACCCAGAAGGCGGTGCTTCCGTTGGATTGGTAGCCCTTGAAACGGGCGACACTGGTATCGCTCTGGCGGATGTGAGCGGTGCCCCCGGCATAGCCAAGGAAGGTTTGCGCCCCGTCGCCAATCGCGCCATCCGCGCTCCCTTGGAGAAAGGCAGCGCTGCCTGAAAGGTTGAGGGTGCCACTGGCTCCGACACCGTTGCCGAGGAAGAGACTAGCGATGTCATCTTCGCTCCCAAGGTTGAGAGTGCCGCCGGAGAGATGGTAGGTGCCGGTGGCTCCATAAATGCCGATGTTGAGTGCGGAGAAGTTGAGGTTGACGCTGCCGCCGTTTTGGTGGACCACGCCAACGCCGCCGGTGGCCCCATCAGCGTTGTGACCGACGACAACGGTGCCGTATTGCGAATCGGCTGAGGCGTTGTTAACGGTGATCTGGCTGCCGTTATGGATCGTCAGTGTGCCGTGGCCGCCGCCATCGGCATTAGAGACGCCGATCCAGAGGCGGTGGACCTTGGTGTCGGGATTGAGCAGGATGGCGTCCCCGCTCAGGAGATCGAGTGAGCCGGTTTCTCCCACCCCGATCCAGATCCCCGGGTTGGGATCGCTGTCATCGGTCGACCACGTGGTGGCGTGGAGGCAAGGGGCGGCGCTCAGGCTCAAGGCGAGTAGCGTGGTGAGAATGGGGCGGGGAGCCGGAGATGCTTTCATGGTTGGAAAATGGCGGGTTGAGTCGGCGATGGGCGAGGTCGGTTCATCCTCCTTTTTGACTCATGGTTTCTTGCCTTTTTACTTGTAGGCGTCGGGTTTTGCTGATGGCAAAGAAAAACGCTCTCTTTTTCAGAAAAGCAAGGACTGGAGCCGGTTTTCTGCGTAGTTCTGCTTAGCTAGTGAGGTGGGTTGATCGCCTGATGACGCTCGCGAAGAGGTGGGGGTGCGTCATATTAAGTAGGTGGAAAAGGGTAGGTAAAAATGAGGGGTTGTTGATAGACGCGAAAGCGGAATGAGTTGCGAATCGGAAGAGACTTATGAAACCAACATCACTCCTTGGATTGGCAACGGCCGCTGCTTTGCTCGCAGCGGTCATCCCCGCATCAGCTCAAGATATTTACCAACCGGTTTCCCCGAAGGAGCGGGATGAAAGTGGAAAAATCCTGATGATTTCGGATGATAATTTCAACGACACCGAGCTTCTCTATCCGCTCTATCGTCTGATTGAAGAGGGGTACGACGTGGTAGTCGCCTCGCCCGGGGGAGGAAAGATCACCGGCTACAACTCGGCTGCGGTGACGGAGACCAAGAAGCTCTCTGAGCTGCAACTCGACCCGGCCCAGTATCGCGCCCTCTACCTGCCCGGTGGCCGTGCTCCGGCTGCCTTGCGCAAGGATGAGGCCGTGATTGCCACCGTCAAAGCCTTTGCGCAAGCGGGCAAGCCGATCGGAGCCATTTGTCACGGGCCGCAGATCCTTGTCACGGCCGGTTTGGTGGAAGGCAAACGGATGACGAGTGTGAAGGATGTCGCTAAGGAGATCACGGAGGCGAAGGGGAACTACGTCGACGAAGCGGTGGTCGTCGACGGGCAATATATTACCTCTCGGCTCCCGGGTGATCTCCCCGCGCAGATGAAGGTCTTTCTTGAGAAGATTGATGACTAAAGCTGCTTTTTAAGTGAAAGGAACACGCGCGGCTTTCCTGTAAACCGATCTCTTCATCGCTACGCTCTGACTTCCAAAACTCTCCAACCCACCTTCCCAAGAAAGGATCTTCGATGAAACGACTAGGATTTGCTGCTTCGTGCCTGTTTGCTACCCTGATTGCTTTTGGTCTGCCTCACACGCAGGCGAGTCCTGCCGTGGGACCTTACGGGAGTATCTGGGTGCATGACGGCAATCAGATCGGGCGTCTTGATCTGACTAGTGCCACGACGGCGACTTTCACGGCGCTTCCCGAGTTGCAGTTCGGCACGTTCTCAAAAGATGGGAATGACAGGCTGACCGACATCGCATGGGCACCGGATTTCTCTTCGATGTATGCGGTGGCGCGCTATTATCATCACGAGGGTTTGGTCCTTCAGGGGTTGAGCCGGTTTGATCCCAATACCGGGCTGGGTGTCGTTCTTTCCGATGACAACGATATTGGTCAGATTAACTTCACAATTGCCAATGGAGCCGGTTTCGTTAATGGAATCCTCTATTCAGCGGTTGATGATAACTCTGAACTCTATAGCATCAATACCACCACAGGTCTCTTTTCTTTAGTCGGAAATATTGCCGCCGGAGGGGTAAGCTATTACGGGGCGGGGGATATTGTTTCTTACAACGGAAACGTCTACTCTCTTTCACTAGCGGTTCCCAGTTCCGCAGGAGTCGATAACTATCTCATTCGCCTTAATATGAGTGACCCCTCCAATAGCACCCTGATGGGGATGATGGGTACGGGTGCTTCGATGTTTACCGATGGATTTGGCCTGGCTGCGGTTGAGGGCGTCGGTCTCTATGCGATCGGTAATGGCAAGGAGGTCTTTTGGATGGATCCGACCAATCCAGCCAACCTCCTCGCGGTCACGATCACCGGGGATACGAGCGCCTTTGATGTTTTCAACGGAGCGACGGGTGCGGCGGCTGTTCCCGAGCCGTCGACGATCGCTATCCTTACGATCTCCTTTGGGCTTTGTCTGCTCCAGCGTAGGCGTCTCCTCGCCTCCCGGGCGTAAAGGGTAGCTAAAAGAGCTCCATCTGCCCGCCCGGTACCCGGAAGGCGGCGCAGGAGAGCGGTGGTCCTTCGGGGTGGAGACCGACTTTGCGCGCGGTCATTTTGAAGAGAGAGCGCAGGCTCTCGGCGTAAGCCCCTTCCCCGCGCATGCGTGAACCAAATTCCGAAGAGTTAAGCCGCCCGCCTCGGATGCTGCGAATGCGATCGAGGATCATCTCCTTGCGATCAGGGAAGTGAAGATCGAGCCATTGCGTGAAGACCGGCTCGACTGCACCCGGTAACCGGATCGGGATAAAGATCGCCGTGACGGCGCCAGCCTCTGCCACTGCGGCGAGAAGTGCGGCGATTTCATGATCGTTCAAACCGGGGATCATCGGGGCAAGCATGGCGCGGACCGGAATCCCGGCCTCGCTCAATTCCCGGATCGCAGCGAGGCGCCGGGTCGGGGGAGAGGCTCGCGGTTCGAGGATTTTGGCCAGCGCCGGGTCGAGCGTCGTCACGGAAACATTGACCATCGCGGCATGGTCGCGGGCGAGGGCGGCAAGATGGTCGATGTCGCGTGTGACGAGGTGGTTTTTGGTGATGATGCTCACCGGATGGCGAAACCGCGCGAAGACTTCCAGACACCGACGGGTGATCTCCAGACGGCGCTCGATTGGCTGATAGGGATCGGTCACCCCGCTCAAGGTCAGCGGCTCGGGCTTCCATTTCGGCGAGGCGAGTGTCTGTTCCAATAACTCCGGGGCGCGGGTCTTGACGAGTAGCCGTGATTCAAAGTCCAACCCTGCCGACCAGCCGAGGTATTCGTGCGTCGGTCGGGCATAGCAGTAGGCGCAGCCGTGTTCGCACCCCCGGTACGGGTTGAGGCTCGCCGTAAAGCCGACATCAGGGGAGTCGGTGCGCGAGATGATCGTGCGCGTGTCGTCGTGGAAGAGTTGGGTGCGCGTGGCGAGCGGTTCGCCCGGGTCCGGTTCGTAGTGGAGCCGGGTGAAGCGTTGCTGCGGGTTCCAGTCAGCGCCGCGTCCGGTTTTGGAAGGGGGAGGTTTCATGGGTGGGATCGTTTAAACAAAAAAGAAGCGGGGCCTCTTCCCCCTCAGAAAGAGACCCCGGATTCCCACGAACATGAAACAAAATTTTTTAGTCAGCGTACTTCACGCCGCAGCCGTACGGCTTGGAAGTCGGCGTGGAGACCGCTTTACCGGCGAGGGTTTCCTCAACGGCGGCGGTGAGATAGTTCTTCGCCCCTTCGATGTCATCGGACTTGGGCGTCGGCTTGTCGTCGATCGCGCCATTGTAGACGAGTGTTCCCTCGGCGTTGATCACCGCGATCTGCGGGGTGGTCTTCGCTCCGTAGAGTCGGGCGACTTTGCTGTCGAGGTCGGAGAGACTGCCGGTGGCGGTGACTTTTTGCGCTTCGTCATACGCCTTCAACTGCTCCGGGTTCTGGGAGCCTTGCTTGCCCGGGGCGTTCGAGTTGATGCGATACCAGACGACCCCTTTGCCGGTCACTTCCGTTTGGAGCTTCTGCATCGCGCCGACGTTGTAGAATTTCTTAACAAAAGGGCACTCCGGGTTGGTCCATTCGAGGACGACGACTTTCCCCTTGTTGTCGGAGAGTTTGTGCGTTTTCCCGTCAGCTCCCGGCAGTTCAAAATCGGGGGCCGGTTTGCCGACCTCGGCGCTCTCTTTGGCGCTGACAGGGGCGCTGGCGAGGACCAAAGCGGAAAAAGCTACGGGAAGGAAGGCAAGGAGGCTGGTTTTCATCGGCTGGTTGGAAAAGGTAGAGTCGGTAAAAAATTTCAGGTCAAGCGTTGTCGCTTATGAGGTTGGAGGCGATCGCGGCTGAAATGTTCAAAAAAAATTGAGTCTTTTTAAGAATCCCGGAAAAACGCCCGGAAAAGGAGCCAGAGAAGAAGCAAAAGGAGCCAAACCTGTCGTGACCATCCCCGACGGTCTGCCGGACGGTACTTGCCCCATTCGCGTTGAAGCTTGCGGCGGCGGCCTTCCGCCCACGGGAGGAGTTGCGCGAGGCGTTCCCCGGAGCTTTGAACGATCGATTCGTTCCCGCGATCCCACGCGCAAGCATTGAAAACCGCCATCGCCCGCTCGTAAGCCATGCGGGCCTTGGTCTCTTCGCCCTGTGCGGCGTGTTCGAGGCTTTGGCAAAGGTCAAAGCAGGCGGTGTAGTAGGTGTTGAGTTCGCCCGGCTCGACCTCCCCAGCAAGCCGTTGGGAGGCCAGACGCTCTCCCTCCAGTCCCCGATGAAGGGCGACCAGAACGCGTAGCAGCATCCCGTAATGCCCGGCGGGGTGGGCATCGAGCGTCTCCCGGCGGAGGGTCGCTGCGGCTTTCCACCCTTTGAGCGATTCGAGCGCGCTGCCGTAGTTGAAAATGGCGCTGACCGGGGCGGAGGGCTGACGGGTGGGCCAATCGGCCAGCCAGCGGCAGGCGCGTCGGTAGCGGGCCTCGCCGACCAGGATCTCTCCGACGCAGTTCCAAAGGTCATTGCGCGAGTGAAACCAGCGGCGGTGGCGCAGGAGCCACCAACGCCGACGCCAGCGGGGAATCGCTTCTCCGGCTTCCAGAAGAGTGATCCAGCCGAGGGCCCGCAAGTCGTCATCTTTTAACCGGTTTAAGCGACGCACGGCCGTGCCGATCTTCCCTCGTGACGGGAGCGTTGCGACCCAGATGGCGAGGACGGCGGCGGAAGGGGTGGCGTTGGCTGCGGCGACATCGAGCACGCTCCACCATTCCTTTTGCCAAAGTGCTTTGCTAAAGAGGGAGCTGACCCAGTTCAGGAGTTGCCGGTCGGCTTCGGGGTGAGCCAGCAAGGTGGCGGCGGCAGCGCGGGCGGCTTGCGGATCGCGACGGCCGATCGCCAGTTCTACGGCATTGGCGGCGGTTGTTGCACCGGGGGAGAAATGGGCGAGTTTCTCCAGCGTTTGCTCTGCAGCGTCAAAGGCTCCTTCGGCGATCTGGAGGGAGAGGAGCGCTCCCCCGGCATAGAGATAATCAGGTCGCAACTGGAAGGCTTTTTCAAACGCCTGTCGCGCTTCGGCGCTCTGTTCCAGCCCCCGGGCGGCTTCTCCGAGGAAACCGTAGGCTCTGGCGTTGCCCGGTGCGAGCCGTACCCAGCGGCGCGCGAGGGGGTGGAGTTCCTTCCAGCGTTCGCGGTCACTGAGCCAATCGGCCAGTTGGGCGGTGGCTTCGAGATCTTCGGGGTGTTGCTCAAGCACGCTCTGCATGCAGCGGATCGCCTCGTTGGGTTGGCCCGCGTGCATGAGGACCCACGCCTGCCGGGTCTGGAGCTGGCGTTCCTGCGGGTGAAGCCCGACGGCGCGGGCGCAGAGTTCGAGCGCTTCCTCATAACGGTGCAGGAAGGTGAGCTGGTAGGCTTTCTGGTTGAGGAGCAGGGGGTGATCCGGGTGGATCTCCAGCCCGGTGGCGAGCGCTTGCAGCCCCTCTTCGTCGCGGTCCAGCGCCCGGCAGACATCGGAGACGCTCTCCCACCAGTCGGGGAGGTGGCGGCGGCGGGCATCGTGGGAACGCAGGTGGGTGAGAAGCTCCTCCTCGTGCTTGAGTTCCGGCGCCCACTCAGCCAGTGTCTCCCAGCCCCAGCTATACTCCGGGCTGTCGCGCATCCCGGTCATGAGCTGTTGCCAAGCCTCTTCACGCCGCCCGAGCCGCCAGAGCAGGTCGGCGAGGAAACCGTGGTTGGGGCCGACGAGCGGTTCGTGCCGCACGGCCCGCTGGAGGACTTCGAGCGCTTCCTCGTAGCGCCCGAGGTGCTCAAGGGCATCGGCGAGTTGACGCGAAGCCCAATCCCACGACGGGGCGAGGGCGAGCGCCTCGCGCAAGGCGGCGGCTTCCGCTTCGTGATCCCCGGCGAGCCGGTGCACCGTGGCCCGCTCGGCCCAAGCGTCTGGGGTGAGCGGGAAGCGCTCGGTCAAGGTGATGGCAAGCTTGAGCGCTTCGTCAGGGTTCTCCATCGCGCTTGCCTGTTGGGCAAGGGCAGCCCATGTCTGCCAGAGATCGGGCCGTTCGTGGCAGAATCCGCGCAATTCGCTGAGTAACTCCTGCGGGTCGAGGTAGCGGTAAGCGAGTTCGCGGTATTCGGGGACGATCCTCCCGTTAGAGACCTGCGCCTGCATCTGCGTGGCGAGCCAGCGCAGTTCGGCCCGCTTCGCCTCCGGGTCGGGGGCGAGGCGGAGCAGGGCGCGGCAGGAAGGGGTGTCGTCGATGTCGAGCGCGATGGCGCTCCGGTATGCTTCGCGGGCCTGATCAAAGAGCCGCTGCTTTTCGAGCAAATTCCCGAGCACGCGATGCCCGATCGCGAATTTCGGTGCGAGGGAGAGCGCCTCCCGGGCCAGCGCAATCGCGCGATCGCTCTCTCCTGCGTTCCCGGCGTGTTGCGCCATCTCCCGGACGATCTCCGCAGCCTCCGGGTTGAGGGCGTACGCTTTTTCAAGGGAGCGCAACGCGGCCCCGGGGCCGTGGAGGACGGCATCCCATTCCGCTTTGAGACTCCAGAGGTCGGCCCATTGCGGGTGGCGGGCGGTGGCTTCCGAAAGAAAGCGATCCGCTTCACCGACCCCTCCTTCATCGGCCAGCAACCGGGCTAGCGAGCGATAAGCCGGGAGTGCGAGCGGCTCGATCTCCAGATGGGCGCGCCAGTGGGCGATCTCTTCCTGCCGATGGCCGAGAAAACCGGACATCCGGGCCATCTCCTCATGCCACTCGCCGTCGCGCACTTTGCCCCGGGCGGCGACCATGAGCGCTTTCCCCTGTTCCTGTCGGCCCCAGAGGACGAGCTTGCGCCCCCCTTCGAGGTGGAGCGAGCCGTCGTCGGGCCGGGCTTCCAAGGCTTCTTCCAGAACGGCGATCGCCTCCGGGGTGCGCCCTTGCGCTTCGAGTTCATGGGCGAGCGTGAGCCATGGGGCGCCGCTCTTTTTGCCTTGCTGGTCGACGCGCGCCCGCAGAAAGGCGACCCCTTCGGCGCTACGCCGGATCATCCGGCAGACTTCCGCATAGGCCGCGGCGTACGACTCCCAGCCGGGATTGAGGCACGAGGCGATGCGCCGGTAGCGGGCGCTCTCCTCAAAACGGCGCTCCTTCCACCGGCAGTAGGCGAGGCTGGCGTACCCCTGTCCGGTAGCCCAACGCAGGCGGACCGCTTTGCGCAGGTAATAGTCGGCCATCGGGAGGTGGCGTGCGTCGTTGAGAAGCAGTTCGCCCATCTCCGCGTAAAAGAGTGGATCGCACTTTTTGCGGGCGAGTTCGGCGTGCAGGAGTTCGCGCTGTTGGGCGAAGTGTTCCATCCGCCCGACGATGGTCAGGCGGGTATGGCGCAGGTTGGTGTTCTCCGGAAAGCGGGTGACGAGCGCTTCGATCGCATCCAGTTGGGCCGGGAGGTTGTTGTCGTAATAGGCCAGCAGGTAACGCGCCTCCAGCGTCAGCGGCGCATCGCGGGGCATTGCCTCGACGATGGCGCGGGCGCGGACCCGGTCGTGCGCTTCGAGGGCGAGCGAAAGCTGGTGGCGGGCGTCGTAGAGGGTTCGATCGGGGAGGGTGATCCCGTCGATCCGCCACCGTTCCTCCACCGGTAGGAGAAGCATGGCGCGTGGTCCCTGAACAGGGTGGTCCTCGATCAGCCCGGAGAGGAGGATCTCCCCGAAATGGCGCTCGGTCGGGTCGCGCAGGAGGGCGATCCCCTGTCGGTCGTCGTAGCCGATGCACGCTTGCAGGTGGGCGCTGGCGAGCGCTTCGGTCGTCAGCGTAAATGGGACGCCGCGGTCGATCAGTTCGATGAGCACCTCTCGGGTAAGGCGGAACTCCGGGGCGTCAAATCCGTTTTCTTGCGCCCAGAGCCGTTCCTTGAACCCCGGTGTGCCGTGGTGGCAGATGGCGTCGCTAATGGCGAGGTGGTCAAACTCCTTCCCCCAGAAAGCGGCGAGCGCGGCGAGGGTCGCCGGGGCGCAGGTCATGTTATGCTGACGGACGAACGGGACATCGAGCCGCTTACGTTGGCGTTCCCTCGCCTCCGGTTCGCGTAGGTTGGCGGCGACGCGCTGGTGGTAGCCGCCGGGCGGAAGTTGATCGCAGGAGGCGAGCATGGCGTCGATCTCCCCGGCCAGATAGAGAAAATCGGCCCGGCGACGGCGGCTCCATTCGAGGATCTGCTTGTCGGCGAGCGGGGCGCGGGCGTCGTGGGCGTTGAGATAGAAGAGGGCGCGCTCGTGATCCTCGCGCTCACTGTAAAAATGGACCAGATACCCGGCGAAGGCAGCGGCTTCGCTCGCTTCGTGGTGTTGTTGAAGGAGTGTCATCGCCTCTTCATCCCGCCCGAGGTGGACCAGCAAATCGGCCATTTGCGTGACGGCAGGGATGCGCCCCGGCCCCATTTTCAGGCCGAGTTGGGCGGCTTCCAGCGCTTCGGCGTAGCGATCTTCCTGTTCGAGAACGGCGGCTTGCTGGACGCGTACCCAGTAGTCGTCGGGATCGGCGTCGAGGGCGCGTTGGATCGCCTCATGAGCGCGTTCAAAATCGCGGAATTGCCCAAAGAGCCGCCCCATCAACGCGTAACATTCCCCGAGATGCTCAGGCGTGAAGGGGGTGGTGGCACACTGGAGGTGGCGCTCAAGCTTTTCATAGACCCGGAGTGGGCCGAGCCGCCACTCTTCGAAGAGGGCGCGCAGGAAAAAGTCAGGGTCGTCCGGGAATTGTCGCGTGTTGAGGCGGTGGAGCACCCGTCGCAGCCGCCCGTTCCCCAGTGCTCCGGCCAGTCGCGCGGCGATGTTTCGCGCTTTCCCGGCGGGCCATTGGTGGAGCGGGGCGTAGGTTTTGGCGCTCTCCCATGCCGTCAGGGGGCGACCGGCTTCGAGCAAGGCGTGGAGGCGATCCAAGCTCGGAGCGTCCGGGAGCGGGAGAGGGGATAATTGAGAGGCGTCGATAGCTCTCTTCTCACCGATCGGGAGGCTCCGGGGCAAGCCCGATTTGCGGATTTACGTCGCGGGCGCATCTTGCGCTTGTCACTGCGTCGCCCGTCATCCCACAATCGCTCCCTCACGCATGAAAACCGCTCCTCTTAACGAAGCCCGCTTCCTCGCCCTGTTGGAAAAAATCCTCCCCCAAACGACAGGGGATGCCGCTCTGGCGACCCGGATTTACGAAGAAGTCGCCAAAGAAGTGCGGCTGGTCACGAGCCTGGTGGCTTTTGAAAAATTTTGTAACAAAGGTTCTCTGCCCGATCTGGAACCGGCCACGCTGGCTGGGTTGACTGAGCAGTTGGAGGGGAACTTCGGCAAGGAGAATGTCGTCGTCACTCCGCAGGAGGATGGAAACGCCGTCGCGGTGGAGATCTCCCTGCCTGATCAGCATTTCCAGAGTGAACTCAAAGTGCAGGCTCCGGGGACGGAGGATGTCGCCACGGAGGCCCCTTTTGTCCCGTTCCCGGCGGCCTTACCGGACGATCCGGAACTGGTCTGGATGCTGGCGCGGCGCGAGAACCTCGGGCCGGATGAAGCGTGCCGCGCTCTGGCCAATATCGCCGAGGAGTTCTGGGCGACCAAGAAGGGGCAGACCCTTCAGCGGCAGGGGGTGCAGAAAACTTTCGCGGAGTTTATCAGCTCCGTCCCGGCGACCGTTTTGAAGGAGAGCGGCATCAAGCGCCTCCATAAGGACCCCGAGGCGCTCAAGATCTTGCGGCTCATCCCGGATGCTGACCGTCCGGCAGCGGCCTCGGATTCCGGCAAGGAGGAGATTGAGCCGCTCGACGCTGAAGACGCGCCGTGGTGATCAGCGTCGCTTGCGCTTGCGGAAGGGGGGAGCGACGGCTCCGGTAGAATCACGGAAGATCACGCCCGGCTCGATCAGGATCGGGCGCGGGGGCAGAGGCTGGGGTGCGGCGATCTGCCCCATCAAAAGTTCGAGCACCAGCTCCAGTGTGCGGTCGATCTCAAGGTCGATCGTCGTGAGGGAAGGGGTGGTGTGTGCGGAGAAGCCGAGGTTATCGAACCCGGCGACGGAGATCGCTTCGGGGACCGGGACGCCGTGGGTCTGGAAATAGCGGATCGCCCCGAGGGCGACTTCATCGTTCCCGGCGAGGGCGGCGGTCACGTTGAGCCCCTCTTTGACCATCTGGCGCGCCATCCGGTAGCCGTAGTCAAACGTGCTCTCCTCATCCCCACGTAGGGAGCCAAACGGGGTAACCTCCACTTCGGATTCCACGCCGTAGTCGGCTAACGCGGCGTGGAAGCCTTCCATCCGGCTCACAAAGCTATATGACTGCATGTAGAAGCCGATTAAGGCAAAGCGCCGATGCCCCAGTTCGAGGAGGTGGCGCACTAGCTTGCGTTCGGCAGCGGGGCGGTCGTATTGGACGCAGTGGGCCATGGCAGGCGGGCCGCCGAGGTTGAGGCTCGCATAGGGAATCCCGGCATCGGTGAGTGGGCGCATCGTCGGCGTGTCGCCATCGAGATGAGAGCCGATCACGATCACCCCCTCGACCTTCATCATGGCGAAATCTTTAATGATGTCGGAGTTAGACTCCGCGAGCGGGTTGCCAATCTTTATGAGCGGGCGCAGTTCCACCGCCTCCAGCAGCTTGACTAGCCTGATTAAGAAACTACCAGAGACCGAATTGACGAAATGAGAGAAGAGAATGCCGACCAGTCCGCTCTTGCCTGCGCTTAAGCCGCGTGCCAACGGGTTAGGGACATAGCCAGTCGCCCGTGCCACTTCCCGTACACGCTCCCTTGTCGCTGGGGAGACCTTCGGGTGCCCGTTGAGAGCGCGGGAGACGGTGCCGACCGAAAGGCGAAGGTGACGCGCCAACTCTTCGAGCGAATGGCTAGTGATATCGGGAATGGAAGGTTGCACAGAGAAATTAGTAACCGCCCTTGGTTCTTTTGCAATGGAAAACAAAAATGGAGCCATCTCTTTTTAGTCGTAAATCGTTGAAAACAAGCGAGATAAACAAATTCGCAAGCGCTTGCGAATTTTCCCTTGAATTCCGCTCCGACCTCCCTTTTAATAAAGTCATGCTTCCCCGCTCATCTCATCCCCGCCAGCGCCTGCCGCTTGCTTTGCGCCGGGTGGGGGCGTTTACGGCAGTGGAGTTGATGGTTGCGCTCTCTGTGATCGCTATTTTAACGGCGACTCTCTATCCCGCGCTGCAACGGGCGCGACGACAGGCGCAGGCCGGGGAGTGTGTTTCTAAACTAAGGTGGATGGGGATTGCTATCACTCACCACGCTACGGACCATCAGGGGTGGGTCGTGGTATATGGGCCTGTTCGCTGGTATTACCCCGTCTCCGGGATTAGAGATGCGATCAGAAACCCTAATGAGCCGTGGACTAAAGCTGCTTTTGACCGTATCGCCTGTTCGACAGGGAAGACGGCAAGTATTGATGGCACTTACGGGTTGCATCTTAATACACAGACGCACGACGGCCTCTCCAAAATGGAGATGGTGGGCGATCCGCCTCTCCGGCAATGGTCGGATCGCATTCTGATGCGTCCCAATCCCCAAAGCTACCCTTTTCTGGCTGATACTGCGGTCGCTAATGGACTTCAGGCAGGCTACTTTTATCCCCGTACGGACGGAAGCGGCTGGGCTCGCCTCTGCGCCCGGCATAACGGACGTGCGAATATCTGGTTTGTGGATGGTCACATCGAATCGTGTGATGAGGACCGTCTGCGCACCCTCAATGTCCGTTACCTTCGGGATAATGAAGGTAACGAAAAACGCCTCCAGTAATAACCCGAGCTATAGCTCACTAACCTTTGGTTGGGTAGCAGCGCACAGCTGTGCCCATGAGCCAAGGTTCTTCATGATATGAAATCGACATTCCTGATCACGACAACCGCGCTTTGTCTGCTTGGAGCAGCGCCACATCGTTCCATCGCTGCCAAATCTGATTCTACCGTTCAGGTAACTGATGAAGTTCGCGCTGAGAAATGGGGCTTTAACAAGGAGGATGCTACCGATGCCTTGCAAGCGGCGATTAACTCCGGGGCTAAAAAGGTGATCGTTGGAAAGATGGATAGCGATTGGGTCATCAGCCGTACGATTGAGCTGGCCTCCCATCAGGAGATTGTTTTTGAGGATGGCGTGATCTTACGCGCCAAGGAGGATCAATTCAAGGGATTGGGCGATGCGCTCCTGCGGGGACGCAATGTGACCGGGGTCACGGTTAGAGGGGAGGGGAAGGTCACGCTCAAGATGCTCAAAACTGACTATCAGGACCCGGAGCGTTATCGTCTGGGAGAGTGGCGGCATGTGATCAACCTCTCGGGTTGCACGGATGTGACGGTTCGCAATTTGACCCTCGCTGATAGCGGCGGGGATGGGATCTATGTCGGCTCCGGCGAGAAGCCGTATTGCGAGAACATTTTGATCGAAGAGGTCGATTTTGAAAACCATCACCGGCTAGGGATGGCGGTCATCAGTGCGCAGAATCTGACGATTCGTCGTTGTCGCTTCCGTTTCGCTGACGGGGCCTCGCCGGAGGGCGGGCTTGATTTCGAGCCCAACCGTCCTACCGAGCGTTTGGTTAACTGCGTTGTCGAAGATTGCGTCTTTGAGAACAATCCCAGAGGTGCAGGGATCGCCGTTTCTCCTAATCACCTGAACTCGGAATCTGAGCCGGTTTCGGTGACGATCCGCCGCAGTCGCCTTAATCACAATGCACTGGGCGCCTTTCTCTATCCCTCGCGGCGTAGCAAAACCGATCCGGTGAAGGGCAAGGTGGAATTCATTGATTGCGAAATGGTAGGCAATACCAACGCTTCCCTTCTCTTTCAGGACCCGACGGCGAATGGAGTTGAGTTTCTCTTCACCCGTTGCACGATTGATAACACCGCCGCGATGAATCCCGCCGCCATCATCAGTTGTAGAGAGTCGGTCGGCCGGTCGATTGGGAATATTCGTTTTGACGAAACGGTGATCACCGATCATCAGGAACGCCAGCCGCTTGTCATTCGCTACAACGGCAATGGCCAGCTTTCTGATGAAATCACCGGCACGTTATACACCATGCGTGATGGGAAGAAGGTTCGGGTGGATCTCCCTGCCTACCTCAAGGAGAAGCAGGCGGTGATTGCAAAAATCAATGCGCTAAAACCTGTTCCGCTTGATCTCTCCAAAGCGAGCGCCTCCGGAACAACGGACGGTAGAGAGGGGAATACGCTAGCGTATCTGCGCGGGAGGTTTACCTTTGTCCAGTATGCTAAACAGGGCGAAGAGATCACCCTCTATGTGAATGTGGCGCAGGTCGGCAAATATTACGGCGATACGGACTTCAAACTCCTCGCGCCTGATGGCGGGGAACTCAAAAGCTATAAGGTTCCAGCGGGAAGTAGCGACTTTCCTGTTTCTTTTACCGCAAAGGAGACCGGTATCTATCGATTGGTCTGCGCCGGAACCGTTCAGCGGGTCGATATTGCCAGCAAGCATCGTGGCAATGGCATCCTGCTGGAAGAGCATCAGACCTTCCTGCCGATTGCGGGGAAGTTTTACTTTCAGGTTCCAGCCGGGGTGAAGGATTTTTCTATCGGTGTTTCAGCCGATGCGGGTGCTGATGTGACCCTGCTTAATGCCGAAGGCAAGCCGGTGGAGGCAACTCGTCGTGTGGATAGTATGGAGCTTCTGAGCGGGAGTCGCGAAGCTAGCGATAAGGATGAAATCTGGGCTTTACAGTTCGACAAGGTCGGTTGGCATCTCACGCTCCGTTTTGGTGCACCGCTTCACTCGCTGGTTTCCACTGATCCGAAAACCCTCCTTCTTATTCCTTCTCTTTAAGTCATGAAAGCAACCTCACGCCCCCTACTGTTGCCCCTCCTTCTGGGGGCGCTTCTCACCACGACGCTCCATGCTCAGACCAGTTGGAATAGTGCTTCCAGCGGATTCTGGCACGATGGCGCGAACTGGAGTGCTGGAGTCCCTAATGCCAACGGAGTAACGATCTCTAACGTTGGGAGTAAGACGGTCACTGTGAACAATGACACCCCGACCGGGGCGCTCTCCATTACGGGTCTCAATCTGACGGGTCAGGCCAACGCCACCAATACCCTGCTTCTAACCAATACGGCCAACGTGCTTTCCATCAATGCTACGGCTGCGATTCCCATCGACAGCACCGCAGCCACCGGTAAGGGGCTCCTTGAGCTTCAGGGAGGAAGGCTAACGATCACTGGCGCTATGCCCTTGCGGGTGGGATGGTCGGTCAACGGGATTGGCGGCATTGTGATGAGCGCCGGCAGGATTGAGACCAACGGAGGGGTGAATCTTGGCAGCTATCAGGTCGGCAGTGTGGGGACGTTTGACATCAGCGGCGGGGAGACGGTGATGACCGGAGCGCTTCGTGTAGCCGCCTTCGGGCAGGGGAGGGGGAGCCTCGTGATGACGGGTGGCCTTATTAGCGTGGCAAGTTCATCGTCGGGGGATCCTGCCGATATTATCGTTGGTGCAAACGCCGGCTCGAATGGATCGGTTGATGTCAGTAATGGTGCGATCCTTGAGGGCAATCGTTATATTCTCCATCGCCCTGTGAGTGGGAGTTGGAGTTCATCAGTCGATATCCACGATGGGGGCGTTATCCAGTTTACAACCAATGCTCCAGTGATTACCCGTTCGGATGATGCGGTCTTTCGTATCAGAGACGCTGTTGTCTCTTACCGCAACATCGCCAATGCGACGACCTCTACCTCGGCCATGAATCGCGTGAGCTTTGAAGGTCATAACGCCTTGCGCCTCAACAGCGCCTCCACGGTGGCCACGGCTAACTATACCTTTGACACTGGCCTCGGGGCGACGAACTACTCCCGGTTGGAGATGACCGGGACGGCTTCCCGCTGGAATGGTACGACGTTGACGATCGGGGCGAATGGCGGGTTGACGGTCTTTGATGCTCAAGCGGCAAGGATAGGAGCCACCACCACCGTCAATGGGGTAGCTACCATTACCAATAGCGAACTGAACTGGGAACAGAACGTTACCTTGTCAGGGAACTACGTCAGCACCGCATCGCTTCATCGCTTTGAGGGGGATCTCACCCTTACGGCCTCTGGCGCTCTTTCGGGTGATGCGGCTTCGAGCTTTGTTTTCGAGGGCGATTTCACCAACCAGTCGACCAATGTCGCTGATTTCTCTTTGAAGGAGAGCACGGTGCGCTTGAGTGGTAGCGGTGCGCATCAGTTTAACCTGAGCGGGAGCGCCGCCAGTGATGATGGACGGGTGGACCCCGGCTCGGTTGCTTTCTCCATTGGAACGTTGGCGATTGACCTCGGAAATCAGTTGGTTCTGACCGGGGCTGGTGGGACGCAGGCGCTCTATATTGGCGCTCTCGATCTCTCGGGATGGGATACTGGCGATCTGACGACGACCTTGACGGGTGCTCTCGATCTCTCCGGTAACCTGAATCTCTATTATGATGCCGGGCTGGCGGCTAATAGCTACCTTTCGGGGGCTGATTATGATCTTTGGAGTGGTGGAAAGCTCCTCGCGGTCACCACGGTCGTTCCCGAGCCTTCGACAGCCGCTCTCGTCGGGTTTGGCGGTTTGCTGGGTCTCTGGATGTCCCGAAAGCGCCGCCGTGCATGAGATCCATGGACAACCTTGCGAGGGAAGCTGTGCGCCGCTATCTCCCGCGTCAGCTCTTTCTGCTGGCGGGGGAAGAGGCTTCCATTCTGTTTGATCATCTTTGTTACCAACCGATCCCGGGGACGCTTCTCTTCGATGTGGAATCAGGGCCGGGCCGCCACGAAGCCCAAGGTTGGCGCTGGACGGCGCAGGCACCGGCACCTCTGCCGCTGAAGATTGGCTATTATGATGGCCATGACCTCACCAAAAGAGGCGTGGAAACGGTCGAGTTGCAGGTTAGTGATCCCGCAGCGCTTCGTGATGTCCCTGCGCTTCGGTGGTTGGCGATCGGGGATAGCCTGACTTCCAACGGTTTTTATCTTCACCATGTTGATGAGATCCTTTCTCGCCTTGCTCCGGGGGTTAAGCTTGAGAGCGTCGGGACCCAACGGGCGACGGTGGAGGGCGTGACTTTTTCGCATGAAGGGCGCGGCGGCTGGAGTTGGGATGCCTACCTCCTGCCGGGGATTCGGGAGGAAAGGAGCCCGTTTCTCTATGGGGAGCATTTTGATTTTGACCATTACTTAAAGGTGAGTCTTGGCGGCAACGCGCCCGATCTGATCACGATCCTGCTCGGGGCTAATGATGTTAGCGGGGCTTGTGTCGATTTCTCTCCGGGCAGGATTACGAAGATCGTCAGCCATGCGCAGGAGATGGTCACGCTGATCCGGCAGGCGGCTCCCGGTGCAAGGGTGGCGCTCCTGCTCCCTCCCATTCCCTCCGGGCAGGATGGATTTGGTGCTAACTATGGAACGGCGATGGCGGCGTGGCAGTATCGCCGCGCTCTGCAAGCCTACCATCAGGAGATGATGCGCGCCTTCGATGGGGGGGAGGTTGACCTCCTAGCTACTCACCTCTCTCTTGATCCCGATCATGCCTACCCTAAGGAGGGCGGGCGGCAGCAGAATGCCCTCCACCCGACGCAGGAAGGGTATCGACCGATTGCGCAGATGGTGGCAGCATGGGTGATCCATCGTCTGCTTTGTGCTGCTCCTGTTGCCTGAACTTTTTTACAGTGATGTCTTTTCCCAAACGTTCCATTCATCTTGATTTTCATAACATGCCGGGGATCGACGCCATGGGGCGCGATTTCGAACCGGCTGCTTTTGCCCGGATGCTACGGGAGGCCGAGGTTGATTCGGTGACGATGTTTGCGCGGTGCAACCTTGGCTTTGCCTATTACCCGACGCAGATTGGTATCGGCTACCCCGGTTTGCAGCGCGATCTTCTTGGGGAAATGACGGCGGCTTGTCGGGAGGAAGGGATCGCTGTGTTGGCCTATTTTAATGCCGGGCTGGACCACGAACACGCCCTGCGCCATCGGGAGTGGTGCAAGGTGAGCAAGGAAGGAAAGGTCTACGATCACGAGCAGATGGGTCACTTTTTCCGACGGATGTGCTTGCAGAGCGGTTATGGAGACTATCTTGATGGGATGATCGGGGAGGTGCTCGATCGCTACCCGGTGGATGGGATCTTCCTCGATTGCTTCCATCTGACGCCATGTTATGGTTACGAATGCCTAGAGGCGATGAAAGCTCAAGGGCTTGATCCGACGAGCGATGAGGAGGTTGCCCGCTTTACGGTGATGGCAACCGAAGCCTTCCGGCAACGGGTGATCGCCCGGGTGCACGGGAAAGATCCTGAGTTGAAGCTCTGCTTTAACGGGCTTCCCTTCCGTGAACAGCCCACGCATATCGAGCTGGAGATCCTGCCGCTTAGCGGTTCGGGGTACGATGCCCTCCCGTGGCAGATTCGCTATGTCCGTACGCTGGGAAAACCGTACCTCACGATGACCGGGCGCTTTCAGGGCGGCTGGGGCGATTTCGGGGGATTGCGACCGGAACCCTCGCTCCTCTTTGATTGCTACCAATCGCTCGCCAATGGCGGCGCTTGCTCGATTGGTGATCATCTTCATCCCCTTGGTGCGCCGGAACCGGCTGTCTACGCCATGATCGAGCGGGTTTATCGACATCTTCATTCGCTCGATCGTTGGACGCAAGGAGCGCAGGCCCTTGCAGAGATCGCGATCGTCCACCCGCGTTTGCGTCGGTTTCCTTCGGACTATGATCGGCATATTTTCAGCCTGATGGGGGCGGCGCGGATGTTGAGTGAGTTGAAGCTTCAGTTTGATGTCAGCGATGGGGTGGGAGATCTTTCTGGCTATCAGGTCTTGATCCTGCCTGATGACGTGGTGGTGGATGAGGAATTGCGCGGAAAGCTGGAGGCGCATCTCGCTAGTGGCGGTGTTTTGATCAGTTCGGCTTGGGCCGGATTGCGGCCTGAGGGAGATGCCTTCGCTCTGGAGGGTTATCCGGCTGCTTTTGAGGGGGAGGAGCCGCACCGCCCGGCCTACTTCACGACTGCGCCGGAAGTCAGCGAGGGAATCCCGGCCTTGCCAATCACGATTTACGAGCACGGCGTAGCGCTTGGGGCGTTATCGGAGGGAGGGCGGCTCCTTGCTGAAATCCATGGCAGCCATTTCCGACACGGGACCTGGGATCGTTTCCATGAATACCTCTATACGCCACCGGCAGGGGCGACCGGGCGTGCGGCGTTGGCCCTTCGTGACAAAGTGCTCCATTTTAGTTTCCCGATCTTCCGGGGGTATTTTGAGCATGCCGTCGTCGCCTATCGCCAGCTCTTTTCCAATGCCTTCGGCACGCTTTTTCCCCGGCCTCTTCTGTGGACGCGGGGGCTGCCGTCGTTTGCGCAGGCGACGGTGACCCGCAATGGCGAAGGGCGGATGGTGCACCTCCTGAGCTACGTTCCCGAACTGCGGGGGCGCAAGGCACAGATGATCGAGGAGCCGATCGTGCTGCGAGAGGTCGAGGTGGCGCTCCGGCTTGATGGCAACGCGCCGGGGGAGGTTTACCTAGCCGGTTGCGGTCGCAAGCTCGACGCGATCGAACGCGACGGCTATCGGGTCGTCACCGTACCCGAAGTCAACGGGCAGGCGATCGTGGTCTTCACTTGAGCCTGCGGGGGAAACAGGGCGCGGATGAAACCTTCCGCGCCCTTTGGTAAAGCGAAGGGGAGTTGGTTTAGAGCACCCCGCTCGTTGTCCGGGGACGGGTCGAGACGCTCAGAATCTTGTAGCGCACCTTACCGCCGGGGGTTTCCCAACTGAAGGTGTCGCCGGCTTTGTAACCAAGCATCCCCGTGCCGAGCGGGGCGAGGATGGAGATCAACCCCTCTGAAGCGTCAGCCTCCTCCGGGAAGACGAGGGTGTAGGTCGAGATCTCCCCGTCGGCGAGGTCTTCAAGCTCCACGATCGAGTTCATCGTGATCAATCCGTTGGGGAGATGATCTTCATCGACGATCTTAGCGCGGTCGAGCTCGCCTTTAAGCCGATTGAGATATTCCTGATGACGGCCATCAGGGTGGGCCGTCCGCTCAATGAGACGGTTGAGGCGGCGTGCGTCGAGTTCGGTGATGTGGATTCTTTTGCTCATACTGATGCCAAGCGTTTAGGGTTCCTGTTAAAAGATAAGTCCATGGAAGGACGCTAATGACCGAAAAAGGTGATCGGTGGGGGATCAAGGCGGGGGGTGCTCCGGGTAGATTCCCGGAGAGGAGAGAGGTGGCAAGGCGCAAACGCGCCGCTTCTCTAGCCCCCCGAGTGCCGGCACGCGGCAAGTCGGTGGCGGTATCGCTTCAGCCTCGAATGGAGAAACGGGGAGAAAGCTCCCATCACCTGCATCGCTGCGATGGAGACCTCATCGGTCGCAACTTTTAACGCCACGTTGCAACGCACCGGGCCACCGTGGGGCCGGGTCGTGCAAATGCCGTTGAAGTTCGAGGTCATCGTCGTTGAATCAGGTTTTGGAAAACTAAAAAACAGACGTTGTTTCCGGACACCCTTCTCTCTTCCCTCTCACAGAGGCTCTAAAGAGAAAACGGATTTCCCCCGCTTCCGGTCTCCTTATTAAGGGGGGCCGTTATAAGCCGGGGGACCAAAACAACGTAGCTTTGAAAGACGATACCCTTGCTGCTGGGCTTTGGCAAGCGCGAAAGCGAGAAGCAACACGGGCCAGCAGGCGGGGCGGCGATTTAGAGATCTCCCGAGTGGGATGCTTGCTGCCGGTAGAGGTTCGGAGCAACCCCTTCCATCCGCTTGAACCACGCGGTGAAGTCAGCCGGAGCCGGAAAACCGAGGTCGAAGGCGATCGCTTTGATCGGTTGCGCCGTGTGGCCGATCAACCGTCGGGCGAAGTCGAGCCGACGGTGTTCCAAATAGCGGCGCGGTGTCGAGCCGCACGCTTGCTGGAAGAAGCGAACCAGCCGATCCTGCCCCATACCGACCTGTTGCGCCAGCCGTGCAAGATCAAGCGGGAGATGGAGCGGCCAGCGGTCAAGCTCTCGCCAGAGGGCCAGCAGGCGAGGGTCCGAGCGCCCTGCCCGGGAAGGGATCAGCCCCGCCCCGGTCAACGCCTGCGCCAGCGTCGCGATGAACCCAAGGCCGAGATGTTGCATCTCAAGATAGGAGGCGACCGGCAGCGGGGTGGCCCGAATCTGCGCGGGCGCTTGAGGCAGGATTCCACGCATGGCGCGTAGCAGCGTCAGCGCTGCCTGTTTGAGCCTGGGGTGTTCTGCTGAAGGGAGAACGAGGCTTAGACCCTCCTCAAAGAGCTGACATCCATCGGGCCATTTCGCTTGAAAGTGGATGGAGACAATCCGGGCATCGGGGGTAAAGAGCTGGTAGCGTTCCCCGGGGTCGGCGATGAGCCACTCCCCTGCCTTCGCCGTCGTCGCCGCTCCCCGCGACCAGACGGTGGCGCTCCCGCGTTCCAGAAGCCACGCGAAGTGATTGCCGCCGCGCGCCGCTGCCGTGTTAGCCCCTTCTTCAGGGACTGCGCCCCGATAAATATGGATCACAGCCGGGCGCAGACTAAGCCAATCTTCCAACGGAGCCTGAAAATCTGTCACGCCCTTGAGACTAGCGAAGCCAGCCTGAGCGTGCCAACTTCAAAAACACCCAACTTTTTGCCGTTAAATCCCAAGCCTCCTTCGTTGTTGCCCCCGGTCGGGTGGTGATAGTCTCCTTCCCATGAAGCCCCGCATCTTCGATTGCGATATCCACTGTTCCCCTAATGCCCAATATCCGCTCGAACCGTTCATTCCCGCCCGCTATCAGACGGCACTCTTACAGGGGATGGCCGCCGGGCGATCGCATAGCTATACCAACCCCTTCGGGGTTAACCGGCGCGATGCCGACTTTAGTACACCGGATGATTTCCTATGTAACCATATCGACCGTTATGGGGTGACCTATGGGCTGCTTCAGCCGCAGTTTGCTACCACTTACAGTCTGGCTCACTCGATCGATATCGGGAATGTGCTCTGCCGGGCTGCCAACGACTGGCTGGTGGAACACTATCTCTCTCATGATCCCCGTTTCCTTGGTTCGATCTCGATCAATACTGCCGATCCGCGCGAGGCGGCGAAAGAGATCCGGCGGATGGCTACCCATCGGCAGATGGTGCAGATCAACGTCGCCGGAGAGGCTCACCATCTCTACGGGCACCGTTTTTATGAGCCGATCTTTGAAGCCTGCGAGGAGTACCAGCTTGTCTTTGCCCTGCACCCGGGCGCGGAAGGTTCCCTGTTCTCCTCCACCCCTGTCGGGCGGCCTTCGAGCTACTTTGAATGGCATGTCTCCCTTCCTCAGACCTTTATGGCGCACACCGCCAGCCTTGTTCTCGAAGGGACGTTTGAGAAGTTCCCCAACTTTCGCGTTTTGTTGACAGAAGGGGGCTTTGGATGGCTGCCGCATCTCATGTGGCGCATGGATAAGGATTTCAAAGGATTGCGCAGTACCGTTCCATGGCTCAAAGAGGCTCCCTCTGCCTATTTGCTGAGGCATGTCCGCCTGACCACGCAGCCGATGGAGGAGCCGCCGCACAAGCGCCATCTTTTTGCGATGCTGGAGATGATTGAGGCAGAGCGCACGCTTTGTTTCTCCAGCGATTTCCCGCACTGGGATTTTGATGACCCGGTGCGCTCCTTCCCGCCGGGATTGGATGAGGGTCTAAAGGAGCGTATCCTCTGGAGCAACGCAGCGGCGTTGTTTGCCCCCCGGCTGCCGCAGCTTCGAGAGGAGGTCCAAGGATGAAAACGCCCCCCTGTTCCCCGAAGCCGCTCGAAAAGGCGTTTGCGATCGCGTTCTCCGAGGTGCCGCCGCCAGTGCGGGGCGGCGAGCCGATCCGCGTCGGCCCCGCTTCGGAACTGGCCCCGGGGCAATCGCGCATCATCCGGCATGGCGATCTCTCCATCGGTTTGTTTCACCTTGAGGGGCGGTTTTATGCGCTTCGCAATCATTGCCCTCATCAGGGGGCGCCGCTTTGCCGAGGCAGCCTGCATGGCACCTACGCCCCGGCTGCGGCTTATCAGTACGACCCGGCGCTGGAGGGGATGGTCCTGCGTTGTCCTTGGCATGGGTGGGAGTTTGATCTCAAAACCGGCAAGGGCCTTTACGACGCCGCCACCCGCGTCCGCACCTATGCCACCCGGGTCGATGAGGAGGGGATCTTGTGGATTGACCCGTAGAAGGGCTGGGCGTAAGGCGTCCGTACCATTTTCCGCTATTGCACCAGAGCGGCGGGGGCGGCACAATGGCGGCTTCCCTTTTCTTTGATCATGCCTGCTCCCATCCTTTCTTTGACTGATTTGCGCCTTGTTCGTGACGGACAACTGATCCTTGATAACGTCTGTTGGGAGATCACTCCCGGTCAGCATTGGGCGATCCTCGGTGCCAATGGCTCGGGCAAGACCTCGCTGCTCAGCGCGCTCACCGGTTACAAGACCCCCACTGGCGGGCGGCTCGATGTCCTTGGCCAGCGCTACGGAGCATCCAATTGGCCGGAGTTGCGCAAACGGATCGGGATCGTTAGTTCTTCCGTGCGCCAGCAGATGGCGGATAACGAACCGGCATTGATTACGGTCGTCAGCGGTAAATACGCAGTGATTGATTACTGGGGTGACATTAGCGAAGCCGATCAGGCAGAAGCCGCCGCGATGCTCGATCGGATTGGTTGTCGCTACCTTGCCGGGCGGGATTGGCGGGTGCTTTCACAAGGGGAGCGCCAGCGGGTGTTGATCGCGCGTGCCTTGATGGCGCAGCCGCAGATCCTCATCCTTGATGAGCCGTGTGCGGGGCTTGACCCTGTGGCACGGGAGTATTTTCTGGAATTTGTCGAAGCCTTGACGCGCCAGCCCGATGCCCCGACGCTCCTCTTTGTCACGCATCATGTCGAGGAGATCATCCCCGGAGTCACCGATGTACTCGCCTTGCAAGCGGGGCGGGTGGTGGCCGCAGGGCCTCGCTCGGAGGTGTTGCAGGCTGACGTTCTAGGGAAGGTCTTCGGTGCGCCGTTGCGTTTGCAGGAGATCGACGGGCGGACATGGATGACGATCACCCCCGGGGCTCTCGTCCGGCCCGGAAACGGGCAGGTTTGCTAGGGCGTGTTAAGGTTAACCCATTCATGGGCCTAAAAGCGTCTTTTTGGCCAAAAATGGCGCTTTTCGGTCCAGGGAATCTCGATTCGCCGGACCTCCGCGCACCATTTTTGACTCAAAAACCCATCTTTTATCCCCATAAAGCCGTTACCTTAATACGCCCTAACCCAAAGCCAGAGACCACTGGCGATCATGCCGCCTCCCACTATAGGAAAAGCCGTCAGAGCGAGGTGGGAAGGAGGCTCGCCGAAAGGATCGGCATCATTGGCTAGTTGAGCCTCCTTCGGGGCCACAAGAGCGGCCAGAGCTGTCAACAGCAACGCCAGACCAAAAAGGATCATGAATCCGGTAGTCGCTCTTGCGATCGGGTGATACGAGGGGGGATGCGTTTCACTTTTAAGGATGGAGGCTACCGGTTAGCGGCCAGCGTCCTGACTTCCTCCGGTGTGAGTGCCCGCTGATAGAAGCGGACATCGCGCAACGCTCCGTTAAAAGCGTGGCCCACACCCGCACCGCCGATTCGTAGCGGTTGTGGCGTATCGAGATTGAGTTTTACAGGTGGGGTAGGGCAACGACCGACGACGTTGCCATTGAGGGAAACGGAGACTTCCCCATCACGACGGATCGCGGCGAGGTGGTGCCACCCGGCGGGGAGAGCATGGTCGTAGGTAGCGACCGCCCCTGTACGTCGGCTCATGACATTGCCTTGTGGGAGTGACCCGGCATAGAGGGCGCCGTTATAAACCGCCATCGACCATGCACGGCGCAGAAAATGCCCGGGATCGTTATCAATATTGCCGAAAAAAGTGAAGCCGTTGCGCTCCATGCGGAAGATGTTAGCCATCGGGAGCGTTCCAAAGTAGGCCTTTCCGTTGTAGAGAGAAGCTGCCATCACTTCCCGCTCATAGCCAATCATCCCGCGCACTTCCCAGCGGGTGCCGCCGAGGTAGCGAACGATCTCACACTCCGGCCAAGTGCCGACGTGAAGCTCTCCCTGATGCGTCAGGGCGCAATAGGTTTGAGTGGAGCGGGGTGGGTCTCCACACCATGTCCAGTCGCTCCCGCCCTCATAACGATAAACCCCGCCGCTTCCGCCGTTGCGGAGCAGGTAGAGGTTCCCTTCATGAATGGTGAGCGACATGATGCGAAAATCAGGGCCGACCGGTTTCCAGTTCTTCCCTCCTTCGTAACGATAGAGACCGCGTCGGTGGTGACTGGTAGCATAGAGATCGCCCCGGAAAACCGTTAGGCAGTTGGTCTCATCCGCCTGATTGGACTCACCGGTTAGGGTGTCGGGATCGTCGGGGTGTGCTCCTTCGAGCCCCGGATGGCCGCAGTCGATCCATTGTCCATCAGGGAGGATGCGGTAGACCGGCCCACCGGGACGGGGGTTCTGCGCGAGGCCGAGTTGGGAGCCTCTCGGGTTGTAGCGCCCGGAGGCGGCGAAGAGATTTCCATCAAAGAAGGCTAGGGATTCCACTGAATTGCAACCGACCGGCGGGGTTCCAAGGTCGTGCCAATTCTCGCCCCCTTCGTAACGCCAGAGATGCCCGGATTGTTGAGCACCGAGTTCCGTCGTTGCAGCATAGAGACTTCCGTTCATCGCAGTCAAAGCGGCGATTTTCGATGCCTGCCCCGGCCTCCCGCAGAAGTTCCAGCTCTCCTCGACCCACGCATCATCCGTGCCGAACTGGAGTTGGCGGTAGTTAGGTTGAGTCGTGACGGTGGTCCCGGTTTGGGTAGCGACGAGGAGTTGGAATCCTTTGCGCGTGTCGGGGTCAAACTTGCTGATCAGGTCGCCAACGACATCCCCGCCTTCACGGCTGGTCGGCGTGTGGAGCCAGAGCGCAAGGCTGAAGTCGCCCTCACCCGGGCGCAGAGCAGGGTGATCGCTGATCTCTAGCGAACTGGTCGCTCCGTGGAAGCTCGCCGCGCGGCGTCCATCGACTTCGCCATAGGTGATGGCGCTTGCTGTTGCGCAGAACTCGTGGGCCGAGTGGTTGCGATGATCGTTTTCCAGAGGCCAATGGCCTGAGAGGAGATCGGATGGGAGTGGGTTCATGGTGAATTAGTGGCAGAAAGGTCTAACATGGCGTGGATCTGCGCGTGGAGCCGGTCTTCAGTTTCCGGGAGATAGCGCCCCGTTCGCAGCCAATATTGATTAGCATCAAAGACTTCATAGCCCCATTCGGAGAACTGGCGGCTCACCGGAACATAGCCAACCGTTTCATTGGTGTAGGCTAGCGGTAGGACATGGGCGAAGGCAGGGCGGAGGTCACGCTTGAGGCGCAACCCGTGTTCTACGGTCATCTCGCCTGCGAGCGTGATCAGCGCTAGAGAGTTGCCGAGGGTTACTGTCTGGATTTCAAATGGAACGTTGCATGCTTGAGCCGCATCCCTGTGGGTGTGGTAATACTCAGCCCAACGTTTCTGATAATCAGGGGCGTCGGGATTGCGCGAGGTTGCCTCCACAAGGCTCCAGTCGACCGGTTCGGTTTGGAGATCGAATACGGTTTGTTTAGTCTTGATCGCTCCGGTGACCACTTGGAACTCTTCGGTTCGAATAGCGTGAACAACGGCTCGCCCTAGTTCCCGACCAATCTCGCGAACCTCGTCAATCTGGCGCAAACCGAAGTCATTGCTGCCTGCCTGAAGCGGGCGCGGTTTAACATCTCCAGCGCACCCTTGCAGGAAGCACGGTTGAGCGTCATGAATCGCCTCCTGAATCTCGTCGTAGGCAAAGCCGACATAGTCACCCCCGAAGAGAAGCCCCCCTCGGGAGGTGGGATGGCAGGCATAGCTAAAGAGCACCCCTCGGATTTCTCCTTCGGTTTCAATCGTCAGGATCGGAACTTCGTGGTCCACCGGCCCTTCCGGGTTAGGGGCGATCCTGCGTTGCACCCGCTTTGGATTGGAGGGATCGGGGAAGCGCCGATTCATCGCTAGCGAACAGGTGCCGGTTCCATACCGGAGGGTTGAAGGGCTGCGGTGGGTCCATGCCCGGAGCGCCGTTGCGACAATCGTTTCCACGGCTTGCTGAAGGTAGCGGGTATCTATCGCTCCATGAGCCTTGATCCCCGACTCCCGCAGCATCGGCCCGCAATGGGTATGGGTTGCGCTCAGGATGATCTGCGCGGAGGGGAGCCCGGTCGCCTCGCTCAGACGCTGGCGAATCGGGGTGCTTAAATCATGAAAGCCGATCCATTCAATACTAATGATCAGAATCGGTGTTGTTCCGTCATCAATCGCTATGGCAACCACCCGTAGTGGATGGTAGGCACCGGTGGCGGAATGGAAGCCGCCACGGGAGAACCCGCTTAGTGGCCCACCCGCAGGCGGAGTGACGTCACCGGTTGCCAAGCCTATGTTGTAGCGCATGTTCTAGCGTTTGAAGATGTTGGTGCTGGTAGGGGCGCGGACGATCTCGACATGTCCATCGCAATAGGCGACGATCGCTCCACCTCCATAAATCCAGATTTCTTCGGGGACATATTTGGAAAACTGGGTTTGGAAGCCTTCGCCCAGTCCTCCCGTCCCGTCGTTCCGGTCGGAGGAGATGAGAAAAGGAGTGCGGCTGGTTTCATCAAGATAGGTATTGATCACGACCGCCGTCGTCGCCGGTCCGTTGCGGCGGGAGTGGGAGATGTTGATCCAGTCGACCTGATTCCAGTTCCAGATGGTCCATTGGTCTTGGGAGCGACGGTAGCCGCTGAGGCCGGGAGCACGGAAGACCCCATCAACCATTAAGGCGCCGGTGCTGCTCAGGCGGACGTTTTCGTAAACATAGGGAATGAGCGCTTTGATGAAGTTGGTATCAAGGTGGGCGTCAGCGCGATTGGGTGCCCAGTAGGTCCTCGGAATGGCGCCTTTGTGTTCCGTAGCGTGTTTGACCCCTGCGGCAGCCAGAATGCGTGCATTGTGGATAGCCTTCGTTGTCATCGCCTTCTGACGGATGCCGTCGACTCCGGTAAACAACAGTAGGAGGAGGATGGCTGCAACGCCCAGAGAGAGAAGCGTCTCAGTGAGCGTAAAGCCTGAATAACGTTGCGAGGGGGGCATTGGGCGGGAACGACGGTTTACACCCGGGGGCGACGATAACGGAGGAAGGCTCCGCAGGCTGTTGCCAGCACGAACAGGGCCATCGTTCCGGGTTCGGGAACCGCAGCGGTGTGAGTAAGCGTCAGGATACCATTGTCCCATGAAAGTGTCGAGCCTTCCATTCCCGGATCGACATTGCCAAGGATGAAGTTAGTGGCTTCAAACGCGCCACCTGCGACGGTCATCAGGGTATAGCTACCTTCCGAGAAGCCTCCTCCATCAAAGAGGTCGATCGTATAGGTGCCGGAGCCGAGTTGATCTCCCGTCACGGCGATCTGCGTGGCGTTGCTGATGCCGGTGAGTTCAAAGGCGATTCGGCTAGGGCCGGTCAGCGTCAGGTCGGCGACTGAGAGCGTTGTCCCCGCGCCGATTCGCAGCGTGGCGTTTCCGGTGCCATTTCCCACGCTGAGATCGCCGCCGGCGAGCGCTTGTGCATGGGTAACATGGAGGGTTCCTTCATGAATAGCTGTTCCAGAGCTATAGGTATTGGCGGCGGTGAGCCGGAGTGTGCCTTCACCCACCTTGGTGATTCCGTTGGCACTGGTTCCGGAGATAACGCCCTCAATGGTTAAACGCCCTGCATCGACACCGATCCTGGCATTGAGGCTAGTCCCTGTCGAGACGGCACCCTTCCAGGTATTCTCACCTTCAATACTGCGCAGGGAACCGCCCTGATCGCGCCCTCGGCCACGCAGCGTCAGCGTCTTGTGGTCGATGGTGACACCACCGGCCAAGTGTAGCGCATCGTTGTCGTGGGTTTTGGTGCCGCCATCGTTGAAGTGGACCGAGGAAGTTCCGGTTCCGAGTGCGTTGTCATTCTCAATTCGTAACACGATCGAGGTCACCGTGCCGCTGGGACTGCCGATAACGGTATTGCCGGTGTAGCTATTGCTACCCCGGAGGGTAAAGCCGGTAGCGCTGCCGTTGCTTTGGAAATTGATCTGTCGTGAGCCGCCGGTTTCGCTAATGACTCCGCTAAGAATCTGATGGGTGGCGGATGAGTTGCTGAGCGTGGAACTGGCGTTAGCGAGGATGATCGCGTTCTGATAGTTCTGATTACTGCCGTCGAGCAACCACGTTCCACCGGCCATCGTCACGGCATTAGGAGCCGAACTGTTGAGAGTCGCCGCATTGCTGGTCCAGAGCGTTCCCCTGCTCACGGTAACGCCGCCCGTAAAGGTGTTGTTTCCAGAAAGGTAGAGACGACCGGCACCCAGTTTTTCAAATCCGTTGACGCCTGCGATCGTGGAGCTAATTCGCAGGGAGTCCACGGCAGATGCCGAAGGGAGGGTTAGGGTCGGTTTTTCGCTTTCCGCGTCGAGGGTGAGGGTTCCTCCGGAAAGGTGCCAGTTAGTGGCATTCCAGTTGGTAACGTTGATGTGCCCAAGGGTCACGGGGACATCAAGGGTGAGTGTTCTTCCGGTGGCTCCGTCAAAGGTTGCTGTTTTCCCTGCGCCGTTGGCGATCTGGTTGTCCTTCCAGTTGGAGGAGGTGTTCCATTGACCGCCACCGGTAGCGCTTTCCCATGTTCCATCCTGTTGGGCGGAGGCGCTCGCTCCCCATGCGAAGAAGAGAGCAGCAAAGAGCGGCAACTTCCGATTGATGGAGAGCGGGAGAAGTGAAGCTAAAGGTTGGATCAACATACGCGACGGGGGTTGAGGTGATCGACGGTTACCGGTAAGGTAAAGTGTTGGGAATTAGTTGAAAAATAGTCTAATCAGACCGTGGGCGTCAACGGTTTTTATTGAGGATGTCAAAGGAAGGGAGGGTAATCTCTCGGGAATTCCGAGGGTGTTTTTGTTGTAACTGCCTAATAAAGAGGGGGTTGCTTCTTGGGTTGGTGGCGTGTTTCGAGGGTTTGTAAAACAGTG
The DNA here is from genome assembly GCA_037189865.1 of Chthoniobacteraceae bacterium. Classification (GTDB taxonomy): domain Bacteria; phylum Verrucomicrobiota; class Verrucomicrobiia; order Chthoniobacterales; family Chthoniobacteraceae; genus DATMFV01. The sequence continues at coordinate 188,000 of JBBCIW010000002.1, read as the reverse complement.
TTGAAAAAGATCAGGGCGCTTCTACACTGTGGGCGGGTCGTTCAATGAAAGGCTGGGCGGAGGGGCGGTCATCGGCTTGAGCCGCGGGATGGCAACGTTTGCCGAGGCTTTCCTTCTTGCCAAGCGATCATGTTTGACCCGTTTTCAACAGAATCCTTTTCATGACTCCAATGACTCCGACCAAGCGCCCTGCGGAAATTGTCCGCGATTACATCATTGCCGAGTTTTTTGGCGGAGGGGCGAAAGTCGATCAGCGCCTCCCGACCATCCATGAGTTTGCCAGTCACCTCAAGGTAAGCCACTCAACGGTTCGCTCCGTGATCAGATCGCTCGCGGAGGAGGGGAAGTTGGCTGCGATTCCGGGGAAGGGGACTTTTCTGACTTCCGGGGCGGCTAGTCCAGCTCCCAAAAAGCATCATTGTCTGGGAATCAATATCCCCATTGGGGAGAATCGTAACAACTGGGCAGGAAATATCTTTTTCGGGGCAACCCACGAGGCGCTGAAATCGAAAATGATGGTGACAGCGCTCGATATTGTCACGATGCCTAATGCCGGGGTTGAAGAGGTGCGCAAGGCTCTGGGGCGTGTGGATGGGGTGATTGCCTTTCCGGGCGCGGGGGTCCAGCATCTTTCTGAGATCAAGACGGTTTGTGCAGAGGAGAACCTGCCGCTGGTGCATATCAACCCGCCCTCCTTTCGTCACACCGCCGATTTTGTTTCCAATGACTATTTTAATGCAGCGTTTTGTCTGGCTCGGGCATGGGTGGAGAGCGGGAGGCGCCGGGTGGTGCTTCTTTTTGAGGCGCCGATTCGCGTATCGGTTTCTTCCCGGCAGGTCTGTGCTGCTTTTTCGCTAGTGCGGGCGACTTGTGCAGAGATGGAGTTGGTCATTCTCGATGGCGAGTGCTTTGGCAAGGATCGTTATAGCACCCCTTCTTCAGAGGTTCCCTCTGCATTGATCGGATATCAACGCATCCGGGATTATTTGCTCAAGCATGAAGTGGATGCCATTTTTTGCCTCGGTGATTATCAGGCCGAAGGGGCAGTTCGGGCCGTGTTGGAGTCAGGTCGAGCCGTGCCGGAGGAGGTGAGCGTGATCGCCGCCACCGGACTTGATGATGTCCACTTCCCCTTTGGGCCGCTCTCGACACTCAAGCAGCGGATGGTGGAAATCGGTGAAGCCGCCGCCCGGATGTTGCTTTGGCGCATCCGGCACCATGCGATCCACGCTCCCGGGCTCTATCTGATGCCTGAGTTAAGTGAGGGCGCCACCTTGCGCCGGTGCGAAAGCGAGGCTTTTCGACGATTGGCGCAGGAATACCTCTCAGGGGGCGAAGAGGATGATGGGATGAATGGTTCATAAATAGTTGAGATAGTGTTGACTTAATGTTGGGAAATGGGGTTTATATCCTAGATGCGTTCCCTCCTTTTATTCGTTCTGTGGAGTGGATGGTCTCTGGCGGGGCTTGCCGCACCGCTGGAGCTGATCCCCTCTGGAGCTATCACTGTCGATGGTAAACTTGATGAGCCGCTTTACCGTGAAGGGACATGGCAGCGAAGCTTCCAGACGCTTGCAACGGCACAACCGGCCAATCCCGATACAGCGTTTCGCCTTTTGAGCGATGGGAATACGCTCTATTTTAGCGCAAAAGCAGACGAGCCTGGCGGGAAGGTCATGGCGGAGGAGCGCGAGCGCGATGGGGCGGTTTGGAAGGATGACGTTCTGGAGCTGTTCCTTCAAACCGGTGACGATCGTTCGGAGTTTTTTCAGATTCTGGTGAATGCCCGGGGCGTTGTCACCGATATCCGGTACGGGCAGGGTGGTCATACCAAGGAACGTCAGTGGAATACGACCGCTCGTGCAGCAACACAGATCGGACCGGAAGGGTGGACGGTCGAACTGGCTATTCCACTGGCGGAATTGGCGATCGATCCGGCGCTGGAACAATGGGGGGTTCAAGTGGCCCGGGAGCGGGTCCCGCGCGGCGAGGGGAGCCAAAGGATTACGATGTGGCCGGCTTCTGCTGACGCCCTCGCGCGGCCGGATTCATTCGGCGTTCTCAAGCTGCCGTCGTTTGATCGCCAGCTTTTGGGCTGGAAGTTGATGCCCGGCCCGGCCCGAGTGGTTCGTAGGGAAGGGGGCTACTTTCTGCGTCAATCGATCAAAGTCCTCAATCGCACCGGCAAGTATCGCAACCTGATGCTCCATTCGTTTTTACCGGATGGGGAAAAGACGCGGGGGAAAAAGATGTTCGGTTTAGCAGATGGTAAATCGGCCGACGTTGAGACAGAGATCGCTCTGGGTGATCAACCCGGCTTTGCCGGAACGCTGCGGCATGAGGTTACTTTGGCTAATGCCCCTGAGCGAATGTTGGCGTTTGCCAGCACGGAGGTGGATGCCGATTACCTTCCGGCGGAGTTGAAACTGTTGGCCCCCGGCTATCGGGCGTCAATTTTTGCTAGTCAAAATTTGAAGACCATTGAGGCCGAGTTGCATCAGGTCGATGAAAGCTTGTCACTTAGCGATCTGCGCGCCGTGCTCCAAGGTCAGGACGGCAAGGAGCGAAACGCTGTCGTCACCTCACTCGCTCCTCATCGCTGGGGGATCGCCGTGCCTCAAGCTGATACTTTGGCAGAGGGTAGCTATACTTTGGTCGTTGAGTTCAAAACTGACGGGCGACCGTTGCGTCTGGAGCGGACGATCACCCGGTTGCCGTTTCGCGCGGGAGAGGTCTGGATCGACCGTAACGGCTTCCTCTTCCGCGAAGGTAAACCGTTTCCTGTCTACGGTTTTTGCTTCGGTAATTGGATGCAGATGGATGAGAACCGCTTCCCCGGGATGGCGTTGACGCTGGCTGCCCCGGTCTGGGCTGTGGCCCCGTTTAAGTCCATGGTGAAGGAGATTGAGCATCTGGCCCAACATGGGGTCTATTCGGCTGTCTACATTGCTGCTGGTAGTAAAACAGGTTATACCCCGATGGGGAAAGTACCGCTCACAGCTCAGGAGCGTGATGAATATCGTTCGGTCGCCCGGGCCGCTCGTGATCACCCGTTTGTGCTAGCGTATTATCTCTTTGACGAACCGGAAGCCAACGGCATGCATCCCGTGCGTCTTCAGGAGATCTATCAACTCATCCGGGAGGAAGATCCCCACCGGCCTGTCATCCTGTTGAACAATAGTCTCGAAGGGGTGCGTGATTATCAGGCTTGTGCAGATATTCTTGCGCCTGATCCCTACCCGCTTTTTCTCGAAGGAGGCTCTTCGAGTCGACCGATGGAGCGTGTGGGGCTTTTTTTGGATGAAATCGTGACGGGGAAAGAGTCGTTCCGCGCCCGTTGGCTCACGCCGCAAGGCTTCAACTATGGTAACTATAATGCGGAGGGCAATCGTGGCCCGACAGCGCGGGAGATGCGTCTCCAGCAGATCATCGGTTTGATCCATGGGGTGAGCGGGATCTCCTGGTACACGGAGTATCTCATTTGGGATGAACCGGGGGCCTTTGCCAGTCTCCCGTACCTTTCCCAAGAGTTTCATGCTCTCTTCCCTTTGCTGGTGCGTCAACCGGTGGAACGCCTCGATGCAGGGGAGGGGTGGGCGGCGGCGCTCTCCCACCGGGACGAGGAGAGCATTCTTCTCGTTGCCAATTTGCTGTATCATGAGCGGGAGGTCACGATTCGCGATCCGCGGCTTGCCGGGGTGGAGCAATGGAGTCGCCTTGGGAGCGCAGAGAAAATCCCCGGCGCAAAAGGGGAAATCACCCTTAGGCTTCAACCGTATGAGGGGGTCATCCTTGTCGCCCAAGGGGTTCCGGTGCCAGAGGATCTCCAGTGGACCAAGGTGGAGGAGATGGAGGCCGCCGCATGGAAGGCATCGCTAGTTCCGGGGAATATTGCCCATCGCTCCCAAGGGACGAAGGTCACTGGTGTCGGTACCTCCCGTAGCCTTCATCTGCGCCCGACGATGGTGAATGACGGGATGAAAGATCCGCGCGGTGCTGGCTTTGAGCAATCGGCGTTCCAATCGGGGATGGGGGTGGAACTCAACTTTGGCTCCCCGCGTCGTCCTGCGCGATTGCTAGTCATCGGGTCAAACATTGAGAAGGCGCGAGTGGAGCAAGAGGGAGCCGATGGCAGTTGGGAGGAGATCGCTACCCTTACAGGTGGTGAGGAGTTTATCCTCGAAACCTCCCTTCCCGCCCGGGAAACGCAGCGTCTGCGTTTGATGATCGAAAGCCTTCAGGTAGGTAAATCCAAGCTGCAAATCAGAGAGATCGAGATCTATGAAAACTAGCTTTTTGTGTGGCTGTGTATGGTTGCTCGCTGCGCTCTCCCTCCGTTCGGAAACGTTGTTTGAGTACTTCGGTGAGGCCGAATTCCCTTTCGATCAAGCGCATCCTCCGGCGATTGTGGAGGGAAATCTCGGGACGCTGCGTGAACTTGAGTTCCGCAATGGTGAGGGCGAAGAAGAGAGAAACTTTCTACGGATTCCGATCCCTCAGGGAGATTATGAGAGCTTGACGATCGCCCTCTTTGTTCGACCTGAGCGTCGCGATCTTAATGAAGATCTGGTCAACAATAAGTGGGATACCGGGGATAGCGGGTTTCGTCTGCAAAAGTCATGGACGCGATGGCTTTTCGCCGTCGGGGATGGGGAGCAAAGCGCACGGACCGCTAAGGTCAACCGTGACGGCGAACTGCTGACCGAATCCTGGCAACACCTCGCCGTGACGTTTCACGATGGAGAAGTGCACCTCTATCGCGATGGCTTGCTCATTCATCAGGAGACGCTTGCCGTGCGGGTTATCCGCTTGGAGGGCGTGATGCACATCGGAATGGGGCAGGGGAATGCTTACGGATTTACCGGACGCATGGGCGGCATTTATGTCGCCACCAAGACGCTTGATGAAGCCGGGATTCAGGGCCTCCTCCAGCGGGGCAACCCGTAGGGCCTCTTTCAGCCCGGCTATTGGGCTAGGTCGTGACGACGCTCCTTAACACAGCCTCGGAAGTCAACCGCATCGCCGCGATCATGCTATCAGGCCGGGCGATCCCTTTGCCCGCGATGTCGAAGGCGGTCCCGTGGTCCGGGCTGGTCCGCAAGAAAGGGAGCCCGAGGGTGACGTTGATCCCTTCGTCAAAGGCGTGGAGCTTGAGCGGGATTAATCCCTGATCGTGGTACATGCAGAGCACGCCGTCGTACTCGCCTGCGACAGCGGCGCAAAAAAGGGTATCCGGGGAGTGTGGACCGGAGTAAGTGACGTTCCCCTTCGCCGATGCGTTGAGTTGTGCCATGGCGGGAGCAATGATCGCCCCCTCTTCCGAGCCTAGGACCCCCGATTCCCCTGCATGCGGGTTGAGCCCCGCGACGGCGATGCGTATGGTTCCCGCCCGTCCGGCGTGGCGTTGAAGGAGAAAACGCTCCAACAACCGCCCCACACGGATGATCTCCGCTTCGCAGAGCGTCTCGGCGACTTCCCGCAATGGGAGGTGAGCCGTCACCAGAGCGACGGTCAACGCTCCACCGGTCAGCATCATGGCGAAATCTTCGACCCCAGCGCGGGCAGCGAAAAACTCAGTTTGACCCGGGTAGGCAAACCCGACCTTCTGCGCATTGGCTTTGTGGATCGGCCCGGTGACGACGGCGGCGATTTCTCCGCGCAGAGCGAGAGCAGCCGCTTCTTCGAGCGCCTCGACGGCTGCCCGGGCGCTGGCTGCAGTCGGTTCCCCCGGCACACATCCCTCAAGAGAGCCAATCAGTCGCCATTGAACACGGGGATCAAGCTTGTCGGAAGCAAGGGCCGCGCGGATCACTTCCGGGCCAACGCCTGCGGCATCGCCCCACGTGACCCCGATGACCGGCGCAGCGGCGGCGGACATCAGAAAATTTTGACGTAAACTTTCTTGCGCAATCCGGCGATCCACTCGGTTTGTGCTTTCTGCCGCTCTTCCTGCTGGATGCGGTTGACCACTTCGTCACGCACTTCCTTGAGCGGCTTAGCCAGCCCGTTCTTACGCGCTTCGCAATAGAGAAGGTAGTAATTCCCGGCAATCTCCATCACCGGGCTGATCTCCCCGGCACGCAGGCGAAAAGCCGGGCCACCGAGGGCTTCATGCAGCGTCGTCGGCCCGATCCAGCCCCAGTCGCCCCCTTGTTCCCGGGTGGAATCTTCGGAATACATCTCGGCCATCCGGGCGAAATCGGCCCCGGTGCGGATGCGCGAGCGGATCTGGGTGGCGATGTTACGGGCGTCGGGATTGTCACTGCGGATGATAATCATGCGCAGCTTGATCTCCGAAGGGGTCGAAAATTCTTCCTTATGCCGGTTGTAATAAGCCTGAATGCGCTCGGGCGAAGGAGGCCCCGGCGGCTTGACGGCCCGGGCGCGCATCGCCTGCACGACCATCTTGTCAGTCTCCAGTTTACGGAAACGCTGGATCGTATACCCCTGAGCCTGAAGCGTGCGGATGAACGCCTGCCGATCGCCGTTAAACTGTTCACGGATGATCGTGTTGACGTGATCATCAATGATATAGGCGGGGATGTTGAACTTGTTCTTCTCGAACTCCTGAAGGACGACGGCGCGGTCGACCAGTTCATTGACGGCCGACATCCGCAATTCCTTGACCTTGGCGGCGAGTTCCTTGCCGCGATAGGTCTCGCGAAGATGGTGTTCGCGTGCGGCGATCAATTCGCGAACCTGAGAGAAGGTGATCACCTCTTTGTTGACGACCGCCGCTACCCCGTCGAGCAGTTCTTCATTGGCACGAAGCGGTTGTACCAGAACGGCGAGGGTCAGGGCTAGGGTTGCCAGTGAACGTAAGAACATGAGCGAAAAAATATGGGCAACGGTAAGTGGGTGGCGTACGAAGTCAAGCGGGCTTTGCTCGTTTTTTTTGGCCAGAGGTGCTCTGAGCTGCTATGGAGGAGCGATGTCACGTATCCGTTCCACCCCGCAGCCCTCCCCCCATCACCAACCGCAGCCGCCGCCGGGCGGCTCCAAGGTGCTCGAAGCGGAGGTCGAACGTCTTCTTCTCATTACCGAAGCGCTCTGGACCTTGCTCAAGGAACACGCGCATGTTCCCGAGGAAGCCCTCATTCAGAAAATGGTGCAGATCGACCTGCGCGACGGTCGGCTCGATGGCCGCGTCCCGACCACGCCGCCGCGCCCGTGCAGCAAGTGCGAACGGACGATCAGCCCCCGCAGCCTGCGCTGTTTCTATTGTGGGGAGCCGCAAGTGAACGATCCGTTTGCGCGTTGAGCCGTCGTGTGGCTATATTGAAAGCGGAGTATGAGCGAACTTGCGACATTTGCAGCCGGTTGTTTCTGGGGGGTGGAAGCGAAGTTCCGCAAACTCCCCGGCGTGGTCTCGACACAGGTCGGCTATGAAGGGGGCCATGTCGAGCACCCGAGCTACGATGAAGTCTGCACCGGGTTGACCGGACATGCTGAGGTGGTGGAAGTCACCTTCGACCCTGCCGTGATTTCTTACCGCGAACTGGTCGATTTCTTCTGGAGTCTTCACAATCCGACGACCCTCAACCGGCAGGGGCCAGACGTCGGGACGCAATACCGCTCTGCCATTTTTACCCATTCAGCCCAACAGGAGCACGAGGCGCGGCTCTCTCTTGGCGAAGCCCGCGCCCGGTTCCGTGACCCGATCGTCACGGAGATCACCCCGTCGAGCGGCTTCTGGCGTGCGGAGGCCTACCACCAGTGCTATCTGGAACGCCGGGGCTTGGATCACTGCGGCTGAAAGCGAGCTTCAACCGGAGATAACCGGGACGCTTCCGTTGGAGAGGAGGCTGCGTAATTCCTCAGGAGAGAGTGGTTTACCGAGATAATACCCCTGCCCGTAGTCAAACCCGATCTCCCGCAATGTTTCAAACGTCTTCTGATCTTCAATCCACTCGGCTACCGTCGCTTTGCCGAGGAGGTGGGCGATTTCGTTGATCGATTTCAACAGCATCAGATTGACCGGATCGGCGTGCATCTCTTTGATGAAACTTCCGTCGACTTTAACGATCGTGACCGGCAGGTGGCGCAGATAGTTGAGCGAGGAGAAACCAGCCCCGAAATCATCGAGGGCAAAGTGGCAGCCGAACGCCTGCAGGCTCTGCACAATCGTGCGGGCTTGCGTGAGATTGGTCATGAAGACCGTTTCAGTGATCTCAAAAGTGACCCGGCGCGGGTCGATCGCTGCTTCGTCAAAGCATTGGAGAATGTAGGTGGCAATCGCCGCGTCGTTGACGGAACTGCCTGAGAGGTTGATGGAGACCTCAATGTCAGGAATCTCCGAGAGGTGGTGGAGCACCCGGCGGATCATGTACCGGTCGACCTGCGGCATGAGGTTGTAGCGTTCCGCGCTGGAGAGGAAGGCGGCGGGGCCGTGGATGCGCCCATCGTCATCCCGATAGCGGATGAGCGCTTCGTAATGGCTGATTGCTCCGGTTTGCAGCTTGATCAGCGGCTGGTACCACGCTTCAAAACGCGAATCATCCAGCCCCTCCTGCACCCGTTGGAACCATTCTGCCGATTTCTTGACGTGGACGAGTTCCGCGCTGTTGCTTTCGTAGAGGCAGTAGCGGTTCTTCCCGCGCGATTTAGCGACGTGGAGCGCGGTATTGGCGCGGGAGAGGATTTCGGTGACGCCGATGTTCGGCTCTGCCTGCGCCAGCCCGATGGAGAGGGTGAGCCGATGGCGCTTCCCTGCGTAGTGGATCGGGTTGCGGCCGAGGTCGTCGCAGAGTTGGCGGGCAATCGCGGCGGCCTCTTCTGCGGAAGTCGAGCGCAGCAGCAGACAGAATTCATCCCCGCCAAACCGGGCGATCATCGCCGCCGCCTTGACGTTGCGCTGAAAAAACGTCCCCGCCGCCCGCAACACCTGATCGCCGACGAGATGCCCGTGGCGGTCGTTGATGAGCTTGAAGTTGTCGAGGTCGACATACATCACCGCGTACGGCGCCGCCTTCGACTGGGCGGCATTAAGGACCTGCTCCAACTCGTTGGTAAAGCGTTCACGATTGGAGAGACCGGTGAGCGAATCGTGGAGCGCAAGGTGCTGGAGGTAGCGCTCGGTCTCCTTGCTGTGGGTAATATCGCGTGAAACCAGAAGGAGATGGGTGTCGCCTGTACCCGTTTTGATGATACTGCCGCAGGCGTCGAGCCAGCGCCAATGCTTGCCCCCATCGCGGAACTGGATGAGGAGCCGTTTCTCCGCGCCGCTTCCCAGAATCTCGGTCAGGGAGGTGATGATCTCCTGCTGCTCCTCCTCGTGCGTGTGCATCGGCCACGGCGTACCGGTCAGGTCCGCCGGGGAGAGGGAGAGGATTTCCAGATGGTTCGGGCTGGCGTAGACGATGTTGAGGTTGGCATCGAGTTCGACCACCAGATGGAATGAATTGCGCACCAGCGCGGAAAAACGCTGCTCGACTTCACTGAGCGAGAGTTGCGCCTGTGTCGCAATCCCGGCGGCGGTCGCTTTCTCCTCCTCGCGCTGGCGTTTGTCCCGAATATGGGCGCGGATGCGCAGGACGAGGTCTTTGCGCTGGAACGGTTTGGTGATGTAGTCGACCGCCCCTGCTTCAAACGCCCTTGCCTTCTGCTGGTACTCCGTGTCACCGGTCAGGAAAATCACCGGGATCTGCCGCAACCGTTCGTCGCGCTGCATCTTGGCAAAGAGGGTCATCCCGTTCATGTCGGGGAGGGCGACATCAAGGAGGACGAGATCAATCGGCGGTTTGTCGTTCTCTTTGGAGAGGCTTTTTTTAACCAGCTCAAGCGCTTCGAGCGCCCCTTGGGCCTGTTCAACGACGAAGCCTTCGCGCTCCAAAACGCGGACAAGAAGCTTGCGCAACTCGTGCTCATCGTCGACCACGAGGATCGTCGCTGTCATGGCGGTCTCCTCAAACATCGGCTCGTTTCACGAAGGGGTGGGGATTTCCATCAATAGGTCGAAAAATCTTGAGCAAAAAGGCCGCTGCGCGGGTCGAAGAAGTAGCGTAACGAAACCCGCAAGGAAAAATCGTTGTAATCAGGAGCGAGGTTGAAGCCGAGCGCCCCGCCAAGCACCCACTGGTCGGAGAGCTGATAGAGCGCCTCGAGGTTGGCAAGGAGCGCGGCCCCCGTGGTCGATTGACCGGTGATCCAGCGTGTCCCCGGGTTGTTCGGGAACCATGGGACGCTCTCCTGCCGGTTGTTCTGAATGCCGAAGCCGAGGCTGCCGCGTGCCAGATAGTTACGCCCCTGATGGGTCTGGAAGCGGGCCGAGATCATCCCCTGAATGAGATGCGAAGGGCTGAAATAGCCGCCATGGCCGTAGGTGAAACCGGAGAGGTTCTTCCCGTAAAACTCCATCGCCAGCGACGGGCCAACAACGAAGAACTCAAACGGATCAAGCTGGATCGATTTATTGACCGCCAGCGAGAGGGAGATATGCGGGTTGTCGGGAACATGCCGACCGGTGCGCATCCCCGCGCTCGCCGCGCCGTAGAAGCTCCATTGGTCGGCCATCTGCGTGTAGATCGAGAAGCGGCCGCCGGTCTCGGTGACGCGGCCCCAACTCGCCCCGGTGTACGGATCGCGCAGGCCGGTATAGCTCAGGATGGAATCGCGGACCGGCTCGCGGTAGAGCTGGGCGTTCCAGTTGCCCCAGTCGTCGACTTTGCGCAGGCCGATCGCCCCGATAATCGTCGCGCCGAGTTCCCCGCCGGTCGGCGAGATCCCGAGTTCCACCGAGGGGGTGAGCATCCCCTCGCGCTCCCAGCGGAAGCGGGCTTCAAAGAGGCCGGAATATTTGGTGCGCGGCGAGTAGCGGTAATCCTGCTCGCCACTCTCTGGCGCTTTGCCAAAGGGGGTATCCCGCGCGAGCGGCCCGGCGTCGAGATCCATGACGCTGACGTTCAAGTCAAAGCGGTCCAGACCATTAGCGAAAAAAGTCCCGCCGAGTCGCGCGCTGTATTCGGTTAACTCCGAAGTCCCGGAAGTCCCCGAACGGCTCCGCCCGACGATGTCGACGCCGACGCTCGGGCTGGTAATCCCGGCCAGTTCCGGGTGGCGCTTGGGATCTTCGGCATAGGCGACGCGGTGCAACCCGTAGGCGTAGAGGCGCTCGCTGACATGGCGCTGGTAAAGCCCGGCGATCGGTCCTTTGTGCGAGTCGGCAAATTCCCGCAACCCGCGCCAATCCTGAAGCGAGGCGTAGGTGGTGTAGACCCCTTCGCCGGAATGGCGATCGGGCCGTGCTTCGTAAAGGCGCACAAAATCGCGCCGCGCCTCCTCGACCTGTCCGAGATGGAAGCGGTTCCACGCGAGCATGATCTGCTCCTCCCGCGTCAAACGGCGGTGCTTCTGGATGGCGAGCAGCCGGTTGAGGCTGGTGGTGTATTGCTTGGATTGGAAGCTGGAGACCGCACGGCGCGTCTCAATGTCATTGAGGATCGAGCGCATCCTCGGGTATTGCGCAAGCCGCCACCGGGCGACCTCTTCAGCGCGTTCATATTGCCCTTGGCGGAAGAGCGTAAGCGCCAGCCCATAGGCCGCCTCGTAAAGATCTTCATTCCATTGCAGGGCTCGCTCAAACCAATGGTAGGCACGGTCATTGCGCCGGGCACGGTAGTAAGCCCAGCCAAGGGAGGAGGCCAGCCCGGCATCGCGGGTCGATTCGGCGATCTCTTCGACGACACCAAATTGCCCCGCCTTGAGCAAGGCGCCGGGGTCGGGCCCGCGCGGGACTTCCACCACGCTCTGGCGGCGCGGGATCGCCGGCTGATCATCGTCATAGATGATCGTGGGAGAGTACGGGTCGATGTATTGCGCCGGTTGCGAACGGGTGACCGGGGGCGGATTCGCGGCGGGGACGGAGTGGAGCGTCGGTGTCCCTTGCTGCGCCGGGGCGCTCGCCGGTTGTTCGTGATAGATCGTGGCGGGCCGGTGACCGGGCGCGGCGTTGCCGGGGGTGCCGGCGGGGATCGACCCTTCGCGCAGGAAGACGGCGTCGCTTTCATGCCCGGCGGCGGAGACCGGTGCGTTGCCGGGAATGTCGAGCGGCTCCGCCGTCGGCGGCGGTGCCGGGAGTTCGATCTGGGTGACGATGGTATCAGGGAGCGGCTCCACGGTTCGCCCCGGAGCGGCGGGCGGCGGGGAGGGCGGGGCCGAGGGGAGGAAGGAGGGGCGTCCTCCCCCTTGACTTTGCGCCTTGAGCGGCGTGCTCTCCCCGAGGAAAAGCGAAAGAGCCAATGCCGCAGGCCACCATCTTGCGACGCGCCGACCGGGGAGCAGGCGCAACACAGGGAGGGAGGGAGGGGGTGGTGGCAGTGAAGGGGAAGGTTTCACAGAAGGGGCTTCTCTACTTAAAACCGATAACCGCCTCGTTGGTAAAGCCGATTTAACATCCGCGTCGTCACTACCAGAGAGAAGAAGAGGACGACGATGACGGCGATCAGCCAGTGACGCAATTCATAAGTCTCCCCCAGCGGCATCTCGACGAGCGTATCGTCGTAGTAGCGGATCAACCCCGAGAGGGTGACGCGCGGCCCTTCGGCGTAAGGGGTGAGCGATTCGGGGGTGCGGTCCCAATAGATGTGGTTGGAAATGAGCTGATTCCAGTATTCGGGCAGGACAAGTTGGCGGATGCGCTCGCTGAGGATTGGCGCTTCCTGTGCGGTGAAAAGGAGCAGCCAGCCATGTTCATCCGCCACCGGCGGGATGCACCCGAGGTAGGCGCGTTCCTTTTTGGAAACAGCAGGCGGAGGGGTCGGCGTTGGGGTGGCCGAGGGGGTCGTTTTGGCGACCGCTTCCCGCATGGAGGATTGCCACTCGCGGATCACTTTGCGCAGGTTGGTCCCCTCCTGTTCGCGCGGTTTGATCGTCGGCGGTTCCTCAAAGATGAGGCGGGGGATCGTGGTGCGCCACGCTTCGGGCAGGGTGGAGCGCGTCCCGATGGCGACGAGATGGTGCGAAGTGGCCGGTAACTCAAAGGTGTAAGTCGCGGCGTAGAGGAGGGTGTTGGAACTCTGGGCGAGGCGCGCCATGATGTTCCAGGCGCTCTCGATGAGATCCTGCCGCTTTTCGGTCAGGTAGACGGTGATCTCTGAGCCATCCGGTTGACCGACGAGCGGGTAGGCGGTCCGGCTGGTGATGGCGAGGTTCGGCAGAACCGGTGTCGCGGTGAAATCAGGGAGCGTCAGTAACGAGGTGCTGTAGATCTGGAGGGTATCGGTAAAGACGGAGTGAGCGGTATTCAGGGAGCGTTGGGAGAGGGATTGGAGCAGTGTTCCCTGTTGCTGAAAGGTGACATCAATGGTGTTCCGCCCCGGCTGGAAGGCGGCCAGCGGGAGTTCCAGCGTGATCTGGTGTTGGCTGTTGGTAAAGGAGGTGTTCGGGAGCGAGGCGATCGGCTCTTTCTCGTCGTTAACGATCGCTTGCGCCCGTTGTGGGGCCGGTGACTCCGGCGTCTCTCCGCTGACGTGGAAGTCGAGCCGCAGATGGCCCGGACGCAGGTTGGAAAAATCCCCCGGGAGGGAGAATTCCATCCGTAACACGCCACGCGAGATCATCCTGAGCGCCACGCCGCTCTCTTTTAACTGGGTGAAGGTGTAGGTGGTCTCTGATTTGAGTGGCTCGCGCCTTAGAAACGGGGGCGATTCGGGCAGGAAAACCTCTTGGATCGAAGCGCTGGCGATTGCCGGGAGTTCGCTCCGGGCCATCCCGAGGCTCAGGATAGCGCTGTTGATCCCGGAGGGATGACGCCCGGTGATAATGAGCAGCCACGTCCCCGGCTGGGGTTGGCGCAGAAGGAGGTAGCCGTTGCGTACAGCAGCGATCTCCGCCTGTGAGAGCAGCCCCGGGAGTTGATCAACGGTTCCTACCACGACATTAAAACTCCCCGGGACGATCTGCGACTTAGCCGTCGCGAGGATTGGGAGATGCCCGGTCCGCAGCGCGATTCCTTGGGCAATGGCTGCCCCCTGATAGATCTCCGTCTCCCCGAGTCTCGGGCTACCGGGGAACCAGAGGTTGACCGGCAACTCCTTCTGGCGCAGGGCGAGCTGGGCGAACGTCGCCTCCAGCGTAACGGCCGCGCCGCTTTGAGAAGAGGAGGGGAGGGCGGCAGCGGTGGGGGGCGGTGGGGCCTGCCCCTGTCCTTGCCCCCGGGTCCAGGGGGAGAACGGATTGCTTCGCTCCTGCGCAGCCGCCTGTGGTAGCCAGCCGGAGAGGAGCAGGGCGAGGATCACCGCTGTAAGCCAGCGGATCTTAGCCATGGAGCGCCCCTTTCTTTTCGTCGAGTTCGACCTCATTGGTGCCGAAAAAGTTGGCACACATCCGCAGGAAGTGCGGAATGAAGCCCCGGATGCCGATGCTCGTGAGCATGACAAAGGCGCTAATCACCCCCGTGCTCGATTCGCGGTTGCGCTGGATCTGTGCCCACCGTTCGCTGCTGCCGGTGACCATCCGCACTTTCGCCAGTTTCTCGGCCTGATCACGGTGGACAAACCGCGCCCCAATGTCGAAATCGCTCCCGCGTCCCTCGCGGTAGTTGCGGAATTCCACGTGAAAACGGGTCGGCGAGGCATCCCCGGGCAGGACGACGTCAAGCTCGCCTTCGGAAGTCGCTTCGAGCACATGCTCGCTCCCCCACAGGAAGGCGAGTTTGCAGCCGCCGAGCGAGAGGTCGATGATCTCGCACGGGACTTCATTCTCTTTGACATGCAGCACCGCCGGGATCGGAATGCCGGTCTCCGTCCGCGGGGTGGAGCGCCGCTGGCGACGTTCAAAAAGCGCCCCGAGCACGGCCAGCAGGATGATCGTGTTGAAGATGCTCCAGAAAAGCGTGATCAGCAGCGGGTAGGTCTGGAGATACTGCCCGGTGACCAAGTAGTAGATACCAAGAAAGAGGCAGGCAAAGTTGATGATCGAGAGGAAGTAAAACGGCGTGGCGATCGGCGAGACGAAATCGCGCGAGAGATGCTCCTGCTTCGGGGTCACCTTGAAACTCGGCGAGCGGGGATTGATGATCGTCGCCAGAATGGCCGGAATGGCGTGCATCGATTGGAGCAACTCGTAAAGCTCCGAAACAAACGACCAGCGGGCGCGTCCGTAAAGGTAGTTCGAACCGGCGAACATTACGATGAGGTACGGCACCGCGTGGGAGAAAAAGGTATCGACCGAAGCGGCGTAAATCTTGAGCCCAAAGACGAGAAACGCCGCCGGGGCGATGATGTAAACGAGCCGCGCAAACGGGAAGAGCCAGAAAAGGCAACTGTTGAAGTAACAGATCTTTTGCGGAAACGTCAGCCCCTTGTTCAAGAGTGGGCAGTTGAGCATGAAGATCTGAATCATCCCCTGCGCCCACCGCTGCCGCTGGCCGATGAAGCCGCTCAAGGTCTCTGCCGCCAGCCCCGAGAGGAGCGGTTTGGAGACATAGGCGCTGTTGAGCCCCTTGCCGTGAAGGGTGAGCGCCGTCTCGGCATCTTCGGTGATGCTCTTGCTGGAGATCCCGCCAACGAGGTTGAGATGGGCGCGCCGCAGGATCGCCCCCGACCCACAAAAGAAGGAGGAGTTCCAGAAATCGAGCCCCTTCTGGATCACGCGGTAGAACATGTCGTTCTCACTCGGCATCCGCCCGAACGTATTGAGGTTCTTTTCAATCGGGTCGGGGTTGACCATGAAGTGGGGCGTCTGGACGAGGAAGAGCTTCGGATCAATGTGGAAATGGCCAACGGTCTCTTCCAGAAAATCTTCCGTCGGGACGTGGTCAGCATCGAGGATGAGGACCAGATCCCCGTCGGTCTTCTTGAGAGCCTCGTTGATGTTGCCCGCCTTGGCGGCGATGTTGCGTGCCCGGGTCAGGTAGTGGACGCCAAGCTGGCTGGCGAGCGCCTGCAAATCGGCACGGCGCTGTCGGGCGGCGGCGCGGGCTTCCTCGCTCCCGCTCTCGCATTTTTGGTCGGTGCCACCGTCATCAAGGATGTAGACCTTCTTCCTGCCACGGTATCGGACTTGCGTCGCCCCGATGACGGTCGTCTCCAGCAGTTCGATCGACTCGTTGTAGGTCGGGATCAGGATGTCGACGCTCGGGAGTGGCCCTTCTTTGGGGAGGGGGACCGGGGCACGTTCCAGCGGGGCGAGGTTGACGAAATTGCCGATGAGCGCGATGGCAATCCCGTAAAGCTCCGCAAAGTAGAGGATTAGAGCACAGACAAAGCTGATGGTGTCGGTGTACTCAACGGTATAAAACGTCCGCCAGAAAAAGTAGCGGAGGATGACGAACGTGGAGATTGTCAGAAATCCGATGCGCGCCAGCCCGGTCCGCCCCATGAAACGGAAGAGAAAGAGCGCGGCTAACAACCCTCCGGCCACATAGATCTGGTAGAGGAGCGATTCCTCCCCGGAGGCGAGATAGGCGAGCGCGACCAACCCGAACATCGGCCAGAGCCAGCCGCTCCCGCCGCGCGAATGGCTTTCATCAGGCGGGAGTTGAACCGGCGCCGCTGCTTGGGGGGCGGGCGCGGGTTGAGCTTGTCCGCGAGCGGGGATTTTGAAAACAGGGTCTTCCATTGGTGCGGGGGAGTCGTCAGAATGCTGGCCTGTTTGCCCAAGCGCCGCTCTTCTTTGACAAAAATCGGGAAGGTAACGCAGGAGCCATCGGGCGTCCTTCCGTCAGAAGTCGGGGCGTATGTTGACTGAACCTCCTCATGGAAAACCGGGGTTTGCAGCAGAGTTTACCGGTCAAAATCACGCTGTTGAGCCGATTTTTCCCGAGGGAGTCAACCCGCTTTTCCCTGCTGACCCCGTCTCTGCGCAAGACGGCGATGGTAACACGGGAAAGAGGGGAATGCAACACCATCGTGAAAGAGGGGGGTGGGGCGATCAGGCCGGAGCGAGGTGGGCAAACGTTTCGATCTCCGCCGTTTGCGGGAACATATCGAGAGGAGTAACGCTCAGGAGGCGGTAGGCGGTCTTGAGCGTCCCGAGATCACGCGCGAGCGTCGTCGGATCGCACGAAATGTAAAGAATCTCCCGGGGGCGGGAGGCGAGCAACGTCTCAAGCACCGCAGGGGTGACCCCGGCTGCCGGAGGGTCGAGCAGGACGCTGGTTTGCCCTCCTTCAAAACCGCTTTGTTCCAGAGCGGCGGGGAGTTGATCGGCAACGTCGCCGATGAAGTACTGCTCCTTGGCCGTAGCGAGTGAGCGGGCGTGTGCGATGGCAAACGGGTTCTCCTCGATGCCGATGACTTTTTCGTACTTTTCGTGGAGTTGTCGGGCGAAAAAACCGGCCCCGCAGTAGGCGTCGACCAGCAAGCCGCCGGGGGTGATCGTCTCGCGCACCAAGGCGACCATCGCCTCAGCCACGGCGTCGTTGGTCTGCTCGAAGAAGTCGGTGGGACGGCCCGAGAGCGTGTAATCCCCCTCCGGCAAGGCGCGGGTGCGCAAGCGGGCCAGTTCGGCGTTGACCTCCGGCTCGGCGAGCAGGCATTCGGCAATATCGACCAGTTCTTCCCCCTTGCCGTAAAATCCGGTTTTCCCTGAGTGATGGTGGACGCGGATGCGGTTGCGGTAGCCGTAGGGCCGGGGGGAGGGGAGGGTTGGCCGCATCGGCACTTCCGTCAACTTGCCGATCCGCCGGATCACCGTTTCGACCTGAGCGGCCTTGTAAACCAACTGGGCCGGGTAATCGATGTGCTGGTAGGCGCAACCGCCGCACCGTCCGAAGTAGCGGCACGGTGGTGTCACCCGTTGGGGCGAAGCCTCTTCAAGATGTTCCAGCCGCCCTTCGGCAAATTTTTTCTTCCGCCGGGTGATCGTCACCTCGCCGGTCTCGCCGGGAATCGCCTGTGGGACAAAGACGACCATCCCGTCGGTACGGGCGACACCCTTGCCGCCGAAAGCGAGATCATGAAAAGTCAGGCGCATAAAAAAAGAGGCTTTTTCCGTGGAAGAAGCCTCTTTTTGAGAAGGATTTCAGGAGGCAGCAAGATGCCCCTCCCGGCTCGGGTGGTGGTAATTCCCTTAGCGACCGTAGTAAGTGCGGGAGTAGCCGTAGCGGGTCTCGAAGCCGAGTTCCGGCGGGAACTCCGTGTACCCGTTGTCGCCCCAGATCAGGTTGGAACGGAAGGGAGGGCGATAGCTCCCTTTGTAAACAGGAGCCGGGAAAGTCAGAAGATCGAAGAGACCGTGGGTGATCCGGACGACGGAGCGGTGCGTGCCGAGGATCACGCCATAACCGAGGGCGTTGTTCCCTTCGGATTCATTGATGGCGATCAGGTTGAAGGGAAGTTCGGTGATGCCAAAAGCGGTGTTGGAGATCCCGCGGCCCCACTTCCGGATTACCGTCTGGTCTGCCATTGGCGGAGCTTGGATGTCGGCAACGGCTGCCGCTGCAAACGCGAAAACAAGAGTAAGCGAAAGGAGGGACTTCATACAGGTAGGCATTTATTCAAAAATCGGCAAGGTTGGCAAGGTCGTTTTTTTCACGAAGAGAGCAGACCGTGGCGCATTGTTTCCAGAGGGGCGTCGCGGTCAAACCAAATTTCAAAGGAAAGCGCTCCCTGATGGAGCAGCATGGAGAGACCGTTGGCCCCGCGTGCCCCGGCTTCCGCCACATCGGAGAGGAGGGGGGTGCGCCGGGCGGTATAGATGGTGTCGTAGACCATCAGGTGCGGCTGGAGGATTGAGGCCGGAAGGACGGATGGATCGGTCCGTTTCATCCCGCAGGAGGTGGCGTTGATCACCAGATCGGCGTTTTCAATCTGTTCGGCGAGTCGTGCGCTCTCCCATGGGACCGCTTCAAGGCGGAGGTGGGGGCCGAGCAGCCGGGTTCCCTCGAAATACGGCTCCAGATCGGCCGCCAGCCGGGCCGCTTTTTCAAACGTCCGATTGACTAAAACGAGCCGCTGACACCCTTCGATCGCGCATTGCGCCGCGATCGCCCTGCCTGCGCCGCCTCCGGCCCCGAGGACGATTACCCGCAGATCGCGAAGATCGACACCGAATTCCGAGCGGATCGCCCGGACCAGCCCCGGCCCGTCGGTGTTGAAGCCGATACGGGTGCCTTCCTCAAAACGGATCGTGTTGACCGCGCCGATTTTCTTCGCGTGCGGGTCGATTTCATCGAGAAGGTCGAGCACCGCCGTCTTATGCGGGATCGTAACATTCAGGCCGACGAATCCGTGCTGCGAAAAGAGCGGGAGCGCTTCGGCCAGTTCCTCTTCGCGCAGGTGGAAGCGGGCGTACGCCACGGCCAGCCCGCAGGCGTCGAGCGCGGGCTGGTGCATCTGTGGCGAACGCGAGTGGGCGATCGGATCACCCACCACGCCAAGCCGGATCGGCTTCTCCCCAATGGCGAGGGGGCCGTTGCGGAGGTCGTCGAGGGTGTAGACCGCTTTCATCGCGCCGTCGTGCGGGGAGCGTTGCGTCGTCGGAACGCTTAGAGGGCGCTCGGAAGGTTGGCTGCGTCCTCGGCGCTCGGGCGCGCACCGTCGGAGTCGAGGATGACATCCTTATAGGTCATCCCGCCGGGGATCATCGGGAGCACGTGCTCGGTGTACGGCACCATGACGTCGAGGAGGTAAACCTCCTTGGAAGCCAGCATCCGTTCGATCGCCGGGCGGAGATCCTTTTTGTGGATGACCCGCTCACACGTCACGCCGAAACCGGCACACATCGTCACGTAATCGGGATAGATCCGGGCGAGATCCTTGGGATCGCCAAGGAAGGTGTGTGCGCGGTTGCTCCCATATTTGAGGTCTTCCCACTGGACGACCATGCCGAGGTGCTGGTTGTTGAGGATGATCGCCTTGGCCGGGATGTTCTCGATATGGGCGGTGGCCAGCTCCTGAATGTTCATCAGGAAAGAGCCGTCACCGTCGATGTCGACGACTTCGAGGTCAGGCCGGGCGACTTTCGCCCCCATCGCGGCGGGGTAACCAAAGCCCATCGTCCCGAGACCGGCGGAAGTGACAAACGTGCGCGGGTTGCGGAAGTTGTAGTGCTGTCCGGCCCACATCTGGTGCTGGCCGACGCCGGTGGTGATGATCGCCTGACCGTCGGTCAACTCGTCGAGCAGACGGATGACATACTGCGGCTGGATGACATCATCGGTATCCTTGAAGGAGAGCGGGAAGTTCGTTTTCCACTCGTTAATCTTGGCGTACCATTCGGGGAAGGCGGTGAAATTCTCCTTCACACGGGCCTTACCATCTTTTTCCAACAGGGCGTTAAGGCGTTCGAGCGCGTATTTGACGTCGCTCTGGATCGGCAGCCGGACCACCTTGTTCTTGTTGATCTCGGAGTTGTCGATGTCGATGTGGACGATCGTCCCGTGTTCACAGAACTTGTCGATACGCCCCGTCACGCGGTCGTCAAAACGGACGCCGATCGCCAGAAGGAGGTCGGCTTCGTTGACGGCGTTGTTGGCATAAACGGTGCCGTGCATCCCGAGCCATTTGAGCGAGAGCGGGTGGATTTCCGGGAAACCGCCGATCCCCATCAGCGTCGTGGCGACAGGAATGCCGGTGCGCTCCACAAATTCGAGCAGTGCCGCCGGGGCTTCGCCGGAGATGATGCCGCCGCCGCAATAGATCATCGGCTGCTTGGCCTCTTTGATCAGGCCGATCAATTCGTTCAGGGCGACATCGTCCGCGTGGGGCGTCGGCTGGTAACCGGGGAGGTCGACCTCGGTCGGGAAGATCGGCTGCGTGCGCGCTTCCTGCACGTTTTTGGGCATGTCGATCAGAACCGGGCCGGGCCGCCCTGTTTGAGCGATGAAAAAGGCTTCCTTAACGATGCGCGGGATGTCGTTGACGTCGAGGACGAGGTAGTTGTGCTTGACCACCGGCAGCGACATGCCGAAGACGTCAGTCTCCTGAAACGCTCCCTTGCCGATCATCGAGGTCGGGACCTGTCCGGTGATGGCGATGAGCGGGATCGAGTCGAGGTAAGCGTCGGCGATGCCGGTGATCAGGTTAGTCGCCCCCGGGCCGGAGGTGGCCATGACGACGCCGGCGCGTCCGGTGACGCGGGCATACCCTTCCGCTGCGAAAACACCGCCCTGCTCGTGGCGCGGGAGGATCGTGCGGATCTGCGTGGAACGGGTCAGCGCCTGATGGATCGGCATGCTCGCCCCGCCCGGATAGGCGAAGATCGTGTCGACCCCTTCGCGCTCCATGCACTTTACGAGAATCTCCGCCCCGCTCATGGTTTCGCCCCGCTCAGGTGCGGGTTTCCGGGCTTCAGAATGGGTGGTGTTGGCGATCTTCGTACTCATAAAACGATAAAGAAAGGACCGCTCATCATAGAGGAAGCCCCGAGGCAGTTCAATCCTTAAAAACAACTCATCCGCTGCGCCATACGGAAAAAGCGCCTGTTTTTGGTTTACGTAAGAAAAAAGCGACTTTACTCTCCTGTTTGTCGACAACGTTACTGATCGCTTCTAATTTTACTCACTGATGTCAGCCACTGCACCCGTCCGTCGCGTCTCCATGGAGAGTATCGCCCGCGAGTTGGGGGTTTCCGTTGCCACCGTTTCGCGGGCGTTGAATGGAAAGCCGGGCATCTCGGATCAACTTCGCGCCCGTGTGGAGGAGGAACTCAAATTACGCTCCTACCATAAGCGACGATCCCGGGAAAAATCGCCCGCAAAAGCCGCTCCGAAAAGTGGATCTTCCCGGCTGCACACCGTGGCGTTTGTGGTCTCTGACGATCTTTTTGAGAAGATCATGCTGGGGAATGAATACTATGGGCGACATCTCATTGCCGTTCAGAAGGCGATCAGCGAGGCTGGCCTCTACCCGTTGCTCATCGGTTATAATCAGGATCTCAACGCCGACGGGATGTTGCGTTGCGTTGCGGAGCGTCGGGCGCAGGCGATTATTGGAGAGAGCTGGTCGCCGGCTTTGACCGAAAGGATCGCATCGGAAGTCCCGGTCGTCCTCTTTAACCGGATTGCCACGCGCGGGAATGTCGACACCGTCTCGACCGATTTCCATGTTGCGCTGGAGAGCCAGATGCAACATCTCTACGACCTTGGTCATCGCCGCATCGCCCATTTCCGGGTGACGCCGCCGAACCATTGCTGGGAAAATACCTGCTTTTGGCAGCAATACTTTACGTTTCATCTTGAGCGGGAATTGCCGCTCGATTGGGAGTGGATGGCTCCGATTTCCTTTGGGGTTGATGGCCACCGCGAAGCCGCGCGCGCCTTTGCCGACACGATCCTCTCTGCCAAACGCCGCCCAACGGCGGTGGTGACGTACGATCTTTACGCAGAAGCGCTCCTGGCAGAGCTGTCCGCCCGTGGGGTCAAGGTGCCGGAGGAGATCAGCCTCGTTGGCTTTAGTAATCTCAAAGGTTCCGCCGAGTTGCCGGTCCCCCTGACGACCTACGAGCAGGATTTCGACCTGCTCGCCCGGGAGGCGCTCCGTCTGGTGATCGACCGCTTCGAGCGTCCCGATGCGCCGCCCCGTCTCGTTCGCCTGAATGGGAAGATGGTGGTGCGCCAGTCCACTGGTCGTGCACCGTGAGGGGTTGGTTTTTCTTTACGTAAGGATTTGCAATGGATTTGCGTAAGAAATCTCCGTAAAAAGAAAAGAAAAGCGCAAGAAAGGATTGACGTAACATATGTTTTGCGTGCACTCTTTGCTGCATGAAGCTTTCTCTTCCCCTCAAGTGGCCTCTCGTCGGTTTCTCTCTGGTGACGGTGCTCTCTTCCTCGCTCGTCGCACAGGAGACGCGCTGGAGTGGAGTGGTGAATGATCAGTGGACGCAGGCGGGCAACTGGAGCGATGGGTTTCCGGGCGTTTCCACTTCTGCGATTTTCGGTGTAGCAGGGGGCGATGTCAGCGTCGGCGCAGATGCTTCGACCAGTACGCTCCTTTTTGAAGCCTTTGCCAAAGAGCGGCTTTTCTCCGGGAGCGGCTCGCTTTCCGCGGCGGGGATCACGCAGCGGTTTGGGGCAGGGACGCAACGTTTTGACCTCCCGGTTGCCTTGAGCGGTGCGGGGACGGTGCGGAGTGATTCTCTTGCAGGGAGTCTGATCTTTGAAAAGGCGTTTAATCCGGTTAACGCCCGTGAGGTTTCGCTACGTGGACTTGGCGGAGGGGCGTTTGAGGGAGCCACCCGGATAACGCTTACTTCTGTCACAGGCGGCGGACGCTGGGTTTTCTCCGGTGAGAACCTCTCGGTAACATCGGGCAATGCGGTGTGGAACGGGGGGAGTACTCTGGTCTTTGATTACTCCACGAATCAGAACCCTAAAAGTTTCGTCTATTCCGCGAATAACCTTCATCTTCGTGGAGCCAACATCGAGATCATTGGCCACGCTACTGATGCCATAACGGTCCCTCTTTCCGGTGCCGCCAAGACGATCTTTAACATCGCCTCGCTTGCTGATGGGTATGGTTTTGCCACTCATCTTAGCGCCACCCGCCCCGGAAGCGCCCCTTTGACGGTTCAGATCAGCGCCACCACTGATTCAGTTAATCCCGCTGCGGTTGCCCGTTTTAGCGGGGATGCTACTTTCCAAGTCTCCGCCCTGACCTCCGCCGGGGGATCAGCCCATGCTGTCTGGCTTCTTAACGATCAGTACGCGGAGCGCAACGCCGACACCGGCAATCTGCAAGCGCGTACGCTAAGCACGGTTGACCCGCAGAGTGGCGCTATGCCAGACGGGACTCAGTATTATCAGGTAACGCTAGGGACCGGAACAACCACCCGTTCTCTCGCCGTCACCCCAAAAGGGATCCGCGTGACTACCTCCGCTGCCGGTGGCATCTGGAAGGTCAACAACAACGTCCTGCAAGCCTCCAGCGTCGGCACATCGCTCCTCTTCGCCGGAGAGCATGCCCTCACGATCAACGCCAACACCTTCGGTCACAATGGTGGGATCACGGTGCGTGAGGCTCACTATATCAACCTGAGCCCCACTGACGCCGCCCTGACCCTCGACGGGCCGCTGGGTGCTTACATGAATCATCGCAAGTCGGGAACGGGGAAGGTGATCTTCACCAATAGCGAAAACAAGGCGACTGTTGCCTCGGTTCACGCCTTGCATGTCGGCGAGGGGACGGCGCAACTGGCTTATTCCGAAGTGATGGGGAGCGCACCTGTTGATAATGGGGTTTATGTTCAATCAGGCGCAACGGTTGCGCTTTCCGATGATCTTTCACTAGCGAGTGGCACGACGCTCTACCTGCACGGGCTGGGCGACAACAACGGCGGAGCGCTCCGTAATGAAAGCGGAACCAATACGCTCAACGGCAAGGTGGTCCTCGGCACCACTGCTTCGATCCTCTCCCATAGCGGGCAACTGACGCTGAAAGGGGCCGTGGAAGCGCTCAATACCACTGAGCCGTCCGCGCTGCTCCTCGATGGCGCTGGCGCAACGCGACTGGAGGGGGATCTCGCCGCTAACCTCCTTTACGGTGTTCACAAGCGCGGCAGCGGGACGGTGACTCTCGCCGCCACCAATCTCTCCACGGCGGAAACCCGTGTGGAAGCAGGGCGCTTCCTGCTCGATAGCGGCGCACTTTCCGGTGACCTGCGCGTCGCTAGTGGTGCGAGCTTCGGTGGCAGCGGTTCGTTGGCCGGAGCGACCGTGATGGAGGAGGGGAGCACGCTCACGCTGACACTCGGTTCCGCATCGGATAGCTACCTTGCCTCTTCCTCCCTCTTCACGCTGGAGAGCGATGTGCAACTGGAGATCTCCCTAACCCAAAGTGCTGCCTTGAATGATGTCTTCACGCTCCTTAACGGCAGCGGGGTCGACGGCACCTTCGCCGGGGTCAACGGGAATGCCTTTCTCTCCGGTAACCGCTTTGAACTGGCTTACGGCGGCGTTACTTACGAACTGACACTGGCCTACAGTGATTCCATTACCGCGACGATCACCCACGTGGACGCGGTTCCTGAACCGGGGGTCGCCGCCCTGCTGGGGCTCTCCCTTCTTGGATATGGGGTTTGGAAGCGCCGTCAAAACGTGGCAGGTTAAGGGAATGATGTTCCTCCCTCCCTCCCATCGTTCCCGGCGTTCGGGGATGAGTGTCACCGAATTGCTGGTGGCGCTTGCTCTGGTCATGGTGCTGGCGTTGCTGGTCTCCTCGGTCTTCTACCGGGCGACCCAGCGGAGCCGTACGGCGGCCTGTTTGCAGGTGATGCGCAACTGGGTTGGGTTGGTCAATACCTATGTCGCCGAACATGGAGCCTACCCTCCGACGATTTCGACCGAACCGGGTAATCACTATTGGTATACGTTGATCACGACCTATCAGAAAGACCGAAGCGATCTGGCTTGCCCGCAACCACGAGAAGGGAAGCTGGAGCCGATTGCCTATAATATTTATTTTGGCTGGGCGCTGGCGAATGTCGATCCGAGCACCGTCAAATACAAGAAAGTCCGACCGGCAATGGTGCAGCAACCCGGCTCGACTTTCCTCTTTGCCGACGGCAACGCACTTAAACAACCCGACGGGAGCGGCTGGGCCTTTGTCCGCAAGATCCGCACTAGCTACAAGTTCAATAAACACAACGGCGGCTCTAACTGGGTCTTTGCCGATGGTCACGGCGAATGGTTGACCGAGGCGGAGGCGACTGAGCGAGGTGGCGCCGGCGGTGATGCCTACCCTTTTGTCCGACCTTTCTGATGAATCCCCTTTTTTTGATTCTGCTCCTCCTCACGGCTGGGGTGGTGCTCCCTGCGCGTGCCGCCAACCCGGCGCTGGAACGCTTTGCCGGTGAGATCACCTTCTACGCTTCGCTCGACGGGCGAGCGTTGGCGGAGTTCTCCGAAGGGAGCGGCGTTCCGCTCCGCGAGGCGAACTGGAGTGAGGAGCATTGGGCCCCCGGCTTATTCGGGAAGGCGCTTAAAAGCAGCGCTCCCGCGATTCATTTCGAAGCCGGGCGCAACGCTACCCTTCACGGGAGCGGTGCCGTCGCTTTCTGGGTCAAGGCGCTTGATTGGCCCTCTGATGTTGAACCTACCGCTCTGGCCTTCCTGCGGCTGGTCGATGGCGAGCGCGAGCTATCGCTTATTCGCGTCTGGAAGTGGATCAATCGCCATACACTAGCGGGGCATCTCAAAGTCGGTGATCGCCCGCATACGCTCCATATCGGCCAGTCCGGGAAATGGGGAGCGGAGTGGCATCTCTTTGTCGCCAACTGGACGCGCGACTATCTGGAAGCCTCGCTCGATGGCCGCCCCCTCACACGACAGGCGCTCTCTGAAACCACCCGCCGCTTCCATGGCACTCCCGCCATTGTGATCCCCGGGGGTGGCAGTGCCGGTGACTTTCCCTACCTCATTGACGAGGTCATCTTTTTCAAACGCCCGCTCACTAGCGAAGAAGTGCAGTGGCTCCATACCCATCTTCAACCTTCCCGATCATGAAAGCATTTCTCCCGGCTCTCGCCCTTCTTTCTTCACTAGCTATCGCCGCCTTTGGGCAGCAGGAAATCGTCGTGCCGGAGGTGCGCCTGCCGCTCATGGAGAAGGCTCCGGTGATTGCCAATGAAGCGATCGACCCGGCCCAGTGGACCAGTGCCACCCGGATGGAACGGCTTAATCAGGGCCAACGCCTTGCCCACCCCGGAGCGAGTTTCTGGGTTGGTGCCACGCCGGAAGCGCTCTATCTCGCTGTGCGTAGTGAGATCGCCCCGGGCGGCAAGCTCCTTCGCCGCGCCAACCCGATCCCCGGAGAGGTCAACGCGCTCGTCCTTCAGGATGATGTGGTGGAGATCTACATTTCGCCCAATCCCGATGACGCCGTGGAGAATCGTCGCACCTATCAGGCGATCTATAACGCCCGGGCCGCAGGCTATACCCATCTGATGACCGGCCGTGGCGGCAACGCATGGCTACCTACTCATCAGATTGGCAATCATGTCGGCGAGACAACGTGGGATTTTACGATCGCTATCCCATGGCGTGAGCTTGGCGTGGAGAAGGTGACGCTTCCTTCGACGATGGGCATCCGCATCGCCCGGACGTGGCACCGGACGGCCAATGGAACCATTCAGGCGGAGTGGAGCCCACTGGGTGGGAACTTTACCTCGCTCACGACCCTGCCGCGTGTCACGTGGGAGGAGCAAGCCCCCGTCATACAGGTCGAGCAGTTGCAGGCCACCCCCGGCAGCACGGCGGAAGTTCGCTACCTTCTTCGCAACCCCGGCCCGAAGCCGCTCCATCTGCGGCTGGAGAGCGCAATGCTCCCGGTCAGCAGTGCGCCGACCCGTCTCGATCGGACCGTGACACTGGCTCCCGGAGAGGAAACGCGCCTCTCCGGCGGCACTTCGGCGGCCCTTGCCGGGGAGCAACTTTTTACCCACCTCAAAGTCAGCGACGCCGCTGCCGGGACGGTTTTTTATCAACGCACCTTCCACTGGAGCATCGACCGCCCGCCAACGCTCTGGAAGAGCGACGACGGGGAGGCTGGCCGTTTGACCTTTAGCCACGGTTACTACCCATCGCTCAACCTCGTGACCGCGAAGCTCGATAGCGGTTCACAAGAGAACCCCGCGGGACTGGGGGAGGTGAAACTCGCCCTCTACCGCGTCGGTTCAAAGGAGCCGCTCGCTACCACCACCTTCCCGCCTTTCCGCGACGGCCAGAGCGAACTGACCGGCTGGAGCATCCCGGAGCTTGAGGATGGGAGCTACGAACTGATCGCCACCGGCAAGGGGGGCGCCCCGCTCAAGGGGAGTTTCCAGCGCCAGCGCTTTGAGTGGGAAGGGAACCAGCGCGGTCTCTCCGAAGTCGTCGTCCCGCCCTTTACCCCGTTGGAAGTTGAAGGGGAGCGCGTCCGCAGCGTCCTGCGCGAACATCGCCTCAATGGCGTCGGCCTCTGGGATCAGGTGGAGGCTGCCGGGGAGGCCCTCCTTAGCGGCCCGATGCGCTTGGAGGTCGTCAGCGCCGGGGGCGCACGCACGGAAGCCAATGGGAGCTATAAAGTGCTCGAAGCCAAGGGCCATCGCGTCACCTCCGAAGCACGATGGGAAGCGGGGCCGCTCCGTGGCACCACCCGCGCGACTTGGGATTACGACGGGACGATGAAAACCGCCCTCACCCTTGAACCAACGCAGGAGGAGATCGAACGGGTGACGCTGATCATCCCGGTCGAGGGGGAACTCGCCCCGTTCCTCCACGCTTGTACGGACGGCATCCGCTTCAACTACGCCGGAAAGATGCCCGAGGGGGAGGGGGTGATCTGGAAGAGTTCGCAAGCCTCGCGCCAGTCGATCATCGGCAGCTACGTCCCGTACCTCTGGATCGGCGGGACTTTGCGCGGCCTCTCAGTCTTTGGCGATAACGACAAGGGATGGATCACTAGCCCCGATCAGCCGACACAGGAACTGGTCCGCACTCCGGAGGGTGGGGTGGAGATGCACTTCCACCTCGTCGCCCGCAAGGCGCAATGGAAGGAGCCGCGCGAGATCACGCTCGGCTTCCTCGCCACACCGGTCAAGCCGATGGCCGAAGGGTGGCGGCAATGGACCGTCGGCACCCGGGGCAAGGAGAAGGCAGGGGTGCATCAGGCGTTCCTTGGCTCCTGCCCGTATTGGGGGACGGTCTCCAATTATCAGGATCTCTATCCGAGGGATTACGATTTTACCTATTTTGAGGAGATGGTCAAAGCGCGGGAGACCGGCGAAATGCCGCTCGCTTTCATCAAAAACTGGCTCGAAGGGTATCGCCTCACCGGCACTCCGGAACAGCAGGAGACCCGGCAGAAGTTCTACGAGCGACACGTTCACAGCGGCTTCCGTGTGATGGCCAACAAACCGGACCACGTCCTGCCGTACACCAACCCGCGCGGCACCCGCTTTGATGCCCCCGAGGGGGTGACCTTCCTTAACGAATGGCATCGCGAAGCCTTCCCGCAGCGCGAATGGGGCTACGGCATGGGCCACTCCTACGACATCGACCCGGTCCCGAGCTTCCGTGATTACAGCGCGTGGTATTGGGTCAAAATCCTCGAAACCTTTGCCGATGCGATCTACTGGGATAACATCTTCATGCAATCCTCCTTCAGCCCCGCCAACCCGGCCGCCTACCGGCTGGAGGATGGGCGGGTGCAACCGGCCTCCGGGATCTGGAACATGCGCGAAATTGTGCGCCGCGGGATGGTTCTCTCCCACGAAATGGGGCGGCCCAACCGGAACATGGTCCATATCACCAACACGGCGATCGCTCCGATCGTCGGCTTTGCCGGTTCGCTCCTGACGTGGGAGGATCGCGGGGGCGACTCTGACTTTCAGGAGCGTTTTCCGCGCGACTACGTCCTGACCGAGTCGATCGGGCGTCAGTTCGGTGCCTTGCCGACGGTTCTCACCAGCCATGTTCACGGGAATGATCCGGTGAAAAAAGCACGCGCCTACCGGACCGCCGCCGGTGTCCTGCTCACCCATGAGATGAAGACGATCTCCCATTGGAGCGAGCAGCCCGACCCGTTCTGGGAGAATTACGACCGCCTTATCGCCTTCGGTTACGGCACCCCGGAAGTCGCCGTCCATACCGATTGGGAGAGCGGCTTCCCGCTGGAGATCGGGGGGAAGACCTCAGCCCTCCTTCTCGTCCGTGAAGGGAAGGCGCTGTTGGTCGTCTGCGACTGGGGTGCTCCGGGGGAAATCACCGTGACCCCCTCTCAGGCGCTCCTCGCGAAGCTCCCCGAAGGGTGGCAGGTCCGCAATCTGGAGAGCGGCGAAGTCGAGGCGAAGGGCGAAGCTGGCCGGTTTACGATTAAGCTGGAGCAGCACGATTTCAAGGTGCTCGAGCTCGAAGCGCCCTAAAGGAACCTCAAAGCGCCGTCTTGTTTTTACGACGGAGGCTGGTAGGTTCCCTTTCATGAGCAAACAGGTGGTCGAAATCCAGGTGCGTGCCGTCCTGCCGACCACGGCGGGGCGTGCCGTCTTTCTGGGCAATGACGAGAAAACCTTCGTGATCTACGTCGACGAAAGCGTCGGCTCGGCGATCACGATGTTCATCCACAATAGCGCCAAGGAGCGCCCGCTTACCCATGACCTGATGGGCAACCTCATGCGGGCGCTCGGGGCGCGGGTCGAGCGCGTCGTCATCAACGATCTCAAGACCGCCACCTACTTCGCCCGGCTCATCATCGTCGCGGAGAATGAACTCCTCTCCGCACGTAAAATCATCGAACTCGACGCCCGTCCGAGCGATTCGATCGCGCTCGCTGTCGCCCACAAGGCCCCGATCTACATCAGCCAGCATGTCTGGGAAGAGGTCGACGACATGAGCGATATTCTGCGGAAAATGTCTGAGGAACAGGACGATTCCGATGAGGAAAACCCCGAGTGATCCCCGGGGTCATCCCTGATTAGCCGTGGCACAACGGCGCCCCCCTCGCCGGTAGTCGTTCGGGGGGAGAGAGTTGCCCCTTAGGCGGACCGGTTTTTTGCAGATTGGGAGTCGGAGGCAGGTTGACACCATCGCACGCATTGCGATACAACAGATGCCCACCCACAAGATGTTGTGGATAACCGTCAATATCTTGTGAATAACCTTTCCTAACGGTGAGCCGGGCGTGCCCCCCACGTCTCTGCCTCCCACCGGGATGAAAGAACCCGTTTTCCGACCTCTTTTTACGACCCGTTTTTCTTTATGAGCACCCCTTCCGCCGACCCTTTATCAGCCTCCTCCTCTGACGACCTCCTTTTTAACGACGGCGTGCTGGAAACCGAAGAGGGCGAGCATGTGGTCTACACCATCGGGGAGAAGACTTTCCGGCTCAATAAGGCGAAGGCGCGGGAGCGGCTCGCCGGCAAGCGGGTGATCAACGGGTTGCGCAGCGCGGAGTTAAACGTTCTGCCGCTCAAGTATCACGAAGCGTACCGGATTTATAAACAAATGAAGGCCAACCACTGGGAGCCCGACGTCATCGACATGACCAAGGATTGCACCCAATGGAACACCGGCGCACTCAGTCCCAAGGAGCGGTGGATCATCGAAATGGGGGTCGGCTACTTCTCGGCGGCGGAGGGGATCGTCGGCGACAGCGTCCTCCACGTTATTGAAGAAAACCTCACGGCGGCCGAGTTGAAGCACGCCGCCCTGCGCCAGATCGCCGAGGAGTCGATCCACATGGACTCGCTCCTCCACATCATCGGGAGTCTCAACATCGACCTCGACGAAGTGACCGCCAAGTTTCAGGACATCCCGAGCATTCGCAAGAAGAACGCCTTCATCACCCGCCAGATGCCGGAGTTGAAGATGGGGGTCGACCTCTCCCAGACCGTCAACAAGCGTAAATTTGCCAAGGCGATCTTCGGCATCACGCAGGTGATGGAGGGGACGCAGTTCTACGCCCTCTTTGCCATGATCCTCTCCCTCCACCGGCAGAACAAGATGACCGGCATCGGGCAGATGTTCCAGTACACCCTGCGCGATGAGTCCAACCACATCGCGCTCGGGCGCTATCTCCTTCAGGAGCTTTTCAATGAGAACCCCGACATCCGCACCCCGGAGTTTGAGCAGGAACTCATCGATTTCATGAACGAAGGGGTGGCGTTGGAAAAGGAGTTCGTGCGCGATTGCCTCCCGGAAGATGGGGTCGGGATGACCCAGCGCGACTTCCTCCAATACGTCGACTTCAACGCCGACCGCCGCCTCACCTCGCTCGGCCTCCCGGCGCAGTCGGAGGTGAAGGCGAACCCCTTCCTCTGGCTTGATGAGGTGATTTTCCTCAAGAAAGAGAAGAATTTCTTTGAAACCCGGGTGACCGAGTACCAGACCGGTGGCAGCATGAAGAACACCCGCGAAGACGATCTCATCTAACCCCCCACCCCCTGCCGACGCCTCTTCATGAACTCCTTTACGCTCTCTCAGTCCGTGACCGACGAAACCGCTACCGTGGACCTCCCGCAAGTCATCCGTCGCGATCAACCCAACGCCAAGTCTGAAAAGCCGCGCGTCGTCAACTGGCTCGGCCACAAGATCGCCAACGCCGTCCGCGCCGCCGCTCTCGCCGCCGGCGCCGATGCCTCGATCGGTGAGCAGGTGCAGGCTGAAATTGAATTCCGCCTCCGTAAAGAGCGCCCGCTCTTTATCCATATTGAGCAGTTGCAGGATCTCGTTGAGGAGACCCTCATCGACATCGGGCAGAGCAAGACCGCCCTGACTTACGCGAAATACCGCGCCAAGCGGGCTGCCCTGCGCGAGTTGGAGGCCGAATCATTCAGCGAAGCGCCCGAACAGCTCGAACTCGCCTCCCGCGAGCAACTGGCCGACATCCGCTCCCGGATCTCCTTCGCCAGCATCGGCCTCCACTTGACCTTGAGCGAGAACGACCTTATCGCCCGCCTGCTGCGGAGTATCTCGATGAATCTCACGCAGGAGGAGCAGCGCGATACTATCATCCTCAACGCCAAGAACCTCTTGGATGTCGACGCCGATTCGCGTTTCTTCGCCGGGCGCATCCTTTTGACCTATATCTACGAGGAGACGCTCGACTGGAAGATCGCCGAGGGGATCGGCGGGCTTAAAGAGGCGCACCGCCGCGCCTTTATCGACTACGTTCCCAAGGCGGTGGAACTCAAGCGGCTCGACCCGCGTCTGCTCAAATTCAACCTTGAGTTGCTCGCCGATGCGCTCGATCCGTATGCCGACCTGCAATTTGACTTCATCGGCATCCAAAACCTTTACGACCGTTACCTCATCCACACCCGCAACCCGAACACCGGTCGCAAGCAACGCCTCGAAGCGCCGCAGATGTTCTGGATGCGGGTCGCCGCCGGGCTTTCGCTCCTTGAGGAGGCCCCCGAGGATCGCGCCCGCGAGTTTTACGCGATTTACAAAAACCGCCGCGCCTGCTCTTCCACGCCGACGCTCTTTAACTCCGGCACCGTCATCCCGCAGCTCTCAAGCTGCTACCTCCTCTATTGCGGTGACTCGATCGAGGAGATCACCGAGACGTGGACCCGTTTCTCCTTCCTCTCCAAATGGGCCGGGGGGCTCGGCTGCTCGTGGACGGCGGTGCGCGGCACTGGCGCTCACATCCACGGGACCAACGGGGAAAGCTCCGGCGTCATCCCGTTCCTGAAAGTCTCCAACGACATCGCCATCGCCGTCAATCAGGGGGGAAAACGCCCCGGCGCGTTGTGCAGTTACCTCGAACTCTGGCACGCCGATATTGAGGACTTCCTCGACCTGCGCAAAGAGACCGGGGACGACCGTCGCCGCACGCATAACATGAACACGGCGCACTGGATCCCCGACCTCTTCATGAAGCGGCTCAAGGCGATCTCCGACGGCACTCTCCCGCGTGACGCCACGTGGACCCTCTTCCGCACCAACGATGTCGTCGACCTCCCCGAGCTTTACGGCAAGGCGTTTGAGGAACGCTACGAACATTACGAGCGCCTCATGGACGAAGGGGCGATCTGGGGACGGCGCGTGCGCATCCTCGCGCTCTGGAAGAAGATGCTCGAAATGCTCTTTGAGACCGGCCACCCGTGGATGACGTGGAAAGATGCCGCCAACGTCCGCTCCCCGCAGGACCACGCCGGGGTGATCCACAACTCCAACCTCTGCACCGAGATCGAGTTGAACACCAGCATGGATGAGGTCGCCGTCTGCAACCTCGCCTCCATCAACATCCCCAACCACCTCGATGAAACCGGGGCGATCGACCACGAGAAACTTCGTGGCACCGTGCGGATGCTCATGCGGATGCTCGATAACGTCATCGACATCAACTTCTACCCCGTCAAGGCAGCGGAGAACGCCAACCTGCGCCACCGCCCTGTCGGCATGGGGGTGATGGGGTTGCAGGATGCGCTCTACGCTCGCAATACCCCGTTTGACACCCCGGAAGCGGTCGATTTCAATGACGAGATCCTCGAAGCGATCGCCTACTACGCTTACGAGGCGAGCAGCGACCTCGCCGCCGAACGTGGCACTTATTCGAGTTACAAAGGTTCGAAGTGGGATCGCGGGATGCTCCCGCTCGATACGCTTGAACTGCTGGAGCGCGAGCGCGGCGTCGCCATTCAGGTCGACCGCAAGAGCCGGATGCCGTGGGAGGAACTCCGCGCGAAGATCGCCCGTCAGGGGATGCGCAATTCCAACTGCCTCGCTATCGCCCCGACGGCGACGATCTCCAACCTCATGGGGTGCACCCCGTGCGTCGAGCCGGTCTACAAGCACATCCACACCAAGTCGAACCTGAGTGGCGAGTTCGTCCGCACGAACGATCATCTGGTCAAGGCGTTGCAGAAGCTCGGCCTTTGGGATGCTGAAATGCTCGGCGATATGAAGTATTTCGACGGCTCCATCCAGCCGATCGAGCGCATTCCCGACGAGATCAAGCGTCTTTACAAGACCGCCTTCGAGATCGAGCCGACGTGGATTCTCCAATGCGCCGCTGTTCGTCAGAAGTGGATCGATCAGGCGCAGAGCACCAACCTCTGGCTGGCTGAGAATGACGCGCGTAAGGCGAGCTTCATGTACCGTGAAGCCTGGGAACGGGGTCTGAAAACCACCTATTACTTGCGCACCACCAACAAGTCGTCGATCGACTCCAGCCACCGCGAACGACGCCCCGTCGCCAGCACGGAACCGGCTCCGATCGACCCGCAACAGCAGCAACTCCTCTGCTCGCTCGAAGCGATGCAGAACGGCGGCGTCTGCGAGTCGTGCCAGTAAACCGGCAAGCCTACCACGATGATCTTTGAGGTCCACCCCTCCACGGGGCTTTACGGGGAAGTTCGACCCGGCGGTTACAAGCACTCCGTCCTGCCGATTATTGCGGCTAGCCTGCTTAGTGATGAGCCGGTGGAACTGCGCGGCGTGCCGGAGACGAGCGACGTCGACGTGCTCTGCAAGACGATCCGCCACCTCGGCGGAAGTGCCGAGCGGCGCGGCGGTTCGCTCCATCTCTGCGCTGCTGGAGTCACCGGGTGGGAAGTCCCGGCGGAATTTGCCGGGCAACTCCGGGGGATTTACCTCTTCATGCCCTCCCTGCTCATCCGGTGTGGACGCTTTGCCGTGCCGACGCCGGGGGGCGATCAGATTGGCGATCGCACCCTTGAGTTCGGCTTGCACATCCTGCGTGAGATGGGGGCGACGACCGAGAACGGCCCTGTGATGAGCGGAGAACGTCAAGGGCGTCTGCGTGGG
This sequence comes from Chthoniobacteraceae bacterium, assembly GCA_037189865.1. Lineage (GTDB taxonomy): Bacteria > Verrucomicrobiota > Verrucomicrobiia > Chthoniobacterales > Chthoniobacteraceae > DATMFV01. The sequence goes on along the minus strand of JBBCIW010000002.1, from coordinate 152,875 downwards.
ACCGTCATCCGAAACTGGGATCACAACGATCTCCCGTCGATCACCAAGATCGGCTTGATCGCGGGGAGCGTGGCCGAGGGGATCACCGTCATTCATAACCCGTTCCGTAGCCCGGAGATCATTGATCTCGCCAACTTCCTGATCGCGCTCGGGGCCGACATTTCTGGCATGGGAAGCGATACCGTTGTGATCGTCGGTTCCGAACGGTTGCGCGGGGGTAGTCACGAAGTCTTGCGCGACCCGATCGAGGCGAGCACCTTTCTGGCCGCTTGCGCCATGGTCGGCGGGGAAGTGACCGCGACCGGCGTCCGTGCTGACACTCTCCCGGCTGATCTCGCCATTCTGCGAGGGGCCGGGGTGGAAGTGATCGAGGGGAGCGATTTTGTGACCGTCCGCGCCGTGGCTGGTCAGCTTAAAGCAGTCGACTTCGCCTCCACGCCCCGTTTCCCCGATCTCAACACCGACGCCGCGCCCCACTTTGTCGGCATGGCCGGGATGTGCGCCGGGTGTTCCTCCTACGAAGAGGGGGTATGGGAAGGGCGCTGGGGTTATATCGGGGAACTCAACAAAATGGGGGCAAAGATGCGGGTCGACGGCAAGCGGCTGATCATGGAAGGCATCCCCCGCTACCGCGCCGCCGAGGTGCTCGCGGGCGATCTGCGCGCCGCCTCGACGCTGATCCTCGCCGGGTTGGCGGCTGAGGGAGGGGTGACACGCGTGCACGATGCCCACCTCGCCTATCGCGGTTACGAATTTTACGATGAGAAACTGCGCCGCCTCGGTGCAAAGATCGACGTGATCGCATGAGTCGCCCCCGCCGTCACGCCGCCCTCTTCGACATGCACGGGACGCTTCTCTATGAGGCGCCCGATGTCATCGCCCAAGGGGCCGCCCTTGCCGGTTCGCTTGGCGTCGCCCCGGAGGCGTTTCGCGCCGTGATGTTTGAGGAACTCGACCGCGTCATGCTCGGCGAATGCTCCCCGGAGGCCCGCGCCGCCCATCTGCTCGAACGGCTCGGGCTGTCGGCTGATCCCGCCGCCGTCACTGCTTTTCTGGAAGAGGAGACCGCCTTGCGCCGCGCCGCCGTCCGGCTTTATCCCGGGGCGGAGGCGCTCCTCGACGGGTTGCGCGCCGCCTCGTTCCGCACCGCGCTCCTTACCAACTGCGGTCCGGTCTGGCCATCGTTGTTGGAAAGCGCAGGATTAGCCCAGCGGCTCGATGTCATCCATACCTCCTTTGAGAAAGGATTACGCAAACCGGCCCCGGCCTTCTATCTCGGCGTCTGCGAAGCGCTCGGCGTCACTCCACAGGAGGCGTGGTACATCGGCGACGGGGGCGATCAGGAGTTGGAGAGCGCAGCGGCGCTCGGCTTTGAAGTCGTCCATATCGACCACCTCCCCCGGATGCCGCGGCGCGGCGAGCCGTCGGGCTTTCACCACCGCGCCACCTCGCTTGAAGCTCTCCTTCACCTTATCCTTTCGTCATGACCCGCTGGAACGAAACTGACTACGCCGTCGTCGCCGCCTTGAGCGGTCGCCTTGATCAAAGCACCGTCACTTTGCAGCGCGAGGCGATTCTCGAACGCGCCGCCGCGAGTGCCAAACCGCTCTTTGTGCTCGATCTGGCGGAGGTCGACTTCGCCGGGAGCGAGTTCATCCGGCTGGTGATTACGCTTGCCAAGCTCGCCGGGCAGCGGACCTTCGGCTTTGCGCTCGTGGGGGCTCAAGGGAGCCTGCGCCAGTTGCTCGAACTCGGGGCGATTGACCGGATGGTGCCGGTCGTCGCGACGCTGGAGGAGGCATGCCGACTCTGGCAGGAGCGGCCACAAGCGGTCCGGCTCGCCGCCGGGGTCGCGTGTGAACTCACGCCGCGCGGGGTCTACAAAATCGGCCCCGGCACGCCGCAACCCGGCCAGCTTCATCCCCACAATCATCCGCCACAAGGGCCGGGGATCGCATGGCTATCTGGCGGACGCCACGCCTTCCACCTGCCGGGCCACGGCTGGCTTGAAGCCGCCGACGGAGCGGCGCACCATCACGGCCTGACCCTCGCCGAAGAACTCGAACACCTCCTCCACTGGAGCGGCCCGAGCCTCCCGGTCCGCTTCCGCTGCCGCTGGCCCAAGCAGGGCGTGCCGATGGAGGAAGTGATCGAAGATCTGCGCCACCTCGGCCATGAACAACGCGGCCAGAGCGCCACACTGGCGGTAGCCTTTGTCCACGACGCCCCGGCAGCCTGCGGCACCCTGCTCATCGCCCGCGTCGCCGTCATCCCGCAGGGGGAAGCCGCCTTCCTGACCGCGCCCGTCCCCTTCGAACAGTCGCAAGCCCCCGACCTCCTCGCGCTTGACCTCGCCCTCGGCCTCGCCGCCCACCTCGGCAAGCCAACCCGTCTCACCGACACCACCCACGCCACGCACGTCGGCCACCTTGCAGGCCACCTCTTCTGGCTCGATACGCCGGTGACGCTGCGGTAGAGAAGCGCAAGATTTTACCGTATTTAGAAATGGAAGGGAGGATTGGCAGACTTCCTAATTTCACCCTTCACTCAGTTGGCTTTTACGTGGAGATTGGGGTTAAAGCGAAGCGTTTCCGAATATTTTGGGAGGGAAGGGTCTTTATCCCTTAAGTGTCGCTGGTTTAAGAAAGTTCGGAATCGGACGGTTGCGGCGTTTGCCACCATCAAACGCCCGAGTGATGTCCCCCTTTTTTTACGATTCATTGCTCCAGAAGGCGACCCTCCGGTAGTGTAAAAGTCTTTTCATAAAGGCGGCGGTCGATTATCGTAGACTTTCTCACAGCAAATATAACGAAACGTCTCGAAGTCGACCGGGCCCCAGTAAAGGGGTGTCTAACGTAACTGAACAGCGTTTCTCGCTCGGTTTTCTTAAGATTATGCTGCTTAATTTTTGGTTTTTTTTATAACAAAAAATCGAATCAATTTTCCGGCGAAAAAATCTTGAGTTATTAATGCTAATAATACAAAGATCCCCTGCTTTAAATTGACAGGGAACAATGTCCAAATCAAGATGGATATTATAATGTATTTTCGATACTTTTAGTTTGACCCCTCTTTTGTTCTCAATTGTTTTAATCATTAAATCAGCATCAAGCGCCCGGAACACTGCACCGCCGTAAATCCTTAAGTTCTCACATAACCTCTTTAGCTCCGATAGGCCAAGAATATTTGAAATATATTCTCCATGGGCAGCATCATTTCTCATTATAACTAATTCGTCGATTGATTTTCTTAGATCAGCAATAGATGGCGAGTTTATAAGTGGTGAAATCTCCTTGCCCAAGGTATAATCATCAGAGAAATATTTTTCCATATTTATACCGAGCTCACCTAAAACCTTTTTCAACCGCGCGTCACTGATGTTCCCAATTCCTAAAAGATAGGAAGCACTATTAAAGCAAAACGGATGATCGTCACTCAAGCACTTCGACAGATTTAATACAGCGTCTTCAAATTTTAGGTCAGAAAATCTTTTATTTCTACCACTCAGAATTTCCTTAAATAACTGAACGCTGTTATTGTTGTGCATAGCGGTAATCTCTTTGGGGATATCGCTATATAATTTATATATTCTTGAAAGAGAATTGAGATACATGGATATCCAGTCTGATGTGATTCGCTCTAAAACGCCATATACCTCGATTATTACAGCTTTGCTCTCGATTATTCTCCGATTGTTACCGCAAACGTTATCTTGGTCGTAAATTCTTTTATAGAATTTCCACAAAGGACTTGCTTCTTCTTCAACATCAACGAGGCGAGCTGCGGACGCTGAAATGTAATCAATATAACTTAATATATCATCGATCTTCTTGTTAAATAACAAAACGCTAGATGCATCCATGATCTGTTTTATTTAAGAATTTCATTGATTGTTTTCTCAAAATACTCGATCCTCAAATCGACGTGATTTCGATTGTTATACCTTCCATCAAAAAGCGACGCAGAGCCGGAATTTGGGAGGAGAATATCTGATGTAGATGTTTGAAATCTTTTCTTAATATTTCGCGCATGCTTTTTTAATTCGCTTTTCATATTAAGATATCGTGAAAATACTTGCATCATTGGATCGTAAACAGTTTTCCTAGGAGTTTTTTGGAGTATCTTTGTTTTTGGAGGTATGAATGCCGTATCACCAAAAATATCATATACGAGATCAATTGTTTGATTGAATAAGTCAGCCATTCTGGCGATTAATTCATCTGGAAACTTATTTGCGGAATCTAAGTATAGATCAAGAAATCTATCAATAGAATATGACTGTTGCTTCTCAAGCTGACGATATGCAAAAAACCTCAAAACTAATTCGACGTCTAGCATTTTTTTGTACATTTGTATTCTCGCTGCACCTGAATCATCAGAGATGTCGTCAATCTCGATTTTAACGCCATTAGTATCCCTAATTATTCCTGATTTGATTTCTTCTATTTTAGGTAGATTCCACATTGTTCTAAACTTTTCGTTTTCAGAAAGTTTTATGCATAGTTGATTGAATTTACCGTTACTAAGTGCATTTCTTGTTTCCTGAGGAGTCAACTTTTCTCCACCACTATTTAATCGTTCAAAAACCAATCGTTTAAGAACCTCTGACTCTTGTTCGCTTTTTGCTGTTTCGGCCAATAATACGATTGAAGATAAATAACGCCTATCAATCCCGCGTTTCACTTGTTCTGGAAGGTCTTTATATGCTCTCCCATTTAACTCACGCCAATTATCTAACCCGGAAAGTTTGTACTCATTGCTATAAAATTCTGATATTGCCGTTAATCTCTGCAAGCCGTCCATCACTTCGTATTCTGAATACTTAACTTCGTACAAGAAGATTGGTGGAATTGGAACATTCATAATGAATGATTCAATCAATCTTGATTTTCTGTTATTACTCCAACGCTTCCGACGTTGATATTCAGGATTTAGATTGTATTTTTGACTTTCTAACATTGACTTAATTGAGTCCAAAGGATATCTGGCCTGCTCAGTGACTATTCGCACCTCTCCTTTTATATATTTTTCATTTATCTTATTATCGTTAACTTCATCTTCTCTCGAGATGGGCAACGATAAAATTTTTATTTCTTCGTGTTCCAGCAGATGTTCTGATTTCATTTTAGACGCAGGTTAAAGGGAATATTGTTTTTTACATTTACTCGCGATATGGGACTCTGATAAGAGTCTTTGAGAGATTTTAAGAAATGCAAAATAATCAGTCAATCTAAAAAAATATTCTCCGCATTCAAATAAGAATGCGCTCACCTTCTTTTTCTGCCTTTTAAGCGATCGAGTACATAGGGGATTCGTCTGATGGAGCCATTGATTGAGCGGGATAAGTTAGTCCGGTGGGGCCATGGGGGAATGGCGTTAAATTAAGGCCGCGATAGAATGAGAATTGCGTGCTATTCGAAAGGTCATGTAGCAATCTTTCCATATCTATTTTGTCGAACTTAGTCGGTTTAGCTTCAATGGCAGCCTTGATGCCGTCAGACACTGGCCACACACCATCCGTGCCAGTTGAGGTAAGTCCCGTAAGCAGAAGGAGTTAGTTGAAAACCTGCTCTTTGTGATCACCTGCGATGCCGTCCCGGAAGGACTCACCAAAGTGAGTCCCTAGTCAAAAAGCGAAGGCCCAAAAGCTTCCAACTCCTTACTAAACCACGTGACCAAATGAACGATCTGCCAGAACGGAGCTGACCGGGTGAAATACCCTTAAAGGTGGCTTAACTTAACGCCATTCGCTTCGGTATCTTTCTTATCCCATGGAATACGGGATGCAATGCCAAGGTTGTCGAGCCACCGTTGTTGCGTATCGAAATTGCCTCCGAAGGCGGGAGCCATTTCAATCATGGTAACAGGGCAGACGATCAGCCCTGCCTTCGCATGGCGCTTCAGACATTGGGCAGAATGCTCCGCCGCTTCGCGTGGATGTCCAATGCGAATATCAAGCAAGACGGAGGTATCGACAACCCAAGGCATTATCCCTCATCGCCTTCACGTAACTGCGCGAGCCATTCCGCCGAAGTCCGTACTTTTTCGTCAGGAAAGTCGCGATAATACGAACCGATGGCGGCTTGAAAATCGCCCGGTTCTCTTTCTTCTTTGGTTGCCTCTTCGAACAAGACAATCACCCGGACCTGATTGCCGGAAAGCGTCTCAGGGAGCGGGTTGGCCAATTTCAAGTGTTCCCGCCCTTCTAGGATCGCCGTGGTCTCGATGGCATTCATCTCTAATACCTTAGAATCTTCGAAGTCAAAAAGTAAGGATGTCAGCGGTATCGCCGTACGCTTGCCGTTCCCTCAAAACACCAACGGCTCCCCTTCGGTCAAAATCGTCACCCGTTCCTCCACGCCATGGCGGCGGGCGGCGGCGCGGAGGCGCTCCACCGGTTCCTCCGGCGGCTCGTAGCTTAACCGGAAGGAGCCGTAGTGCATCGGGACCATCCGCTCGGCCCCGAGTTCCAGAAACGCGGTGATCGCTTCCTCGGGGTTCATGTGGACTTCGCGCCCGCTGGGGGGATCGTACGCTCCGATCGGCAGCAGGGCGAGGTCGATGCGGAAACGTTTGCCGATCTCGCGGAAACCGTCGAAGTAGGCGGTGTCGCCGCAGTGATAGATCGTCTTCCCGCCGATCTCAATGATGTAGCCGCCAAAACCCCGGTGCGAATCGTGCAGAACACGCGCGCCCCAGTGGTGGCACGGGGTTAGGGTGATCCGTGCCGTGCCGTACTCGAACGCCTCCCAGTAGTGCAACTCATGGACGCTGCGGAAGCCGAGGTCGTGGACGAGATTGCCGACCTCGAACGGGACGACAATCGGCTGATCCTCCGCAATGGAGCGCAAGGTGCGCCGGTCGAGGTGATCGAAATGGGCATGGGTCACCATCACCAGTTCGATCGAAGGGAGATCATGAAGCGCGAGCCCCGGGTGGCGAATCCGTTTGATCACCTTGAGCCAGCGCGCCCAGTTCGGATCGATGAGCAGGTTGGATTGAAAGGTGCGGATCAGAAACGACGCATGGCCAATCCATGTGACGCCGATCTCCCCCTCCTGCAATGGCGGGAGGGTCGAGGTGCCGTCGGGCTCCCCCGCTCTCCGTGTAAAGAGCGAAGGGATAAGGACTTCCGTAAAGAAATTGCGCTTGTGCCAGCCGTCGCCCGGTTTGAGGCCGACCTTCGGCGCTGGCCCCGTTGGCTCCTCCTGCTCGGGCGTAGGGGAGCCGTTCCGTCGGGAGAGACGGTTCTTCGCGACACGTCGGATTTTATCAAACGGATTACTCACCGGCCTCCCAAAACTATCGGCAAACGGCGGAAAATCAAAAAAATTACCGGTTTTTCCCGCGCCCTTCGACCTCCCAGATGGCCACCACTTCGTTCCCACGGACGACGATCGTCTCATCGGTCAGGTTGAGAACCGGGCAGATGTGAGCCGGAACGATGCGCAGGCGATCGCCGATCTTCAAAGCGTCGACCCCTTCGCCGTTGATGTAACCGTGCTCCTCATTGCAGCGCACGACGGTGAGTTTGCCGCCGGTCAGTTCGATCCCTGATTCGCCGTTGCGGGCCTTATCGCCGCTAAAGGTCTTCGATCCTGCGTCGATGAGGGCCAACTCCGGCGTGGGACGGTCGACGACGGTGGTAAGGATCGTCACCGCCGCGTCTTCCCACCGGAGCGATTGCGAGTAGAGGCAGAGAGCGAGGTCGCCGTAGACATACGCGCCGGGGCGGACGGCCTGCACGTTGGGCTGGCTGACCATGCGCGAGGCGGTGGCGCTGCACCCGGGCCAGATCGGGAGTTCCGGGGCGATCGCTTCGCGCACGGCGTTGAGGCCGGTGCGGACGGCTTCGGTGGTGGCGTCAAGATCGCCCGGCGCTTTGCCGTAGCTATGCCCTTCATGGCTGTAAAAGCCGCGGAGGCGCAGGTGCGGCAGCGAGCGGATGGTGGCGGTTAATTCCTTGGCTTCGTCAAGCGAACGGCTCCCTTCGCGGCCCAGCCCGGTATCGACCGCCTGCATGATCGGGAGGGTCAGGTCAATCGTCGCGAGCACGGCTTCGAGCGCCTGCGCCTGCCCCTTGCTGGTGACGGCGAGGATCAGTTCGTCAAGCTTCTCTGCCAGTGCCTTGATACGCGGGGCGCTGCGCAGGTCGACCAGTGAGTGGGCGACAAAAATCCGGCGAACGCCCGAGGGGAGAATCGCCTCGGCTTCCCCCAGCTTGGCGCAAGTCAACCCGGCGGCCCCAAACTCCAACTGGCGGCGGGCGACCTCGACCGATTTGTGGGTCTTGATATGGGGCCAGAGTTCGACCTTGTGCTGATCGCAAAGCGCCTGTTGGCGGCGCAGATTGGCTTCCAGACGGTCGAGGTCGATGAGAACTCGTGGCGTTTCAAGATCCTCAAGGCGAGGGAGAGCGGTGGCGGTCATAAAATAGGAAAACGGGTTGGCAAAGGGGCCAGCATGGCGCAACGGCGCGATTTTTCGAGGAATTTTTAGAGGGAAGAACGCGATTCTGTTTCGCCCGAAGCGGTCGCCAGAAAGAGCGGCAGGGACGGGTTGCGATGGCCGAGGGGCCACGCTATGCCGTGTTCAATGGTCGGAGCCGCTTCAATCGGGCGAAACACGACGTGCGCAACGCCCAGTTTCGCCATTGATTCCGGCACAAGGGCGACCCCGATCCCCTCGGCGACCAGACTGACGATGGTCTGCTGCAACTGCGTCTCCAGCCGGATCTTCGGCGTCAAAGCTCTGGCGCGAAACCAGCTCAACACCGCCTCGCGCAACGTCGGGGCGACCTCCGGCGGCGTGGCGATCAATCCCTCCTCCACGACCCGATCCGGCGTGATCGTAGCGGCGTCGGTGAGGGGATGGCCGACCGGTAGGGCGAGGCAGAGCTTCTCGGAATGGATCGCCTTGAACTCCAACCCTTTGACCTCCCCCGGGTGGAAGAGAATCCCGGCGTCGAAACGTCCCCGGAGGATCTCATCGGGGAGCGTGCCGGGGATCGACTCGACGAGTTGGATCTTCACCTCCGGCCATGTGGCGAGGAAGCGGCGGGTCAGCCCGGGCACGATCGTGAAAGCGGCGTGCATCATAAAGCCGATCTTCAACTCGCCGAGTTCGCCCCGCTCCGCCAGCCGCGCATTGCGACACGCCCGGTCGAAGGCGGCGAGGGTCGTCTTGGCATCTTCGAGAAATTGCCGCCCCGCATCGGTGAGCTGCGTCTGCCGGGTGTGGCGCTCCAACAGACGGACGCCGAGCGAGGCCTCCAGCGCGGCGATCTGGCGGCTCAAAGGGGGTTGACTCAAATGAAGACGCTCAGCCGCCCGCCCGAAATGGAGTGTTTCGGCGAGGGTGACGAAGGAGCGCATTTGCCGAAGGTGTGCCATGATGCAGAAAAGGTATCAATTGCGCGTTAAGATAGCATTAGAAGGAATCAATACGGAAGGTTAAAAGAGGATCATGCTCTCCACACTGTTCATCATCTTGCCGGTTTTCGCTCTGGTGCTGGTGGGGTGGCTCGGTCGCCGCTTCGGCTTTTTCGGAGCGGTGGCAGCGGGGGAGCTGAACCGGTTTGTGGTCTGGCTGGCGCTTCCGGCTCTTCTCTTTGCCGTGGTCGCCCGGGCAAAACCGGCGGAGATCTGGCAGCCCGGCTTCACAGCGAGTTTCGGGTTGGGATGCCTGCTGGTGTTTGGGGTGACGATGGCGATCCGCTGGCGCGGCGGGCGTTCGCTAGCCGATGCGGCGATCGAAGCGCTCGGGAGCAGTTACGCCAACACTGGTTATATCGGGTTCCCGCTGGTGGTGGCTGCTTTCGGGGCGGAAGCGATGACGCCGACCTTGATCGCCACGTTGATCACAGTCAGCGCGGTTTTTGCATTGGCGATGGTGTTCATTGAAATCGGTCTTCAAAAGGAGCGCCGCCGCTGGCTTCTCGCCTACAAAGTCGCCTGCTCTCTGCTCAAAAATCCGCTCGTGATGGCTCCACTTCTCGGGGCGTTCTTTCCCTTGAGCGGGTGGGAGCTACCTGCTTCAGCCGGGCGGTTTCTCGACCTGCTGGGCAACGCCGCCTCGCCGTGTGCGCTGGTGGCGCTCGGGTTATTTCTCGGGGAAAAAGGGGAGGCTCCTTCGGGAGAGTGGAGCGCGGCGGCGCTGCTGATCGGTTTCAAATTGCTGCTTCAACCGCTGGCGACGCTCTTCTTTGCGACGCACCTCTTCCATCTCCCGCCCTCACTGCTGCAACCGGCGGTTCTCCTCGCCGCGCTCCCGGCGGGGACGGGGCCGTTCATGCTGGCGGAGTTTTACCGGCGCGAGGCGGGGGTGAGCGCGAAACTGATCGTCGGCTCGACCCTTCTCTCAGTCGTGACGCTTACCGTCTACCTCGGCTCAATCCTTCCCGCGCACCCGGGCGACGAATTCAGCCGCGCTCTCCCGGATCGCCACGCCGGTCTGGGCGAGTTGCGTGGCGAATTTCGGCTTGAACCAAGGGAACATGCCGACGAGATCGTAGGTGACGAGCACTTGCCCGTCACACGCTTCCCCGGCTCCGATGCCGATGGTCGGGATGGAGATCGCTTCGGTGATGGTGCGTGAAACCTCCGGCGTGAGCAGTTCCATGATGACGCCAAAGGCCCCGGCGGCTTCAATCGCCCGGGCATCGGCAAGGAGGCGGTTGGCCTCCTCTTCGGTCTTTCCTTTGATCCGGTAGCCCCCCTCTTCGCGCACGCTTTGCGGGAGCATCCCGATGTGGCTGACGACCGGGATGCCTGCCTCGACGATCGCGCGGATCTGCGGTGCACAGGCGATCCCCCCCTCCAGCTTGACGGCGTGAGCCCCGGCGTCGATCAGGCGGCGGGCGCTGGCGAGCGCCTGTTCCGGCGTCTCATAGGTGCCAATCGGGAGATCGGCGAGGATCGGCGTCGCCTTTGCCCCGCGTGCGACGGCAGCGGTATGGTGCACCATGGCGTCGAGGGTCACCTCCGTCGTATCGGGATAACCGAGGACGACCATCCCGAGCGAATCGCCAACGAGGATGGCGTCGACCCCGGCCTCTTCAAGCAGGCGGGCGAACGGGTAGTCGTAAGCGGTGAGAACGGCGAGTTTTTTCCCCTCAGCCTTGCTGGTACGCCAGCGGGCGGGGAGGTCGAACGGGAGCGTGCTCATAAAGTCGGGCGGGAAGCGGGCCGGATGCTCCAGTCGCCGCCGTGGCCGCCAACACAAACGGCTGCCGGGGCTTCGGGGAGCCGGGCCAAAAGGGTAGAGATCGGCTCGTGATAGCCGGGTAAAATCAGCTCCGCACGGAATTCCGCGAGCGGGGCGAGGACAAAGCGCCGCGAATGGAGCCGGGGGTGGGGGATGACGATCTCCTCATTGTTGAGGGTCAGATTCCCGGCGTAAAGGATGTCGAGATCGAGCGTGCGCGGGGCGTTGCGCGGGCGCTTGGAAGGGCGTCCGAGGGTCTGCTCGATCTTCTGCAACGCATCGAGCAGGGCGACCGGGCCGCCGGAATACTCAATCTCCATGACGGCGTTGAGATAAGCCGGGGCGCCCGGTTCGCAATCGACCGGCTCGGTTTCGTACAACGCCGAGACGAGCGGTGCGGCGCTCCCTTCGTGCAGCGCTTCGACGGCGGCCCGCCCTTCGCAGAGATTGGCAAAGCAGTCGCCGATGTTGGAGCCAAGGGCGATGCCGCAGCGCATCCGCCCCTGCTCGCGCCGGGGGTCAGTGGAGGCCGAGGACATCTTGCATATCGTAAAGCCCGGGGCCGGGAGCCTGACGGGAGGCCCAGAGAGCGGCGCGGACCGCTCCGGTAGCGAAGGTATCGCGGCTGGAGGCTTTGTGGGTGAGTTCGAGGCGTTCGCCGACGTTGGCGTAGATGACCGTGTGATCGCCGACGACATCGCCGCCACGGATGGCGTGCATCCCGATCTCCCCCTGCGTCCGTTCGCCGACGATCCCCTGGCGACCGTGGCGCACGTCGTCGTTGTAGGAGAGTTGGCGCACTTCGGCGAGGATTTCGGCCAGCCGCTTGGCGGTCCCGCTCGGGGCATCTTTTTTGAGGCGGTGGTGCATCTCGACCACTTCGAGGTCAAACCCCGGGCCGAGGATCTCCGCTGCCTTGCGCGTGAGCCAGAAGAGGGTATTGACGCCGACTGAGAAGTTGGGTGCAAAGACAATCGGGGTCGTCTTCGCCGCTTCGTGGATGGCGGCGATCTGCTCGTCACTCTGGCCGGTGGTGCCGATGACGACGATTTTCCCCTCCTTCGCGCACGCCCGGGCGATCCGGTCGGTGAGCGAGTGGTGGCTGAAATCGATCACGGCGTCGACCCGATCGAGCGCGGCGTAAAAGTCGTCTCCCGTGTCGATCTCGGCGGTGACTTTGACCTCCGGCTCGGCGGCAGCGGCGGCGAGGATCGCCTGCCCCATGCGGCCACGGGCTCCGTTGACAAGGAGGTTCAAGGGAATCTGCGGTGCCATAGCGTTTTACTGGTAAGCGAGCAGGGCGAGGCGCGTGAGCGTCTTGCGCAACGTAGCGGCGTTGGCTTCGGTGAGCGCGGTGAGCGGTCCGCGCACGTCGGCTTCCATCAACCCCTGCCATGCGAGCGCCGTCTTGACCGGGACCGGGTTGGCTTCGATGAAGAGGTCGCGGAAAAGCGGGTACCAATGCTCGTGTAACTGGCGGGCGCGGGTGTAATCCCCCTCCAGCGCGGTGCGGACCAGTTCGCTGACCTGCGCCGGGATGATGTTGGAGGCGACGCTGATGACGCCGACCGCCCCGGTGGCCATAAAAGGAAGGGTCAACCCGTCATCGCCCGAGAGAATCTCAAACGAAGGGGGGAGCGCCTGCCGGAGCTGGCTCACCCGGTCGACGCTGCCGCCGGCCTCTTTAATGGAGACGATGTTCGGGCATGCCTCGGCCAGTCGCCGGACGGTCTCGACACCGATCTCAATCCCGGCGCGTCCGGGGATGCTATAGAGAACGAGCGGGAGGCGGGTCGCCTCGGCGATCGCGCGGTAGTGGGCGAAGAGCCCCTCCTGCGTCGGCTTGTTGTAGTACGGGACGACGAGGAGCGCGGCGTCGGCCCCGGCCTTCTCGGCCTCGACCGTTAGCGAGATCGCCTCGGAGGTCGAGTTCGAGCCGGTTCCGGCGATCACTTTGGTGCGGCCATTGGCCACTTTCACCGCAAGTTCAATCACCCGGGCATGTTCCTCGTGGTCGAGCGTGGGCGATTCACCGGTCGTGCCGACCGGCACAATCCCGCTGATCCCGTTCTCAATCTGGAATTCGATGAGTCGCTCAAACGCCGCTTCATCGAAGCGGTGATCTTTAAATGGCGTGACCAGCGCCGTATGGGCTCCTTCAAACATAGCAATAAGTAGCGGTGATGGTAGACGGCTTCCCGCGCGGTGTCTCCAAAAATTCTTGATCAGCCATGCGACGGGAGGGCGATCTCCCCTTCAAACACAAAATCGGCTGGCCCGGTGAGGGTGACCTGCCGGAAATGATCCCCCTCTTTATAGAAGGAGACCTCCAGCGTATCGCCGCCACGGACGATCACCTTGATCGGCCCCTGCGCTCCGGTCAGTTCGTGGAAAATGAGCGCGGAGGCGACGACGCCGGTGCCGCAGGCGAGCGTTTCATCCTCAACCCCACGTTCGTAAGTGCGGATGGCGATCGTGTCGGCGCTCTGTTCCTGCGCGAAATTGACGTTGGTGCCGCGTGGGGCAAAAAGCTCGTGGTGGCGGATCTGGCTGCCGTGATCGCGCACCGGGACTTCCTCAAGGTTTTTCACAAAAACCACGGCATGCGGGACGCCGGTGTTGACGAAATGGGCCACGAGGCTCTCCCCGGTGATCGGCACCGGGAGGCGCAGCGCCAGATCGCGCGGCTCGCTCATGTCGAGGCGGACCAGTTCCCCCTCTTTGCCGGTGAAGCGGGCGGCGATCACCCCGGCCTGCGTCTCGAAACGGAGGGTGCCGCTGCTCTGCCCGCTCAAACGGCTGGCGTACCGGGCGAAACAGCGGGCGCCATTGCCGCACATCTCGGCCTCGCCACCGTCGCTGTTGTAATAACGCATCCGAAAGTCGGCGTCGCCCTGCGCCGGTTCGACGGCGATCAGGCCATCGGCCCCGATCCCCCGGTGGCGGTCGCAAAGGTGGGCAATCACCTCTTTTTCCAGAGAGGGGGAACCGTCGCGAGCGTCGATCATCACGAAGTCATTCCCCGCACCGTTCATCTTGGTAAAGCGCAGCATCTCTGATGCTTTAGCGCGAAAGCGCGGAGAGCGCGAGCGGCTTTTTAGCATTTACAGTACGGCGCGGGAATGCGATGCAAACAAGGGTCTTTTTCCTTATGCAACCGCCGCTTGTCGCCGTTATTATGGGGAGCAAGTCTGACTGGGATACGATGCGCCACGCCGTCGACCTTCTCAAGCAACTTGGCATCCCGTCTGAACATCGTGTCGTCTCTGCCCATCGTACGCCGGACCTGATGGCGCAATTTGCCGCTGAAGCGTCGGGTCGGGGGATCAAGGTGATCATCGCCGGAGCGGGGGGAGCCGCGCACCTGCCGGGGATGGTTGCCGCGCAGACGTGGCTGCCGGTGCTCGGCGTGCCGGTGCAGAGCAAGGCGCTCAACGGGATGGACTCGCTCCTTTCGATCGCGCAGATGCCCGGTGGCGTGCCGGTCGGGACGCTCGCGATCGGTAACGCCGGGGCGAAAAACGCCGCGTTGCTGGCAGCCTCGATCCTTGGGCTCAATGATAAAAAGATCCGTGAAGCAGTGATCGCCTTCCGCGAGGCCCAAACCGCCGAAGTGCTGGAGAGCGAACTCCCATGAACCGGCCGATCCTGCCGGGGAGCACGCTCGGGGTGATGGGGAGTGGCCAGTTGGGCCGGATGTTCGCCATCGCCGCCCGACGCATGGGGTATCGCGTCCACACCTTCAGTCCCGAGAGCGATACGCCGACCGGGCAGCTCGCCGATCTCGAAGTGACCGCTAGTTATGACGACGAAGCGGCGGTGACCCGTTTTGCCCAAGGGATCGACGTCCTGACCTTTGAATTTGAGAACATCCCGGTAGAGAGCGTCGAATGGGCAGCGCGGCATTGCGAAGTGCGCCCTTCGGGGAAGATTCTCCACATCTGCCAGCATCGGCTTCGCGAAAAAGAGTTTCTCTCCGGGGCCGGGATCGCCGTTGCGCCATTTGAACGGGTCGCCAGCGCGGAGGAGCTTGCCGGAGCGTTGGAACGGATCGGAACGCCGTCGGTGCTCAAAAGCGCCTCGTTTGGTTACGATGGTAAGGGGCAGGTTAAAATCGCGCCCGGTGCTTCGCCGGAGGCAATCTGGCAGCCGTACGAAGGGACGCTCGCGGTGCTCGAAGGGTTTGTCTCTTTTGAGCGGGAGATTTCCGTCCTCGTCGCCCGTGGGGTCGGCGGGGAGGTGGTGACCTACCCGGTCTGCGAAAACCGCCATGCCAATCATATCCTCGATGTCACCCTCTTCCCCGCTCCGTTGGAGGAAGCGGTGGCGCGGGAGGCCCGGCAGATTGCGGTGGCGATCGCGGAGGCGCTGGAACTGGTCGGGGTGCTGGCGGTGGAGATGTTCCTGCTGGCTGACGGGCGGATCGTCGTCAACGAACTTGCCCCTCGGCCCCATAATTCGGGCCATGCCAGCTTTGACGCGAGCGTGACCGGGCAGTTTGAACAGCAACTGCGTGCCGTCTGTGGTTTGCCGCTTGGTTCCACCGAGTCGCTGCGTCCCTCGGCGATGGCGAATCTTTTGGGTGATCTCTGGGAAGCGGGGGAACCCGACTGGGCAGCGGCGCTGGCGCTCCCGGAAGTCAAACTCCACCTTTACGGCAAAGCGAGCGCGAGGCCGGGGCGCAAGATGGGTCACCTCGTCGCCTTTGGCGCGACCAGTGAGGAGGCCGCCGTGACGGTGGCCGAAGCCCGCGCCGCCCTGACGCGTCGCTCCCGGGCATGAAAACGGTGCTCCTTCCGCCTACGCCGTTTCCGCAAGCGGCGGTCGATGCCTTGCGCGAGGGGCTGCCGGTCGCCCTGCCGACGGAGACAGTCTACGGCCTTGCCGCCGATGCGACCCGGCCCGAGGCGGTGGCGCGGATCTTTGAAGCCAAGGAGCGTCCGTTTTTTGATCCGTTGATTGTCCACGTCCCCGACCGCGACTGGCTCCCCCGGCTCACCTTGCCGCTGACGGCGCCGGTGGAGGGGTGGGTCGAGGCGTTGATCGGGCGTTTCTGGCCGGGGCCGCTTACGCTGGTCCTCCCTCGGAGCGCGGCGGTGCCTGATCTGGTCGCCTCCGGGTTGCCGACGGTGGCGCTTCGCCAGAGCGCCCACCCGGTTTTTGAGGCGATCGTCCGCGCTTTTGGCCGACCGTTGGCCGCCCCGAGCGCCAACCGTTTTGGCCGGATCAGCCCGACGACCGCGGCGCACGTGGAGAGTGAACTGGCCGGGCGCATCCCGTGTATTGTCGATGGCGGGCCGACGACCCATGGGGTCGAATCGACGATCGTCGCCGTGCGGGGGGAGGGGTTGGAGATCTTGCGCAGTGGGCCGATCACGCGGGAGGCGTTGGCGGAGATCGCCCCGGTGCTGGCGTCCAAAAGCGCTCCGGTCGGAGAGACGCCGCAAGCCCCCGGCCAACTCTCCAGCCACTATGCGCCGGGGAAACCGCTCCGCCTGCTTGCCCCCGGGGAGCGGGCGACCCCATCGCTCCGCATCGGCCTGCTTTCGTGGCAGCAACCGGCTTCCGGCTTCGGCGCGTGCGAATCGCTCTCACCCCGAGGCGATTTACGCGAAGCTGCGGCCCGTCTCTTCGCCGCGATGCGCCGTTTGGATGAAAACGCCGCCGTGGAGGAGATCGTAGCCGAACCGGTTCCTGAGGAGGGGCTCGGGGTGGCGATCATGGACCGGCTGCGACGCGCGGCTTACCGCTGATTTTTTACCTTATGTCGACACCCGAAACCGTCCCACCCAAACCGAGAGTCAACGCCAAGGCGGCTGGGATTGTCGGGCTGGCCGTCGCGTGTAGTCGGGTGCTCGGGCTGGTGCGGGAGATGGTTTTTTCGCGCCTCTTCGGGGCGGGGTTAGCGATGGACGTCTTCCTGACCGCCTTCCGCATTCCCAATCTGTTGCGCGATCTTTTCGCCGAAGGGGCGCTCTCGACCGCGTTCATCACCACCTTTTCCAAAAAGATCACGACTGAGGGGGACAAGGCCGCGTGGCAACTCGCCAATAAGATGGCGACGCTCACCGTGGTGTTCATGAGTCTGGTAACCGTGATCGGGGTGCTTTGTGCGCCGTGGCTAGTGTGGCTGATCGCCGGAGGGTTCGCTCCGGAGAAGGCGGAAATGACGATCCTGCTCACGCGGATCATGTTCCCGTTTATCCTCTTTATCTCGCTCGCCGCGTTGGCGATGGGGATGCTCAATGCCAAACAGGTCTTCGGGATGCCCGCGCTGGCATCGAGCTTCTTTAACATGGGCTCGATCATCAGCGGAGCCGGGATCGGCTACTGGCTCGACCCGAACTTTGGCGAACGCGCTCTCGTCGGCCTCGCGCTTGGGACGTTGATCGGCGGAGCGCTTCAGTTAATGGTGCAATTCCCCTCGCTCTGGCGGGTCGGCTTCCGTTTCCGGCCCGATTTCCTCTGGCGCGATGAAGGTGTGCGGCAGATTCTGCTTTTGATGGGACCCGCGGTGGTGGCGGCGAGCGCGGTGCAGGTCAACGTGATGGTCAACGCCCGGTTTGCCTCGTTCATCCCTGGCGACGGGCCGGTGAGCTGGCTCGGTTACTCTTTCCGATTGATGATGCTCCCGTTGGGGCTTTTCGGGGTGGCGGTGGCGACGGTGACGCTCCCGCTCGTTTCCCGGTTCGCGGCGACGCACGATCTGGTGGGAGTTCGCTCCGCGCTCGGGCGGGGGTTGCGGCTGGCGTTTTTGCTGACCGTCCCGGCAGCGCTTGGGTTGATCACGCTGGCCGAGCCGATCATTTCGCTCCTCTTTGGAGGACGGGGGAAGTTCACCTTTACTGATACTCTCCAGACAGCCGCAGCGCTCAAGTTTTACGCGATCGGGCTGGTCGCCTACGCGGGGATCAAGGTGATCGCCCCGGCTTTCTACGCGCTCAACCAGCGCAACCTCCCGATGATCGTGAGCTTTGCCTCCATCGGGACCAACTATCTCCTCAACCAATTGTTCACGTTTTACCTCGGTTGGGGTCATCGCGGGTTGGCGTTTTCAACCAGCCTCGTTGCCGTGATCAACTTCGCGATCCTTTACCGGCTGATGCTACGCAAGGAAGGGGGGCTTGATTCCCGGGCGGTCCTCGGCGGGTTGATCAAACCACTCATGGCGTCCGTGCCGATGGTTCTCCTCTGCCTCGCCGCGCAGCAATGGTGGTTCCACCGGCTGGCCGACATGGGGTTGATTGAAAAAATGATCTCCGTGCTGGCGGTCGTCGGGCTTGGCGGCGGGTTGTTCGCCCTCTGCGCCGTGTTGTTGCGGATTGATGAGGTCGAGGAGATCCGCAAGATCATCCTGCGCAAGCTCGGGCGCGCTTGAGGCTCGATCAGCGAGGCTCGATCAGCGGGCCGGGCATCGCAAATTGCGTGAGCTTGATCCCCCGTCGCCCCAATTCCTCCCGGAGCCGTGGAGAAGCCGCGCCGGTCAGGACGAGGCGGCGTCCGGTGATCTCGCCACTGCGATCGGCGATGGAGCGGACCTGCGCGGTGAACGCCTCAGCCTGTCGGGTCCAACCGGCGTAGTCCCATTCCAGCGCGACGAGCAGCGTCCCGTCCTTCTGCTTGCAGATCGGCAGGCCGGAGAGGAGGTCGATTCGGGAGAGCGGGGTGTCGCCGTGGAGCCGCGCGAGAAGCTGGGCGCTGCGGGTGTAAAAGATGGCATCGCCTTCGCTATTAGCCTCCAGCGAGGTGACGAGGTAGCGGCTCAATCCGTCGACTTTCGCCAGTTTTTTGAGCGCGTCGACCATCGTGACCTGCAAGGTGGCGCTGTAGTACGGGTGATCGACGAATGCTTTGGCCCCCTTCTGACTGACGCCGAGGCGGGTCAGCGCTTCCTGAATATAGTCGTAAAGCTCTGCCGGGGAATACTCCTTCAACACTTCCGTGCTCCCTTGCGCGAGGCCAATCCCGGTGATCGCATCCCCCGCCGCGCCGCCGATCGGGAGCGTCCCGAGGCGGAAGGTCATCTTCCCGGCAACGGCGACCCGCGCGATCCGGTTGAGTTCCTCCTGCAAAACTTCGTTGGTCGAATACGGGTCGACACCGAGTTGCGCCGCCAGTTCCCGCTTCGCCTTTCCGACGCCAAGCGCATTTTTGATCCCGCTCTCCTCCCCCGGGCGGGCTTCCTCGGGGCCGTCGCGGTTGACGGCGTGGGAGATCGACTTGCCGGTGCGCCGGACAAATTTGAAGACCCCCTTGGGAACATCGCTGATTGTCCCGACCGGGTCATCGGCGAGGTTTTGCGCGAGATGGAGCGGTCCTTTTGCCGCCTCCTTGAGCGCCTCTTTGTACTCCTCGCCTTCCGACATCTCCCGCAGCCGGGCGATGGCGTGGACTTCTGCCACCCGTTCGATCAATTCAAAATTTCCGTCTGCCGGGAAGACGCCGTATTCGGAGCGGACGACATACTGGTTGCGCCCCGCACGGGTTGGCACACTCTCGTCGACGGTATGGAGCGGCCCGCGCAGGTAGAGCGGTTTGAGGATCTGGCTCGCAGCGAAGACCGGGCGGGCCGGTTCAAAAAAGCTCTCCGTCACCGGAGCCGCCGGGTCGACCGGGGTAGGGGCGGCGGCTACCGGGGGTTGCGCCGTTGTCGGGTCGGTGTAAAAGGGGGTGAGAAGGTCGTCTTCCTGCGGCGGGGCCGAGATGTCGGCATGGAGGGGGTGCAGGGTCAGCGGGGCGAGGAGGGCGAGCAGCGCCACGTTCCGAACCGTGGGACGGAGGGAGAAAAGAGAAGGCATAGCGGGTAAGCGACATTCAAACAGGTTGCCGTGGGGGCGTCAATGATCGCGCCCGGTTTCGGATTGCCGTCGGAGCGAAATCTTGGGATCGTAGGCGGCATGAAACGCTGCCTCCTCCCGCTCGGCCTGCTCGTACCGCTTTTCTGGACGGGATGCGCCGGGAGCGGCGGTAAACGCCCTCCCGAGCCGCTGACTTATTCGCGGGTTACCGTAGCGAGCTTCCGCACCCGCCCGATTGCCGAATACATCGCGGAAGGCAAAGTGCGCAAGGAAGAGGATGGCTACCGTTTCACGGCGGTGGAGCGGACGATCTTCTCCCCGCACCGCATCAACATCCGCTACCCGATCGGCCGCCCGGTCACCGTCGTCGGCTCGCATGTGATCATCAAGAGCGTGGAGAAACCGGCGTGGTTGCAGCGGTTGGATGAGACGCGGTGAGCTTTCACTAGGGACGCCAGACCGGGATCGGTTGTCCGGCGGAGTACTGCCCTTGGGTCTGCTGTAATGCTTCAAAGTAGGCGGCGGGTTTGAGGGCGACGTGGCCGTCGAGGAAGAGCGCCCCGGCGTTCCCCTGCGGATCGATCCGCACGCGGTTGTCGCCGTTGGCTCCGGGCGAGATCCCGTAGCCGGGGGTTTGCCAGACGATCCAATAGCTATCGGCCACGATGAAGAAGTCGGATGGCGTCTCCACTGCGGTGATCGGCTTGAGCACCCGTGCGGTAAAGGAGGTGATCATCTCGCCCGGTTTCACCCAGTCGCGCATCCCGTAGGTGGCCGGGGTGGAGGTCTCGATGTCGCGCCGCTGGACGACGTCGGTCGATTGGGGGCCGTACGGCGGGACGCGCGGGTCATAGAACGCTTTCTTATCCTGAAGATACCCTTTGAGGTAGAGCGTTGCCGTCCAGTAAGACTGATCCCCCTTGGGGCGGGCGGCAGCGGTATGGTAGACCCGGGGGAGGATCTGCCCGTTGTGATCGCTAATGTAGCTATGGAGCGCCACGCCGATCTGTTTGAGGTTGTGAAGGCTGCGGGCGTTAAGCGCCTGTCGACGGGAGGCGGAGAGGCCCGAGTAGAGAAGCGCCACCAGCAACCCGAGCACGACGAGCGTGACGAGAGATTCCACAAGGGTAAAACCGCGTCTGGAGCGAAGAGGAGCCATGTGAGTTATTTCCGGTTGCGGCGTGAACGCCATGCCATCCCGCCGAGCAGGAGCGCCACAGCGACTCCGGCCAGTGACGGTTCCGGCACGGCGACGGCGCTGAAGGTGACTTCCACCTGTCCATCGACAACGTTCCACGTATCGACGACATAGTCACTGTTCAAGATGGAGAAATCGCTCACTTGCAGGTCGGCCCCGTTAGCGAAGTCAAAGAGGGTGTAGGTGGTCCCGACTTCACCGCCGGAGAGATCGAGCGCCAGCCCTCCCGCCGCGCTGCTCCCGGTGAAGGTGCCGGAGCCGAAGATGAACGTCTCCCCGAGGGTGAGGCGAATGGTTGCCCCTGCTGCGGCGTTGAGGTTCTGGATCTCCAGCGAGCCATCTCCTGCCGGTTCGAGGATGGAGCGGCTGGTGCCGTGCGTGGTCAGGATCACCGGCTTGGCTCCCGTCCCGGCAAAGCTGCCGCCGCCGCGCAAGGTCGCCGTGGTCAGAGCCGTACCGAGGGAGACGTGGTAGTTTCCGGCGAAGCTGCTGCTGTCCGCCGGAGCAAAGATGGCGCTGTTGCCGATTTGCAGCGTCCCTTCCTCAATGGCGAAGGAGGAGCCGGTGCGTAGCCGGTTTTCGGAGGAGGGGCCAAAGCCGCTATGGAGCGTGAGCGTCCCCGCCCCGGTCTTGATCAGCTTGGCGTTATAAGGAGTCAGGACGTTTTCCAAGGTGGTACTTCCCCCCGCCCCGGTGGCAAAGGTGGTTTGCGAGGCCGAGCCGTGGAGGCTGACGTTGGTGGCGAAGGTGGCGTGCGTACTGGCGGCTACGGAGAGTCCGTCGGAGTTGATGACGAGGTTGTGCCCCGCTGATTGTAGTCGGAAACCGTTGGCTCCGTTCTGGATGGCGACCCCCCCGACGTACACGGAGTTAGCGAGGGCGAGCGTGGTAGAGGTCGGCAGGTTGAAGATCAGCCGGTCGGCCCCGGTAAACGCGCCGGTGGGCGTGTAGTTGCCCGAATGGTCAAAGGTATTCGGGGCGGCAGCGCCGGTCCAGATGCGGTCAGCCGCAGGGAGGAGGGCGGGGGTGCCGAGGAGGAGCAGGGTCAGGAGGTGGCGTTTCATAATGGGTAGTGGTGAAGGGCGATGTGGCGCAGAAAACCGGAGAACCAGTGCAACCCCTTGCCGTTGCCGTAGCCGCCGATGATGAGCGGGGTGGGGGTCTGGGCGCCGCGTTCGGGGAGCGGGAAGTGGGCTTCGCGCCCGTCGACCCGGAGCGTGAGTTTCTCAAGGTCGTAGCTAACGCTCAGACGGCTCCATTGGTTGAGGGGAACAGAGAGGCCGCTACGGTGTTCGGTCAGTTTTCCGCGATGGTCGATCCATTGGACCACCGGCTCGCCCCGGATGAGTTGGAGGGTGAGCGCTCCCCGGCGATAACCACGGCTGGTGGCGAGGAGTTGCTTCTCCTGCGAGGTGACTTTCAACTCCATCTCCAGTGTGAACGCCCCGCGCGGCAGGCTCTCTTCGGGGAAGTAGAGGAAGTTCCCCCGGCCATCGAAGCGGAGGGCGTCCTGCCCCTCTTCGGTGACCCATTGCGGTGCGGTCTCGGGCGCACCGGCTGGGTAGGCGGTGGCGAGTTGCGACTTGGCAAAGGCCGCCATGTCAAAGGGAACTCCGCCGACCAGCGCCGTGAAGCCATCCTCCATCGGCAGCGCCTGCCCGTGGGTCGGGTGGAGGCGGGGGCGTAGGGAAGGGAGGGCTTGCGCTTCGATCTGGACCACTTTTTGCGCCGTCTCCGACCAGACCGGCAGCGGGCGTTTCTCCCCTTTGGGGAAGGAGAGGAGCGGCTGGCTGCGGTAGATCTTGCCCGAGACGGTGACGATGCGCATTTGCAGCGGCGTGTCGCGTCGCCATGGGGTGACGGTCGTGGTGAAAGTCGCCTCTTTTTGTAAGAGCGGCATCGCCGGGCGAATGAGAAGGTCCGGGCGGCGCAGTTCCACGGTCAGCCCCCCTTGGTAGACTTTCGCGAGATGGCCTTTTTCCAGAATTTCGCGCACCGGGACTTCGAGCTTGAAGCGGTCACTCTCCATCACCAGCACCGCTTTCTCCGGTTGGGAGATGAAGAAGAAGCCGCCGCGTGCGTTGGTCGAGTTGACCCCGGCGTCGGTGGTGAACGGGACGTGCAGCCGCCCTTGCTCATCGGCTTTCGCCTCAAGGTGGTAGGAGGCGAGCTTGTACTCCGGGCGACGCCATGCGATGAAGCGACGCAATTCCCCGTCGCGTACGGAAAGGGTGCCGTGGAAGTTCTGCGGGTTGCGCATTGCCTGCCACTGGAGCATGACGAGCGCTTCATCCCCCGCCGGTTCGTGCTCGCGGCTTGGGTCAAAGGCGTAGAGTTCGCGCGAATCCTGCACGATTTCGATCGAAGCGATCGGCTCGTCGCTCAAGACGCTCGCTTCAACTTCCACGCGCCCTTCCTTTCCCGGGCGGACTTCAAAGGAGACCCGTTCGGGGAGGAGGAGGTCGCGCAGGGCGATCTTGGTCACTTTTTCATTGAGATTCCAACTCGGCAGCAAGCGGATCGTCTCCAGCCCGTCCTTCCAGCGCGAGCGGGTGCCGTCGGCGTGGGTGAGGTTGATGACTGGACGCAGGAGGGCGTGGGCGGCAAGGCTTTCGCTGGCGAAAGAGAAGGTGTGGGCCTCGGCCTGTGCGGAGGCGAAGGTCACCGGGTCGAAGCGTTGGACCACTTCGCCATCGCTATTTTCCAGCGCAAGCTCGGCGCTCACTTTGCCGCTCCCGGCTTCGGGGAGGTGGAGGAGTTCAAGCGTCCCGATCTCCCCGACGCGCAGGTAGGGGCGGGCGCTCACGATCAGGTTGGGGATGCTGGCGTCTTCCCCGGGTTGCGGCTCGTGCGGCGTCCCATGAAAACGGTGCCGGTAGTAGCGGAGGATGCGCCCGGTGGTGAGCGAGTTGGTTAGCGTCGGGCCAACGGAGGTGTTCTCGTTGAGTTCATCCCATTCCGGGAGGGTGACGAAATCGGGCTGTGCTTCGAGGGCGATCTCCAGATTGTCACGCAGTCGTGCGGTGTTCTCCTCCCAGTTACTGGTGCGGCTGGTCATGACGTTGATGTAGCCGACCTCCGCATCGAGCCCGAAGAGCTTGCCGCGAAAGGGGGCTTCCGCTAGCACGGAGCGGAACGTTGGGACGAGGAACTCGCGGTAGAACTCGCGCTGGAGCCGCCCGTCGGGATGGTTTGTGTGCGAACCGGCGGCCCACATGATCCCGTCGCTCTGCTCCAGCCATGCGCGGAGATGGGCTTTAAAATCGGCCAGCGTTGCGGCGCTGACTCCGCTCCGTTCGTTGAACTCGCGCAGGAGCGCCGGGCGGCGCGTGGTCATATCGGCGATGAAGAGGAAATCATCCCCGAGCGCCTTGCGGACTTCGTGCATGAAGAAGCTCCACGCTTCGAGCGGCCCGCTATCGAGCGCGTAGGAGAGAATGAGGAGCTTCCCGTTAACCCGCAGGGCGTGGGGGGAGGCTTGCATCGCTTTGGCCAGCGGCAGGAAGAGTTCGAGCTTGCGCTGTGCCTGTTGCTGATCGGCCACGCCGGAGACCTCCAGAATCAGCGGGACAAAGCGCTTCGGCTTCGCCTCATCAAGCGCCTGGCGCATTTCATCAAACGCCGTTCCCTGAAACGGCATGTAGCCGACGAGCGCCCCGGTGCCGTCGAGGCCGTAGTCGAGCATCGCCTCCTGCACTTTGAGAAAGCTCTTCGCGGAGACGATCTCATAAGGGCGGGGCGACTCCCCCGTGCGGCGATCAAAGAAGAGGGGGCGATCGGTCCAGAGCCGCAGGAGCGGGTTGACGTGGAGGTTGTACTTGGGCTGCGTGCGCGAGAAAAAGAGGGTGCGCGGCAGGAGGCGCTGTCGCTCGACTTTCGGGATGGTCACCAGTTCCGGCAGCGGGGTCGGCGCCGCTTCGGCCACCTCCTGCGGTTCATCAAAGAGTTCCACAGAGAATAACGCCCCAAGGAACGGCGAACCCCCGGCGTGTTCATTGCCGATGACGAGCCGGCTCCCCGGCGGGAATTCCGGTGCGGCGAGCGCTTGGCGTTTGGCCCCGGCCTTGCGTTGGGGGTCGACCTGAACCGAGAGGCTCCATTCGTGCTCATCAAGTTCCCAGTTGGCGGTCGCGGTGGTCCATTCGCCCCCTTTGACGACTCCGGCGGGGAGTCGCGCGACAAAGGTCTCATTCCCGGCCCGGTAATAGTAGCGCAGGATCAGCTCTCCGTTGTTCAAATAGAGGGTGAGGCCATCGCCGTGAGGATGGTAGAGGCGCAGCAGATGTTGTCGCCCCTCCCCCTCCTCGGGCCGGAAGGTGATTTGCACGCTACCGCGCGGACCGGGGAAGGCATCGGGCGGCAGTTCCACCCAGTCGTTCTCCTGCTGGAGTTGAAGGGCGGGGCCGCGTTCGGTGTCGATCCAACCGGCATCCCCATCGAGTCGGGCGGTGGCGTCGTGACCGTTGCCGCTGGTATCGGGGAGACGACCATCGGCGGCCGGGCGGAAAAGATAACCGGCACGCGGTGCGCCATGAGAGGAGGGGGCGAGCATCGAAAGCAAAACAAGGGGAAGCAGGAGGCGGAGGAGCGAAATCATTGCGAAGAATGAAATACGTATTACCTTGAGTTAAATGCTTTGTCAACTGAGATTGTTCAAGGCAGACTTCCCTTCGCATTACCATGAGCGTTGCCCCTGATAAGCCGTACGTTACGCAGAAAGATATCGCCCGTCTGGCGAAGGTCTCCCAGTCGTCGGTGGCGGCGGCGCTCGGGCGGACCGATAAAATACGTGTTAGTGAAGAGACGCGCGCCCGTGTTCTCAAAGCCGCCGCGCAGCTGAATTACTCCCCGAATCTCTCAGCGAGCGTGACGCGTAGCGGGCGCTCCCGGTTGATCACGATCATTGATAATGCGGCGACTTCGCAAAGCTCGTACTTTCGCATGAAGACGCTGGCGCGGCTCTTCGGCGTTCACGGTTTTTCGGTCAAACCGCTCGAATTGCAATGGCTGGCCAACGGTTCGGTCGAAAGCGCTTGGGAAGAGGCGCTCGCCGCCCGTTCCGAAGCGGTGATCCTCTCCTCCTCGCTCGGGCGAATCTCGCAAGGGGCTTTCCGACGCGTGATCAACAGCCCCGTGCCGGTGATCTCGATCTGCGGTCCACAGGTGCAGGGGATCGGGCTGGTCGGTCCCGATCTGCGCGAAGCCTTTGCACGGTTGACCCGGCGCCTCATTGCCGAAGGACGGCGACGGCTCGCCATTCTGATCCTCAAAGAACACGAACCGACCGAACACCCCGGGACGACCGGTGTCGCATGGAAACGCGAGCAGCGGATGGCGGGTTGGAACGACGTGCTCAACGAGCGTCACCCCGGCGTCACCATGGAGACGATCGAGTTCTGGGGTGGCCACCATTGCACCGATGAATATCAGGTCGGGATGCAGGCGCTGGAGTACACGCTCGGGCGCGGCACTCCAATGCCCGACGCTATCGTCTGCTTTAACGACAACCTCGCCCTCGGCGTGATCACCGGGGCGGTACAGCGTGGCGTTCGCGTCCCGGAAGAGTTGGCCGTCACCGGTTGCGACGGGGAGGGGTGGACCGGCTACGGCCCGATCCCGATCACAACCATTGTGCAACCTTCCGAAGCGATTGCACAAAAGGGAGTGGAGATGACGATCGCCGCACTCGAAGGGAACCCTCTCCCGCCTGACCCACTCTTTTTACCGTGCGAACTCCTGTGGCGGACCTCCACGGCAAGAGAGAAATCTTCCGGAAAGCAACTCCCAGCAATTTAATAACAAGCGGGAGGTAGTGAACTTCCAAAGCAGCGTGTTATGGTTTAGGCAGGCTACCGTGCGCCTACCCTATGACCATCACTCCCGCCAACAGGTTCCAAGAACGTCTTGTCTGGGAGCAGACCAAGGGGCGATGGAGGTTAGTCCACGGTGACATGCTGGAGCGGGGGTTTAGCCTTGAGTTTCACGACTTCTCGCTCAAAGCACCGCTGGACTGGTCGGCCAGCTTTCATGAGCAGACGGTGGAAATCTGCATCAACCTGCACGGCGGAGCGACGATCAAGCGCGGCTCCAGCCTGCATCAGCTTGCCGATAACGAAGTCGCCGTCTACACGGTCCCCGGTCATCGTCCCCAAGCCGTTCGCCAGCCCGAGGGGCATCACTGCTTTTACACGCTGGAGTTCTCCTGCGAATGGTTGCGCAAGCATCTGGCCCCTTCGCTTCATCAGCTTAAACCGGAGATCCTTCACTTCCTCGAACGTCCCGACCGGGCGCGAGCCTATGTGGAGCGCTTCGCCCTGCCGCTGCCGATGATCCCGATTCGCATTGATCTCCTTGCACCGCCGGTCTCTGAAGCGGCGAGCGATGCCTGGTACTTCGGTAAAATTTTCGAGATTCTTGCTTTGACGATCTTTAAGCCTAGAGACGCCATCCCGGCGGCTCGCCGACGCAACCGGGAGCGGGCTGAAATCGCCAAAGCCTTAGTTGAAAGCACCTTTGAGAATCCGCTGACGCTTGAAGATCTCGCCCGAGAGGCAGGTTGCAGTCCCTACCATCTTAGCCGGACGTTTCACCGGGAGTTTGGGATTAGCATTTCACTCTACCTGCGCGCGGTCCGCATGGAGAAAGCGGCGGAATATCTACGGCAGGGGATGTCAGTGACGGAGACGTCCGTCGCCGTTGGCTATAGTAATGTCAGCGCTTTCATCAAGACCTTTGGCCTCCACCATTGCACCACGCCCGCGCGTTGGGCGGCTGCATGGACACCCAAGGAAAAGGGGGGCAAAACGGCTTCTCCCCGTAAATAAAGGAGATTTCCTCCTTTGGTTCTCCTACCTTTTTAACTTCATGACACCCGCTACCTTACTCCGTCTGATCTTCCCTCTCTGGTTCCTTCTGGCCTTGAACGTACGTGCGGCAGAACCATCGGCCGATTACTGGCTTGATCTTTATACAGGGGAGGAGGTTTCGCCCGCTGCACTGGTGGACGATCTTAAAACCGCGCAGGTTATTTATGCTGGTGAAATCCATACCCTTGAGCGGCATCACCAGACGCAGCTTTTCCTGCTGCAATCTTTGATCGCTACCGGTGAACCGCTCGCTCTGGGGCTTGAACAGATTGAAGCGACCGATCAGGCAGAGGTTGATCGGTTCAACCGCCGGGAGATCGACTTCAACGGCTTGGCCGAAGCGATCGGCTGGGCAAAGAAGTGGCGCAATTTTGAGCAATACCGCCCGTTGTGTGAATTGGCGCAGGCTAACGGCGTCGACGTCGTGGCGCTCAATGCCCCGGCGGATTTGGTGCGCCATGTTGGCCGCAACGGTCTGGCGTCGCTTGATGAGCCACAGCGCGGTCTTTTGCCCAAGACCATCGTGACGGAGGATCCCGGCTATGAGAAGCTCATGAACCTGCTCCTCTCCGTCCATATGTCGATGGACCCGCAGAAGCTTAAACCGATCTTTGAAGCGCAAGTCGTGCGGGATGAGATGATGGCGCAGCAAGTGGTTGCCTCCCTCAAGACACCGGAGGGGAAACCGCGCCGGGTGTTGGTCGTCTGTGGACGTGGGCATATCAGCTACGGCATGGGGATTCCTGATCGCGTTCAGCGTCGCCAGCCCGACGTGGTGGACCGCATTGTTTTGGTTAGCGAAAGCGGAGAACTCAAACTTAGCGCCGAAGAGGAAGCGATGCGCCGCAAGATCACCATTTCGCATAGCGACTTGCGTTCCCTGCGCCGCCCGCTGGGGGATTATTTGCATCTCCTTCCGCGCTCCTCGCGCTGATCTTCCCCGGCAGTTTCGGCGGAAAACCGTTTCGGGAAGGGGCTTCTTCTTGCCCCTGCTTGTCATTTCCATGCCCGGAATTGCGCTGCCGACGGCATTTGCGGGGAAGGGGGAGACGAAAAGAGGGCTGGCGCAGAGGCGCCATAGTTTTGAGCAACCGACAGGTAGCAGCTTTCGCCCGGTCCTTTAAGCTGGAAGGCATTCCCATGAAGCATCTTTTCTCTCCCGCGATCGTGATCCTTGCGGCAGCCGTGGCCTTGCCATCGCCAGCGCTTGGTCAGACTTATGACGACGCGACGGCGACCCACTGGCAAGGTCCAACCACCGGGGGGGATTTTTTTGAGCCGCTCAACTGGAGCCTTGGCGTACCGGCTGGTTATGAGCGCCGCGCCATGATTAATACAGGGGCAGAGGTCGTGCTGGAAGCCGCTTCCGCTGCGACATCAAGCCTTTACATCGGCTCGCGTGATGGCAATACCGCAGACCTTCTTGAAGTCAAAGGAACAGCCCTAACCCTTTACCAACAATGGGAAATCATCGGGACGACGGCCTCGGGCCATCAGGACAGGATTGTCGCCCCCGGCATCCATGTCTATGAAAATGCCCGGTTGATCTTCTCGGAGGGGAGTACACTGGCCGGTTACAAACGCCAGCAGGCCGGTTCCGCCGAGCAGGCTGCCGGCACGGTGGTCACGTTGGCGGGGGGCTCTGCGGTGATCAGGGACTCTGGAACAGCGATCCATGCTTTCACAAGCCTGATCGGCAACGCTTCGCTGGAAGTCAGCGGCAGCGCCCGATACACGGGGGAATTGAACATCGGCGTTGAGGGAAGCAGCACGGCGGAAGTCAAAGGGGCCGGGACGACGATGGAGGCCACGCTCTATCTTGGAAGGAAAGGGAACGGTCATCTTCTCATTAGCGAAGGGGCAAAGGTCGTCTCGACCGAAGTGGAACTCGGCCGCGACCGCGATGATGAAACAGCGGGGAGTGGCACCATTCGCCTCACGGGTAATGGCTCGGAGCTTCATGTTCACACGTACGAGTTTGTCCAGTCAGGGCAAACTTATGTTGTGGGAGGGCATGCGCGGATCGGGGTGACGGGGGAGGGTTCCCTGATCGTTAGCGATGGGGCATCCTTGACGAGTGAAAAAGAAGTGATTCTAGGTTGGGTGCGAGGCCGGGTTAATTTCAACGATCCCTATTCCTACAATAGCCGGGGCGTGTTACAGATTGGCGAGGGTGGGCGTGCCGGAAGTGTGGAGGCTCTTGCGATTACTTCGGGTTATGGCAATGGCGGCGCTGCGGGGCCCAATGCCGTCATCTTTAATCACGATGAGAGTAATTACCTCTTTCATACCGCCATCCTTGCCGCTAATCCCGCGACGCTTCCCTCTGATAGCAAGGGTGCGGAGATTGATGTGAATGATGTCGGCGAGATCCGCGTCAGCGTTCTTGGCGGCGGTCGCACCACGCTCTCCGGCGCCAATACCTATACCGGCGGAACGGTGATTACCCATGGCGCATTAGTGGCCGGGCATGCCACAGCGCTCGGTACCGGTTTTGTCGAAGTCGGAGCGGATGGGGAACTGGCCCTCGCCGACACCGTGGAAACCTTGAGCCTCGGGGAGACCACGCTGGAAGGGGGAAGCACGCTCGCTTTCTTGCTCAAAAGCGCGGAGAGCGATCCGGTGGCCTTTTCGATCAGCGGCGGACTGACACTGGAAGGGAGAGCGTTGGACCCGATCGCGCTGGAACTCAGCCTGCCGCTCGGGTTCACTCCGGTTGATGGCTATACATGGAGTTTCCTCTCAACGAGCGACGGGATTACCGGTTTTGATGCCTCCTTCTTCACGATCAATCTGAGTGGATGGGACATGGGTCAGGATGGCAACGATCTTTACTTAACTTACTCCGGGGGTGCCGCAGCGGTCCCCGAACCGTCCGCTCTGGCGTTGTTGTTGGCACTGGGGGGAAGCGGCCTCCTGCTGCGTCGGCGCCGCCGGAACCATTGATCCTTTTAGCTAATCAAATCATGAAACGACTACCCATGCTCGCCCTTGCGGCGATTTCCTGCACCCTTCGCCCGGCTAGTGCGTCGGTTTTGCCTACCCTTCCGGGGCATTCCGTGATTGCGGAGTGGGGCGGCCGGAGCGATTTTTGGACCAATCCCTTTACAGCGCCGGTCAACGGTGTCTCTTCCTCGGGAACGTTTCAACTCTCGACGACCTACGGCTCGGCAACCCGCTGGAACGGAGCCCTCCCCGATCGGCTCAACACTTCACA
This sequence comes from Chthoniobacteraceae bacterium, assembly GCA_037189865.1. GTDB lineage: Bacteria > Verrucomicrobiota > Verrucomicrobiia > Chthoniobacterales > Chthoniobacteraceae > DATMFV01. The sequence goes on along the minus strand of JBBCIW010000002.1, from coordinate 121,591 downwards.
GGGAGCGCCCATCCGGCTGGCTACCAGTAATTTCAGCGGAGGAACCCCTGATGTGCTAGTGTTGCAACTTGCCGCTTATAACGCGCCCAATGCTGCCGTGCTAACCATTGGGTCCACGACTTACAGTTTGAGCGATGCCTCAGCTTCGACGCAGTATGCCGGCACTTTTCATCTATCAGGGTTCAATGATTCCCGATATGATACTGCGATTACCGCCTATGCTCCCCCGAGCCTCTTTACCTATTCGTGGAATCTCGATGCGCTCGGCTTCACCGGAACGGATTTTTCCAGCTTTTCCATTGATTTGACCATGCCGGGAAACTTCCATCTCTATGATGTGCAGCTTTCAACGGTGCCGGAACCTTCCACCTATGCTCTTTTGGGCGGGGTTGGTCTTCTCGCAGCGGGGTGGCGTCGGCGTAAAATGGGTCGCCGTAAGTTGACTTCTTTGGCCTGATCTCACGGATCGTGATCATGGCGCGGGCTCCTCGTTTCCGGGGTCCGCGCCTCCGTCGTCCCAACCCTATGCGCATCCGGGCCTCCGGCTTTACGATCACGGAATTGCTGGTCGTGGTAGCGATCATCACCGTCTTAATCTCTCTGTGCCTGCCTGCCGTCAACTCTATCCTCGGAGCGCGGGGGTTAACGCGAGCCACTTCGGAGATCTATGATCTCATTGAGCTTGCCCGCAACGAAGCAATGAGCACGCAGGGGTATGTCTACCTCGGCTTTGCCAACACGATCAATGCTAATGGTAATGATGAACTCGTCGGCGCGGTCCTTTCCTCCCCGGGCGGTAAAGCGGGGGTTACCTCCAATGCCGGGCAAAGCTATCTGGTACGCCTTCAATATGCGACGGCGATTTTCCGCTGGGAGAACGTTCGGCTCATCCCGTTTTCGGATCTGATCCCCGGTGTACAAGCTCTCCGGGAAACGACGACCCAGTCTCTGTCGCTCTGCGACCGCGATGCCCTCGATTTCCAGATCGGCCTTAACTATATGACTTCAACGCCCGTGGCGTACAAGGCGTTTATCTTTTCGCCACAAGGGCACGCGCTCTTTCAGAGTAAGGAGACTTATGGACCGGGCTATACCCGTTTTAGTGAACTCACCATCAGCACGCCGTACGAACGCTGGATTGACATCGCCATCAAACCGACCCGAGCGGGAGCGGATCTTCCCAATCCATCGGATCAGGCGGCGCTGATTCTCAATGGCGTGAACGGGCAAGTGCAGATCCTTCGACCGTGATGCCGTTCCCTACTCCCTCTCCCATCGCTAGGCTCGGTGCTTTTAGCCTTGTCGAGATCACGCTCGCTCTCGGGTTGATCTCTTTTTGTCTGGTCGCGATTCTGGGTCTTTTGCCGGTTAGCTTGACAACGGTTTATGATGCCAACCGACAGGCGGAGGCGAGCCGCCTGCTCAAGCAGTTGGCAACCGGGATTCAGGGCGCCGTCCCTGATGCCAACGGTACGACCCGGATGCTTGGATTGGGTACGGTGACGACGCTGGAATGGACGCCGGGTGGGACGCCTCCCCCGGTGATGACCGGGATGATGACCTCCTTTGGCGTGCCGACCACGACGACCGATGACGCTACCTATATTTACCGTATCGAGTTGGTTCCTCCTGCGGATGCTTGGACGAGTGGCCGCGCGATGGTGAGGATTGCATGGCCGATTCAGGCCACTTGGCATCAGGGGGCGTGGGTCGGTGCGCAAGGGAGCGTGAAGAGCCTCGTCCTTTTCAGAGCGCCATGATCTCCCCACGCTTTCCCCACTCTCTTCGTGCAGCGTTTACGTTGTTGGAGCTGTTAACGGCGGTGGTGGTGTTTGCCATGATGCTCATGCTTCTGGTGCAGTTGACCTCCGGCGTTAACGAGTCGACTCAGCATCAAATGCGCTCCATGGAAGCGATCGGTTCGGCGCGAGTGGCGCTCGATACCTTGGCTCAGGATCTCGGAACGTTGATTACCCGTGGCGGGACCACCCTGCTCTTTAAGCAAGGGGATGCGACGACGAATGATCTACTGCGCTTTCTCTGCATCTCCCGCCCGGTAGCGGGGAGTGCGGATAGCCGGCTCTATGTCGTCGGCTATTCAGTAGCGATGCGCCACTCCGCCACGCTCGACGCTACCGTGCCGATGCTGGTCCGGGGGAGCGCGCCGGTCGGCTGGCCTGCTTCGGGCGATACGACAGCGGCGGACTATGATTTCCGCACCGTCTTGCGCGATAAAACGCTAGTGGAGCTGGATGCTGTTGCCGAGCGCGTTTTTCGTTTTGAGATCGTCTGGCTCAGAAAGGACGGGAGCGTGACCCGTGATCCCCGTGGCCTTAACCCCGATCCCGATGCTAACGTTGACGCGAATGGTTATATCTGGGTCGATCTGCGGGAGATGAGCGGTTTGATTGTAAGTATAGCGACGCTTGATGGGATGCGCCAGCGTCAGATCGCAGCAGGGGCTGCTGAAGAGGGCGGTGGGTTTGTTTCACTGCAATCGTCCTTTGCCGCCTTGGAGAACCGCCCCGAAGATGCCGGAAAGACGCCTGCCACGCAATGGAACGCCGCGATCTCTTCCGTTCAACCGGAAGCGGCCAGAGAAAACTTGCGAATCCTCCAACGGACTTATTACCTGCCATGAGCCAAAGAGCCAACTTATTTGTCGGAAACAAGGGGCAGCGAGGGAGCGCTTTGATTGTGGTTTTGAGCGTGATTGTTCTTCTGACAGGGGTAACGCTGGCCTTCTTCATCAAAAGCCGTAACCTGCGGATGATCGAGGCGAGTGGAGCCGGTCGAATTCGCAGTGAGATTCTCGCCCAATCGGCGATTGTCTATACCGTGGGTTTGCTAACCCATGAGGTAACTGATCCGGCGTCGAGCACGCCGCTAGCGATCACGGGGGGGAAGCTTTTCCTGCCCAAAACACCGCTCAACTTCTCGCCCAAGTTACAGATCAAGACCTCGCTCAATAGCGCGCGGACGCACATGCCCGGTTTGATCAAGCAGAGCATCCCCGCCATGGACCCGTTGGCGACGGCGATTAGCTCCGGCACCACCAATCGGGTCGGGCGGAGCGTGGAAGTCTCGCGCTGGAATGAGCCGTGGTTCTACTTCTCTTCCGGTCCGTTTAATGTCCCGGCGCGTGCGCCTAACTGGATTTATTTTGATGATAGCGGCGCGACGGCAACCGCTTCCGCGTCGATTCAGGGGCGTGCGGCGTTCAATATCTATCAGGTGGATAGTCTGCTTGATCTTAGTGTTGCGGGGTATCCCTCCGCTCTTAATGGAGATGTTGTCAAGATCAATGCCCTCAAGTCGACGCTGGCTGGGGCTGATCTGACGAAAATCGGCGCGTTTGTTGCCGTGCTCGATGATCCTTCCAATCGGTTTGTTGATGTCCGCAGCCGCCGCAGCGTTCGCGATGGTAGCTATCTGGCGAAAGTCCTCGGCAATCGCAACGGCTTTCTGGAGCCGCCCGCTGGCGATACCCAGTTTGTGAGTCGTCTCGATTTGTTGCGCTTTAGCCGATCTGTGCAGTTGAACAATAACCCGTTGGCTTATCTAAGCGCATGGATGCGGACGCTGGAGGCCCCTTCATGGAATCCGCCTACACCGACAGCGGCCAATCTGTTTGCGCCAGCAGTGTTGCGCACTAGCGATGCTACTATTAACGTTGATCACCTCGATGGCAGTGTGGAGAGCCGCGATCTTAAAGAAGGGACGCCGGTGGCTTCGCGGCGTTTTCCGCTTAGTCGGCTGGGATGGTTTGACGCCAGCCCCAGCGCTCAACGTAATACGGCGCTGGCTCGGTACTTCAGCCTGACGGCGGGGGGTAACGGCGTTTGGCTGTATCAGGATAGTGGGATTAAGACTTTGAGTGAACTCGCCGGGGAGGGGCGGGAGCCGAATTTCTTTGAGATGCTCAAAGCGGCGATCGTTACCGGATCGTTAGGGAAGGCGTTCGCTACCGGGGATGCCGCCTTGAGCGCGGAGCGGGATGGCGACGCCGATCTTCAGATTTTAAGGATCGGCGCCTGTATCATCGATAGTGCAGGGGGTGGAAATCATCCGACGGTGTTAGCGATCAACCGGGGGGCCGGGTTACGCTATGTCTGCGGAGTGAAGGATCTTCCCTACCTTTATGGTGTCCGTTTCCGGCAGATCGTGAAGACCGACTCCGCCGGGAGTGTGGTGCAGATTGACCAATTAGCGATCCCGATTCTGGTGAACCCCCACGCGACGGCGTTGGCTGTGGCGACGCGCCCCCCCGTGCGGCTGCGGATGGAAGGGGCCGTCGTAGGCCCAAGCGCGACGATCGCGGGGAACGACGTGGCGCTCACCCCCCGGATCGTGTCCGGCCCTGTTGGGGTGGTCGGCCCGGAGCGGGTGATGGCGGTGGAAAGTGGGGCTTATCGCTACCCCTCCCCGGTTCTCGAATGGACGCCGCCAAGCGGCGGTTCGCTCCCGGAAATGGCGCAACCGCAGATGCCTGATTATTTTACTGAATCGGGACGCGCCTTCTGGCTCGCCAGTGGCAATGGTTCACCGGCTCCCACCGACGGGAAGGCGGAGTTGGAGAATTTTAACCTTGTGATGGAGTATTGGAACGGGGTGATTTGGGTGCCGTATGACGCGTTGATCGGCGATGGACGGGGCTACCCTGCGACCGGGTTGGGCGCTTCCACACCGGTCACTTTTTCAAGCACAGCCGCCGAGGCTCCCGGTAACGTCGATTTTGCCGCTCCCGATACGCTCTACTTCCTCAAGCCCGACCCGAGGACCAACCGCTGGGGGATCGCCCGTGGGAAGACGGCGAGCGATCCGTGGGACGCCGATCCCCGTCGTCGCCTTCCCGATACCGCTGCTACTTCCTATATTGCGGCGCTCACCCCTTCCGGAGTGTTTCCCGCCGTGGCAGACCCGGATCAACTCGTGCGCGAGAATGATCTGCAAATCGGGAGTGCGCTCGGCGTCAAGGAGATGAAGCATCCCCTCGGAGATACCTGGTCGCAGGCGATCACCAACGTTCCTTCTGAAGAGCGGATGCCGATCCTGCATCGCCCGTTTTATACCGTGGGGGAGCTTGGCGCGGTTTTCCGTGATCAACCGTGGAAGACGCTCGATTTCGCCACCCCTGCCAGCGGCGACGCGGCGTTGCTCGACTATTTCTGTATTCAGGAAACCGGGCCGGATGCCATCGTGGCCGGGCGGATCAACCTCAACCTCCAATCCCCGCCCGATACGCTCGATAACCAGATGGCCGGGACTTCCTTCCTCATCGGCGGAAGCACGGCGCTTGGTAAGGGCGAGGTGGAACTGCTCCGGCAGGAAATCGTCAATGTGACCCGGACCGCCCCGTTCACCAGCCCGGCGGGGTTGGTCGGTGTTCCGGCGGTGACGAAGTTGAGCGATCCCCTTAAATCAAGCAAGCAACGGCGGGAAGCTGCGGTGCGGGCGCTCGGGAGCGCCGGACAGACCCGGACGTGGAATTTCTTCGTCGATCTCATTGCGCAGAGCGGCAACCTCGCCCCCGCTTCCTCCACCAATCTGGGACAGGATTTCATGGTTCAGGGGGAGTACCGCTTCTGGCTTCACGTTGCCATCGACCGTTTGACCGGGAAGGTGATTGCCTCTCATCTGGAAGCGTATCAGGAGTAAAAAAAGCGGCACTATTCTCAAAATTTTTGAGAAATAGTGCCGCAAAGTTTTTACCCCGCAGATGCCGTTAAGGAGCATTACCCGTTCCCTTAGGAAACGGTGGTGGTCTCGATCAGCATTCTGACGTCCAATGAAGGCTTGCCATAGCGCTTCCCATCGACCTCCTTACTGAATAACTACGGTCCGGGAGTTGCCGCCTGAATCTCGTACACCGCAGGGTAAATCTTGCGCCGGGGAGTCGCCCTCCACCGACGCGTAAATTAAGAAAAGATCATTCGCGGAAGGTCACCGCCAGTTCCGCTTTGAGGTGGGCCTTGAGCCGCTCGTGAGCTGCTCCGACCTCCTCTGCGGTCAATGTCCGCTCACTGGAGCGATATGTCAATGCGTACGCGATCGATTTTTTCTCTTTTGGGATCTTTTCTCCGCTCGGATCAGTGAAGAGGTCGAAAAGCTCCACACCGACCAGCAGCGCCTCCCCGGCTCCGTGCAACGCCGCCTCGACCGCGCCATGGGCCACGGTGTGATCGGCGAGGAGGGCGATGTCGCGGGTGACCGCCGGGAACTTGGGCAATTCGCGGAAACGGGCCTGTCGGGGTGTCGCTTCAAAGAGGTCGAGTTCGATCTCCGCGACCAGCACCGGAGCGGTAGCGTCCAACTCGCGGGCGCGGGCCGGTTGCCATTGTCCGGCGATGCCGACTGCCTTGCCGCCATGGCGGATTTCCACCGCGACGGCGAGCGCCGGATGGGTCGTCGGCTCCAGCGTGATCGCCTCCCGCGCGAGCGGATTGAGGACCACAGCGAGCGCCGCTTTGAGATCAAAGAGATCGGCAGCGCGTGGGCGTGGATCGCGCCAAGAGGCCGGGGTCGCCGCGCCGGTCAGGAGTAGGGCAACCGCACTCCGCTCCTCCCGCTCATCGGCGCGGAAGATACGGCCAACTTCAAAGAGGCGCAAATCGGCGTTGCCACCGCGCAGGTTGCGCTCCAACGCATGGAAAAGGCCGGGAAGGAGGCTCGGGCGCAGGATCACTTCATCTTCGCTCAACGGATTGCGCACGCGCAGAATCGCTTCAAGCGGGAAATGGGCGGCGGCTTTCTCGGAGATGAGGGTTAAACTGCGGGCTTCCTGAAAACCGGCTCCGGCGAGGTGACGGCGCAGCGCCATCCCTTGATCGTGTCGACGGTCGGCCTCGGAAGTGGCGGAGAAACGGGCGATGTCGCGCGGCGCGATCGCGTCGATCCCGATCACACGGGCGACCTCTTCGATGAGATCAATCTCGCGGCTCAAATCACTACGGAAGGAGGGGACGACCCACTCTTCCCCGTCGCGTTGGAGGCCAAATCCGGTCAGAATCGGCTCGATCTCCTCCCACGTGACCGCTTTGCCGAGCACGAGCTGGCAACGCTCCAGACGCAACGGGACGCGGCCGCCCGAAGCGGGGAGTTCCCCGGCAATGGCGGTCTGTGGCTCCGGTTGGCCCCCCGCGAGTTGGACGATCAGCTCCACGGCGCGGGCCGAAGCGGTCAACACCCCTTGCGGATCGACGCCGCGTTCAAAACGATAGCTCGAATCGCTCGAAAGCGCGAGGCGGCGCGAGGTCCGGCGGACTTGCGACGGGGTAAACCAAGCGCTCTCCAGCAGGAGATCGGTCGTCGTTTCAGTGACACCACTCTCTTCGCCTCCCATGACTCCAGCGAGGGCCACGGGGCGGCTTTGGTCAGCGATCACCAGTTCACCCGGCTGCAAGCGGTAGCTCTTTCCGTCGAGCGCGAGGAGTTCCTCCCCCCCCTTCGCCTCGCGCACGACGATGCCGCCGTTGAGCTTCGCCACGTCAAAGGCGTGGAGCGGCTGGCCGAGTTCAAGCATGACGTAGTTGGTGACGTCGACGACGTTGTTGATCGCACGCAACCCCGCTGCTTCGAGCTTGCGCACGAGCCATTCCGGGCTGGGGCCGACTTTGACGCCGCTGATCTTGCGAGCGGAATAGAACGGGCAGAGCGTGGTGGCTTGGAGAGTGATCTCCGGGCCGGAACGCTCCGGGGCCGCCGTGAGTGTCGGGGCGCGGAACGGTTGCTTGAGTAGCGTCGCCACTTCCCGGGCAATCCCGGTGTAGCTCAGCAGATCAGGGCGGTTGGGCGTAACCTCGATCTCCAGCACGGTATCGGCCGGGTAGAGCGTTTCGAGCGGAGCGCCGACCGGGGCATCATTGGGGAGAATGAGCAACCCGTCGGCATCGTCGGCGAGTTGTAACTCCTTGCCGCTGCACATCATCCCTTCGGAGGTGACGCCGCGCAGCTTGCCGACCTTGATCTTGAAATCACCGGGGAGGACCGCTCCGGGCAGCGCGAGCGGCACTTTGTCCCCCGCCTTGAAGTTCTTCGCCCCGCAGACGATCTGGCGCGGCTGGCCCGAGCCGTCATCGACCTGACAAACGCTCAGGCGGTCGGCATTGGGGTGTTGGGTAAATTCGGTAATCTGCGCGATCACCACCTTGTCGATCGCCGCACCGGTGGTTTCCACCCCCTCGACTTCGACGCCCGCCTTGGTGAGCAGATCGCAGAGGGAGTCGATCTCTGCCGGGAGGTCGACGAGTTCCTTGAGCCAGTTCAGAGAGACTTTCATGCGCGGTATTGGGAGAGGAAGCGGGTGTCGTTTTCAGTAAAGAGGCGGATGTCGTGGACTCCGCTTAAAATCATGGCGAGCCGGTCGAGGCCGAAGCCGAAGGCAAAGCCGGTGTATTTCTCCGGATCGTAGGCGAAGTCGCCGCGCTTGCCGTTGATCTGGGCAAAGACCGCAGGGTCGACCATGCCGCACCCGGCCAGTTCCAGCCAGCGATCGCCGCGCCCGAGCGCCGCCGCCTTGATGTCGATCTCAAAGCTCGGCTCGGTGAACGGGAAGAAGTGGGGGCGCATCCGCACCTGCACGTCGTTGCCAAGAAGTTCGCGGAAGAAAAAGGCGATCGTCCCCTTGAGATCGGCGAGCGAGACCCCTTCATCGACATACAACCCTTCGATCTGGGTAAACTGGGCAAGGTGGGTGGCGTCGACCTCGTCGCGACGGTAGACACCGCCCGGGGCGATGATCCGCACCGGCGGCGGGGTGGTCTCCATCGTGCGGATCTGCACGGTGGAAGTCTGCGAGCGGAGCAGCCGCCCGTCGGGAAGGTAAAAGGTATCCCCTTCGTTGCGGGCGGGGTGGTCGGGCGGGGTGTTGAGCGCGTCAAAGCAGTGCCACTCGGTCTCGATATCCGGCCCATCGGCGAGGGCGAACCCCATCTGGCGGAAGATCGAGATCGCGCGGTCGAGCAACTGGGTGATCGGGTGGAGCGACCCTTCAAAACGGGGCGTGGCCGGGAGGCTCAAGTCGATGCCGCTGAGCGCCTTGGCGTCACGTTCGTTCTCCAGTTCGCTCTTGCGGGCGTCGAAGGCGGCGGTGATCGCCGTGCGGACTTCGTTGAGCTTTTTGCCCACGCGCGGCTTCTCCTCCTTGGAGAGCCCTTTCATCCCTTCGCTCACGGCGGAGACCTTTCCCGAGCGGCCAAGGTAGGCGATGCGGACCGCTTCGAGCGCCGCCTCGTCCCCGGCAGCGGCGATCCCTTCGAGGGCTTCCGCCCCGTATGCTTCAAGTTGCTGTTCCATAAAAGAAAAAGAAAAGCGGCCAGCGCTGCGAAAAGCAACGCTGGCCGGAAAATTTGGGAAAAAAGGGGTTCCGGTAACCGGTGGGTTACGCGGCGGCCCGCTTGTTCTCAAGCGCTACGATCGCCTTCTTGACGATCGCCTGGAAGGCGGTTTCGTCGGAGACGGCGAGGTCGGCCAGGACCTTACGGTCGAGTTGACTTCCGCTGGCGGTCAGACCTTCGATAAATCGGCTGTAGGTGATCCCGTTGGCGCGGCAGGCGGCGTTGAGACGCGTCACCCAAAGGCGGCGGAAGCTGCGTTTGCGGTTCTTCCGGTCGCGGTACGACCAGTATTCCGCTTTCATCACCGCGTTTTTCGCGTAGCGGAACAGCTTGGACCGACGGCCCCGGAAGCCTCTGGCTTTGTCGACGACCCGCTTGCGGCGTTCGCGGCTTGCGGGTGCGTTAGTTGCTCTTGGCATGTGGTTGGTTCTTTCTCTTTGGCGGGCTGTTAGTTGGTATGGATAAACGTCTGCCGACCTCGCTCGCCAAATGAGACGCTCCCTTTCCCGGCCACCCCCAAGGGTTGGAAGAGGCCGAAGTTAAAAAAGGAAATCGTCAGGCGGGCAGACGCGCCGTTGTGGATCGGTGGTTAACCGAACGGCAGGTTTTCTTTGATCCGGGCCAGATCAGTCACGTCAACGAGACCGGCTTTGGCAAGCTTGCGCTTGCGCTTGGCACTCTTGCTTTGCAGCAGGTGTCGCCGGTTGGCATGGGCGCGGAGCACCTTGCCGGTTCCCGTAATCTTGAACCGCTTGGCCACGGCTTTCCTCGTCTTGCGACGTGCGATAGCTTTAGGCATGGACCGGGCAAAATAGGGAGAAGGCGCAAAATGGCAAGAATTTTCCTGTTTCACCCCGGAAAAAAACGTCAGGATGAATCACGTATCCGATGCGACTTGATCAATGGCTCTGGGCGGTCCGCCTCTTTAAGACCCGCGCGCTGGCGGTGGAGGCGATCCGTGGTGGGCGCGTGAAGGTGAACGCGCAGGCGTGCAAACCGGCGCATGAGGTCAAAGCCGGGGAGGTGATCACCGCCTCAAGCGGGGAAATGCTCCGCACTGTCCGGGCGATCGGCGCGCCGACCTCGCGTGTCGGGGCGAAGCTGGTGGCGCAATACCTTGAGGATCTCACCCCGCCACCGCCACCCAAGGAGGAGCAGGCCGCTCGGCGCGAACGGGGGGCCGGCCGCCCAACCAAGCGGGAGCGCCGCCAGTTGGAGGCGTTTCAGGAGGGGGAGGGGATTGGCCTATCGGATCTCGACGGGGCAGTTGGGTAGCGCTTTAAGGAAAGCATTTCCGTACGACTTGGTAAGGATGCGCGGGTCGAGGATCACGACCTGCCCGGTGTCGCTCTTGGTACGGATGAGGCGGCCCACCCCTTGGCGCAGCTTGAGGATCGCCTCCGGGAGCGAGTATTGCGTGAACGGGTCGCCGCCATAGGCTTCGATCGCCTCCAGCCGCGCTTCGATGAGCGGGTGATCCGGGACGGCGAACGGGAGCCGCGTGATGATGACGTTGGAGAGCGCCTCCCCGGGGACATCGACGCCGCTCCAGAAGCTGTCGGTTCCGAAGAGGAGGTTCTTCCCCTCTCTCTTGAAATCCTCGATGAGACGGTGGCGGGAGGTGCCGCGCCCTTGCACGAGGAGCGTCCAGCGCCGTTGGATGACGGTCTTTTCCATCCGCTCCGCGAGCGATTGCATCGTCTTATAGGAGGTAAAGAGAACGAACGCCCGCCCTTGGGTCATCTCGACATATTGCTCGATCTGTTCGGCCAGCGCGGCTTCGTAAGCGGCGTCGCGCGGGTCGGGCATCTTGCGCGTGATGTAGAGGCGCATCTGCTTCTCGTAATCGAAGGGGCTGCCGACCTGTTCGGCCTGCACCTCCATCGCGCCGACACGGTTGCGGAAGTAGCTCAGATCACTCCCCCCGGCGGAGAGGGTGGCGCTGGTCATGATGCAGGTGTGCTCCTCGCGGAAGAGGAGGGCGCCCAAGTAGGCGGCGATGTCGACCGGGGCGGCGTGGAGCGTCTGGAACTGCTCCTCCTTGCCGGTTTTTTCAACCCAATAGACGTAATCGTGCGCGCTTTGGGAGAGGAAGGTGCCGATCGCGAGCCGGGCATCGCGGATGCGGCGGCCGAGATCCTGCAACTCGGAGCGGGTCGCTTCATCTTCGAGTCCCTTGATGACGGCGACGATCATCGCTTGCAACTGTGCGAGTGGGGCGGTCAGGCTGTCGGGGACGAGATCGGGCTGCCGGATGCGGCACTCGCGCCCGCGCTGGTAGGGGGCGAGGTCGGCGACGGCGTTAAAGAAACGTTCGACCTCCGCGGTTAGCGTGGCGACTTCCCGAACGCCGTCCGCGTGGTGGAGCAGGGTGAAAAGGCCCTTCTTGGTCCGTTCATTATAGAGCCGCTGGAGGACGTAGCGCAGCCCGTTTTGCGACACGCTCATCCCGATCTGGCGCGAGGCGACCGACTCGACGGTATGCGCTTCATCAAAGATCACGAAATCGTTGGCGAAGATGTAGCCGCTTTTCTCTTCCTCATCGAGCCCTCCGGCGGCATTGAGGAAGAAGAGAGTGTGGTTCATCACCACGACATCGGCGGAGATCAACCGTCGCCGTGCCGCCTGATAGAAGCAGCGGCTCTCCGGCCCACAGGTCCGCGACGTGCAGATATGTTGTTCACTACAGACCTGCGCCCAGACGGTCGGGTCGGGCTGGACGGTGAAATCGGCGAGCGACCCATCCTGCGTCGTCTGCGCCCACTCCCAGATCCGTTGAAGTTCGGATTGCTCCGGGGAGGTGAAGAGTTCCGCCGGATTTTGCATCGCCCGGTCCAAGCGTCTCCAGCAGAGGTAGTTATGCCGCCCTTTCCAGAGCGTCGCCTCAAACTCCACGGGGAGGAGCTTTTGCAGGATCGGGAGATCCTTGTACATCAACTGCTCCTGAAGGTTGATCGTCTGCGTGGAGATGATCGCCTTCTTCTTGCGTTCCAGCGCGTAGAGAACGGCGGGGACGAGGTAGGCGAGCGATTTACCGACACCCGTCCCGGCTTCGACGACGAGGTGGCTCTCCTCCGAAAGCGCCCGGGCCACGGCGACGGCCATCTGCTGCTGCTCCGGGCGATACTCGAAGTTACGCGCCTTCGCGAGCAACCCCTCCGGAGAGAAGATGGTCTCGATCCGATCGACGAACTCGTCGCTGATTTCTTCTCGAAGGGCGATCATAAGGCAAACACGGAAGCCGTACTTTGCCGGGGATTAGCGGGCAGTTCAATCGCAAAGCCGGGGTGGCGGGTGGCGGTGCGGGGGAGGAAAGCTCGCAGGTCCCTCTCTTTTACGTTTGCGGTATGGGAGATTAAGGATAGATAGAGCGTTGCGGTATGTCTCTGCTCGATCGGTATCTTCTTAAAAACTTTCTCGCGCCTTTTTTCCTCTGTTTCTTTGGTTTTCTGGCGATCTGGCTGGTCTTTGATCTTTCGGATCACGCCTCGGACTTCATTGACGGCAAGGCGGGGGTGGGGCTCATTGCGTACTATTATTTAACGCAACTCCCTCAGATTGCGATGATTTCGCTCCCTGTCGGTCTGTTGCTGGCGCTGCTCTTTTCCTTGAGCAAGATGTCGCGCTCCAATGAGATCATCGCCATGCTCACGGCGGGGCGCAGTCTGGTGCGCGTCTTTGTGCCGCTTTTTGTGGCCGGGTTGGTGTTGACCGGGGTCTCCACGGCGCTCAACTACCAGCTCGCGCCGCACGCTGAGTCGCTCAAGACGCAGATCCTCACCCGGCTCGGGCGGGTCAAGGATAACAAGAAGGACGAGGCGACGCTCGATGCGCAGCTCTTCCGCAACCGGTTCGACCGGCGGACGTGGTACGTGCAGGAGATGCCCGAGCGCAGCGACGAGTATTCCCACTTGGAAGGGTTGCATATCATCGAACAGGACGAAGAGGGGAACATCCGCACCAAATGGTATGCCCGCCGTGCCGGGTTCGACCCCGAGCGTAAGGTGTGGCGCTTTGAACGGGGTAAGACCGTCCGCTTTGACGCCGAGGGGGATGTGATTGCCGACGAGCCGTGGCTGCGGCTGGAGATGGAGGGATGGAGCGAGACGCCGTGGCGCATCGCCAGCTCGCACATCGAAGCGCCGAGCCTTTCGGTTCCCGAATTGAACGAGTATTTGCGGCTGAATGCCGATTTTCCCGACGCGCAGTTGGCCCCGTATCGCACGCATCTCGTCTATCGTTGGGCGCTTCCGTGGTCGTGTCTGGTGGTGGTGCTGCTGGCGGCACCGCTCGGGGTGGTTTATTCGCGGCGCGGGGTCTTGGCCGGGGTGGCGGCGGCGATTTTCCTGTTCGCCGGGAATTTGTTCACCGGGTTCTTGCTGTTGGCGCTAGGGGAAGGGGCGGTCCTTTCGCCGTGGACGGCGGCATGGGGGTCGAATCTCTTTTTTGGCGCGATCGGGTTGCTCTTTCTCTATCTGAGGAGCACCAACCGCGATGTCGCCGATCTGGTTTTCTGGCTGCGTCCCGCTCCGGTGCCGGTTCGCTCCGATGACGCAACGCCGCATTGAGGAACGCCGCGGCGTCGGGACGGGGTGAAAAAAATGGATTCGGGCGGCGCGCGGTTTCCGACAAACACACAACTTCTTCCAACCGACTTTCAACCAAGGGAAAAACCGCACGCACGCCCGAATCCCCCCCTAACATAAGCTTCGACCGTGGCGCGGAGTGTTTGTTCAAAAGAAAATAAAAAAAACTTTGAGCCGACGCCTTCCCCGGGCATTTTCATGGGCCTATGCTCGTGAAAACTTTGGCAATTCTGACCAGCGGGGGCGATTCGCCCGGAATGAACCCGGCGGTGCGGGCGGTGGCGCGCACGGCGATCGCGAAGGGGGTACGTGTCTACGGGTTTATGAACGGGTTTCAGGGGATCCTCGATGATGACCTGATGGAGATCACCCAGCGCTCGCTCGCGGGGATGCTTGATCGCGGCGGCACGTTCCTCCAATCGAGCCGTTGCCGTGCCTTTTTTCATGAGGAAGGGCGTCAGCAGGCGTTGCGCAAGCTGCGGGATCACCGCATCGACGGGTTGGTGGTGATCGGTGGCGACGGGTCGCTGCGTGGAGCGTTGGAGTTGAGCCGCTACGGCGTCCCGGTGATCGGGTTGCCGGGGACGATCGACAATGACATTTACGGGACGGAGTTGGGGATCGGCGTCGATACCACCTCCAACACCATCATCAGCATGATCGACAAGATCAAGGACACCGCCCGCTCGCACCGGCGTTGTTTCCTCATTGAAGTGATGGGACGCAATTCCGGGTATCTGGCCTTGAGTACGGCGATCACGACCGGGGCGGAGGTCGCGGTGATCCCGGAGTACGGTTACAACATGCGGCGGATTCTCGATCTTATGGAGAGCCGCCATCGCAATCGGCTCAACGATTCGATCATCATTCTGGCCGAGGGGGTTTGCGATGCGGAGACCTTTGCGCAACGGATGCGTGAGGAGGCGGGGGATGAGCGGATCACGCAGGAGATCCGCAAGACGGTGCTCGGCTACGTGCAGCGTGGCGGCAGCCCTTCGCACGCGGATCGTCTGCTGGCCAGCCAGATGGGCGAATTTGCGACGCTCGCGCTCTTGCAGGGGGAGCACGGCTCGCTGGTCGGCTCGAACAAGGGGCGGCTGACGTTGATCGACCTCGAAAAAGTCTGTGGCGGCAAGAAGACGCTCCCACGGGAGATGCTGCGGCTCGCGCGCAATCTCGGCATTGAGGTCGGCGATCCGCGAGAGCAGGAGGGATAAGCGTTGGCGGACCTGCGGAGCGTCTCAAAATTTGACTCGCAAACCGCTTGCACCCGCGAACGGAACCTGTTTTATTTCCCGAATCCAATCGCCGGCGTGGCGGAATTGGCAGACGCGACGGACTCAAAATCCGTTTCAAGCAATTGAGTGTCGGTTCGACCCCGACCGCCGGTACCATTTTTAGAAACCCGCAAATCCCTGTAAATCAGAGGGTTGCGGGTTTTTTGCAGCCTTGTTTACAAGCTAAAAAGCCAGCAATCGTGAAATGCCGCGAGTACAAAACAGAGCACACAAGCACGGAGAAGACCCCGGAATTTGTGTATTTTTTGGGTGTGAAATTTGACCCCTTTTTGAGTGTGAACTTAGGTGGGGAAAAAAGGATAGCGCCCCCCCAAATCAATCAGGCAAGCAAAGCACAGTCCCTGAAGAGAGGACAGCCATATGTCCAAGAACGACTCGTTTCGTCCACGTTCATCACTCAGGGGTAAGCCTATCGCATCACCCCTCTTACCCAAAAACCAACAGACGGAGGCGATCCGCGAAAGAACCGCCTCCGCTTTCCCGATTAATCCGAGCCATCTTCGCTCCTCAAGATTTCGACATCTCGTGGCGCGACTTCTCAGGGAAATGACGCCGGATCGAGGAAATTGCTTTATCCGGAGGGGCCTTTGTCGCGGCGAGCGTAGTACTTGGTTACAAAGGGCTCGGGGATTCCCATCCATCGGGCAACGTCGTCACGGGTGACCTTGCTTTTGAGCAAGTGCTCAGCGTAAGTGCGCCGCACTACCGACGGTGTGATCCACCGGAGATCTTGCCCTAAACGCCTGCCTGCCCATTCCAGAAAAATCCTGAAAGGAAATCTCAGGTGGCGCTTTGGAGACATCGGAGGGCTGTTTCTGGTATCTGATCGAAGCCGCCAAGGGTCTGCCCGGTGATAAATGATGAAAAATGTGAGGAATCTTTCATTCATGGGAACAACCCGGACCTTCTGTAACTTAGGGGCAGCAGCAGGGTTAGAAGGAACCCTTACGCATCTCTTCTCGAAATCGAACCACTCCTCCCGAGCGGCCATGATCTCATTTCTTCTCATTCCCAGAAGAAATCCTGCGTGGACGATAAAGCTGATCCAGATGGCTTCTTCTTCCCCGAGCACGTTCGTTGGAACCGATGCGGAAAGAGTTAGGAGCTCATCCCGAAGTTTCGTGGGGCAAGACGGGATGAGCGGATGCCGTGGAGGGATGAGCCGTTCAGTCGGGTCTTTCCTGATGACACCTTCGTCCTTGAGCCACCGGAAGAAGGGGCGGTAGGACGCATTGATTTGGGACTGAAGCGTGTGCTCCGAGCAAGTCTTCCGTCGGTCCATAATGAATGCTTCGATGTCTTTGAGACGGAGCCGGGAAAGGCGAAGGTTCTTTTGAACGATCCATCGTCCGAGTTTACTGATGGCATACTTGGATTTGGTGGCAGTGGAAGGTGAATAGCGAGGGGGCATCTCTTGGGCGATAAACTGCTCCACGAGTTTCTCAAAGGAATCTGCGTTTGGAGCGTCAGGAGGTGACGGAGTAGTGGGTTTCATAGATATTGATGGGTGGGGTGTGAAAAAGATCCCGATCGCCGAGGCGGAGCGGATCGCTCCGGCCTCGACGATCAGGAATTGGTGGGCAAGTGGCGGCTTAGGCTGCAAACTTCTCCCACTCTTTGGCTCCCCATCTGGGCTTTGGTCGTCCCGGGGGTGACCATGTTGGGAGGGCACATTTCCTGACGGGCCTGAACTTCTGCATTCGGATGCAGGGTCGCTCAGGGCGGCGGGTTCTGTGGAGTTTGGGTTGCGGGTTGGGTTTAGGCGGGTGTGATTTGATCTGATGCATGGTTATCCTTTCATCAATTTGTTTACGGGGTTTTGCGTCCTATTTCGGCCACTCGCTAATCCGGCTCCACCAGCGGTTTAGCCACCGCTCATGACGATAAGGATTCTGCACGAAGTTGAAGGCTTTCTGGGTGCCCAAGGCCTTGTCCGGCCAGAGATGAAGACGTCGATGGAGATTGAGATCACGGGCGATTCGCTCCACCGTGCCAAACGTATCAAGGGCATAGATCATCCATGCTTCACGGGATTCGAAGTCTTTGACCTGTGGCTTCATCCCGTTCAGAGAGGCATTGATGACAATGCGGGAGACGTTGTTGGCGCGGACATTGACCACCTCGTGGAAGATGGTGAGCGGGCGGATTTCAGCAATCGCGGTCAGGGTTTTGCGAATGTCCAGCGCATCGCATTCTGGATAGGTTGCCGCCATCGCCACATAGACATTCAACCCCGCTGCCTTGGCTCTCTTCAGCGTCCTGAGCCTTTGCGAAGGCGCGGGAGCATGCGGTTCATACATCCTTGAAAGACGGTTATTGAGCGTGGGCAGGCTCATGCCGAACATCAGCCGTTTCCCGAAGCTTTTGAAGAGATCGAAATCCTGTTCAGCCAAAGAGCTGCGGGTAAGGATACGCACCCTCAAGGTGGAGTGATCACGGATGGCGATCAGTGCCTTACGAACCAACTCCCTGCGAATCGTATTGAGCAACTTCGCCTGACCGGAAAAAGGATGGCGGATGACCTGATACGGATCCGTCGTTGAGCAGAAGAGCACCGCCCGGTTTCCGTCCCGGGATAGGTCCTCCTTGTTTTCCGCACGTCGTAGTGAGGCGAGGAATTTCTCTTCATCCCATGGACGAAGGAAAACATAGTCTCCCCATTCCAGATCAGGATCTTCCACGCCCCGCTTCTGAAGGGCTGGTGTCATCTTGATCGTGGAGACGCTGGGCACGAAACAGATGGAGCATTGATGACCGCATCCTACCGCGATGTTACAAGCCCAGTCCGAGAGGCTTTTGTGATCGAAGTTGTTGGGTGCGATGACGACGGGGTTATCCCAGAGACCGACAGGCGGCTCCGGGAACGATGAATGGGTGTTCGTTTGCATATTGTTGGTTTGGTTATTTGAACTGGCCGGAGATCAACATGATCCCGGCGCTCACCAACGGACCGTGGATAGGAGGCGCGTAGCGCCGAAGGGTCCTTAGAATGAAAGGAGCGAATGGCACCAGGGGGTGCCGTCATAAGTGCCGTCGGAGGGATCGCTTCCCCAACTGGGGCAACAACCTCCAATTCACGAGCGGGAAACCTCGCACCTCACAAATGAGCGAAGGCAGCCTCAAAGAAGCTGCCTTCGCCTTTCGCCGATCTTTCGTCACCGTCGCGCCTCAATGCTCAAACATCGTGGCGCGATTTGTCAGAATGGTGATTTTGGATCGTCGGGTACCGGGAGCTCTTACGCTAACTCCCTTTGAGAGGAGCTTTGCGTTCTTTCCCGGTACGCATCAACGGCCATGGGTAGGCGGCGCGTAGCGCCGAGGAGCTTGAGATGTGCAAAAACTCTCCCGGTCACTCGGCTGCCGAGGCATTGCAAACGTGAAACTCCGGCATCACACACGAAACCCTTGAAGAATCCTTTGGGATGCCGTAAATTCAAGAAGCCTCCCCCACCAGTCCGTTTGCTTGGGATCGGGGAGAGCAGAAAATCAATTTTTACAATTCAACGCAGTAAAAACAACAGGCTGTCTGAAATCTGACAGTTTCCCAAAACATGCCTGTGTCGAAACATTGTTTTTCCGCGCCCAGATCGGGCGCGGCTCTGAAGCATTTTCGACACGGGCTTTGTCAGAGCCTCAGACAGGATGCGCGGGGTCGCGCTCCTTTTCTTTTTGCTCGCGTGAGCAAAAAGAATGTCCCCCAAGGAAGAGTCTCTCGATTTGGAATGCCTCATCAGGCAGTCGACCTGCTATGCCGGTGTCGGCTCAAGGGCTACTCCTACTCACGTCCTCCCCTTAATCCATCAGATCGCCGCTCTGCTGGCCGTTCGCGGCATCACGTTGAGGAGTGGAGGAGCCCCCGGCGCTGACACAGCCTTTGAGTCTGGGTGTGATCGAAGGAATGGCAAAAAGGAGATTTTCCTGCCTTGGGAGGGTTTTAATCGGAACGGTTCCCCCCTGTTCAGCCCTCCATCAGCGGCGGAGAACATCGCGTCCCAACTCCACCCGAAGTGGGGAGCGGTAAAACCACGTTTTCGGGCCTTTCATTCCCGTAACGTCCAGCAGGTTTTAGGAGAGCATCTGGATGTCCCCGTGGACTTCGTAATCTTCTGGGCTGAGGAGACTTACGGGCGAGTCAAAGGCGGCACCGCTACCGCTGTCATGCTTGCGCGACAACGGAATATTCCCACCTTCAACCTCCAAGATGATTCCACTCGGAATGCGTGGGAACAGGTCATCAACGCCCGGCATCAGCATCAGAATCTTTGGAGCCGTCTCTTTCAGAGGCTCTAACCCCCAAACAACCCGATACCCCAACCAAACCAGCAATGCACCTACACAAAAAGTTCGCTACCGCCATCGCGTTTGCCGTCATCCTCAATGCCATTCCTGCATCAGCACAGCAGCTCTGGACTGCCCTCGAGTCGGGAGACTGGAATCGCATCACATGGAGTAGTGGCTCACAATACGGCACGCCCGGAGATGAGGATGCGATTATCATCACCGGTAAGGAGATCACTAATGGCTCAGCAAATCACAAGGGAAGCCTGAGCATCACAGGAGGCCAACTCTCCCTTACCTCTTACTCCGGCCAACTCCGAACCGGGGCTGTCGAGATTGGGGGAACTGGTGCGGAATGGATCACTAGTGGCCTTCAAAAGTTCGACAAGGTTGACGGGAAAAGCCAATACCTCATCGTCACCTATGGAGCGAAGATGCAAACGTGGCAGACTCAGATCGGCATTACCGGAGGTGAGTACGCTGTTGGCAATGTCTCCGGAACCGGGACGCAACTCATTCAACTGGAAAGACTCACGGTGGGCTATACCGGCAATGGAAGGCTCTCCATTACCAACCTGGCCAGTGCCACCGCTAACAATTCCATCATTGGCGATGCAGCAGGAAGCAATGGTGAAATGACCGTTTGGGGAGTCAGCGCCGCGCCGCCAGCTGATTCACAGACGAAATTTGATTCCGGAGCGCGTCTGACTGTAGGCAAGCAAGGCACAGGTAGCCTGTCAGTCCTGAATGGTGCTTTAGCAACGGCCAAAAACATTATCATCGGAGGGCAAGCGGATAATGGACTTGGTGATAAAGGTCATGGCACCGTTACCGTTTCCGGGAGAGCTACGGGAATGGCAGGACCAGTTCGCAGTCGTCTTTCTGCCACGGAAGGCGACATCAAAATAGGAGATGGAGGGACAGGCCACCTCATCGTCAAGGACAATGGAGCGGTTAGTGCATCAGGGAGAATTCTCCTTGGGAGCAATGGAGGAAGCGGCTCGATTACCATCGGAGACAGCGAGTCCGTTGATCCCTTTACGGCAAGACAGACTGGGATCATAACCGCCACGGAGATTCACGGGGATGGCGGTGAAGCCAAGGTGAACTTTCATCTCTCGAGCGTTCATGATGCACATGCACCTCTCGCTACCCGCATTACCGGAAATGCCGTAGTCAATATCGATGGATGGGAAGGTGGGATGGCGATATTAGCAAATGATAGCACGTACACGGGAGGCACCAACATCTATGGGGCCGGGTTGTTGGTCACGAATGCCTCTCAAGTTGGGACCGGCGCGATTCACGTGGCCGGGGGTTCCCTCTATTTGGGAACGGGGATCACGCTGAGCAACGAAATCCTGTTGGCCGACAATAGCCACTATTCCAGAGAAGTCGCACAAGGCGCTGATCTGACCATGAATGTCCAGAGTGCCAACATTGGCGGCGCGTCCACTTCTGCGGCAATCCTAGCAGGCACGCAAGCCGTGACTTCGCCGGTGACTACCAGCTTTGGGTTGGCCTCCTCTGCCATCAATGACGATCTCCGGATCAGTGATGTGTTTTCCTTCTCTGGCACAGGGGAGAGCATTTTTGTTCTGGAGCTCAAAGTGGATGACGTCTCACCGGAAGCTTTCCTCGGTTGGTTCGATGGAAACCAATGGGTCAATGCCATCGACGAGAATGAAGGAAATACCGATTACGCATTGTCGCAATTTCTCGGCACCTACGAAGAGTTCGCTTTGCTCAATGGCGGTGATCTAGCTAGCCACCTCGGAGCCTGGGGCATCTATGAGGAAGGAGTCTGGGCGGTTCTCAACCACAACTCCGATTTCTCCATCGTTGCCTCCATTCCTGAACCGTCCACTTATGGCCTGATCTTTGGCGGCGCAGTAGTACTCCGTTTCATCCGCAGGAGACGGAAATAGCCTGCCTGATTCCCCATCTACCTCGCCCCCCCTCCGAGTAGTCCTCCCCTTTTCACACAAACCAACGCACCATGAAAAAGAAATTCCCCGCATTAGTTATTGCTTTAGCCGCTTCGCTAACACCGGCAAGCGCCATCACCATCCTCTGGGATTATACCTACGACACCAACGGCTTCTTTACTCAGGAACGCCGCGAAGTTCTAAATCTGGTTTCTCACGAGCTTTCACATCTGATGATTGATTCGCCTGATCTACCCTATCCGACTGGCGCTGGTGCCTATTGGAACTGGCTCTATAACGACCCGTCCACAGGGATGAGTGTTTCTACACCCGGCGACCTCATAGGTGGAAGCATCACGATCTTTCTTGGTGCAAGGGATTTGGGAAGTAATACCCTCGGCCTTGGCGGTCCGGCAGGGTCTGAAGCCGCTGCTGCCAACAGTTGGGTTCAGACCTATGTTTCTCTGAATACTGACGAAGCATTCAAACCGTTTGCGGGGACCATCTCGTTTACGACTTCCAGTTCCTACAACTGGTATTCAGGGCTGGATGCCGATGTGCCGGTGGGACAATTCGATTTCTTCAGTGTTGCCTTGCACGAGTTGGGCCACGTGCTGGGAATCGGTACAGGTCGTAACGCGTGGACTGCAAACACCGAAGATGGATTCTTCATTGGGGCAAATGCTCAAGCGGTTTACGGCGGGCCTGTTCCCCTGAATTCCGCTGGAGATCACGTCAATACCTCTATTGACGGGTACTCATCCATCATGAATCCCACACTTGGCAGCGGAAATAGGTACTACTGGGGTGAACTGGAAACAGCGATGCTTCTAGATTTGGGCTACGTGGCAGTCCCGGAAGCTGAGAGCTACTTTCTCTTTGGCTTGGGGATAACTGCACTGGCGTTCCACAGCCGTCGCCGCCGCGTTGCGTAAAATCAGCAAGCAATTGAAGCGATCATCACGGTGCTTTGGATGTCGTCAATTCCAGGCGTCGTGATGGTCGCCAATGGCCACCGCACTTCCATCACTCTACCCACTGTTTTCGAAATCTCTGCCGCCCTTCTGCCTCCGCAATAGAAGCCGCTTGAAGGACGACATCAAACTACTTTATGCGTGACTTATTCCTTGGATACCAGCTCGGAAGAACGATCTCCGAGTCGATCAAAACCAATCATCGCCTTGCCGAGATCATCTCCGGTCAGAACGCCCAGCAGTTTGCACAGCAGCAGCTCTCACAGCAATTGGATGCGCTTCTCCACTTTCGGTCCAGCCTAAAGCAAGCGGCTCAAATCGTGGATAAGAGCGCAGTTCACACTTTCTGGCGGATGCTAGCCTTTCAGCGATGGTCCCAGCAAAGCGGAGTCTCTTCTGCGAGCTTTCAGCAGGTTCAAGATAAAGAAGTCTTCCATGAATGCCAAACGCTCGCTGAGGAGATTCAAAGAGCGGCCAAGCAGACGCTTTCAGGGGAAAAGATTGAAGTGCTCACCAAGACGAGCAGAGCGATTGCGGTCGCGCCATCTCTGCGAATCTACCTCGTCTGGAACCATATCTATGAACGGATGCGTACCTGTTCACGGTTTCCTGCGTTCATGATTTGGAACGGACGCAGCACCTTCATCATGATTGCAATGGGACTCACGATTGCCCCACTAGGCTTCGCGTCTATTGCTGATCCAATCCTGAAGATGTTGCGGTTTCCCGAATGGATATCTGTACTGGTGACGCTCCTGATACTCGGTCTGCTTCCGATCTTCAATACTATCGCCTACTACAAACGGAGCAAACTTGCTCCAAGGTTGAACCAGCTTGCCCAGACCGTCGGAGGACACATCACGACCAGAACGAGGATCAAAGACCTGAAGGGATTCGTTCCTGATCTGAAAGCGACTCTTGTCCAGGCTGGGGTTCCGGCTGAACGCATGAATGAAGGTGATCTTCTCGCAGCTTACCACAAGGAAGCCGAACTGATCCATGCTTCAAATGAAGCCTATGATCTGGGAATCGACCTTGCCGATTATCCTTTGACCATTCCATTGGAGCCATGATGATCGAAACACAGATCGAAGGGCTTCAAACCCGTTTCCGGGAAACCGAGCAGCGACTGGCACCCGTTGAACAAAGGATTGCACAAGGCCTTGCGGGAATCGGAGAGATTGACCCAGCCGAGTTCCTGAAGATTCCACCTCTGGCGTCAGAATTGGAGAAACTATTGAGCACGCGGGCGGATTATTCCATCAAGGGGCTACTGGCCCCTGTGACGCGGACGCTAAAGGTATTTTGGAATGGAGACATCCCCTTCTTCAAGCTTGCCATGGTTGCCTTCGGGTTCTGTGTCTTTGTGAGCTCTATCGCGGCGGTAGGTCACCTGCTGGAGAATGCCCCTGCCGTGACCATCGGCACCATCTTTGGGGTCGTAGTGCTTTGGAAAGCGGTTATCCGCTGGCTAAAGAGAGTCAACAACGCCAAGTGGCGACGGCTGGCCAATGCTCAAATTGTACCGCGAACTTTTCTCACGGTGGTCCGTCAGATCGACGATTGGTATGTGGTCCGCAAGGAAAGAGGCGAAAGGGCCATCCTTGATACTTGTCGATTTTCGGTTCCGGGCATTCGTCAAGGGATGGTGATCCTTGATGTGTATGCAGGTGCGAACCCGCAATTTGCAGGTGCCATCTGTTCAGACGGCCATCTCTTTTTGCCCGGGCAATTTGAATATCCGATTGCGATTTCAATTCCCGAGGTTATGCAGTCCTACTTTGCGGATCTCGCAGCGCTGCATGAACTTGCCAAGGAACAGTGGCACATCAGGATAGAACTTCAGAACATCGAGGAAAGGCGTGAGGAATTAGCCGCGCTGAACGATGTCTGGAAGGATGTCCATATCCCAGAGATGGTAAAAGGTAGGCTTCTCCAGATGTTGGGGCTTTTCAGCTCTGCTGATCCTGCGGCTCCGAGAGGGCTGCTTCTTTTCGGCCCGCCGGGTACCGGGAAGACCTTGATTGCAAAAGCGATTGCGGATAGCTGCGGAGTTGCCTTCCACGCAACATCCCTGCCGGATTTCAAAAAGGGGTACACCGGTCAAAGTGCTCAAAAGGTAAAGCAGTTCTGGAACGAAGTCCGGGAGAAGGGACGGGGCATCATCTTTATTGATGAATGTGAAGGCGTCTTCGGTACACGTGGGGGAAGTGATTCCGATGCCTTTACCGCAGAGATCGTACAGACTTTCCTTGCAGAGTGGGATGGCCTCAATACTAAGGGGAAAGCACCCGACATCTGGGTGATCGGTGCCACAAATCGCCGGGAGTTGATTGATTCAGCCATTCTATCCCGATTTGGGCAAGAGATTGAAATTCCCCTCCCAGATGGAGCGATGCGCCAGCAGATCATCGAAGCGGAGTTGATGAGCATCAATTTGCCAATCGATTGGCTTCCAGAGGATGTCGGGAAGCTGACGCAAGGTTTGAGTGGCCGCGATCTCAACCGTCTTGCCACAGCCATCCGCATGGCAATGATGGGCGCGGATGCCCCATCGCGGGAGTATTTGAACGTCGCATTAACGCAGATGCGAAAGAGGGGGGCAACTGCAGCAGACGAAGAAGCACGCTGGGATACACTGGTGCTAGACGAACGAACCATGAAGGAACTGAAGACAGTCTGTGGGATGCTCAACCATGCGGATACTCTTCGACAGCAGGGTATCACGATCCCACGCGGCATCATCTTCCACGGTCCACCGGGAACGGGAAAAACCCAGATTGCCCGAACATTAGCGAATGAGTCAGGCCTGAACTTCATTGCCGCGACAACGAGCGACATGAAAGCCAATTTCCTTGGTCAAAGCGGCAACAAAGTGAAGGAATTGTTTGCAAGAGCCCGCAGCCAAAGCCCGGCGATCCTTTTCATTGATGAAATCGACATCGTTTGTCCGACGCGTAGCGGTGCACCTGATCCTCTATCTCAGGAAATCATAGGTCAGATCCTACAAGAGCTCGATGGGGTCAAGGCCATCGCTGAGCATGTGTTCGTCGTGGCCGCGACCAATCGGCTCGATGCCATCGATTCAGCCGTACTCTCCCGTTTTCCCAAACGGGTGGAAGTACCTCTGCCTGATCTGACAGGACGAAATCAGTTGCTCTCCGTCGTCCTCCGCAAGCTTAACCACACGCTTTCGGAAGAGCAGATCACGCGAATGGCTGAAAACAGCGAAGGCAAAAGTGGGCGGGATATCCGGTCGATCGTGGAGAATGCCCAGAATAATGCGGTATCTCGGGCTTTGGAGAGCGGGGAGCCTCATCGCGTGCAAGTGACAGCGGAGGATTTCCTATGAGCATCGGCGACAGTCTGCATTAGCTTGTTAGGTGACAATCGAATCATATCCATTGTTTGGTATAAATGGTTTGGCGTAGTGCACGAATGGCACGCGTGGCCATCTGTTCAAGCTCTGCCTCGTGAGCTTCTGGATTGCGGAGAAGGTCGGTATCTTCGTGAGGGTCGGCAACGTGAACCCATCGATTGCGATACCGCCTGAGCGCGTGAAGCTCCACTCGTAACTCCTCGGTAATGGAAGCGGCTTCGATAAGCTGGACGAGACGGTCCCGTTGCTCCGAGCCATATTCATACTTTAGGTGTGACTCAATACTGGCGAGTGCACTTAAAATTGCGCCGAGGTGTGCTCCTGCTGCGAAAGCAGTATCAGCATCGCGAATCAGGAACGTGGACCACTCCGAAAGGATGGCTCCTCCAACGAGCAGCTCCTCGTCGAGTTGTAGGATGAAGTTCCATTTTTCGTCTTGGGTCATATGTACGAGTCATCTAGCGTATTGTTCGGTATCTCCTATTCTTCATGGGTTCCCAAAACCCTACGCAGCTCGTCGTCCAGAAGCTCGAGCAATTTTGGCGCTTCCTCTGTGATCACCTTGCTCGTTTCCATCCATGTATCCTTGTCCTCTCCCTTGCGCATTGCGCGAGCATCGCCGTCCTGTTCGACGCCAAACATGAAATCGATTGCCGTTTTATCCAGTCGATTCCGTAATTCATCGATTCTAAGAATCACACGTTTTGGGAGGAATGGACGGCGAGGTCGGTAGAAACCCAGCAAGGCATTATAGGTCTGTCCGACAATTTTTCGCCGTTCTTCTTTCGACGGTGTGCTTGGCCATTCAAAAATACTTGTATAGTCCGCGACTGCGTCGTAGAAACCCAGCAACCGAGAGTAAGTTCCGGAACAGGCGTCAACGGTATCCTCAAATACTCTGGTAAGGCGAATGTTTCGATCGCTAGCCGCCAACTGAAGCTTTGCTTTAAATTCTTCAAGGGCGACATCGCTTTGTGCCATTAGCTGTGCCTTATGAGTCTCAAGCTTTTGGTCATATTCATTTTTGATTGCGCCTTTTAGGCGCTCGCTGATCAAAGTCTTTGAAAGAAATATCAATGCAGCACTCAGGAGACCGCTGACAGCTACGGATGAAAGGATTGTAATGAGATTAGACATGCCTTTTGCCGAAAGGCTTGATCGTCTTCGAATTACCATGATGGGTCAAGATCGTTATCGATTGCCTATAAGCAACAAGGATATTCACGATCGGATGCATTCAGAAAGGTGGCAATAAAGCCAGTCGATTACGGAAATGGGTCGTAAATTTGCACGAGCGTTGCGCATTACGATGAATAGGATGCGATGGGTATTGTGAGAAACAGGTGGCATTCTGGGGAGAAACCGCCAGAGCTGCAATCTTGCAGGGAGACGCCCTTTGATATGAAAACGGCGCATACCCCAGAGGAGGAGTATGCGCCATTGGTGACTGCTTCGACTCTATTCCGTAATAATCTCCGGATCCCATCCTTCGTCATCCACGTAGGGAGGATGCTCCGGGTTCGAAGGTTCCTCTGGCCTGAGTTGGAGCAGATCTGACCTCCCCATCCGATAGGCATGCATCAGCAGGGAGCCATAGGTTTCCTCCAGCCATCGCGCTCCGCTTTCGGAGTGAACGGCCTGCTGGTAATCCAACTCGATGCCCAGCTTTTTGGCCAGCTTCTCAATGCCAAAGATATCTGCGGCGAGTTCAAAGTCAGTCTCGCAGGGAGGCGGGATGATGACCAGTTCGTTGCAGAACCGCTTGAGAAGTTCCTTTGGGATGATCTCCTTCCGTTGGATCAACTGCGTGATACCAGTGCATTGCTCTTCATGACTTTCTTCCGCAGGGCCGAAGCCGATGGTGCGTTTACCCATCGTATCCCACAGAGCTTGCCAGGTGCCCGAGCCGATCACCCAGTAGTCCTCTTGCAGCTTGAGGTTGAGGGCCGCCGCATCTTTCTCTTTATGAGCAGCAGGAGCGATGTTCCGATCGAGCAGGAAGAACATCTCTGTGTAGGTGTAGATGCTCCAATCGGTTTGGAACCCGGTTCTTGCCTTGTCCACCTCATCGATGTGAATGATCCCTTTCGGTGATGCGTTCACAAAGTCCCGGATCACGCTGAGGGTTGGATGCCCTCTACCCCCAGTGACGATCCACTCTCCATAGGAGAGCCGCAGGAGCGGAACTTTTAACCTCTCCGCCACGGCGCGAACCAAGTGGGATTTACCAACTCCCGTTGGGCCTACAATGAGCGGATCGAGCCTGGGCTTGATGGAACTTTGCGGCCAATCAATTCCGAAGAAGACCTCCCCCATTTCGCACAGCTGGATGTAAGCTTGGCGTTGCGCATCAGACCACATGATTTGCGATCTCATAAACCCACCTCCATTTCTACCTTTGGGGAGGTGATGGCTGAATCCTTACAGATCGCGGTAAACGGGCATATCCCACAGGCAGCCATGCTTGGCTTGCTTGGGAATGGATTGGTCTTCTCCGACGGGCCTTCTTTGAGATCACCTTCTCCATATTTATCCCGCGCTCCGATAAACACTCCTTCAGGTTTTAGCTGCCGGGGAATGATTTTTTCCCGAGCCAGATCCACTGCGTAGCCGGTAATTCGACTGGTAGGAACTCCTTCCTCCCGTTCCAAATACCGGATGTAGTGGTCAAGTTGACGGAAGTCAGCGCTCATAATTTCGTGGGTCTTCCAGTCAATAATGATCCGATTCCGGCCATCTTTGATGTAGACGTCCATTACTCCCCGATGAAGTCTACCTCGCCAAGTATGGGAGAATGCCTTCTCAGCTTCGACCGAATACGCTCCCGAATCCGTCCGGATATCGAGAGTAATCATAAGGCGGATTCCGTTCTGAATGCACGCCGGGATGTAATCCTGCCAGTGACGAATATCGTCCTCGGGGACAATCCCGTTGAAGGTTTCGGCAAGTTGCCGCCCCTCCATGAGTTCACCAGGTGGAGTCACTAAAGAGCGGGCGACAATTTCGAGGAACTGCCGTCTCGCTTCCTCTGCAACGCCATCCTCATCCGAAACTCTTCCCCCATCGGCTACCCGCCGGACAATTCCGGCGAGAGCCTCATGGATGAGGACACCACCAAGTTCCCGAACGGAATAGAGTTGCTGATACGGCTTTCCCTTTTTGTCCGGGTCAAGGTAGCGAAGGAAGTACCGTTGAGGGCACTTCAGTTTTGCGGTTTGCTGCTGGGTCCAACTGCTAGTTTTTGAAGATAAATGCGGTTTCACATTTTTCTTGTTTAAGGCGTTTGACCTTTTCTGGCATCTCGATGACACCGCCGTGTCCAACATCGAAACGGACTGAACCGAGGCAAAAAGATGGCCCCGGTGTGATGGATGAATCAGGCGTAGCCTGCACTCCTTAACTGCTAAGGGGTTTGTCTCTACCTAGTTATTCGCAAGTTTAAGATTTTCGCGTAGCGAAAAAAGTCACTAGACAACCCCAGTTTCGCCCGTACCCTAGTATTGTCATGATAACGGCTCGGGCATTCAAGAATACTCAATGCGCCATCCGATATTTTAAGGAGCACCTCGCTACCAGCGACTACTACGCGAAGAAGCCTGGCAAACTCCATGGGAAGGGGTGGCAGCGGTTGGTTGTTGAGTCAGGAAGGCCGCCGTCTGAGATCCCCACTGAGGTTAGCAAAGAAGCATTTATTTCTCTCTGCCGTGGCATGGACCCTCTAAGCGGCAAGAAGCTCTACGTTCGCCAACGCCCCGAGGGGGAACGTCGTGTGTTCTTCGACTTCACTTGCTCAGCGATGAAGTCAGGCTCTCTGATTGCCGCAGGCATGGAGGCATCAGAAATTTGCGAAATTCATGAGTTGGCTACGTATGAAGCCATGAATGCGTTGGAAAAGTATACGGCTACGCGTATTCGACGGGACGGTGCGGATGAGGATCGATTTACCGGAAACTTCATCGGCGCATCATTCACCCATCACACCAGCCGTGCGGGCGATCCCCAACTTCATACGCACTTCTTAATCTTCAATTCCACCTACGATGAGGTGGAGGGAAAGTGGAAAGTGATTCAGCCAAGAGTCATGTACGATGCAACCCGATTCGCGACCCGCGTCTATCAGAACGCCTTTATCCGGGAGATGCAGCAAAGAGGGTTTGAATTTGTTCAGGAAGCCTGCGGCAACGGAAACAGGAAGCACTTTCAGTTGAAAGATTTTCCTGTGGAGATGATCCACAAGTATTCGAAGCGAACCAATGATCTCAACGCGTTGATCAAGGCGAGGCTGGAGGAGAAAAGGAAAAAGACGGGACGCGACATTGATTGGCTTTCAAACAAGGAGATCGACTACCTGGTACAGCGTTATCGGGAGAGGAAAACGGAGAAGGAAAATCTTTTGGATACAACTGAGAAGCAGCAGATTGCTGAATATTGCGCTGCGGCAAAGGAGCGGTGCGAAGCTAAGAAGACGCTTCAAGCGCCATGGGTAGATATGGAGCAGGATGCGTACGACTACGCGATTGAACACGCCTACGAACGCCGCTCAGTCATTCCCGAGCTTGATCTGTTGGAGCATGTGATGGACCATGGGTTGGAAGCTGTGATTCAGCATGGCGGGAGGGCTTTGGATATGAATGTAGTCCAAGAGAAACTCCAAGGGGATGGCTTTCTTCGCAACGGATTGGAAGTGACCCGTCAGGAGATTCTGGATCAGGAAGTGGAGGTGATTCAGATGGTGAAAGACGGTGGCATCTCGATGCCGCCGATAGCTCCGAGATTTGTGCCCGTAGGGCTGGATGCGGAACAAAAGGAAGCCGTGAAGCATGTGGTGCAGACTTTCGACCAGGTGACCGGAACCAAGGGGCTTGCAGGGTCAGGAAAAACGACTGCGATGAAGGAGATTGCGAGGGCGTGCAAGGATGTGCCGACGCTCTTTTGCGCTCCGACAGGTTCAGCAGTGGATACGTTGAGGAAGGAGGGCTTTTGTAATGCGGAGACGCTTCAGGCATTTCTCGTGAATCCTGAGCTTCAGAAGCAATATTCCGAAGGGGTAATTGTTGTGGATGAAGCGGGGTTGCTCGGTATTCGCGATATGCACACGCTCCTTAAAATTGCTCAGGAGCGAAAGATGCGCGTGGTGTTTGCAGGAGACTCTGATCAGAACAAACCTGTCGCTCAGGGCGATGCACTCCGGTTGATTGAGGAGTATGCCAGTTGCCGCTTCTGCGAGATAGGAACGATTCGTCGCCAACGGGTGGAGGAGTATCGGCGGGCTGTTTTTAAGGCGGCAAAACGTGATCCACAGGCAGCCATGGATCTACTGGATAGCATGGGCTGGATGACGGATGGGGAGAAATTTCAGGAACAGGCAGCAGCGGCGTATGTGGAGCAGATCAAAAGCAGCAAAGATGTCATTATGGTTGCCCCCACGAAGAAGGAAATCCAATCAATCACTGAGATCACCCGAGGTAAGCTCAAAGCCGAATACCTCATCGGGAGTGCCGATGTTGAAGTAGAAACGTTTAACTCCAAAGGGTGGACTCAAGCCGAGAAGCGACGTCCTGCTCGTTATGAAAAGGGCACTAGGATCAGGTTCCAGAGAGCGATGGAGCATTTTGAGCGATATGAGCAGGTGGAGGTTGAAGACGTCGTCCCCGATCCTCTCTCTCTCCGGGGGCGCAAGGTGCTAAAGGTGCGTCGTGAAAATGGGCAAAGAGTTTTATTTGATCCCCGCATTGGGAGCTACTTTGATGTTGGAGATTCCGAGAAGCTTGGCATCTGCGCTGGTGACCATCTTCTTCTTCGTGAAAACCACGGTTCCAGACCACGGCAGCCCAAACCGAGTCAGGGGCTCTTTGAACCGCGTACTTCCCGGCATCTGGTCAATGGAACGCTGGTAAAAGTGGAGAGCGTTACCTCCGATCGCGTGATCACGCTAGAGGGAGGACGTGTGCTTCCTAAAAACTACCGGAACTTTACGCACGGCTATTGCGTGACATCGTATTCGTCCCAAGGAAAGACGGCGGACACGGTGATCCTTGCAGCAAACGCCTCAAGCCTCGCCGTGAACCGGGAGCAGTTCTATGTCTCCATTTCACGTGGTCGTGACACCTGTCTGATCTTTACCGATAACAAAGCGAGGCTAAAGGCCAACATCTGCAGGAGCAATGAACGGACGGCGGCTATCGAGCTGATGAGGCACCAATGCACAACGAACACCATGGAGCTGGCACTCGAAGGAACGCAGCCCGTGCCCGTTTCACTTAAACCCACACATCCAAAGGAGACGCCTATCATTCTCCCAGTCCCACAGGAAGCACCCCCAGATCATGATGATCCCCAGATTGAACGATAACCCATAAGCAAACAAAATGACGAACTCCCACGAAAAAACTGATGACTCCGCGAGCCGACTCTTGGACTGCTACTCCGTGATAGATGGAAACCAGTCCAAGCCTCTCATGGTGACCTTTCGAGAATCGGACACTTCAATCCACACCTTGTCGTATGGACACCTAGTATATTCCCATCGAAAATTCGATGGAAGAATAGAGAGGCTCGTCCTCACATTTACATTTCACACGGTGACCATCGAAGGGAAGAAGCTAAAACCCATCCAGGATGCGTTATCCTCCCAGCGACTCGTTGAAGTCTGGAAGCTTCCCGTGCATCACAGGATGAAGGAAAATCCGGTCGTTGTGACTGCAATAACGGTCGCGGCGCGACAAGATTCTTACCCCCCCAATCAACAATGACACCGCTGCGCTCCCCTCGCAGAAGAAGATTTACCGTCCTACAGGCGATTTCAGATCCCTTTACCGCGAAAGAGCTGGGGCACTATACCCTGGAGCCTTGGGGCTACAATGACGGGGATCTTGTAGAGAAGCTTGAGTGGCACTTCAAAAGGATCTTCAAGGTAAAGGACGCTGCAGTCCATGTATTTTGCAGCCTCGCAGGTGCAAACGATCGTGAGGCTCATTGCGCCTCCAAAGCATTCAATCACATCTTGCGAAACACGAAATGGAAGCTCCGAATCTTTGGGGAGGCATCTCGACTTTCAGAAGTGTTAAAGAAAATTGCTGGATATGAACGTCGACTCAAGGCGGGAGCGATTGTCCCGACCGCAGGAGACGGCCAGTGGGATGCCTCCGCCATTTCCACCCTCCTCAGCCTCCAACAGAACATCCCTACAACCTGCATTATAGCACCAATAGGCCCTCAAAGCGATTGGAGGGGATCGCTGGAGCAACTGAAGGACGCATTACTGAAGCCGAAATCTGCCCGGTGGATCGTATCCCTCGAAGGGCTTCGCTATGATCAACTCCTTGGAAGCAGCGACGTGGCATCAAGGGTGATTGGACCAGCCTTAGTTACGGTCTTAGGGGATCGAAGGTTGTCCCTTTGGGAGAATGGTCTTCTCACTCCCCGGTGGAATTCAAGTTGGATTGCCGGAGAGTTCAAAAAATGGCTCCTGTTGATGAAGCAGAGAGAAGTACCAGCAGATTGCCTCATCCCGTGGGTGCGTCAGCTTCTGGGGAAGGAAGGCACAAAGCTCGACGAATATCATGCCCTGTTCCGTATCCTTGAGGTTGCTGGTGTATCAAATGCCTCTGCATTGAAGGGGCAGGAGGAATTGACCACGCTCGTTGAACGTTGCTTTGGATTCTCTTTCCGTCTCATTTCAAAAATCTACGAAAAAGGACACTTCTTGAGTGAACTGGAACGGCGGCATTCCAAAGCCCTCTGGCCATGCCACGAAACGCATTTAAAAAGACTTGGCGGCTTTCCGACGTTGGATGAGCGGATCAACTTCTGGCTAGCCTTGACCCGAAAGATTCCGCCTCAGCACCTAACGACTGAACTGGTAGCCAAGGCCATTCGCCAATATTCTCCAGAAGCCCCCCTCAATCCCCTCGATTCTCCCATTCTGGATATGCATCCGGATCTCATGGACAATGACTTTGACGCCGAAGATACAATACCGTCCTGAGGGACTTGGTCGATGCACTGCCTGATATTCCCCAATTGGGGAATATGATGTTGTATTTGAACGAAAAGTCCAGCGGACACTATGGCTCGACTATTCCCGTGCAACACCTTTTCCCCAATTGGGGAATGTCAGGCTGCAAAAGGAGGACCAGAGATGGGCGCAAACCGCCAATGAGATTGCCATCCCACCTTCGCGTGTGAATAGCCATAGTGCCCTTCATGGGAGATCAGAGGCTAAGAGAGACAGATCCGTCATCAGAAGAAGTTAGGGCGGAACTTGAAGAGCTGTCTGACGCCTTCCCGGATAATGAATCTTCTGGCCTTTTCTGGGAGATCTTTTTCGCCGCCCTCGGCTTTTTCTTGCTAACAGTCGCAAGCTTAGCCGCTGCGTCACCTTTTTTGTCGAGATGCTTCAGAAACGCATTACAGGCATCCACGAAGGTTTTCGTTTCCGCGTTTCCTGGAAAATCCTTCTCTGCTTTGTTGGCGATCGCTCGCAAGCCTTTGATGAACTGAGTTTGGAGGTCTTCCTCAGAAGTTGGCTTCGGAGCAATATTATGCTCTACCATGAAAGCATTCACATCCCTAGTGACGATTTTTTCAGTCATTCGCGCCGTGTTGTGCTGGCTTTGCAACCTTTTCCAACAGGTCACCTGCTGTTCCTCCGACATCTTGGACTCCAAGAGATTCCTAACGTGAAAGCCACGGGTTGGCCATTTGTCTTTGGGCACCCCCTTGGTTTCTAAAAGATGAACAAACCTCCCCGTCTTGAACTTTCGATAAACCTCGCTTTTCCCGATATTCAAAACGGCCTCGCAGGCCTTTGCAAAAGACGGCTCCTTTTCGATTCCCGCCTTCTCCGGCATCAATAAGCGGATTTTGTACAGCAGGTATGCTCGGGAGACGCTTTCTTTAAGGGTGTGGTCAGCTTGATGCAACAGGTCGACCAGATTCTTCTTCAGACCGGGAGCCCAGTCGTCCTCCTTACTGGCCCCGAAATACGGAGCAAAAGCAGAGAATGGATTCTCCAAGGTGGGGCCAAACTGCTTTACCCAATAGCTGCGATCTCCTGCCAAAGCATCGTACTTTACGCGGATCGACGAAATGCCCGCTTCCTCTGCGGCTGAACGAAATGCTCTGAATATCTCCCGCGCCTTATCCTCTCGGCTTCTTTCGTTCTCGCCGTTGTTGAGCTTAGGGTTAATGTTGATCTGTACGCCCTGAAGCCCTTCAAACGCATGCAAAAACGCCGCCGTGCGCTCCACATCCTCAATGCCGAAACGTTCATACTCCAGAATGAGGTAAATCTTGAAGCCTAGTTGTTGAGCCTCCACGGCTTGAGATTGCGATGTCTCCCACTCCCCTTCCGCCGAAAGCCGACACACCAGCCCGAGGTGAACCCGCGACCGCTGCTCCTTATCCAAGCTTTTAAGTACCTCAGGGACATCGTCGCTCAAGGGAACATGAACCACCCAATCCGGCCGCTGCAAAATTGCCTCCAGAATAGTGGAGCAAACCGTCGGGTATTCCGTGAAGCTGTCAACCTTCTCCCAACGGAGAACTTTTTCTTCCCCTGGACGGTTGGAGAGCTCCTCCAGGTGAGAGTCGGTATCTTTCTTGCACTTTTGGATGAAAGCAGCCGTCGCTTTCTGCGGACGCTTACTATCAACCTTCAGGAAGCGATTTACGTCGATGATGTGTGCATCGCCTACACCCAGAATCCGTGAACGCTGCGGGTTGTTGAAAATAGGAGTTATACGACGGCGGAGCTTTTGAGCTTTTCCTCCGTCACCTGCTGTTTGTGTGACTTCATCGTTTTCCATGGCGATCCCAGTTTAACAAATGAAAACGCACAATGTTCGCCTTTTTTTGAGGAAAATGAGCCCATGCCCTCCCCTCCATGATAACCAAAAGCACATCGTGCAACATTGACGATATGTCCCGATCTTATTACTCAACGCGATCCGCAAAGAGAATTAAAGAGTTGAAGGAAGAGGTTGCCGCCTTCCATAAGCAGCTCATCAGGGGCTCGAGCAAGCAGCCCCCCGACAACAGAGCGATAACGGGGCATAAAAGAACTACCCAAATTGCCCCCCGCTTGCTTATTCTCGCCTCTTAGAGTTCGTACTGTTCATGCCTCCAAAATTCTCCCCACATGTCTGTTTTACCTGCTCGCGAGCTTCAAACTGGGCCGCGTGATCGCGTGGATGACTGCGAAGTGCCTCCGAACCTTGTGTGATGAAGTCATCACGCCAGCGCTCTACCTCAGCAACCGTCAGGCCGTGCTGTCGGGCGACTTCGACGGGGGGCGTCTTGCCCTTGATGATGTCGAGGACTACTGCTGCCTTGCGTTTCGCTGTCCAACGCTGGACGTCTTCATTGGGGGATGGAGATGCGGTGCTCATAGCTGGATGTCCTCCCCACAGTAGCAGGTTCGGCCGCGGCATGAAACTACGCTTCGGCTACGCCTCAGCTCCGTTTCATGCTGATTTCCAGCACCGGGTAATTCCGGCTTATTACCTGTCCAACTCGAAAGGGGGACGCTCCATCCGGGGGATACTTGTATTTCCTTAGAAGCTGCCGGATCAGACTTCGCATCCTCGCCCAACCGCTGTCACGGAATTGCCAGTCCACTGTTGTGCTGTTGCGCAGCTTTTCGGTGAGCTCACTGGCGAGTTTCTTCGAGGTGTCATCGCCCATGTTCAGCAGCACCTCCAGCCGATCCGCCAGCGCATCGTAAAACGCCTCTTCGTCCGGATTCAGTCCCAGCGCTTCGTGGCGCTTCATTGTCTCCTGCATGTCCTTTGCCATCTGGATCATCTCGGCAACCCATGTCTTGAAGCCGCTGGATCGCGAAATGTTCGAGTTGGTCTTCGGTGATCATTGGAAAATCAAAGCAAACGCTCAGTATTTTTGACTGTGCGAAAACGCACTGGCTTAGATTTTGCGACCTTCTCGACCTTCCCCTCTTCGATCAACTTAGAAAGCCAAGCCTTAGCCTGTCCTTTCAAGACACCCAAGAGCTTTGCGATCTCATCCTCGCTACGAGCTTCCAACAATTCCCTGCCTAAAATATCCCGGACCGCAGTTAGTAACTCAAGTTCCGGTGATAAATTTACTTCAAGAGCTGGCTCCTCCATTTGACGCTCTGCTTCAATGGTCTTTGGGATATGCGTTACTTTGCATTCGGCGGAATCCTCTCGCAGCTTTAGACGCAACGTATCCTGCTTTAGTTTGTCACCACTAAGACCTTGTGGAATGGGAAATAGAGACTCTAGCTCAATCCGGCTTTGTGGATTAGGCCAAGGCATCCCACCTCGCCGAAGGAGAGCTGAATTACCCTTCCCCGTACCTTCACGATCCAAAACGAAAAGTGGCACATACTTCAGCTTATCGAGCTGCTCGATAGCACCAGCCCAAGTTCCGCCTTTATCCAAATCCGATGTCACCACAAGACCCGCATCAGAAAAAGCGTAGATGAACTTGTTGCGTTGCATCGCATGTCCAACGCTGAAACCAGCAGCCGGGTCAAACGGAGAGACAAGGACAAGATGGTGATCGAGGAGAGGCTCGCGATTTTCACGGGAAAGTGCCCCTCGTTCAAGATTCTCAGCCATAACTCCAATTACCTTGCCACCTGCCCGCAGCGCTCCAGTCATAGCCGCCGAGTCAATGCCCTTCGCCCCACCGGAGACTATCGTTCGTTGAGACTGGGCTGCCAGCCGTCCAACTTGCTCACTAAAAGCCGTCAAATCCGCATCGGTATGGCGGGAACCAACAACGGCAAGCCCGCCAGCCTCCAGTAGCGAAGCGTCACCACAACCATATAAAATGGGAGGCGAATTTTCTCGTAGATGAGTCTTTATTCTTCTCGGGTATTCCGGATCTGCACGGCTCACGACCCAGATGGCACGCGAGTTCCACCTGTCCACTGCTTGACTCAAAAGAAATCCACGCCCCAACAGACGCTCTAAGCGGGACGCGTCAAACAAGGTTGCGCATATTGCAATCGTATCGGAGGCATCAGAACCAATAAGATCCGCAGGCTGTCTTTCCTTATCTCTCAATAATCGAGCGAGTCGATTGTATTCTGATAAACTTAAGATTTCGCGAGAGTAATCGCTGCGCCCTGCCATCAAGGGAGCAGTGAGCAGCAGAATTGCTTGAGAATTTACTGACAGTGGCGCTATCATTCGGCGTGATTGACTTGGGCTAGTGCAAACGGAAAAACGGGGCCACTACCATTTGTGAGAAGAAGGTAAGAGGCTAATGTAAATGTCCAACGTGATCTTACAACATCATCCACCAATAGGACCGGGCCCGCTATGATGGAGGCAGCGTCCACCGTTATTGAACCGTCCACGTTGCGCGCCTGCTGATTATTGTTTGCCATCGATTTTTGCTCGGGCCTGTCGTTAGACTGTTCTAGAACAGCTCTGAATGGCAGGTTGAGAGCCGTGGCCAATCGTTGAGCAAAATCGGGGACCACAACCGGATGGCGGCGCGACGGGACACAGGTCACCCACGTTGGAGCAGGAGAGGGAGCCCATTGGCGAACCAGGTTTGCTGCGGCAGCGACAAGATCGTCAGGAAACCTGTTCTGAAGTTTTCCACTTTTGACAATAGCTCCCCAACCTGAATCCCCCCAAACGCAGAGAGCTTTTCCGTCCTGCGCCTGATTCTCTGGCCTGATTCTTCCGCTTATACCCATCTGCGGCAGTCCTCCCCCGGGAGGCCATTGCCTCCGAGGAGGGATTGGAAAACTCGTTCGACGAAGAAAGGCAATCGCCTGCTGAACAAGCTCCGGCCGGACAACTGATGGCAAAGGAACAAGCGTGGGCCCATGAATTCCCGTGGGGTCACCGTCTAGCGCGTTAATTAGGAACTCCATGTGACCTCCATTGAGGCGCACATATTCCTGCATTTGTTGTTGTTCAGCACGTCGTAGCGTGGTCAGCCTAGTCGCACGCGCCCAAAAAGCCTCGTCCAAGGTTGCCGCTGCTAGAATCCACCTTCTTCCCTGTTTGGCGATTGGCGATGGCGACTCAAGAGACATGTGAAGCAAGGCTTTTTCAATTCTCGCTTTCGAGGCATTCACATTCTCCATCAAGTCGTATATTGATAGTCCGTCTTCGGATGCTTCAAGTGCCGCCAGCACAGCCTCAATTTCTTCCCGGGTGGAGAATGCGCTTTCGATGAAGTAATCCGCAATCGCCTCGTCTTCGCTTCCAGCCAAAAGGATTCCGTATGCTGCGGGCAACGCCCGCCCCGCTCGGCCGACTTGCTGGTAGTAGGCAACTACCGAACTTGGAGATTGAAAGTGGATCACAAACGCGAGGTCGGGCTTATCAAAACCCATCCCGAGCGCGGTTGTAGCCACAAGCAGTTTTACCCGATTGTTGAGCAACGCTTCTTCAAGCTGCTCCCTGCTATCTCCTGCTTGACCAGTATATGCCTCGGCATTAATTCCTTGAGAACGTAACCACTCGGTAACTTGAACCGCATCGCGGATTAGCAAGGTGTAAACAATACCACTCCCCTCAATGTTTGGTATACATGCTGCAAGCCATGCCATGCGGTCCGCTTGGCTAGGCATGACGATGGTTTGTAGCAATAGGGAAGGGCGATTCAAATCGCCACGCGAGATTGAGAGATGCGGTCCCAACACATTTTGGAGATCTTCGAGCACTCGGTTGTTTGCCGTCGCCGTGGTAGCCAACAGTCGCAAATTGGGCGGGAGCAAGCGAATGATCCGTTCAAGCAAGCGATAGTGCGGCCGGAAATCATGCCCCCAATCCGAGATACAGTGCGCCTCATCAACCACGAGAAGCGAAATTCGATTAGCAAGTGGTCCCAAAACGTTATTACGAAAATATTCATTCGCGAGACGCTCTGGAGAAATTAGCAAGATATCCACTTCATTTCTCGCGAGCGACGCCTCCGCAGCCTCCCATTCATCAGTGTTCCCCGAATGAATCGTCACAGCTCTAACTCCCATACGCACCGCCGCTGCAATCTGGTTCCGCATCAGCGATAACAATGGTGAAATTAGAATCGCCGGTCCTGCGCCTTGCTCACGCAAGAGCTTTGTAGCGATGAAATATACTGCACTCTTTCCCCAACCCGTCTTCTGAACTACCAACAGACGGCCCCGACCTTCCACTACATGCTGGATCGCATCTTGCTGATTATCGCGAAACGTCGCAGCCGGATTCTGTGTTCCGAGGCGGAGAAGTTTGAGAGCGCGTGCGGGGTTGTAGGTCATATTGATTGGAAATAATTAGTTCGCCGGATGGACTCCCTAAAACCAAGGATCTGCACCCGCGAAGCATGGTGCATCAGATTGATTGCGGAAAAGAACGGAAGGGCCGGCGGCCACGCACCCAACCCTTGTCTAACCAAACCGGCATAGACCACCTCAAATTCGTTGCGAACCAGTCGCTCTGTAGGAATCAGCGCGGCATATCCAGCCTTGCCCGCAGTGTTCAGACTTTTGCGAACCGCCGCACGAAGCCCTGGATCCTGCAGAAAGAGATCGGCCGCAGCGGAGCCTTCCGACGCGTCGTCGATGAGCTTACCGGTGAAAGTGATCTTGTAAGTGGTGGTTTTCCCATTCTTCACGGTAATCTCCGTCCCCGGCGGCAGGTGGAAGTCGCTGTCCGGGTCCTTGATCATCGCCTCGATCTCCGCCTGCCGCTGGGCGAAGGAGTCGGAGACGTATTTGAGGAAGATCAGGTCGAGCACGGCGTGCATGTAGACTGCGGCATCGAGGTTCGAGCGGAGCCGGTCGGCAGCGATCCAGAGCTTCTTGTCGAGCTCGCGGGGGAAGGCTTGAGAATCGGGGCCGGATTTTGAAGACATCTGATTTCGCAAGTCTAGGTGAAACAAGATCTTGTTCAAACACAAATGGCAGCTGCGAGCAACAGTTCGTGAAGGTCGGAGTCTGGGTGAAGACAAAGCGCTGAGCAAAGTACAAATCTTTAAGCAAGAGGTCCTTAGCAAAGTGAGAACGACGCAGATGCTCAGCCTGCTGCATCTGCCCAAGGACGCGCAGAACTACCTCGCGGATCTCACCGCCCCCGCGCTCATCAGGGCTTTCAGCGTCCGCCAGTTGATGGGCGTCGCCAAGACTCCCGCCCCCGAACGGGCGGAGGCGTTCCAACGGATGCGGGCGGATTGCGAGCGGCATGGGTTGAGCAGTTGAAGTGAATCGTTCCACGACGGGCCGGGGTCTCCGGCTTCCCCGTCCCGCACAATGGCGGCGGCTTCGCACTTGTCGCAGTTTGAAGGTGCATCGGTGCTGGCAAGGGTTGGATGTTGAACCGTGCTGACGGCTCTTCCGATGCTCCATTATCGGCGGTTCCTGACACCAAACCAAGGACTATGTGAAAATCTGGTTTGCGTTGAATTTCAGATGAATCCCGCCAGAATATTTGGCCTAAGACCTCCACCAACGGCCAAGCCATGATCGATTTTACAAAAAGCGGAAACCATTTGCTCATGCGCTACGTGCCTGAGAGAGGAGCGGATGACTGGCTGGTGAAGCCTCTGGAGAAGGAAGAAAATATTCCGCTTTCTGGTCGCGCTCTTTTTGTCCGCAAAGAAATCTATCGACCTGAGATCGACGACGGCGACTACGGAATGGATCCCTGTTACCGATTTGTCGTCGGAAATCTTCTTGATGGTTATTACCAAATAGACCGCTCTTTCCTCGGCATTGAATATGATTTATTCATGCATCGATCGCTCAAGTTCAGGCGTCCGATGTTCGTGGCCGAGGCCAATATCCCAATTTTCCGAGGTTTCAACGATTACGGCTTCAAATCCCTTTATGTCGGCGGAGAGCATCCCGGTGCGCTGCCAGCGGAAGTGTTCGAGGAAATGCTTCGCCAGTTCCCGAACACCTACGAGCTAAAAAAATATGCTAGGGCGCGAGTCAGTAGCATGATTCGAAATTATGTTCCAATTCAAAATGACTACGAGTCCGAGTATCTGAAGTATCGGAAGCGCAAAGTCTCTGCCAAAGGCGCTCAACCCCAAATGATGTTTGGCGCATACGAAGCGGATAAATTCGAGGCGTTGATTGAAAAAATAGAACACATGCTCGGTTCTGCTGATACCTACAATGAGGCGCAATGGCAGGCAGAAATTCTGCAGGTCATTCAATTCCTCTATCCCAAATACGTGAGCGCATTTCCCGAAGCCCCTGTCCGGGACACCCTGGCGGGCAAGGACCGGAAAATTGATTTCCTGCTGGTGGATGCCTCTGGATACGTTGATGCGATTGAAATCAAGCAACCGTTTTCCGCGTGCATGGTCACCAGTAATCGTTACCGCGACAATCACGTCCCTATGCGAGAACTGAGCGGAACGATTATGCAGTTGGAAAAATATGTCTATCACCTCAACCGGTGGGGGCAGATGGGCGAGGACAAGCTAAACGAACGGTATGCGAACCTGCTTCCCAATGGTCTGCGCATTAGAATCGTGAACCCCTCTGGAATGATCATCATGGGACGCGACGCCGCATTTACGGCCGATCAGCGTGCTGACTTCGAAGTTATTCGTCGAAAATATCGGCATGTCGTTGAAATCATGACCTACGACGACCTGCTTCGCCGTTTGAAAGTGATTCGCAACCAATTCAAACAAATCCAAACGCGGTGATCAGAAGAGCTTTCTCCAAAACCAGGGAAAGGGGGCTTTGGATTCCTTCTCCTTCAAACTGGGCTTGTATTCAATGCCCCGAAGCCAACCGGATCAAAGCTTTACGTCGATCTGCACCGGAGACTGTTCTTCTTCCTTCAAAAGTTCGGGACGGGCTTTTTTAGCCTCTTCCCTCTCAGTCTGATCAAGTCTTGCCTCGTTTTCCTTTTGCTCCTTCTGGAAGGCAGCAGCCAAAGCCTTCTCCTCCTCCGCGTCAGGGTTAAAAGACTCAGGGAATGCACGGGATACCTCACCTTCTACGGTGTCCGCAGGATCGAAAAAAGAATCGACCACGCATTGCAATTTTTGCACTTTGCCGATCCGAGGAGGACGCTCCTCACGATCAATTCTCCTCGCAGCCTCTTCCAGCGATGCGGCAGTAATGAGGGTTTTCTGCTTTGGGTCACCTTCCTGATTCATCGCGATATCTAACCACTTGTCGTCAGTATGGCGCGTCGCCCAAAGCATCCTCTCTATGAGGGTGGGGGAGCCGATATAAACTGCAGCGGTCTTCTTGTCTACGAAGGCAGGGCTGATTCCATTCACGAGCAGGGGCTTAGGGGGAGGAGTCGCTGTGTCCATAGAGGTTCACTTTACCAGCTTTTTGCGGGTGTTTGTAAGCACAAACTTTTTCAAATCAAAACGCCCCTCCGAGTAAGCCGTGGCAAAGTCAGGGGTGATTCTCCACCAGTTTTTTACATCCTCATCCTCTACAGCTACGGCCCGATACCAGCCGATGACGACATCTGGAGTGTTACCCATTTGGTATGCCGTTTCTGTCTCTGATTGGGTTTCATGGTACTTGTAGGTGCCAAAACTATGACGGAGGACATTTGAGGGCTGTTTGATCCCGGTACGCTCACAGATCCTATGGATCGCTTCAAACCAGAGGGTTTGGCCGTGCTCAATGATTGGGCCCTGTTCTTTGCGGTAGGTAGCCAGCCACGCTGTGAGGTTCGGCGGCACGCCAACGCCTCTGGAACGACGAGTTTTAGCCGTTTTGCCCAAGACCTGAATTTTATTAGAGGAAATTCTCGACCAGTCCAACTGCATCATTTCACTCGTTCTTAGACCAGCAAAGGCTTTGACCACCAGGCCCGGAACGATTTGAGGTTCATGCTTCACCGCATCAGCTAGGAATTGGAGCATGGCGGAAGGTTTCCAGATCTCTACGTCACCAGAGGGATCAGTTGCCCTTTCAAGGTTCGTCGTGGGGTTGACCGCGCACCAGTTTCTACGTACTGCCTCATTAAAGGCAATGTGGAGGTGACGGGCGAAAGAAATGCGGTAGTTCCGGGAAACGTCGTCCTGATCCGAAAGCCAATTCTCGATCTGAGATTGGGTGAGGGTGGAAACGGGATATTCGCCCAGATCCTCACAGACCTTTTTGAAGATACTCTTCATGCCAATCAGGTGCCGTTCGCTACGACCTGCTTCCTTTTTGCTTTTGAGAACAAAATCGCAGACTTCTTGGAGGGTCTTTTCTCCACCTGGGGGACGGAGGTGTTTGATCGCATACTCAACCGCCTCGACGATGCTCAGCTTAGCTTCCCGACATTTTTTTGCAGCAGTCAGAGCTTCTGAAAGCAACCGGGCATCACCTTCTGCAAAGGCCGACTCCCCGGCCACCGTTTTGATGGTAGTAATACCGTGTTGAGTTTCTCTTTCCTTGTTCGCGTCTCCATGAATCCATTCACGCGCATCACCCAAAGTGGGAAAAT
The DNA here is from genome assembly GCA_037189865.1 of Chthoniobacteraceae bacterium. GTDB lineage: Bacteria > Verrucomicrobiota > Verrucomicrobiia > Chthoniobacterales > Chthoniobacteraceae > DATMFV01. The sequence continues at coordinate 77,400 of JBBCIW010000002.1, read as the reverse complement.
AGCGGTAGATCGCCCGCCCTCCGGTAAACTTCTTTCCGAGTCGTACCCGAAACGAGGAACGCCCGCCCGTATCCGTATGTTTGCAGACCCCTACACCAAGCGGAAGGTCTTTGATTAACGCACGGGTTTTTGGCGGTTTGGACATGGGTTAATTGTGTATTTTTTGTGTATAAAAGTCAATCTCCACTGTATAGAAACGGACTCAAAATCCGTTTCAAGCAATTGAGTGTCGGTTCGACCCCGACCGCCGGTACCATTTTTTAACCCGTAAGATCCTGAAAAAGAGGGGTCTTACGGGTTTTTTGTGATGAGGGCGGGAGGCGATTAACCATCGTGTCATTTAGGCGCTGCCACCGCTCGGCATGATGATGAAAAATAGAAGCATCCTCTGGGGGTGATCTTTATCTTCGATTTGCTCAAACGCCTTGACGGGACTCGGGCTGTGATGGATTCTTGATCGACATTCTATCCTCTTGCCTTTACCTAATGTCCACCTTGTTGCCACCTAAAGCGAGCGTTGCCCGGGACCAGATTCTTTCACTGATTCGCGAGGGGAAATTCCGTCCCGGTCAATGTCTTCCTTCTGAACGGGAGTTGGCGGCGCAGTTTGGGATGGATCAAAGAACCATTCGCCGTGGATTGGCGGATTTGACGAAGGCGGGCCTGATCATTAAACGGCCTCGGGTGGGTAATTTCGTTCAAGACCCTCATGCCGATTCGCCGGTCATGCAGGTGGCGCTGATTCTCCCCCACTGGATTACCCGTCAACCGGGGCAGCATCCGTTGATCGGGACGTTTTGGAATGGGGTAACTCAAGTCTTCGACCAGAGGAATGTCGGAGAACAGGTGCACCTTCTCGACTATCAGTTAAGGGGGAATTTGTGGCAGGATGCGGGTCAGATTGCGGAGCGAAGAGGGGTGCGGGGGGCGATCATCTATTCTTACCTTCGCCTCACCGCCGATCAGGTTCAGCCCTTGCTCAAGGCGGGAATCAAACTGGTAACCGTGATGGATTCCAACGATGAGCTTGATCGCCTCGGGATTCCTAATGTGAACTTTAATGAGAAGGCGGTTTTACGACAGGCGGCGCACCGGCTTAAAGAGCTTGGGCATCGGCACGTCGGGATGGTGAAGCACTTTGATGGCCGCGAAGTCCGTGCCCAGGTGGAAGCCTCCATCGAGGCGATCTGGCGTGAATGCGGTTTCCTTTATGATGCTCATACGATCATCGCCCCCGAGGTTTACAAGCCCGGTCTCGACCCTGCTCCGATCCGCAGGGCGCTCTCCCGAGCCTCCCGCCCGACAGCGTTGATCACGCATGATGACGCTTTGGCGACAGGCGTTTTTCAATGCTGCTATGAACTGGGGCTCAATGTTCCGCGCGATCTTTCGCTAGTGGCGATTCACGACCACGTCCCGCAATCCCATGCGGTGAGTCTCTCTGCTCCTGACACGCCGGATGTCCTCTGCCGGATTGCAAAAAGGGCCGCCACCATCCTGCGGCAGATGCTTAGCAATGATCCTCCCGATGATCGGGCTGTCATGGTCGGGTGCGATATTCAATGGAAAGATTCGGTGGCGGCGATTTCACCCGTTGCCGCCCGACGGCGCAGGGGCAAAGAGGGAGCGTAACGCTTTAGCGCCTCGATTCAAAAGCGTACGTGATGGATTTTTGATGGATTTTCTTGAGGTTTGATTGATCGCGTAGCTTGATTTCCGCTGCTTGCTTGGGGGCTGAAGAGTGGTTTTGCCGGGTGGGGGTGCTCTTTGATGGGAGAAAAAGGAAAAATCGGGGTGGGTTTCCGCTTGACCTCCCTCCATCTACGGGTCTATAACGTCCATCAATAATCCATCACGGATCACGCCCCTCCTTCTTTACCCCTATGAAAACATCCTTCGTCAGCGGATTTGGAACCCTGCTGTTTGCCCCTGTCGTTGCGGCGGTCTTGGCTTTCAGCACGACGGCGAACGCAGCCACGATCCCGTTACTTTCCTACAATTTTAATGAAAGCAGCGGCACCACTGCGCTTAATGCAGGCAGTCTTGGCAGTGCAGGCAATCTGACGATGCGCAACAGCCTCGGCGCCGTTGTCGACAGGCATGGTGTCGCCGGTTCAGGTGTTAGCGGCAGCGCCGGCGACCGTGCTTTCCATAACCACTACGGACAAGCAAACGCTGCTTCGCTTCCCGCGATCAATGGGTTGGAGTCGTTAACTATCGCCGGTTGGTTTAAGACCGTTACCACTGACCCTATCGTCGCCATCGAAAGGATCTTTTTTAATAATCAGTTCAGTCCCACTGCCGCAGGGTTTGATCTTAGTTTTAATGGTAGCAATAGCGGGAGGTTGTTGATGACGCTTTGGGATGGAACGGGGGCCACCGCAACAGCAGCCTCGAATGCCTCCTTTAATGCGAAACAAGAGTGGGTGTTTTTCGCTGTGACTTGGGAACGGACTTCCCGGGCGATCAACTTCTACGTTGGTTCGCTCGACGGGCCGGTCGTTAGTGCTGGGTCAACGGTGGCTGCCTCGATCGGAGTCACAGGGACCAATCCCGGGAATTTTGCCCTTAGTAACCTTGGTGATCATGCGGGTGCTTATCCTCGTCCCTATAACGGCTTTCTTGACAACATCGCCTTATGGGGCTCCCAAACTGACAGCTCCGGCGCCCTTTCACAGGCCGACTTGGAGGCGTTCCGCATGTCCGCGGTCCCGGAGCCGGGTACGATGGGGCTGGCAGCCCTCGGGGGCGTTCTCCTCTTTGCATTGCGCCGGAGGCGGACGGTGAGATAGAAAAGAAGACGGCCCGGATTTCACCCCCCATCCCCCTATGACACCGCCCGATTACCCTTCCGATCACCGGGGCTTCACGCTGCTTGAGCTGCTGATCACAATCGCGGTTGTCGGTATTTTGCTAGTGCTTCTCTCCCTCTCTGTACAACGGGTACAGGAACGCGGGAACATGGCTAAATGCATCACCACTCTGCGTCAGATCGTTGTCGCTATTCATCGGTATGCTCAGGACCATGAAGGGCGGATTCCATTGTACGGCATCTCCAAGAATGATCCGATGGTCACTTTCTGGCCGGGGACGCTAGCCCCTTATTTCTTCAACGAAGAAGCGACCAGTACGAGGATGGTCGGATACGGTAAGTGGGGATGCCCCGCAGCGAAAGAACCGTATGGATATAGCTATGGGGTGAACTACACCGGCAATGTGCAACCCCCCATCTTTACCTATCCACGGGATTGGATGACGCTCGGCCCGCGAATCGTCAATCTGGCCGGGGGGACCATGTTGATCATGGATTCTCATCAGATGGCGGTCTATAACCCGAAGGGGTGGCCTCTTAATAATGGGGACTCAAATGTTGGCATCCCGATCAAATATAACAATGCCGCTTTTGACCGCCATAATATGACGATCAATGCCGGTTTCGTGGACGGCTCTGTGCGAAATGTTTCGCTGGCTGACTGGAAAGCCAATCAGGATAAAATGTGGGGCTACTAGATGCCCTCAATCCGTTTCCATCAACGCCTTTCCCAGCCGGGGAGAAAACCATCATGGTATTAGCGATGAGGGTGACTCCCGCGTGCTGGTGCTTCAGGTAGGCACGTTCCCTATCTTATCGAATCTTTTATGAAATCGTATTTAGCTTATCTGATGGCGACACTGGTTTGCCTTTGGAGTCCTTCCGCAGTCGGCAGTAGCGGAATACCAGCAGCGCACTTCCCATGGCCGGGGGAGAAGAATGCCGCTGCGTGGGAACTAGGGAAGGACGTTTCCGTGGAATCAAAGACCGCTCCGAAAAGTGGGAACTATCTGCGTTGCGGATTCTCCCAACCGGCGGAAGCAACTTTTGCGATCTTGAAGGGAGTGAAGGTCAAACCCGAGAGAGGCTATATCGCCCGGTGCCGGGTGAGGGCGGACGGGAGTGGAGCGCAACTGACCTTTGCGCTCCTCAAAAGCTCCGGTACAAGCACGCCAGAGGCCGGGCATGGCGATGAGTTCGTCAGGAAGTCGACGGGAGATCTCACCGCGCAAGGGCTCTCCTTTTTTGTCAGCCGTGATGAGTATATCGGCGGGGCGTTTGGCGAGTGGGAGGAGGTGGAGCTTCCCTTCCGAACGGAGGCGGGGCAAAGCGAGGTTGCTCTCTATATGGGGCGGCGTTATGGCGCGGCCTCAATCCTTTATCAATCGGTCGAATTGATCGAAGACGACAGCGTGAAGATCGGGGAGATCGCTCCGCTCCCCCGCTCGCTCCCACCACTGGAGACGCAGGAGCGCGAGCGTGGCTATCTGGTCTCCCGGCAGTCGTGGATGGAGCCTGCCTTTGGAGGCCACCGCCCCTCGCGGGAGGAGATCACGGATCAAATCGCCTGTTGGCTCTCCCCCGGGCAATATGAACCGGTGACGGTTTCCCTGACTGGCCTTCGGGCTTTGAACAAGGTTAGCGTTCGATTGGAGGGTGACTTAAAGGGTGAGAAAGGGAATCTTCTCGCGGCGGAGAAGGTCAAGGTCTCGCTTGTCCGAACCGTGACCCGATGGTTGACCAACAGCGCCCCGCTAAGCCCCGGGCAACGTTACGAAAAACGTCCGATCTATCTCTTGCCTAATGAGGCCACTAAGCTTGCCGAAGGTGAGACTAAAACATGGTGGCTCACAGTGCACGCTCAAGAGTCACAACCCCCGGATCACTATCGTGGCCGGGTGATCATCACCGCAGAGGGAGGCTCCGAGTATGCTATTGATCTAGCGGTGGAGGTGCTACCCATCCGTCTATCTCCTCCAGAAGTCACCTACGGGATGTTTTACCGACATCTTCATCAAGCTGCTGGATTTCAAACCGATGAGATGTTCCTGAGGGCTGCGAAGGACATGGCTGAACATGGGATGAATTCCATCACGATTTACACTCATCTGGAGCGCCCTGTGGGGGAGGGGCTCTGGAAGACCGACCTTGATTACGACAGTGATCGCTCCTATAGTTTCAGCCGCCAGATGCAGTTGCTGGAGCAAAGTGGCTTGCTCTCCAGTGATCATCCGTTGCTGCTTCTCCCTTCGCACGGAGGACATGATACCATCCGCGATTATAGCGTAACGCTTCCGCTGCTCAATGAACAGCAACGCAAGCGGGGGTGGCCCGAGTTTCTAATCCTCCTTTATGATGAAGTCGGTGGTAAACCCCATCAATGGGAGGCGCTGGACCGGGAGATGGAGAAGATCGCCCAAGTACGAAAGAAGCAACCCGACCTCGGTTTCCGGCTGGCCAGTACAGCCCCGGATTCGAAGGCTCACTACTTTGATGTCATCATTCGCGGCGACAAACTCCCGGGCAAAGAGATGTGGACCTATAACTGTACATGGAATGGCGCTGTGCCGGTGAACGATCGCTATTTCGCGGGATTCCATACTTGGAGCGAAGGCCTACTCGGCAACTGGCAATGGTGCTACACGGAAGGGAGGCAACTGAAGCTGACGGAGAGCGGGGAGATCGATCTTGGGGAACTGAGTGCCTATGTCGATCCACTCTACAACAACTATGTCCTTCCTGCAGAGGGTTTCAATGTCCCTACCCTTGGGTGGGAGGCACGACGAGCGGGGGTAGATGACTATCGCTACCTTCAGACCTTGCGCGAGGCCGTTGCTGTGGCGAAAAAGTCAGAAGATTCGCGCAAGACTCAGCTCGCACGGGAGGCTCAGGCGTTTCTCGATGCCGCCGGGGAAAAGATGAAAGCTCCACCCGCCACTCGATCGCCTTCGCAGATCAATAGCGTGAAAGCCTACCTTTCTATCATGAATCCAGATCTGTCAGTGAATGACTACAATGAAATCCGGCGGGAGGCTGCTGAGTGGATTGTCCAGCTTACTCAATAAGAACTTGAGATGAATAGTTTCTTCGTGCTTTTCTTAACCTTTCTGTTGGCAACCGGGGTGATCTCCCGTGCTACGGAAGAGGAGAATCTGGTGATCAATGGAGGTTTTGAAGAGGCGTTTGAAGAAGGGATGCCCAGTGCTCTTCCTTATGGTTGGTCATCGTGGGATGAGCAGACGCTGCAACCCGGAGAGATCACACTGGATCGGGAAACCCGTCTTGCTGGGGAAGCGTCCGTTCGCTTCACCAATCCTAAACACGGTTTGGCCCAGACGATCCGTGTGCAACCCGGCGAAGTCTACGATTTCCGCTGCCGGGTGAAAACCAGAATGGCACGGGGCGGCGTCGGGTTCTGGATCTGGTGGATCGATGAGAATGGGCAATGGGTGAAAGATCCCGAAACCGATCAACAGATCACGAGCGGAGTCAATTCCACCGGCTCCTTTGATCATTGGCGGGAAGTGAATCTGGATCGGATTGTTGTTCCTGAAGGAGCCGTGATGGTACGCATCGCGATCAGCCCGGTTTACCAGCCGGAGGGGGATTATTGGGTGGATGAGGTGACGATGCACCGGTCGCCGGATGGAGAGGTCGAGGTGATCCCATTTCGCAACGCCACTTTGGATTGGTTCGACCCGGAGAGAGTACTAGGGAACAAGCTCTACGTCGCTAATGATCTGCCGATGTATAAGCCTTTTCTGACACTCAATCATTTTGGGAAAGGTGTCGGTGGTCCGAAACTCATTGAGCGCCATGAGGAGCCGGTCGATCTGATTCTGGAACTGCCGGAGGGGGTCCGCGCGACCCATGTTGTCCAGTTCATTCGCAACTGGCGTGATTGGGACCCGGTGAAGCCGGCTGAGGTGGAACGGGTAAACGAAGCGGGGCGTAGCTATACCCGGTACCGGTTTGAACTACCTGCCATCTTTAACTTTCAGCAGAACGGCACGATGGTTCTTTTCGACACCGATTTACCCGAGGGAACCAAAGCAGAGGGGCGCGCGTACCTGACTTGGAGCGAAGGGCGGCAACCACCACGCCCTCTGGAGATCGAGGTGATCGCGATCGGACGCATCACTCCCTTCAAGCGGTTCTTCAACGGCCTCTATTATGCTGAGGGGGAGCTATTGTTAAGCTGGCTGCCGGAGTTGGCCCGGGACTACCCCCGGATCGGCTTCAATCGGCTGGAGATTGATCCGGCGCCAGCCCCCTCACGGCTCCCTTGGCTTGAAAAGCTGTTGGAACAAGGGCGCAAGGGGCAACTCTATATGGCGACCTCGCCCAGCCAATCGACGCCATGGGGTTGGTACTGGACGGGTAGGGATTCCGATGCACGAGCGATTGATGTTCATGGCAATCCTGTCAAAGAGGCGCGTTGGGAGGGTAGCTATGCACTTTGTCCGCTTTATCGGGGTGAGGAATTTGAAAAACATTTGGAGAAGTTTTTGACCGGCCCGGTCTTCACGAAAAACGGGTTAAGCTGGCTGGCGCTGGATCTTGAGATTTGGGATGAAGCGTCATGGAACGCGGGGTGCTTCTGTCAGCGGTGTCTTGCGGCATATGGAGAGTTCATGGCGAAGCGTGATCCCGGCCAACCGCCTGGTGATCCCCTGAAGTTCATGGCTCAACCTGTGGCGCATCCCGTCGAGGCGGCGCACTGGAAGGCGTTTCGGGATTGGACGCTGGTTGATTTTGCGCAAGCCCTTCGCAAACCGGTGGAAGAGGTGGTCGCTCAATCCGGGGGCAACACTGCTCCCCGTCCGGGTTTGCAGGTTTCCGAATGGCGCAGCCCTGAGCCTTCTCTTTTTGAAGTCGTCGATTACTTTGAGGTCAACTGTTATTACAAACCTGTTGAGGCTGCGCGTAGGCTCGGCACCGCGGTGGAAGTCTCGGCAGGCCGTCGCAATATCGTTGCGGCGATTAGTACAGGGCAATCGCACGGCGACGATGCTGCGCTTAGCGACCGGGAGATGCTGTATAAAATCTACGAAGCCGCCGTGGCCGGGGCGCAAGGGTTGGTCTGGTACGATGCTACGGGGTTGAATGCCTTGAAGTTAAAGGTTATGGTGGAAGGCTTTCGCGCCATCCGCCCTTTTGAAGATCTGATTTTGGATGGCACCTGTACTGTTTCACTAGCGACGACGCCGATGCCTGCCAGCGCACGGCGGATCACCCTCGGTGATGAATCGCTGTTGCTGATTCGCAACTATGGCGGGTCGGAGAAGACTTCCGTGGAGGTCACCTTGCCGGAGCCACTGGCTAGTGGATCGGTCGCTTACGACGCTCAGACGCTGAAGTCAGTGACGATGGGGGAAGGGGAGCGCGTGATCCGGCTTACGTTTGGCCGTGATGAAGCCCGTTTGCTCTATCTCGGGCCGGAAAGTCGATGGAAAGCGCGTTTGGCGGAGGTTAAGCCAAAATGAGGCAGTAACGCCTCACGATTTTCTCGTAGAATACCGATCATCTCCGATTCCGGAGAAACCGGTGGCGGTGCCACAGTTTTCTCAAGAGCTAAAAAAGGGCTTGTCATATGAAATAAATTAACTTAATCAGATTGATTAAATAAGTTAAAAATCATGGCCCCCCGGAAATTGGTTTTACGTTACGTTCCCCTCCGCCTCGTTTTCTGGATGAGTTGTTCGCTCGCCGCGTTTCTCCCGCCAGCGTCCGCGATCAATATCCCTGATTACCGCTCGGAGGTGTATGATCTCTTTGAGTCGGGCTTTGCGGGGGGAGCGCCGGTTCTCAATTCTCATGCTGATTTTATAGGTTCCGGTTACGACTGGTCGGGGGTCGGCTGGGGGACCAGTATTGACGATTACTACGGCTCCGCCCGCCGGATTCAGATGTTTGGGATGCTTTCGCCGGTTCATGCCTACAGTGCCTTGCACTATGGGTTGGTAGGAACTGAAGCCCGTTTTGTGGGTCGTGATGGAGGGTTGGTCTCTACCCGCTATCTGATCTCGCCTCAAGGTACGCCAAGCGCTGTTGCCTTCTCCAGTGACCGTCGTCTCACTTACCTTGAGGAGCCGCTTTCCGCTGCCGATCAGGTCGCTGTTTACCGCATCCTCGATACCGCCGATGGAACCTATTCAGGGATGCCAAGCTTCTTAATGGGGAGCGATCTTCCCCATGACGGCGGTCCGAGAGTGGTCGCCGGGACGGTCGGTAGCGTTGGTTTGGTTATTAATCATTGGATGAACGGTGTGGTTTTCGAGACGGGCGATTCCGGAGCGCCTCAGTTTCTCGCATGGAAGGGGGAACTGACCCTCGCGGGGGCAACATGGTTTGCGGGAGGGTCCGGGAGCACGGTGCTCCCGAACTCCGTGGAGAATGTGGTCGGTGCGATGAATCAAACCATTGCCAAATCCGGGTTTGCCTTGAAGTGGAGAATCTATGATGAACCTGGGCAAACCTCGCGTACGGCCAATCGCTGGACCGGCGCTGGCAGTGACGCCGACGTGGGAAACGCCTCGAACTGGTCGCTTGAGCAGACGCCTGATGGCCGTTCTTTAGTCATCGGAGCGGTGGCAACCGGCGGCCGGACCACGCTCAACTTTCAGGAGGCGCAGGTGGTTCGGGGATTACTCTTTAGTGCCGAAGCCGGGGAGGAGTATCTCCTTGAGGGCGAGAGGTTAACGCTCGGCGCCGTGGGGATCCTTAATGAAAGCGGGAGGGAGCAAACCATTCGCAATGATCTCACGCTTTCCGATTCCCAGAATTGGGAAAGCATCAGTGGTACACTTCGTATAGAGGGAGCCATTGGGAATCAGGGGCATCTGGTGGTGGTCGGCGGGGCGGGCGATACAGTGATTGGCGGAAGCCTCTCCGGTGCAGGCGCCTTAGCCAAGGACGACAAGGGAACGCTGACCTTGAGCGCAGCCAATAGCTATACCGGGGTGACGTTTCTGCATGATGGCACTTTAAGATTAGCCGCGCCCGGAGCGCTTAGGGATGGATCAACGCTAGTGATTGGGAACCGTGGCCAAGCGGTGCTCGACCTTCAGGGGCAACGGCTCTCGATCGGAGATGTCCGAACGACCAGTTTTGCGGGCGAAACCGTTGTTAAACTCGGAGGCGGAGAGTTGGTGATTGAGACGGTCGGGAATAAGCTCAATACGCTCGGCGCCGGGATCGACGGGGAAGGAAGCTTTATCAAACGGGGGGTAGGGACGCTGGCGGTCACGGGGAACACGACGCAGGTAGGGGAAATTTCGATTGAGGACGGTGCGCTCCGATTGCATACGGCCCCTTCGCAAGCCAGAACGGTGTTGAGAGGGGGAGTGCTGGAGGTAGCTCACGACGGCTCTCCGACAAGGCTCGGAACAGGCTTGGGAGAGGTGCGTTTTGAGGGAAGCGGCGGTTTTAGTGCATGGGGGGCAGACCGTGTGATCACGCTCGGCACCTCAACGCTCACTTGGGGACAGGAACATTTTCTGAAGACTGGCGAAACCCTCAAGCTCTCTTCCAATCATGCTAATGCGACGGTCGAACTGACCAATCATCTTCAGTTTGGAGGTCCACAACGGACGATTCAGGTGGCTAATGGAACAGCAGCGATTGATGCGCGCTTAAGTGGCTCCCTTACGGGTGGCGGTCTTCATAAAACGGGTAGTGGTCTTCTGGAGCTGACCGGTGTGAATACCTATACGGGAGAGACCCGCCTCTCCGGTGGCGGGCAGTTGCTCATCTCTGGAGCACAATCGCTCTCTTCGGGAAATGTGACTTTAATCGGCGGGGTTTTGATGTTGGGGCATAGCGACATGATCCGTGGTCTCGGTACAGGCCAGAATCAGGTGCGCCTGACTGGTGGGAACAGCGGATTTGCGGCTTATGGAAGCGACCGGCGCGTGAATCTCGGAGGGAATTCGGAGCTCCTTACTTGGGGGATGACTCATTTCCTTGGAGGTACTCAACCGCTAGTCTTCTCGGCTGCGGCTTCCAATGCGACGCTCATCTTTGAAAATCCGATGGATTTTGCAGGAGGCCAACGCTTGATCCGGGTCGATAATGGATCTGCGCAAGTGGACGCACGGTTAGCCGGGGTGATCTCCAACGGCAGCCTCCAGAAACTAGGTGCCGGTGTGCTGGAGTTGGCGCAGGCGAACCATGCGTTAACCGGTGGAGTGCATCTGGCCGCAGGCGGGTTAGCGATCGCGTCCGATGTGGCTTTGGGCGGGGGGAATCTGCTCATTGAGGGCGATCTCAATACGGCGCTTTTCTTAAAGGGTGAGAGTCTGACACGATCGGTAGGAACGGCGGCGGGTCAGATTCACCTTCGCGGGAGTGGTGGGTTTGCTGCCATCGGTGGAGAACGTACGGTGAATCTCGGAGGGAATGGAGAGAGCTTGACATGGGGAATCAATAGCTTTCTGGCAGAGGAGGCGACGCTAGTCCTCGGCCATGCCTCTTCCGATGGGACGCTGATCTTCGAGAACGCGATCAATCTCAATGGGGCTGAGCGGGCTTTCCATGTCGGCGAGGGGACGGCGGCGATCGACGCTCGCCTGAGCGGTTCGCTATCCAACGGCGGAGTCATCAAACAGGGGGGAGGGGTTCTTGAGCTGACTGGCATCAATAGCTATTCGGGTCGAACGGTCTTGCAGGCAGGGGCGTTGTTGCTGAAGGGCGAGAGTGCGCTGGGCAACGGAAACTTTCTCTTTGATGGCGTGGAGAGCGGAGTTCTCATCCTCGGGAGTGGAGGTTTTACCCGCGCGTTAGGGACAGGGGCTCAACAGGTCCGCTTCCTCGGCCATGGCGGGTTTGCCGCATCGGGGGGAGATCGGCTCGTCAATCTTGGAGGCGAGGGGGCTGAGGTGGTTTGGGGGAGTTCCTCTTCGAGCTTTCTTGCTAGTTCGATGAAGCTGATTCTTTCCCATGAGCAAGCGGATTCCACTCTCATTTTTGCTAATGCGATCGCGCTCAATGGACAGATTCGTACCGTGGAGGTGAGGGACGGGAGCGCTGCCGTTGACGCACGGATGACCGGGGTGATAAACGGCGGCGGTGTGATCAAAACGGGGCAGGGAACCTTGGAGTTGACGGCGCAGCATCAGTTCTCCGGTTCGTTGGAAGTGAGTGAAGGGAGAGTGGTGGTGAGCGAAACGGGCGGCTTCCTTCGAGCCAAGGAGCTGAAGATGAGCGGAGGAGAGCTGGACTATCGTTCCCTCGATGCGTTGAAGAGTGCCGTGACGCTGGATGCGGGAACTTTCCGCTACAATAGTGATGCAGCCTATCAAGGGCGTTTTCAGTGGCGCTCGGGGAGGGTTTCCGGCGTGGGAAATCTTGAACTCGTGGAGACCCGCGTGGGGGCCGGGCAGGTGATCGCTCCGGGTAACTCGGTCGGTTCCCTTCGAATGGGGAGTCAGGTCTGGGCGGGAGGGGGAGCTTACGAGTGGGAGTTGGGCGACTGGGCCGGGGAACTTGCCGGGGAAGCGTGGGATCTGCTCGAAATCAGTGGAACGCTCTCAATTACAGCCGATGCGAACGATCGCTTTCTCCTGCGCCTTAATCCCTTTGAACTCAGCGGGACGCCCGGTGGAAATCGCAGCTTTACGTTGGTGACGACAACGGGCGGGATTTCAGGTTTCTCCGCAGAGGCGTTTCTCATTGATGCAACAGCCTTTGGGAGTGAGAGCGGATTTTGGAGTTTAGGGGTCGAGGAGAACGCCTTGATGTTACACCACTATTCATCTGTGCCGGAGCCCGGCACAGCGTTGATGCTGTTGTTAGGGATGGCTGCTGTAGCAGGGTTGCGGCACCGGCGGGAGGGAACGTTGAGGGATTAGAGATAGGGTGTGAGGAAGAGGCGCTTGGCTTCACGGGCGATGCGCTCCTCTTCCGCGATACCGGGGTATTCAAAATGCCCGGCAGTTTTGATCAGAAGCCGCTTTTGATCCCCGGGGATAGCATTGAAGACCGCGAATTGCCCCGGCGGCGGTACGGCGGGGTCAAAGAGCGATGCGGTGACGATCACTGGTTGCTCAATCCAGCGGGCCGCAGTAGCGGAGTCAAAGTAACGCAGGACTTCGAGAACCTGAGGGTCGTGCTGATAACGAGTGGTGACATAGTGACCGCTGCCGCTGCACGGTTGAGTGACACGCAACGGGTAGACACCGAAGCTCGGATCGCGCAACGCCCCGGCGAGAAAGCGACGATCCCACGCCAAAAGCAGCGCCCCGATCCCGCCGCCAAAGCTCCCGCCATCATAAAAAAGTGGAAGCCCGGGGTGGCGTTCGAGGAGTGCACTCGCCCCGCAGATAAAGTCATCGACGCAGCCGCCGTGAACATAGGTCTCGCGGGATTCGATGCCATGGAGCACATGCTCGGCGACGCTGATCTGCCCCATACCGGGCGTCTCACTCCCCAGCCCCCGCACGCACGGGTAGAGATAGGCAGCGTCCTCAAAAAGCCGGATCGCATCCGGTTCGGTCCGGCTGCCATAGCCATGGCCAACGACGGCGATGCGCCGCACCGGTCGCCCGACAGGCTCGACTAGCCATGCCTTGACCGTCGTCCCCCCAGTGGAGCGATAGGCAACATCCTGTACCGTAAAGCCATCGTGCTCCACGGCCTCGCTTTCGGGTTGGAGCGCCGGGTCGATCGCGAGCGCTGCCGCCAGACGCTGTTGCCAAAAAGCTTCAAAACCGGGAGGCGGCTCCGGGGCTTCCACGGTGAGCAGCCGCTCCAGCGTGTAGCCGTAGGTGGCATCATACGGGAGGTGGTTGGCAGGGGTCGGTTGGTGAGGGCGCAACCGTTTCCAGAGCGCACCTTCCTGAAGTGGGATCGACATGATCCGCCGAAGTAAACTCCTCTTTCGCGCTTTGACAAGTCAGGAAACCAACTGTCCGCGCATCTCTGCGGCGTATTGATCCGCATTAAGACCGGTCAGGAGATGGAGCACCCGTTCAGGGAGTTCCACCACCGCTTCCACGCCGGCCGCCTCCAGCTTCGCCGAGTCGTAGGGCTGCGACCCCATCACGACTCGTAACCGTGTGGCTGCACACGCCTCCACTTGCCGTACATTACTCTTCCCTCCGAGCGCTTCGAGCCAGCTTTGCACCTTCTGTGCGGCGAGCGGATCGCGTAGCGGTGCTGCGACACCGACAGGAGCAGGCGTTTTGACAGCAGGCGGTGGTTCGACTTCGTCTGCCTCCGGCCCGGCATGGCGCAGGTACTCGCCGATCTCCGTTTTCAGATTATCAGAGCGTGTACCGAAGATCGCCTGTACCCCGTCTCCTACGATCACGACCCCCGCTGCCCCGAGTGCTTTCAATTTCTCGGCATTAACCTTGGAGACATCGTTAAGTTTGACCCGCAGCCGGGTAATACAGGCATCAAGGCTAGCAATGTTGCTCCTGCCGCCCAGCGCACGGACGATCTCCAGTGTATAGGCATCGCTCCCAGCGCTCGTGGTTGCCTCGCCCTCCGCTGTCGCTTCCTCGCGCCCGGGGGTTAGCAGGTTAAACTTACGGATCGCGACGCTAAAGATGGTGTAATAAAGAAGCGCCCAGATCGGCCCGAGGACAAAGAGCCAGAGCGCATGGTGCGACTTGGGGAAGAGCACCACATAATCGATCAACCCATGCGAGAAGGTAAACCCGTGCTTGGTCCCGAGGAGAATGCAGAGGCAATACGCCGCCCCGGCCAGCAGCGCATGAACGGCGTAGAGCACCGGCGCGACAAAGAGAAAGGCGAACTCGATCGGCTCCGTAATCCCGGTGAGAAACGCGGTCAGCGCAGCAGAAAGCATGATCCCGCCGACCTTCGCCCGGTTCTCCGGTTTGGCCGCGTGCCAGATGGCAAACGCCGCCGCCGGGAGGCCCCACATCTTGAAGAGGTAGCCACCGGTCATGTTCCCCGCCGTCGGGTCGCCGGAGATGAAACGGGCGATCTCCCCGCGCACGATCTGCCCGGTTTGCGGATCGGTGTACTCCCCGGCTTCAAAGAAGAACGGGACGTTCCAGACATGGTGCAACCCGAACGGGATCAATGCCCGCTCCACGACTCCGTAGAGCGTAAAAGCGACCGCCGGCTGCCCATGCGCGGCCCATTGGGAGAAGCTCTTAATCGCCGCGCCAATCGGCGGCCAGACAAAGCTCAACACCACACCGACGCCGATCACGGCAAACGCTGTAATGATCGGCACGGAGCGTTTCCCCGAGAAAAAACCGAGGTAGGGTGGTAATTGAATTTTGTAAAACCGGTTGAAGACCCACGCCGCGATCAACCCGACGACGATCCCGCCAAAGACCCCCGTTTCAATCGAAGCGATCCCCATGATCTCGCTCGTCTCAATCCCGCGCCACGTCGCACAAACCCCCATCGCCGCGAGGAAAACCACGTAGCCAACCGTCCCGGCGAGCGCCGCTACGCCGTCGTTTTCCGTCAACCCGATGGCGACCCCGATGGCAAAAAGGAGCGGCAGGTTGCTGAAAATCGCCCCGCCCGATTGCGCCATGATCCGCGAGAGCAACTCGGGAATCCAAAAGAAATTGGCGCTCCCGACGCCGAGCAGAATCCCGGCCACCGGCAGGACCGCCACCGGCAGCATCATGCACTTGCCGATTTTCTGGAGAAGCGAGAAGGCAGAGGAGAAGGTCGACATAGGGAAACGGTTCTATTGCGAAGGTTCATCAAGCAAGGCGCGGACCTCCGCACCGGTCCGGGCCGCGAGCGCCGCCTGTGCCAGCTCCTTGCAGCGCGAGAGGCTTAAACGGCGGATCTGCGCCTTGACTGTCGGGATCGCCGGGAGCGAGACGCTCAACTCATCCACCCCAAGCCCGATCAGAATCGGCACCGCCCGGGCGTCCCCCGCGATCCCGCCACAGATGCCGACCCATTTTCCGTGCCGGTGAGCCCCTTCGATCGTCTGCGCGATGAGCCGGAGGAGCGCCGGGTGGAGCGCGTCGACTTTTGGGGCGAGCTTGGGATGGCCGCGATCCATGGCGAGCGTGTACTGGGTCAGGTCATTGGTGCCGATGGAAAAGAAATCGGCCTCTTGGGCGAAAACGTCGGCCAGCGCCGCCGTGGCCGGGACTTCCACCATGATCCCGCACGGCATTGGCGCGATTCCGAGCGCATCGGCCTCTTCCTGAAGGATGGTGCGGGCGGCGCGCAACTCTTCGAGCATCGCGATCATCGGGAGCATCACCTTCAACTTCCCGAACGATGAGGCGCGGAGGAGAGCGCGCAGTTGCGTGCGCAGGATCTCAGGCCGATCCAGCCCGACACGAATCCCGCGCTCGCCCAGAAACGGGTTATCCTCTTTGGGGATCGGCAGGTAGGCAAGTGGCTTGTCCCCGCCGACATCGAGCGTGCGGATAATGAGCGTCTTCTCCTTGCCGACCGCCTCCGCGATCGCTTTGTATTGCTCAAATTGCTCCTCCTCATCCGGGGCGGTGGGCCGTTCCATGAACAGGAACTCCGAGCGCAGCAGCCCGACGCCGTCGCCCCCCAGCCCGGCGATTTCCTGCGCATCGTGCAGCCCGCCGATGTTGGCGGCGACCTCGACGGTATGCCCGTCGGTGGTCGTGGCCGGTTGATGGGTGTGGGCGAGGTCGTCGCGCCGCTGGCGTTCGTGCTCGATCTGGGCAAGGCGCAGCCGCTCCATCTCCTTCGCGTCGGGGCGTAGGCGAAGTGTTCCTTTGTTCCCGTCGAGGATGACCGGCGTCCCGTTGGGGACTTCCAGCGCGTGCGGGTCGACCCCGGCCAGCGCGGGGATGCCGAGCGAACGGGCGAGGATGGCGACATGCGAAGTCGCCCCACCCCGCACGGTGGCAAATCCGGCGACCTTGCCGGGGGCCATGGCGGCAGTGTCCGAGGGGGTCAGATCTTCGGCGATGAGGATGGCGTTGTCGGGGTAGGACGGCTCCTCGCGCCGGACGCCGGTGAGGAGTTCAAGCACCCGCTCGCCGACATCGCGCACATCATTGGCTCGCTGGGCGAGGAGTTGGTTGCGCAACCCTGCGAGCCGGTCGGCATGGACCTGCACCGCCTTCTTCCACGCGAACGCCGCGCTCTTTCCCTTGGCAATGGCCGAGGTGACGATGTCGATGAGATCGGGGTCTTCGAGCAGTTCCGCGTGCGCGGCAAAGATCGCCGCCTTGGCCGGGTCGCGGCTGCCGTGGAGTTCCCCACGTAGCGCATCGAGCTGGGCGGCGGCCCGGGCGAGGGCATCGTCGAGCTTGCGCCGTTCGTGATCGAGCCCATGCCCCTGCTCCTCGACCTCGATCTCCACCCGGCGTACCTGATAAATCTCGCCAACGGCCAAGCCGGAGGAGGCGCTCACGCCAAAGATCAGGTTCGGATCATCCGAGCGCGGGCGAGGCGGCGGCACCGCAGCGGGAGAGATCGTCGTGGAAGCCGGGGCGGGGGCCGGGGTGCACCCTTCATCGCCCAACCCTTCGGCGATCAGGCGCGAGAGTTTCTCCACCGCCTGCTGCGCATCCGGCCCTTTGGCGACGAGGACCACCTTATCTCCCCGCCCCACCTCCAGCCCCATGATCGCCGTCACGCTTCGGGCGTTGGCGCTCTGTTGGCCGAGGCGGAGGCGAATGTCGCTCTGGAAACTCTTGGCGATATTGGCCAGCACGGCGGAAGGGCGGGCGTGCAGCCCGGTCGGGTTCGGGATCAGGATCGCGTCGGACGTCACCGTCGCTCCGGCCTGGGGAGCGAGCGCCCCGTCGCCACCACCGAGGCGCAGCGTTAAGATCACGCTCTTGCCCGCCTCGACCCGGCCGGAAGCGTGTTCCATCGAGGCGACCAGATCGGGCGAAGTGATCAGGATCTCCGTAAGCAGGCTCTTGGCATGGGTGGCCACGTAGTCGAGGTCAAAGTCAATGAGCGGTGTGCCGATGTCCACGCGATCCCCCGGCTTGACCAGCGGCGTGAACCCTTCCCCTTTGAGCCGGACGGTATCGATCCCGATATGGAGGAGTACCTCCACGCCATCGTCGGTGCGCAGCGTGATCGCATGCCCCGCTGCGTGGCGGTGGGCGACTTCCCCGGCGCACGGCGCGAGCAGACGCCCTTCGATCGGGTCGATCGAGATCCCATCGCCGACCAGTTTTTGCGAAAAGACCGGGTCCGGGACCGTCTCCAGCGCGTAGAGAAGACCGGAAACCGGGGCGAAGAGTTCGAGCGTGTCAGGTTGAGCCATGAGTCAAAAGTTTACCACCATGTCTCCGCAGAAATGCCGTAGGAGAGGCCGTGGGTCTGGTGCCGATAAACGTTCCCGCCGACCAGTCCGCGAAAATCGCTCCCCCATTTGGCATAGGTGATATAGGGACGGATGACCGGGCGGCTGAAGAATTTCCCCTCGCGTGAGAGTTGCGGGGCGAGCGTGATCTTCCAGAGATAATCGCGCTTGCCGAGCGGACCGTTGTCGACCCAGTCGACCCCGGTTTCGAGCGAGATGCCGAAGTGGCGCGTCAGGTGGAAGATCGGGCGCAACCCGGCGGAGGCCCAGTGCACGGTCGCGTTCCCATCGTGGCCGAAGTCGGTGTGATCGTAGAGCATCACCGCCTGCATGGAGAACCAGTCGACCGGCTGGATAGTGAAATGATTGGTCACGCGGAAATGGCTCGCGCGGTTGAGATGTTCCACCCCGGCATGGACCGAAGGGGAGAAGGAGAACCCCGCCCCGCGTCCATATTGAAGGGTGAACTGGTTGTACCCGCCGAAGAGCGCCTCCTCCCCCGTGCGGTGGATCAGCCCGAGCGACCAACCGTTGGAAGAAGCCATGTAAATCGGATCGCCGAAGGGATCGGTCACGTTGAGCACCTCGCCCCCCTTCTGGCGCGCGAGCGTCGCCCAGAGGAGGAGTTTCCCGCCCGGGACGGAGATGTCATCGAGACGCAGGTCGAACATCTGCTTGGTCAACCCGCCGTGGCTGGTCTCAAAACGATCGTAACTCCCGCCCAGCCATGCGAGGTGCAGCTTGGCGAACTTATCGCCAATAGGGATATTCTCCACCCCGCCGCCGTAGCCACTGGTGTCGAGGAAGAAGAAATCGTTAATATGAATGTCGTGGCGCTGGTAGTAACGCTGCCCCGCCCAGAAACTAACCTCCGGGTGCGCGGCAAAGACGTTGCCGATGCGGATATACGCCTGCCGCAGCGCAATGTCGTTCCCCGATTCCGTGTTGTTGAAGGAGTCGTAAGTATCGTTATAGGTCGTCTTGATCCCGAGCATCACGTGCGTGCTGACAAACGGCTTGTCGAGCGGCGCATCGGGGTTGAGCCAGTTGTGGACAAATTCGAGTTCGCCATAGGTCTCCGCCTCGTTGCCGAGCCGGTATTTCGCCCCCGCGCCCGGGGCCTGAAAGGCGACCATTTTCCCCTCCTTGCCATTCATGCCGAAGCCGGTGCGCAAGTAACCGTGGAATTCAAAGACCTGCGGGAGATCGTAAAGCTTGATCGGGTCAAACGGCAGCCCGCCCCAGCGGCGGTAACGCTCCGTCGTCTCAGTCCGCTCCTCCGTGGCGGCGATCCGCTGTTGCGCCGTTTCGAGCTGGGCCTGTCGGGTGGCCGTTTCCTCGCGTGCCGCGGCGATCTGTGAGCGCTCCGCTTCGAGTTCATCAACGCGTAGAGAGAGCTTCTCCCACGCGCCGTCGTCCCGCCCGGTGCCACGCGGGGCCGCCCGTTTGGCTGCCGCTGCCTCGCGCTCCGCAACGATGACTTTGCGCTCCAGCGCTTCCTTCTCCGCCTCCATCGTTCCCATCCGGCTTTCAAGCTGGGAGATGCGTGCTTCATAGGCGCTGCGCATCTTCGCGATCTCCTGCGCCAGCGCGGCGAGATCGGCGGGGGAGGTCGCCTGCGTCACGCTCTCCCGGGGCTCCGGCGTTGGTGCCGCCAGACCTACGGCGCTTGCAGCCAAAGTGGCCCAAAGGGCAAACGCTACCCGAGCTTTTGCAGGGAGAAACGGCTTCATAGGGGGAAGAAGAATCTGCCCCGATCGTCGCCTGAAAGGCGGGGAAGGTAAAGCCTTAAACGCTTGGAGAATCCAGCGCTTTTTCGTGCTCAAAGACCCTCAAACTCCGGCAGAGGTGCGCATCCGGCGGGTTCGTCTCCTCCAGACGGCCCCGGCCATCACTGCGCCACCCAGCCAGAAGAGAGCCGACGGCTCGGGGACGAGGTAAAGCTCTCCCATGCCAAACTCCATCTGGAAGCTCTCCCAATAGCCGCCGTCCACATCGAGCGGGTTGACGGAATGGTTCTCTAACTCCAGCACCCATTGGCCGAGAATCGTCTCGCCCCAATAGGCATTGCTCAAGTAAGTCCACGTCAAGGTTTCGCTAAAGAAATCGCGCTTCTCAGTCGGGAGGAACTGGTCATCACTAAAGAGCCGGTAACGGGTGCCGGAGGGGGAGGTAAGCCATCCTTCGAGATCGCCTGCGATCGCGCCGATCCCCCCGGTCCGGTAAGCATCGGCATCCGCTTGCAGACCGGAGAGGGTCAGGGTCACGCGGACATATTCCAGTGGTAGCGCTCCATTGGTGAGATCGTCGCTATGGACCGTGTAGCTTTTGGTTAGCGATCGGCTCGCTCCTTCGCCGAATGCGAGGTCGACTTCCTGCACGGCGCTCTGGTGCTCGATGAGCGGTGTGAGAGCGGCGACTTGCGTTGCCATCTTCGTGAACGCTCCGGCATCGACCAGCCCGAAGCCGTAGTCGGCGCTAAAAGCATTCCCCGCCGCGTTGATGATCCAACCGTTGGGCGAATCGGCCACCGTATGCCCGGCGTCGACCTGTCGGCTCGTCCGCACCAGCAGATGCTTGGCCATCCGGACATTGAGGTCAGGGTTGGCTTCCATCCCTAGTGCCATGATCCCGCTCATGAGCGGGGTGGAGGAGGAGGTTCCCGAAAAGGTATTGGTATAGTCCGGCTCATCTTCCAGCCCCGCATTGGGGCCATCGTTTCCGTCGTTATAACCGCGATCGTGTCCGGTGACGTCGGTCGTCGCAATGGAAGGCGTTCCAATGCGCGATCCCGAGGGGGCGGTGACGAAGAGATTGGCTCCGTAGGAACTGTAATTGGCATAGGTGCCATCGTTCCCCAACGCCCCGACGACCAGTGCATTAGGCTGGTTAAGACGATAAATCTTGTTGGCATCTGCGGTGGAGAGGGCCGAACTGGGAGCGGCAGGGCGCAAGCGGGCGTTACTGGCGGAGAAGAGATGGATCACTCCCCGTTCCGCGCTCAACTTGAGGGCCGCAGCGACGTCGTCAAGGTTTCCGTAGTCGTGATAACCGGAGGGACTTCCATAGCTATGGTTTTTCACCCGCACCGGCGGCACCCAGTCCGGGTCGTCCCAGCGCGGGTCGTCCACCAGCGCATCGGCACCGCCTTGATAGAGGATCGCGTAGACTTCGTGCTCAGCAAGCCAATCGGCGTCGATATCATTGTCGTAAAGCAGCCGTATCCCGGCCAGACCAGCCAGCGGAGCGGCTCCGGTAACACCGATTCCGTTGCCGCCTCGCGCAGCCGCTACCCCGGCTACCGCCGTTCCGTGCCTCTCCCAATCATAGTGGGGAAGGGCGCGCCACGGGTCCGAAGTCTGCTCCGTTCCACGCTCGAAATCCCAGCTATAGACATTGTGATATTGCGCGATCAGGTCGGGGTGATTCGCCTCCGTCCCCTGATCCACAATGCCGATGATCACCCCGGCACCGGTCCACCCTTGGCTCCAAGCTCCGGCGAGGTTCGCGTCGATACTCGTCCCGGACGGGTCATAGAGGTTGATCAGATGCCACTGACCAGCGTAACCGGTGGAGGTCCCCGGTGCGCTGGGGAAAAAGAGAGGGTCATCAAGCCAGTCAGGGACTTGTGCGAACGCGCTAAACGTGAGCGAAACCGACGCCAGCGTCGCAGTCAGCCAACGAAGGGAGGGAAGAAGGGTCATGATCTAGGGATGAAAGAATTGCAAAAGCCGACGGGCGGAAACCGGCTGCGCCGTTCCAAGTTCCTGTGCAAAGAGAGAGACACGAAACTCCTCTAAAAGCCAGCGGAATGTCTCGCGCTCCTCCGGGGCAACCTTCTTTTCCCATCCGGCAAATGGAGCGAGCTGTTCGGCCTTTTGCGTATCCTTGGCCGGGCTGGTCCATGCCCGTTCGGCGCGGCGCTCTACCGCTTTAAGGTAGCGAACAAGGTGCGGAAGCCGTTCGTGCGGTGTCGTAGCGAGAAAACCGGGGGGGAGCAGGCGGGCGAGGTCTGCCTCCATCCCGGGATAGCGGCGCTCCCCCGCCAGTAGCCGCGAACGCAGATCCAGAAGCTCGCTAGTGGCTTTCGCTACCTTCTCCATCGTCGGGGCAAGTGCCTGCCTGCCCTTGGTCAGCATCGCCTCAAAACGGGCGGCGGTGAACGGCGCCTCCATGACGAAGAGATGCCGCGCCAGATGGGTAGCGATGCTCTCCGGAGTGACCAACGCGCCCGAAGGCGTCGGGGGCGTCACGGCCACCTTGGCGGTGATCGGGCGGTGGATCGGCCGTGGTGCCGGTTTGGCAGAAACCGCCGGGAGGGTGATTCCGTCAAACAATGCGCTCAAGCTGGCGACACCCGGTTTTGCCTTGGCTGGTGCATTCCCGGAGCGGGGCGGCGTTTCCAGACGCCATGCTTTGGCGATCTGTTCGAGTTCGCTACCCATCGCCCGTCTTCCGAGTTGAACGATCGCCGCCGGGGTCGAACGATCGCGCTCCTCCACCGTGCGGAAAAGAATCTGATCGACCTTTCCACCCTCGGCCTCCCGCAACCCCGGCCATGCCAGTAACGGTACTCCGGCGATCTTTTCGATCTCCAGCGTCTCGGGAAGGTTAGGGAAGGCTTCAATGCCCCGGCGCTCCCATTGGCGTACCGCCCGTTCCCATGCTCCGGAGCGATGTCCCTTCTCCTGCAAGGCGCTTTGCACGCTTTCGAGATCACGCCCGGAAGCGATTGCCCGGTTGCGACGGTCGATAATTTCGACCCGTGGCAGCAAATGATCGGGGAGCATCTGCCACTCCCCCGGCTCCACCCGCACGCCATAACGCCGCTGCACAAACGTGGTGAGCGCCACGCCGAACGGCTCGCGCCCCGGTTGAAGGTCACGGGCGATTTCGGCGATCTTCGGCTCCAGCGGCAGGAGCGCCTTGCGCGTCGCCTTGGGTAGCGAACGCAGGAGCGCTTCCGCCTGTTCCTCGCGCAGACCGGGGATCATCCATTGCATTTCCCCCGGCGTGAGCCGTTCAGCCAGCGGGAGCGGTACGCGCAGCGTCACCCCATCACGCTCCTCCCCCGGTGCATAGTGATAGTCGAGCGGGATGACGGCATTTTCCAGCGTCACCTGATCAGGGAACGCCTCGCGGTTAAAAGCTAGCGTGCTTTCATCCACTAGATCAGCCTCCGTGGCGCAAAGGAAGTCGGGCTCTTTGCCGATGCGGGCGCGGATGAGCCGGTCGAGATCGTGCACGCTGGAGAGCGGCGGCTCGATCCGGTCAGCGTAGAACCGGTAAAACGCCTCGTCGAGATCGTGCAGACGATGGCTGCGCTGCCGGGTGAGAGAGGTCTCGATCCGCTCACGCAACTGGCGATTCTCCTCGAAGAAGCGATGCGTGATCCGCGCCTCACCAGCGATCAGTGCGCCACGGATGAAAAGCTCCGTCGCCTCCTGCGGATTAACCCGTCCGTAGTCGACCTGTCGGCGCGTTACCTCTAACCCGTGAAGCAAAACCCGCTCCCAAACCAGCACTCGCCCTGCCTTTGCGCTCCAACCCGGGGCGAGGTGGCGCGTCTTGCAAAGGTGCGCTCCGAGTTGCGCAATCCACTCCGGCTCCACCGCCGCGACCGTCCGGGCGAAGAGTTGCGAAGTCTCCACAATCTCCCCGGCGACAATCCACTCCGGCTGTCCTCCACCCTGCTTTTTCTCTTTGGGTAGCGATGGCGCTTCCTTCTTAGGCTTCTTCTGCCGCTCGTAAAGGGTGGAGCCGGGGAAAAGCGTCGCTTTGCGGTTCCCGCTCGCTAGATAGAGGTTGCGTTCCTGCCGTTGGGCCACTTGCCCGAGCAGACCGGAGAGGATCGAGCGATGGAGCGATCGATAGTGTTCTTCCTCCGGCGTGAGGCGCTCTTTTTCCTTCCGCTCTGTCGCCCTGCGTGCCGGTCGATAGCGAAGAAGGCGGCTATCCTCCATCGCTTGAGCAAGCTGACGGCAGAGATCGCGCCATTCGCGCATCCGGGTGAGTGAAAGATAGTTCGCTTTGCAAAAGCGGCGCAGCGCATTGCGTGTTACCTGCACCTTCCCCCCTTCGAGCGGGGGCGCCGCCCGCCAGAGATGAAGGAGCGAGAGGAAGTCGGAGCGCGGGTCGGCGTAGAGCTTGTGTGCCGCAGCCGCTGCGTCCCGCGCCTCCTCGGGGCGTTCCCGTGGATCAGGAATACTCAAACCGGCAGCGAGCACCACCATCTCTTCGAGCACCCCTTCGTCCCGCGCCTGAAGCAGCATCCGCCCGAGGGTAGGATCGAGCGGGAGGGAGGCCAACTCATGTCCCAGCGCCGTGAGCCGGTACTCGTTCACCTCGGGAATGAGCGCTCCGAGTTCCTCCAGCAAAGTATAGCCACCCCGGATCGCCTGTGCCTGTGGCGGGTTAAGGAAGGGAAAGCTTTCGACCTCTCCGAGATGAAACGCCTTCATCCGCAGAATGACTTCGGCGAGGTTGGAACGCAAAATCTCCGGCTGCGTAAAGCGGGGGCGTTTGGCAAACTCCTCTTCGTCATAGAGCCGGATGCAAAGTCCATCACGCACCCGCCCCGCACGGCCTGCCCGTTGGTTGGCGCTGCTTTGCGAGATTGGCTCGATCGGCAGACGGCGGGTTCGCGTCCGCGCATTGTAACGGCTGATCCGGGCGAGCCCGGTGTCGATCACCACGCTAATGCGCGGGATGGTTAGCGAAGTCTCCGCCACATTGGTCGCGATCACCACGCGCCGCTTGTTGCCGGGGGCGAAGACCTCCTGCTGTTGGGCAGAGGCCATCCGTCCATACAGGGCGAGCAGATCGACCAAGTTCCCAAGCCGCGTTTCGAGCAACTCACGCGCCTCGCGAATGTCACGCTCCGTCGGCATGAAGAGGAGCAGATCGCCCGAATCGCTCTCCAGCAAAGCCTCCTCCGTCGCACGCGCCGCCGCCTCGACATAGGAAAGGGCATCCCTTTCCTCCCCCGGCCCGGCGAGGCTCTCCACTGGCCGATAACGGATCTCCACGGGAAAGAGCCGCCCCGAAACCTCAATTACCGGTGCATCGTCAAACGCTGCGGAAAACGCCGCCGTATCAATTGTCGCCGATGTGATGATCAGCTTGAGATCACGCCGCTCGCGCAATAATCCGCGCAGATAGCCGAGCAGGAAATCAATATTGAGTGAACGCTCATGCGCTTCATCAAGGATCAGCGTGCTATAGGCTCGCAGGAGTGGGTCGGACTGGATTTCGGCAAGCAGAATCCCGTCCGTCATGAACTTGATGCGCGTCTGGCGGCGGTTCGTGTCGTCCTGAAAACGCATCTTGCAGCCGACCTCCCGCCCCCACGTCACCCCAAGCTCCTCCGCCACCCGGCGTGAGATGCTCATCGCCGCCACCCGGCGCGGCTGCGTGCACCCGATCTGCCCGGTGCGGCCCAACCCGGCTTCCCAGCAGAGCTTGGGAAGCTGTGTCGTCTTGCCCGAGCCGGTCTCCCCCGCCACGATGACGACCTGATGCGCCCGGAGCGCCGCCACGATCGCCTCGCGCTGCTGGCTAACCGGCAACTCCGGCGGATAACGGACCGCCCCCTCGGGCGGCATCATGGACGACGACTCATTCACCATAAAAAGAGGCCGGATGGTAGCCATGAAACGGCTGCTAAGGCAGGAAAATTTTTCAAAAGAAAGATGAATCCCTACTTGACTGATAGAGATTAAAGGGTTTACCAATCGCATCCATGTCGAAATCCACTTCTTCTTCCATCCGCCGGGGCCTGCGCCCGCTTCAACGTCTGGTCACCCACGCCGCCGCGCTCTTGATCGCCGCCAATGCCTATGCGGAGACGACGCTCCTGAACGCTTCCTACGATGTCGCCCGGGAGTTTTACAGCAACTACAACAAAGCCTTCGCCGAACATTGGAAGGCAAAGAGCGGCAAGGAGATCGCGCTCAACCAGTCCCACGGCGGTTCGAGCAAGCAGGCCCGCGCTGTCCTCGACGGGCTGGAGGCGGATGTCGTCACGATGAACCAGTCGACCGACATCGACCTGCTCGTCAAGGGTGGTTTGGTGAAGGAAGGGTGGACGCAACGCTTCCCCCACAACGCCGCTCCCTATACTTCGACGATCCTCTTCCTCGTCCGCAAAGGCAATCCCAAGGGGATTAAGGATTGGAACGACCTCGTGCGGGAGGAGGTCAAGGTGATCATTCCCAATCCGAAAACCTCCGGTAACGGGCGCTATAGCTATATCGCCGCCTGGGCCTACGCGCTTCAGGACGGGGATGAAGCCAAGGCGAAAGAGTTTGTGAAGAAGCTCTTCGCTAATGTCCCGGTGCTCGATTCCGGCGGGCGCGGGGCGACCACCAGCTTCGCCCAGCGTGGGATTGGCGATGTCCTCTTAACGTTTGAAAATGAAGTGCAGCTTACCTTGCGCGAACTCGGCAAGGATCAACTCGAAGTCGTCGTCCCGTCGGTCAGCATTTTGGCAGAAGCGCCAGTGGCAGTGGTCGATAAAGTCGTCGACAAACGCGGCACCCGCGCGGCGGCTGAGGAATACCTCAACTACCTCTATAGCGAACAGGGGCAGGAACTCATTGCCGCTCACTACTTCCGCCCGCAATCAGAAGCGGTCTTGAAAAAACACGCCGACCTCTTCCCGACTCTCAAGCTGGTGACGATTGACGAAGTCGCCGGCGGCTGGGCCAACGCATTGAAGGTCCACTTCGCTGACGGCGGTATTTTCGATCAAATCTATACTAAAAAGTAAGAGATTCGCCGTATCCCAGTTGGAACGCTCACTCGCCCGTGGTCCCTCCGCGGGCGAGTTTTTTAATCGCCTCATCGAGTTTGGAGATGCTGACCGGTTTGGTTAAGTGATCGATAAACCCTGCCTCCCGGCTGCGGCGGATATCTTCATCCATCCCGAAGCCGCTCATCGCGATCCCCGGCATCGGGTGGCATTCCTTGAGTTTCTGCATCAGTTCCAACCCGCTCCCGTCCGGCAGCCCGATGTCACTGATGAGCAGGTGATACTCCGAGCGCCCCGCTTCCTCCAGCGCCTCGGCCACACTGGTGACGAGTTTAACGTCATAACCACGGCGCGTCAGGATTTTGAGCAGCAGTCCACCGGTGTCGACGTTATCTTCCACCAGCAAAATTTGCCATTGATCGACCGGGCGGGCCTCGCCGGTTTCCGTCGGATTCCCTCCTTCGCTCGGGAGCGGTTGGGCGCAGGTCGCCAGCCGCAGGGTAAACGTCGCCCCCTTGTCGCGCCCCTCGCTGGTGACGCTGATGTCGCCCCCGTGGGCTTCGACAAGGTTGCGCGTGATCGCCAGCCCGAGCCCCAATCCGCCGAAACGTCGCCCCCGGGAGGCTTCCCCCTGTTCAAAGGCGTTAAAGACCTTCCCGATCGCCTCTTCCTCAATCCCGATCCCGGTATCCTCCACTTCGATTTCGAGAATCCCCGGCTGCGGATTGCGGGAGCGGAAGGTGATCGAACCCCCCTCCGGGGTAAATTTCACCGAGTTTTTGATCAGGTTCCAGAAAACCTGCTGAAGCCGTGCCGGGTCGGCATTGACGTGATGCCCGGTCGCCGGGAGTTCCAGCGTGATGCAGAGGTGCTTGCTGGCGATGTCGCCGTTGCAGATTTCCAGCGCGTTTTTGAGCAGCGCGTGGGCATCCAGCGGCGTCATCTGAAGCTGCAATTTGCCGCGCTGAATGCGGGTCAGATCGAGGAGATCATCAATCAGACGCGCTTCGAGTTCGATATTGCGCCGGGTCATCTCCATGACGTTGCGCAGCGGCGGCGTGAGCGTCTTGTCGCGGCTCAAATCGTCGACCGCGAGGAGCACCGGCGTGAGCGGCGTGCGCAACTCATGGCTGAGAACGGCTAGGAACTCATCCTTGGCCGCGTTGGCCTCCTCCGCCTCGACCTTCGTCGCCGTGATTTCGGCCAAAAGCCGGTTGTTCTCCAGCGCGAGAGCCGTGCGCCGGGCCATCTCCTCAGCCATGGAGAGATCGCGGCTCGTATAACGCCGCCCTGATTCAATGGAAAGAAAGCTCATCACCCCGAGCAGATCGCGGTGCCCCTGAAGCGGCACCATCATTGAGGAGCGGACCCCGAGTTCCCCCAACAGACGGCGGTGCTCGTGATTGGAGGAGAGGCCATCGAGCATCCAGCCGTCGAGTTCCGCCGCCATTTCGGCCATGCCGGTGCGCAAGACATGCGTCACCCCCTTGGTCTGGCGCGACTCGGGCGGGAATCGCCGGTCGATCTCCACCATCAGTTCCACCCGCTTGGGGTCCATGTGCGAAACCGCGGCAAGGAGAAGTTGGCGCTCCTCCCCCTGCGGGCTATCGAGGGCGAGGTGGACGGTACAAAGGTCGGCGAGCTTCGGCACCGCTAATTCCGCGACACTTTGCAGCGTGCTGATCTCATCCTGCGACGCCGAGAGAACCGTGCTCGCATCGGCAAGGAAGCGGACCGCTTCTTCCGCCCGTTTCTGGTCATCAATATCGGTGCAGGTGCCAAACCACTTGTCGATCTCACCATGTTGATCAATCACCGGCAGCGCACGGACGAGGTGCCAGCGCAGCGAGCCATCTTTACGCCGGATGCGGCCCGCGACTTCATAGCGGCTCTTGGTCGAGGTCGCCACGCGCCAAGCCTCCTCGCAGCGCAGCCGGTCTTCTTCGTGGAAAGCACTCAGCCAGCGCCACCCGCTGGAGCGCTCCACCGTCATGCCGGTATACTCCTGCCAGCGACGGTTGAAAAAATCGAGCGAACCGTCGGCCTGCGCCGTCCAGACCATCTGCGGGATCGCCTCCGCCACCGTAGCGTAGTGTCGGGCGACTTCGCGGCGCATCTCCTCCGCCCGTCGCCGGTCGGTGACATCGCGGAAGACCACCACGCAACCGATCAGATCGCCCTCGGTATCGCGAATCGGCGAGGCTTTATCCTCCACCGGGATTTGCGTCCCGGCGCGGGTGAGCAACGTGGCAAACTCCGGGTGTCCGGTGACTTCGCCGTGGTGGAGCACCCGTTCCGTCGGACATTCAAGCCGCGTTCCATCCTTGATATGGAGCAACTGGAAGACCTCCCCCGCCGGTCGCCCGACCGCCTCTTCATTGCTCCACCCGGTGAGCGTGTGGGCGACGCGGTTGATGAACTGGACGCGCCCATCCTTGTCGGTAGCAATCACCGCATCGGCAATGCTCGATAGCATTACCTGAAACCATTCGCGCTGGTGGCGGGCGGCGTGTTCGGTCTCCTCGCGCACCTGCTCGGCCTCCCCGATCTCGTGCGCATTGCGCCAGACCAGAATAGTGAAGAGCACCAGCGTCGCCAGCGTAAAGAGGGCATCGCTGAAAGCCGGGGTGTACCATTGGAGCCGCTGGCCGAGCGTGATCGTCGCCCCGAGGACAAAGAGCATTAACAACCCGGCGGGGAGGATCTTGCGTGCCATCTGCCCGGCGGCGCTGTTGCTGGAGAAAATCGCCATCGCCCCGCTCTCGGGCCGCGCCAGAAGAATGCCGACGCCGAGGATGATCATCCCGAGCGCCGTATGAAGCGGCGCGCGGTTGTACCCGTACATTTCGGTCAATTCCCCCGCGCTAAAGAGATAGCCGAGCAACGTCCAGACCCCGCTAATGAGCACTGCGATTGCCAGCCACTGGGCCGGGCGCTGCCGTTGTTGCTGGCCGGGGCCGAGCATCATCATGAGCGCAAGGGCGGCGAGGATGAACGTTCCGGCCGTCTTGGAGGTGATGGAGGTAGCCCCATCTGGAGAGGGGATGCGGTTCGCCCAGCGCCACCCGGTTTCCAGCGAGAAAATCCCGGCATGATCGAGAATCACCAGCGAAGCGCCAACAAAGACACTTAACGCCGCCAGCCGCGCCAGAAAGTGGAGCGGGCGGTACTCTTTGGTCGTTAGCAACAGCCGCAACGCCCCCGCCAGCAGTAGGAGGGCCACCCCCGCTTCCATCCGCATCGGCGGCAACCCGGGGGCGAGCGTCGTTAACACCGGGATCGCGAACCACTGCCCTGCCATCCCGCAGAGGGCGAGCACGAGCACCATCGCGCACGCTCCACGCGCAGCCCGTTTGAGGGTTTGAAGCACAGTCTCTGGCATCAGAGGGGGAACCATAAAAAGAACACTTTCCTGCCCGCGCGGCAGACCCCGGTGGTCACCGCACGGGCAACTCTCCCCTATCGGGGATACCGGAAGCAACCGAAAAGAATCCAATTTTCATACGACAGGGCAGAGGTTCGCCCCCGTTTCCCACCATGCACCACGGATGTTCAAGGAAGAGAAAGGTGCCCCTCAAGGATTCAGAGAGCCCATTCGCCTAAAGGAGTGGCGATCCCGTTGCGGCGGGAGAGCAGGCGTGAAACGGAGCTTCGCGCCTGCTCTTTTCCATTTATTGGCTGGTTCGGCTGCTGCTGCGATCTTCGTTATCGGCGAGTGCGTTTTGCCGATCCCGGGCGCGGGCGTTTTGCACAAAGGTGTTGTTATCACCATGCGTCGCCCACGGGCCGGAGGGGACTTCATCAAAATCGACGAAGCGCCAGTCGGTCACATCGGTCGAACGCATCCCGAGGTAGTCGCGAACCGCCGGGGAGACATCGAGCCCCGCTCCTTTGTTGAGGTTCGGCTTGGGGCGCTCATTGCCAAAGACATATTGCCAGTGATCGGTGCGGAACGGGCCGACATCCTCCCACTGGGCGTAGGCGATGCGGTCCTTGAAACGAACCGCCACCCAACGCCCTTTCAGGACGGTACGCCCCGGGCGCTCGAACGCTTCCTCAAACCACGGGATCACCTTGCTCGCCTCCGGCTTGGTCTTGCCGCGCGTCGTATCGTTATAGGGAAGGGCGATGTAGAACGGGTTCTGCCTCGGGGTGAACTTCGCAGGGAGGTACTGGCTGCGGTTCTTCGGGTTCGGGTCGTCGTAACCGCCGTAATTTTTGGCCCATTGCTGGTCCCACGAGCTTTTGTGATTGGCGACCGGGTTGTTCTTCGCCGCCTCCTCGCCGATCCAGAACGTCGTCGTCACAATGTTATTGCGCCATGGGTAGCGCTCCTTGGCCGGTTGACCGGGAAGTCGGGGGTCAAATGCGGCAGGGGCGCCTGCCTCCTCCCCGCCGACGGACGCCAGAGCGCGCTCTTTCATGTCGAGATAGCTTTCCAGACCGGGGAGTCTGCTGAAAAGATCACTTTTGCCATCAAACTTCAACGGAGCCGCCGGAGCCTTCTCCGGGAGGGCCGGGTTGGGCGTGGCGGCGGCACGGGTACTCTCCGCAGCCCGCAACAGCGGAGGAACCGCCGGAGCGGTTGCCACCGAGGCGAAAAGCATCGTGGAAACCATGAGGGCCGGGATGTGAAAAGCCGGATACATGGTACACCTGTCGCACAGGTTTTTACCTCGCGCAACCTGAACGGGGTCACAGCCCCGCCCCGTTACTCCCTGACCCGGTAGCTGATCTGCCGGGAGAGGAGCCAGCGCACGCCGAACATATCGACCGTCGCTTTGATCGCCCGATTGCCGAGCCCGTACTTGCTTACCCCCGCCGTCCGCGCCCGGTGGTTGACCGGGATCTCCACCAGCCGGTAGCCCGCTCCCTTGATGAGCGCGGGGATAAAGCGGTGCATCCCATAAAAGGGAATCAGCGCCGAGCGGCACTCCCGCCGCATCGCCTTGAGCGTGCAGCCGGTGTCACGCACTCCGTCGCCGGTAAAGCGGCTGCGGACGAAATTCGCCACGCGGCTGGTGATCCGTTTGACGACGGTATCGCGCCGCTGCGCCCGGTAGCCGCAGACGAGGTCGGCCCCTTTTTCGATCTCTGCCAGAAGGCGGTGAATATCAGCCGGGTCGTTCTGGAGATCGCCATCGAGCAGGACGATCACCTCGCCCGTCGCCGCCGTAATCCCGGCATACATCGCCGCGCTCTGTCCCGCATTGCGCTCAAATTCGAGCAGCCGCACCTCGGGCCGGGCTTCCACACGGGCGACCGTCTCATCCTTCGAGCCGTCATCGACAAAGATAATCTCGTAGGAAAGCCCGCTGAGACCGAGGTGCAACTCCCGCTGGAGCGCCTCCATATTGTCCTGCTCATTATAGAGCGGAATGACGACAGAAACCGACTGTTTGAAAACATTCATAGGGAGAGGCCGTGGTAGTTGCGGCAGAGAAAAAGATGAATCACCCGGAGCGGCTTCCCGTGGCGACGTTGCTCCCACGAGACAATGCACTCGACGCTCTCAAACCCGGCTTCCAGCGAGGAGGGGGGATTGTTCCCATCGGTGATAAAAAGGGCATCGCGCCCATGAAAGAGGCTCACGCCGCTCTCCTCGTTCTGATCGGGTTCCACCGGCGCCTCCGGGTGGGCTTTGAGGATCGCACGGACCACGGCGCGGTGGAGTTCCTTCGATTCGTCGCTGCCGATCGGGGCTTTCGACTCTTCCTCCGCCTTGATGGCTGCGGCCAGTTCCTGCCGGATCGCCGGATCTTCCACACCCGCCAAAAGCCCTTTCGCGTAATCGACCGGGCGAATCATCTCGTCGTAACGCGGCCAGAAGGAGAACTGATTCTCGATCG
The DNA here is from genome assembly GCA_037189865.1 of Chthoniobacteraceae bacterium. Taxonomy (GTDB): domain Bacteria; phylum Verrucomicrobiota; class Verrucomicrobiia; order Chthoniobacterales; family Chthoniobacteraceae; genus DATMFV01. The sequence goes on along the minus strand of JBBCIW010000002.1, from coordinate 44,725 downwards.
CTTGCGACTCGGGGATGTAAACCGGCGGGTGTCCCGGCCCCTCTGCCGGACGCTCGGGGAGGTAGAAGCCGATGCTCGCCGCGCTCTGGTAACGGTTGGCGATCAGGAAGATCCGCTTGCCGCTCTCTTTTTCAAGCCGCTGCCGCTCCGTTTCCACCCCTCGGGCCACACTCTCCCAACCACGCAACCGCGCTCCCGGGTCTTGCTCAAAAGAGAGCGGGTAGACCATTCGGACGAGATCGACGTTAAGCACCGCCATGCTCACCAGCCACCCGAGCGCCAGCCCCGCTACGGCGTAGCCCCGCGCCCACGCCTTCTTCTCCGCCAGCGCGTGCCAGCAGGCGACCGTCAGGATGCCGAGACTCAGAAACGCCGGGCCGGTCCAGTTCGCCTGCCCCGCCTTTTTGATCGAAAGCCCGTAATAGAGCAGCAGGATCGGCAGCGCAAAAAGGATCAGAAACCGGGGTTTGAAATGGTTGCGCGCCTCCTTGGCCCCCCACCAGAGTGCAGCGAGGAGCGCCCCATAAATGAGCGGGGAATAAACGCCAAACTGGATGCCCAAAAAGGTGAACCACTCGCCCGGGTTGAGGCTAAAGCCGGTATCGAGATGCCCCCGTTCGGTGAGATGCTGGAGCGTGATCCACGCATGGGCGCGGTTCCACATCACCGGCGGGATCAAGGCGAGGGAGAAGACCCCGAGCAGACTCCAGAACCCGGGGAGGCGGAACTCCTTGCGCAGCTTGGGCGTCACCAGCAGGATCAGGAGGATCGAGAGAAGCTGGATCGCATTGGTGTATTTGGCCAGAAACCCGAGGCCGATCACCGCCCCAGTCAGCGGCCACCAGAAGGAGAAACGCGGGGAGAGTTCCAATGCGCGCCAGAAGGTGTAAAGCGCCGCCATCCAGAAAAAGATCGAGACCGCATCAATGGTCATCACCACCGAACCGACCTGAAAAATCGGCGTCACACTCAAAAGCAGGACGCTCCAGATCGCCACCGGTTCCCCATAGAGCCGCCGTGCCATTGCGTAGAGAAGCAGGCAGGTCCCCAGCCCGAAGAGGGGCGAAAAGAGGCGGATGCCATGAGCCGTCGGGCCGAGCAACTCCGTCCCCGTGCGGATGACGGCAGCCACCCCCGGCCCTTTGGAGTAATACGACCAATCGAGCCGCTGCGCCCATTGGAAGTAATACGCTTCATCCGGGGCCAGCTCCATCTGCCCGCCCAGATAGAGGCGGACACCAGTCAGCAGCACTAAAAAGAGAAGAAGCCAGCGGTTCATGAAAGCGCAGGGGCAGCCGGGGAGATAAGGGTCGGGTGGCGGGCATAAACCCCGGGTGCGACCGAGCCGCCCCACCGCCGCCAGAGGGTCGAAATCAGCCGGAAACTAAGGTAGCCAAGGAGGATGCCAAGGGGGATCGAGACGAGCACATCCGAAGGCCAGTGCGAAGCGGTGTAAATGCGCGAATAACCGACCCCCGCCGCTAGCAGGTACGCAGGCCAGAAGCGCCGCCAGCCGAAAAAGCAGACCAGCACCGTCGCCACCGCAAAGGTGTTAGCCGTGTGTCCCGAGGGGAGGGAGCGCCCGGGCCGGTTTGGCTGAGGCTCTGAGGTTTTTTCAACCAACGGGTGAAAAATCGCCAGCGTGCGTGGCGTGGTCTTGGCAAAGGAGACCGTACGGAGTTCCTGCGCATCGCGCGGGCGGACCCGTTCAAAGGTTTTTTTCAACGAATTGACCACCACTCCGTCGGTTAAAGCGATTGTAACTGCGAGCGTGATGAGTAACATTCGCCCGGTAAAACCGCCCTTGATGAGCACCCACACCCCGAGAAGCACCAGAATCGGCACCCAGAAGTCGAAGCTCGAAAGGGTCACCATCAACCGATCCAGAGCAGGATGGGTCCAGTGCGAATTGATGGAGAGAAGAATCTGTTGGTCCATAACCGGGGAAAAATGGAAAATAAGCGTATGAGCTTTAGGGAGCAAGCAAAGAGGAAGATCACCGTCCTTCTGGCCGGCTTATCCATGGTCGCCACCGTACCGGTAGCGGCGCAGCCCGACGCGCGGGAGGTGCTCGCCTCGGTCCGCGCCAGTCAGGCCGCGCAGGAGCAGAGCTTTACCGGACGGCTGCGGACTTCATCGAGCCGGGCGAAGATCGTTGTCCCCTTCCAACTCACCATGAGCGGCGGGACCACCACCTACCGCTTTGACAACCCACCTGAATCGCTGATTCTTCATCTGGACGGGGATGACGCCCGGCTGGAGCGTCGCACCGGTCGCCAGCGGGCCAAAGGGGTGGAGAAAAGCGAGTTCGCCGAGGCCGTGCGCGGCACCGACATCACCTACGAAGATCTCTCGCTCCACTTTCTCTACTGGTCGAACTCCCGCGTGCTCGGGCAGGAAAACATCGGCACACGCAACTGCTGGGTCGTGCAGGCGATCCCGCCCCGGGGTGGTTCGCAATACGATTACGTCCGGCTTTGGGTGGAGAAAAGCGGAGCTTTGATGAAGGCCGAGTGCTACGTCGACGGCAAACTGGTCAAACGCTTTGAAGTGCGCAACGTCCAGCGCAATCCCGACGGACGCGGCTACCTGCTCAAAACGATGCGCATCCAGCGCATGGACCAGCAAAGTAAGGAGCGCTCCACGACTTACCTCGAAGTCCGCCCCGCCAGTTGATCCCCCGCGTTCTCTGGCGGCCAGAGGGCGTCGCCCGGTTCGAGCTTTTTGCGCAGGCGTAGCAGACGCCAGACACGACGCGGGAAGGGGAGGCGCAGAAAACGGATCACCCTGAGGTGCCACGGTGCGCGGCGATCCTGCCCCGCCATCCCCCCCAGCCAAAAGAGTCTCCACAAGCTTTGGAGGAAAGCGAGGTTGCGGAACACGAGCAGGTCGCATTCGCGCCGGGCAATTTCCCGGAGTCGCCCGAGCTTCCGGGCGGTCGGGTCTTCTTGCCCGTGGAGGTGGAGATAATCAAAGAGCCAATGGCTCAGGATCATGTAATTGTGGTAAGGGGCATTAGGGCGGGAGGTAAAGCGCAGCTTGGTTTCCCCGGAGAGAAGGAACCGCCCATCGTCAAAAATCCGGTAGGAAACCAGCGGTTCGGGGAGGTATTCGGTCTTGCCGATCAACGCTGCACGAAAGGCGAGAATATTGTCTTCATGGGCGAGATCGCGCCGCAACGGGGGAAAGCGCCGGAAAAGCTCCATGGAATAGGCGGCACTGGCACCGAGCACCCAGCAATCGTTGGCCGTGATGGCGCTTTCGAGATCGAGTGTAAAACGGTGATCGTCTTTGAAATAGAGCGCCCCGAGCGGTTTCCCGTCAGCCGCCATCTTGGCAACATTGGAAAAGACGCAAACCGTGGTGGGATCAGCCAGAAAACGCTCCGCAGTTTTCTCCACCCGACAAGGCAGGGAAAGATCATCTCCGGCCCCCACCACGAGCCACTGGCTGCGAACCAGAGAAACCACCTTTTCCAGATGTCCGCCTAGCCCGAGATTGACTTCATTGCGATTGAGGATCACCGAATGCGGCCCCTGATAGGCGGCGGCCATCTCCTGCATGATCTCGAAGGTGCGGTCTGGGGAGTGATCGTCGGAGAGGATGATCTCCAGTGGGGAATAGGTCTGGGCGAAGGCCGACTCCGCCGCTTCACGGATAAAAGCTTCCTGCCGGTAGGCGAAGATAGCGAGCGTCATCAGGGGACGCTCCGACGGAAAGGTTTGAGCGGGTGGCATAACGGGCCTCTTTTTACCAGTTCATGGAAAGCGCTTCCACCACTCGCTGGATCTGGCTTTCCTCAAAATGCGGGCCGATCGGCAGGCTCAGAATTTCGGCGGCAAGTTTTTCGGCCACCGGGAAAGCGCCCCGCCGGGCAGCCGGGTGTTGCGCATAAGCCTGCGAGAGATGGGGCGGGATCGGATAATGGATCATCGTCTGGATGCCTTGTTGCGTGAGGTGGCGTTGCAGCGCATCACGTCGGGGATGGCGGACGACAAAGAGATGCCAGACCGGGTTGGCCCACGGGGGCACGGTGGGGAGGATCAACTCCGGGGCCGCTGCGGGGAGATGCTCAAGGTAGAACGCGGCTATCCGCCGCCGACGCCCGTTCCATTCGTCAAGCTTACGCAGCTTGACGCTCAGAAACGCCGCCTGCAACTCGTCGATCCGGGAGTTAAAACCGGGGAGTTCGTTCTGATAACGGACGCGCGAGCCGTAGTTGCGTAGCATCCGCGCCTTGTGGGCGATCTCAGCGTTATGGGTGGTGATGGCCCCTCCATCGGAAAACGCCCCAAGGTTTTTTCCCGGATAGAAGCTAAAAGCGGCGCTCTCTGCCAGTGCTCCACACGATTTCCCCTGATAGGTGGCACCGTGCGCCTGCGCGGCATCTTCAATGACCACCAGATGATGCTCGCGAGCAAAGGCGAGGATGGCGTCCATCCCGGCAGGTTGCCCATAAAGGTGGACTGGCAGGATGGCTCTGGTTGCCGGTGTCAGGGCATCGGCCAGCAGGTCGGGATTGAGGTTGGAACTCTCTTCGCAAACATCCACCGGGACGGGGGTCGCGCCGCACTGAGTGACGGCCAACCACGTGGCGATAAAGGTTTGAGCCGGGACGATCACTTCGTCTCCCTCGCCGATGCCGTGTGCCATCAGCCCGATGCGCAAGGCATCAAGCCCGTTGCCAACCGTTACGCAATGTTCCACGCCGACATATTTCGCGAACGCCGTCTCAAAAGCCTCGGTTTCCTCCCCTAGCAGGTACCAGCCGGAGTTCATCACCCGCTGCCACGTGGCGTCGAGTTCCTCCTTGAGTTCGAGATAGGTCGGTTTGAGTTCAAGAATCGGAATATTCATGGCAGGGAGAGAGCGCGCAGGAAGGTGGCGTAATCACGGTAATAATCGTCTTCAGAGTAAAGCTCAGAGGCAAGGACAACGGTCACGGTTCCGGCGGAGAAGTTCTCCATTTCCCTCCACATCATCGGTGGGATGTAAAGCCCCTGATGGGGAGTATCGAGATGGAACCGTTGCCGCTCCCTGCCGTTATCGAGCGTGATGTCGAAGCTTCCTGAGACGGCGATAATGAGCTGGTGCAACGCCTTGTGGGCATGAGCCCCCCGATCCGCTCCGGCGGGGACATTGTACAGATAGTAAACGCGCCGGATCTCAAAAGGGATATGGCGATCATTCTCTACAAAAGTCAGGTCGCCACGCGGGTCGGTAATTCTGGGGAGGTCGATGAGGCGGCAGGTTTTTAACATGCGGAGCGGGAAGTGGTAGAGGGAAAATACCGGGGAGTGTCGATTAGCGATTCGGCAATGGGGCCGATCTGCCGTTGTTGTAGAAATTCAGGGCTGCGCTGACCGGAGGCAACGGCGATGAACGACACGCCTGCCTTCTGTGCCCCCTCGGCATCGCTTTCGGTGTCACCGATGAAGAGGTCGGCCTTTTGATCGACAAGAACGGTGGCTTTGCTCGAAGCGGCTTCTCTGGGCGGGACGCAGTGGAGGGCGTCAATCAAGGGGAGGATGCCAAGGTGGCGAAGCTGTGGCACAACCCATTGCGGCAGTGAGCGCGCCGTGATAATGACTAACCGATGGCCAATACGGCGCCATTCCTGAAGCTGGGGTAGCACTCCGGGAGGAACGCGGTCGAACTGAAGCCAGCAGGGCTGCTCAATGCCAAGGCTCCAATATCGTGAGATCGCTTCGGCCGCTTCCCTAGGGGTGCCGAGCCGCTCAAGGGCGCGGCGCGTGGAGTGCCCTTCCCTCTTCAGCGTCCAGATGGCGTAAGGGTCGAGGGTGAAGCCAAGCGCCCGGGCGGCGGCTCGCAGTAGCTCTGATTGCCGTTCACGACAGGTAATGAGTGTTCCATCAAGATCGAGGCAGATGGTCATGATCCGGTGAGGAATTCGCTGTATTGCCGTGTTACGAAGAGATCGTGCTTCAGCGGTTGAAAAAAGCTCCGGAAACTCTCGCCGAAGGCCTGCGCGAAGTTTGCGGCATGAAAGTCGTTGCCCGAGGGGACACACATGGCGGTGCCGGCTCCGGGGCGGGGGTTGATGTCGATGATGACCCAATTGCCTTGCTTCTGCATTAACTGGTAGCAAAAGGTGCCGTTAAGCGGGAGGTGTTGTGCAAGCCGGTGAGTGATCTCCGCAATCCCGGCATCGTAAAAAAGGCGGGCCTTAGTGGAGACGCCGGTTTTCACTTCCAGTCGTTCCCGGCAGACGATGTGGTACTCGTCCGCTTCCGGGGCGTAAAAGCCATCGACCGTGATTTCCGGCCCGGCGCAGATCTCCTGAATGATCCATTCGCCTTCCAGAGTGGCGACCATCGGCTCAAGATCGGGCGCTTGAATAATGGAGGTCCCGCGGCTTCCGGAGCCATGTCGAGGCTTGAGAAGGTAAGCCGTTTCGCTGAAGGGAGATCGGCAGTCGGCGGTGCGAGGGAAGGGGAATTGATGAGTTTCCAGCCAGTTGGCGACGGCCAGCTTGTCGGTTACGGGGAGGGCGGATTGCCGCGCGGCGCTGAGTATAACAAGCGATTTGGGAAGCTGACTGCTGCTTTGAAGTTCCAACGCTGCCACCACCTCTTCGGGAAGAAGGGGGAGGTAGTAGTCCGCCTGATGGTTGTGAATGATTCTCACGAGGGCTTTCCGAAAGGCGGCGGTGTTCGCATATGGCACTTGTTCGTAATGGTCACTTAGGATCGATGCCGTCACGAGATGGGGGGGATTTACATCCGAGGCGACGATGCGCACCCGGTTTGCCCAATATCGCCGGAGAGCGGTGATGGCGCCAAAGGCGGTCCCTGTCCCGGCGGCTCCGATGAGAACGGTTTTCATAGGCTCAGGCAAGATCCTGTAGATAAATTCCGTAGCTGGAGTTGCCAAGGTGGGCGCTCTGTTCGCGGAGTTCCTCCAGAGAGATCCAGCCGTTGCGCCACGCAATCTCCTCCAGACAGGCGAGTTGATACCCTTGATGCTGCTCAATGGTGCGGACAAACTGGGAGGCTTCCAACAGCGATTCGTGCGTTCCGGTATCAAGCCACGTATGGCCGCGACCGAGGATTTCGACTTGCAGGTTCCCTTGCTCAAGGTAGGCGCGGTTGATGCAGGTGATCTCCAACTCCCCTCGCGCTGAAGGGGTGATGGCTTTGGCCAGTTCCACCACCTGCGCATCATAGAAATAAAGCCCGGTGACGGCGAAATTGGATTTCGGGTTCTCAGGTTTCTCCTCAATGGAGATCGCGCGCCCGTTGCTGTCAAACTCCACTACGCCGAAGCGGTGGGGATCGCGCACTTCATACCCGAACACCGTCGCGCCATGTGTCCGCGCCGCCGCCGCCTTGAGCTTGGGGGAGAACCCCTGCCCGTAGAAAATATTGTCGCCCAGCACCAGAGCGCAACCTTCGTTAGCGATGAATGATTCACCGATGAGGAACGCCTGCGCGAGCCCCTCGGGCCTCTCCTGTGGCGCGTATTCGATCCGCAGGCCGATGCGACTCCCATCCCCGAAGAGGCGGCGGTAGAGCGGTAGATCGTGCGGGGTGGAGATGAGCAGAATATCGCGAATCCCCGCCAGCATCAGGACGGAGAGCGGATAGTAGATCATCGGCTTGTCATAGACCGGCAGCAGTTGCTTGGAGAGTGCCAGTGTGGAGGGGTAGAGCCGGGTTCCGGAGCCGCCTGCGAGAAGAATACCTTTCATGGTGGGGAAAAACTTAAAAGTGGCCGAGGCGCTGGAGGCGGTAGTTGCCGTTGAGGATCTCCTGCCACCAGTCCCGGTGTTCCAGATACCAATCGACCGTCGCCCGGAATCCCGACTGGTGATCCTGCAACGGTTGCCAGCCGAGTTCGGAGCGGATCTTCGTGGCATCAATGGCGTAGCGCCAATCGTGGCCGGGGCGGTCGGGGACAAAGGTGATTTGCGAGGCGAAGCTCTCACCTGCTCTCAAGGCCGGGTCGAGCGTCCCTGCCTCCACCCGCTCGTCGAGCAGGCGACAGAGCAGGCGTACCAAAGCAAGGTTGCTCATCTCGTTGTTGCCGCCGATGTTGTACGTCTCTCCGGCTCGCCCTTTCTCGAGCACGCACAGGAGCGCGCGGACATGATCGCCGACATAGAGCCAATCGCGCACATTTTCACCCGTGCCATAGACCGGGATCGGCTCGCCGCGCAGCGCCTTGAGGATGACAACGGGGATGAGCTTCTCGGGAAACTGAAACGGGCCGTAGTTGTTGGAGCAGTTGGTGACGAGCACCGGTAACCCGTACGTCGTGTTCCACGCACGGGCGAGGTGGTCGGAGGCGGCCTTGCTGGCAGAGTAGGGGGAGTGGGGATCGTAGGCGGTTTCCTCACTAAAAGCCCCTTGCGCCCCGAGGGAGCCGTAAACCTCATCGGTGGAGACGTGCAGGAAGCGGAAGCGGCTCCGCAACGGCTCCTCCAGAGTGGCGCGATAGCGTCGGGCAGCTTCGAGGAGCGTGTAGGTGCCGGTAATGTTGGTGTGAATAAAAGCACCGGGGCCGTCGATGGAACGGTCGACATGGGACTCCGCCGCCAGATGCATGACCGCCTCGGGTTGAAACGAGGGGAAGAGCCCTTCCAACGCCGCTCCATCGGCAATATCCACACAGGCAAAACGGTAGCGGGGATCGGTTGAAATCGCTGCCAGAGAGGTAAGATTACCTGCGTAGGTTAACTTGTCGACATTGAGCACCTCATGTCCGACCGAGAGAAGATGGTGGATCAGATTGGAGCCGATGAAGCCCGCTCCCCCTGTAACCAGAATACGCATAGTTTGAAGATTTCCTGCTTTCCATGGACGCCGGAAGGGTGCAGGACCTCCCGGTTGCTTGAGAGTAAAGGAAGAACAACAGGAACGGCGAGCATTTCCTTGCGGGAGCGGTCACGAAAGCCTCTTGCCGGCGAAAAACCGCTTGCACGTCGCCCCATCCAAAGGCACGCTTCGCCGCCAACATGCGCGGTTTTCTCCTCATCCTCCTTCTGATTCTCCCTTCGCTCCGGGCGCAGGCGGTCGGAGAGTGGAAGATTTACAAGCACGACAATCGTGATTATGTCTCGCTCGAAAACGTCGGGCGCTTCTATCAGTTGGGGAGTGTGCAACGCGTGAGCGGGCAGGTGGTCCTGCGGACCAATGTGCGCAGCTTGCGGGGGCGAGTCGGTTCGAAGGAATTTTTCATCAACAACCTTAAATTCATCCTGAGCTACCCGCTCGCCGAACAGGGGGGCAAGCCGCTCATCTCCCGGATGGATCTTACCAAACTGGTCGAACCGGTGATGCGTCCGGGCCGGATCACCAACCAGCGCCCCATCACGACGGTTGTTCTCGATGCCGGTCACGGTGGACACGACAACGGGGCAAAATCGATCTTTGGCAACGAGAAGAACTTCGCTCTTGATGTCGCGCTGCGCACGCGCGCGCTCCTCCAGCGAGCCGGGTTTCAGGTCGTCATGACCCGCTCGGGCGATACGTTTATCCCGCTCGAACAACGCGCCCGCTTCGCCAACCGCTTCCCGAACTCGATCTTTATCTCCATTCACTTCAACTCCGCGCACACCAACGCTTCCGGGGTGGAAACCTTCACGCTTGCCCCGCGCGGCGTTCCCTCGATGGCGAGCGACGGGCCGAAGCTCTCCGATTACGTCGTCTGCCCCGGTAACAGCCGGGATACCGAGAACATTGCGCTCGCCTGCGCCGCACACGCCGCTCTGGTCCATAGCACGCGGATGTTTGACCGTGGGATCAAACGCGCCCGGTTCGTGGTCATCCGGGAGGTGACTGTCCCCGGCGTCCTGATCGAAGGGGGGTTTCTCACTCACTCCGAGGACGCCCGCAAGATCGCCACCCCGGCCTACCGGCAACAGATGGCCGCCTCGATCCTCAAAGCCGTCCAGAACTACCGCAACGCCGTAGGCACCGGTTCCCGCCCGGCGCGTCCTTTTGCTGCGAATGATCAAAACCGCCCCGCCGTTGAGCCGCGCGTGATCACCACCCCTTCGCAGCGGTAGGCGGATGAACCCGACACCGGTTGAGCTTTATCACCTCCTTTTCGGTGTGATTCCACTGGGCTTCTGCTTCGGACAATGGAAATACCAGTGGCGGGGGTGGACGACCGCGCTCCTTTGCGCCTGCGCTTCGTGGCTCTATTTCCAGCTTTGGATGGTCAGGTTTGATCCGCCTGACCATGGGTTGACCGTGTTGGTCTACTTCGTCACCGGGTGGTTCTGGATGTTGCCGCTTTTGGGACTTTTGATGCTGGCCTTTCGCTGGCTTGACCCACGGTTGAGTGCTTCGAAACGGGCGAAGATGGCCCGCCTCGGTTTCCGGTGTTGTGTCGTGAGTGTGGTTCTCATTGTGGCATGGAATTTTTGTGGGAGAATGAGCGCCACACGAGCCGTTCGGGAGGCGCGCCGCGAATTAAAGGAACACGGGTACCAACCGCACGGTCGGGAGGAGCCGTTTTACCGGCGTGGGTACTGGGTCGTTCGCTATCCCGAAACCGAATTCGGGGAGATCGGCCTCTCCCGCAACGGGAAAACGGCGTGGATCGGGCAAGGGTGACCACGCCTTAACAAACAGAGATGAATACTCAAATTGCCAGCACATCTTCCATCCTTTTGCCCGAGCCGGGTGACTCCCGCCCGATCGGCGTCTTCGACTCCGGCATCGGCGGGCTGACGGTCGCTGCGGCGTTGCGCCGTCTTTTGCCCGGGGAGAAGATCGTCTACATCGGCGATACCGCCCGGGTTCCCTACGGCGGCAAGAGCGCAGCGACAATCGAGCGCTATTCGGCGGAGATCAGCACCCTCTTGCTGGAGCGCGGGGCGAAGATGATCGTTGTCGCCTGCAACACCGCCTCAGCCCTTGCGATCCCCTCCCTTCTAGAGCGGGTGCCGGTGCCGGTCACGGGGGTGATCCACCCCGGTGCGGAAGCCGCCGTCGCCACCACGCGCCATGGCCGCATCGGCGTCATCGGCACGCGCGGGACGATCGCCAGTAAGGCGTATGAAAACGCCATCATGGCGCGTCGCCCCGATGTCCACGTCATCGGGCGGGCTTGCCCGATGCTCGTCCCGGCGATTGAAGAGGGGTGGCTCAACGACCCGATCACCGACCGGATCATTGAACGTTACCTCGAAGGGATGCTCGCCGCCGGGATTGATACCCTCGTGCTCGGCTGCACCCACTACCCGCTGCTTAAAGAGGCGATCGCCCGTTACCTTGGCCCGGAGGTGGCGCTGGTCGACTCGGCGGAGAATTGCGCCATCGCCGTCCGCTCCCTCCTGTGCGGAGCCGGGTTGATCGCCCCGGAAGGGGCAGAGGGGCAACTCGAAGTGCTCCTCACCGACGCGAGCGATGGCTTCCTCCCCGTGGCTGAACAGGCGCTCGGGTTGCGGCCCGACCGGCTGGAGGTCGTTGCAATGTAGCTTGTCTTTGTCGGTGGCGGCGGGTCATAAAGGGAGCGCCGATGAACCGTGCCCGTTTTCAAGCCATTGCCAGTCGTTTCCCCTCGCTCAAGCTCCTGGTGGTCGGCGATCTCATTCTCGATCGCTTTATCTGGGGTAAAGTCCGCCGCATTTCGCCCGAAGCGCCGGTCCCGATCGTCGAGGTCGAGCGCGAGACCTCCTACCCCGGTGGCGCGGCCAATGTCGCCCGGAACCTGCGCGAGTACGGCGGGGAGGTCTACCTCCTCGGGCAGATTGGCACCTGTGCGGAGGCGGCGCACCTGCGCGAACTGCTCGTGCAAAACGGCATCCGGCTCGATGTCGTGCTCGAAGATCCCGCCTGCCAGACGATTGTCAAAACGCGCATCATCGCCCAGCACCAGCAGGTGGTCCGGGTCGATCGCGAACGCAAAAGCGGCCCTGACGCCGTGCAGATCGGCCAACTCATGGCGAAGCTCGAAGCGCTCATTGGCGAAGTCGACGGTGTGATTCTGGAGGATTACGGCAAAGGCTTTCTCTCGCAACCGTTGATCGACGCCATCGTTACACTCGCTGCGCGCGCAGGCAAGATCATCACCGTCGACCCGAACCCCGCCAATAGTTTCCGCTGGGAAGGAGTGACGACGGTGAAACCGAACCGGCTCGAAGCGTTCAGTTCCGCCGGGCGAGCGATGAGCGCCCCGGTCGACCCGCCGACGCGTGACACCGCTCTGTGCGAAGTCGGGCAGAATCTGCTCAACCGTTGGGGGACGCGCGATCTGCTCATCACGCTTGGGGAGCAGGGGATGATGCTCTTTCGGCGCGAGGGGGAGCCGTTCCACATCCCGACGCGCGCGCGGGAGGTCTACGACGTTTCCGGCGCGGGCGATACCACGATCGCCCTCTTCACCCTCGCCCTCTGTGCTGGGGCAACGCCAGTGGAAGCCGCCGAAATCGCCAACCGCGCGAGCGGCATCGTCGTCGGCAAGCTCGGGACGGCGACGGTCGCCTTTGACGAATTGCTGGAGAGCTTCGAGGCATGAGCACCCCGGCGCTCTTCGTCGATCGCGACGGGACGTTGATGGAGGAGGTTGACTACTGCTCCGACCCGGCGTTCGTCCGTCTCTTCCCCGGTGTCGGTGCGGCGCTGCAACGCTGGAGCGCGGCGGGGTATGCCCTTGTGATCATCACCAACCAGAGCGGCCTCGGGCGTGGGTATTTCACGCTGGAGGCTTACCACGCTGTCCATGCTGAACTACTGCGTCAACTCGCGCAGGCGGGGGCTCCGCCGATCAGGGCGACTTACTTTTGCCCCGATGCCGCCCCTTCCCCCCGGCGCAAGCCCGAGCCGGGGATGTTGCTGGAGGCGGCGAGGGAGCATGACCTCGACCTGAGCCGCTCATGGATGATCGGGGACAAAGCGGTCGACGTCCTCTGCGGCCAACGCGCTGGCACACGAACCGGGCAGGTGCTGACCGGTTACGGCGCTGGTGAGGCCCGTGAAGTCCGTCCCGATATCACCGGGGCCGATTTCGTGGAAGTGACCCGGCTGGCGCTCGGCGCGTGATCACGCTGCCCGACGGCGCAGACGCATCGCACCGATCAGGCCAACTCCGACGATCAATAAGCCAACGGTTCCCGGTTCGGGGATGGTAGCGAAGTAAGCCATGTTGCCGATGATCTGGTGAACCTGCGTGGTCGGGTGAGTGTTGTCCCAGAAGAGGTATTCGTGCGGGTTGTCGACGAGGGTGTCCTCAATATAACCGTAGGTCCAGGCCTGATCAGTGACGTTCTCAAGGTTGAAGAGAGAGGGATTGTCGATCACCTCAAGGAAAAAGGAGTGAACGTCGAGTTCGATCATCGAGGCTTCAGAAAGGAGCCCCCGGAGCCCTTGGAGATTGAGGGAAAGACGGGCGTTGAAGATGTCGACAAACGAGTTGGCCGCATCGCGCTTGGCCGGATCGAGTCGCAAATCGGGCTTGAGGCCGAGCGACGGGAGATTCGGGATTAGAAAGTGGCGGGCGCCGTTGATGTAGAGGCTATTGATCGCCAATGTGACGTTATCAGCGGCTTGTTGGGCCGTTGCCACTTTCGTAAGAGGATCGGCCCCCTCTCCAACCCAGTCGATGGCGTCGTTGCCGCCGCTCCAGACGGTAAAAAGAGCCGTCGAGGCTTCCGGCAGGAAGGTCGTGGTGGTCGAGAGCGTGATGTAATTGGCGACCTGCGTCTGGAGATTGTCGAGTTCAAAGATCCCGGCGATGGTTTTCTTGCCCGTCCCGGAAGTCGATCCCGCCCAAGCGAAGTTGGTGCCGCTGGTACCCGTTCCGGAGTTTTGACCGAGATCGATCGGGCGGCTTCCGGTCGATTGGGTGGCAAGATTGGCGGCGAGATATTCAACCCATGTCGGCCCGGAAGACCACCGGCCCTCTGCGGCGATCTCCCAAACGTTATAGTCGGCGGCGTAGTAGTCGTTATCGTACTCGGAGAACCACGAAATCGGGGCGCTATGGCCGATCACGGAGATCGTGTTGCCGCGATCGCTCAGGCTGTCGCCGAAGGTAATGATCCCCGAATACGGGGAATTGGCGAGAGCCCATGTCGCCGAGATCAGCAGCAGGAACGTAGCGATCCATGGACGTAAGGAGAACGGCGAGAGTGAGCGGAAAGAAATGGCGTTCATAGAGTTATGGCGTCAAAAAGAGGGACGCAGCGTATCAGAAAGCCGCCTTGGTACGCAAAATCGAAATCATCTTTTTGCCTTCAGGTAGGCGACATGGATAGAAAAACGCTTTTTCTATCCATGTCGTCACTGACGTGTATAGATTTGAGCGGTTTTTGCTACAGTCAGCGGGCTTTTTCTGGCGCAACTCCCTCAGCGAGAAGGAGTCATGGTGCATCCTCTGGGACTCGAACCCAGAACCTAGTGATTAAGAGTCACGTGCTCTACCAATTGAGCTAAGGATGCCCGGTTTTGAAAAGGGACGGCGAATTTGTCGGAAAAGCGCCGGGTTGTCAAACGCTTTGAAAAAGAAAACGGCGCTTTTTTTCATTGGGCCTCTCCAGTGAAGAAAAGGGCGGCGCTCCCTTCGGGCTTCGCGCTGAAATTTCCGTTGACATCGGGCGAGGGGTGGAGTTAAAAATCGGATCGTTCCGAAAACGACGGTTGATCTCTCCTGACGGTCAGGGATACAGGAGAGGCGAGCGTCGCTTTCTTTTCAAATTCGATTCGATCCGATCACCCCAAAACTCCTCTCTTTTATGAAACGATGCACCACCCTTCTTCTCGTTGCCCTCGGCGGATTGGTTCTGGCTGCCAGCCCGGTTGCCGCCTCCAGCCTTCTCTTTGAAGATCAGTTTGATGGCCCGCAGTACGCTGATGATGAGGAGCTTGTTCTCGGGCCACTTCCGGTGATCGACCATGGCTACTGGTCCATCAATCACTCCGGAACGGGCAAAAGCGAAACTTCCACGGCCCGCGCTCTTTCCGGCACACGTTCGTTGGCGCTCATCAAAGGCGCAGGGGGTGGCAATGCTCAGGTGATCGGCTATTTCAGCCCGGATGGTGAGACCCGGGTGAACCCGACTGCCGGCTTTACGCTGCGCTTCGCCTTTCAGGGGGATTTCTCCGCCAATGCGCCTCTTTCGGAGCTTTATATCGACGGTGCCAGCGGTCAATCGGCCTATGTCACCTTTGGGGGCAGCCATTCGGAGGTTCAACTCTGGTCAGAGGGAAGCCGCCAGACCGTTACCTCCAGCCTCCAGTCTGATACCTGGTATTACCTTGAGCTTCAGATGCCCAGTCTCCCCGGAACGCAATACACGGTGAGTGTTTTTGAGAGCGATGGGAGCACGCTTGTCGGGACGGCGACCGGCGCCCTTCGGACCGCCGCCGCGAGTGATTATCACTTCTTTACCATCTACCATGCGGGGGAGAACTACACGCTCTACCTCGATAATGTGACGGTGAGTGTCCCCGAGCCATCGACCGCTTTTCTCGGCGCATTGACGTTGATCGGGTGGGGTGGTATGAGGATTTTGAGCCGCCGCCGTAGCTTGAACTGATCCTTTTTCTCCCGCCATGACCCCCCCGCTCCCGAGGCGCTGCGTTGCCTTTACGTTGCTGGAGATGCTCCTCTCGCTGCTGGTGCTCGCCGTGTTGGCGATGCTCCTCTTCGCTTCGATGCGTGCGGTCAATGAACGGGTTGGCGCGGCGAAGTGTGTTTCCAATCTGCGCGAGATCGGGCGCACCAGTCTCCTCTTCTTTCAGGAGAACAACGGGCAACTCTTCCCGACGGTTTTCTGGTACCAGTACCGCCCGTTCATGGAGATGCTCGGGATCGCCCCCGCGACTTATTCCAGCGCCTTTCCCGAGAACTTCCGCGACACCGTCCTGACCTGCCCTTCCTATAAGCGCAAATGGCCCCATCATTTCCCCTCTCTCTTTAACCGGTGCTATTCGGTGAACTATTTCGCCCATTCGCACCGCCCGCAGGATGAGCAGAGTTCGGAGATGATTCCTCAATCTGAGTGGACCCAACTCTTCCCCGGCAATCTCAGGCAGGTGCGCAGCCCCGCCGAGATGTGGATGTTCATGGATGCCTCTGCCGCCGATACGTTTCCGTTCACTTACTCCGAGCGCGGCAATATCCCGTATCTCTCCGAGCCGCATCAGGAGAGCCACTACGCAGTTTTTTTCGACGGACATATTGAAAAGGTCGATAAGGAGCGGATGCAGCAGCCCCATTCCAGTGATTTTTGGGGTGGCCAACCCGGCTCCTGATCGGGAACCATCGTCGTCATTGCCATGCCATCCGTTGCCCGACCCCAGCCGCCGCGCCCCGCCGCCCGCCCGACCCTCGTCTCGATGGCCCGGATGCTCGGGCTTTCACGCTCAACCGTCTCTGACATCCTCAACGGGAATGATCGTTATGCGGAGGAGACGCGCCGCCGTGTACTGGAGCTGGCCGAGTCGCTCCACTACCAGCCTAACCGTTCCGCACAGGCGACCCGACGGGGCCGCAGCCGCCTGATCGGCGTTCTCCACGCGAGCGGGACGTTGCAGGTGGTCAACGAACGGGCGCTCTGGCTCGGGCGCGCGATTGCGGAGACCGGCTACGAACTCCTCTTGAGCGATCTTCAGTGGCACTCCTCCTCCAGCGTGCTGGCGCTGGTGCGGCACATGATCGCTTCGCGCATCGAAGGGTTTATTTTCTCCGGCGGCATCCCGTTTGATGATCGCGAGTCGCACACGCTCCTCCACCTTATTGCCGAGGCCGGGATTCCCGCCGTCCTCATCTCCGCGCCTCATCTCCCGGGGATTCCCGCCGTCAATGCCGATTTTGAGACCGGTTTTTACGACCTGACCCGGCACGTGATCGGGACCGGCCGCCGCCGCCTCACGCTTCTTCTCTCGGCTCATCCCGAATCGTGGTGGCACGGCGTTTCGCGCCATCGCGGTTTCTGCCGCGCGATCCAAGCCGCCGGGGGGAGTGTTTCCGAACCGCTCCCGATCAGCGCCTACCGCCAACCGCGCTGGCGTGACGATGACTCCCTGCAAGGGGAAGTTCTCTTTTACGATGGCGAACCGGGCGGGCTCTATCAGCCGTTCACCCCGTCGCAGATGGCGATGGGCCACCTCCTTGATCATCGCTTCGGGACGCAAGGGTTGATCGTCACCAACGACGAATGGGCCTTCGGGGCGATCTCCGTTTGTCTGCAACGCGGGATCGACCTCCCCCGTGCCTTTGCCGTGACCGGGTTTGACGACTCGGCGCTGGCGACCGCCGGCCCGCTTCCGATCACCTCAGCCTCCCAGCAGAGTGAGGAGACCTGCCGCGTCGTCGTGCAGGAATTGATGCAACGGATGGCCGGGGAGAGTTCCGGCAGCCGCGATCTTCTGATCCCGTGTCCAGTGGTGGTGCGGGAGTCGACCCGCCGTTTCTCTTAGAATTCTCTGTTTTTTCTCCATGTCGTCTTCTCTCTTTCGGATCGTTCAGATTGCCGCCCTTTGCCTTGGAATGACTTCTCTTTTAAGAGCAGGGGAGGGGCCGTGGCGTTGGGGCAAGGATGGAGCGACCGTGGAAGTGGCGGCGAACGGCTCACTCGCCCGCTGGCAGGTGGGCGGGCGCGATTGGCTTCTGGAAAAAGAGCCTCAACCATGGGGTGTCACGCTCGCGGACGGCTCCCGGCTCCTCTTTGAACCTGAAAAGGAGGAGCGCGGGGAGGAGAGCTTTGTGCTCCACGGCCATCTCACCGGAACAGGGGGCCGTCTCCCTGTGACGCTGCGCTATGAAGTTCAAAAGGGAGGCGAAACCCTCCGGCTCCTCGTCCGCTTCAACGCCGCCCCGGAGAAAAACGGGCCTAAGGTGGAGGAGGCGCTCCTTCTCTTTCCGCTGCGGCTCGATCATCACAAAAAGGTCTATTTTCACGGAGACCACCGCCTCGATTGGGAATCGCGCTACTTCTACCAGTTCACCCTCGACACGATCGGTCGCCTCCTGCCGATGCCGGATACCACGATCTGGCGCTGGTTTGGAGCCGAGCAACTCGGGCCGGACGCCTTCCGGCTCTGGAAAGCGGAGAGCGAGCAGGTCAGCCCGCTGGTGATGCAGGAGGGGCGGCGATTGGCTCCCTACGTTCAGGTCTACGACCGGCGCGGCGGCGTCACCGTGCATTATCCTCAACTCTCCGCCACTGGGCAGCGTGCTCTGCGCGTCGACGCCGTGGGGGGCGCAGTCGTTCAAGTCGGCTTACAGGTGCCCAATACCCCGGGCGACCCGCTCCCGTTGACAGGGGAGCACGAGATCCTCCTCCACGCCGATGCCAAGGAACCGGCGCTCCTTGCCCGTCGTCAACAACTCAACGCCACCTTCCAACCCTCACCCGCCGTCAATCCCGGTTCAATCCTTGAGGAAGGGGAGTGGGTGCGTACGGCAAAGATCGGGCCCGGTTACGTGATCGGCGGCTATCCCTTTGCCAAAGGAGTGCTCCAGCCGCCGTATCACCTGCGGGTGAAGATCGCGGGGGAAGCGGTGCCGTTGCAGTCAACCCCGATCGGTTATTGGCCCGACGGCTCGGCCAAGTGGGTGCTCCTCACCTTCCCGATCAACCCGGCGCAGCAGGCGAAGGCCGGGCGAACCACCCCGGCGGTCACCTTGCGCGATGGACGCTCCATCCCGCTGGAGGTGGAGGCCAACGCGACGCCATTGCTCCTCCCTGAAACGACGCCAAAACTCTCCGGCTCGCTCGTCTCCGCAGATGAAATCAAGGTCGCCAACGGTGCTCTGGAAGTTCGCTTCCGCAAAGGGAGCGATTGGTGGTCGGCCACGCTCGAGGGGGAGCCGCTCTTTAGCGAAGCGCCGATCGCGTACGCCGATTTCCACCTCGACCCCGAGCGCCTCTCCCCGCTAATCGCAGGGCCAAAAGGGGGGACGCGGGAGAAAGGGGTGCTGGAAGTGACCGCGCTCAAGCTCGAAGAGAGCGGTCCGCTGCGTGCCGTCGTCCGGTTGGAGGGGGAGATTGGCGGGAAATTAAAAGTGATCCTCCGTGCGACGCTGCTTGCCGGTCGCCCGGAAGTGGCGCTCTCCCATACCACCGAATGGTTGCGCAGCGATCCGCGCACCACCTTCCTCGGCGCCCTCGGGGTGGAACTGCCGCTGGCGGGGTTAAAGCGGGTCCGCTTCGATGCACGGGAGAAAGGGAGCGAACTCCTCGTGGAGCACCCGCTTTCCCGCAAGCTGGGAATCTCGAAAGGGGGTGCCACCCGCTACCAACCGTCGCAAGGGGAGGGGGGCGGCGTCGAGGCGACCTTGCGGGGCGGGGCTCGCTTTCAAGGGGTCATCCGGCATCTCGCGCGGCGTGCGCCCAAGGCGATCGTGCAACGCGAGGGGCGGCTCCGCTTCGAACTCTGGCCCGGGAGCCTCCCGCCGATGGATCTGCGCCGCTACTCCGACCTCCCCCATATGAGTCAGGGCGAAACCGCTCGGCCTGTCGCCGATTGGGTGGAGACAAGCTACTATCCCCACGACCCGATCACTGGTCTTTCCCGCACGCACGAGCTTCTCTTTCGCTTCCAGCCCAAGGGCGAAACCGCCACGCTGGCGACGACGACCGCTGATCTCGAAAGCCCCCCGCTCCTCTACGCCGGTTGGGAGCGCTACCAGTTCCACACCCTCCCGTCGGGGGAGAAGAAACACTGGTCGCGGGCGTGGGACGCCTGGACCCGTTTCACCCACTTCTGGCTCTACCATCAGCAGCTTCACCAGTGGCACGGTTTCTGGAACGACGGCGATTTCCGCCACCGTTTTCAGGGTGGTTACGGCTGGATCGCCACCCCGGAGATGATCGCCAAAGGGTTGCAGCAAAAAGAGCCGACCCCGATGGAGCCGATGGAGTACGACTACCAGATCGCCAACGACTGGGCGTACGACAACGGCCGCTGGGGATGGTCGAACACCGAAGGGCTGGCCAACCTCTTCCTGCAACATGAATACCTGCGCCACGGCAATCGCGCCGTCTACTTTGCGGCGGAGGCGATGGCCCGTTTCTCGCGCGATGTCGTCATCCGGCACAACGGTCCATGGCTGGGCAAAGGGACGCGCCACGGTGTCCAGCACTGGAGCGACGGGAACCACGAGGAACGCCAGACCACCTCCACCGAATATCGCCTCCACTACTTCCTGAGCGGCGACCCGCGCACCCGGGAGG
This sequence comes from Chthoniobacteraceae bacterium, assembly GCA_037189865.1. Taxonomy (GTDB): domain Bacteria; phylum Verrucomicrobiota; class Verrucomicrobiia; order Chthoniobacterales; family Chthoniobacteraceae; genus DATMFV01. The sequence goes on along the minus strand of JBBCIW010000002.1, from coordinate 24,573 downwards.
TGGTTGAGCATCTCTATACCAAGCACTATGCCGCCACTCCGGTCACCGGCACCGCCGACCATAGCGGGCGCTGGGGTGGCCTCTTCTTCCACCATGAATTGAGCGGTTCGGAGGAGGAAGGCGAGCAGTTGCGGCGTTACGCCCGCGCGTTTGTGAACCGGGAAGGGTTGCTCCTTGATCCCCACGTCGGCTTCCCGGGTGGGAACAAACTTGGGGGCGATCCGCAGAGCCTCAACGCCGCCGCGATGTTCTTCGCTTGCTACGGCGGGATGCACTACCTCCTCGAATACCAGCAGACGTTTGAGGATCAGGCGCTCGCCGCAGCGATCATCCGGATGGCCGATGCCACGCTGGCGCTCAAGGAAGAGGCCCCTTCGAGCGACGATCTCTATCTCCTGCCGCCGGTCGCCTTTGCCGCCCTCCATTCCCCGGAGCCGGAGCGTTACCGCGCCCACCTTCGTCGCTGGTTAAGCCATGAACGCCACTGGCGCAGCCTCTACCAGAGCGTCACCTGCAATCCCACCCATTGGAGTGGGGCGAGCGGGCTTTTCCACGAAAACATGCCCGGGAGTCTCTTTTTTAACAACTGGGCCGGGTTGATCACCTGCGCTCTTGGGGAAGACACCTTCTGGACCCCGGCGATCGCCGCCCGCTACGAGCAATTTGAGAAAGAGGGCCAGCCCAAAACGTTCGCGCCGAGCTTATGGCGACAGGCCGATTTCGAGGACCTCCCACCCGGCCCGGTTCGCGACTATCTGCGCCAAGGCAAGCCGTGGTGAAATCTTGCCATCGCCCGGGTAATCCATTATTCCGGTGCCATGGCGCAGGTATTTGCTTTCCCTCCACGTTCCATCCGTCGGTCCGTCCCACAGGCGGTCGGGTTCTCCATGGCGGTTGCCGTCGGGCTGATGCTCGGGGGTTGCAAGAAGAAGGAGATGGAAAACCCGCTCCTCAACCCGCCGGTGGTCGAAGTGGCGGAGGTGACGCAGGCCGATGTCCCGGTCTATCATGAATGGATCGGCTCGCTCGATGGCTCCAGCAATGCGGAGATCCGCGCCAGAGTCTCCGGCTATATCCTGACCCAGAAATACAAGGACGGGATGCCGGTCGCCAAAGGGGAGGTCCTCTTTGAGATCGACCCGCGTCCGTTTCAGGCTTCGCTTGCCTCGGCCCAAGCCTCGCTGGCACAGGCGCAGGCCGAGGAGGTCCGCGCCCAACTCGAAGCCGACAAATACACCCGGACCTTCGCCTCCGGGGCCGCGAGCGAGAAAGATCGCGACAACGCCGTCCAGCAATACGAAGCCGCCAAGGCGAAAGTGAAGGCCGAGGAAGCTTCCGTCGAGCAGGCAAAGCTTCAACTTGAGTTTACCACGATTACCGCCCCCTTTGATGGCGTCGCCTCGATCGCCACGCGCAACATCGGTGATCTCGTCGGCCCGGGCGATCCGAGCCCGCTCACCACCGTCTCCACCCTCGACCCGATCCGCGTCTACTTTCAGGTCAGCGAGCAGACCTACCTGCGAGCCTCGCACCGCTTCGGCGGTCGGCGGGAGGAGGGGCTCAAAATTCCGGTGAAGATGACCCTCGCTGACGGTTCGCTCTACCCGCAGGATGGCCACCTCGTCGCCGTTGACCGCGAAGTGCAGGGGACCACCGGGACGATCCGCATCGCCGCCGCCTTCCCCAACCCCGGTAACCGGCTGCGCCCCGGGCAATTTGCCCGCGTGCAGGTGCCGACCGATCTGCTCAAGGAGGCGATGCTCGTGCCGCAACAGGCGCTCGAAGAGTTGCAGGGGAGTTTTCAGGTCGCCGTCGTCAATGCTGATCAGACCGTCTCGATCCGCACGGTGAAAACCGGCCCGCGCCACGGCGCCTTCTGGGTGATCACCGAAGGGTTGAAGCCGGGGGAAAAAGTCGTGGTCGAAGGGGTGCAGAAAGTCGCTCAGGGGAAGAAGGTTGAGGTGAAGGCTGCCGCCGCGCCCAAGCCGTCCAAGCCGGATGAGGAGCCAGCCCCCGCCGCCGCTACCCCTCCCGCTGCATGACGGAGTTTTTCATCAGGCGGCCGATCGCGGCCATCGTCCTCTCCCTCTTCGTCATCATGATGGGGGGGATCGCGCTCCTTTTCCTCCCGGTCGCGCAGTTTCCCGACATCACCCCGCCGCAGGTGCAGGTCAACGCCCGTTCGATCGGGGCCGACGCGCTGACAGTGGAGGAGTCGGTCGCCGCACCGATCGAGCAGCAGATGAGCGGCGTCGACGGGATGGAGGTGATGTACTCCATCAACGGCAACGACGGCTCGATGACCCTGCGCCCGCAGTTTGAACTCGGGACCGATCCGAACACCGATCAGATCCTCGTGCAGATGCGCGAGTCGCAGGCGAGCACGCAGCTTCCCAAGGAGGTCAACGCGCTCGGGGTCACCGTGCAGAAATCGTTCTCCGCGCCGCTCCTTCTCATCTCGCTCTATTCGCCGGACGGGAGCCGCGACGCGCAGTTCCTCGCCAACTACGCCTATATCAACCTCAACGACGAACTCTCCCGCGTCGGCGGCGTCGGGCAGGTGAAAGTCTTCGGCGCGGGGCAGTATGCCATGCGGATCTGGGTCGACCCGGAGAAGATGGCCGCGCTCAACCTGACGATCCCGGAGGTGACCGAAGCGGTCAAGGCGCAAAGCCGCTTTAACCCCTTGGGAGCCGTCGGCGGGGAACCGGCCCCCGATGGGCAGAAATTCTCCTACACCGCCCGGGCGCAAGGGCCGCTGGAGCGCGAGGAGGAGTTTGCGAAGATCATTCTGCGGCAGGAGGAGGGCGGGGCGACCGTTTACTTGAGCGATGTCGCCCGGGTCGAACTCGGCACCCAGAGCTACAACCTGCAAGGGCGGCTCGATGGCAAGCCGAGCGCCATCCTTGCCCTCTACCAGCTCCCCGGCTCCAACGCCGTCAACACCGCCGCCGCCGCGCGGGAGTTGATGGAGGAGTTAAAAACGCGCTTCCCCGCCGGGGTTGATTACCTTGTCTCGCTCGACACCACCGTGCCGGTCGTCGACGGGATTCATGAGATCATCGAGACGCTGCTCATCGCCATCGTGCTGGTGATCCTCGTCGTTTATCTCTTTTTGCAAAGCTGGCGGGCGACCTTGATCCCGCTCCTCGCCGTGCCGGTCTCGCTGATCGGGACGTTCATGATTTTCCCGATGCTCGGCTATTCGATCAACACCCTCTCGCTCTTTGGGTTGGTGCTGGCGATCGGGTTGGTCGTCGATGACGCGATCGTCGTCGTTGAAGCAGTGGAACACCATCTCTCCAAAGGGCTTTCCGCCGTGGAGGCGACCCGGATCGCCGTGCAGGAGATCAAAGGCCCGGTGATCGGGATCGCGCTGGTGCTCGCCTCGGTCTTCGTGCCGACGGCGTTTATCCCCGGCCTCACCGGACAGCTCTACCAGCAGTTTGCGGTGACGATCGCCGTCTCGGTGATCCTCTCGGCCTTTAGCGCCCTGACGCTCAGCCCCGCGTTGTGCGCCCTCCTGCTCAAACCGCGCCCGAAGGAGCGGGGATGGCTCGGGCGGCTCTTCGATCTCTTTAACCGTGGGTTTGACCGGCTGACGCACGGTTTTGTCTCCCTCTCCGGGGTGCTCGTGCGCAAGAGCCTGCTCGTCGGCCTCCTCTTTGTGATCGTCGGTGGGGCGGTGGTGATGCTCGATCGCAAGATCCCGTCGAGCTTCCTCCCTGATGAAGATCAGGGGTTCTTTTTCATTCACCTCCAGTTGCCCAACGCGGCCTCCCTCCAACGCACCGGCGAGGTTTGCAGTAAGGTCGAGGAGATCCTCGCCCGGACACCGGGAATCGAGCATGTCACCTCCGTGGTCGGCTACAGCCTCCTGAGCAACATTCAGACGACCTATAACGGCTTCTTTTTCGTCACTCTTAAACCGGTCGCCGAGCGCAAGGGGATCAAGCTGAGCTATCCGGTGATCCGGGGGCAGTTGAACCTCGAATTTCTCAAAATGCCCGAGGCGACCGTCTACGCCTTCTCCCCCCCGGCGATCCCCGGCGTCGGCGCTTCCGGTGGGGTGACTTTTATTTTGCAGGATCGCTCCGGGCAGGATGTCGCTTTTCTTGATCGCAACGTGCAGAGCTTCGTCGCCGCTGCTGGCGCCCGCCCCGAACTGGCGCAGGTCCGCTCGACCTTCCTTGGGAACGTGCCGCAGCGTTTTATCGAAGTCGACCGCGACAAGGCGCTCAAACAAGGGGTGCCGCTTCATCACCTCTACGCCACGCTTCAGGCGTACATGGGGGGGAGTTTTATCAACTACTTCAACCGCTTTGGTCGCCAGTGGCCGGTCTATATTCAGGCCGAAGGGGCCGCTCGTGCGGAGGATACCAGCATCCCTGATTTTTACCTCCGCAACAAGCAGGGCGACGCCGTCCCACTGAGCACGCTCGCCCGGATCGAGGAGCGGAGCGGCCCGGAGTTCACCATGCGCTACAATCTTTACCGCAGTGCGCAGATCAACGCCACCGCCGCCCCCGGCTACAGTTCGGCGCAGGCGATGGCCGCGCTGGAGGAGGTCTTCGAGGCGAACATGCCCTCCGGGATGGGGTACGGCTACCTCGGTATGTCGTTTGAGGAGAAGAAGGCGCAGGAAGGGATTCCTTCTTCGGTGATCTTTGCTTTCTCGCTCCTCTTTGTCTTCCTGATCCTCGCGGCGTTGTATGAAAACTGGTCGCTCCCGCTCAGTGTCTTGCTGGTGACGCCGGTGGCGGTGCTCGGGGCGCTCGGGCTCCTCTATGCGCGGCGGCTTTTGCAGGAGGGGTTTCTCCCGCCGATCCTCGTGCAGATGGAGAATAACGTCTTTGCGCAGATCGGCCTGATCATGGTGATCGGTCTCTCGGCCAAGAACGCCATCCTCATCGTCGAATTTGCCAAAGCCGAGCACGAGCGGGGCGTTCCGTTGCGGGAGGCGGCGCTCACGGCGGCGCGTCTCCGGTTCCGCCCGATTCTGATGACCTCCTTTGCCTTCATCCTCGGCTGTGTGCCGCTCCTGATCGCCAAAGGGGCCGGGGCGATCTCCCGACAGGTGATGGGGACGACCGTTGTCGGCGGGATGTTCGCGGCGACGACGCTCGGCCTGCTGCTCGTCCCGGCGATCTTTTGTGTGATCGGCAGAATGCAACGCAAATAACCCTGATTTTTTATTACGATGTCACACTTCTTCATCAACCGCCCGATCATGGCGATGGTCCTCTCGATCATCTTCGTCATCGTCGGCCTGATCACGGCGGCTTTCCTCCCGGTCTCCCAGTTTCCGAACATCGCCTCGCCCGACATTCAGGTGCTTGCCACCTATCAGGGAGCCGATGCCGAGACGGTGGAAAACGCCGTCGCCACGCCGATCGAGCAGCAGATGAGCGGCGTCGATAACATGAACTACATGGTCTCCATCAATGCCAACAACGGCACGATGGCGCTCACGGTCAACTTCGACCTCAAGACCGACCCGAACACCGATCAGATCCTCGCCCAGATGCGCGAGAAACAGGCCGAGCCGCAACTCCCCGATGCCGTCACCGATCTCGGCGTCGATGTGCGCAAATCGAGCGCCGCACCGCTCCTCGTTCTCGCCCTTTACTCGCCTGATAGCAGCCGCGACGCCCTCTTTCTCTCCAACTACGCTTTCATCAACCTCAACGATGAGTTGACCCGCCTCCCCGGTGTCTCCAACGTCCAGATCGCCGGGGCGGGGGAGTATGCGATGCGCCTTTGGGTGCGGCCCGAGGCGCTCGCCGCCTTTAGCCTGACGGTCCCCGATCTCGTCCGCGCCATCCAGCAGCAGAACACCGTCAACTCCACCGGGCAGATCGGTGCGGAGCCGGCCCCCGCCGGGCAATACTTCACTTACTCCGCCGTGGCGCAGGGGCGTCTGGTGACCGAGGAGGAGTTCGGCAACATCATCGTGCGCCAGAGCGCCGATGGCGGGACGGTTCGCCTCTCCGATGTTGCGCGGGTGGAGCTTGGCGCGGTCGATTATTCGGTCAAAGGGCGTTTTGATGGCAAACCGGCGGCGGTGATTTCCATCTACCAGACCCCCGGGAGCAACGCGGTCGAAACGGCACGCAAGGTCAATGAGCGGATCGCCGAGTTAAAAGAGCGTTTCCCGACCGGGGTCGACTACGCCGTCTCGCTCGATACCACCGAAGCAGTGAGCGAAGGGGTGCGCGAGATCCTTCACACCCTCGCCGAAGCGCTTTTGCTGGTGTTGCTCGTCGTCTTTCTCTTCCTGCAAAGTTGGCGGGCGACGCTCATTCCGCTCCTCGCCGTCCCGGTTTCCCTCATCGGCGCGTTTGTCGTCTTCCCGCTTCTCGGCTTTTCAATCAACACCCTTTCGCTCTTCGGGCTGGTGCTCGCGATCGGGCTGGTGGTTGATGATGCGATCGTCGTTGTCGAGGCGGTCAACGCTCATATTGAAAAAGGGATGGCCCCGCGCGAGGCGACGTTTCAGGCGATGAAGGAGATCTCCGGCCCGGTGATTGGCATCGCGCTGGTCCTCGCCTCGGTCTTCATTCCAACGGCGTTTATCCCCGGGATCACCGGGCGGCTTTACCAGCAGTTTGCCGTGACGATCGCTGTCTCGGTCCTGATCTCCGCGCTTAACGCGCTCACCCTCAGCCCCGCGCTTTGCGCCCTGCTCCTCAAGCCGCACCAGAAGACAACGGGGTTGGCTGGGCGTTTCTTCGATGGGTTCAATCGCCTCTTCGGGTACGCGACCGACGGGTACGTGCGGGTCTGCGCCGGGTTGATCCGCAAAAGCGGGCTCGCGATGTTGTTGCTCCTCGCCTCGATCGTCGCCACCGGCTGGCTAGGGAAAGCGGTCCCGGCCAGTTTCCTCCCTGATGAGGATCAAGGGTTTCTTTACGTCAACCTCCAGCTCCCGCCCGCCGCCTCGTTGCAGCGCACCGACCAGGCGTGCCTCCAGATCGAGCAACTCCTCGCTGCGATCCCCGGGGTTGAGCATGTCACCACGACCGTCGGCTCCAGCCTGCTTAGTGGCGTGAACACCACCTACAGCGGTTTCTTCTTCGTCACCCTCAAACCGTGGGCCGAGCGCAAGACGGTTGAGGAGAGCTACCTCGCCATCAAAGAGCGGATCAACCGTGAGTTGACGCAAGTCACCAGCGGCATCGCTTTCGCCGTTTCTCCCCCAGCCATTCCCGGGACCGGGACTTCCGGCGGCGTGACCTTCATTCTTCAAGACCGCGCCGGGAAGGAGATCGACTTCCTTGCCGAGAACGTCGACACCTTCCTCGCCGCCGCCCGCGAGCGGCCCGAACTCGCGCAGGTCACCACCACCTTCCTGCCGAAAGTCCCCGGCGTTTTCGTCGATGTCGATCAGGCGAAGGTGCTCAAGCAGGTCGCCTCGCTCGATGATGTCTACCAGACGCTTCAGACCTATATGGGGGGCGCGTTTGTCAACTACTTCAACCGCTTTGGCCGCCAGTGGCAGGTCTACCTGCAAGCCGAGAGCGGAGCGCGGGCCGACGCCTCCGGGGTGGATGATTTCTTCATCCGCAACCAGAAGGGGGAGATGATCCCTCTGAGTTCCTTCGCACGGGTCGAGTCCCGCAGTGGCCCGGAATTCACCATGCGCTACAACCTTTATCGCAGCGCTCAGATCAACGCCGACCCGGCCCCCGGCTACACCACCGCGCAGGCGATGGCGGCGCTCGAAAGCGTGCATGGAGCGACGATGCCGCGCGAGATCGGCTACGCCTACACCGGGATGTCGTTTCAGGAGAAAAAGGCGCAGGAAGGGGTCTCGGCAACCCTCATCTTTGCCATGTCGCTCCTCTTTGTCTTCCTGATCCTCGCGGCGTTGTACGAGAGCTGGTCGCTCCCGTTCAGCGTGCTTCTTTGCACGCCGATTGCGATCTTCGGTGCCTTCGGGGCGCTTTGGCTGCGGCGCTGGGTGGCGTTGCAGATCTCCCCGGCCTACCTCGTGCAGATTGAGAACAGCGTCTATGCGCAGATCGGGCTGGTGATGATCATCGGGCTCGTCGCCAAGAACGCCATCCTCATCGTCGAATTCGCCAAGGAGGAGTACGAGGGGGGCAAATCGCTCACGGAAGCCGCGCTCAACGGCGCCCGGCTCCGACTGCGGCCCATCCTGATGACCTCGCTCGCCTTCATCCTCGGGTGCATCCCGCTCTGGACCGCCTCGGGCGCGGGGGCGGTCGCCCGGCAGGTGATGGGGACGACCGTGATTGGCGGGATGGTCGCGGCGACGGTACTCGCCCTTTTCATCGTCCCGGTTTCGTTCTACCTTGTCGGTAAGATCGCCGGGGGATCGAACCGGCGCGACCCTTCTTAAACCGATGGAACTCTTCACGATAGCGACCCTTCGCCGCGCTGCCCGGGAGCAGTCACTCTCCGCCCGGCTCCACCTTCAGGCGCAGGGGGTCAACGAAAAGGAGACGCGCGACGGTAAGCCGTACCGCGAGTTGCAGGCGGTCGATGCCGAGGGGCAGATGACCTTGCGTGCGTGGAGCGATTCCCCGGCGTTTTCCCTCTGTGGCGAACTGGAGCCGGGGACGTTTCTGGAAGTCGAGGGAGAGTTTAGCGTGCACCCGAGCTTCGGGATGGAGGCGCGGCATTGGTCGGCCCGTCCGCTGGAAGGGGCCGAGATCGAAGCCCTCCTCGGCGGCCCGCCTGAACTCATGGAGAAACAGCAGCGCGATTTCGCCGCGATCACCGATCTGGTCGCCTCGATTGGCGATCCGCGATTGCGGGGCGTTTGCGAACTCTTTCTGACGGAACTCGGTGAGCGTTTCCGGCGCACTGCCGCCGCTCGGACCTACCACCACGCCCGCCGGGGTGGCTTGGTCGAGCATGTCGCGCAGATGATCCGCATGGCTGACAAGGTCACGGAGGTCTACCCGTCGCTCAACCGCGATCTGCTCCTTGCCGGAACGCTCTTTCATGACGTCGGCAAGCTCTGGGAGAGCTGCCCGGAGGCGAACGGCTTCGGCATTCCCTACGACGAGAAGGGGGAACTCATCGGCCACATCACCATCGGCGTCGAAATTTTCAACACCTACTGGCGCAAAATGATGGCCGGGGAGGGGTCGGCGCAGTGGCGCGGCCTCATGCCACCGGCGGAGGAGGTGCGCGTTCATTTGATCCACCTCATCACCGCGCACCACGGCGAACATGCCTTTGGCTCCCCCGTGCTCCCGAAAACTCCCGAGGCGTACGCGCTCCATTTGATTGACAATCTCGACGCCAAGCTTGAAATGATCTTTGCAGGTTATCAGAACGGAACACCGCTGACGGAGCGGATTGTGGAGCGGGTTCGCCCGTTGCCCTCCCATCTCGTCAGGCCGCTGGCGCGGTACACGCCCCCGGCCCCGGAGTCCGAATGAACCCTGCTCTTTGTTGTTTATGGGAACTTTCCGCGAATTGAGCACACTGCGCGTCCATCTGGACAAGCTGGTCTACGCCCCTGATCTGGAGGCGCCTGAAGACCGGCCCTACCCGTTTGTCTATTTTATCACCATCGAAAACCTCTCGGATGAGACGATCACCATCAAAGGACGCAAGTGGGTGATCAGCGACACGCGCGGGGAGCAAACCGTCGTCGAGGCTGATGGCGTCGTCGGTAAATTCCCCTGCCTCGCCCCGGGCGAGCGTTTTTCGTACAACTCCTATCACGTGATCGGTTGCGACAGCGTGGCCGAAGGGGCCTTTATCGCCGTCAACGAGGAGGGGGAACCGCTCGTGACCCGCATCCCCCGCTTTGCCATGACCGTGCCGACCTCCTGCTGATGTCCCCCTCTCCCCTGCCACCGGTGGCGCTGACCATCGCCGGTTCCGACAACAGTGCGGGCGCCGGGATTCAGGCCGATCTCAAAGCTTTCACCCGGCTTCGGACCTACGGGTTGACTGCTGTTACCTGTGTCGTCGCCGAAGTTCCCGGCAAGGTGAACGCCATTGCGACGATCCCGGCGGAGGTGGTGGCTGAGCAGATCGCCCTCTCCTTTGTCGCCTTCCCCGTGGCGGCGCTCAAGACCGGGATGCTCCATAACCGCGGGGTGATCGACGCCGTCGTCTCGACCTTGGCGAAGATCCGCCGGGAGGCGAACGGCATCCTCCCTCCCTTGGTGGTCGACCCGGTGATGATCGCCACCAGCGGAGCCGCCCTGCTGGAGCCCGATGCCGTCGAGGCGTACCGGGAACAACTCCTCCCACTCGCCACGGTCGTGACCCCCAATCTCGACGAAGCCGCTGCTCTGATCGGTCGCCCGCTTCCAACGCTGGAGGCAATGCGCGAGGCCGGGGAGGAGCTTTGCGCCCGCTACCGCGTCCCGTTCCTCCTCAAAGGGGGGCATCTGCAAGGTGACGAAGCGATCGACCTCCTCATGACGCCGGACGGGCAGATCGAAACCTTCACCGCCGCCCGGGTCTACGGGTTTGACACCCACGGGACCGGCTGCACCTTCTCCGCCGCGATCACCGCCGGTCTGGCCCACGGCCTGACGTTGCGCGAAGCCGTCGCCCAAGGTAAACGCTACGTCACCCAAGCGATCGCCCAGACCTTACGCTGGCCCGGCCGGGGCGAAAACGGCGGCCCGGTCGACGCGCTCAACCATCAGGTGTAGGAGAAGGGGGTTAGGGATGCTTGAGGGTTGCCGTGCCGGGCAAAACGCGCTATCGCTGTAGGGAAACGCGCCGAGGTTGCCCGGAAGAAGGGGGCTTGAGGCGCGACCCTTTGCATGATGGTTCACCTGCCGAATTTAAAATGTAGCGAGCCGCCCCGGTTGCCGGAGCGGTGGAGCGGTTTTGAATGGCGATTTCCCCCCTTGCAGCCGTAGAGAGCGATGGCTGCCCCTTCTCCGAGCGACCTCTATCGCTGGCCGCCCCACCCCGCGCGACGGGTGACGGTGGCGGGCGCCCTCTCGCTGGCGATTCACCTTCTCATCTTCGGGGCGCTGGCGCTTTTTTCCGGGAATCAGGCGTGGGTGCCGCCGGAATTGCTCGAAGAGATGCTCCCCGAGGAGCCGCTCGTCTTTGAGGTCGAGGCGACCCTCGCGCCGGAGCCGGAGCGCGTGCCGGTGGAAACGGTAGCGCTCCCGTCGCTCCCTGCCGCCACCCCGCCGCCCCGTGCTCAGGGGGCCGAGCCGTTGCGTACGGAACTCGACCCTCGAAACCTCCAACGCTCCGAGACCGCGCCGGAACGCCCCACCATGGTCGCCGCCCATCACTCCCGGGCGAGCGCTCCTGCCGCAGCGACTCCTGCACCGACCCCCTCGCCACAAGAGGAGGGAGAGAACGCCCAGAGCATCGCCGCTTCCCCCGTTCCGACCCCTGCCCCGACGCCGGGCGAGGAGGAGGGGATCGGTGTCGATGCGATCGGCGACTGGAAGAAGGCGGTCGGTAACAGTATCGGCGCACGCTGGAACGCCTTTCGGGAATCAAAATTGGGTTTGCTGGAAGCCGGGAGTGTGCGTATCAAATTTGCCATTGATGGCAAAGGGGGGGTCTCCAACGTGAAGGTGCTCACTCCCAACGCCGCCAAGGCCAATACCGACTACGCCATCCGGGCGATCCGCGAGGCGGAGATCCCGCCGATCCCCCCCGAACGCCTCGCCAGAGCGCCGGGTGGTCGGATCGAGATCGAGTTTACCTTCACCATTTTTGCCAACCAATGACGCTTGCCTTCTCCATCACCCAGTTTTTCGTTCACGGCGGGTTTTTCATGTACCTGCTCCTTGCCTGTTCGCTCGTGGCCGTGGCGACGATGATCCTGCGCGGCTGGGCGCTGCGGCGCGATCAGGTCCTCCCTCCTGCGATCTGGAATGAGATCGAGGCGCTCGCCCCGGGGGAAAATCGCCGCGCTCTTGCCAAGCTGGAGGAACTGGTCGCCGATGACCCGACGCCGCTGGGCCGCGTCACCCATGTCTGCCTGCGCCATATCGAATGGCCGCGCAGCGAGAATGTCGAAGCGGTCCAGACCCGCGCCAAGCGGGAGGTGATCCGGATGGAATCGGGGCTGGTGGTGCTCGAAGTGATCGTCGGGATTGCCCCGCTCATCGGGTTGCTCGGGGCGGTTTCGGGGTTGGTCACCGTCTTTGCCAGTCTCGGGACGAGCGAGACGATTGCTGACCCGCGCGGGCTGGCGCTCGGGATTTCCGAAGCGCTCAACACGACGATCGTCGGCCTCGCCATCGCGATCCCGAGCCTGATCGCCTACTCCTATTACTCCAAAAAAGTCGAAACTCTGAGCGCGGAAATGGAGGCGATCATCAGCGGGTTGCTCGCAAAATGTTACTCGCGCAAGAGCCGTTTTAGCATCGGGAAAGCCGGGGCCGCCGGGACGGAGCCGCTCTCATGAATTTCTACACGCGCAAACGTCGCACCCCGACGATCATCATCGTCGCGCTGATCGACATTTTCGTCATCCTGCTCATCTTCGTCATCGTGACGAGCACCTTCAAGCGGCTGCAACCGGCGGTCGTGCTCCGGCTGCCGGAGGCGGGGGCCAAGGTGACGACCGACAAGGCGATTGACGCCGAGCCGCCGGTGGCGATCACCGTCTCCAGCGAAGGGGTGATCTTCCTTAATGAGAATGCGATCGAAGTGGCCCAACTCATCGAAGCGTTTCGCCCGCTGGCGGCTTCCGGGGAGCCGATTGCGCTACGGGCTGATACCGATGCCCCTTTTGGAAAGGTGATTGCCGTCATGGATGCCTTGAAAGAAGCGGGCGTCAAAGGTAGTTTGCCCGCCTTTACCGAACTCAAACGCTGAACTATTTTTTTTAACAAGGGGAGAAACGCGTGGAAATTGTACAATATGGCGACCCGATCCTCCGGGCCAAAGGGGCTCGCATTGAGGAGATCACTGATGAAATCCGGCAACTGGCCGGGGCGATGCTAGAGACGATGGAGAAGGCACAGGGGGTTGGCCTCGCCGCCCAGCAGGTCGGCCATGCGCTGCAACTCGCTGTCCTCGATGTCACCGTTGCTGAAGAGCGCCCGAGCATCATGTGGATGGACGGCAAGGAGGTCGACATCGCCGAGTGGAGCCCGATGGTCCTGATCAACCCGGAGTTGCAACTCGGCAAAGAGCGCGAGTTTGACACCGAAGGGTGTTTGAGTTTCCCCAACCTCGTGGCCGATATCCAACGTCCGGCAACCGTCCGGGCCAAGGCGCAGCTTCTCGATGGCCGGGTCATTGAATTTGAAGCGGCAGGGCTCCTCGCCCGCGCGTTACAGCACGAGGTCGACCATCTCCACGGCATCCTCTTTATCGACCGGATGAACTCCGCAACGAAGGCCGGGATCGGCGGGAAGCTCAAACGCCTCCAGCGCGCCTATCAGGAGAAGCACGGGCGGTAGTATCATGATCGCGTCGGTTTTTCATTTTGACCCGGAGGAAGTCCCCTTTGAGCCGGGTGATTACTTTGCGCCGCTTGATCTCGCGGCGATGTTCCCGGGACGGGAGGCGGCACCGCTGGAGGTCGATGTCGGCAGTGGCGATGGCGGCTTCCTCGTCGAGCGAGCGTCGCGTAAGCCGGAGCGTCGTTTCATCGGCGTGGAGCGTCTGCTGGGGCGAGTGCGCAAGACGGCGCGGCGTGCGGCCCGGGCCAACGCGACCAACGTGCGGCTGTTGCGTATTGAGAGCCATTACTTCGTGCGCTACCTCCTGCCGCCCGGCTCGGTCAACGTGATGCATCTCATGTTCCCCGATCCATGGCCCAAGGTGCGCCATCATAAACGCCGCATTTTCCAGCGTGAGTTTCTCGACGCCGTGGCGCAGGCGCTTGCCCCGGGTGGGGAACTGCGGCTTTCTACCGATGATCTCCCGTATTACGAGCAGATGTGCGAAGTCTTCGGGGAACATCCTGCCTTTAGCGAGGAACGCCCTGGCGGATCACCATGGGACCCCGGTGTCGACTATCCGCAGACCGATTTCGAGCGCTATTTCCGCGCCGACGGCCTGCCGATCTACCGCGCCAAACTGCGCCTTTGCTCAGTGACCCCCGCTTAGGTTTACCTCGAAGAGTGCCTGCAACTCTCTGGGCGAGGTCACGCGGATCGTCCTGCGTTGGATCGTGAGATGGCCCGCATCGCGCAACTTGGCAAAGAGGCGCGAGAGGGTCTCCTGTCGCGTGGCGAGTTCGCTGGCAAGGAGAGCTTTAGAGACGCCAAGCTCGATTTCGACCGGTGTATCCCCGGGCGGCTGTGGACAGCGGTTGAGCAGCCAGTGGAGGAGTCGCGTCTCAGCATCGCGCAGCTTGAGGCTCTCGATGGAAGTGACCAGCACGCGCAGATGCTGGCTCATCGACGCGAGCATCCGTAGCGCCAGACGGGCATCGCTCTGGAGTTGAGCAAGGAAGGTCGCTTTGGGGATAAGGAGAAGTTCGCTCTCCTCGGCCGCGCGGGCATCCGCCGGGTAGCCCGAATCGCTGACCAGTGCCGCCTCTGCCAGTGATTCGCCACTTCGGAAGAGGTGGATCACCTGTTCGCGCCCGTCGGAGGCGACGCGGTGGACATTGATCACTCCTTGGCGCACGATGTAAAACCCGGCGACGTCCTCCCCTTCACGGAAGAGATACTCCCCTTTGTTCAGGTGAAGCCTAACGGCGGTGGCGGCGATGGCAGCGAGGTCACTTTCCGGCAATCCGGCAAAGAGCGAAGTGCTTCGCAGCGAGTGGACCAGTGGGGCATCGCGCAGCGGTTGCCATCGGTTCATGGGTAGAAGCGGCCCCTCGTTTCCACCTTTCTCCATTCGTGAACACCTCCTAGGAAGAAGCGATGGGATCTCTCTCCAGCATTTCGTTTTCGCGCTGCTGCTCCAGGTATTGGTTGAGTCCTCGTTCTGTCATTTTCAGGAGGCCGAGCGTGATGATGAAGTAAGGGAGGTTATCCTTAAAACTTCCGTAAACGATCAGGAAGATGAGGACAAACGAGATGAAACCGGCGCCCAGAAAAAGACACCACGGTTCAAACGGGGTCCCTGCCGCCCGGAGAATGAGTTGGTGTGCGAGGCGAATCATCAGGAAGAAGAGGAACAGCAATAAGGCAAGGCCGACGTAACCGACAAAAAAGATGGTGGAGAGCGGGCCGGAATGGAGGTCGCCGGTAAAAAGAAAGTGTTCTTGTAGCGCAATACTGGAGCCGACATGGTCCTCCTGGCGGGCAGTGGCGGCGAGGTGTGAGCTGGAGAAGCCGAAGCCATCTCCAAACCAGCGGTCCTTGAGGTAATAGTCACTCTCAAAAAGGCGTTTCCAGATTTCGATGCGCCATTGTTTGGTCTCCTCGGCATCTTTGACGGCTTCGGGCGACCAGTCGCCGGGTAGAAAGGTGAGTGAGCGTTGGATGCCGTACGGAAGTGGATAAACCTCCTGAACGAGCGGCATCGTGGCCAGGGTGATCACCCCAAGAGTGCCGATGACCGCTAACTCTGCAAATTTGCGACGGTAGAGCGAGGTGACCAGAAAGAAAAAGGCACACAGCAGGAAGGAGGAGCGATAGCCTGAGATGAGAACGCCTACCAGAGAGAAGATGGTCAGGATAGCGATCAGCGGCCTGGCCGGTGAAATCATTTGCAGAGGCTTGAAGTAACTGCAAAGCGCCTGAAAAGTGCGCGTGCCGATATCATGGAAAAAGCCGAAGCGTGAGGTTCGGAGATCGACGCTCTCAATCGCGCCAAAATTGGAGTAAACGACCGCGAGGACGGCCATTCCGGGAATGAATGTGGTGATCAGGCCGGTGAACATCCCGATCGAGGCGCAGAGCGCAATCCAGAGGGGGAGGCGCGAGGCGATGGAGGGGGTGATCTGTGAGCGGACCAGAACCCAGTAGCCTAGCGTGGCAACCACAACCGCAAAGTAGGGACGCCCTCCGACCAATTCACTTTTGAAGAGGAACGTCCCGACCGGGAAACGGCAGTAGAGAATGAAAATGTAAAGAAGGAGGACGCCGAAGATGAAATCAATGAAGCGGTATTGCGGCTTGAAATTGACAATTTTGAGCGCCTTGAAGATCAGAAAACAGCCAAACGCCACCAGGATGCCGGTTTCCTGAATGCTGATGCGGGCCGGCATAAAAGTAAGAGTCCCACCGATGGCGCCAAAGAGGGGAATGATGAGCCATATCCGTTCCCGCGCAGCAATGGAGAGAGCAATGCCTGCCAGTAGAAGGATGCTGATGAGGACCATCCGGTGTTGCCCTGCCCCGACGGTCAGACCGCACCAGATGGCAAACAGGACCCCGAGGACCAGTCCGAGAATGCGGGAAAGGGCGACCGTGTTCATCGGCAGAGGGGGGGCATGCGAAGGGATCGCAGGCTCATGCAGCAGGGTAGTTCAGGAAGGTAGGGGTGCACGGGTGGTTACTAAAAGGCGGGATCGTCACTCAACCCGACAAGCCGGGGGTGGGCAAGTGGTTTTTCAAAAACGGGGTAAGGGACACGGTTTTTATCGTGAAGAAGAACGGTTAAGGAGCGCCTCTCGCGCTTCTTCAAGCCGGGCGCGTTCCTCTTTGGTCAGGCTCGCAAGGCCGTGGGTGGCAATTTTATCAAGGAGCGGGTCGATCGCTGCCACCGGGTCGATCTCTTCCTCCGGTGTCGATGTGGCGGCGCGGCGGCTGACGGTGTGGCGCGAAGGGTGATCGGGCTCGCTGAAAACCGGGCGGGCGGGACGCTGGCGCCGGGCGCGCAACCAGCCGCCAAGATCAATCTGATCGCGCAAAACGGCGATAAAAAGCCACGCTACCACGGCATTGCCGAGAAAAGCGCACAACATCGCCCAACGGGCTTGCGAGAGGAAGAACAGGGTATAAAGGCCCAGAAACGCCCATGCCAGCCAACGTGCCTGAATCCGGAGAAAAAACTCGACTCCCGGGTAAAGAGTGGCGAAGGCTATAAAGAGCGCAAAATGGACAGAGAGCGAGCCTACCAACGTCGTCGATGCCCACGGGCCCGCAAGGGTCAGGAGCAGGGGTGGCGTCACGATCAGCAGGCCGATGAGCACCAGAAAGCGCCGGTGTCCGAGGTATTTCTCCACCTCGCGCCCGAAGATGTAGAGCAGGAAGAGCTGCAAGGCGAAAAAGATCGGGGAGAACGGCATCGGTTCGAGCAGGTAGTAAGTCACCAGCCGCCAGAATTGCCCCCCTTCGAGCAAGGCGCTGCTGCGAAAGCCGAGCGCGTTCTCCAACGCCTGCGAACCGGAGGCCGCTGTCAGCGAGATGACTACCAGCATCACGACGTGCAGGAGCGCAATCAGCGTGGTCGCGTAGATCGGATGCCCGCGAACCCACGTCAACGGCTCGTAATCGTCGTTTTCGCGGTAAAAGCTCATGGTGCTGACGTTGGTCGCACCAACTTGCCAAGGGTGCGACGTTTTAGCAAGAGAGGATCGGCCCCCGTTTTCGGCGTGAATGCCTTGCAATCCCTGAAAGCGGGGCGATGGATCACCCTGTCACCTTCGTTTTAACGCGGCTTTGAAGAAAACCTTTTTTATGGAAACCATCGGCAACACCCCGAATACGACCAACCCTCACGTTCTCGACTTTGTCCAAGCGACCGCAGAGCGATGCCGCCCGGCGCGCATCTTCTGGGTCGATGGCTCCGAGGCGGAGAGGGACTACCTTTACAACAAGGCGGTCGATGACGGGGTGCTCATCCGGCTTAATCAGGAGAAGCTCCCCGGCTGTTATTACCACCGTTCCAACCCGAATGACGTGGCGCGGGTCGAGGCGTTCACCTTTATCTGCACCCCGTATGAAGACGAAGCGGGGCCGACCAACAACTGGGCAGCCCCCGCCGGGATGTACGAGAAGCTCCACGACCTGCTCGACGGGTCGATGGAAGGGCGCACGATGTACGTCGTCCCGTACCTGATGGGGCCTCCCGGCTCGCCGCTTACGAAGGTTGGTATCGAGATTACCGATTCAATCTACGTCGTCCTCAACATGCGCATCATGAGCCGCATGGGGAACGTCGCTTACGAGCAACTCGGCCAGAGCAACGATTTCAACCGTGGCACCCATAGCACGCTCGATTGCAACCCGGAGCGCCGGTTCATTGCTCACTTTCCGCAGGATAACGCGATTATCTCCGTCGGCTCGGGCTACGGCGGTAACGTCCTGCTCGGCAAGAAATGTCTGGCGCTGCGGATCGGTTCCTACCTCGGGCGCAACGAAGGGTGGATGGCCGAGCATATGCTCCTTCTCTGCGTGGAATCGCCGACGGGGGAGAAGACCTACGTCGCTGCCGCCTTCCCGAGCGCTTGCGGCAAGACCAACTTTGCCATGCTCATCCCGCCGCCGACCCTTGAGGGGTGGAAGATCACCACGATCGGCGACGACATCGCCTGGATGCGCCCCGGTCCGGACGGGCGGCTCTATGCGATCAACCCGGAGGCCGGGTACTTCGGCGTCGTCCCGGGGACCAACATGAAGTCCAACCCGAACGCGATGCTGACGATCAATCGCGACACGATCTACACCAATGTCGCGCTCACCGACGATCTCGACGTCTGGTGGGAAGGGAAGGACGGCCCCGTCCCCGAACGTCTCACCGATTGGAAGGGGAACCCGTGGACGCCACAGAGCGGCGAGAAAGCGGCTCACCCCAACAGCCGCTTCACCGCGCCGGCGATCAATAACCCGGTGCTCGCGCCGGAGTTCGATGATCCCAAGGGGGTGCCGGTCAGTGCGATTATCTTCGGGGGGCGTCGTGCCAACACTGTGCCGCTCATCGTTCAGGCTTTTAACTGGAGCCAAGGGGTCTACCTCGGCGCGAGCATGGGCTCGGAGATGACGGCGGCGGCGGTCGGCGGGCAGGGGCAGGTGCGGCGCGATCCGATGGCGATGCTCCCGTTCTGCGGCTACAACATGAGCGATTACTTCCTGCACTGGCTGAACATGGGCAAGGAGATCAAGTACCCGCCGCTGATTTTCAACGTCAACTGGTTCCGTCGCGATGCCGAGGGGAACTACCTCTGGCCCGGTTTCGGCGAGAACATGCGGGTACTCAACTGGATTATCGACCGGTGCAAGGGGCGCGCTTCGGCCTACGAATCGCCGATCGGCTGGATGCCGTACCCCGATCAGTTCAACCTCAAGGGGTTGGAGGATCAGGTGACGCCGGAGCAGTTTGAGGAGCTCCAAAGCATCGACAAGAAGGAGTGGACCCGTGAACTGCTCCTTCAGGATGAACTCTTCATCCAGCTCTACGAACGCCTGCCCAAGCAGATGGTCTACCAGCGCGAGTTGCTGATTTCGCGGTTGTAACCTTCCCTGAAAGCTTCCCGGAGGGGTAGTGCCGACCGCATTGCCCCTCCGGTTGATCATGAAATTTCTGACTGCCCAGTTAACGCCGCTTCTCCCGCAGGGGAGTAGCGGCGGGCGGCGCAACGTGCGTCTGCTGGTGAAGTTCCTCGGCCTGCTGGCGGGGCTGGTGGTGGCGTTCAGCGTCATCTTCCACCTCTTGATGATGTGGGAGGGGCGTGAGTTTAGCTGGATCACCGGCTTTTATTGGACGCTCACGGTGATGAGCACGCTCGGCTTTGGCGACATCACCTTTCACACCGATCTCGGGCGCGCTTTTTCGATCATCGTCCTCCTCTCGGGGATGGTCTTTTTGCTGATCCTCCTCCCGTTTACCTTTATCGAATTTTTCTACGCCCCGTGGATGCAGGCGCAGGCCGAGGCCCGTGCGCCGCGCCGCCTCCCGCCGACGATGCAGGGGCATGTCCTCTTAACGCACTACGATCCGGTCTCCGCCGCGCTCATCACCCGGCTTGAACAGTATCACTACCCCTACGCCGTCATTGTCGGCGATCTCGAAGAGGCGCTGCGGCTCTACGACATGGGGGTCAAGGTGGTTTTCGGCGAGCCTGATCGCCTCGAAACCTACCGGCTTACGCAAGCGGGGCAGGCGGCGATGATCGCTGCCACCGGCACCGACATGGCCAACACCAACATCGCCTTCACCGCGCGGGAGGTGTGTGGCCGCGTGCCGATTGTGACCACGGCGGACTCGGTCGCCTCCGTCGACATCCTGACTTTGGCCGGGAGCAACCACGTTCTCGAACTCCCCGAACTGATGGGGGAGGCCAACGCCCGGCGCGTGAGCGGGGCTGACGCTACGGCGCATGTTGTCGGACGCTTTGACCGCCTTCTTATCGCTGAAGCGACCGCTGCCGGGACACCGCTGGTCGGCAAGACCATCGCCGAAAGCCGCTTGCGCGAACTGGTCGGCGTCAGCGTCGTCGGGCTTTGGAAACGGGGGCATTTTGAACCGGCGCTGGGCGAGAGCATCATTGATGCGCACTCGATCCTGCTCTTGGCCGGATCGCAGGAACAGATCGACCGTTACAATGAACTCTTCTGTATTTACCACGTCAGTAACGGGGCGGTGATCATCATCGGTGGCGGACGGGTCGGGCGGGCGACGGCGCGGATGCTCGCCGAGCGGGAGGTGCCGTATAAAATCATCGAGCAGAAGCGTGAACGGATCCGCGATGAGCACTACGTCCTCGGCAATGCCGCCGATGTTGCCACGCTCGAAGCGGCGGGGATCGCCAACGCCCCGGCGATCATCGTCACCGCGCATGATGATGATACGAACATCTACCTCACCCTCTATTGCCGCCGGTTGCGCCCGGATGTGCAGATCATCAGCCGCTCGACGCTGGAGCGCAATATCTCCACGCTCCACCGCGCGGGGGCCGATTTCGTCCTCTCCTACGCCTCCATGGGGGCGATGGCGATCCTCGAAGCGTTGCAGGGGGCGGGGGTGTTGATGCTGGCCGAGGGGCTCAACGTTTGCGAAACCGTGATCCCCGAGCGCCTTACCGGGAAGACGCTGGCGCAAGCGGCGTTGACACGGCTGGTCGGCTGCAACATCGTGGCGTTACGCATGGGCGAGACGCTCACCATCAACCCGGAGGCGTCGACCGTTCTGCTGCCGGGTGGGGAGATGATCTTCATTGCCAACACCGAGGGGGAGGGGCGTTTTCTGGCCGAGTTCGGCCATGGGGCCGTGACCCGCCGGGTGGCAACGCCGATGGGGGCGCGCAAGCGTTTCCTCCATCCCGAGCCGCCACGCCCCGGCGCCTGATTGCCACCATGAGTTCATCCCGCCTCGATTTCCGTCTGCAACATGTTGCCACCGGTTCCCGCGCCCGTGCGGCGACCTTTCGCACTCTCCACAACGTCGTCGAGACGCCGCTTTTCATGCCGGTCGGCACGCAGGCGACCGTCAAGGCGCAACTCACCCACACCCTTGCCGATGCCGGGGCGCAGATCCTCCTCGCCAACACCTACCATCTTCTCTTGCGTCCGGGGCCGGAGGTTTTCCGGGCGGTTGGCGGGATTCACGGCCTGATGAACTGGGAGCGCTCCGTCCTGACTGACTCCGGCGGATTCCAGATTTTTTCCCTGCCACATTCGCGCTCCATGAGCGAGGAAGGGGCGGCGTTCCAGAGCTATATCGACGGGCGGACGATCCTCCTCTCCCCGGAGTTGAGCATCGAAACCCAGAAGGCGATCGGGAGCGACATCATGATGGTGCTCGACCAGTGCATCCCTTCGACCGCGGATGAAGCTGCCGCGCGGGACGCCCTCGGGATCACCCATCGCTGGGCTGTCCGCAGCCTTGCCGCAAGAGGGGAGAGCCCCGCTTCGCTTTTCGGGATTGTGCAGGGGGCGCTTCACAAGGCGTTGCGCCGGGAGAGCGCGGCGGTTTTAAGCGCGATGCCTTTTGACGGGATGGCGATCGGCGGATTGGCCGTCGGCGAGAGCAAGAGCGAGCGCGAGGATCTGTGCGAATTTACCGCCGAACTCCTTCCGCACGACAAACCGCGCTATCTGATGGGGGTCGGCACGCCGCTGGATCTGCTGGAAGCGGTGCACCGTGGCGTCGATATGTTTGACTGCATTATGCCGACGCAACTTGCCCAGCGCGGCGGCGTCTTTACCTCGCGCGGGTTTTTGCAGATGCGCCGGGGGGTGTATAAAACTTCGACTGATCCGCTTGATCCGTTGTGCCGCTGTCTGACCTGCCTGCGTTACCCGAGGGCGTATCTCCATCATCTCACCAAGACCGGGGAGACGCTCGGGTGGCAATTGCTCGGTATTCATAACCTCCATTTTTATCATCAGCTCATGCGGGAAATTCGTGCGAGCATTTTGGAGGATCGCTTTCTGGCGCTTTATCACGAGAAGCGGCCGTTGCTCCACGCCGATGACCTTGATCACCCGATCAAGCATTCCAAACCCAAGAAGCGGCGGCCGACGCAAATGGGCGACTACGCCGTCCACATTGCCCGGGAAGGGTTTGCGAGCATTCTGCACACCCCCTCCGGCGAGATCATGCACTCACGCACCCCGCCGTATGAGGAGGCGTGCGCCATCTATGTTAAACAGGCGGAACTGGTGCGGCGGCTCAATGAACCGGCGGCGGACGGCTCGCCGCTGGTGATCTGGGATCTCGGCCTTGGCGCCGGGGCGAACGCGATGGCGGCGATTCACGCCTTTGAGGAAGCGGCGGCACGCTCCGGTGAGGTTCGCCCGATGCATTTGATTAGCTTTGAGAACGATCTCGATTCGCTACGGCTCGCCCGGCTTCATATCAATCTTTTCACCTACCTTCGCCATAGCGGTCCGGCGGGGATTCTGGAGGAGGGGGAGTGGCAATCGCGGCAATACCCGGGGTTGCGCTGGACGTTGTTGGAAGGTGATTTTCTGGAAACCATGGCGGACGCCCCAGCCCGGCCTGATCTGATTTTCTTCGACCTGTTTTCGAGCAAAACCGCGGCGGCCCATTGGACGAGGGAGGCTTTTGCGAAAGTCTTCGCCGCTTGTCAGGACGGGCCGAGCGAGTTGCTCACCTACACCTGTTCCACCGCCGTCCGGGCGACCTTGCTGGCCAACGGTTTTTATCTGGCGAGGGGGTGCGCGGTCGGGTTGAAGCAGGAGACAACGATCGCGCTCACCCGGGCCGCGCTGGAAGCCGAGGCGATCCGCTACCCACTCCTGCCGCCTGAGTGGCTGGAGAAGTGGCATCGCTCCGGGGCGAAGTATCCCGAAAGCATCCCGCTCGAAGAGCGCCCAAGGTTTGAGCAAGCGATTCTGGAGCATCCCCAGTGGAAGCTTGCAGGTGCGCCGGTGGAGGCGTGAAAGAGGGGAAAGGGGCTGACGTTGGCATTGCGGTTTTGGCCCCGGGGAGGGGTTGTAATCGTCGCACCCCGGATGGGGTGCGACTCGAACCATCCAGTTCAACCCAGTAGTCCCAAAGCTTGTTTCAATCCACGCACCCGCATGGGGTGCGACCGACTTACGCCACTATTTCGCGACCGCCTGCATTGTTTCAATCCACGCACCCGCATGGGGTGCGACAAAATCCCACCCTCTTCGTCGGGGGGGGAGTCCTGTTTCAATCCACGCACCCGCATGGGGTGCGACCTGGCACTTCTATTTCCGCCAGTTCGTAGGTGTAGTTTCAATCCACGCCCCCGCATGGGGTGCGACCGTTCCTTTTGCTCCAGCTTTGCGCGGGCGATCCGTTTCAATCCACGCACCCGCATGGGGTGCGACAAGAGGGTTGCCATGGACCAAGGGAACGATACTGTTTCAATCCACGCACCCGCATGGGGTGCGACGCTAAGCTCGGGGACATAGCTATCGATCAGGTGCGTTTCAATCCACGCACCCGCATGGGGTGCGACCCGTTTAATCCGGGACCACCACCCGCTGGACCCGGTTTCAATCCACGCACCCGCATGGGGTGCGACGCGGCGGAGATGCTCATTATCCGTCATCTACGAAGTTTCAATCCACGCACCCGCATGGGGAGCGACTTGCGCGGGCGTCTCAACGCCGAAGGGCGGGCGATGTTTCAATCCACGCACCCGCATGGGGTGCGACGCGCCCTCGGCTACCAACCCCCTTGCAAAACGCCGGTTTCAATCCACGCACCCGCATGGGGTGCGACACGAGGACTTTGACGCTGATGACATCAAGGTTCCCGTTTCAATCCACGCACCCGCATGGGGTGCGACCCGATTGTATTGATCGCCACGGCGGGATGGACCATGTTTCAATCCACGCACCCGCATGGGGTGCGACCCGGCGGCCAGCCAATGGACCACGGTTAGGCTGAGTTTCAATCCACGCACCCGCATGGGGTGCGACACGCGGTCCGGTCTGCTCTCATCTTGAGACTACGGTTTCAATCCACGCACCCGCATGGGGTGCGACTCTTCCGCGCCCGTATCCCGTCGCCAGTTTTGGTGTTTCAATCCACGCACCCGCATGGGGTGCGACATTGGCGCGGAAACGGATCGCACTGGGGAGCAAGTTTCAATCCACGCACCCGCATGGGGTGCGACAGCGGCGCCATGCACCGGCGGTACGTGTTGCGATGTTTCAATCCACGCACCCGCATGGGGTGCGACTTTCCGGGAGGAGGTCGACGGCGGCAATTTCCTTGTTTCAATCCACGCACCCGCATGGGGTGCGACCACGCAGCCGCGCTCAAAATCAGCAGCAGCATAAGTTTCAATCCACGCAC
>JBBCIW010000001.1:0-973975 GCA_037189865.1 Chthoniobacteraceae bacterium | reverse complement strand
GCTCGGTCAATTAATATTTGAGTTCAAATACTTTGACGTGCAACGCACAATTCAATTTTCGCTTATTCTTTCAACCATTCCTAGATCGGCGCTTCTTTTTAAGAAACACTTACTTCGGAACCAAACTTTCAAAGATCTTTTTCCCTTCGGGAAGTTTCTCAAACTCAACGACTTGCGTCAAGTTTTTTCTTCCAGAAAAGTGACTCGCTTTTCTCAAAGCGTGTCGCGCATTGCTGCGCTTTCTCCCTTTCGGAAGAAGTCCCGTTTTTCAGCGGGACGAACAACTTACCGTTTTTTTCTCATCATGCAACAAAAAACTTTAAGTTTTTTTCGCTGCTCTCAGAGGAGGTTGACCTGATCTTTCGATCGGGGTTTCCCCGGTTTGCTGCCGTTCCTTGCGGGACGGACACCTTAGCGTTTCGTCTCACTTTGTCAACCGGGTTTTTGAAGATTTTTTCAAATCTTTTTCAGCCCGATTGGCTGATTAGGAAGCTCCTTCCCTTGCGGGATGTGGAAAGTAGCAAAATCAGTGGGTTCGTCAACCCTCTTTCCCGAATTTTCTCACATTTTTTACATTTCCCCTCGAAAACCGATCTTTCCCCCGTGATTCCCGCCCCTCAAGCCTCCCGAATTCCGGCCACCTGATAGCCCTTCGCCCCTAAAAACTCCCTGATTCGGGCGACGGCAGTTCCCTGAATTTCAATTTCGCGCCCTTTTAGAGCACCGCCGCTACCGCAAACCTTCCGAAGTTGCCGCGCCAATGCCTCCAAAACCGCCGTATCATGCTCTGCGGAGAAGCCACTTAGGACTAAAACACTCTTCCCTCCCCGGTGAGCGGTCTCTTTGCGGAGGAGCACACGCCCTTTCTTAAAGGTCGTCGTCGTGGGCGGTGGGAGCGCCGTTTCCTCGCCTTCAGGAAGGTTTTCTCCACTTAACGCAGCGAAGGCCCCGGAAAAAGCACCGGCAGTTGGGCCATCAGTGGCGATCTTTTTAGAAGAAGGACGTGCCATGGGTCAAAAATCAGGCGAGCGGTTCACTCCAAAACGAAGTGGTAGAGAGATGTCGCTCCCCGGGGGCGATCTCCAGCGTGTTCGCTTTAAGGTTTCCAGTTTCAACACAGAGCATCCCGGGCCATTCATCTTCGGCGAAATCGGCGAGACGGCGCGATTTTTCTACCCAAGGGTTCCAAACCACCACCGATGCGGCCCCTTCCTTCTCAATGACGATGTTCCGACGCAGCCCCGGATCTTCAATGACGAGGCGATCCCGCGTATCAAAGTAAGCACGATCGATCTCCTGATCGAAACGAAGGGCATCCGCCCCCTGCCGATTGTGCTGCGGCTCCTCGATTTCACTCAAGTATGGCGTCTGATCAAGACCGTGGAGGGTGACCTGCCGCACGTCACTGACCTTAAAGTAAGTATGGAGGGCCTCCTCGCACCGAAGGATTTCACTCCCGGTATTGGTGATTTCCATGCGAATCGTAAGTTTTTTCGCGATTTCAAAATGGAGCCGGGCCACCCAATCGCCTTCCCCCGGTTGTGGATCGAGCCGTAAACTTAAAAGCAACGCGCCATCTTGGCGCTCCTGCACCGTCTGCGCTGACCACGACCGACGCCGCGCGAACCCATGCGCCCCCTCCCCTTCATGCCGACCGGGGCCAAACCACGGAAAAATCACCGGAATTCCTCCGCGAATCGGCCAATCGGGCTTAAACACGCTTTCCCTACTTAAAAAGAGAAGCGGCTCCTCCCCCTTTGGCTGAAACGCCGTGAGGTGGGCTCCATGGAGAAAGAGCTCTGCCGTGGCAAAAGGGGAATCAATCAGGAAACGGGGCAACCCGCCGTCTCCACCTGTGAGTTGAACCGAACGCGGATAGAGAGTCATGGCCTCCCGTTTATACGATGTTCCGCGGCGGGGCGCTCGCTTTTTCTCCCCCCGGCTTATCGCCGCTGCATGAGGAACCCTTTGACGATGGCGTTAGCAATCGCCTCGCGATGTTCCGGGGTGGAACAGCGCCGCGCCTCATAAGTGTTGCTCAAAAAACCACATTCAACGAGCACCGCCGGCCCGTGAGATTTCCGCAGGACACGGAAGTTGGCCGTTTTAACAAAGCGCTTCCGTTTCGCGGTATCGCGGGAGATCGCGTTGAGGAGATCGTGGGAGAGCTTCGCCGTCCCGCGTTGATTATGATAAACCTCCACGCCGGAGATATGCCCCTTGGGAGAGTGGTTGTAGTGAATGGAGAGAAAAATCGAAGCGCGATTGCGGTTGGAAATCGCGACCCGGGTGTCGAGCGGGATAAAACGGTCATCGCGCCGGGTCATCACCGTCTTGACCCCCGCCGCCCGCAGCTTGCGCTCGACCCGCAGGGCGGTATCCAGCGCGAGATCTTTTTCCAGAATCCGCCTGCCGGTCCGCCGCGAGATAGCACCGCTATCATGCCCGCCATGGCCCGCATCGATCACCACGGTCGTAAACTTTGAGACTTCCCATGACGGCCCGGCACATCCTCCTAATAGAAGAAGGAGCGCCAGCGTCAAACTCCAGACCAACCCCATCGAAATCCAGAGCGAGCCACTCCCCCGGCGCAGTGGAATAAACCTGTGCAGCAACTCCCGGGAGAGGAGGGATGATCGATTCTTTGGTTGCATTGAAGAGTACCCGGGCCATTCACACCGGCTTGTTTTTGGTTGGAGGTGCTCTCATTTATGCCCCATCCTGAAAAGGCCGCAACGCGTTTTTTTCAGGAAAGAGCGCACCAACCCCGATCCCCGTCATGAAAACCAATCGTCTCGCTTCCGAAAAATCGCCTTACCTGCTTCAACATCAGCACAACCCTGTCGACTGGCACCCGTGGGGAGAGGAGGCTTTTGAGAAAGCGCGCGCTGAAAAGAAGCCGATCTTTCTCTCGATTGGCTACTCCACCTGCCACTGGTGCCACGTGATGGAGCGCGAGTCGTTTGAGAACGAGGCGATCGCCGCCCTGCTCAACGCCCACTTTGTTTCCATCAAAGTCGATCGGGAAGAGCGCCCCGATGTCGACCGCCTCTATATGACCTTCGTTCAAGCGACGACCGGGAGCGGCGGTTGGCCGTTGAGCGCTTTTTTAACGCCAGAGTTGAAACCGTTCTTCGGCGGAACTTACTTCCCACCGGAAGATCGTTGGGGCCGTATCGGTTTTCCGACCCTCCTGCAACGCATCGCCGAAGCGTGGGAGCAGGAGCCGGAACGCCTCGCCGCTCATGGTGAAGAGGTTGCGGCCACTTTGCTGGAATCGAGCCGATCGACCACAGGAGCCACCTCGCTGCCAGACCGAGGGGTGCTCGATGAAGGGTTTCGCCGTTTTGAGGCGCTTTACGACGAAGAGGAAGGGGGCTTCTCCCATGCGCCCAAGTTCCCGCGCTCCTCCGCGTTCCACTTTCTGGCCCGTTACCAGCGTGCCGACTCCCCGGGAGGAGCCCGTGCGCGGGAGATGCTCCTCTTCACCTTGCGCAAGATGGCGCGCGGCGGGATTTTCGACCACCTCGGCGGCGGCTTCCACCGCTACTCGGTCGATCGGCTCTGGCACGTCCCCCACTATGAGAAGATGCTCTACGATCAGGCGCTCCTGAGCGTCATCTATATAGAAGCGTTCCAAATCAGCGGCGACCCGAGGGAAGCCGACGTCGCCCGGGCGGTCCTCGATTATGTCGCCCGCGACCTGACCGCGCCGGAGGGAGGCTTCTATTGCGCCGAAGATGCCGACAGTCTCGTGCCCGAAACTCCCGGGGAAAAAGCGGAAGGTGCCTTCTATATATGGACGCAGGAGGAGATCGAGAGCCTTCTCCCTCCCGAAGCCGCCGCCCTCTTCTGCCGAGCCTATGGGGTGGAACTGACGGGCAACTCCCCGGAAGGGAGCGATCCCCACGGCGAGCTTGAGGGGAAAAACACCTTGATCCTGCGACACACGCCAGAGGAACTCGCGGCTCTGACCGGGCAGGAAACGGCCGCCATAGCCGCCTCGCTTGCGGAAAGCCGTCGTCTCCTCTTCCACCGACGCAGCCGCCGGCCCCGCCCTCACCTCGATGATAAACTGCTCACCGGTTGGAACGGGTTGATGATCTCTGCTTTTGCCAAAGCGAGCCGGATTCTCCCCGGTGACGGCAGCTCCGATCTTGAACGCGCCCGCCGGGCGGCGACTTTCCTGCGCACCCATCTCTGGAAAGAGGGCCGTCTGCTGCGCTCCTGGCGGGAAGGGGCAGGAAGCGTCGATGGCTTCACGGATGACTACGCCTTTCTGATCGCCGGGCTCCTTGATCTCTATGAAGCGAGCGCTGAGATCGAGTGGCTTCAATGGGCCGCCGACCTGCAAGGCGTCTGTGATCACCTCTTTTATGATGATCGCAACGGTGGCTACTACGCGACGCAAGCCGATGATCCCCACCTCTTCCTGCGGATGAAAGAGGATTACGACGCTGCCGAGCCGTCGGCCAACTCAGTCGCCGCCGCCAATGCACTCCGCCTCTCGCGCTTGCTCGATGATGAAACGCTCCGACTGCGTGCCTTGAAGACGATCGGATTTTTCGCGCGAACCTTGCGCCGAATGCCCGACGCCATGCCGCAGATGCTCGGCACCCTTGATCTCGCCCTGCGCGATCCGGTGCAAATCGTCTTGAGCGGCACGCCGGAGAATCTCGTGCCGTTTCAGGAAACCATCGCACGCCGACTCCTGCCGGAGATCACCCTCCTCTATGCCGATGCCGGGGAAGGGCAGGCGTGGCTCTCCGATTCCCTCCCCTACCTGCGCGATTTTCAACTCCCGAGCGGGGTGAAAACCGCAGCCGCCCTCTGCCGCCAGTTCACCTGCCAACCGCCGTTGACCACGCCCGAAGCGCTCAGTGAAGCGCTGCAAACCCTCTAAAATTAACGCTCTTTCAAGCACGCAAAATCGTGTTGACATCGCTATTGATTCGTATCAATGTGACTTCACCATGAAGTCGGCCCCATCCCTTCCCGTGACGCAAAAGGCGATTGCCAAGGCGCTCGGGTTGGCTCAATCGACGGTTGCTTCCGCGCTCAATCCCAAAATCGCGCACAAGCTCCTGCCCGAAACCGTCGCGCTCATCAAAGCGAAGGCCGAGGAGATGAACTACCGCCCGCAACGGCAGGCCCGCATCCTGCGTACCGGGCGCAGTCACACGCTGGGCGTCATCGGCCACGCCGGGCTCTACCACGGCCCGCAGGAGCGCATCCGCCATCTTGCCCACGAAGCGATTGACGCCGGGTATCAATTAATCTCCATCGACATCGACTGGTTCAAGCGCGACCTCACCGCCGCCTGCCACTATATGTTTGATGCTTCGGTCGACGGGGTCATCCTCTGCAACCTCTCCGGGGAAGGGAAAGAGGCATGGTGGGAGAAGACGCGCCGCGATTTCCCCCCGGTCGTCTCCCTCAACAGCACCTTTGAAGTCGCCAGCCAAACGCAGTTCGACCTCAAAACGGCCTTCCGCGAGATCACCCGCCACCATATGGAGCAAGGGAGCCGCCGCCTCCAGCTCCAGTTCCCCTATCACGACCCGCTCCCACCCGGTAGCCGAATGGGAAAATTCCACCGCGACTGGATCGAAGGCTTTAGTGAGGCGATCGCCTCCGCTGGCGGCGAAGTGATCACCACCCCTGAACTGGCCGACTACTTCGAGCTTCCCTCGACCTTTAGTTCCCACTGCGGCGAAGTACGCGGGTGGGTCCGGTTTCCTTTACGGGTTCCCTGTTTTGCCAACATGTTCGACGTCGGCTACCACGAAACCCTCCATGCCCTCGACGCGGCAGAGGACCGCCCCGACGCGCTCATCTGTACGAACGACGAGATCGCCACCGGCGCCCTTCTGGCCTTGAAGGAGCGTGGCATCGCCGTCCCTCAGGAGATCACCGTCTCCGGCGGCGATAACTTTCCATACTCGCGCTACTGCAACGTCCCGCTGACGACCATCGAACAACCGTCGCTAGAGATGGCCAAATGGAGCATTCGCCGTCTGGTAGAACTGATTGAGAACCCCACCGAGCGACACCGCCCCAGCGCCACCCTTTTTCCGTGCGAAATCATCCACCGAACCTCAACCCTACGCCTGCAGCCGTAACCCTCCCATGAAAACAACCCTCTCCCTCCTTGGCGCCACGCTCGCCCTCGCCCTTCCCCTTGATGCCCGTCAGGTTGACGTCGACGACTGGTACGCCATCCGCGCCAATGCCAGCACCACCGCCGCGATCACCAACGGCACCAACACGGCCAATTTCCAAAACATCGGCAACCAAGCCCTCGATCGCGTCTTCTCCTACTTCGACCCGATCACCTTCACCCACGGGACGCGGCTCACCTTCAGCTTTGACCTCACCCTCCAACTCTCCGGAGTGGCGACGCACAAAGACTTCAACGTCTTTCGCTTTGGTCTTTTTAACGCATCGACGCCTCACGCCACCCCCGCTCTCTTCACTAATCGGACAGCCCCAGCCAGTTCGGGAGCCACCTACACCAGCGGCTGGAGCGGCTTTCTCCTCATCAACCCCAACAGCCCGATCGCTACCAACCCACTCACCCTCTACCGCAAAACGGGAGCCGGTGACTTCAGTTCCACCTCCAATGCAACCGGCACCCAATCCCTGCCCACCACCGGCGGCTACTCCATGAGCTTTGAAGAGGGGGTTGCCCGAACTTTTACGCTGGAATTGATTCGTAACAACAACGATCTCGTCGTCTCCGGCAGTTACGGGTCGGGAACCTTCTCCAACACCTATGCCGGAGCTTTCGGCACGCTGGGGACCTACGATCTCATCAACGCCTTCGGCCTCTACGCAGCCGCCAGCGACGGCGTGGTGATCGAGAGCGCCCAATTTTCCAACGTTTCGCTTCAAGTCGTGCCAGAGCCCTCTTCGCTCGCCCTCCTTCTCGGCCCGGGGGTGATCGCTCTTGGTTTCCTGCTCCGCCGCCCTACTGCGCAACGCTAAATTCACCATGAAACGTCCCCCCGGCTTCTCCTTGCCCCAACTGCTGGTGGCGTTGGTCGTGCTGGCGGTCCTGCTGCTTTTGAGCGCTCCCGCCATCAACTCGGCCAGAAATCAGGCATTGAGTGCGCAATGCCTCCAGCGGCTCCAGCAAACGGGAATCGGGCTTTTCGCCTTCGCAGCCGACCATCAGCAAAGCATCCCCACCGCTTATAATGAGCACGAAGTCGGCACTCCCAACCGGAGTTGGGCTACGCGGCTGGTTCATCAACACTATATCACCAACCCCGACGTCCTCTTCTGCCCCGCCTTCTTCCCGCGTAACGATCAGGAGGCCCAACACAAACCGAGCGTCTATAGTGCACAGGGGCCGCAGACCTATGGCTACCGTCTCTGGGTCGAGCCGGGGCGCCCGTGGACCATGCAGGAACTTTACCGTGGCAGCGTTCGCCTAAGCGCCATTGAACGTCCCTCCGACTTCTTCCTTGTTGCCGACAGCCTCTGGACGGCACCGACTTGGCGCTCCCAAGGCTACCAGATCAACCCCGGCAGCACCGGCCACCTCGTCCATCTCCGCCACCGGGGGGTAGCCAACGCTCTCTTTGCCGACGGCCACGTCGAAGGCAAACCGGCCCCTTACTTTGAGTCGCTCAGCGACATCGACCGCCAACGTGCCTATACCGGCAATCAATCACGCCAGATCTATACGATCGAAAAAGCCCCTTTCTAGAACCATGCTCCCCTTCCTCCGTCTCCTCTCAGGCACCCTTTTTGTCCTTCTTCCCGGCACGCTCACCCCTCTTGGCGCCACCCCGGCTGAGCCTCGACGCGAACCGATCCCGATTTTCTCCCGCGCCCAGCTCAAGTACGGACTGGAACGGACCGACTACGCCAGCCGCTGGGTCGATCGTCCTCTCTATGTTAATCCGGCGCTCGCCGACCCTGACACTGATCACCCGGGACATCTCGCGCGCGCCAGCTATCGCAAGATTCAGGAGATCGTGATGCAGTACGGCTTGCGCGGCCTCGCCTTCTTCCCTGAAAACTACCGCGGCTCCACCTCTGCCTACCAACTTACCGAGGAACACAAGATCCCCGGCTTTGAACTTCTCACCGACTTCAGCGTCGATAAAAGTGAGGAAGACTATATCGGCTACGCCGGGATGGCATTAGCTAACCCTGCCTCCTTCCGTATTGACGGCAAGGTCGTCATTGTCTCCTACCTTGCCGATGCTCGCCCCCCCGACTATTGGCGCAAACTCTTCACCCGGATTCGCGAAGAACACGGCGATCATTTCATCTTCCTGCCGACCCTCATCCGCTTTGCCGGAGAGACGACCACTCACTGGATTCCCCGTTTCGACGCCGGGACCATTAGCGAAGAACAGCAGAAAGCAATCCGCGACGGGATTCGCCAATGGGTCCGCGCCACCGATGGTCTCTACTTTGAGAGCACGGCCAGCATGAAGACCACCGAGCGTAATTTCCATGAAGCCTTCTACCGCGACTTCATCATTCGCTATATGAGGGAAGTCCTCGCCGAGCCGGAGTTCGCTGGGAAAAAATACTTCGGCCTCTCCGCCTGCATCGGCCACGAGAACTGCACCCGCTTTGGCTATACTTTGAGCAGTGACGGCACGGCCACCCTGCGCCGCTCGCTCGAAGCGGCTCTCGAAGCCCGGCCCGACGTCATCGTCATCCCCGAATGGGACGAAAGCAACGAGAACACCTCCCTGCGCCCGACCGTCTACAATGGCCGCACCGCCATGCGCCTGCTGCGCCACTATACCTCGCAAGAAAAAGGGGAACTCTCCGAACCGCTGCCGGGAGAGACGATCGCTACGCCTAATCTGATCCTGAGCTACCGCAAGCTCCTCATGCTAGGCGAGGCGCTCAAGCTGGAACTCCTCCATGTGCCAGAGAAAGGAACCGTTCCAGCATGGAAAGTCACCCTCGAACTCCTCGATCCCCAAGGCAAAACTGTCCACTCCACCAAGGCGCTTTCCGTTGAAAAAGGCAAGCTCTGGAGCCACGATGAACTCCTCCCAAGCGAACGCTTTGCCGCCCATCGCTACCTCCTCCCTAGGCTCAAGGTCGAAGACGGCGAGGGCAAGGAGCTGATCTACGAGAACTTCCAGCCGATCGACCTGCGCCCGAGCTGGAACTGGGATTACAAGTGGGTCATGCAGCCGGTGCGCGAGATCCTCCAACCCAAAGAGTATAGCTTCAAGGTGACGCCGGGCGAAGGCTCCGTGCTGGAAGTCGAAGCGAGCTTCACCGCAGATGAACCGCTTGCCTATGTCGAAGTGCTCGATAACGACGACGTCGTTTACTCCTATCAGACCACCAACCCCCTCCCCCGGGAGAACGCTTCCCAAGCCGTCTTCCGCGTCGACTGGCAATCGCTGGAGTGGCTCGGTGCCGCCCGCCGGATCAACGGCACCCTCACCCTCAAGGGAGCCGAAGGCGAATGGAAAGGCAATCGCTATACCCGTTCAGAGGGCAAGACCTTGCACCTCAACGATGCCCCGACGAGCATTTGGGTGCAACGCGCCGTGTTAAGCGTCTCCCAGAAGGAATTGGAGGAAGCTAAACTGGAGATCAACCTCCCCGGCATCTGGAAGGGGGAACTCCCGCTCAAAGAGGTCCACGCCTCCGGCATCTACGGCATCCCGGGAACCCTCGGGTTCAACCTGGTCATCAGCCGTTTCCTGCGGCTGGATCATCTCCCCGAACATCTCAATACCGACTCCGCGAGCTTCCGCGTCCCGATCCTCCCCGATCTCCCCTCCTCGCGCCTTGGCCTTCAGGCGATCGCGGTCTCCGGGAAGATCTACCGTGGCCGTCCTTTCATAACCGGCACTCCAACCGGAAAAATGCAAAGCGTGAAAGTCTTCTCCGATCACGAGCGCCAACCGCGCGAGGTCAAAGTCGACAGCAATCGCGTTCCCCCCATCATCTACGAATTCACCCCCGAAGCGACCGGTTCCATCCTCAAAACCAGTGCGGGCCGCCCGCTTTGGGGTATCCTCGGTGGTTTCAGCACTCAGGCGACCGGACGCGGCGGCGCGGAAAGCCGTGACGGTACCCCGTTTCTCCGGCCCGAACATTACCCGGGCAATATCACCGGCGAAGGGAAGAAAACCGATCTGCCGCCCCCCGCCTCCGCCCCGAAGTGGGAGGAGATCGAGCCGGGCGTCCACGCGCTGGTCTTCAACGGAGAGAGCACCTTCGTCACTTTGCCCCAAGGGGCGATCCCCCGCCGGGCCGGGTATGAACTCACCCTCGACTTCCTCCCCGACCACGCCGAGGGCGAACAGCTCCTCCTCTCCAACCGCTCCTATTATCAGGGGACCATCGCCATCAGCATCGAAGAGGGGCAAATCATCGCCCGGTTCCTCGATGACCGCGCCGAGGAATTTGTCCTCCAAAGCGGCCTGCATGTCGAACTCGGCCAATGGAACCGGCTCAAAGTCCGCTACGACCAAGCCCGGCTGGAGCTTGAACTCAACGACACCCCCGGCTCCACCCTCGCCGTCCCCGGTCCCGGTCTCTTCGATACCGTCACCACCATCGGCGGCTACAACCGCTCATGGTTCGCCGGGAAAATCCGCTCCCTGCGCATCGACCACGCGCCGTAAACCTCACCGTAGTCCCTTAGCGTTTTCTCAACCCGCCCCCTCTGGCACGACAGCACAACCGGACGATCCTTGCACTTACCGGCGGCATGGCTATCGTGTGGGCTCTCTTTCTCATGAGCCACACCAAGACTGACCTTTTCCTTTTCGACATCGACGGCACCCTGATCGCCTCCGGCGGAGCCGGGGAACACGCGCTCAACCTCGCCATCGCAGAATATTTCCACGCCGACACCGGCCTGACCGGGATTGAGATCGCCGGACGGACCGACCGCTTTATCACCCGCTCCGTCTTCGAGCGCCACGAGATCGAACCCACCCCCGAACGGGTCGAAGCCTTTCTGGGCCTCTACCTCAAGAACCTCGCCGTGGAACTCCCCCGACGCGAGGGACGCCAACTCCCCGGCATTGCCCCGCTCATCGCCGCCCTGCAACGCTGCCCGCAGGTGGCACTCGCGCTTTTGACCGGCAACCTCGAAGCCGGAGCCCGCCTCAAACTCACCCACTACCACCTCTGGGACGCCTTTGACCTCGGGGCCTACGCCGACGACAGCGAAGACCGCAACCAACTCGGCCCCGTCGCTCTCGAACGCGCCCGCACTCGCTACGGCGTTAACTTCGCCCCCGAACGCGTCGTCATCCTCGGCGATACTCCGCACGACATCGCCTGTGGCCGCGCCATCGGCGCACGCACCGTCGCCGTTGCTACCGGGCCGTACACCACGGAAGCGCTGGCCACCTTCGAGCCCGACTTCCTCTACGCCGACCTCTCGCAGACCGACCGCGTTCTGGCCGATCTGCTCGGATAACGAGCAACGCGATCGATCAACCGCGCAACGCCTCGCGCGCCGCTTCCAACCCGGCCTCATCCGACACGCTCACCACTTGGCACCCCTTGCGGGTCCGGTTGAGCAACCCGGCCAACGTCGCATCCGGGCCAAATTCGATAAAGAGGTCGATCTTCGCATCATCGACAAGCCGCTCCAGCGTCTCCGCCCAGCGGACACTCCCGGTCACCTGCTCGCGCAAGGCGTTGCGCACACTCTCCGGCCCCTGCACCGGCTGCGCGTCGATGTTGCTGTAAACCTCGCAGAGCGGCGTGCGCACCTCCGTCTCCTCCAACACCGCGCCGAGCTTGAGATAAGCCGAGTTCATCAAGCGGGAATGGTACGCCCCGGCGACCTCCAGCGGCACCGCGCGGCGAATCCCGAATTCCTTCGCCAGCGAGACCGCCAGCGCAATGCGCGAACTCTCCCCGGAGATCACAATCTGCCCGGGAGCATTGAGATTGGCGACATCGACATCGGTCTCCGCCGCCAACCGGCGCACCGTGTTCTCGTCCGCGCCGATCAGCGCCGCCATCCCCCCCTGCGTCGCTTCACACGCCTCCTGCATAAAACGCGCACGCTGGGCGACAAGTTGCAGCCCAGTCTCAAAATCGAACGTCCCGGCGGCGGCATGGGCGGTGAACTCCCCGAGCGATAACCCCGCGACCGCATGGGGCGGGATCTCCCCGACCAGATCGCGCAACGCCGCCAGCGCCGCCAGCCCATGGACATAAAGCGCCGGCTGACAATAGACCGTTTTGGTCAGGCGTTCCGCCGGCCCTTCAAAGGCGATGTTGCTCAAGGAATACCCCAGCAGGGCATCCGCCCGGGCAAAAAGATCGCCCGCCACCGGGTGATGAAGCGCGAGATCACGCCCCATCCCGACTTTTTGGGCGCCTTGACCGGAAAACAGAAATGCGATGCGTTTGCTCATAAATCTTGGAAAAAACAGGAAAGGTAGGGCTGGAATATATTCTGCTTCCTTTATCGGGTTGGCAGGCAAGCCGGAATGCAGTAAGAAAGCATCCTGTCGCCTATCAGGAGCGAGAGTGGAAAACAAATCCATTTTCCCGCCAACACCGCAACAAAAACCTTTTTTCCCCGCCATTACCACCCCGATCTCCATCTCCCTTGCCGATCACCTCACGCCTGAGGAACGCGATCAGATCCACCAAACCGTGGAGATGTTCGAAGCGATCGCCACCGCCAATCCCGACGACTACCAATCGCTCGAAATCCTCAAGGAAGCACACTGGAAGATCGGCAACCAGAGCGCCGCACTGGAGGTCTCGCGCAAGCTCGCCGACGCTTACCGCCGCCTCGGGCAATACTCCTCCGCCCTCATGGAGTACGAGGCGATCCTCGAACAGCAGCCCGACGCCACCGAAATCCGCGAGATCCTCTCCACGCTGGAGGAAAAATTCCACGCCCCCAAAGGCTCCGCCGCCATCGCGCTCGATTTCGGGATCGAAGAGGCCGCCCCCTCCGCCAACCCGCTCCCTCTGCCCACCCTCGGGGAAGCCCCCGGCCCGATCTCCAGCACCGAGACCGACGCCAGCCTCATCGCCACGACGGCCACCGCCGTCCCGCGCCACTTCTCCCGCCGCCAGAGCGAGGCTTCCCTTGAGCACGACGGCAACGAGCCGATGGCCAAGTTCCTCATCCAGCACCGGCTCGTCTCGCACGAAATCCTCAACCGGGCCATGGAGAACGTCCGCCAGCACAACGCCCAGCCCGAAGTGCAAAACGGTCAGGCGCTCGCCGCCTCCCTCCTCAATGAAATCGGCAAATCAGGCGCCGACATCGAGACGATCCTCTCCGGCATCATCGACCGGACCAAGTACGCCTACGCCCCGCTGGAGAACTACGACGTCGACCGGCAGATCGTCAAAATGCTCCCGGAATCGCTCACCCTCGGGCGCCTCGTCGTCCCGTTTGATGTCGTGAGCCGCACCATCATGGTCGCCGTGGATAACCCTTTTGATCTCGGGGCGAAAAACGCCGTCACCCAAGCGGTTGATTACCACGTTCAGTGGCACCTCGCCCTCCCTCACGTCATTCGCAGAATCTTGCGCGAAGTCTATCGCCTCGGTCAGTAACGCACTCTTTCCCTCATGGCCAAATCATTCGGAGAACGGATCGCAGATATCCTCATGGAGGATGGCCTGCTCCTCCCCAACCAGTTTGAAGAAGTCGTCGCGCTTCAGAAAAAACAGGGGGGGCGGATTGTCAAACTCCTCACCGACTCAGGCTACGTCACCGATCAGGACATGGTCATGTCGATGGGCCGCTGCCTCGACGTCCCGCCGATCAACCTCACCAAAGTCCGCATCCCCGACAAAGTTGCCGCGCTCATCCCCAAGGAAATGGCGCGCAATTACAAACTCACCCCGGTCTGCAAACTTGGCAACAAGCTCTTTGTCGCCATGGCGGACCCGATGAACGTCCTCGCCATCGACGACATCCGCCAGCGCACCCGGCTGGAGATCATCCCGATGATCACCACGGAAAAGGCGATTGAAGAGGCCCTCTCCGGCGTCAATACCGGCGGTCTGGCGATGGATGAAGTGATGCGCCATGCCGCCGAAGAGGCCGAGGCGAGCAGCGAAACCACCGGAGGCCGCGAAGCCCAGATCGGCAACCTCGATCTCGATGACACCGTGGCACAAGGGGACGACGGCCCGGTCGTCCGCATCGTCAACATGATCCTCGTTCAGGCGCTCAAGGAGAAAGCGTCCGACATTCACATTGAACCCTTTGAGAAAGGGATCAAGCTGCGCTACCGCGTCGACGGCAACCTTATCGAAGCGAGTTCCCCGCCCAAGTCGCTCCAGTTACCGATGGCCTCGCGCATCAAGATCCTCGCCGGGCTCGACATCGCCGAGCGCCGCTTGCCGCAGGACGGGCGCTTCCGCATTCAGGTCTCCGGCAAGGAGATCGACTTGCGTATCTCCCTGCTGCCGACGGTTTACGGGGAGAAGATCGTTATCCGTATCCTCGACAAGAGCACGCTCACCGGCTCCATCACCCAGTTGGGCCTTGATGCCGAAACCTTCCGCGTTTTCAAAAACGCCATCGACGCCCCGCACGGCATGATCCTGCTGACCGGGCCGACCGGTTCGGGTAAAACCACCACGCTCTACTCCGTATTGCAGGAGCTCAACAGCCCCGAGTACAACATCGTCACCGTCGAAGACCCGGTGGAGTATCAGATGATCGGCGTCAATCAGGTCGCTGTCCGGTCGGAAGTCGGCCTCACCTTCGCCGCCGCTCTCCGTTCCATCCTGCGGCAAGACCCTGACATTGTCATGATCGGTGAGATTCGTGATCAGGAGACCGCCGACATCGCCGTCAAGGCCGCGCTCACCGGTCACCAAGTGTTGAGCACCCTCCACACCAACGACGCCGCCGGGGCGATCAGCCGTCTTGACGACATGGGGATCGAGCCGTTTTTGATCTCCTCCTCCGTCATCCTGACCTGCGCCCAGCGTCTCGTCCGGCGCATCTGCCCCAACTGCAAGGAAGAGTTCACCCCGGACGCTGAAATTTTCGAGAAACTCGGCTTCGAGGAACTGGTCGGCGAGACCTTCTACCGCGGCGCCGGGTGCGACCGCTGCAAACACCGCGGCTACAGCGGACGCGCCGCCCTTCTGGAAATTTTGCCGATCACCGAATCGATCCGCCGTTTGATCATCAAGCGCGCCTCCGCCTCCGTCATCAAAAATCAGGCCGTCTCCGAAGGGATGAAAACCTTGCGCATGGCCGGCCTCGACAAAGCCCGCGAAGGGGTGACAACGCTCGAAGAGG
Organism: Chthoniobacteraceae bacterium; assembly: GCA_037189865.1. GTDB lineage: Bacteria > Verrucomicrobiota > Verrucomicrobiia > Chthoniobacterales > Chthoniobacteraceae > DATMFV01. Next base: position 958,719 of record JBBCIW010000001.1, on the reverse strand, counting down.
TCTTCCGGATCACCTCCGAGGATCATTGACAGAGCCTGCTGCGGCAAGGCCAAACGGGTGCGCGCGGCCCTTCCGTCAGGCATGATCTCGCAGAAAATGCAACCTCAGTACAACATCGACCATCACGCTGCGAAACCATGCGAATCCTTTGCCTGATTCCTTGTTTTCTTCTCCTTTGTTACCCCCACGAAGCAAAAAGCCGGGAGGCACCCTATTCCACTCTATCTTACGCCAATAGCGGGCTTTCCAGACGCCTGACCAAGATCATCGACCGCATCGAAGAAGGAGATCGTCGTGCATGGAACCAATTCAAAAGCGAAGGCAAAGATCTCGACGGCGAATACAGCCAGACCTACTCGGTGGCATGTGCCGAGATTCTGACTCGAGATCCAACCTTTTTCCTCCGGTTATACTTAACGGGGGACACCACTGTTATCCCCTATGCCCTTCGGGGCTATCAATGGTCGGGAGATCAGAGACGATCATTGTTGAACCAAATCTACGAAAACAGAATACGCATCGAAAACGCCCCTCAGAAAAAGCGCCTGATCGCTGATTTCAAAAAACTGACATGCCATCTCCCAACACCATAACATTGCAAAGTTCCTCATCATGATTCGGGCTGGAAGTGCTCCACCGGCCAATCGGGAAAACGGGGCAGGCGACCGTTTTCTGGAATGGCAACTCCACCGACGCCCCCTCGGACAACAACGGTTGACTAAGTGGAGCCAGCCCCCCTCTCTCCGAAGAGAGATTCAAACCATTTCCCCCCCCATCGACCCGTGCTCACCGACATCCACGACAGCCTCCTGATCGGCTACTCCATTCATGGTGAAAACCGGGAACTGATCCTTTCGATCAAACCCAACCACCACAACGCTACCCTAAAACCGTTCAGCGTTCTCTTTCAAGGCGTGGCTGCTCACCATTTCAGCACACCTCTCCTGCCAGCGATTCTCTCTGACATCACCCGCCTGTCCGCCAGCGACCTGATCGAGATGAACTGGCCTGCGATAGAGCAAGGCTACCACCTCGCAGGATGGCCGGGACCATGGGCAGAAACACTAAGCCACGCCATCGACTACGCCGCGTCACATCACCTCAACGGTTTCCAGATTGAATCCAGCTACGGCTTGTCAGGTTGGGTTCTGGCAGAATCGGTCCAGCGTCTGAACCGTAGGCCAGATTAAAAATAGCCAGCAGCTACCCACAACGGTTGACCGTCGAGTCACCTGTTGCCACTCCAACCTATTCTGTCAAAGCTCCTGAATGACTCCCCGCAAGAAGACGCTAATGCTATGAAGCGCATCATCACCATCTTAGCGGTCATCGCGCTCTCGTTTTTTCTATCACTCCTCCCGACGTGGAATTTTTCAAAACATATCGCCATTCCGACAGCCCATAACCCTCTCTGGACGGGAGAGAATCAGGAGATCGACTCTCCGCTAACGGAAGCTTTACGACAACAAGGCTACCGGTTTCAGACCGGCAAAGGAGCAGAAGCGGACCCGGATGAAATCTGCTTCGGACATTTTGGAAGTGATGAATATTGGGTCATTCAGTATCACCGCGACAGGCAAATCATCGACGCCACCTCCTGGATCATCGGCCTCCATTGGATCGGCCATCTTCACGCCACCCTCCGTTTTTCAAGGCTCGAACGCACCCTTATGGAGCAGGTCAACGGAGCCACCGCCCCGTCACCTTGAGAAAACCCAAGCCTCCTTACGACACCCCCACCGCGCTTCCGCGCAGCTTCTCCACCACACCCGGCACGATCTCAATCGCCCGGTCGACCTCCGCTTCTGTATTAAAGCGTGAGAAGGAAAAACGCAGGCTGGCACGCGCGCGATCGTTGCTAAAGCCCATCGCACGAAGGACATGGGAAGGGTGGATCGACCCCGCCGTACAAGCCGACCCCGCCGAACAACAAATCCCCGCCTTATCGAGCAACATCAGCGCCCCTTCGCTCTCCACCCCTTCAAACGCAAGGTTGGAAGTATTAGGAAGCCGTGCCTCGCGATCCCCGTTGACGGAAGCACCGGGAATCTTCTCCAGCATCGCCGCCTCAAACCGATCCCGCAACGCCCGCACCGCATCGTTTTCATGCTCCAGCGACGCCTGCGCCAACTCCGCCGCCTTCCCAAGCGCGACAATGCTCGCCACATTCTCCGTCCCGCCGCGCCGCCCCTCCTCCTGACTGCCGCCAATGAGGAACGGGTTAAAGCGCGAACGCCGGTTGACATAGAGCACCCCCACCCCCTTGGGACAATGGAGCTTGTGCCCGGAAAGACTCAGAAAATTGATCCGCGTTTTGGAGAGGTCCATCGGGATCTTCCCGACCGCCTGCACCGCGTCCGTGTGGAAAAAAGTCCCTTTCGAGCGGACCAACTCCGCGATCTCCTCAATCGGGAAAAGGACGCCGGTCTCGTTATTGGCCCACATCGTCGAAACAATCGCCGTATCGGGCCGGATCGCCCGTTCCAACTCCTTGAGATCAATCTGCCCCTTCTCATCGACCGGCACCCACGTGATCTCATACCCACGTTTGGCGAGCGCCTCGCCATGTTTGATAATCGCACTGTGCTCTACCGTCGTGGAGACAATATGCTGACGATCCGGGTCGATCTGAAGCGCCGACTGGATCGCCGCGTTGTTCGACTCCGTCCCGCAACTGGTGAAAAGAATCTCCTCCGGCTGGCACCCCAGCAGCGAGGCGACCTGTTCGCGAGCCTTCTCGATCGCCTTGCCCACCTGCGCCCCGAAGCGATAGGCACTTGAAGGATTGCCGTAAAGCTCGCTCAAGTAAGGCATCATCGTCTCCAGTACGGCGGGATCAATCTGCGTCGTCGCGTTACTGTCGAGATAGATGAATGGATGGCTGGACATAATCGAAGGAAGGGGAAACTAGAGCAAATTGACCCGGAGTGCCACCCCCAAATTTCTCAAGGCGAAACGGCCAAATCTCCGCCCCCTGCGAAACGCTAAACAGAAACCTCTCTTTTGACCTCAACCTTTCGCCCTGATCCCCATGAGCACCCGCCACCCCAAAAAGCTCCACCCGCGCCCGCCCTACCCTGTCCGCCGTCAACGCCCGCCGGGGGTCGAACGCCACCTCACCCCTAAGGCCGATCACGGCGAAGCCTCCTACGCCGGGACGCACCTCCTCAAAGGCCGTCGCGCCCTGATCACCGGGGGCGATAGCGGCATCGGTCGCGCCATCGCGATCGCCTTCGCCCGGGAAGGGGCCGACCTCGCCCTCTCCTACCTTTGCGAAGACGACGATGCGAAAGAAACCGCCCGCCTCGTGCGCGAAGCCGGGCGGGAATGCACGCTCTTGCGCGGTGACATCGGCAAAAAAGCGACCTGCACCCGAGTCGCCCGCCAAGCCGTCGAAGCGCTCGGCGGGGTCGACCTCCTCGTTAACAATGCCGCCTTCCAGCGCACCTACGATTCGCTGGACGAACTCCCCGACGCCGAATTCGTCGAAACCTTCCGCGTCAACGTCTTCGCCATGTTCCGGCTCTGCCAGCTTCTCCTCCCCCAGATGAAGCCGGGGGACTCGATCATCAACGTCGGCTCGATCCAATCGTTTGACCCGAGCCCGGAACTGATCGCCTACGCTGCGACCAAAGCGGCGATCGTCAGCTTCACCCTCTCGCTCGCCCCGCTGGCGATCGAGCGCGGCGTCCGGGTCAACGCCGTCGCCCCCGGGCCGGTCTGGACCCCGCTCATCCCCTCCACGGTCTCCAAAAAGAAGATCAAACACTTCGGGGAGAACACCCTCTTTGGCCGCGCCGCCCAACCGGCAGAGATCGCTCCGCTCTTCGTCTTCCTCGCCAGCGAACGCGCCAGCTACCTCTCCGGCGAAGTCTTCGGAGCCACTGGCGGACGGATGCCGATGTGAGCGATCGCCATCCCGCCCCTACGGCAAGGCAATCTCCGCCGCCACTCGGGTATCAGCTTTGAGAAAGCGCTCCATCTGCCGCAACGCCTGTCCGCTGGCCTCCAGCGATTCCGCCGCGACAGCATCCCGAGGCACCACGATCTCAAACCCGCGCATGTAGGCATCATTAGCGGTATAGATCACGCAGATCTCCGTGGAAAAACCGGTCAACACCAGCCGCCCAACCCGCAACTGGTGGAGCAACACATCAAGCGACGTTGAATAAAACCCGGAGTGCCGCGGTTTGAGTACAAAGTAATCGTCCTCCTCCGGTCGCAGTAATGCAGCCAGTTCCCTCCCCTTCGACCCCTCGCGCTGGCAATGCTCCACCTGCTGGCGAAAGTCCGAGCGCCATCGCCCGAAGTTATCGTTCACGTAAATGACCGGGACGCCACCCGCCCGCGCCCGCGCCTTGAGCCGGACCATCTCCCGCGCCGCCGGGAGAGCATGGCGCAATAGCTCCTCCCCGCCGGGGAAATCAAGATCGTTAATCACATCAATGAGCAACAGCGCCGTCGCCGAAGCACCCGGTTTGGGAAAAGGGAGCGTTTCCATCGTTTTCAAGAGGCATCGCCCCGCACCGCGCCGCCGGATGCGCCCGGTGCCCGCGCAAAAAGAAGACATCGCTGCTTCCCCCCCAGTGCCCGCTTGCCAACCGCCCCCTCTCCACGCAATATGAAGGCTTCTTATGCGAAAAATCGGTATCGGCATTGCGGGTTTCGGCACCGTCGGCGCAGGTGTTTACAAACATCTGACCGGCAACCGGCGTCTCTTGAGTGAGCGCACCGGGCTGGAACTGGACATCAGAAGAATCGCCGTACGGGACCTTCATCGACCCCGTACCGTCCCCCTGCCGACTGAAATCACGACCACGCGCTGGGAAGATCTCATCGAAGACCCGGAGGTCGAAGTCGTCGTCGAACTCATGGGCGGGGTTGACCTCCCGTTCCAACTCGTCCTCGCCGCGATTGAAAAGGGCAAAATCGTCGTGACCGGCAACAAAGCCCTCCTCGCCGAGCACGGCAAAGAGATCTTCGAGGCTGCCCAGCGCCATCAGGTCCCGATCTTTTTTGAAGCCGCCGTCGCCGGGGGCATCCCGATCATCAAAGCGATCCGCGAAGCCTTCGTCGGCAACCACATCTGCTCGATGCACGGGATCATCAACGGCACCAGCAACTACATCCTCACCCGAATGACGCAGGCCGGTTTGAGCTTTGAGACCGCGCTCAAGGAGGCGCAAGAGGCCGGTTTCGCCGAGGCCGACCCGGCGCTCGACGTCAACGGCTGGGACGCCGCCCACAAAGCGATCATCCTCGCCTCCCTCGCCTACGGTTTCTGGGTTGAGGGAGAGCAGCTTGAGGTCAAGGGGATCGAAGCGATCACCGCCACCGACATCGCTTACGCCGAGAAACTCGGCTACAAGATTAAGCTCCTCGCCACCATGAAGGCCGATGAGACCGGCACCGTAGAGGTCCGCGTCGAGCCGACCCTCGTCCCGACCGGCCATGTCCTCGCCTCGGTCAACGGCGTCTTTAACGCCATCGCCGTCAAAGGCGACATCGTCGGCGAAACCCTCTTCTACGGACGCGGCGCCGGACAGGACCCGACCGCCAGCGCCGTCATCAGCGACATCGCCGAGGCCGGGATCGCCCTGCAAATCCCACGCTCGCACGTCGGCTTCACCCCGCACACCCTCTATGGCCGTTGCCGCCCGGTCGAGGAGACGACCTCCGCCTACTACCTGCGCCTCTCCGTCATCGACCGCCCCGGCGTCCTGGCTCAGGTCGCCAGCATCCTCGGCGATTGCGGGATTGGCATCGCCTCCGTCATCCAGCCCGAGGCGTGTGAAGAAGCAACCACCCCCCTCGTCCTGATGCTCCATCAGGCCACCCTCGGCCACGTCACCACCGCCCTCGACCGACTGGCCCGTCTGGAAAGCATCCAACGCCCACCCCGCATGATCCGGGTAGAATCTTTCGCATGAGCACACCGACCGCCCCACTTCCCACCACCCCGGACGACCTCCGCCACGACCGCGGCCTGATCGCCCGCTTCCGGCCCTACCTGCCGGTCACCGACGCCACGCCGGTCATCTCGCTCAACGAAGGCTCCACCCCGCTCATCCACTCCCCGCGCCTGAGCGAACGGGTCGGGCGCGACTGCAACGTCTACATCAAATACGAAGGGCTCAACCCAACCGGCTCGTTCAAGGATCGCGGGATGACCGTCGCCATCTCCAAAGCGGTTGAGGAAGGGGCCAAAGCGGTCATCTGCGCCTCCACCGGCAACACCTCCGCCGCCGCCGCCGCCTACGCCGCACGTGCGGGGATCAAGTGCGTCGTCCTCCTCCCGGCGGGAAAGATCGCGCTCGGCAAGCTCGCACAAGCCTTCATGTACGGTGCGCAGGTGATCGCCATCGACGGCAACTTCGACCACGCGCTTCAACTCGTGCGCGAAATCGGCGAGAGCGAGCCGATCGCCATCGTTAACTCGATCAACCCGCACCGCCTTCAGGGCCAGAAGACCGCCTCCTTCGAGGTGATCGAAACCCTCGGCAACGCCCCTCACCTCCATATCCTACCCGTTGGCAACGCCGGGAACATCAGCGCCTACTGGCTCGGGTACAGCGAGTTTCACCACCTCGGCCGCTCCACGCGCCTTCCGAAAATGCTCGGCTTCCAAGCCGCCGGTTCCGCGCCGATCTACCACAACCGCGTCATCGAGGAGCCCGACACCATCGCCACCGCCATCCGCATCGGCAATCCGGCCAGTTGGCAACTCGCCAACGATGCCATTGCAGACTCCAACGGAGGGATCGACATTGTGACCGATGAAGCCATCCTTGCCGCCCAGAGCTGGCTCGCCAGTAACGAAGGGATCTTTGTCGAACCGGCCAGCGCCGCCTCGATCGCAGGGCTTCTCAAATGCGTGGAAAAGCAAAGTTCCTTTGAACTCAACGCCATCCCGCCCGGCTCACAGATCGTCTGCACCGTCACCGGCCACGGCCTCAAAGATCCCGACATCGCCAAAGAACATTTCGGCACCATCCACCCCGCCCCGGCCCGTAAGGGGGCGATCCTCGACCTCCTCAACCTCTAAGGAACACCGCCCATGCCCCCTCTCCTGAACGTCCGCAACCTCGCCATCGGATTTCGCAACGGCGACCAAAGCGTCGAGGCCGTCAAGGGGATCTCCTTTGAGATTGAGAAGGGGAAGGCCCTCGCCGTCGTCGGGGAGAGCGGCTCGGGCAAAAGCGTCACCGCGCTCGCGCTCACCCGGCTGCTCCCCGAGCCACCGGCCACCTACGGGCCGCAGAGCGAGATCCTGCTCGACGGGGAGAACGTCCTTAAACTCTCCAGTCGCGACCTGCAAAAGATCCGCGGCTCCCGCATCGCCTACGTCTTTCAGGAACCCTCCACCTCGCTCAACCCGGTCTACACCATCGCCAACCAGATCGCCGAAGCGATCCGGCTCCACCGCCCCGAAGTCACCGACCTCAACGGCGAGATCGCCAAATGGCTACGCTTGGTCGGCATCGTCGACCCGGAGAAACGGATGTGGGACTACCCCCACCAGTTGAGCGGCGGGATGCAGCAACGCGCCATGATCGCCATGGCCCTCTCCTGCCAGCCCGATCTCCTGATCGCCGATGAGCCGACCACCGCGCTCGACGTCACCATTCAGGCCCAGATCATCGAACTACTGCGCGACTTGAAAAAGGAACTCAACATGAGCCTCCTTCTCATCACGCACAACTTCGGGATCATCAGCGGCATCGCCGATCACGTCGCCGTCATGTTCCGCGGCAACATCGTCGAATACGGCGAAACCGCCACCGTCCTCCGCGCCCCGCAACACCCCTACACCCGGGCGCTCATCGACTGCATCCCCAAGCTCGGCCAACGCCAACGCCGCCTGACCACCATCGACCACGCCGCGCTGGAGAAGTTCTCTTAAACTTCCAAACGCAGCGCCCTTCGAGGCATTCAGAGCTGCCGACACTTTTAAAGGAAGACTTCCACACCGGATCTTTGCGGTTAAGGCATCCATTCTTGCTTTAAAGCGTAAACCATCACGTTATGGTTTTGAATTCGATTCCTTCGCGTCCAAGTAAGCACCTCTCATAACAGAAGTGCGAATAGCCACGCCAAGTTTGCTTGCTCTCAGGAGCGATTAAGGGCTAGAAACACAGTTTCAACCCTTTAGGGCCTATAGCTCAGCGGTTAGAGCAGGGGACTCATAATCCCTTGGTCCCTGGTTCGAATCCAGGTGGGCCCAGAGGTTTCCAGCGAGTATCAATCCGCTCGGATATTAAACTGGCAAGCGCCCTCCAACATCCTCCGAACAGCGGGCCAAGTGGCCTCGAGGTATTTTTCTGGCGTTTGGTCCCATGTTTCGTGGACAGCGGCGAGGTGGTCTTCCGGTAACGGATCCGGGCGTGGAAGCGAGGGGTCGTACGGGAGTTCGAGCGTGACGATCGCCGGAGTACCACCGTCAGGATAACGGACGCCATAACCGCACCATTGACCGAAGGAACCGGGGCAGGCGGCTTCAGGCGAAAGCTCTCCATCATGCCAAGTGCGCAGGCGGTATGGTTGACGGCTCTCTTCGTCAAGCGCATGCCACATGGCTCGGGCCAGCGGGGTTGATTGAGGGCCGTCGGCGTCGATTTCGCCCAGCGCCCAATGAAGGGTGACGATTCGCTCCGGCCTTTGGGTCAAAATGAGATCGCGCAGAAGGCGACTTTCAGGCTCAGACCACGGCTCGGGACCGGACGGCTCCTCGCTGGCAGCGTTCCAGCCGGTCTCAAAATTGCGGTTAAGATCGACCCCTTGGGCGTTGTAACGGCTGGCGCGTTCAAATCCGTCCGGGTTGAGGAGCGGGAGAAGGGTCGTCTCCGGGAGCCAAAGGCCCGGCTCTCTCATCGCGGCGTGGAGCAGGGCCACGGTTGCCGGCTCGTCCCCATGGAAACCGCCGATGAGAAGCGTCCCCCCCTGCTCAAGCGGCTGGTCGCTCTGCCGATAGAGTTTGATGCTACGTCCTTCGAGCGAATGGCCGATGGTCTGAGCCTCCCACCGCACCGTTGCGCTCACCATTGTTCCCCCACGGTTCGAGTCCATAGGGGGAAGATACGGCTAAAAGCGCCGCCCCGCTACCGGTTAATCACAAAGCGCCCGGGGTGCCCGGAGCCTCCGGAGCGTTCGGAGATGAGGCGAGGGCTTTTCGACGCTCCCATGCCGCCAACCCCATTGGAATAGAGCGCATCATCAGCCCGATCAACCCACCCACGCCGATCACGACGAGGTAAGTCGCCGAGCTGCCAATCAGACGACCGGGATAAGGGATCTTCGTAAAAGTCTCCTGCGTCCCCTCCTCCAAAAGATAAAAACCGCTGATGCCGAGCGCAAGGAGCACCAACATCACCACGGTCAGCGTGATGAAAAGGCCCAAGCGCCGCCCGCCAAGAAAAGTGGCGATACAAGAGGCGGCAAGGAAGACCAGAAAGAGATCAATGTTCATGGTTTGGGGGGAGAGGAGGGGCGAATGCGCTGGCTGATCCCTTCGGCCAACATCCCAATCCCCATCCCAACGGTGCCACCAAACGGGACACAAAAGAGGGCCGCCACACAAAACCGGACCACGGTATGGAACTCAGCGTTGGGTTGAGTGGGCTGATGGAAATTACTCGCCAGCATGTAGGCGAAAAAGAGGCCGCCTACCGCAGCGACGATCGAAAGCTTGCGTCGGATCATAAAGGAAACGACCCACCATGACTCAAAACGCCCGGTTTGAAAAGAGGCGTTTTTTCGCCCCGAAAACGCTATCGCCCGTCCCCTGTTCTATTTCGGCACCGGGTTGATCTCGCGGACCCCCTCGCGCGTGAGCGCCTGCGCATGCCCGTCGACGAAGAGGAAGTTGGCCCGCTCATCGTGCCGGAAGGAAATGCGGTCGCTCCAGATCGCCTCGTCATTCCATGCCGCAGGGGTAACGGCGTAGACGCGGCCGTCAATATAGAGCGGAGTTTCGTGCCGGTGGGTGAACTCCCAGATGGAGTGCGTCTGCGTGCGATAGAAGCTGTAGAAGTTCATGGTATAGCTGATCGGATGCTGAACCCACTTGGCTTCGATGCGATGAAAGTAGATATCTTTATAGATGTCAGGCGAGAGCGGCGTCGTAGCGGGGCACATCAGGTTGGTCGGCTCATTGAAGACCCCCTTGGCGTGCATGATCGGCATCCAACTGTTGGTGCCGCTATAAAGGACACCTTTGGTTTCCTGCGTGTATTGATTCCACTCCATCCAAAGCACCCGCATTCTCTGGATGCACGAAGCCCCTTGCGCAGCGTGCCGGGTACGCGAGAAAGCCCCCCAGCCGATCAACATGACGACGACCAGCAGCGTGATGGCGACGAGCAACTCGACGAGGGAAAAAGCAGCGCGAAAGGAGCGGGCAGACATGGCGAAAGAAGCTTAACGAAGGGTGCGCCGACGCTGGAGGGCGAAGGCAGCCGCGCCCCCGGCCAGCCCGAGAAGCGCCGTGGCCCCCGGCTCGGGGACGACGTAAGGGGCGATGTTGTCGTAATAGGTCGTGCGCAGGCCCAACTCGGCTCTGGCGCTGGGAGCCATGAGCCAAAGCTGCTCAATCCGTTCGGCAACGAAGTCAGAACTAATGGCTAGATTGGGCGCTATCACGACTCCATTAAGGTAGAGAGAGATCGTCTGTGCGTCGACATTGATGGAGACGGAAATGGTGTTCCAGCGCTCAAAATCGAGCGCCGTTTTCGTAAAATTCTGACCAAAAACAGCTCCTGTCGTCAATGCGATGCGATGGGTCGTGGCATTCTCAACCGTAGTTCGGATGTAAAGTGACTTAACGGCACTTTCCCCGTCCGTGTTGGTGCCACGGAGCAACAGGTTGACGTAGGAAGTGGAGTGCCATCCGGTAGCGGCTTGAGAACCGGGTGAAATAAACGAATAGGAAAGAGAAGTGTAACTCTCTGCGCGATCCAGAGAAAAAGGACGGACCGATGCACTGGCCCCGCTGGTATCACTCATGGCTAGCGAAAGTGCGCCGTCCAGAGAATAGGCGTTGCTGACGAATGTACCATTTGCGGGAAACGTATTCCAGTGATTGGCAGCTGTGGCAGTTCCAGCGACAAACCCTTCGCTGGCTTCAAAGCTACTGATAAAGACCGCTCCCTGCAACGGAGCGACGAGAGCAAAGGCGGCCAGAAGGGCGGTGGTGGTCAGGGATGTTTTCATAAAGGATCGATTACGGTTGAGTGAGGAGAAAGGCGGCACTTTCGCCGGGGGCGAGGCGGGCCTCCATCGCTGCGGGGGCTTGGACCTTTGCTTTGCCAAAGAAAGCGGCGGCTTGCGTGTAACCTTCAGGAAGCGCGATGCGGTAAATCTCCTCCTCGCGCGAGAAGTTCATCAGGCAGAGCAGCGCCTCCTTCCCTTGCGTAATGATCTGGACCCGCGCCGGGTCATGCCCTTCGAGCGCTTCCGAACGGATCCCTTTGCCAAAAAAGCGCTCATGGGTAGCAATGAGGCGCGTGGTTTTGGCGATCGCCTGCCACGAACGCCCGTCCATCGCCTTGATTTCGTAGATAAGAACGCCGCCATCGCCATCGAGCGCACGGCGAAGCAGCGTCGCTTCACTCAGCGGCGGGATGGGAGTCTGGGTATTAAGAGTCCATGTCCCAAGGTAGGGATGAAGCAACTCCCCACACAAAAGCGGGATGCCTCCCAATGCCTGCCGGGTAGCGGCGACCAACTCGGGCGTCCAGCCGAATCCCGCCCCGCCGAGATCGGCAGCTTTAAGTTCACCGATATAGCTCCAGTTCAACCCATATTGACGCGGATTGCGCTCGCTTTGGTAGCCACTGTAGACGAAAAACTCCGGTTTCCCCTCCAGCGCAGGAGTCGCCTCCTTCATCAGTTGGCAAAGCCGGGCAACGCGCCGGGCCATGAAGTCGATCCATGCCTCGTCGTGTTTTTCCTTAATCGTCTCGGGGGTCAGACCAGCTTTATCGAGTTGGGCAAAAGTTGCGAAAGCGTCGAGACAACGCGGGCAGTAGCAGCTCTGCCTGCCGATAAAAGGAGGGTATTCATAGTCAAAAGAGACCACAGCCGGGCGGTAGCGATTGATATAAGTTGCCATCGCTTCCGCGCAGACCGGCCACCGCTCACCAATCTGCAAGGTAAGGCAAAGCTGGCCTGCTTGTGCCTTCCCCTCATGGTTGATGAGGCGTTCATCGGGGTGTTGCTCAAGGTGGCTATCAAGGTTGATCTCCCACGGCGCCCATTCGACATGGAGCCATTGACGGACACCGGTTTTCTCCACCAGATCACTAATGATGGGATGATTACCCATGAAGCCGTTGATACCGCTGGCTTGCATGGTCTCAAGGAGTGGCAGGGCGAGAGCGGGTGCCTCATCCATCACCTTGACACCACCCCACATCAGCCAACGGTGCTCTTTGGGCTGAAGCCCCTCCAACGGCGGGAGGAGGCGCAGCGGAATCGTCCGGCTACGTTCGGTGATCCGGCCTTCATGCGCACTGGCCCAGAAGCGGAGCGGGTGAGCGATTTGCGGCGAAGGGTTAGCGATGCGGTGGCGCAGATGAACCTCGATCAGACGCTGAATGGAGGTCCATTTCGGGCGATGGAGGATCGGGTGGCTAGCGATAACGCGGTAACGACGCTGGCCGTCGTGATCGCCCTGAGCTTCGAGACGGAACTTCGGCTTTTCGGGAAGAATATTGCCATAGTAACCAGTGGCTGCGGTGATCTCGACCTCGCCTGGAGTTTCAAGGTGAAGCTCCCACTCCGGTTGCGGGAGGGCTTCAAACCCGCCCGGGTGGAAAAAGAGAGCTTGAACACCGCTCCCGGCGATATGAAGCGCGGGAGAGTGGAGCGGCCACGAGTCGGTGCTCCGAAGGAGGAAAGTATGGCGATAGATCGCTTTGGAACCGGGGGTCCCGAGATGAAGAGTATTGTTCTCCAACCGCTGCTCGGCCAGCGGGGCGGGCGGAGCGTTGCGCGGAGAGCCGCTCGGGAGGGCTTCCCAGCGGATCAAGTGGTCTTCAGGGGCGGTGCCGCTCCACTGGAGGCGGGCCGTACCACTTTCGAGTTCGAGCGTCACCGGGTTAATACCATTGGCGAGGGGTAGCTCAATCCGTTGCGCCTCGGCCCGCTCCCCGGAGGCGATCAACTGGTCGCCGCGATGAAGCCGGTAGGCCCCTTCCGTGCTCAGCGTAAAGACCACGCTGCCTGATTCCACCACCTGCACCATGCCCGGCGAACGGTAGAGGAGTTCAAGGCTGGCGGCATCGCGCAAGCTCCAGCTCCAACGGATCTGCCCCTCTTCGCCAAGCTGGAAGGGGACTTTCAACGGCTTTCCGCCCTCGCTCCTGAGGAGGTGATGGGAAGGGGTGGCATCATTAACGGTCGTGGTAACGGCCCATTGACGCTCCGGGTCGGCATGGAGGCGAAGGGTGAGGTGATTCTCCCCTTTCTGAAACGCGGTCGCCAGTGGGTCGACCCGTTCCACGCCGGGGAGCGGCCCTTCGGCCAACTTAAGCCGCCCCCATGCAGCGACGTCGTGCGCACCAATGGAATTGGTCAAATGCCACGAAGTATGAGTATCGCGCGACCAGACCAGACGACTAAGCAGAGCGTCAAGCTCCAGCCCCGGCTTGGGCTTAACGCCAAGCACTTTCCACGGGATCGCCAATTCCGCTGTCCAGAAGCCATCGGAAACGGTGACGGCGGTCCGCGCGCCACTCTGCCAGGAGAGATCGCGCTTACCCCATAGATCTTCGCTAGAGGTGCGAGCGTCAGAGAAAGCGCCGTTCGTATTGATCACCCACTCAAAAGCGGCTGAGTCATCTTTGGAACGCAGGAGCAACAGCGCGCAATCGTCGAGGATCACGGCGGTGTCGTTCTCCTTCTGCACGGCTTTAACGTCATCAAGCCGTTGGGAGACGACAAGGAGGAGCGGTTCCTCACACTGGAGCAGGAGGTAGAGGTGATCAGCGTCGTAACCAAAGCGGGCCGTGGTCTTCCCCTCGCTGGCGGGGCGGTGGGAGCCGAAGTGGTGAAAGTCGCTGATCGCGATCGTCTGCTGCCAGATGGCGTCATCAGGTTTACCGTCGATTTCCGGGGCGCTCCCGAACCGGGCAACTTGAGAAAAAGGGCCATCGGCTCCCTGCGCAAACAGCGGGAGGAGGAGGGCCATCAAGGCAAAGGCAAACGAGCGAAACATCGGTGGGCTATTCCAGAGGGAAGGCATCGGGGTTAGAGAGAGGAACATCGCTCCAGAGGAGGCGTTCGGTGAAGGGAGCGGCAGTGCCGGGGGGAAAGGTGAAGGTGAGGGAGCATTCCGCGCCAAGTTCCTCAGCGCTCAGGTCAGGGATCGCGTGCCAGGTCTCTTTGGGCAAGAGCGCGAGTTCCCGCACCGTTTGCGGGAGGGGGGTGCGGTGACTGATGAGCGCAAGGCGGGTGCCGGGCGGCACGGTGGCTTTGAGGTGGAGCGTCAGCGTCCGGGAGGTTTGCGGAACAAGGCGGCGCGGGAAATGAAGCCGGGTGGCGCTCGCCTCGGGAGAGCCAAGCGGCAAAGCAATCGGAGCCGGGGCAACATCGGGGAGATCAAGCGCCGGGGCGAGCCGAGCGGTGATGGCGGCAACTTCAAAAAAATCACCCGGTTGCGCAGCGGTCTGCGGATCACTGAGGAGGTAAAGAGCAAGCGCATCCCTCTCTTTAGAGAAGAGAGTTTTGGCAGCGCTCACCGGTTGCCACTCGGGAGTGAGCCAGATGGCCGGGGGATAGATCCAGCCGTTACCGGAATAAAGGACAAGAGCGACGCGCCCCTTGCCACGCACTTGAGCCGTCGCCTCCACCAGCCGTCCGCCGGGGAGGTCCGGCCCGCGCAGGCTCATCCCTTCGAGCCTCCCCTTGGCGGGAAGCTCCACGCGATACCATGAGGCGCCATCCTCACCGGTCTGGACGCTGATCTCCTCCAACGGCTCCTCTTTGCGGTACGGGCTGGCAGCGCTCTCATCGATCGGGGCCTCCCACACCTCCCCCTGCGCGGAGCAGAGAGGAAGTAAGGGGCCGATCCAAAAGATGATGAGGAGCGAGCGAAACATAATCAGGGGAAGCGAAGTGGCGATAACTTGCGCAGTTTTCGCACAATCGTCAATACGCAAATTTCACAACCGCGTAAAACCGTGCAATTCTATTCATAACCCACCGGGAAAGTTCAGGTGACAAAGCGTAAAAAGGCGCGTATAACTGCGCAATCATGAGTGATTTTCCCGGTTTCCAACGCCCTGCGGAGCGGGTGGAGCAGTTTTTGAAAGAGTACCTCGACCGCCAGACGCGTCATGAGGGGGAGCGTCTCCCGAGCACCCGGGCGATTGCGCGGAAACTGCAGATCAGCGAAGGGACCGTGCGCAATGTCCTCAAACGATGGCAGGACGGGGGGGTGCTACAAGCGCGCGGCGGCAGCGGCGTCTATCTCTCACGCAAGATCGGCTCCGGCGGGCGCATCCATATCGGGACGAACGCGGGGGTGATCTCTTTTTCGCACTTTGGCGGGTATGCAGGGCAGGTCTTGCAGTACGCCTTTCATGCGACGATGAAGCTCGGGGCCAAGGCGGCGCTAACTTCAATCTTTACCGAAGCGGAATACGATGAGGTCTTGAGCGAAGAGGCCGTGCGCGAGCGGTGCGAAGGGTTGGATGCGATGCTGATCTCGGTCATGATCGCGCATTCACAAACCATCGCCCAATGGTGCAGGGAGAAAGGGAAGCCATACATCTTCCTTAATGCACCGGATCATCTCGCGGTGACCAACTTCATCTCCCCTGATCATTACACTTCCTTTCACCGACTCGCGGCTGTTTTCCGTGCGACGGGACGCAAGCGCTGGGCCGTCCTTCTCTACCCGGAGATCGACCGCTTGGGCACCATCCGGCAGCGCTTGGGCGGGTTGTTCGCCGCTGTCGGGTATGCACTGGGAGTGGAAATCGAGGTACGGCTGGCGGCGTGTGACCATTGGGTGGAAGAGGCGGGGGCGCGGGCGATGCGGGGATTGCTGGAGAGCGGGTACGAGCCTGATCTCGTGCTGACGCCGGGTGATCTCCTCGCCATCGGGGCGATCCGGGTGCTGGAGGAGCGGGGCTTCTCCCTCCCGGAAGCGGTGAGCGTCATCGCCGGTGGCGGTGTGGAGCCGGAGGCGGAGACGCTCGGGTTAACGCGGCTGGTACAACCGGTCGAGGAACTCGGGAGCCAATCGGTGGCGATGCTCGTGGAGATGATGGAAAAGGGGTTGCTCGAAGTGCCGGGGCGGTATCTGGAGATCGGCCTCACAACCGGCACCTCCACGACAGCGCGGGAGAATGAGGCGCTGACGGCAGCCTTCACGCAGACGCCACCGGGGTTGCAAGGCGGGCGCTTTCAAGGTATGACGGAGGGGAATGAACCCCAAAGTGCTGGTGGCCGATGATGAACCCGACGTGCTCGGGCTGGTGACTTCAAACCTTCGCCTCGCCGGATTTGAGGTATTGGAGAGTGAGGACGGGGTGGCCGCCCTCCAACGGGCGCGGGAGGAGATGCCCGATCTGCTGGTGCTCGATCTGATGCTCCCGGGGATGTCCGGGCTGGAGGTCTGCCGCAGCCTCAAAGCCGATCCGGTAACGGCGATGATCCCGATCATCATGCTCACGGCGAAGGCGGAAGAGATCGACCGGATCGTCGGTCTCGAACTCGGCGCGGATGATTACGTGACCAAACCGTTTAGCCCACGCGAACTGGTGCTTAGGGCCAAAGGGGTGCTCCGGCGCACAGCGCGGACGGAAGAACCCAAAGATCTCCTCGTCGCCGGGCAGATCGTGGTCGACCGGGCGCGCTTACAGGTGAGCGTCGCCGGAAAGCCGATCGATTTTACGGCAACGGAGTTAAAACTGCTGGCGGTCTTGATCGAGCGGCGCGGCCGGGTGCAATCGCGAGATGTCCTGCTTAACGATGTCTGGGGCTATGAAAGCGTGATCGACACCCGCACGGTCGATACGCACATCCGCCGCCTTCGAGAAAAACTCGGGGAAGCCGCCGATTGTGTGGAGACGGTGCGCGGGTTTGGCTATCGCATTGCGGGGTAGAGACCAATGATCACGCTCCTTTTGATCGCGCTGGCCGTGCTCGGCTTCTGTTTCTGGCGTTACCGGCGCGAGCAACGGGCCACCTGGCGACAGGTGCACGCCATGCTCGAAACGATCAACGACGGGCGACGCCCCCCCAGTTTCATCCTCCACGGGGAGGAACCAGTCTGGCGGGTCGGCCTCGGGCTGGAACAGCTTGCCGATGAGCGCGACCGCATGAAGCGCCAGATTTCGCAGGAGGGGTTTAACATTCAGGCGATCCTCTCCAGCATGGGCGAAGGGGTCATGATCGTCGACACCTCGCGGATGATCCGGCTGGTCAACGCCTCGTGTCAGGAACTCTTTGATCTCAAAGAGCCGCCGCTCGGGCGGAGTGTCTTGCAGGCGCTGCGCAATATGGCAATTGATGAGGCGGTGGCGCTAGCGCTGCGCGAAGGGAGCGCACAAGGGCGGGAGGTCGCGTTGCCGCTTTCGGGCCGCAGGGTGAAGCTCAATGCCTCCCCCGTGCGCGATAGCGAGGGGGGGACGCTCGGGGCCGCCGTGATCTTCCACGACATCACCCGGATGCGCCAACTCGAAGAGGTACGGCGCGAGTTTGTCGCCAATGTTTCGCACGAACTGCGCACCCCGCTCTCGATCTTTCAAGGCTATCTCGAAATGCTCGTGGAGCATCCTGATCTCCCGCGTAAAGAGGTGCTTACCGCCCTTAACGTCCTCCAGAAACATTCGCGGCGGCTCAATTTGCTGGTGGAGGATCTCCTTTCCCTCGCCCGTCTCGAAGCGCGGCAGGAGCAGTTTTTCCTTGAGCCGATGGAGGTCGGACGGTTGTTGGAGGAGGTGGCGCTCGATTGGCGGCTGAAATTCTCCGAGCGCAAAGTCGCCTTCGATGTCCGACAGGGGGCGGGGCTACCCCGGGTCAACGTTGATATTCAACGCATGGAGCAGGTGATGCACAACCTGTTAGAGAACGCGCTCAAATACACGCCGGAGGGGGGCGAAGTGGTCGTCGAAGCAGTGGCCTCTCCGGAAGGAGAAGTGGAAATTCAGGTGCGCGATTCGGGACAAGGGATTGCTCCCGATGATCTCCCGCATATTTTTGAGCGTTTCTACCGTGCAGACAAAGCGCGCAGCCGGTCGCTCGGCGGCACCGGCTTGGGCCTCTCGATTGTCAAACATCTCGTTCAGGCGCAAGGCGGGAAGGTCTGGGCAACCAGCCAGCGCAGTTGCGGAACGACGATTTTCCTGCGTCTCCCCCCACTCCCCGTTTCAGAAGAGGAAAAGGCGGGGTGATAAAAAAAGGAGTGCGGGATTGCTTTGCGCCGCCGTGGAAGCGATGAAAGAGGGATGAAGCGTTTCCTCCTCTGGGCCACCCTTCTGGTGGGTGTGGTCGCGGTGCTCGGTGTGGTGTTTGGCTTTCGGCTCTGGCTCAAAGAGTATCTCGGCAGTGAAACGGCCCGGCAGGTTTTGAGCCGGAAGGTTTCGAGCCATCTCGGGACGCCGGGGGAGTTTTCGCTCCTGAAGGTGGAATCGCTCGATGCGCTCTATGCCGACCATTTCATCGGAGGCGAAGGGGCCGTTTTTCAGTCGCTCCATGCTGATCAATTACGGGCAGAGGTGGCTTTCGGATTTCTGGCGCGAACGGTGACGATCCACCATCTGGAGGTAGCGCGGCTGCGCGCCGTCTTGCGACAAGGCAACCCTTCAGCCCCGGTGCAGAGCGCAAGCGCGGGTCAACCCGCGAGCGAGGGGTGGGTCCGTTCTTTTGCGTTGCAGCAGTTGTTGATCAACCGTTTTGACCTTTCATGGGAAGGCGGGGAACTGGGCGGGACGACGCTCAAAGTGACCCCGGCCCCGGGCGGAACCGGGGAATGGCTCTTTGCGGGGCAACGCGGAACGTTGAAGACCACCACCGGGCCGCAATGGCGGGTCGAAGCCTTTTCCGGCAGGCAGCGGGGCGATACCCTCTTTCTGAACACCGCCCGGCTGCGCACCGGCGAACGCGGGGAAGCGACGCTGGAGGGGGAGTTCGCCACCGGTCGCCCCGCACAAGCGCGTGCGGTTTTTGCCGGGGTGGAGATCGGGCCTCTCTTGCCGGAGGATTGGCGGGCAAAGCTCATCGGAGTCCTCTCCGGGCAGATGGAACTGGCGGGGAGTTGGGGCAAAGGAGGGGTACGGCTTGCCGAAGGGGAGTTCGAACTCAAAGAGGGGGAATTACAGGCGCTCCCCCTCCTCGAACGGGTGGCGGAGGTGACGCGCACCGAACAGTTCCGCCGGTTGCGCTTCCACACGGCGAAAGCCCGGGTACGCCAAAAAGAGGCCGGCGGGCCGTTGGTCGTCAGCGATCTGCTCGTGGAAAGCCGTCAGTTACTCAAGATCGAAGGGGGGTTCACGCTCTCAGGCGGTCGGATCGAGGGGGAGGTGCAGCTCGGCGTCCTCCCCGGGACACTCGACGCCATCCCCGGGGCTCGCAAAGCCGTTTTTACACGGGAAGAAGGGGGGTATCTCTGGACGCCAGTGAAGCTCTCAGGGCTCGCGGCACATCCGAGCGAAGATCTGACCCTGCGGCTGGCGAAGGCCGCAGCTGACGAAGCGCTCGACACAGCCCTCCCCGCCGGAGTGCGCGAGAATGTCAAGGAAGTGCTCGATACCGTGACGCCACTCCTCCCCAAAGAGGTGCCGATTCTCCCCGGGCTGCTTGGGCGCTAAGATGAGCGCGGGATTGACTCACGGGTCGATTTACAGGAAAAGATCGCCCAACGCTCTCTTACCATGAGTACCCCAAACATCGTCCATTTTCAGGAACTCGTCGCCACCCATCCGCAGTGGAAAGAGCGGATCGAAGCGATTTTGCAACAGGACGGGCCGCAGATTGTCGAAGAGGTGGTGGCGCTGGCGAATGAAGCCGGGATTCCGCTGACGGCGCAGGAGCTTCTCGCCTTTCAAGCGCAGAGCGATCCGCAGGCGGGGAGTGCGCCGGTAGGATAACCAGAGGCGACACGCCGGGGCAGCGCTTCATCGCCCCTCCCTCCCCCCCCGATCGACATTCTTCCTTTCCATCCCCTGCCCGAGCCGCTATCTCAAGAGGTCTTTTTAACTCTATGAGCAGCAGCACATCACACACCGATTGGAACGGGCAGGTCGCCGTGATTACCGGCGGGGCCGATGGCCTCGGTTTCGCCTTGGCGAACCGCCTTGTCAAAAAAGGGGTCATCGTCGCGCTTTGGGACTTTAACGACGCGAAGCTCGCCGAAGCTGCCGCCGCCCTCGGGCCTAACGCCCGCCCCCAAAAGGTCGACGTCACCAACCCCGAACAGGCCAACGCCGCCGCCAACGCCCTCGTCACCGAATTCGGTCGCATCGACATCCTCGTCAACTGCGCCGGGATCACCGGCAAGACCAACCTTAAATCGCACGAGGTCGACCTCGCCGACTTTGAGCGCGTCCTCGCGATCAACCTGCGCGGCAGCCTGATCACCTTTCAGGCCGTCATCGGCAACATGCTGGAGCGCAACTACGGGCGCGTCCTCCATGTCGCCTCGATCTCCGGCAAAGATGGCAACGCCGGAATGCTCGCTTACTCGACCAGCAAGGCTGCCGTCATCGGCATGACCAAAGTGCAGGGCAAGGAATACGCCGAGACCGGCATCCGCGTCAACGCCCTCGCCCCCGCTGTCGTCCGTACGAAGATGGTCGAAATGCTGCCCGAGGAGCAGGTCCGCTACATGACCGACAAGATCCCGACCAAACGGTGCGGCACGCTGGAGGAATTCGCAGCCACCGCCGAGTTCATCGTTTCGCCGGAGAACAGCTTCACCACCGCGTTCACCTTCGATCTGAGCGGCGGTCGCGCGGTCTATTAACCCGCCTCTTTCCTTCAACAACGGCTCCTGGAGAACTCTTCTCCTCGAGCCGTTTTTGCTAGTCCTCCTCCTCAAGCGCCGCGACAGCCGCCGTATCGCGCACCAACGCCCGCGTAGAGCAAAGCCAGATCACCCCGGCCACCAGCGTCACCACCGAAACCATCAGAAAACTGGTGTTCCAGTCGGAATGATCCTTCACCCAACCGATCAACGGTGGAGAGATCGCATCGCCCAGCGCATGGATCACCAGAATATTGAGCGCAAACGCTGAGGCACGGATCGAGGGCGGCGTCACATTGGCGATCGCCGTATTAGACGGGCCGACGTTGAGGAACAGGAAGAACATCGCCAAAAAGATCATCCCCCAGGCATACGGGAACGGGACATAAAGCATCGCCACCATCGCCGGGAAACCAAGCAACATCCCCGTCCCCGAAACCAGAAAATAGGAACTCGGGAAGCGTGGCCGGAGCTTATCCCCCAGCAACCCACCGGCAATCGTCGCCAGCAACCCGGCAACCACCAGAATCCCGCCAAAGATCATGTTCGCACTCGCCAGCGGCTGCCCCCTCGCCTCGTGAATATAAGTGGGAGCCCAAACCGACAAGCCGCCGATGGAAAACGTCAGCGCCGTCTGCGCCAGAATATTAGTCGTTAGAGAAGGGATCTTGAGCAGCTTGCGGTAATCGCTCATCCGCGCCGGCGTCTTGCGGGTCGCCGAAGAACGGGGCGGCTCCTTCATCATGAAACAAAGCGCCGAAAGGATCAACCCGGGGATCACCACCAAATAAAACGCCCAGCGCCACCCGAGCGGCGTCGCCAGCATCGCCCCGCCAAAGCCAAACCCGAGCGCGCTCCCGACCGGGATCGCCATATAGAACCACGCCATCTTGCGTCCCCGCTCCTCGACCTTGTAAAGATCACTAATGAGCGTCGGCGCCGCCGGGCCATACCCTGCCTCGCCAATTCCCAGAAACACGCGGGTCAGGAGCAACGAGACAAACCCGACCGCCAACCCGGACGCCCCGCATGCCAGACTCCAAAACGCCACGCTAATCCCGATAATCATCCAACGCGCATGCCGATCAGCCAACCAGCCAAAGAGCGGCGCCATCAGCATGTAACTGACCAGAAACGCCGTCGTCCACCACCCCGCCTTCGTATTGGCATAGGGATCTCCGGCGAGAAACTCCGCCTTCAACTCCGGGATAATCGCCGCGAGAATGTACCGATCAAGGTAACAGAAAAGATTGATCGCGATCAGCAACGCCAGCGAACGCCGGGCGAGCGAAGAGGGGGCGGCAGCATCAGATGGCATATTTGGCGATGATCCAAGGTGGAATAGTTTCGGCACGCCCGCTTTGCAGGTTGATCATCGTGTACTCGAAAAACCCGTCGCAGCAAAGCTTTCCGTTCGCCTCGCGCAGAATCTCGAACCGAACCTCCACCCCCTTGCGTAGCAGTTGGTCGACCCACGTCACCACGCGCACCTTCTCGCCAATCCCAACCGGACGCTTGAACTCAAGATGCGCCGTACGCACCACCCATCCAAACCCCGCCTCGATAAACGCCGCCATCGACATCCCGTAACACCGTTCCATCTGGTCGTAACGGGCCGCCAGCACGTAATCAAAATAACGGCTGTTGTGGACGTGCTGATTGAGGTCGATATCGTCAGGGCGCACTTGAAGAACCGTCTCAAAACGGCTGCGCCCCAAAACGGGAGAAGCGTTAGCGTTCAAAACGCCCGCCATCATGAGCGCTCCCCCCGGTCCCGATCAACGAAAATCAGAGTCCCAACTCGCCATGCACCTCGATGATCGCCGCCGCCATCGCGTCGACATCCTCCTCCGTATAGAGAACCCCAATCGGCAACGACACCATCCGGTGGATAATCCCCTCCGTCTTCGGAAAATCTTCTGCCCGATACCCCTTGGCCGGCCAGCTCTCAAAACGCTCAAAAGGCGAAGCGTGCGGGACGTAGGTCGAGGCGTTCATGCAGTAATCGCGCTCATAGTGGCAATAGGTTCCAGTCATGCGAATGCAAACCACGCCACGCTCGCTCAAGGCGGAACTGAACGCCTGCGAAAGCTCCGCCGTCGGCAGCCAGAAATAGGTTTCAAAACCGGTATCGCCCTGCGGATCGGGAATCCGCCGAAACTCCAGTTGCGACAACCCGCCGATCGCTTTGAGCAACCGCTCCCGCAACCCCCGACAATGCGCCCGGAGCGCCTCCAGCTTGCCTAGTTGTGCGACGACGACCGCCGCGACCAACTCACCCATCCGATATTGCCCGCCACAGAACGCCTCCAACTGCGGCGTCAACCGCAAGGTATGCGACGGACGGACAAACCCGAGATCGTGAAAGCGAATCGCCCGTTCGTACAACACCGGATCGTTCGTCACCACCGCCCCTCCTTCCCCGGCGGAAAGCGTCTTGGAATAGTTAAAGCTGTAGATCGCTATATCTCCCATTGAGCCGACCTTGCGCCCATGGTAAGCTGCGCCGATCGATTGCGCCGCATCCTCCAACACTTTTAACCCGAGCTGTTTCGCCTCGGCCAGCAACGGCTCCATCTCGGCAGCTACCCCCTGATAGTGCATCACGATCACCGCCTTGGTCCGCGAAGTCGCCAGTCGCGTCATCTCACCGGGAGCAAGGCAAAGCGTTTCATCCGCCTCTGCCAACACCGGCAATGCTCCCAGCCGGACGACCGACGTAAAACACGAAACCCAACTCCATGCCGGGACAATCACCTCATCCCCCGGCCCCACCCCGAGCGCCGCCATCGCTACCTCTAGCGCCGCCGTCCCCGAAGTCACCCCCAGTGCATAGCGAACTCCCATCATCGAGCAGAGCATCGCTTCCATGCGGTTAGTCATCACCCCCTGCTTTTCAACGCTCTCCCCCTGATAGCGGAAGAGATGACGGCTGGCCAGCACCTCCAGCACCAATTCGCGTTCCTCCTCTCCAATCCAGTGATTGCCCAGTCCCGGGCAGGGAGAGGGACGTACCGTGGTGGAAGGCGGGGTGGATAAAGAAACAGAGGTTGTCATCGTATTGAGCGGTTTTTCAAAGTTAACGGAGTGGTGCCACCTTCGACTTTTTCAAAGATGACTTTGCCTTCAGAAAGCGACAGGACATTCAAGCGCCCGGAGGTCTCCAACACCCCATCGGGCGTCACTACCCGGACCGGCTGCGCCTTGTCACAGATCACCAGATAATCGCGGGAACGCTCCGTCTCCACCAGCAACGCCTTCACCCCATGCGGCTCCCCATCGGGGGTTAACCATCGCACCCCCTTGACGAACGACGCCCCGGGCGCATGCCCTTCAAACACTGAAGCAAACGTGCTCTCCCCTCCCCCATCTCCATTGTGACGCCGGATGAGGTAAGGGAGCACCGCTCCACGATCCTCATTACGGTGCCTCCGCTGTCCCCATCCATCGCCGAGGAAACTCCGCTCCCCCTCCCCTGTCAGATTCCACGCTGAAAAAACCAGCTTCTCATTGAGCTTCCACTCCAACCGATACCCCCCCTTTGCCGAAATCTCCTCCACCTTCTCCAAATCGTAAAGAGGCCCCTCCCTCCGAGATTGGCGCGAAGGCGCGGCGATCGACTCCTCATCATCCCCGGCCCCAAACCACCCGGCCACCTTTGCGAGAAGCCCCTCCTGCTCCTGCTTGGGAGCTGCAACCACCGGCAGCGGATGAAGCGTCACCTCACGGTTCGGCCCATGGTAGACATAATCATGCGTGGAACCCCCGCGCACCCAGAAGTGATCGACGATATAGCTATTGCCCTCACCATGATCGACATAAGTCACCGCCCGCTCATACCGCTCGGCATTCTCAAAAGGAGCCGTCGAAGCCCGCATCGCCTTCACCTGAGGGTGAACCACGAAGTAAGCCACCTGCGGCTTCCACGAGAGCATCACCTTATGCTTCTGATCCTGTTCATCGATGAGAACCGTATTGTGCGCCAACGTACGAGCCGTCTTCGAGTAATCAGGATGATCCCAAAGATAACCGAGATCACTCAACAACTCATGCCCCTCCTTCCAGTAGTAAAGATTGAGGCTATCCCGATGGTGATGCGGGCGCATATCACTAGCGTTGAGCAGCAGGAGTGAGCGCCGCCCATCCTCCCCCGTACGCATATAGCCAATTCCCAAATCCGGGAGCAACTTGCTTTCAAAAGAGAGCGGCGGCACTTCACGTTTCTCCCGCCCCGGCTCCGCATAATAGATCGCCGTCCCGGCATCCGGCTTCGCCCAATCACCTTCCAGCAAAGCCCCCAACAGCGCATGGTAATGGCCGTTCTCGGGATAGTGATCAGCCATCAACTCGGCGTAGAGCGATGATAAACCGGTAAAAAGATAAGAATCCCCAAAAGGAGGGTATTTCAAATTCCCCTGAAGCGTGTGATACATCGCCTCCCAAACCCGTGCATAGGCAGGGCGGCGATACGATTGATAATCATCATAACGAACCCCGTCAGCACTACGATACCCTTGCGGATCACTATAGTGTCGCAGCGCCTGCCCGAATTCATAAATCCCATGCAACGTCATTAACGCATAGGCGGGCGATTCCGGCGTCGATCCATCCGGGAGGAACCATTCCTCAATGGTCTTTTCAAACCCGTCCAGCCCAAAGTGAACCAGTTCCGGCTCCCCGCACACCATCCCGACCAAGGCTGCCGCCGCCCGGTTGCCAACCGACTTGTTATTGATCTTGAGATCGCCCACCAGCAGCTTCGTGCTCTCCAGCAGCACCTTTTCTTCAATCCGACGCCGTTCCGCATCGCTATAGACCGGCTTCCCTTCGGCATCAACGGCGCGACAAGTCAGATCATAAGCCTTCGTCACTCCCCTCACCCAGATCCCCTCCATCCCGACGCCACGCGCCCGCCCGGCAGACCAATACCCGGTATGCAAGCGACGATCGGGAACATTCGGGGGATAGACCAGTTCATCCTCGGAGAGATTCATGATCGAAGCCGCCGCCACCCCCGGCTCCAGATCCGCATATTCCCCATACCCAACATGCACCAACCAGAACGGGTAGACATCGGCAAAGCGCAACAAGATCAACCGCGCCGTCTCAGCATAAGCAACCTCCCCGCTCAACGCATACGCTTCAGCCAGCGTCTCCAGATAGCGGGTGATCCAGTTAACCTTCTGAGCGCGAATGTTCCCGCTCATACTCGGCCTTCCGGTGGGATAGCCAAACACCGGAAACGGCTCTCCCCCCATGAAAGTAAAGGTCTGCGGCTTCCCCCACGTCGATTGCACCACTACCTCCTCCGGGTAATCGGTGTGCGGGAAAGTGATCTTGCAACGTTTACACCGCAGCTCATCGGGACGCTCGGCCTCCCAGTCCCAATCGCCATGGGGAATATAGGCAAGCCCTTGGTCCCGGCACGACGGGCAAGGGGTAAAGAGAATATCCCCCGGTGTGGTCTCCGGAATAAAGCTATTTAAGAAAGCCGCATCCACCTTAGGCAACATGGCATCAGCCTGCGCGCGCAATCCGGCGAGATAAGCACGAGCCCACGGATAGGCAGCAAGGTTACGCCGCGCACGATCGAGGTCGTCGGCTTTGATCGTCCCTGCCGGATGTTGAACCTCCGCCCGGTAACGCTCCCAATTGGGCCAGCGTTTGGAAGCAGTATCATCAGCGTACAAGGTTGAAGTCAACATAACCAGAATAAGAAAAAAGAAACGCATGAGAAAAAGGTCAGAAAGTAATCGAAACTCCCTTTTCATTAAAGCCCCAGAGAAGAGGGTGATAGGGAAGCTCTTTGGCTTGCCCCTTGGTCAGCGGCGCGACATGACCATCAGCAAAGAGGAAGTTTGCAGCATCGCGATGCCGAAGATGCACTCCAAAGGAAGTGGAAGCATTTTTGCTAATGAAATAGATCTGCGACTGGTGAGTTTTTGACCAGCTATCCGCCAACAGCCAATAGCGGGAGGGCTCGGCGATGGCTGAAAGGCGAATCTGGCGCCCCTCCACGGTTCCACCCGGAGGGACAAAAGAATAGGGATCATTGACCTCCGTCCTGCCAATCCCCCCATAAACAAAGCCGCTCCCGGCAAAAGCCCCCGGCTTGGCAGAGGCACAAACCATCGCCGAGGCATCCTTAGATAAGTATCCTCCTGTGATGAGATAGTCGCTCCACCGAATGGTCGAAGCCGGGATGGTATAGAAGTGAAAAGCCAAAACACCCCGGTGTTCCGCTGCATAGTGATGAAACGCCCCGCCCAACTGCCGCAGGTTACTCAAGCAACGCGTCCCGCCTGCCGATTGATTCACCGCCTTCATGATCGGAATCGCCATCAATGTTAGTAGGAGCAGCAGCCCAATCGCGATCAAAAGCTCCGTCAGGCTAAAACCGCGCACAAACGACTTCGAGGGTTCAACGCTCGGATCAAAGGTAGTTTTCACAGTTCCGGGTAGGGGATGGATGATGCCATGATGGCACAAAAGAGGACTTTTCGCCACTACGGCTCACACCGCGAAGCGACCTTCCCGCCGCTTTCTCCAAAGAAGCCCACCCAAAAGCAGCGGCGTACTCCAGAGGAGCGCAGCGGTGGAAGGCTCCGGCACCGCTTGGACCTCCACCTCATTGATAAACACCAGACTATTAGATACATCGGAGGCCGAAGTGGAAAGGCGTAACGTATTCAGAGAACCGGGATTACTCATGAAATCGAAGGTATCAACCCCCGCCGTCGTTTGGAGCCGGGTGCCATTGATGGAAAGAGAATATCGGGCATCCGCCGTATAGTGAATCTCCACCTCCTGAACGGCATTAGTGCTCCAGCTATTGGAGATCGTAATCAGGCTCGACCCATGACGCAACTGAGTGTGCGTCCGTGAGAAAATCAAAGTAATCGGAATACTCCCCCCGATTCCATCCTTACCAAGAAAGACCGTCAGCATCGGAGTCGTCCACGTCGTCTCTCCCTCAAAAGCATAAACCGAAAACTTCACCGTCGCCTCGGTAGCGTTATCATAAGTCCACGTCGCCGTCGGGAAAGCCGACCCGGTGTTCTGTTTGACGATTGCCATGCTCTTGTTCCCGTCCGGGCCAAAGGGATCTTTGTGCGGCGTAGTCGTACTGTCGACCACATAAACATTGTTGAGGACGACAGGCCCAACCGGCGGGTGATTGATCAGATCATTGGAAAAATCGGTAAATAGGAGGGTATTAGCCGAAGCGCTCAGACCGAACGCCGCCGCTAGCAGGAGGGAAGTAATGACCGTTTTCATTTGCAAATTAAGCTAACACAGTGATCCGTTCTTGCGTATGGCAAGAACGCTGGTAGTTTTGTGATTAACGCTGATTTTGACCTCACCTGATCGATCAGCATACCGCTAAATCAGGTTGACCCAGCACAGGAAACCGATTCGCTCTCCCCCAAGGCCCATGAAACTCAACGCCGCCTTTGAAGCCGTCCCTACCCCGGAACGCCACCATCTGCGCTCCTTTGGTTTTTTGTTCAATTATTGGGGGAGCGACCGGGAGGAAGGGTGGCATCGTCAGGTCATCCCGCGAGAATCGTTCCGACGCATCATCGGTGATTTTACCATCTGGGTCTTCTTTCGCGGGAAGGGAGAGTTGCGCGACTTTCGCACCGGCAAGACCTATCCTTTGCGCCCGGGCGTCTGCCTTTGTATGACACCGGGGATGGATGTCGAAGCGACCAGCGATCCGCGCGACCGCCTCGGTGACTATTTCCTCCACTTCGTCCCGGTGCTTGATGGGAAGATCGTCCCGGAGGATCGCTGGCCGATCCGCCCTTTCTACACCGAAGTCGACGATCCCGCCCTGACCCTTTCCATGATGCGACGCATCCTCTCCCTGCTGGATCGCAGCCGTATCTCGACCGATCCCGGCGTTCTCGATCCCCGTTTTGAAGCCGAGTTCCTCGTCAAAGCGATGCTGCTCCATCTGGAACGTCACCGCTCCGACCTCGCCCTCTCCCCGGAGACGATCTCCTATCGCACACCGTTTATGATGATGCTAACCACCTTGCACGCAACGCCGAATCGCTTCCCTGACGTGCCAAGCATGGCTAGTCTCTGCGGCTACAGCATGAGCCACTTCCGGGTCATCTGCCGCAACCTCACCGGCAAGACCCCGCGCGAACTCCTCGCCCACGCCCGGATCGAACGCGCCAAAGATTACCTGCGTCATTCGGAATACGCCATCGGCACCATTGCCGAGATGGTTGGATATAGCGACATCTTCTACTTCTCGCGTCAGTTCCGCGAAGTGACCGGCAAAACCGCCAGTCAGTTTCGGGATGACGCGCTAAAGACAGCCCTCTCCAACAGCGGCTTGAGCAGCGCCAGAGCATTGCGCCCGAGCACCGACCGCTTCTCCTCCAACGAAAGGCGGGAGTAAACCACCCAGCCGAGTTGCTGGCGAGGATCGCGCATCGGAAGATCGCTACCATAGAGCACCCGCTCCACGCCACACCCGCGCACCAGTTCCTCGATGATCCCTAGCCAAACCGGCGTCAGCGTGATTTCCGCATGGATATTGGGAAAACGCCTAATCGCCTCAATCGCCATCTGCGCTTCGCCAAAACTCCCGCCACAGTGCGCCACCACCCACTGAACATCAGGGTAGCGTTGCGCAAGCGTCGTCACTTCAGAGAAATCATCACGCGTCCGATGGATCAGGGCGTAAAGTTGATGGTCCTGCCCATAGCGCCACCAGAGATCATACATCGGGTCATCATAAGCTACCCCATAGATCCAGTACGGCTTCATCCCGATCATCCGTGGATCGCGGTAAACCTCCGGGATCATCCCAGCGAGTTCCTCCTGTGAATAATGGGTAGGATCAAAGCTAGCCAACCCCCACCAGATCCCCTCCGGGGCCGCATCCAGAGCGGCTGTCGTGCACTGATTCCCCTCCACAGCATCAGCACTCACGGTTCCATTCCAGCTCATGAATCCCCCGCCGCTGACTCCAAGCCGCCGCAACATCGCGAAAACCCCTTCCGGCCCGCCGCGCGACATCCGGTAGTGTCCACCGCCGCCGTTGAGCCCTTCATCGAGGATATGCATATGCAAATCAATGACCTCCGTAGGCAACGGCTCTCCCGCGCGCGCCGCCTGCATGATCGGGTCATCGTTTGCCGGAGCAGGTGCTGCCACAGGAAGCTCCACCCCAAGCAATCGTGCGAGATTTTCCCCCGCCATCATCCGGCGTTTCTCCAGCGGCACGGCGGCATAATCGATATAGCAACGGTGCGCCCCCATCGACATCTGCGGCGCTCCCGAGCCAAAAAGAAGTTGGCGTTCCAACCCCTTCGCACAGAGATCCTCCGGCCCTTCATTGATCTGAAAACGCTCAAAGGTAAGGTGCAACTGCGGGTAGGCATCCAGCAGCGGCAACACGGCACGCTGCTCCGACCAGACAGCCCCGGTGAGAACGATCTGCAACGTCGGCCACTCCTTCAACAACCGCTCCAGAACCGTCAGATCATCAACCTCCGAACGCTTGATCCAAAGCGGCACCTCCTCACTAGCAACTTCGTCGAGAAGCGCCCGACCCGGCCGCCCCAGTAACTCCCAGCCATTAGAGGCGGGATGAACCGTCACCGCACGCACGCCATGATCCCGCAACAGCGGCCCGAAACGCTCCGGGAACTCTCCACCCCCGGGCGGCAACAAATTCCAGAGCGCGTGCAACTTCGACGTATGCGCTTCCAGCCAGTGCGAAAGCCGCCGGTTACCCAACATCGGGTCGTAGTGAACACTTTGCGTGTTAGCCACCAGCGCCCCGGAGATCGCGCAATGCTCCATCTCTTCAAGCAGATGCTCCAACCGCCAGCGAATAAGGGGATGCTTGTCTGGGCGCGGGCCGATCTCTGTCCACGCATCGAAATAAAGGAGGGAATTTTCACTCATGGCGTAACGCCACTATCGTCCCCTTCCTTCGATCTGTCCATGCACCCGACGATCCCTCTTTTATACTTTTCGCTCCAGCTCATCGCGGTAAGCACTCGGCGTCCGCCCGACTTGTTCACGAAACTGCCGCGAGAAATAGAAAACATTCTCATACCCGAGCGCACCGGCAATCTCGGAGATCGTTAGCGAAGTCGTCCGCAAGAGCCGCCGCGCATGGTCGATGCGCGCCTCAATAATCACCCGCGCCGGACTCTTACCGACGACCCGATGGAAAAGCCGACGTAAATGCGCCGGACTATAGCCAAGCTGCCGAGCCAACTCGTGCGGGTGAACCGGCGGCTGCGGCTGGAGATGGAGCGCCGCCACCGCGCGGAGGACCGCCTCCTGCTGCTGCCGGGAAACGCCGCGCCGGGCCAGCGTCTCGCGCCGGATCACCGCGCGTTCATATTCATAAAGCAACCCGCATAACAGGTGCTCCGCCTGCCGCTCGATCCCTACCCGCTCCTCGCGCCCCGTGGCGAGTTGATACTCCCCACTCAACTCCACGATCCGCCGCATCGTCGCTTCCATATGGAAGATCTGCGTCATCTCGCCCAACCAATGCGGCACTTCCACCTCCCCCGGCGCAAGAAGCCGCCCGCTCGCACGATCCACAAGGTCGAAATGGCAATACGCCGTCGTCAACGAATGCGTCGCCCCCGCCTGCAACTGACAATGCAACCCCGGCCTTAACCAGAACGCCGAACCGCGTTGCAAATCGAGCACCTCCCCCCCTTCGAGGCGAAGCTCCGCGCGACCCTCAAAAATGAGCTGGAAGTCAAAATCGGGAACACTGCGTGAGAACCACTCCTCCCCGATCAGGTAGCCGGGAGGGATCACCGAGATCCCGCAATGGAACTGCCCCCGCTCCCAATGAAGCACCGGGCGCAGTTGACCCCAAGGCGTCATGAAAGGCGCTCAATCTCCCACTTCGGTGCCTTGCCCGCCTGCAACGTCAGCCACGCGAAGGAGGGCGGCGCCCCCTTGTTTGGCTTGCCGACCGTCCCGGGGTTAAAAAAGCGCGCCGTATCAACCCGTTCATTGCGAGGGACATGCGTATGCCCATGGAAAACCAGATCGACCCCCGGGGGGGCCTCCGCCGGAGGGATATGGATCAACCGGATGAGAAACCCCTCGCGCTCCAGATCAATCACCCACGGCCATTGAAGATGCGAATCGCAATTACCCCGAACCACATGGAGCGGCTTGCCGAGCGCATAGATCGGGCGCAAACATCGCTCATCGGTCACATCACCCAAATGCCAGATCTCATCCCCCGCAGCAAGCATCGCGGGGAGATGTTCCGGGAGATAGTCGTGAGTATCAGAGATCACCGCAATACGGGTCATACCTCACTATCCAAGCACAAAACGCTCCCGCTTTACAGTGCGAGATCACCTTTTCCACGCTTTATCGGGAAAACGGACGGGGTTCATCCGGTTTTCCCGGAGGTGGTGCATACCGGAACTCCTTGTGCCGCACCTGCCCCCCCGCACTGGCGATCCAGCCGCCCGCCGCCATCGCCGCCATCGCTCCGACCATCACCAGCCCAAGGAGCGGCCACCGCCATCGGGGCCACCACCGCGGCACCAACGCCGCTGCCGCCGCCAAGGCCGCCAACGTGTAATAGAGCGGCAAGACCCGCTCCGCCCGACCGCGATGGGTATCGAGCCACGCCCGCCCGTCATCGTCCGAAAGCGTCAGAATCCGGTCGTAAGCCTCATGCCCAAACTCTGAAACCGGCCACGCCCCGAGCGCTCCGGCAAAGATCAGCAACACCCCGACCAACTCCGCCTTCCGGCTGCGCAGTAACACCGCCAGCACCGTCGCCAACCACCCGAACGCTACCCCGTAGACCGGCAGCGGATGCAGCATCGCGTGCCAATACTCCGGCTGGCGCAGGGCGATCTCCAGCCACTCGCGGAGGGTCAACTCTTCCATCGGCGCTACCCCGCTTTTCCGAGTTTAAGAATGGCGTCATACTCCGCCTTGGCGATCGGCATCACCGAAAGGCGCGACTGGCGAATGAGCGCGATCTCCGCCAACCCCGGCGCTTCCTTGATCGCCTCCAGCGTCACCGGTCGCTCCAGCGCCTTATCCGGGCGTAAATCGACACACGACCAGTCGCCCTCCTTCGCCGTCGGGTCGGGGTACGCCTCACGCAGCACCTCCGCAATCCCGACCACCGCCTTGCCGACGACGCTGTGGTAATAGAGCACACGATCACCCTTGCGCATCGCCCGCAGGTTGTTGCGAGCCTGAAAATTGCGCACCCCCGTCCACGCCGTCTCCCCATCGGCGACGAAAGTCTCCCACGCGTAGGCAGTCGGTTCCTGTTTGACGAGCCAGTAGTTCATGGGGCCGGGAGGTTACCGCGCCGAAAGGAACAGCCCAAGGCAAAATTTTTCCGATCACCCCACTGCGCAGCGACGTAGTAAAAAGAAACTATGATCTGGACACTCCTCATCGGTTTGATCGTCGGCGCACTCGCCAAGCTGGTAACGCCCGGCAAAGACCCCGGCGGCTGCATCATCACCACCCTGCTCGGGCTGGCCGGGGCAGGTGTCGCCGGGATGATCGGCAGGGGCCTCGGGTGGTATCAGCCCCACGAACCAGCCGGATTCATCGCCGCCCTCCTCGGGGCGATTCTGCTCCTGCTCGTCTATCGGCTCATCCGGGGAAAAATGTAGATCCGCCTACTGCGTCGGCGCGATCTCTCCGCTGACCAGCAAATCAATCATCCAAGCCGCCATCGGCAGGCTCATTGCCCGGAAACCGTCCGGGAGCGGGTGGAGCGCATTGGTGGTGCGCCCCTCCACCGACGGAAACGCCGTCTCCTGTTCAAAGGCGAGATAGCCGGGGACGATGTAAATTCTCTCCTCCCGGCGTCCGTCGAAATGCGTGAGCAACGCTGCCACATAATGTTGCAACGCCCGGCGATACTGCCACTCCGTCATTTTGTTCCCGTAGTTAACACCGAACCCGTTCTGATCCGAACTCGCTGGCGGCGGCACGATCCCGATCACACTCTGGGGTGCGGCCTTCCGAATCGCCTCCACCATCGCGGTCGCCTCTTTCATGATCCCCGCGACCCGCTCGGGCACATCCGCCGTTGTGGCGATCCCGTAAACATCGTTGGCTCCGAGGAAGATCGTGATCACCTCCGGCGCTTGCCCCCCGTGGGCTTCCTGCACATACCGTCCAAAATCAAAATCAGCACTACCACCCGGCCCGAAGATAAAGGGGCTGCGTTCCTTGGGGTCTGAGGATGAAAACGCCGTGTGAAAGCGCTTCCAGCTCCACCCCGGCTTTCCTTCATGGCGGGGCGCCTCCTTGCCTGAAGGGTGATGCGTCCCGACCGGGGTCACCTTCACTTGCGGCACCTTCTTCCCCAGCCACTCCAGCGTCTGGTCGATGTAATAACCGGGCGCCGTCAGACTATCCCCAATCGCCAGCCATCGCACTTCTCCTGAACTCTTCACCTCCGCCGGGTCGACCTTGACCCAATGGCTGTGCAACTCATGCAACCGCGAAAAATCCTCCCCGCTATGAATGGCGAGCGTCAAATCGCCCCCCGTCTCCTCCTTCGTCGGCTTCCAAGACAAATAACCAGCCCGATGCACCCCCCCTCCCTTTTCAACCCTGAAGAGATAACGTTCCCGCTGCGGCGTGTAGAAAAGCGCATCAAAACGGACCACGTTGAACTCCCCGCTCAAGGCGTAAAGCCGCTCCGGAATCGCCGCAGGCGTCGGCAGTGATTGAGCCTTGGCATCCGGGGCCATGAACGCCGCCATGATCGCCAACCCCACTTTCCAAACATCTTTTCCTGACATCCCTCACCCCTTACCACAAGCCACTCCCCCCATTCCATCTCATATTAAGCTATTGCGAAGGCGACACTTCTGGTTCACTTATAGAACAGCCATGAGTGACGAACTTGAGCAACGCATCCGGCAAGCCATTGCCAACCCACGCAACCTTGGCGAAATGCCCGAAGCCGACGCCATCGGCACCGTTGGCAGCGCCGACTGCGGCGACATGCTGCGGATGTGGGTCAAATTCAAGGAAAAGGATGGCCGCAAGGTGATCGACCGCGCCACGTTCCAGACCTTCGGCTGCGAAACGGCGATCGCCGTCGCCAGCGTCGCGACCGAACTGATCTCCGGCAAAACCGTCGAGGAAGCGCTCTCCCTCTCCGGGGAAGAACTCGCCGCCCCGCTCGGTGCCCTGCCGCCGATGAAGATCCACTGCGCCCAACTGGTCGAAGGAGCCCTCCGCTCCGCCCTGACCCCGGAGGAAGCCGCCGCCACCCCGGCCCCCGCTCCCGCCGCCAAAGCGCCGACGCTACTTGAACAACTCCAAGCCGGAGTCGCCGCCGATAGCGGAGCCGCCCCTAAGGCGAAGATCGTCCTCAAACCCCGCCCCTGAACCATCCCTATGTCTGAAACCGCCCACGAAGAGATCGAACTGCGGCGCGATTGCGAAGCGATCCGCATCCCGCAAGGCAACACCATCATCCTGCCGCAAGGCTCCCGCGTCGTCATCACCCAGTCGCTCGGCGGCAGCTACACCGTGGCGACCGATACCGGCTACCTCGTCCGCATCACCGAGAGCAACGGCGACGCCCTTGGGTTTGAAGTCGCGATCCCGGAAAAACCACCCGTCACCCACGTCGGCGAACTCAACGACGCGCTCATCTGGGAACAACTGCGCACCTGCTACGACCCGGAAATCCCGGTCAACATCGTCGACCTCGGCCTCATCTACGATTGCACCGTCGACCGCCGCGAAGGGGCCGGCGCTCACGTGCAGGTGAAGATGACCCTCACCGCCCCCGGCTGCGGCATGGGCCCAACCCTCGCTGCGGAAGCCAAGAGCAAAATCGAAACCCTCACCGGCGTCGACAGCGCCGAGGTGGAACTCGTCTGGGACCCGGCGTGGAACCAGTCGATGATCTCCGAAGAGGGAAAGATGAAGCTCGGCCTGATTTAAGAGTTTACCTCTTAATTAAGAGGCTACTTCTTCGCCTCGCAGATCGCCGCATCAACGGCATCGGCGATCTGCACCAGCCGGTTGAACTCACGGCGTAACACCGTGGCAAACCCCTCCTTTTCGTAGGAGGGCTTCACCGTCAACGGCTGCATCGGGTAACCGGGCTTGATCTCATACCCCTCCCATCCGGCAATCTCCGCGCCGACCTGATCGAGCAACGCCTTCACAAACGCCTTGCTGTTGATCCCGGTCCGCGCCTTGCTCGTCTCGACATGGAGCACCACCGTCGCCGTCCCGCGAGCGAGATCGGCATTGGTCATCCAGCTCTCAAGGTGAATCCCCTTCCCCTCTTCGTTGTACCACGTATCACGGAAGAGTTGGATAAAAGCGCTCTTGGGCGCTTCGGCATTCGGGAAACACCCCGCCGTCGTCTGCCACCGCTCGTCAAACCACTTCTCCTTGCGCAAAGCAACGGCAAGTTCTTCGTAACAGGCGGCGCAATCACTTAAAGTCTTCATAAGAGGGGTACTCCCTTTTCAATAACCACCCCCCTCCTCCCTCGACGAACCAAAAAGAATCTTTTTGACGCCGCGTGAGCGATTCGCTAACATTTGCGCATGTTCACTCACGAGCGCCATCGCCTGATCGCCGATCTCATCGCGAAAGATCAGCGCATGGCCGTGCGCGACATCCAGAAAGCGCTCTCCATCTCCCCCGCCACCTTGCGGCGTGACCTCGCCGAAATGGAGAAAGCCGGGCTGCTCGTCCGCGTCCACGGCGGCGTCGTCCATCCCCAAGCACTCCGGGGCGAGCCCTCCTTCTCCCTTAAAAGCCGCAAAGCCGTCGCCGCGAAACGGGCGATGGCCGCGCTCGCCTCCACGAAAGTCCCCGACGGCGCCACGGTCTTTGTAGATTCCGGCACGACCTGTCTGGAGATCGGTCGCCGCCTCCTCGCCCGGCCTACCGTGCGCGTGGTGACCAACTCCGTCCCGCTCATCGCCGAAGCTTACCAGAACGGCAACGCGCTCCTCGCCCTCGGCGGGGAACTGCGGCCCATTAGCGGCGCCCTCACCGCCCATCTCTGCGAAGCGTGGCTCGCGGAACTCTCCCTCGAATGGGCCTTCCTCGGTGCCTCCGCCCTCAACCCCTCCGGCGCGTTGACCACCGAATTAAGCGAAGCCGCCATCAAGCAACAACTCCTCGCCCAAGCCCGGCACAAAGTCCTCGCCGCCGATGCCAGCAAATGGGGCGAAAGCGCGCTCGTCCGCTTTGCCCCGTGGGAGGCGTTTGACCTCTGGATCACCTCCGGGCCGCTCCCCGCCGACTTCGCCGCCACCCTCCCGACCGCCATCGCCCCCGTCGAACCGTAATTTTTCATGAAAACCTACCGCCTCCAGCGTCTCTTCAACGCCAAATCCAACCGCTGTTTCGACGTCGCCATCGACCACGGCTTCTTCAACGAATACGGCTTCCTCTCCGGCATTGAGAACATCAACCATGCGATCGCCACGCTCGTCGAAGCCGCCCCCGACGCCATCCAGTTGACCGTCGGCCAAGCCCCACTCCTTCAGGAGCTCCCGGGCCGCCACAAGCCGTCGCTCGTCCTGCGCACCGACGTCGCCAACGTCTACGGCAAAGTCCTCCCGCGCACCCTCTTTAGCCGGATGATCGAAGACCCGGTGGAACAGGCGCTGCGCCTCGATGCCACCTGCGTCGTCGTCAACCTCTTCCAGATCCCCGACCAGCCGGAAGTGACCGACCAGTGCATCAACAACATCCTCAAAATCAAGCCGCAATGCGACCGCTACTCCATGCCGCTGATGATCGAGCCGCTCGTCTTCGCCCCCAACGAAGCCGCCGGGGGCTACATGGTCGATGGCGATTTGCAAAAAATCCTCCCACTCGTGCGCCAAGGGGTCGAACTCGGGGCCGACATCATCAAGGCCGACCCGACCGATGACGTCACCGTTTATCACAAAGTCATCGAAATCGCCGGGCGCATCCCGGTCCTCGTCCGTGGCGGCGGCAAAGCCCCCGATCAGGTGATTCTGGAGCGTACCGAAGCGCTCATCGGCCAAGGAGCCGCCGGGATCGTCTACGGGCGCAACGTCATCCAGCACGCCAACCCCGCCGGGATGACCAAAGCGCTCATGGCAATCGTCCACGACGGTGCCACCGCCGCCCAAGCCGCCACCTTCCTCGCCTAAAACCACCCTATGAAACCGACTGTACGTATTGGCATTATCGGCGGGGGTCTGATGGGGCGCGAAGTCGCCAGCGCCCTTGGCCGCTGGTTCGTCCTCGAAGATTACCCGGTCAACGCCCAGCTCGTCGCCGTCTGCGATCTCGTCGAAAAACAGCGCGAATGGTTCCGGCAGATCCCGACCGTCTCGCTCCTGACCGCCGACTACCACGAACTGCTCGCCTCCCCGGAGGTCGACGTCGTCTACGTCGCCGTGCCGCACCACCTCCACGAATCGATCTACCTCGACGTCCTTCGCGCCGGGAAAGATCTCCTCGCCGAGAAACCGTTTGGCATCGACCTCGCCGCTGCCCGCTCCATCGCGAAAACCGGGGAAGAACTCGGGCGCTTCGTGCGGTGCAGCTCCGAATTCCCGTTCCTACCCGGGGCGCAACGCGCCTGGCAAGCGGCACAAAGGGCGCTCGCCGGGGAATTTGGCGCCGTGCTCGAAGTCCGCTCCGGCTTCCACCATAGCAGCGACCTCGACCCGAACAAACCGGTCAACTGGAAGCGGCAGGTCCGCACCTGCGGCGAGATCGGCGTCATGGGCGACCTCGGGATGCACGCCGTCCATGTCCCGTTCCGCCTCGGCCTCTACCCGAAGTCGATCTACGCACGGCTTCAGAAAGTCTACCACGAACGCCCCGACGGCAAAGGGGGCCTCGCCCCGTGCGACACGTGGGATAACGCCACGCTCCACGGCGACGTCGAGATCGCCGGGCGCACCGTTCCAATCACCTTCGAGACCAAGCGCCTCGCCCCCGGCGAGACCAACACGTGGTTCTTTGAACTCCTCGGAGCCGACGGCGGCGTGCGCTACAGCACCAAGGAACCCAAAACCCTCTGGAGCTTCCAGCGCGGCAAGGAACAACTCTGGCAGAAGACCGACCTCGGCTTCCACGGCCCCTTCCCGACGATCACCGGCGGCATCTTCGAGCCCGGCTTCCCCGATTGCTTCCTGCAAATGTGGGCCGCCTTCCTCGCCGAACGCGCCGGGGCGCTCAACGGCCGCTTCGGCTGCGTCACCCCGCAGGAAGCCGTCCGCAGCCACGAGCTTTTCGCCGCCGCCCTCGCCTCGCACGAGCAGAAGCGCGAAGTCGCCATCGGATAAACTCAGCCTCACCATGGAAGCACCCCCTCGCAACGGCCTCCTCGCCGGTGGCAACTGGATCGTCGACAAGCTCAAGCGAATCGACACCTACCCGCAGCAGGACGCCCTCGCCAACATCCTTGAAGAGAGCGTCGGCAACGGCGGCAGTCCCTTCAACATCCTCGTCGACCTTGCGCGACTCGGGGCCGCCTTCCCGCTGGAAGGGGTCGGCCTCGTCGGCAACGACGCGGAAGGGGAATGGATCGCCGCCCTCTGCGACACCCACGGGATCGGGCGCACACAACTGCGCCCCCACCCCACGGCGCACACCTCCTACACCGACGTGATGACCGTCGCCTCCACCGGGCGGCGCACCTTCTTCCACCAGCGCGGGGCCAACGCGTGGCTCGATGTCGATCACTTCGACTTCACCGCCACCACTGCGCGGCGCTTCCACCTCGGCTACCTGCTCCTGCTCGACCGGCTCGATCAACCCGACGCCGACTACGGCACCCTCGCCGGGCGCGTCCTCCACCACGCACAAAACGCCGGGTTGCGCACCAGCATCGACCTCGTGAGTGAGGATAGCCAACGTTTCGCCGGGATCGTCCTGCCAACCCTCCCGTTGGTCGACGACTGCATCCTCAACGAGTTTGAACTCGAACGAACCAGCGGCCTCCCGAACCGGAGCGCCGCCGGGATCGACCTCGCCGCCATCCGCGCCGGGGCCGAACGGCTCTTGGAAGCCGGAGTGCGCCACTGGGTCATCGTCCACTTCCCGGAAGGGGCGTGCGCCTTGAGCCGGGAGGGGGAGTGGGTCGTCCACGGCAGCGTTCAGGTTGACCAGAGCGAGATCGTCAGCAGCGTCGGCGCGGGGGATGCCTTTGCCGCCGGGGTGCTCCTCGGCCTGCACGATCAACGCCTGATGGCCGAAGCGCTGCGCTACGGCGTCTGCGCGGCGGCCGCCTGCCTGCGTGGCGCGGGGACTTCCGACGGCCTCACCCCGCTCCCGGAAGTGCTTGCGGCGGGAGAACGCGCCGGTTTCAAGATACTTTCCTGAACTTAAACCGCTGATTTTCAGCACGTTAAGCCCATTTTTACCGAACCCGGCGTTTGAATCGCTGGCGCTTTCGGCAGAAATGGGCTTTAGTGCTCACCCCACGTTTTCTTTTCCATGCTTACGATTCGCGATCTTAAAAAAAGCCACGGCGGGCGCACGCTCTTTGAACACGCCTCCATGCAGGTCAACTATGGCGAGCGCGTCGCGTTGGTCGGCCCCAACGGCGCGGGCAAGTCGACCCTCTTTTCCATCATCCTCAAGCACGACGTGCCTGACGAAGGGGAGGTGGCCCGCGATGAATGGACCATGGTCGGCTATCTGCCGCAGGAAGCCGAAGCGGTGGGCGATGAGACGGTCCTCGACCTCGCCACCGGTCGCGCCGGTGAACTCCCCGAACTGGAGAAAATCTTGCGCGAACTGGAGAAAAAGGGGGATGTCGCCAGCCCGGAATACCTCGAAGCCTCCGCCAAGCACGACGCGCTGACCAACCCGCAGGTCGAGGCGAAAGCCAAAAAGATCCTGCGCGGCCTCGGCTACCGGGAAGCCGATTTCGAGCGTCCCGCCAAGGAACTGAGCGGCGGCTGGGTCATGCGGGCGCACCTTTCGCGTCTGCTGGTCATGGAGCCCGACCTCCTCCTCCTTGACGAGCCGACCAACCACCTCGACCTCCTCTCGCTCCTCTGGTTACAGGATTACCTCAAAACCTACAGCGGCGCGGTCCTCCTCATTTCGCACGATCGCCAGTTCATGGACGAAGTCGTCGAACACGTCTACGAGATCTCCAACCAGAAGCTGGTAGCCTACAAGGCGAACTACACCGACTTCCTCGTCCAGCGAGAGGCGAACTACCAGCAGCAAATCGCCGCGTACAAAAACCAGCAAAAGGAAATCGCCTCTTTGCAGGAATTTGCCGAGCGCTTCCGTTCCGTCGCCTCCAAGGCATCGCAGGCGATGAGCAAGCTCAAGCAGATCGAGCGGATGGATCTCATCGAGAAACCGCTCCCGCCGCGCAAGCCGTTCCGCTTCCAGATTCCCCAGCCACCACGCGGCGGACAACGGGCGATCACCTTGAGCGGCATCCACATGTCGTACGGTTCGCACAAAGTCTACGAAGGGCTTGAACTCACCATCGAACGGGGCGAGCGAACCGTCCTCGTCGGCCCGAACGGAGCCGGTAAATCTACCCTGCTCAAAATCCTCGCTGGCGTTCTCGAATTCCAGCAAGGCGAACGCAAGGAAGGGCATAACGCCAAGATCGGCTACTTCAGCCAGCACCGCTCCGACGCGCTTGACCCGGACAAAACCGTGCTCGAAGAGGTGATGGGCGCCTCGGCCACCGTCCGCGAAGAAGAAGCGCGCGGCATCCTCGGCTCCTTCCTCTTCCGCAAGGACGAGATCTATAAGAAAACCGGCGTCTTGAGCGGGGGCGAAAAGAGCCGCCTCAACATGATCAAGTTCCTCGTCGACCCGCCCAACCTCCTCCTCATGGACGAGCCGACGACGCACCTCGACATCCACACCGTCGAGTCGCTCATCCTCGCGCTGGAGCATTACGAAGGGACGCTCGTTTTCATCTCGCACGACGTCCACTTCATCCGCAAGCTCGGCACCAAAGTGCTCCACGTCACCAACGGCAAGGTTCACCCCTACCCCGGCGGGTACGACTATTTCCTCGAAAAATCAGGAGCGCTCAATGATCGTGCCGCCCTGACCGCGGAGTAAAAACCTATCCTCACCCACCGGCGCCGGAGTTCACCCCTCCCGCGCCGGTTTCTTTTTGCCGTGATCCCTCAGTGAACGCCCCCATCTTTCTTTTGACATGCGCATTTTTGCGTATTAGCCTCCCGCCTTCCGGTTGCCCATAACCGGCCCATCACTCAACCGCGCACCGGGGAAACAGAGAGGAGGCGTGCGCCCCTTCCATCATCACGCTTTGTCTCCATCCATGAAGATTTTTCCCGGCTCCACCATCGGCCTTGCCCTTCTTCTCGTCCTTACGACGCTCCTTGCCCCGGTTCGCGCAGCCGTCCTGCATGGTTACGAAGGGTTCGGCGTCTCAGGCCGCTCACTCTACGCCTTCCCGACCCTCACCACCCGGCTCCTGCTGACCGATCAACTTCTCTCTGAAGGGCAATCGGCCAATCATCTCGCGACCGATCAGGCTCGCAACCGCCTCCTCTTCACCCGGGGCAGCGACTCCGTAGCGATCACCGAACTCTACGCATGGGACCTCGCCTCCGGCACGCAACGGTTTGTCGGCACCTTGAGCGGCATCGGAGCCTCCTCCGGCGGGGCGGGGTATTACAACGGAGCGTACTATCTTTACGACGATCAGGGAGCCGCACCTGATCGAGGCATCACAAAAGTTACCTTCAACCAAGATGGCTCCATCGCCACGATCACCAAACCGTACGGGAGCAAAGCCCTCCCCGGTCACGCTGGGCTGGGCGACATCGTCATCTCCGCCAGCGGGATCATGTACCTCTCGGCGACCAATACCAACCTCTACACGATCGATCTCAATTCAAGCA
Organism: Chthoniobacteraceae bacterium; assembly: GCA_037189865.1. Classification (GTDB taxonomy): domain Bacteria; phylum Verrucomicrobiota; class Verrucomicrobiia; order Chthoniobacterales; family Chthoniobacteraceae; genus DATMFV01. Next base: position 915,861 of record JBBCIW010000001.1, on the reverse strand, counting down.
CCAGCGACTTCCAGCTCTTGCGAGCGGGAGCCGTCAACGCCAACGGCCAACTCTTCTTTGACCGGCTCGGGCGACTGTTAAGCTGGGATAGCACCCAGTGGCGTGTGATCAACCCCGCCACCGGTCAGCACACCCTGATCCCCGGTGGCGAAGCAGCATGGACTTACTCCGATCTCTCCAGCGCCGTCGTCGCCGTCCCGGAACCGGGTACGGTGGCGCTCATCACCACCCCCTTTCTGGGCCTCGCCCTCTACCGCACCCGCCGGCGTTATCCTTGAGGCTTCTTCTGCCGATGGTCATCCATCGGACGATGACGCCAACGCGGGAGATCTTTCTGAAAGGCGATCAACGCAATGAGATGGCTGGAGAGCGGAATCGTCACCAACTGAAAGAAGATCGCCAGCCCGATCTTGAGCGCCGAGTTCCCCTCCCCCATCTGCACCCAAAGGGCGAGGAGCAGCAGGAAGATCCCGAGCGTCAACGCCTTCGCCACCGCGTGGCCACGGCAAAGGAGATCCGGGAGACGGAGCACGCCAATCGCCGCCGTCAAAATCAGCACACAGCCACTGATCAAAAGCAGGGAGGTTAAAACATCACTCATAAATCGCCCGATTCCTGAAGGTTTTTCGGTTTACGGAGCCGCTCGGCCTGTTCCAGCCCGTGCAGTCGGCTCAGATAAAAGACATACGCCACCGTGCCGAAGAAACCAAGGAGCGAGAAAATCAGGATCAGTTCCAGAAAGACCGCCGTCTCCCAGCGGATGCTCAGGAGAATGATGATCCCGACCGAGGAGGTCGTCACCAGATCAAAGCCCATGATCCGGTCGATCACCGTCGGCCCCCGCGCCAGCCGGACCATGCCGAGGAAGATCGCCAGCGAGAGCATTCCAAAAGAGAGATGGAGAACAACAGGCAACATGATTAACGGGTAAAAGCAAAAATCCCCTTTTTGAGCACCTCATCGAGTTCACGGCGAACCGCATCGGGATCGCGCGCATCGAGCACGTGAATGATCATCGTATCAAAACTCTCATTGAGACTGACCGCCGCCGAGCCGGGCGTGAGCGAAATGCAGTAATACATCAGCATGATCTCAACATGGTTCATCCCGGTGACATCATACGTGATGAAATTGGGGTAAAACGCCTCGCGCGGCTGGAAGAGCACCGCCTTGAGCACCACGAGGTTCGCTTTGAGAAATTCCGCGATAAAAACAAAAACAAAGCGCAGACACGCCCGCACCCGCCGCACGTAGTCCCAGCTTCCATGAACCCCATGGAACGCCGCCAGCATCACAAAGCCGATCAACATCCCGATGGCAAAGGTCGTCAGGGAAGGCTCATCACTGAGCGCAAGCCAGATCAGGGCGATAATGAGATTAAGGACAGGTGACGTCATGGCAGACCGGGGTTCTCCTTTCCGGAAACAGCGAGGACACTCTCGACATACCCGTGCCGGTCGAGCGCCTGATCGACCGCCGCGCGCGCGACATGGAGCATCCCTTCCGCGCCAAGCCCGATCGCCAGCGAAACCGCCACCATCGGCACCGTGATCCACGCGATGCGACGCCAGCGGTAATCCTCGCGGTGAACCGCCACTTTCTCGGTCGCATTCCAGAAGGCACCGTTCCAGATCTTGAGCATGGAAAAAAGGGTGAGCACGCTACCGATAATACACGCCGCCACCAGCCAGAACGCCTCCTCCTCCAACGCCACTTTTACAATGAGGTACTTCCCCCAGAACCCGCTCAGCGGCGGAATTCCCGCCAGCGAAAGCGCTTGAAGCAAAAAGATCAACCCAAGCCACGGCGTCTTCTCCCAGAGGTTCCCCATCCGGTCGAGATCATCGGAGCGATTGAGCCACGCCGCCACCCCGCCGATCAGAAAGAGCGACGCTTTGACGACAATATGGTGCGTGATATAGAAAATCGTCGCCGTCAGCGCCACCGGCGTGAACAACCCGATCGCCAGCAGCATAAAGCCGATCTGGCTCAAAATGTGATAGGAGAGAATCCCGCGAATGAAGTTGCGCGAGATCGCCCCGAGCACCGCAAGGATCATCGTGACCGCCGCCATCCAAGTCAAAAGCGAGTGGATCACATCAAGATTGTGCGGGAGGATCGTCGTGAGCAGACGGAAGATCACATAGACGCCCACCTTCGTTAGCATCCCGCCAAAGAGCGCCGCCAGCGGGATCGGCAAAGTCGGGTAACTGTTAGGCAGCCAGAAATAGAGCGGAAACAACCCGGCCTTCACGCCAAAGACCACCAGCAGCAGCAGGGCCAGCACCGTGATGCGCGGGTCATCCCCCAACGCCACCGCCCGCACCGCGATCTCCGCATAGTTGAGCGTCCCAAAAAGGGTGTAGGCCAACCCGCAGGCACAGATAAAGAAGACACTCCCGAAGAGGTTGATCGCGACATAGGGGAAGGTCTCCTTGATCTCCCAGTTGTCGACCTCCAGCGTCAGCAGCGCGTAGGAGGCAATCAGCATGATCTCAAAGGCGACAAAGAGATTAAAAAGATCGCCCGTGCAGAAGGAGAGCTGGATGCCGACCATCATGAACTGCACCAGCGGCAGGCGCAACGGATGCTCAATCGAAAGCCGCGCCTCCGCAAAGCCGTAAAGAATCGTGATCAGCGCCGTGAAGGAGGCGAGCGAGAGCATGATCGCCGAGAGGAGATCAATCACCAGCACGATCCCGAGTTGCGCCCCCCAGCCGCCGACCCCGAGCACCATCCGGTCACCCCCAAAGGTCTGCGTCGCCATCCAGAGCGCCACTGCCAACTGCACCGCTGCCGACCCGGCCACCAGCGAACGCCGCAACACCGAAGGGCGCCCCATCAAGAGGGCCACCACGGCGGTAGCGAGAGGGATCAGGAAGGGAAGAAGCGGCCAGTTCATGAAAAAACGGAAAGGTTACGGCTCCTCGGTGGAATTGGCGTAAAGCTCCGCCGCATCGGTGGTTTTCTGATCAAGGAAGAGACGGTAGAGGAGAAAAACGAGATAAGCCGCCGTCCCGAAGCCGATCACAATCGCCGTCAGAATCAGCGCCTGCGGCAGCGGATCGACCATCGGAGCCTTCGCATCGAGCACAATCGGCGCGTTCTTCCCCTCGGGCGAGCCCGACATCGCCAGCACAAAAAGATTGGCCGCCGTGGTCAGGATTAAAAAGCCAAAGAGAATCTTCACGAAACTGCGGTGCAACACCAGATAGGTGGCGACCGAGAACATGATGCCGACGAGGATAGCGGTTTCGAGTTGCATGTCAGCGCGGATCGGTGGGCGGGGTTAAAGGGGTCTCAGGAGCGGGCAGGGCAAGGCGCGGCTCGGGGATACCGCGATTCCAGCGCTCGTCATCCCGGACGAGTTCTTCTTCGATCGGTTCCTCCATCGGGAGGCTATAGAACGCCTTCTCATCTTCAATGAGCACGCGCAACTGCTGGCTCGACTGGCTTAAAACCAGAAGAATCTTGCAAGTCACCCCAACGACCACGAGGTAGACCCCTAGGTCAAAGAGGAGCGGCGTGCCGACATGGACCGAGCCAAGCAGCGGGAGGTTTTCGTAATGAAGCGTGAATTGTTCGAGGAACGGACGGTTGAAAAGAAGCGGCCCAAGACCGGTCAGAAACGCCGTCGCCACGCCGGTCGCCGCGATCCGCACCGGGTCGATCCGCATCACGCCATGGAGTTCGCGCAACCCGGTCACCAACCCGAGCAGCACAATTGAAATCGCCGTCGCCAACCCGGCGATGAAGCCGCCGCCGGGGTGATTATGCCCGCGCACCAGCAGGTAGACCGCCAGCAGGTTGATCACGAAAAAGAGAAACCGGATGACGGTCTGGAAGAAGAACGATTGTGGCCCGTGGATCATCCCTTGTCCCTCCCTTTCATCTGATAGCTGGGGCTTTTGAGCGCGCCACGCCGGTACTCCTCCGGGGTGCGTTTGTAACGCATCAGGAGGCCAAGGCAGCCGAGCGTGGCAATCAGAAGCACCGTCACCTCCCCCATCGTGTCAAAGGCGCGGAAGTCGACCAGCATCGTGTTCACCGCGTTGGTCCCGTGCGCCAATGGGACACTCTGTTCGAGAATATGCGTCCCGAGCCGGTCGTCGTGCGAACGCGCGGTCAAAATGAGTGTCGTCGCCAAAACACCCACTCCCAATGCCAACACCCCGTGGAAAATCTGACGCGGCCACGGCCACGGCGTCTCCTCGCCGGTCTGCGCCGAGCGCGGGAAACGCGCGAGAAGGAGCAGCACCATAAAGAGCGTCACCGCTTCAATAAGAATCTGCGTGAGCGCCAGATCAGGAGCCCGATAGAGGACAAAGTAAAAACAGGTGAAAAACCCGGCCACCGAGAGGGAGATCAACTGCGCCGTCCATTGCCGCAGGAAGAGGACGCCAATGAGCGCCAGCGCGATCAACCCCGCCGCCAACACCCGCAGCGGACGCACCTCCGTCCAGTCAACCGAGAGCGCGTGCTCCTGCTGAAAACCCCAGATCACCCCGGAGCCGACCACCGCGATCAGGAAGGCGATCATGATCGGCAGATAATCAACCGGCGCATCTGCCCGCAGGAGCCGGGTCACCTTTTTGGCGAGAACGAAGATCCCTTCCACCCCCCGCTCAAAGAGCCGGTCAAAGCGCAGGAAGTTCGGGATATGATGCCAGCGCCACGCCGTGTAATGCCCGATCCCGTAGAGCCCGAAGCCGAGTGCGACAATAAGCGTGCTGACCGCCAGCTCCAGCGTGAACCCGTGCCAGAGCGCCAGCCCCTCCGCCGTCGGCTGCTGGCTCAGGTAACGCAGCGGCACATCGAGCCAATGCGGCACAATCCCGAATACCAGCGCGCAACCCGAAAGAAACAACGGCGGTAAGACCATCCAAAGCCCCGGATCGTGAAAATTCTTGCGAACCTTCCCCGGCTTCTCCCCAAGGAAGATGTTCACGAAGAGGCGCGTGGAAAACGCCACCTTCATCACCGACCCGGCGACTACGCAAACCGCAGCATACCCCCCGAGCGCCCCATGCTTGCCAAAGGTCTCAAAAATCTCCTTCAAGACCATCTCCTTGCTCAAAAACCCGGTCGTGAGCGGCAGCCCGGCCATCGCCGCTGTCGCAATCAGCGCCGTCACCCCGAGCACCGGCAACCGCCGGAAGAGGCCACCCAACTGCCGGATGTCACGAATGCCGGTCGCATGGGCGACGATCCCGACAATCATAAAGAGACTCCCTTTATAGAAGACGTGGTTGAGAATATGGAGGTAGTCGTAAGAGACCCCGCCCGCCGGGCCGAAGCCGTAATAGCCAATCAGGTACCCCAACTGGCTCACGCTCGAATAAGCGAGGATCGCCTTGAGATCATGGGAAAGAAGCGCGAGAAGCGCCCCGAGCGCCATCGTCGTAAAACCGATCACCCCAAGGAGCGGCACCCAGAGATCACTCTCCACAAAGAGCGGGAAGAAGCGCCCGGAGAGGAAGACGCCGAGCTTGACCATCGTCGCCGAGTGGAGATACGCGCTCACCGGCGTCGGCGCCGTCATCGCATTGGGCAGCCAGAACTGGAAAGGAAACTGCGCCGATTTTCCGAAAGCACCGATCATGATCAGCGCCATCGCCACCGTCAGCATCGGCCCATGCTCGCTCCACGGCAGTCCGGTGGAGAGGAGCATCGAAAGATTGGCGCTCCCGGCAATCTGCTCAAGGAGGAGCAAACCGGTGAACATCACCAGCCCGGTCGAGGCGGTCACCAACAACGCCTGCCGCGCGCCGATGCGCGAGCGCGGATCACCATGGAGAAAGCCGATCAGCAGGAAAGAGGCGACGCTCGTCAACTCCCAGAACGCATAGAGGAGAATGAGATGGTTGGAGAAGACCGTCCCCAACATCGCCGCCATAAAGAGAACGAGGTACGAATAAAACCGCCCGGCGTGCCGGAAATCATCCCCATTATAAAAAATGGCATAAAAGATCACCAGACACCCCATCCCGGCGACGATCAGGGCGAAGAAGAGCGAAAAGCCATCGAGCAGAAACGTCAGATTCAAGCCGAGCGAAGGGACCCAGCGCCACTCCACCACCTGCCGCGAACCGGGGAGATCAAGCAGCGTGCTCAACCAAAGGAGCGACGCCGTCGAGATCACCGGGAAGGCGAGCGCCACCCAGCCGACACGCGGCCCAAGCCGACGCCCGAGCAGCGCCACCAAAGGGCTACCTAAGAGCGGCAGGGCAATCGCCAGAAAGATGAGGGTCGATTTGAGGTCCATGGTTTCAAGGCACACCCGCCATTTTGTCCGGGGACAAAGAGGGAGCCGCACAGACACCCCCGCCAGAGAACCGGGCCATTTGCTCCGGCAAAAACAAGGGGAGTCCGCCCGGCCTCAGCAAAAAAACGCCGGGCAGGCGCGCGGAAACTCTCCTCTGGAGAAAAAAAGTGCAAGAACCGATCGAAAAAAAGAAGCACTTTTTTTCCATCACAGCAAAACGGCGCAACGGAAAAAACTCCCGTTGCGCCGCGATAACGAACAACAAAAATCAGTGAAAGGGCACTAAAACTGACCGCTCAACTGCACACGGACATACGGCGCAGGATCAGAGCTATAAACCTGATTGGCGCGGTGGAAGTCAAAGCTCCGGTCCACGGCGCAACCGCCGACCACGTTAATCTCCCAGTTATCATTGGGCTCGTAGCTAAACCCGCCGCCGACACGGATCTCCGTGTAATCGACCACGGTGTTGGAGAGGCGCGAATCGGAACGACGCCCGACCTTGTAGCTCCCCCCGGCAAACTCGCCGCCAACCCAGAACGTCCAATTCTCATTAGGCTGGTAGATGATCTTCGGCTCCGGCGCGTGACCCATGATGCGGAACTGATCATTGATCACCCAGATAATCCCGACCATCGGGATCACCGGCCAGTCGCGCAACATGGAGGTACCGACCCCCCAGACGCCGTAAAACTTCTCGTCGATGAACGGGTAAAAACTCCCGATCTGGAAGGGGATATCAAAAGCCCCTGTGGAAATATCGTGCTCAAAGTTCACGCCGGGGCGGAACTGGGCAAGGAAACCGACATGCCCGCGGTAGATATAAGAGATCCCGATCGGGACATTGATCGACTGCAAAGTCGTCGGCAAAAGGCGCGTGGCCGAGCCGCCGAAGTCGAAGCGCTCATAATTGGCACCGATCTGGAAGTACCACTGCCCGTGAATCGGGATGCGGCGGATGTACTCGAAATCGTTGTGCATCGCCGACCCTTCGCCGACTTTCTGGCTGGCAAAGTCAATCCGGCTGGAAAAGACGTAACTCGTATCGAGTTCGATTGTGTTAAGCGGAACCGGTCCCTCTTCCTCCCTCTGCTCCAGCGGAACTTCCGCAGGGGGCGTGCCGGCAAAAAGGGCATGGGATGCGAAGAGAGCGCTCAGGCCAAAGGTAAGAAGACGCGATTTCATAAGAATGGGTATGGGGTGGGAAGGAGGGGCCTTTCTTGTAAGGGATGCCATGATCAGGTGGAAAGCAAAATTGCAACGTTACGGGGAAGGAAACGCTCCGTTGATCACCCCGGATGGCTTTATTTTTACCGGACATTGACCAACCGGGGGGGAGTTCTCTACGCTTCGGGACAAAAATGACCACCCGCCTCCCTTTGGAACGGGTGGCCGTGACCCTTCCCTTTTTCTTTTTCAATGAAGATCCAACGCGCTCTTATCTCCGTCTCCGACAAAACCGGGCTGGTCGACTTCGCCCGGGAACTGGTGACCTTCGGCATCGAAATCATCTCCACCGGCGGCACCGCCCGGCTCCTCCAGAGCGAAGGAATCCCGTGCACGGAGATCTCCGACTTTACCGGCTCCCCGGAAATCATGGACGGGCGCGTGAAAACGCTCCACCCCAAAGTCCATGGCGGCCTCCTCTACCTGCGCGGCAACGCGGCGCACGAAGCCGAGGCGCAAGCCAACGGGATCAAGCCGATCGACCTCGTTATCGTCAACCTCTACCCGTTTGAAGCGACGATCGCCCGCGAAGGGGTGACGCTGGAGGAAGCGATCGAGCAGATCGACATCGGCGGCCCCTCGATGCTGCGCAGCGCGGCGAAGAACTACCGCTCGGTCACCGTCGTCGTCGATCCCAAGGATTACGGCGACGTCCTGGAGAGCCTGCGCAACGACGACGGCGGGACGACGCTCAAACTGCGCGAGCGCCTCGCTATTAAGGTCTTTGTCACCACCTCGCGCTACGACGGCGCGATTGCCAACTATCTCAATCAGGAACAGGAGACCACCTGCTCCTTTTCCGTCTCCCTGCCGATCGCCGCCCGCCTGCGTTATGGCGAGAACCCACACCAGCACGCGGCGCTCTATGGCGATTTCGACGAATATTTCCAGAAGCTCCACGGCAAGGAACTCTCCTTCAACAACATCCTCGACATCACGGCAGCTTCGCAACTCATCGACGAATTTTCCGAGCCAACCGTCGCCATCCTCAAGCACACCAACCCGTGCGGCGTCGGGTGCGATAGCGACTTGCGCGCCGCTTGGGACAAGGCGTTCGCCACCGACAAGCAGGCCCCCTTTGGCGGGATCATCATCTGCAACCGCCCACTCACCGAAGGGTTGGCCCGGGCGATCAGCGAGATTTTCTCCGAAGTGATCATCGCGCCCGACTTCGACGCCGAGGCACGCGCCCTCCTCCAGAAAAAGAAAAACCTGCGGCTCATGCGCAAGCTCGTCGCCGCGCGGCCGACCACGCCGGACATCCGCTCCGTCATCGGCGGCCTGCTCGTGCAGGAGCGCGATCACGAGGAACTGCGCGATCTGGAGAGCAAAGTCATCACCGAACGCCCACCGACCGTCGATGAAACCAAAGCGATGCTCTTTGGCTGGAAGATCGTCAAGCACGTCAAGAGCAACGCCATCGTCTACACCGGCAAGGATCGCACGCTCGGGATCGGCGCGGGGCAGATGTCGCGGGTCGACGCCTCGCGCATCGCCATCTGGAAGGCGAAAGACGCCGGACTCTCCCTCGCCGGAAGCGTCGTCGCCAGCGATGCCTTCTTCCCCTTCGCCGATGGCCTGATCGCCGCTGCCGAAGCCGGGGCGACCGCCGCCATCCAGCCGGGCGGCTCCGTGCGCGACCCGGAGGTGATCGCCGCCGCCAACGAACGCAAGATGGCGATGGTCATGACCGGCATCCGCCACTTCCGCCACTAGAGCCATGAGCACCTCCCTTACCCTCGGGGTCAACATCGACCACGTGGCCACCTTGCGGCAGGCCCGTTACAGCGACCTGCCCGACTCGCCCAACCGCGAGCCGGACCTCCTCGCCGCCGCCGCCATTTCCGAGCGGGCCGGAGCCACGGGGATCACCATCCACCTGCGGGCCGACCGCCGTCATATTCAGGACCGCGACGTCTTTGAACTGCGCGAGGCAATCACCACCAAGCTCAACTTCGAGATGGGCAACACCGAGGAGATCATCCAACTCGCCCTGCGCCTCCAGCCCGAGGATGTCTGTCTGGTCCCAGAGAACCGGCAGGAGGTCACGACCGAAGGGGGCCTCGATGTCGTCGGCCAGCTCGAAGCGCTCCGCCCGACTGTCGCGCGGTTGCGGGAGGCCGGCATCCGCGTCAGCCTCTTTATCGAGCCCGAAGCGGCACAGATCGACGCCACCGTCGCCCTCGGCGCTCCGGTAATCGAACTGCACACCGGTGCCTTCGCCAATGCCGAAGGGGCTGCGCAACTGGCGGAACTCGAACGGGTTCGCCGCGCCGCCCTCTACGCCAAAGAGCGGGGCCTCATCGTCAACGCCGGGCATGGGATCAACTACACCAACATCGCCCTCATCCGCGAAGTCGCCCACCTTGAGGAACTCAACATCGGCCACTCGATCGTCTGCCGCTCGATCTTTGTCGGGCTGGAAGCCGCCGTGCGCGAGATGTTGGCCGCCATCCACGGCTCCTGATCCCCATGGAACTGCTCGGCATCGGGATTGACCTTGTCGAAAACGCCCGGATTGCCTCCTCGCTGGAGCGGTTCGGGGAGCGTTTTCTGGCCCGGGTCTTCCTCCCGTCCGAGATCGCTTACTGCCGCCCGATGCGCTACCCCGCGCCGCATTACGCCGCCCGTTTCGCCGCCAAGGAGGCGCTCGCCAAGGCATTCGGCACCGGCATCGGCGAAGAGGTCGCCTTTCTCGACATCGAAGTCACCCGCTCGCCAGCCGGTGCACCGGGCCTCCTCCTGCATGGCAACGGAGCCGCGCTTGCCACCCGCCGTGGCGTCGGTGCGATCCATCTAAGCCTGAGCCATACCGAGCACTACGCCGTGGCTCAAGTGATGCTCACCGGCAAATAACCACGCCCGGTCAAAGCGACTATGACGTAGGCTATGGCGTAAAAAGAGTCGCCACCTTGCGCTTGCAGTGCGAGTGTAAGGGGCGCACCTTCCCCCTTCCTTATGCCTCATTCCACGTTGACTCCCGCAACCGTCGATCCCACCGGGCTGGCTCACGATGCAAGCCGCCTGATCGACCAGTTGAACGAAATCATCGCCGGAAAGTCGGAGAGCGTCCGGCTCTCGGTCGCCGCCCTCCTCGCCCGGGGGCACCTCCTCCTTGAAGATGTCCCCGGCGTCGGCAAGACCACCCTCTCCCACGCGCTTGCCCGTTCGATCGGGCTGGAGTTCCGCCGCATCCAGTTTACCAGCGACCTCCTCCCCGCCGACGTCCTCGGCAACTCGATCTTCGACACCACCAGCCGCACCTTCGTCTTCCACCGTGGCCCGATTTTTGCCGGGGCCGTCCTGATCGACGAGATCAACCGCGCCACCCCCAAGACCCAGAGCGCCCTCCTTGAAGCGATGGAGGAACGGCGCGTCTCCATCGACGGCGTCGGCTACGAACTCCCCGACCCGTTCTTCGTCGTCGCCACGCAAAACCCGCGTCAGCTTGGGACGTTCGCCTTGCCGGAGTCCCAACTCGACCGCTTCCTCATGCGGCTCCACCTCGGCTTCCCCGACCACGCCAGCGAACGGGCGATGCTGCTGGGCGAAGATCGCTCGATCATGCTGCGCGATCTCACCCCGGTCATCTCCGCCGAGCGTCTGCGCGAATTGCAGACGGGGGTCCTCGCCGTGCGCCCCTCACCCGCCGTCGTCGATTATCTCCAAGCGCTTTTAGTCGCCAGCCGCGAACGCCACCCGATCGGACTCTCTCCTCGCGCCGGAATCGCCTTCCTGCGTGCCGCCAAAGCGTGGGCGCTGCTCGAAGGGCGCGACTACCTCCTCCCGGAAGATTTGCAGGCCGTCGGCGTCGCCGTCATGGGCCACCGGCTCGGGACCGGCGTCGAAGGGGGCGGGCACTACGGCAGCGGGATGCTCGATGGAGGCGATCGCCTCGCAGCGGAATTGTTGGAGGAGGTCGCCGTGTGATGGCGAAGGTGCGCGAAGCGCTCCGTTCGGTCTCGCTCACCTCCGGGGCGCTGCAACTCGGGGCTGTCGTCGCGACCTTTCTTTACGCCGGGGCTAGCCAGAACAACGGCTCGGCCTACCTGCTGGCGTTTTCTTCCGTCGCCATCGCTGCCGTGGGCGGCCTCTTCGCATGGCGCAATCTCGCAGAGGTCAACGTCCGCATCGTCGATCTCTCCCCCGCCTATGCCGAGGGAGACGGGGGCGAAACCCTCCCGCACTCGCCACAAATACGCCTCTCGGTGCGCGATCTCGGGCGGCGTGGCTGCTACGGTTGCCGGGTCGCCTTTCCGGAACTCGCCCCCGGCTCGCAATGGAGCATCCCACCGATCGCCCCCAGCGCCACGCGGGAGGTGGTCCTCTCCCTGCCGCCGATGCCGCGTGGCCTCCACCCCATCGGCACCGTACAGGTGGAATCGCTCTACCCGTTTGGTTTCCTGCGCGTCCGGCGTCCCTTTTCCCTCGACCACGACGGGATCGTGATCTACCCGGCCCCGCTCCTCAACCCGCCCCCCTTCCCCGCCTCCTCTTCGGGATGGGAAGGGAGCGGAGGGGTTAGCGCCCGGGGGGATGATTTCATCGGCGTCCGCCCGTATCAACTCGGGGAGTCGCAACGGCATGTCGACTGGAAAGCGGTCGCGCGAGGCCATCCGATGAAAGTCAAACAATTCGGCGGCGGTACCGAAACCGCCAATCTGGTCGACTGGGACGCCCTCTCCGGCGAACCGGAGTGGAAACTACGCGCGCTCTGCACATGGCTGCTCGAACACGAACGCCTCGGCATCCGCTACGCACTGAAACTACCCGGTGGCGAATCGCCCTTTGGCAAAGGGGCCGCTCATCTCCACCAGCAACTGCGGCGGCTCGCCACCTTCCCCGGCGCCCCCTTCACACCGACCGCACCGCCGCGCCGCCGCCGCTGGTGGAGCAAAAGGAGGGCTTCATGAGCCCCGGCTGGATGAGCACTTACCGGCGTCGGCTCGCGCACGGCGAAGGGGTCGAGGGGGTCGGCTTCCGCGACGGCCTCTCGCTGATGATCGTCCTCTTCGCCGGGATCATCCCGCTGGCGAGCACCGTCGGCATCCCGGTCTTTGCCTGTTTTACCACCGCGATCCTCCTCTTTCTGCGCAGCATCCGCCGCCGTCGCGCCACGCCCCCTTTTCTGCGTTACGCCCTGCTGCTGGTCTCGCTCTCCTCCGTCTGGCTGGTGCACGGCTCCTTCGTCGGCATGGAACCGGGGGTCACCCTCTTTGTTTCGCTCTTTGCCATCAAGGTGATCGAACTGCGCAACCGCCGCGAGTATCAGACCGTCGCCTCGCTCGGTTTTTTCCTCCTGCTCTGCAACCTTTTTATCTCCAGTGATCTCTCCAGTTCGCTCTGGCAGGGGGTCGTCTTTATTAGCCTCTGCGCCGTCCTCCAGCGTTTCCATGCTGATGCCGGGGAGGAGGGGACGATCCCGATGCGGCTTGTCCTGCGGCGGGTCGGGGCGATGCTGATGATGGCTACCCCGGTCATCCTGATCCTCTTTTTCTTCTTCCCGCGACTACCACAAGGATTTGGGATGCAACTCTTCCACAAACAAACCACCGGGATGAGCGATGAACTCTCCCCCGGTTCGGTGGAAGAGGTGGTCGCCGACGGCTCCCTCGCCTTCCGGGTCCGCTTTCTCAATCACGATCCCAAGATGGCGCCCTTCTACTGGCGCGGCGTCGTCCTCTGGCAAAGTCAAGGGTTGGAGTGGACACGTGGCTCGTACGCCCTTGAGCATCCCCGGTTCCTGCGGCGGCGCGGGTCCGACCAGCAGTTTATCCACCAGGAGGTGATCCTCGAACCGCACGGCGGGCGATGGCTTCTCGCGCTCGATCAACCGGTCTACGGCCCTGAGCATTCGCGACTGGAAGCGGGGCGCTATCTCCTTTCACGCTCCCCGGTCGATCAACGGCGGCTCTACGAAGCCTTCTCCGTCGTCGATCTTGATGAACAGCTCTCCGCCATGGAGCGCGAAGTCGCCCTGAAAGTCCCCGCCCGCGAAAAACTCCCCCCACGGCTCCTTGAACTGGTCGGGCAATGGAAAGGGGACGACCGCGCAAAGATGATCGAAGCCCAGCGCTTCTTTTCCACCAAAGGGTTTACCTATACCTTGGAGAGCGGCAGCTATGACAACCGCAACGGCTGGCGGATGCTCGATGAGTTTCTCTTTGAGCGCAAACGCGGCTTCTGTTCGCACTATGCAGCAGCCTTCTCCTCGCTCATGCGCCTTGCCGGAGTCCCGGCACGGGCGATCATCGGTTACGCCGGGGGCGACTTCAACCCCGCTGGCGGCTTTTACTCCATCTATCAATCCGACGCCCATGCGTGGAGCGAGGTCTGGCTGGAAGGCGAAGGGTGGGTACGGATCGACCCGACACGCTACGTCCCCGGCGGCGCAGAGCCACGCAACCGGGTGGAGGCCGCTACCAGCGAGGAGAGCGAGGCCGAAGCCTTCACCAACGGGCAAGCCGGATTCACCCAACAATTCCCGGCGCTGCGGCGGCTTGGCTACCAATGGGCCGCCCTCAACTACCGCTGGACCCTCTGGGTGTTAGGTTATGACCGCGATGTCCAGCGCCAGTTCTTCAACTCGTTGGGGCTGCGCCATTTCCATACCGTGGCGATCTTTGGCGCGGCGCTGTTGGTTGCCGGATTGGTCATGGCCGCCCTCTGGTGGTGGTTGATGCGCTGGCGGCAACGCGAAGAGCCGCTCCTGCGTGCCTACCGCCAACTCTGCAAACGGCTCGCCGAAGTCACCCCGGAACGCCGCCCCGGCGAAACCCCAAGCGCCTACCGCGAGCGCGTCCTCGCCCTACGCCCCGACCTGCGTCCCGCGCTCGACCCGCTCTTTGCCCAATACCAGCTCCTGCGCTACGCCCCGTGGAAGCTCGAAGACCCAAAGGCCGCGCTGAGCACCTTCCGCGAAGCCGTCGCCGCGCTCCGCCCTTAAAAACCGCTCCCCCCCGGACCGTTTTACGCTTTCTATGCAACTGGTGCATAACTTTCCAGCGCATCGTCATTGATGCCAGCCAAAGAGCGATTAAAAGTAGGGATAGCTACCCCAGCCCTCCAACTAGAGGAGTTCCCTATGAAACTGAACGTCAAATCTCTTTCTGCCTTCTTTCTCTCTGCCCTCCTTTCAGCGGCCACCGCTCAGACTTCCTATTATTGGGACCCCAATCTGACCGGCGGTACAGCACCCGGAGGCAATGGAACGTGGACACCCACTTCCGCCAACTGGTGGACGGGAAGCGCTCAGACCACTCTCCCCAGCAGTACCACTCGCGATGCCATCTTCTCCGGAATGGCCGGTGAAGTGACCCTCAACTTCTCTACCGCCCAAAGCGTTCGCAAGCTCATCTTTGAGAGTTCCGGTTACTCGCTAGTCGCATCCACTCCTGCCACCATTACCCTCGGAACCAGCGCCAATGGAATCGAGGTCAATACTAATGGCACCGCCACGATCGGCTCAGGGGTAACGATCACCACCAACGGCTCCGCTCCGAAATGGTTTACCGGAAGCGGCACCCTCTCCATTGCTAATGGTGCGACTCTCTCAGCAACGCATGCAAGCGCAGCAGCCACGATCCTCTCTGGAACGCTCGACATCCTCAACGGAGGAACAGTCTCTTCATCCAATGATCTCTACCTCGGCTTTTACGGAACCACCGCAGGCGACGCTCTTTTGAAACTATCAGGCGGCACGGTCACTATCGCCAGAAACATCCTGCTCACCAACTCTCAAGGCATCGGGAAAGCAACTCTTGCCATCGATGCAGGCACCCTCAATGTCACTGGCGGCGTCATCAGCTTTGGTCTGGGCGCTACTGCGGTCCATCTCAACAACGGGGTGATCCACGCCAACCGTGTCACCGCTATCACTGGAAACACCGGCGTCTTTAATTTCAATGGCGGCACACTCAGAGCAGCGGCCAGCGACTCAACAGACCCTTTCTTCTCCGGCATTGCCAATAGCTATATCAAGGAAGGGGGAGCCACCATCGACACGAACGGCTTCGACGTTAGCATGGCGCAAGCAATTCAACATGGAGGAAGCGCCAACAAGGATGGAGGATTGATCAAAAACGGCACAGGAACTCTACGTCTGCAGAGCGCCAACACTTTTACCGGCAACACGAAGGTCAACGCAGGAACCCTTCAACTCGATCATCTCCACGCCCTCAGCAATAGCACGCTCGATCTCACCGGTTCGGGGCAAGTCACCTTCGGCGTCGCTGGCAATAACACTTACGATCTCGGCGGTTTAACCGGAGAAGGCACTCTCGATGCCGGTGCCAACAGCCTCTCCCTCACCAATGGCCTTGCTCTGGATACGGCACCCTCCTTGAGTACCATCACTGCACAGACGCTCTCGCTCAACGGAGTGACAAGCCTGAAGCTGGATGGCCTCACGCGAGGCGATGAATACAGCTCCATCAATCTGACAGGCGACCTCATCTACGGAGGTGTGCTCAATATCTCCCTTGGTTTTACTCCCGCAGGGAACACCACTTTCAACCTCTTTAACTTCACAGGAAACTGGGGCGGCTCCTTCTCCAGCATCAACTTTATCGATAGTAACTACACAGCGACTTTCGACTATGCAACCGGCGTTCTGACCGTCGTCCCGGAACCGTCCACGGTTTCACTTTTCCTTTCAGGCATGGTTCTCATCCCGATAACGCTCCTTCTCCGCCGCAATTCCCTGAGAAAATAGCCTACCTTCATCTCCAGCTCCTTCCTTATTTCCTAACCTATCTGATTGTTAATGACCTCACTTCTTAAACCTCGAAACATCGCAACGCTAATCATGAGCGGCCTCCTCTTCTCATCTTCCCTTTCCGACAGCCATGCCGGAGAAAACTGGAAACTTCAGGAACCGATCGTCACCTTCTGGGCCGGCCCCATGCCGGTGACGCCGGCAGATGCCAAACTAATGGCTGAAGGCAACTGGAATCTGATTCCGCTCTCGCCAACCCGGGGTCGTCCTGAAGGGACCACTCCTGCCGAGTTCGTCAAATCGCAACTCGACATCCTCCATCAACATCAACTCAAAGCGATTCTCTCCTCGCTCTGGAATGCCTTTGACTACGAATCCGAACAAGGCTGGGCCGAACTTGACGCCCTGATTTCCGGAATCAAAGATCACCCCGCTCTCTACGCCTATGGGATCAAAGACGAACCGGGAACCCAGTTCTTTCCGTTTCTCAAAAAGGTTAAGGATCGCATCCTCGAACTTGACTCCTCCCATGTCATCTTCACCAATCTCTATCCGGTCGGCGCTCCCAACAAATACCTCGGTGTTGAAGGAACACCTGAAGAGGCTTATCGTGCCTACCTCGATACCGCCATCAAGGAACTTAACCCACGGATCCTGAGCTACGATCACTACCATTTCAAAACCAATGGGGATGGAAAGACCTTTTTCCTCAACCTTGCTCTGGCCCGGGAAGCAGCGCTCAAGGCAGACATCCCCTGGATGACCTTCATCCAAGCTTCTTCATGGACCACCGGGGTGCGCATTCCCACCGGAGAGGAAATGCGTTGGCTAACCTATGTACCGCTGGCCTACGGCGTTCAGGGCATTGGTCACTATGTCTATGGATACCCTGAACACGACGGCGGCATGGTCTATCCTTCGGCCCGAATCGGAAACAAGGAAACCGGCGCGGTTCTGGGCGGACCACCCACGCCGCTCTATTACTATGTTAAGGAGCTCAACAAGGAATTTACGTCAGTAGCCAAAGCGTTGCGCCCTTTGCGATCACTCGGGGTCTACCATGTGGGGACCATTCCCGAAGGTGGAACTCCGCTTCCCAAAGATTTCCCTTTCCAGTTTGATCCCCCAATCGCCTCCAGAGCCTTAAAGGAACTCGAAGATCCCGAAGAGCAGAAATTAAGCCCCGCCGAGATCGAAGCGCTATTTGATCAAGGGGGCTTAAAAGGCTCACGCGTGGAAGGGTTTCTCATCGGAACTTTTGGTGAAAAGGAAAATCCCACGCACGCCCTTGTGGTTAACCTTGACTATAGGACCTATTCAGGCCGCAGCCAACCGAGGCGGGATGAGTTCCTCGACCCCCTCTATGGAAAGATTGCCCGGCAGGCGCTGAAAGGCCCCGGAGAGCTTGAACTCTTTGATCCGGCTACCTCAGACTGGACCGCCCTGAACTCCGACCGGGTTGAACTCACCCAACCTCCGGGCGCGGGTCTGCTGATCCGTCTGAAGCCCTGAGTGATTTACTTGATATGAAAAAAGCGCTCCCCAAAAAGGGACAGGAAAGCCGTCACAGAAATGCTTTTACCGTCACCGAACTCCTGGCGGGCATTTCGATCATCCTCGTGGCGGCGGCCCTCCTGTATCCCGTTCTGGGGAGCGCCCGTGAGACATCCCGGTCGGCGAAATGCGTGAGCAACCTCCGGGGCCTCGGTGCAGCCATGGGCGCTTACGTTGCCGAGAAGGGGCACTACCCGACCATGCTAACCAATTTCACAGGAAAATGGAGCGACTACTGGCCCGACCAGCTGACCTCCTACCTCCCCGACCAGAGCAGAACGGGTGCAGCGTTAAACTATCCCCTAAAAAATGAAGCCTTCTTCTGCCCATCACAGAAAACTCACGGGATCTGGGGTGATTACGTTGCCAACCCATCAGTGGTGGTCTTCATCTCAACCTCCAATTTGTTACCCCGCCGCCCGACCAGCATCACCAACGCCAGCCAGCGAATGCTCCTGAGTGATGGCAGTAACGGACGCGGCACCGGTTCGTTCTACCTCAATGTTCAATTCGTTGACGATCCCAGAAATCAACGTGGACACAACCTGACAGGCACCCTCTACCCCCCTATCCATCAGAACCTTCGCAATCATGTTCTCTTCGTCGATGGTCACATCAGAGGGATGACGTTTGATGAAATGCTCGACAACATCAAAGTTCTCCTCGGGGGAGCGGCAGATCTTCCTTAAGGAGACGCTGATGAAATGAAGCCCGACGAAAGCGCAGGCAGTTTCGATCGGTTTTTGAGACACTTTCCCGCAACCTCTCCCAAGAGAGGTGAGGACAAAGAGGCTCGAAAAGATGCGAAAATGACCAGCTTACGGCGGAGCTTGCTTTATTCAGTGTTTCCTTGAGGTCTTTCTTGGAACGATCACCGATCAGCCGTAAAAGAGAGGTGGCATGAGCCTCTCCCAATACGAGATAGCCCGGCGCACCGGTTTCTCCCGCTCCACGGTTTCAAGAGCGTTAAGCAATCACCCCGCCATCTCCCAAGAGACCCGCGACGCGGTTCAGCAGGTCGCCGCCGAACTCGGCTACCGCAAAAATGCGCTGGTCTCGATGCTCACCTCGCAGCTTCGCACCAGCCGGGCCAAAACCGTTCAGCAAACCATCGCCTACCTCGCTTCGGGCGATGTCGAACGGGCCGACAAGGAAAATCCCGAGATCGCCACCCGCTACTTCAACGGCGTCACCCGGCGCACGGAGGAACTCGGCTTCAATCTCGACGTCATCCCTCTCTTTGAACGCGGGATGACCGGGCGCAAACTCCAAAACCTCCTGCGGACCCGGAGCATTCGCGGCATCCTGATCGGCCCGCGTCGCGCCCCGCTCAAGCGCCTGAGTGTCAACTGGAGCTACTTCGCCCCGGTCGCCGTCGCCCATGCGTTGCCGGGGTTGGAGGTCCACTACACCAGCCCCCTCTACTTCAACAACCTCGGAATCGCCCTGCGCTCGATCCTCAAAATGAACTATCGCCGCATCGGCTTCGCGGTCTCCCGGCGCACCGATCAGTTCGCCTCGCTCGCCTTCTCCGCCCGTTACGCGATCTTCTCTCAGGAACACCCGCAGGAGACGCGAATTCCGGTTCTAAGCGGCCTCGGCTACGACGATCACGCCGACATCGGTCTCTTCGGGCGATGGTTCGAGCTTCACCGTCCCGATGTCGTCATTCACGCCGGAGCGACGCTCCCCTTCTGTATGCGGGAGCTTGGACTACGCGCGCCGCAGGATGTCGCCTTGTGCGATCTTCTCCTGCCGATGCGCAACCGTCACCTCGCCGGGATTGATCAACGCGAGGAGATCATCGGTGCCAGTGCGGTCGACCTCGTCGTCGAACAGCTTCACAATCACCAGCTTGGTCTACCGGCCAACCCGAAGGCGGTCTTCACCCAAGGGGTCTGGAAAGATGGCCCCACCCTCCCGATCAACCCGCGCTCGACCTAACAAAAAAGAGGCCGATGTCGGACCAAGGGTAAAACGGCTGCCTTTCCCTTGACCTCCACCGGCCTCTTATAAAGAAGAGAAAATCTCTCTGTGCTTATTCAGCAGCGGCCTCTTCACCCGCGGCCGGGGTGTCGAGCGCTTCGCCCACGGCGTAGCGGGTAAAGCGACGGATGATGATGTTCTCACCCAGTTCCGCAATCTTGCTCTTGACCAGATCAGCGATCGTGATGTCAGGGTTCTTGATGAAGGCCTGCTCAAGAAGGGCGACCGAGGCGTAGAACTTGTCGAGCTTGCCTTCGACAATCTTCTCAACAATGTTTTCCGGCTTCCCCTTGACCTGATCGCGGGCGATGTCGCGCTCGCGCTCCACCAGACGTGGGCAGATCTCCTCGCGGGAGACCGTCAGCGGGCTGGCGGCAGCAATGTGAAGGGTGATGTCTTTGACGAACTCGCGGAAGCTCTCGTTCTTGGCGACGAAGTCGGTTTCACAATTGACTTCAATCAGCACGCCAACGCGCCCCTGCATGTGGATGTAAGAGGCGATCGCCCCTTCCTTGGCCGCGCGCGAGGCTTTCTTGCCAGCGCTGGCGATCCCCTTCTTACGCAGAAGGTCTTCGGCTTTTTCAAGGTCGCCGCCGGTTTCGCTCAAGGCGCGTTTACAGTCCATCATGCCGGCGTTGGTCTTGTCGCGCAGCGTTTTGACGAGTTGAGGAGTAATTTCGCTCATAAAAAGAATCAATCTACGGGATACGATTTCAAGGGTGGAGAAAAAAGCGCAGCCGAAGTGGACCTTCGGCTGCGCATCAACAAATCTGCTTGGAAAAAAAGCGGAATCCGTTATTCGGCAACCGCGGCGAGGTCAGCCTGCTCCTGCACCTGACCGCTGCCGGAAACCAGCGCGTCGACCAGCTTCTGCAGGATCACGCGGATCGCGCGGATCGCGTCGTCATTGGCGGCGATCGGGTAATCGATCAGCTCCGGGTTGGCATTGGTGTCGACAATGGCGACGACCGGGATGCCAAGGCGGCGGGCCTCTGCGACGGCGATCCCTTCACGCTGCGTGTCGATGATGACGAGCGCGTCGGGGTTCTTGTCCATTTCGCGAATCCCTTCGAGGTTGCGCAGCAGCTTCTCCCCCTCACGGCGGACAGCAGCGATCTCCTGCTTGCCCATCTTCGGGTATTCGGGCTGCTTCTCAAGGTTCTCGATATAATGGAGGCGCTTGATGCTCTTGCGGATCGTCGTCAGGTTGGTGAGCGTCCCGCCCAGCCAACGGTGGTTGACGTAAAAATGTCCACACGCGGTGGCAGCTTCCTTAACAGCTTCCTGCGCCTGCTTCTTGCAACCGACAAAGAGAACTTTCCCCTTGCGCTCGGCAATGTTGCTCAGGAAATCCGTGGCGGCCTGAAGCTGCTTGACGGTAACGCCGAGGTTGATGATGTGGATCGCGTTGCGCTTCTCGAAGATGTAAGGCTTCATCTTCGGGTTCCAGCGTTTGGTCTGGTGACCAAAGTGGACTCCCGCTTCGAGAAGTTCCGTCATGAGTTCAGTCGACATAAGTATTTCTTTCTAAAAAGGGCGCGTATTATTATGGCCCTCTGTTTTGAACGCAAGGGTTATTTTCGGGGTGTTCCACCCCGTCCCTTCACGTTACAGGTCGGTTACCGGTTACTGGGTTGATCGGGTTAACGGTGATTTCCTCCGGAGGAGAGGGGGAAACGCTTCCCCCCAACTCCTCTGGAAAAAGAGGTAGTTAGATCAGGCCGGGATCGGCTTCAGGCGGTTCGATATCGGGGATCGGCTCGCCGGTCGAAACCAGTCGGATATTCTTGTGCGTGGCAAACCCGGTCCCCGCAGGGATGAGATGCCCCATGATGACGTTCTCCTTAAAGCCGCGCAACTGATCGACACGACCAAGAGTGGCCGCCTCGGTGAGTACGCGGGTCGTATCTTGGAAGGAGGCGGCTGAGATGAACGAGTCGGTCTCCAGCGAAGCCTTGGTGATGCCGAGCAGCACCGGAGAGGCTTCTGCCGGTTTGCCGCCCTTCTCGATCACCTTGCGGTTTTCGCTTTCAAACTCCAGCTTGTCGATCTGGTCACCCCAGAGCAACGGCGTATCACCCGGATCGGTGATCTTCACCTTGCGCAGCATCTGGCGGATGATGATCTCGATATGCTTATCGCTGATCTCCACCCCCTGGAGGCGGTAGACTTCCTGCACCTCGTTAACAAGGTGTTCCTGCAACTCCTGCGGTCCGCAGACGTCAAGAATTTCATGCGGAACGACCGGCCCTTCCGTCAACTGGCTCCCCTTCTTCACGAAGTCACCCTTGAAGACGATAATGTGCTTGTTGAGCGGGACGAGGTGCTCCTCTTCGGTCCCCGTGGTCGGGTCTTTGAGGACGACGCGCCGCTTGCCGCGCACCGAACCGCCGATCTCCACCACACCGTCGATCTTGGCGATCTCGGCGGCGTCTTTCGGACGACGGGCTTCAAACAACTCGGCCACACGCGGCAGACCGCCGGTGATGTCTTTGGTCTTGGCGATCTTACGCGGCGTCTTGGCGAGGAGCTGACCGGCCTGTGCCTTTTTGCCTTCCTGCGCGGTGACGTGCGCCCCGGCGGGAATGGAGTAGCTGGCGGCGACTTCGCCCTTGTCATCGAGGATGACGATCTGCGGGTGAAGATCCTCTTTGTGCTCGATGACCACCGTACCGAGCAGCCCGGTCGCTTCGTCGATCTCGCGTTTAACGGTGACGCCGACGATCATGTCGCGGAATTCGACTTTACCGGCCTTCTCCGTCAAAATCGGCACGTTGTACGGGTCCCACTGGACGAAGGTCTGCCCCTGTTCGACAAAACCACCGTCCGCAACCGAAATCACCGAACCGATCACAATGTTGTGCGATTCGAGTTCGCGCCCCTCGGCGTCATGAATCCCGACGCTGCCATTCTTGTTAAGGACGATCCACGTACCGTCAAGCGCCTGCACGACGCGGAGGTCGTTGAAGCGGACGGAGCCGGAGGTCTTCGCCTTGATGATCGGCTGCTTAAAGGTCTGCGAAGCGGTACCACCGATGTGGAAGGTACGCATCGTCAACTGGGTGCCCGGTTCACCGATCGACTGGGCGGCGATGATCCCGACGGCCTCGCCGAGCTTGACGTCGAGCCCGGTCGCCAGATTGCGCCCGTAGCATTTGACACAGACGCCGCGCTTGGACTCACACGTGAGCACGGAGCGGATCTTGAGCTGCTCGACCCCAATTTTGACCACCTTGGCGGCGGCGACTTCGTCGATGACTTCGTTCGGCGTCACGAGCTTCTCATTGGTCACCGGATCGATGACCGATTCACAGCTCACCCGACCGACAATCCGCTGGCCGAGGTCGACCACTTCTTCGTCCCCTTCATAGATGGAGCGAACGACAATGCCGTTGACCGTCCCGCAATCGGGTTCGGTGATAATGACATCCTGAGCACAGTCGACGAGCTTACGGGTAAGGTAACCGGAGTCCGCCGTCTTGAGCGCGGTATCGGCCAGACCTTTACGAGCGCCGTGCGTCGAGATGAAGTATTCCAGCACGGTGAGCCCCTCACGGAAGTTCGAGGTAATCGGCTGTTCAATAATTTCACCCGAAGGTTTGGCCATGAGGCCGCGCATCCCGGCGAGCTGTTTGACCTGCTGGCGGTTACCACGGGCGCCGGAGTCGACCATGACGTAGACCGGATTGAGTTCCTTGCGCCCCTGGTTGTGTTCCAGAGTACGGAACATGACGTTGGAGATCTCTTCACCGGCGTGGGTCCAGATGTCGATCACCTTGTTGTAGCGCTCGCCATCGGTGATGATACCGTTGCGGTACTGTTTTTCGACCTTATCGATTTCCTTATACGCTTTGTCGATCTCGAGCTTCTTCTCATCAGGGATGATCATGTCGGTGATCCCGATGGAGACACCGGCGCGGGTCGCCCAGGTGAAGCCGAGTTCCTTGAGACGGTCGAGCGTTTCGACCGTCCGCGCCTGCCCACCGACCTGATAGCAGCGCCAGATCACATCAGAGAGGACCTTTTTGCCTGCTGCCTTGTTGATGAAACCCAACCCGTCAGGCCAGATGCCGTTGAAGATCACCCGCCCGGCGGTGGTCTCGATGACTTTCGCTTCCGCGTCGCCGTAGAAGGTCTGCCGCCCGAGGTCAGGGTTGACGAAGCGGATGCGATCAGCAATGCGCACTTTCCCCTCTGCGGTGGCGAACTCAACCTCCTGCAATGAGGCGAAGAGCGGCAGGCGATCCTGCGTGGTCGACTTGCGCGGATTCTGAGTCAGGTAGTAACACCCGAGGGTGATGTCCTGCGAAGGGGTCGTGATTGGCTTGCCGCTCGAAGGCGAGAAGATGTTATTGGAGGCGAGCATCAACATGCGCGTCTCCATCTGCGCTTCGATGGAAAGCGGAACGTGAACGGCCATCTGGTCACCGTCAAAGTCAGCGTTGTAAGCGGTACAAACCAGCGGGTGAACGCGGATCGCCTCGCCTTCGATCAACTGCGGCTCAAACGCCTGAATGGAGAGGCGGTGGAGCGTCGGTGCACGGTTGAGAAGAACCGGGTGGCCCTTGGTCACCTCTTCAAGAATATCCCAAACCTCCGGGGTCTGGCGCTCGATCATCTTCTTGGCCGAGCGGACGGTGTGAACGTACCCGAGTTCCTTCAAACGGCGGATAATGAACGGCTCGAAAAGGACGAGCGCCATCTTCTTGGGCAACCCGCACTGGTTGAGCTTGAGTTCCGGCCCGATGACGATAACCGAACGGCCCGAGTAATCGACGCGCTTGCCGAGAAGGTTCTGACGGAAACGCCCACCCTTGCCCTTGAGCATGTCGGAGAGCGACTTGAGCGGACGATTGCCGGCTCCGGTCACGGCACGCCCGTGGCGACCATTATCAAAGAGAGCGTCAACCGCTTCCTGCAACATCCGCTTCTCGTTCCGGATAATGACATCCGGCGTCTTGAGCTGAAGCAGGTTTTTAAGGCGGTTGTTGCGGTTGATGACGCGGCGATAGAGATCGTTGAGATCGGAAGTCGCAAAGCGGCCCCCTTCGAGCGGCACGAGCGGACGAAGATCAGGCGGGATGACCGGGAGGACATCGAGGATCATCCATTCCGGACGGCTGCGCGAGGTGACAAACCCCTGCACGAGCTTGAGGCGCTTGGCGAGTTTCTTGCGAATCTGCTTGGAGCGGGTGACGCCCATCTGCTCTTCAAGCTCGATGTTGAGCGCGGCGAGGTCGCACTGCGAAAGGAGGGTCTGAATTCCCTCGGCGCCCATGGCGGCCTGAAAGGAACCATCCCCGTACTGGTCAAGCGCTTCGCGGTACTCGTTCTCGGTGAGAAGCTGGCAGCGTTGCAGCGGGGTGTTGCCCGGGTCGACGACAATGTAGTCCTCGTAATAGATGACGCGCTCCAACTGACGGCTCGACATATCGAGCATCAGACCGATGCGCGACGGCATGCACTTGTAGAACCAGATATGGGAGACCGGGACGGCCAGCTCAATATGCCCCATCCGTTCGCGGCGCACGCGGGAGAGGGTCACTTCGACGCCGCAGCGATCGCAGATCACCCCTTTGTGCTTGATCCGCTTGTACTTGCCGCAGGAGCACTCCCAGTCACGGGTCGGCCCGAAAATGCGCTCGCAGAAAAGGCCCCCCTTCTCCGGCTTGAACGTCCGGTAGTTAATGGTCTCCGGGTTTTTGACCTCCCCGGCGCTCCAGTGGCGAATGGTGTCGGGCGATGAAACGCTGATAGCCACCTGGTCGAACGCGCTGCTGCGGTCCGCTCCGAAAAGTTCACGAAAATTTTGTTCACTCATATGAATTGCTTTTGATCAATTCCAGCGGTTGCGCCCGGTCCCGGAGAGTTTACCCCTCTCCGGGCGGGCAGTTGAAAACAGGTTAGGCTAACTTAGACGAGACCATCGGGAAGGGCGGGCGTCTCCGAACCGACGCGAACGTCGAGACAGAGGCTCTGCATTTCCTTGATAAGGACGTTGAACGATTCCGGAGTTCCGGCTTCCAGCGAATTGTCGCCCTTGACGATCGATTCGTAGATCCGGGTGCGGCCCTGCACGTCGTCCGATTTGACGGTGAGCAGTTCCTGCAAGGTGTAGGCCGCGCCGTAAGCTTCCAGCGCCCAGACCTCCATCTCACCGAAACGCTGACCACCATACTGCGCTTTACCACCGAGCGGCTGCTGGGTGACCAACGAGTACGGCCCGACGGCACGGGCGTGAATCTTGTCGGCGACAAGGTGGCCGAGTTTGAGCATGTAGATGTAACCGACGACGACCTGTTGCTCGAAAGCATCCCCGGTGCGCCCGTCGTAGAGGCTCGCCTTGCCATTATCTTCAACCCAAGTGAAGCCATCCTTTTCGCGGGCTTCCTTGAGGTAGTTAAAGATGCGTGACTCGTGAATACCGTCGAAGACCGGCGAAGCGACCTTGAATCCGAGCGCCTTGGCGGCCACCCCGAGGTGGGTCTCCAAAACCTGCCCGACGTTCATACGGGAAGGCACGCCGAGCGGGTTGAGCACGATCTCCACCGGAGTTCCATCGGCGAGGAACGGCATATCCTCCTCCGGGACGATCCGGGCGACGACGCCCTTGTTCCCGTGGCGACCGGCCATCTTGTCACCCACCGAGAGCTTACGCTTGCTGGCGATGTAGACCTTGACCTGCTTAATGATACCCGGGTCGATCTCGTCACCGGCTTCAATTCGGTCCATGGAGCGCTCGCCTTCAAGTTCGAGTTCCTGAAAACGGCTCTCGAACTGCGCGATGATCTCCCGGATCTTGTTGCGGATCGGGCTCGGGTCGATATCGACGTGGTCGTAGACCGAGGCGAGCTTGCGCAGCAGCGTCTTGGTGATCTTGCGGTTGGCCGGGATGATGATCTCACCGGTCTGGGCGTTAACCACATCAAGCGGGATCTTCTCACCGAGCAGGATGTTGGAGAGCGCCTCGGTCAACTGCTCGTGCAATTCTTCGCGGCGGCGGTTGAGATCTTCCGAAGCGGCCTTGATCTGGCGCTTGGTCTCCGCAGGGGTGAGCTTCGATTTGGTCACTTCCTTGCGGGAAGAGACCTTCACGTCCATCACGATACCATAAGTGCCGGAGGGGACGGTGAGGGAGGTGTCCTTCACGTCCGCCGCCTTCTCACCGAAGATCGCGCGCAGAAGGCGTTCTTCCGGGGCGAGTTCGGTCTCACTCTTCGGGGTGATCTTGCCGACGAGAATGTCGCCCGGCTTGACCTCTGCACCAATACGGATCACGCCGTCAGGGCCGAGGTTGCGGAGCGCCTCTTCGGAGACGTTGGGAATATCACGGGTGATCTCCTCAGGCCCGAGCTTGGTGTCACGTGCGCCGATCTCGAACTCGTCGATATGGATGGAGGTATAGATATCCTCTTTGACGATCTTCTCGGAAATCAGGATGGCGTCCTCGAAGTTGTAACCGTTCCACGGAGTGAAGGCGACCAGCACGTTACGACCGAGGGCAAGTTCACCATTCTCCGTGTTCGGGCCGTCCGCGAGGACCTGCCCCTTCTTGATGGTTTGCCCCTTGAAGATGATCGGCTTCTGGTTGACGCACGTCCCGGCGTTGGAGCGCATGAACTTGCGCAGTTCGTAAACGTAAACGCCGTCCTGAATGTCGGTTTTAAGCTTCTTACGCCCTTCAGGGAGGTTCCCGTCACGGGTGATGACGATCTGGTTGGCCGTCACCGAAGCGGCGATGCCATCAGCGTCCGCCACGATCACCGCCTTGGAGTCACGGGCAACTTTGCCTTCCATCCCGGTGCCGACCAGCGGCGCTTCCGAGACGAGAAGCGGCACCCCCTGGCGCTGCATGTTCGAGCCCATGAGTGCACGGTTGGCATCGTCATGCTCGAGGAACGGGATCAACCCGGCGGCGACGGAGACCAACTGCTTGGGCGAAATGTCCATGTAGTGGACCTTATCCGGGGTGACTTCAAGGAAGTCGCCACGATAACGAATTTCTACACGCTGGGTCTGGAAGTTCCCCTCTTCGTCAATCGGCGTGTTGGCCTGAGCGACGAGGTAGTTCTCTTCGCGGTCCGCCGTCAGGAAGTCAATCTTATCAGTAACACGCGAGTTCTCCACGCGGCGATACGGCGTTTCGATAAAGCCGAAATCGTTAATCCGGGCAAAGGTCGACATCGAGCTGATCAGACCGATGTTCGGCCCTTCCGGCGTCTCAATGGGACAAATCCGCCCGTAGTGAGAAGGGTGAACGTCACGCACCTCGAACCCGGCGCGATCACGCGAAAGGCCCCCTGGCCCGAGAGCGGAAAGACGGCGCTTGTGGGTCAACTCCGCCAGCGGGTTGGTCTGATCCATGAACTGCGAGAGCTGGGAGCGGCCAAAGAAGTCGCGGATCACAGCACTGAGCGCCTTCGGATTGATCAACTTCTGCGGCGTCATCCCTTCGATATTGACATCAAAGAGGGTCATCCGCTCCTTGACCAGACGCTCGGTACGGGCGAGGCCGACGCGGCACTGGTTGGCGAGGAGTTCCCCGACGGTCCGCACGCGGCGGCTACCGAGGTGATCAATATCATCAAGCGTCCCTTCGCCACGGCGCAGGGCAGTGAGGTATTTCATCGCGGCGATGAAATCCTCCTTGGTCATGATCCGCTCATCGAGGTTGACCTCCAGCCCGAGCTTCTGGTTGAGCTTGTAGCGACCAACGCGGCCAAGATCGTACTTCTTGGGATCGAAGAAGAGACGCTTGAGCAAGCCACGGGCGTTGGGAACCGTGGGCGGGTCTCCAGGGCGCAAACGGCGGTAAATATCCTTGAGCGCTTCCTCCTCATCATGCGCCGGGTCTTTCTTGAGCGCCTTGATGATGGTGTCGTCGGTCTTGGTGTCGACCACTTGGACTTCGCTGATCCCCAGTGCGAGCACCTGACGGACGGTGGCCTTGGTCAACGGTTCAAACGCACGGGCAACGGTGATCTCCCCGTCACGAATGTCGGCGATGAGCACCTTGGAGCTGATATCGTCCTCTTCGAGCTTCTCGCTGAGCTTGAGTTTCTCGATATCGTAGAAGAGACGGATAATCTCTTCATCCGAGCCGTAACCGATTGCACGCAGGAAGGTCGTTGCCAGAAACTTGCGGCGACGTTTGCGGCGGTCGAGGTAGATGTAGAGGAGATCGTTGGTGTCAAACTGCACCTCCAGCCACGAACCACGGTCCGGGATGATCCGGAAGCTGTAGAGCACCTTGCCGTTAAGGTGAATGGACGACTCAAAAGCGATACCCGGGGAGCGGTGCAACTGGCTGACCACGACGCGCTCGGCCCCGTTGATGACAAACGTCCCCTGAGGGGTCATCAGCGGGATTTCACCCATGTAAACCTTCTCCTCCTTGGTCCCTTTCTCATCGCTGAGGCGGAAGGTGATATGGAGCGGGGCGCTAAAAGTCTGTCCCTCACGCTGGGATTCGAGGGCGCTCAGCTTAGGATCGCCGATCTCATAGGAGACAAAATCGAGCGTTACTTTTTCATCGTAACTGCCAATCGGGAAAACCTCACGGAACACCGCCTGGAGACCGATGTCCTTGCGCTTGCTGGGCGGGACATCCTTTTGAAGAAACTCAATGTAGGAATTAACCTGAACCTCAATGAGGTTGGGCGGTTCGCTAAGCTCCTTGAGTTGACCGAAGTAGATTCTCTCTGACATAGGTGGTGCGATTGGTGTTGGGACCCTTGGAAACATCCGTCAGCAAATAAACGGGCAGACGCGGTGACGGAACGACTGGACCTGGGAGAACGCCCGCCACCATGGCGGGAAACAGCAATAGGCTGAAAGTCGCGGGTCGTCGAATGGCCCGCGACTTTCAACCTCTTGAGCTGAGTAAGGTAGAACGCCGATTTCAGAATAGTTCGTGTCTTGGCAAATGGGGGACGACGCTAATACAGAAGTCGGCGTGCGGCAAGTCCTTTTTTTCGGACCTGCCGCACGCACGAAAACCGATCAGGCGAAATTACTTGATTTCAACCTTGGCACCGGCGGCTTCGATCTTCTTCTGGATCTCTTCCGCTTCAGCCTTGGTCACGCCTTCCTTGATCGCCTTGGGAGCCCCTTCAACGAGAGCCTTCGCTTCGGCGAGGCCGAGGCCGGCTACCGCAGCGCGGACTTCCTTAATGACCCCGATTTTATTGCCACCGACTTCGGTGAGGATCACGTCAAAAGAGGTCTTCTCTTCGACGGGAGCAGCAGCGGCGGCGGCGGGAGCAGCGGCGGCCACAGGAGCGGCGGCGCTGACGCCCCATTTTTCTTCGAGGTTCTTGACGAGGTCAGCCACTTCGAGAACGGTGAGGGAGCTGAGCTGGTCGACCAGTGCGTTAATATCTGCCATAGGATTTGGGTAAGGTGTCGTCGCAAGAGCCGAAAGCCTCCGGCCGGTTTAAGGGATCTGGCCAGATCCCCGACGAGGAACCTCTGTTTTGTTGTTGTTTTTGGTTTTCTGCCGCCCTCCAGAATGAAGAACGACAAAAAGGGGTTGAGCCTCGCCCGCCCCGACTCCGGGACAGGCGGACTGGTGGAAGTTGATTTAGGCGGCAGCCTCCGAGGCAGCACCTTCGGCGTCGGCCTTGGCCTTGAGGACGCGAGCGAGCGAAGCGGCCGGCTCGTTGAGGAGGCGGGCCAGCGTCGAGGCGGGCGATTGCAAGGTTCCCAGCAACTGGGAAAGGAGGATCTCGCGGCTCGGAAGGTCGGCGATCGCAGCGATCTGCTCCGCATTGACGGCAACCGAGTCGATCACGCCGACTTTAACGGTAAGCTTCTTGCTCTCCTTGGAAAACGTCTTGACCACCTTGGCGGCGGCGGCGACATCCTGCTCACCAACGACGATCGCGGTCTGTCCCTTGAGATCGTCGCTAAGATCGGGCAACCCGGCCTCGCTCAAGGCGCGGCGCAGGAAGGTGTTCTTCACGACGCGGATCTCCGCACCGGCTTCCGAGAGACGGAGGCGCAAGGTGGAAAACTCGTCCACACGCAGGCCGGTGTAGTCGGTAACAATGACGAAAGGCGAGGCGTTCAGGGCTGCCTGAAGCTCTTCAACAATTTGGACTTTTTCGGGTCTCATGATGGCTTCTTCTGGTGTGGCGACTTAGTTGAGGTACGGAGTGGCGTCGATCTTCACCCCGGGGAGCATCGTGGCGCTCAGGGTGATGTTCTCGACATACTTGCCTTTCGCGGTCGCCGGGCGGGCCTTGACGATCGCTTCGATCACCGAAGTGCCGTTTTCAACGAGAGCTTCGTCGGCGAAGGAGAATTTGCCGAACGGGACGGCGATGTTGCCGTTACGGTCGAGCTTGAACTCAACACGACCAGCCTTGACTTCCTTGACCGCGTTGGCGGTGTCGTCGGTGACCGTGCCGGTCTTCGGGTTCGGCATCAAGCCGCGAGGCCCGAGGACACGACCGAGTTTACGCACTTCGGTCATCGCTGCCGGGGTGGCAATGGCGACGTCGAAATCCTGAAATCCCCCCTGCACCTTCTGGATGAGGTCTTCAAAACCGACAAACTCCGCACCGGCTTCACGGGCGGCGTCAGCGGCTTGTCCCTGTGCGAAGACGAGCACGCGAACCGACTTACCGCTACCGTTGGGGAGCGGGGTGGTGCCACGGACCATCTGGTCGGACTGGCGGGGATCGACGCCCAAACGCAAGGAAAGGGTGACCGTCTGATCGAATTTCGGGGCCGGAAGCGATTTGAGAAGGGCGATCGCTTCAGGGAGAGTCCGCGCCTGATCGTCGACTTTCTCGGCGGCGGCACGATAACGTTTGCTGCGGTGTTGGGCCATAATGGGTTGCAGTCTTAACACAGCCCGCGGGGGCTGCTCCTGCCTAGTAGGTTTGGGTTAGGTCAGAGGCTCTTTCGGATGAAAAAACCTCCTGTTTCTTTTGGCGGGTAAAGGCCATCTCGCAAAAATTGCGAATGGCCTTCCCCGAAAGCGCTCCGGTGACCCGGATCAAAGGTTGTTGGAAAGCGTTCTCTCTTTTCCTCGGAAAAGAAATCAGGCTTCGACTTCGATGCCCATCTGGCGGGCGGTCCCGGCAATGATCTTGAAGCCGCTCTCTTCGTCGCGAGCGTTGAGATCCTTTGCCTTGATCTTGACGATATCGAGCACCTGCTGACGGGTCAGCTTAGCGACCTTGTTCTTGTTCGGCTCCTTGGAACCGGCGGCGATCCCGGCAGCCTTCTTGAGAAGGACAGCGGCGGGCGGCGACTTGGTGATGAAGGTGAACGATTTGTCTTTGTAAACCGTGATGACCACCGGCAGGATGTCTCCAGCCTGCTTCTGGGTGGCGGCGTTGAACTCCTTGCAGAACGCCATGATGTTGACACCCCGTTGACCAAGGGCCGGGCCGATCGGCGGGGCCGGGTTGGCCTGTCCAGCAGGGATTTGGAGTTTGATAGTACCGACGACTTCTTTAGCCATAGATCAATGTGAAAGTGGGAAAATCGGGTCGGACGCGGGTGCCTCCGACAACTGCGATGGTGGAAAAAGGGGCGCAACCCTAGGCTCGAAAGAAGAGGAGCGCCAGAAAAAAATGTGAAATTTATCCGCGTTCCACCTGCCAGTATTCAAGTTCAACCGGGGTGGAGCGTCCGAAGATACTGACGGAGACGCGTAATTTGCCGCGTTCCGGGTCGATCTCCTCGACCACGCCATTCTGGTTCTGGAAGGGGCCATCAGCCACCTTGACCGTTTCGCCGACTTCAAAGGAGACCTTCGGCTTAACTTTGTCTTCACGCTCGGCCATCTGGTCGAGCATCGTCTGCACCTCGGAATCGCGCATCGGGATTGGGCGATCTTTCGTCCCCGCAAAACCGATGACTCCCGGTGTTTCGCGGATGAAATACCAAGTGCGATCCACCAGCCCGTTGTTCTCATCGAGCAGGTGCATGTTGATAATGAGGTATCCGGGGAGGAGTTTGCGAACCGTCTCGGTCCGCTTGCCGCGTTTGACTTCCGAAATGCGCTCGGTCGGGATCAAAACCTCGAACACGAGGTCCGTCATCTCTTCGGTCTTGATGCGTTTGACAAGGTTGTCATGCACTTTCTGTTCCTGCCCCGCGAGGACATGAACCGCAAACCATTGGTTGCCTGTCGAATTTGCCATTATTTCCAGCCTCCACCTGTTAAAGCGCTCACGACGTTGAGCAGCAGCAGATCCCAAAGCGCCACATATCCGGCCAGAAGCAACATGGCAATGACGACGACGACGGTGGAATCGTAAAGCTCCTTATACCGTTTGAACCCGTGTTCTTTCGGGTCCCACGGCCAAGTAGCCTTGTACAACTCCCCCTTGACTTCACCGACAAATGTACTGATGCGCGCAAACATGAAAAAAAATTTGGTGAGAACAGGCCAGGAGGGACTCGAACCCCCAACTAACGGTTTTGGAGACCGCTACTCTACCAATTGAGTTACTGACCTATGTTCTACCAAAAGGAGAGACAATGTTCCCCTCCCCCCTTCCGGTGGAAGGAAGGGGGAGGGAAAAAACATCATCGGATTCCTTAAAGGATCTCGGAGACGCGGCCTGCGCCAACGGTCCGGCCACCTTCACGGATAGCAAAACGGATCGTTTTTTCAAGCGCGATCGGCGTCACGAGTTCCACTTCGATAGCGACGTTGTCACCAGGCATCACCATTTCGACCCCTTCAGGGAGCGTCACGGAGCCGGTCACGTCCGTGGTACGGAAGTAGAACTGCGGGCGATAGTTGTTGAAGAACGGAGTGTGGCGGCCACCTTCGTCCTTGCTCAGGACGTAAATTTCAGCCTTGAACTTCTGGTGCGGGGTGATCGAGCCGGGCTTGGCGATGACCTGACCGCGGAAGATGTCTTCCTTCTTGATGCCGCGCAGAAGCACGCCGACGTTGTCACCGGCACGGGCTTCGTCGAGAAGCTTGCGGAACATTTCGATGTCGGTAGCCGTCGTCTTGGCGGTCTTCTTGAGACCGACGATTTCGACTTCGTCCATCTTCTTGAGGATACCGCGCTCAACACGACCGGTGGCGACGGTGCCGCGACCTTCAATGTTGAAAACGTCTTCAACCGGCAGCAGGAAAGGCTGGTCGATCGGGCGCTCCGGCACCGGGATGTAGTCGTCGATGGCGGCCACGAGCTCGAGGATCTTCTCTTCGTAGCTGGCGTCACCTTCGAGGGCGCGGAGAGCGGAACCCTTGACGATTGGAATGTCGTCACCAGGGAAATCGTATTGGGAGAGGAGGTCGCGAACTTCCATCTCGACGAGGTCGAGGAGTTCAGGATCGTCCACCATGTCCACTTTGTTGAGGAAGACGACCATCGAAGGGACGCCAACCTGACGGGCGAGCAGGATGTGCTCACGGGTCTGAGGCATCGGACCGTCGGCCGCGCTCACCACGAGGATCGCACCGTCCATCTGGGCGGCGCCGGTGATCATGTTCTTCACATAGTCAGCGTGACCGGGGCAGTCAACGTGCGCGTAGTGGCGGTTGTTGCTCTGGTACTCGACGTGCGAGGTGTTGATGGTGATCCCGCGCTCTTTTTCTTCAGGAGCCGCGTCAATCTCCGCGTAGTTGCGGGCCTGTGCGAAGCCCTGCTTTGCAAGAATCGTGGTGATGGCAGCCGTCAGAGTGGTCTTGCCGTGATCGACGTGTCCGATCGTGCCGATGTTCACGTGCGGCTTGTCGCGCTTGAATGATTCCTTAGCCATTAGTCTGGTCTCCTGGTGATCGTCTCGTTAATTGGTGCGATGTTTGGGTCTTGGTTGGTTGGTACGTGAAAAAAAGGTCCGGCCAGCCGTGCCGGGGAGTGGAGCCCATGACCGGGTTTGAACCGGTGACCTCGTCCTTACCAAGGACGTGCTCTGCCAACTGAGCTACATGGGCTTAAAACTTCCCTCTCTTTTTAAGGAGAAACGGCTTCCGCCGGACTGGCATTTTCCCCCGCTTCCGGTTCTCTGCCGAGCCCCTTCAAGCGTGATTATTTTTCCTCTTCTTCATTCAAGGCGCCAGCCTTCGGGATGTTCCTCTTTTTCTCCTCTCGCCTCTCGGCGCTAAGGGCGAAAAACCCCGGAACGTCTTGTGCCGTGGTGGTGGCAAAATGCGTTGCGCGGGTTGTGTTTTTCACTCTTTGCTCTGAAAAGCGAGCGGCGAACGTAGCAAATGCCCGACTGATGTCAAAAAGAATTTTCGTGTTTTTGAAACCTCTTTCTGAAAAAGCCGCCTTCCACTACCATGGTCACGTTTTCCCGGCTCCCTTCCCGCAGTGGTCACCGTTAAGCGACATACGAGCTGGGAGCGGTCCGACGAACCTGCCTGTCATAAGCAATGGCACCGCTGGTCACCCGGGGGGAAGCTTTTTTTTGAGATATTTTTCTCGCCAGACCGGTAGCCGTAAGCCTACAACGCTCTCCCTTTTGGAAATGAACCGACCGCAGATTCTCAGAATTGGTCTCCCTTCGGGGAGCCTTCAGGAGCCGACCCTCGCCCTCTTTGGGAAGGCCGGCTTCAATATCACTGTCCCTAAGCGCTCCTACCGGCCGGGGGTCGACGATCATGAATTGCAGGTCTGCCTTCTGCGCGCTCAGGAGATCAGCCGTTATGTCGAGAATGGTTATCTCGACTGTGGGTTGACCGGATATGACTGGGTGGTCGAGAACGGCTCCAAGGTGGAAACGCTCTGTGAATTGACTTTTTCCAAGGTTAGCCGCGTGCCGACACGTTGGGTTCTTGTCGTCCCGGAGGCTTCGCCGATTCAAACGGTGGCTGATCTCGAAGGAAAAGTGATCGCGACGGAGGCCGTCAACATGACGCGCCGTTTTCTGGAAAAGCACGGTGTCAAAGCGGAAGTCGAGTTCTCATGGGGAGCGACCGAAGTGAAGGTCCCGGATCTGGTCGACGCCATTGTCGACGTGACCGAAACCGGTTCCTCCCTGCGCGCCAACAAGCTGCGCATCGTCGAGACCCTCATGGAATCCTCCCCGCGGGTGATCGCCAATCACACCGCCTATACCGACCCGTGGAAGCGCAACAAGATGGAGACGCTGGTCCTCCTGCTCAAAGGGGCCCTCAATGCGCGTGACAAAGTCGGCCTCAAGATGAATATTGAGGAAAAGAAATTGCAGAATCTTCTTGAGACACTACCCTCCCTGCGCAACCCGACCATCGCGCAGCTTGCCACGGGGGGGTGGGTCGCGGTAGAAACCGTCATTGACGAGAAAATTGTCCGGGAGATTATTCCCGAACTCAAGGCGCTCGGCGCCGAAGGGATCATTGAGTACCCCTTGAACAAAGTCGTTTATTAACAGCCAAGCACAAGAGTAGTCACGTATGGGTTCATTAAAGAAAAGACGTAAAGCAAAAATTGCCAAGCACAAGCGCAGAAAGCGGATGAAGGAAAACCGCCACAAGAAGCGTTTGCGCTACAAGAGCTAACATTCTTCCACTCATGAACTCTCCGGGAGCCGCGCTCAGGTCCATCCGACGGCTTCCGCAGCACTCACGAACGCCCCGTAGCACCCGCAAAAGGCGCAACGCGGCGATTCGCAAGTGGCTGTCGGCGGCTCTTTGGCGTCGACAGCAGATCATTTGCTGGATCACCAGCCTCCTGCTTGCCAGTGGAGGAAGCGCTACGGCGCACCGACCCGAAGGGTCGCCCCCCGGGCAGGTCTTACGGCTGGAAGCTCAACGCAATCAAAACAGCAGCCGCCCGACATCAACGGCGGCCAAATCCCCGAGCATCAGGCAAGCGCCCTCTGGACTTCCAGAGAGCGCGCCTGACCTCGTTTTAAACCGGGAGGGGGAGCGCAAGGCCGACGCGCTGGCCGCCTTCGCCGAAGGGGTTGCCGCGGAAGACCATGGCGATACCGAGCGGGCGCTTGAAGCGTACCGCCGTTCGCTGGCGCTTGATCCCGGCAATACTGAGCTGGCCGTCAAGGTCGGGTTTGAGTTGGTACGCCGGGATCAGATCCCGGAAGGGATTGATGTCCTCAAGGATGCGGAGAAGGCAGCGCCTAAGTCAGCACTGCCGCCGCTTTGTCTTGCCCAGATTTACGGCAAGTTCCTCAAAAAGCCGCAGCTTGCGGAGCGTTACGCCCAGAAAGCGCTCACGCTGGAGCCGGAGAATTTCACCCCCTATCTCTCGCTTTTTGATCTCTACGCCACCTCGGGCCAACAACGAAAGGCGGAAGCGATCCTCGCTCGGGCCGCCAAGGTTAACACCACCTCCGCCGAATTTTGGCTCCAGCTTGCCGAGATCCGTGCGCGACTGGCGATGGGGAGCCAAAGCGGGGCGAACCCCGATCCCGAAGCCCTCTCCCGCGCCAATGCCGTTCTCGAAAAAGCCCGGGAATATGTCGGTGATGACGCTGTCGCGCTGGCAAAACTGGGGGATCTCCATGAATTAACGCGGCAACCGGCAGCCGCGATCCCTTTTTACCGTAAGGCACTGGAGAGCAAAGGGTTCGACGCCAACGAACGAGTGAGTGTCAAAGACAAACTCGCCCGCCTCCTGCTGGCTCAGGGCCAACGGGAGGAGGCGATCTCGGTCCTCGAATCGATCGTACGCGAAGCGCCAACCCGTTATGAAACCTACGAGTTGCTCGGCGAACTTTACGACGCCTCCAACCAATGGGCCCGGGCCGTAGCGAGCTACCAGCAGGCGCTTCTGGTCGATGCCACCAAGCCGGAGAATTTCCTGCGCATTGCCGACCTTCAACACCGGCAAAAAAAGCACGACGACGCCGTGGCCACCTTGAGCGAAGCACGCCAGCGCTTCCCCGGCCTTCCGCGTTTGAGCTACGCGCTGGCGGTCGCTTTGAGTCAGGCAGGCAAGCATCAGGAGGCGCTCTCAATGTTCGCTCTCACCCGCAAGGAGGCGGAGAACGCGGATCATACCCTGCTTGATGGCCGTTTTTACTTCAATTACGGGATCGCCGCCGAGCAGGCAGGACATCTCGAACAGGCGACGGAGTTGCTGCGCAAAAGCATCCAGATCGACCCCTCACACGCTGCCGAGGCGTACAATTTCCTCGGCTACATGTGGGCCGATCGCAATACCAACCTCCCGGAAGCCAAGACGTTAATCGAACGCGCTCTCTCGCTCGACCCGACTAATGGCGCTTATCTCGATAGCCTCGGGTGGTGCTATTTCCGCATGGGCGAGTACAAGATGGCGCTCGAATACCTCCTGAAAGCCGCTGACCACCTCGAACCACCCGACCCGGTGGTCTTCGACCATCTCGGCGACACCTACCTTGCCCTCGGGCAGACCGAGGAGGCCCTACTGCAATGGAACCGCGCCCTTTCGCTTGAGCCCGGCGATTCCAAAATCACCGCCAAGGTCGAAGCCGCCATGAAAGCCGGAGCCAGCGCGGCAGCCGCCCCCCCATCACCTACGCCAACGCCGCCCCCTCCGGTGGAGTCGGAAGCTGGCCGATAACGATTTTCCCGCTGCGTCCCCCTTCCTGAGCGCGGGTCACAGCGGCGATGATCTCCTCCACCGGCACCACCTGTTCCACCGGCGTGCGGATCACCCCCGTGCGAGCCAATTCAAAGAGATGGGCAAACATCGCCTCACTCTCTCCTTGAGCCGCCTGCTGATACCAGCGTGAAACCCAAAAGCCGCGAAAGGCGAGATCGTTAAAGATCAACATCCCCGCCGGGAGCTTCGCCGCACGTCGGCTCATCGCCCCGTAGGTCACCACCGTCCCCCCCGGCGCGAGCGCCCCGGCAAGCCGCAACACGCTCTCCCCGCCGACGGCATTGAGAGCGAGGTGGATCGGTTCGCCGCCAGTCGCTTCGGCGATCGGCGGGCGCTCTTCATCGAGGAGCACCACGTCAGCCCCCTCCCCCAGAAGCTCGTCCACCAATTCCGGGCGTCGAACAAGGTTAACCGTCCGCAGGCCCAACGTTTTCGCCATGGCGATCACGTGGCGACCGACCGCCGAGTTGGCCGCATTCTGTAACACCCACCCTCCCGGCTGTGGCGGGACGAAATCATGGAGCATCCGCCACGCGGTCGCGGGGTTGATCTTCATCATCGCTGCCTCCAGCAGCGGCACCCCTTCGGGAACGACGATCAACCCCTCTGCCGGAAGCACCCCGGCGCTCCGCCATGTCCCATAACGATGGGGGAGCAGCACCCGCATTCCCGGCTCCAGCGACTCCACGCCCGCGCCGACCTCACGAACCGTCGCCACCCCTTCCACCCCCGGGACTGCCGGAAAATGGTCCGGACGGATCGGGTAAATCCCCTCCAGCGTATTGAGATCGGCAGGGTTGATCGGGGCGAGGATTTCATCGACCAACACCTCCCCGGCACCGGGGGCCTCCAGTTCCCTTTGGGCAACTTCGAGCACTTCAAGCGGCGGGCCGAAACGGTGGTAGAGAGCGACAGTCGTCTTCATGGTCAAACACGATAACGCCGCGCGCGCCCTATGGCTCCTCAAAAAAAGCGCCCGGACTTGCTCTCCCAACGCAAAAAGCGCATCCTAGCCCTCAATCCCGACATGGCGACTCCCTCCTCCTCACCCCAACGGCTGGCCCTCTACGGGATGGGGGTGAATGCCGTTCTGGCCGTGGTCAAAATTGCAGCCGGGATTTTAGGCAACGCCTATGCGCTGATCGCCGACGGGGTGGAGTCGATCCTCGACATCGGCGGCTCTCTCGTCATCTGGAGCGGGCTGAAACTCGCGGCGAAACCGCCGGACGCCTCCCACCCTTACGGGCATGGCAAAGCGGAGCCAATCGCGGCGGCGCTCGTCGCCATCGGGGTGCTCATCGCAGCGGCACTCCTCGCCGTGGAGAGTGTGCGCGAGATCCTCACCCCTCACCACGCTCCCAAGCCGTTCACGCTGGCGGTGCTCATCGGCGTGGTCGTCATTAAAGAGGGGTGGTTCCGGCTGGTGCTCGCCCGTTCCCAAGGGAGCACCGCCCTCCAGACCGACGCCTGGCACCACCGGGCGGACGCAATCACCTCACTGGCCGCTTTTATCGGTATTTCAATCGCGCTCCTCGGGGGGCAAGGGTATGAAAGCGCCGACGATTACGCCGCCCTCCTCGCCTGCGGCCTCATCGCCTATAACGGGGTTCACCTCCTCCTGCCCGCCTTGCATGAGGTGATGGACTCTGCCCCGCCTCCCGCCTTTCTCGAAGCCATCCGGGCGACCGCCGTTCAAGTCCCGGGCGTCGCCTCGATCGACCTCTGCCGCGCGCGCAAAATGGGGTTTGATTACTACGTCGACCTCCACGTCAAGGTCGACGGCGGCCTGAGCGTGACGGAGGGGCACTCGATCGCCCACGCGGTCAAGGATGCTCTCCGGGCAGCCCACCCGGCGGTGCGCGACGCGCTCGTCCACATCGAACCGGCGTGATCGGACGGTTTACGAATTTTGAAGGCTGGAGCCGATCACCCGTTCGAGCGTCTCCAGCAATTCGGAGGATTGATACGGTTTACGCAAAAAATCGGTGACGCCCATTGCCGAAAGCTCCTGCAAACGCGCCTCAGCCTCAAACCCTGAAGTGGCGATAATGAGCGCCGACGGATCGACCCGACGAATCGCCCGAGCCAGAACGACCCCATCCATCGACGGCATCATCAAATCAGCCATGATCACCTTAAAAGCCGACGGGTTACGGATGTAGATCGCCATCGCCTCCATACCATCCCCCGCGGTCATCACGCGATAGCCGTTGCGCGTGAGAATCGCCTTGACCATGCGACAGATGCCCGGTTCGTCATCGACGACGAGAATCATCTCCCCCTCCGGGCCGCCGGCAGTCAACGTTTTGGGTTCCACCGCCGGGAGATAGGCGGCAAAGGTGCTCCCTTCACCGACCTTGCTTTCGACGCTTAAAAAACCACCATGCCCCTTGACGATCCCAAGCACCGTCGGAAGGCCGAGCCCAGTCCCCTGCCCCTCCTCTTTGGTGGTAAAAAACGGGGTGAAAATATCCCGGATCACCTCTTCATGGATGCCGCACCCGGTGTCACGGACGGAGATCACCACGAAACGCCCCGGCTTTCCACCCGGGATCGCAGCCGCCTCCTCCAGAGAGAGATCGACATTTTTCGCCCGGAGCGTCAGCCGTCCGCTCCCCGCCATGGCATCACGGGC
The DNA here is from genome assembly GCA_037189865.1 of Chthoniobacteraceae bacterium. GTDB lineage: Bacteria > Verrucomicrobiota > Verrucomicrobiia > Chthoniobacterales > Chthoniobacteraceae > DATMFV01. The sequence continues at coordinate 874,966 of JBBCIW010000001.1, read as the reverse complement.
GTTGATGACAAGATTGAGCAACACCTGATGAAACTTCGCCGCCTCGACTACCACCTGCCATAAACCCGATTCAAGGTTGAGATCGACGGTGATCATCTTAGGGAACGTCTGCCGGATCATTTCGCAAACCTCCTCCACGACAGCTCCGGGGTTGATCGTCACGCGGGTTCCCTCCACCCCCCGTGCAAAGGTGAGCACGGCCCGCAACAGATTGACCCCACGTTGGGCGCTGTTTTCGATCGTCGAGAGAAACTCCCGGCGGGTCTCGGAGGGGAGTTCCTCGTGCAACATCGCTGCCGACATCATGATCGGAGCGAGGATGTTGTTGAGGTCATGCGCCACGCCGCTGGAAAGCGCTCCGATACACTCCAGCCGCTGAACCTGAAGGAGCCGATTCTCAAAGTCGCGCTTTTCGGTAATATCGACATGGTAGACCAGCCAGTAAATCTCTCCCTCGATCTCCAGAGACCAAGGCGTCGCTTCCAGAAAGAGGGACGCTCCTTCGCGCCGCCGGTGGCGTACTTCGACCATCTCCCCCTCGTGAAACTCGGGAACCTTCCGCTCCGCAGCAAGAGCGGGGAAATCCATGGAACAAAGGATCTCGCGCTGGCAGCCGTAGATCTCCACCGCCGCCTCGTTGACAGCAATAATCGCCAACGTTTTCTTGCGGAGTAAAAGGACAGGGATCGGACAACTTTCAAAAAAAAGCTGCCAATAGGGAAAACCGCGTCCCTCCGCAGCTTTGGCAAATGGCGCCCACTCTCTGGAAGAAGGATGGCTCATTGCTTCCTCTCCCCTCTCGCGGCTAAAAGCCTCCTGCACCTCTGGCAAGAGAGGGATTTGCTGATCCTTCGCCGGATCAAACCATCATGGAAATAGGGATTCAACGTCAGTGATCTTGGGCGGTTTACAGGGAAACGCCCTGCACACCGTAAATACCGGATGAAGAAAAGTCACGCCAACTGTCGGGTTTTCCTTACAACGCAATAGGGTCACCCCTTTCTTGACAGCAGCGCTCTCTTCACACAGCAGGACGGAGTATCCTGCACCCAAAAGAGAAAGCAAAAGAAAAAAGAAGGAAAGATAGCTCTCCTGAAAATCTCCTAGCCGGACGAAGAGGACTTGAGCACTTCGATGAAAGCTTCCTGCGGGATATTGACTTTCCCGATAGCTTTCATCCGCTTCTTACCCTCTTTCTGCTTTTCGAGCAGCTTGCGTTTACGGCTCAGATCGCCGCCGTAACATTTCGCGGTCACATCCTTACGGCTGGCCGAGACGTTCTCCCGGGCGACGATCTTCCCGCCGACCGCCGCCTGAATGGCGACCTGATAGAGCTGCGTCGGGATCACCTCTTTAAGCTTGGCGGTCAACTGGCGACCGCGCGATTCAGCCTTATCGCGGTGAACGATACTGGAGAAAGCGTCGACCGGCTCCCCGTTGACGAGGATGTCGAGCTTAACGAGCTTGGCCGGGCGATACCCCGCCGTCTCGTAATCCATGGAACCGTACCCTCTGGTGATGCTTTTGAGCTTATCGTTGAAATCGACGAGGATCTCGTTCAGCGGCAATTCACACGAAAGCATGACTCGCCGCGTATCAAGCGACTCGGTGTGATCAACAATCCCCCGCTTTTCGAGAATGAGCTGCATCATCTCCCCGATATACTCGTTAGGGACGAGGATGAACGCTTTGACAATCGGCTCGCGGATCACCTCGATCACGCTGAAATCGGGGAGGAAGGCCGGGTTATCGACGAGGATCTCCTCCCCGTTGGTCTTGCGCACCTCATAAATAACGCCCGGGTAGGTTGAGATGATGTCCATCTCATACTCGCGCCGCAACCGCTCGACGATGATCTCCATGTGGAGCAGCCCGAGGAAACCGCACCGGAAACCGAACCCGAGCGCGACGGAACTCTCCGGCTGATAAACGAACGCTGCGTCGTTGATCTGCAATTTGCCCATCGCGAGCTTGAGGCGTTCGAAATCAGCGGTGTTGATCGGATAGATCCCGCTAAAGACCATCGGATGGACTTCCTGAAAACCGGGGAGCGGCGTTTCAGCAGGGCGATGTTGCTCAGTGAGCGTGTCGCCGATCTTGATCTCGCTCGTGGTCTTGATATTGGCGATGAAATAGCCGACATCACCCGCCCGCAACTCCTTGCGCGCGACCATCTTGGGTGTAAAGACCCCGACCTCCTTGATCTCGTAGCTGCGGTTGGTGCTCATCAGCTTGACCCCCAACCCGGCCTGCAACGTCCCCGAAGCCATTCGGATATAGGCGATCACGCCACGGTAGGTATCAAAAACCGAATCAAAGACTAACCCCCGCACCCGCTCATCCTCCATCGGGGAGGGAGGTGGGATGCGCTTCACAATCGCTTCGAGAATATCGCTGATCCCGATCCCGGCCTTGGCGCTGGCAGCGATCGCCTCATCGCCGGGGATGGCGAGGATGTCCTCCAACTGACGGCGGCAGGAGTCGACGTCGGCGTTGGGAAGGTCGATCTTGTTGATCACAGGGATGATGGTGAGCCCCTGCTTGTGGGCGAGGTGAACGTTGGCGACCGTCTGGGCCTCCACCCCCTGCGCAGCGTCGACGATGAGGAGCGCCCCTTCACAAGCAGCCAGCGAGCGGCTCACTTCGTAAGCGAAGTCGACGTGCCCCGGAGTGTCCATCAGGTTAAGGGTGTAAACCACCCCATCAGCAGCCGTATACTGCATGGTGACCGGGTGTGCCTTGATCGTGATTCCCCGCTCGCGCTCCAGATCCATGGAATCAAGATGTTGATCCTGCGATTCACGCTTGGTGATCGTCTGGGTCGCCTCCAGCAGACGATCCGAGAGCGTCGTCTTGCCGTGGTCAATGTGGGCGATGATGCAAAAATTGCGGGTCTTCTGGATGGCCATGCGAGTCGCTCACTATGAGGAGGAGTGAGGTCGGCGTCAACGGTTTCTCTCGAAACATCGGCAGGCAGCAAGCAGCGGCCGTGACCCGTCAGAAGAGAGTCAGGCAAGAGCAACCTTCGCTCATCATAAACCTACGCAAAATCACGAATTCACTCCTTGGAAAAGATGCGAAAAAGCACGTATCAGGGAAACCCCTAAAAATTTCTGATTTTTTCATGATTTCCCAGTTGCGAAAGCCGGAATCAGCCGTAGGGATACGTAATGAAACGTATCGCGCTGATCGCATCGCTTCTCGGCCTTGTTCTTCTCTCCCCAGAGGGCCACGCACAAAACCTCATCCCCAACGGCGGCTTTAATGAAAGCGGTGAGGGTGTTTGGGATATCGGCTATCCCAATGCCTATTTCACCTCCCAATACCTCGCCCGACCCAAATACAATGATCCGGGCGGCTACCTTGGAGGGGAAGGAACCTACTCCATCAGCACTGACCCGGCGCTCAACCATGGCGGAAACAATCCCTTCCGGCATCTTGACAGCGATCAAGGCGGTGACGGCTACATGATGGTGGTCAACGGAGCGAGCCAATCCGGTGTCACCATTTGGCAAGGCGCCCCGATTAGCATCGAAGCTGGGACTACCTATCGCTTTTCGGGTTATGTCACCAACGTCAATACCGATGAGGGATGGAGCGCTTGGCGTTCCACTCAGGCGATCCTGAGCGCCTCAATCTCCCTTGATGGAGGGGGGAGTTGGAGGTCCTTCGGAGAGGTGGTCAACCTTACCTTGACCCACGATCCCAAGGACCCGGAGAGGCCAATCAATCCCAACGATTGGAACCTCTTCTCGGTCGAATGGTCGAACACCACCTCCACCAGCGTCATTTTGCGACTTCAGAATGTGCAAACCGCCGTTGGCGGAAACGACTTTGCACTCGATTCCCTGAGTCTCGTCGCTCTGCCGCCAGCACAGGTCCCTGAACCGGCCCCGATCGCGCTCATCCTCGGCGGTGGCCTCGGCATTTTGCTCTACCGGGGCCGTCACCGCGCCCGGCGCACCCTCGGTTGAGCGAAGTGCATTACGCGGCGGGGTCGAGGAGTTCGTCGACCCAGCAACGCCCGGCGGCGAGTTCCTCCTCCAGCACATCGGCGAGGAGGTTCCACGACGCCATGTGAAACGCGTAGAGCGGCTCGCCCGTTTCGCCGTGGTAGTTTTCCGTGAAGGAGCCGTGGCGCTCCAACTGCGTGTGCATGTTGGAAAGGAGTAAACGAGCGGCATCAAGCGCCTCCCTTTGCCCCCCGTAACGCGCCGCGCCGTGCAAGGCCCAGTAGTTGACCGGAAACCAGATCGGCCCCTGCCAGTTGGAATTGGTGAGGCGCTCGGGCTTCTGGTAACGGCCCGGGCCGCCCCAGATGGCGTTGTGATAAAAAGGGCTGCGGCGGGAGAGGGAGCGGATACCGTACGGGGAGAGAAAGTGATCGGGATCGGTGATCCAGCGCCGGGCGAGGCTCCCCTGCTCCGGCGTCGCCAGACCGGCAAAGAGCGGGAGGAAGGAGGTGCAGCTAAAGTAGGCGTACCGCGATTGCGGGATCTCGCTCAGTTCGTCGAGATGGAGCACCGGGCGACTTTTCTCAAGATCCCACGCGGTAAAGGTTTGCGCTTGCTCATTCCAGAGAAGCCGCTGGACCTCTTCGCGCAAGGTGGCGGCCCGTTGCGCAAAACGCTCCGTCGGTTCGTTCACCTTCGCGGCAAGGCGCTCCATCGCCACGGTTTCAAGATAGAGCCATGACGGGAGATCCGCCGTGACCACGCGGCGCGTCGGGTGAAAGAAACTCCCGGCGTCGTTATCGACCCCGCTATGGAAAGTCTCCAGCCAGACCGGCAGCCCGGACGGGGTGGCGTAGACCTTAAAACTGAAATCAAGATAACGGCACAACCGCGGCCAGACCCGCGCCAACCACGCATCATCCCCCGTTGCCTTGTGGTAGAGGAAGGCGGCTTGCGCGACGAACGGCTGCGCCGGGAAGCGTTCGTCAAAACAGCCGGTTTTAGCCGAGATAATCGACGGTGTGTACCCGTCCTCCTCCTGATAATGGAGGAGGTTATCGACGAGATGGCGCATCCACTCCGGCTGGCCCGCGCGCAGGAAACGCGCCCCCATAAAGAAGTGATCCCAGCAGTAGAGCACCTCGTGGTAATACTGCCCGTAGTTGACTTTGAGAAACGGATAACGGATCGCCCCGGTAGCCGGGGTGGCGATGGCGAGGAGGCAGCGTTCCACTTCATCGCGCAAGAGACAGGTGGTGGCAGGAAGAGAATCAGGCATAAAGTTGCATCATCGCCGCCGGGGAAGGGAGCGGCGTCGGGTGTTGAATCGAAAGGGTGGAAGGGAGGAGCGCCGGAGCAGACGGCCGTTCGCCCCGCAAGGCATCCGCCATCGTAGCCGCCAGCCGCGCGGCTTTTGCCCGGACGCTAAAACTCAACTGCGTGACCGGTTGCGGCGGGTGAAGCTCCACGGCATCAGAGCCGAGCACGACCACCTCCCGAGCTTCGAGCGACGGGACCGCCTCCGGCCAGAGCAGGAAGGAGGCGGCCTGCGCAAGAAGAAGATCATCCTCCACCAGCAACGCCGCCGGCTCCCCTTCCCAGCGCTTCCAGTATTCCCGCCATGCCGGGGCGGCGGCAGCGCTCTGCCATTCAAACGGGATCGTGCAACGCTCCACTTCAACCCCCGGCCATACGGGGAGTGGCGACGGTTCGTATCCCTTCTCCCAATCGACCGCGATCACGCGGCTCCGCCCTGACGCCGCCCAAAACCGGGCGAGCGGTCGCCAGTCGATCTCCGTCACCCGATTGGAGAGGCGACACTCGCCAAGCAGGGGGAGCCCCCGCCGTTCCACCTCACCCACCCATGAAGGATGTTGCGTCCCGAAGAGCGTAATCACCCCGCAGAGCCGTTCGCGCTGGAGGTCGTCGAGAAAATCGCGGCTGGTCAGTTCGCCAATATCGAGGCCGACGCGCAAGTGCCCGAAATACGGGCGACTCGCCAACCCGAGTCGAAAAAGCGCCTCCCGCGTCTCCTCCAACAGCTTGAGATAGTAAGGGGAGAGCATCGGGCTGGAAGGGTCCGCCTCCAGCAAAAGCGCCACATGCCGCCCCTCTCCGCTCCGCGCCGCCACCGTCGTCCCGCGCCCGCGCCGCCGCTCGATCACCCCACGCTGTACCAATTCGCGCAACGCCGCGCGGATCGTGATCGAGGAGACGGACATCAACGCCTCCAGCTCGCGCTCCGTCGGCAAAAACGCCCCCGGTTCACGTCCCTTCACGTAATCACGCTCAAGGAGCTGCGCCACCTGTCGGTAGAGCGGGAGACGTTGGAGTTGCGGCATGACAGAAACGTATATAGTATACCTTTTGAGAAGATGGGAAGTCGATTCGACCGCTTTTTTTCTCCAACCCCACCGTTTTCGGTTGCCTCAAAGTGTGAGATGGTTTGCCCTGTTGCCTCCCACTCCGTTCCATGACTGACTTTGTCGAAAAGCTCGGAAACCGCCTCCGCGAACTAACGCCGACGCTGACCCCCTTCCTCCATCGCCTCCACACGCGGGGGCGCAATCTCGCCCGGCGCGCCCTGCGCAAGCCGCGTTCGGTGACGGAGAGCCCCAACCTCCTCCCGCTGCTCATTCAGGTCCTCGCCGCCTTCTCCAAGATCGACGGGCGCATTCTGGAGGAGGAGATCGACTCCTCGCTCGGCTTCCTGCGGCACGATTACCCGGAGGCGGTCTACTCCGAATTGCGCCAACTCTTCCGACAGGCGCTCAACGAGCAGCAGGATATCGTGGTCATGGCGCAGAAACTCGCCAACCAGCTCTCCGTCGACCGCAAGATCATGCTCGGCGTGCAGTTGTACGATCTCATCAACAAATCGGAACTCAACGCCGGGGAGCAACTGGTCAATTTCTACTCGTTCATGTCACATCTCGGCATGGCGGCGCAGGCGATCGACATCGTCTACCAGCTCAACGCCTCCGATAGCGCCGACCCGACAATCTTCCAGAAAGGGGCTTCCCCACTCGAAGCGCTCTGTTTTGGAGAAGGGGGAAAGTGCGACGTCGCAATCAAAGGACTTGAGGAGGGCGAGCGGGTGATGGCCTTTCGCTACCACGATCTGATCCTCTTTAAGAACCAGACGCGCCGCGCCGTCTTCGTCCGGGGGCGTCCGCTCCAGCCGGGGCAATTCTGCCGCGTCTACGAAGGGCAGCGGATGCTCGTCGCCGAGCAGGTCCTTACCCATCAGGATCTCGTCTGGTACTTCAACGCGAAGAAGAACGTCGTCGTCACCCAGTTCTACATCTCCTTCCGGCAGGATGGGGAGGTCGATCTCGAAAAGAGCCGCTCGCGCGATTCGAGTCTGGAAGTCAGCTTCGGCCTGAAGGTGCAGGTCAAGGTCTTGCGCAAGGTCGACGCGACCCTCAACGGCACCCCGCTCACCCCCGGCACCGAGGCGGAGGGGACGCTCGATGACACGATCCTCTTTACCAACGGCACGGAACTCCCGCTCGCCGATCTGCGGCGCAAAGCCCGCGCCATGGGGAGCCGCTTCCACCTCAAGGCCCACAAGACGGTCTACCTCGTCTCCAACGACCCGGGTCAACTTGGCGAGGACGACATCCTCCTCTCCCCCGGCAGCGGCGGCGACGTCCTGCTGCGCATCGAGTGCGATTACGAAAACCGCGTCGGACGGCTCGAAGTCCTGCAAGCCGACCGACCGATCCTGATCGGCGATGTGCCGGTGCGCAATCAGGCGCCGCTGGTCGATGGCGACATCATCCGCATCGACACCGGGCAGGTGTTGCGGTGCGACTTTGCCGAACAGATCATTGAGGAGGAGCGCTACGTCATCTCCCGGCTCGAAATCCGCGATCTCTACCACCGATTCCCGGTCACCAATTCGGGGCTTGATGGCATCTCCTTCGCCGTTAACCGGGGGGAGATGGTCTGCGTCATGGGCGCCAGCGGCTCGGGCAAATCGACGATGCTGCGCGCCATCGCCGGGCAGTTGCGCCCGATGCGCGGCGAGATCCTTCTTAATAGCTCCTCGCTCTTTGGTGATCTCAACCGGCTCAAACACCACGTCGCCTACATCCCGCAGGATGACGCCTTTGACGATCACCTCACCATCGGCGAGAACCTCAACTTCGCCGCCGCCATCCGCTCCCCCCACCTCTCGGCGAAGGATCGCGCCCGCCGCATCGACGGGAAACTGGCGGAACTCGGGCTGGCCGAGCGGCGCGATTCCATCGTCGGCACGCCGGTGCAGAAGATCCTCTCCGGCGGCGAGCGCAAGCGGCTCAACATCGGCCTCGACATGATCGGCGGCGCGGATGTCTTCCTCTTTGACGAACCGACCAGCGGCCTCTCCTCCAAGGATGCCGAGCATGTCATTGAGATCATCCGCGCCATGGCGCAGAACAAGATCGTTATGGTGACCATCCACCAGCCGACCTCGAAGATCTTCCAGATGTTCAACAAGGCGATGCTTCTTGATAAAGGGGGCAAGCTCGTCTTCTACGGTGCGCCGCACGAGATGCTCGAATACTTCGCCGAAGCCGAGCACGAGCAACACTACGGCACGGAACTGGGCGGCTGCCCCGCCTGCGGCACGACGCGGCCCGAGTTCATCTTCGACGTGCTCGAAACCCCGCTGCGCGATCTCTCCGGCGATATTATCTACGAAGAGAACAACTTAGGCCAACTCGTCCCCGCGCGACGGCACTCCCCCGATTTCTGGCGCGACAAGTACGAAGCGTTCCGACTCCTGCAGGATGTGCGGCAGGTCGGCGTGCGCCAGCAAAGCCCCCCCACCCCCTCCGGCGGCGCGGCTCCGCTCCCCTCCGAACCGGGCCTGCCCGAACCAGAGAGCAAACAACGCCTGCGCTGGCGCGACGAATGGACCCAGTTCCAGACGCTGCTCCGCCGCGCGTTTTTGAGCAAGATGCGCAATCGCGCCAACCTCCTGACGACGATCGTCGAAGCGCCAGTCCTCGCCACGCTCATCGGGAGCGTCCTCCTCTATTCCGAGGATGGGGCGTACGACTTCGCCAGCGCCTACCATATCCCGACTTACCTCTTCCTCTCGCTCATCGTGGCGATGTTCCTCGGGTTGACCAACTCGGCCGACGACATCATCCGCGACCGCGTGATCCTCCAGCGCGAGCGCAACCTCAACGTCCGCCTCCCGTACTACATCCTCTCCAAAGCGCTCACGCTCGCTCTCTTTGCAGCGATCCAGTGCGCGATGTTTACGTTGATTGGCAATGCGATCCTCGAAGTGCGCGGGATGTTCTGGATCTACTTTGTCTTCAACTTCATCACCGCCTTTGCCGGGATCGCAATGGGGCTCTTTATCTCCGCGCTCGTGGCAGACGGGAAGACGGCGGCCAACCTCGTCCCGCTCATTTTGATCCCGCAGATTATCCTCGGCGGGGCGCTCATTAAGTATGAAGAGATGAACCGCAATCTCGACTTCATCTACACCATCAACCGCTGGTTTAGCGTCCACCCCGACAAGGCCAAGGACAAGAAGGAGAGCAAGTTGCAGGTCCCCTTCCTCTGCCAGTTCATGCCGATGCGCTGGAGCTACGAGGCGCTAGTGGTTTCTCAGGATAAATGGAACCCGCTCACCAGCCGCCAGACGGCGCTGCGCCACGAAATCGACCTCCTGCTCAACACCGACGATTCGGGCGAGTTGACCGAGGCACAGGAGAACCGGCTCGATGATTGCAAGGAGACGCTCGCGCTCCTCTCCGGGCTGGAGGGGAACACCATTGAGGAGGTGCTCGCCGCGATGAAGCATGTCGACGAAGTGATCGCCGGAGCGCCACTCGATGCCGCGAAGCTCAAGCTGCGCAAGGTCCGCTTCTCCGCCGCGAACCTCTTTGTGAACCAGAAGGTGGCCGATCTCGTCTCTAAAGCCGAGAGCGAGCAGCGCGACTACCGCTACGATCACCCGATCAACGTCTTCTTCAGTCCCGAGAAGTATTTCTATTACCAGCACGGCGGCACGCAGTACGTCTTCCGCGGGAGCGTCATGCTCACCAACACGATCGTGCTGTTGGTCTTTAGCTTCGGGACGCTCGGCGGGCTCTGGTATAGCCTGCGCCGTCAGTTGCGCACTCAAGGATAAATTTGTCTTGCACGGCAGGGGTTGGGTTGTTTTATTGCAATTAGCTTGCATTAAATAACCCAGCCCTCCTCCATGGATTTTCCGTACCGCTCGCAGTTCTCCCGCCCTTCTCTCAGGAAGAAACTCCCTGTTACCGTCCTTTCCGGCTTTCTGGGGGCGGGGAAGACGACCTTGCTCAACCACATCCTTTCCAACCGGGAAGGCAAGCGGGTTGCAGTCATCGTCAACGACATGAGCGAGGTCAACATCGACGCCGCGCTCGTCCGCCATGGCGAGGCGCAACTCAGCCGCACGCAGGAAAAACTCGTGGAGATGAGCAACGGCTGCATCTGCTGCACCTTGCGCGACGATCTTTTGCGGGAAGTCGCCGCGCTCGCCGACGAAGGGCGTTTTGATTACCTGCTGATCGAATCGACCGGCGTCTCCGAGCCGCTGCCGGTCGCGCAGACCTTTACCTTCACCGATGAGGAAGGGCGCGGGCTCGAAGAGATCACCCGGCTCGACACGATGGTCACCGTCATCGACGCCACCAGCTTTCTGCCGCTCTTTGAATCCTCCCGCACGCTCAAGGCGATGGCGCTCGCCGCCGGGGAGGAGGATGAGCGGACCCTCGCCGATCTGCTGATCGACCAGATCGAGTTTGCCGACGTGATCATCCTCAACAAGATCGACCTCCTCGATGAGCAGGAACTCGAACGGCTCAAGGCAGCGATCACGCGGCTCAACCCGGGCGCGGAGGTGATCCCGGCCGAGCGGGGGCGCGTGCCGCTCAAGAAGGTGCTCGATACCGGACGCTTTGATATGGAAAAAGCGCAGGCTTCCGCCGGTTGGATCAAGGAACTCGAGGGCGAACACACCCCGGAGACCGACGAGTACGGGATCGGAAGCTTTGTTTTCCGGGCGCGGCTGCCGTTTCACCCGGAACGTTTCTGGAAATTCCTGCAAACCGATTGGCCGGGGTTGCTGCGGGCCAAGGGATTCTTCTGGCTCGCCACCCAGCACGACCTCATCGGCGATTGGTCGAAGGCGGGGGGAAGCTCGGAGTTTCGCCCGGTCGGCATCTGGTGGGCCTCAGCGGAGAAACACCAATGGCCGAACGATCAGGAGAGCCTTGCGATCATCCGTAGCTACTGGCAACCCCCTTTCGGTGATCGGCGGCAGGAGTTGGTCTTCATCGGCCAAGAGATCGACGAAGCGGCAATCCGCGCGGCGTTGCGCGACTGCCTATTAGATGAAGAGGAGATGACGCTCGGGGTTCAAGGGTGGAAGGCGACGTTCTACGACCCATTCCCGCGCTGGAGCCGCCGTCAACCGGAAGCGATCGAAACGCCATGAACCCCTCTTCCCACAGCCGTGCACTGATCAGCGATGCCGCCGGTTTCCTGCGCCAGCAGATGTATTTTTGGGGATGCGACGTGCGCCATGCGGAGGGAAATCTCCTCCTGCGCTACGGAATGCTGCGGATCGAGCGCCCTGCCCATCAAACCGAAGGGAGCAGCCGTTACCGGATGCCATGGCGGGAGGGGGTCTTTGAATTACACGGTTTCTGCGCCGGGTGGTACCCGCAGAGGGCGGGTGAGCGTGGTGTTCTCTTTATCCGTGGCAAAGAGCGCCTCTTTGAATGCAGCGCCGGAGTGCCGCTCACTCCGGGCCATTACGAAGAGGAACGCTACAGCCTTGCGGATCGCGACGCCATGCTCGCCCTGTGCCGCCCGATGTTCGAATGGGTGCTTGCCTACGAGGCGTGGGTGGAGGAGGTCACGGTCCCCGGCTATCGGGAACGCTGTTTTAACGCCTTTTGTGCGCTCAAGAACGGGACGCCATGGCTCCCGCCGCAGGAGGCGCTCGCGTGGATCGGCTCCTTCCTCGATGCCCCGGAGAAGACGCCGCGCGTCAAACGCTGGAAAATCGGCACGGGTTCAGGCAGATTCAAAGATGAATCGAAGAACGACGGTTGAGCGCAAAAAAGCGCCTCTCCCTTCCTTTCGTGAACACGCCCTGATGCCACTCCCGCAACGCCGCCGCCCTACCCTCCACCGCGCACCCGATCCTGATCTCACCACGCCGCTCCTCCTGCTAATGGGGGCCAGCGCGACGGCGCGACGCCAACTGCTCGACGACCTCCTCCCCCGGCTGGAAGCGGCCGGGATCAAAGGCCAACGGGTCAGCGCGACGCCCGATCGGGCGATGGAGGAGGAGTGCGTCTGCTGCGAAGGGGCCGATGAACTGATCAGCACCCTCGTCACCCTGCCGCAGGAGGAACGCGCCGTCGTCCTCGTCGAAGCCGGGCCGGAAGCTGATCCGTACCGCCTACTGGAATGGCTCCACCTTCGCCCGGAATTGCGAAGCCGCTACGCGCCGGTCGCCCTGTTACTGGTCGTCGACCCGACCCAATGGCCCCCGGAGGAAGGGAACGCCCTCCTCCAGGCGGAAGCAGCAAGCCACGCCGTTTTTCATCGCCCCGACGCCGCTCTGGAAGAGACGCGGGAAGCGCTCCGTTGGATCAACCCGAGGCTGGAGGAGACCGACCCCGCCCGTCTGGCGACGCTGCTCGCCGGGCCGCTTCCAAAGGAAACAGCTTTTTGCGCCCTGCATGTCGCCCTGCCGCCGCAGGTCCACGGGCAGGCGCTCCTCGACTGGCTCTGCGCCCTCCCCGCCGGGGTCGCCCGCGTGCGTGGGATCGTGGAATTGCGGGAGATTCCCGGCTTTTTCTTCCTCTTTGAGCGCGAGGCTGAGAAGAGTCAGAATCCGACGCTCCTGCCGCTCCCACCCTCGCCTGCGATCGCTCCGGGAGGGGTGCTCATGGGGGTCAACCTCCCGACGGAGGCCCTGCGGCGCGAGATGAAACGCTATTTTTCATGAGCCGGTTAAAAAGAGGTTGCATTCCTGCGATCTCCTCCTAAAGTGCTCCCCTTCCTTATGGCTAAAACGAGTTGGATTGAGAAAGAGAAAAAGAAACTGGCAACCGTCAAGAAGTATGCCGCCCTCCGTGCTGAATTGAAAGCAAAGGGCGATTACATCGGCTTGCAGCAGCTCCCGCGTGACGCCAGCCCTGTGCGTTGCACCAACCGCTGCCGCGCTACGGGTCGCCGTCGCGGCTTTATCCGTCGTTTCCAGCTTTCGCGTATCGCTTTCCGCGAGCTTGCGTCCCACGGGATGATCCCCGGCGTGACCAAGTCGAGCTGGTAATCTCTTTTTCTCAGCGAAAACAAATCTTTCTCCGGCTCGTCGCGGTATCGGTGTGATACCTGCGACGAGCCGTTTTGTGCTTCCCCCGAAATGCCCGTCGAAGAAGTTGCTCTCCCCCCATCTGCTCCGCGCCGTGTACTGGTCGTCGATGACCACCCGCTCCTGCGCGGCGGCCTCATCCAGTTGATTGGCGCGGAGGACGATTTCGTGATTTGTGGCGAAGCTGATGGCCCTGCGGGGACGATCCTTGCCGTCGACGACGACCCACCGCCCGATCTCGTCATTCTCGACCTGATGCTCGGCCACGCCGACGGGTTGGAGTTAATCAAGCAAATCCGCCAGCTTCGCCCCGGCCTGCCGATCCTCGTCATCTCCATGCACGAGGAGGTGATCTACGCCGAACGGGCGCTCCGGGCCGGAGCCGCCGGGTTCATCATGAAGAAGGAGCCGGGGGCCAAAGTCCTCGAAGCGGCCCGGGCGGTCGCACGCGGAGAGCTTTATCTCAGCGGACGGATGCGCGTCCTGCTCGAAGACCGCGAACTCGGAGCCGCCGCCGCGCTCAACCTCGTCCCACAGGCCAACCCGCCCCTCTCCGACCGCGAATTGCAGGTCTTCCGCCTGATCGGCGCCGGTCTGCCAACCCGCCGGATCGCCGAAGAACTCCATCTCAGCATCAAAACGATCGAAACCTACCGCGAGAACCTCAAGGTCAAGCTCCGCCTCCCCAACGCCGCCGCCCTCGTTAAAGAGGCGAAGGCGTGGGTGAATGCGATGTAGGAGTTCCGATCTCTTACATGGGAGCTTTCAACTCCACCACCTCGCCTCATCCAGCGTGAGAGCAAGGATTGCAATCCGATATTTCATTACCAAACAGTACAATCGCAATCATCCGATGTGAAACAAAAACCAATTTTAGTTATCGATAAAAACATATTACAAGGCAGCAATAACGAATTTCTCATTCATCTAAATGAACAATACCGTCTTGTTATTCCTAAAGTTTTTTATTACGAGCTACTAAGATCTTCCAAACCCGACAGCCGAGCAATAATCTCAAAGAAAATCAACAATGTGTTAGCCACAATAATATCTATCAGCCCAACAGACATGCTTAAATATGAAAAACATCAAAACAAGCCGGCTTTCGAACAAGATTTCTTTCTAAATAATCATATTTCAATTAATCCTTCGGCTATATCTATCGACTTCCAACCCGACAAGCTCACCTCCACTATATTTAGATAAATACGAACAAGATGCGGAACAAGCCGTTGAGAACTTCATTAACGTTTGGACACTTATGATCCAACCCATCATCGATTCAACTTCAAATGAATCAGAAAGAAATTCAAAAATAGAAAAAGAAATTACTGACATTTCAAACTGTCCATCTAAAACACTTCAATTCTACCACGATCTGGACTTAAAGGGATTTCCATCAATGAATACCATTGACAGCCGTTGGATTATTTTCAGGAAATTGCAACTCGATCAACTTTATGCTTTAGACTACTACAAAAGGTTCAAGCACACTTCTATTCCGAATAGAGATAAACTAAAACACGACATTCACGATCACTCCTATATTTTACTCGCTTCACTATTCAATAACTTTTCGACCAGAGATCGACGAGCAAAAGCGTTGTTCCTAAAGATGAATCCTAACGGAAACATTGTTTCGTAACAAATTTTGAGTCATAAAAAATGACTTTTCTAGAATCTAGATGACACCTCGCGGAGGAAATCACTTGACTAAGAATTTTCTTGATTCTAATATATTGAAATATGGCACATGAAATTTCCCTCGAATTCCGATCCAGTTTTATTCTTCGAAAAGACGTTGAGCTTGAGGTCAAAAAGGATGGAAAAAAGCTTGGAACCCTCATGGTCAGTCAAGGGAACGTCGAATGGTTACCGAAAGGAAATTCGGTGAACAAATTTCGCCTCTCGTGGAGCGCCTTTGCAGAGATGATGGAAGAAAATGGCAAATCGGTTAACACCGGGAGGTCGGTTAGGAAGCCTACCAAGTCTTGACAAGACTTAACGTTTCACGTATTTATAGAGGAACACGTAAGCCCCCTAATACGTTACCGGCTTCAGCGATACTGGTACTTCTTTAAACACACAGTTGTAGTTTTTGTCTTTACTTTATTCACGACTTTTGGGTGGCGCCACGTCTTCTTGCATGAACGCATCCAATACTGAGGTAATTTCAATCTGTGCCTATAGAAGATGGGAGCCGATACCCTTTTTTCCTGATTCTCCTGAACCGCTCTAATTTAGAACAATCCAGTTTGCAAACAACGGTAGCGTTGCCTCTTCGGGCGAAATTAATCTCGCCTTGAAATCTCTCCCTCTCGCTTCCTGCGCCACTTGCGATTTCGGAGAAAAGCTTTTCACATTCTGCCTTCTTCAAGTCATCATTGTGAAGGTTAAGGCTTTGTTCAGTTGGGCTTGCTCAGGAACAACCATCTAAAACGGCGTCACCATCTTCTCGTAAAGCTGATCGCGGAAGATCAGGCCGACCGGTTCTCCCTCCTCTTCGACGAGCAGGATCGGGGTGCGCGTCGTTCTCAGACGACGCAGGAGGAAAGTCGGCGATTGTTCGGTTGAGACCGGGGAGAGACGGCGGAAGGTCGAGCGCACCCCCGGCTGAGGAGAGCGATCGAGGAGAGCCTCGACCAGATCGACCAGCCCGACGATCTTCCCCGCCGCGTCGGTGACGAGGAACTGATCAAAACGCCCGCCCCGGCTCGCACTGATAATCGCCTCCAACCCGCCATCGAGCGGCACTTTCGGGAGTTTCTCGAGCGGCTGCATCAAATCCCGCGCCTTGAGCGCCCGGAAATCGACCACATTCTGAATCATCTGCCGCTCGGTGGGCGAGATTGCGCCGCTCTTTTCGCTCTCAATGGTGAAATGGCGAAAATCTTCCCGCCCGCCAAAGAGCTTCCCGGAGCGGGCCTCCCCGTCAGGGACCATCCGCTGCGCCAGCCGGATCGCCAGCGTTAAGACCGGGTTAAGCGCGATCATCGCCATCCGCACCGGCGCGGCCAACCGGGAGAGCACCCGATACGGCAACCGCCGAAAGAGCGCCTGCGGGAAAAGATCGACCGCGAAAAGCACCACCGGCAGGAAGATCAGCAACGCCGCTCCATACCCGATCCATCCCCACGCATCGACCATCAGATGGGTCGCCACCGTGATGGCGAAAATATTAAGCAGGTTGGTGATGATCACCACGGTCAAAAGGAGCCGCTCGGGGACCTTGAGCATCCGCACCAACCGCCGCGCGGGACGCTCCCCGAGTTTTGCCCGATGGCGCAGGCGGATGCGGTTGAGGCTAAGAAGACCAGCCTCCACCCCGGCGAAGATAAAAGAGAAGAGCAGGCAGCTTAACAAGAGCGCGATCATGACACCCCTCCCTCTTCCAGAAGATCGTCATCCTCTTCTTCCTCGCGATCCCCCCGGGCGGGTGGGTCGATGAGCAGTTCGTGAATCCGTTTGCGCGAGGCACGCCGGATGGTGATTTTCAGCGCGCCCAACTCCACCACCTCCCCCGGTTTGGGGACGTAGCCGAGGCGGTTAAAGATCAGCCCACCGATGGTGTCGATCCCCTCCTCTTCCAAATCAAGGCCAACCCGTTCGCCAAGGTCATCCAGCCGCGCCGACCCGGCGACGATCAACAATCCCGCGCCGAAATTCTCAATATAGAGACCGTGCTCCCCCGAGGGGATGGCGTCGCCGACGATCTGCTCCATCATATCGCTCAAGGTGATGATCCCTTCAGTTCCCCCGAATTCATCGACCACCACGGCCAGCCGCCGGGGATGACGCAGAAAGGCACGCAGCAGGTCGAGCGCCTTCATCGTCTCCGGGACGTAGTTGGGCGGCGAAAGTTGTTCCAGATAAGGGACTTCCGGCTGGAGGAGGTAGCGTTTGACATCGAGGATGCCGAGGATCTCATCGGGCGTCTCCGCATAAACCGGCACCTGCCGGAAACGTTTTTCGCGCAAAAGCTGGAGAAGCTCCTCCGCTTCGAGGTCATCGGGAATCGCGAACATGTCGATGCGCGGCAACATGCAATCCTTCGCCGTCTTGGAGCCAAGGCGCAGGATTTCCTGAATAATCTCGCTCTCGGTCGATTGAAGCGCTCCTTCCTCCAACCCGATCTGGATCAAGGTTTCGAGTTCCCCCTCATCAAGCGGCATCACCGGGCGCGATCCATCCGGCGCGAGGCGATGGGCGATGCGGTCAGCCCCGTTTTGCAGAAAATGACAAAGCGGTGCGAGCCGGGGGAGCAGTTTCTCCAATAGCCCCGCCCCGAGCAACGCCACCCGCAGCGGTGCACGCAGCGCCACGAGCTTCGGCAGCAGGTCGCAGAGAATCACAACGATGACGAAGATCACTAGCGCACTCGCCCAATACGGGAGCGTCCCCTCCATCCGATGTACCCCTTCGAGCACCGTAAGGATGAGCAGCAGGTTGATGCAGACATCGGCCAGCATCAGCACCCCGAGCAGGCTACGCCCGTTCTGTTCAAGCAGACGCTCCAGCCGGGCGGCGGAGGCCGGGCGTTCCTCCTTAAAACGACGAAGCCGCGCCGGCTCCAACGAGAAAAAAGCGGTCTCCAACGCTGAGAACAGCGCTGAAAACCCTGCGAGAATCACCGCAAAAATAATAACCAGTAGCATGTGGAAAGTTCTCGCCTGCGTGGGGGAGCGGCTGCTGAAGGGCGGTTTCCTACATAGGTGACAGACTCCTTTTTCTGACCCTCAAGGATGGGAACCGACCTCTTTTTCCTCAAAAAACAGCCGCCATGCCGACGGAACTTGAGGCGACATTCTAAAGGGTGAAGGCTGTGAGACGATGAAAAAGCACCAATAAAACGCAAAACAACCCGTTTTCAGAGAGAAGGAGGATTTTTCTTCCTTGCCGGAGCGCTTCGCGGCATAAAATCTGCGATCATCAATTGCCGGATTCCCACACCGGCTCCCCTGACCTTTTTATTGATCCCATGAAACTTGCCCTCCTCTCCCTCTGCACAGTTTTGTTTTTCGTCGCCTGCGCCGGTATGCGCGTGACCAACCCGGAGGTGGCAACCGGCGCGGTCGATCCTAAGGCAATCTACATCCGCCCTTTTGACGTCTCCCACGCCTTCTACCGCGATCGCGATAACCCCAACCATCAGGTGATCCGCAAGTCACAGGCACCGATAAAGTTCGCCAAGATTCTTCAAGAGGAACTCTCCAAAATCGCCCCGACCGCCATTCTTAAAGATGACGAGTACCCGACGACCGGGTGGCTCGTGGAAGGGGAATTCCAAGTGGTCAGCGGCGGCTCGGTGGAGCCTCGCTTTGCGCTCTTCGGGTCATTCGGCCACGGGCGCTCTTACATGAAACTTCACGTCCGCGTTACCGAGATCGGAACCAGGGGGGTTCACGCCCGAGACGGTAAACGCGGCGTGGACCTTTACAGCCCGATCCCGGTGCGTGGCGGTCGGATCATCTACGCCTTCGACGTCGAGGGGGGGAGCCGCGCCACGGGGCGTCACGGTTCGGTCAACGCCGCAGGGTTGGGCCGCCCGATCCCGTTTGACTTCCGCAACGCCGCCGAGCGGATCATGCTCGCGCTCTCGCCCGATGCGTTCCGTTACGGCTACCGTTCGTCGCCGGACGCCCGCAACTAAGCGATCGGCAACCGCTGCTTTCAACGGCCCTTTCCTTCCATGGAGAGGGCCGTTTTTTCGTTCGCTTTTCATGTTTAGAACGTGCTAAAAGAGCGTTTTCATGACTCTCTCTTCCAAAACTGAAGTGCGCCTCGGGGTTCTCGGGGCGGATCGCCGTGGTCTGATCGCTCTCCCTGCCCATCGCCCCGAGGAAGGGGTGCGGATCACGGCGGCGTGCAGCCTCCACCCCGAGCGGCTGGAGCGTTACCGGGCGCTGGAGCCGGAGGTGCTCCTCACCGACGATTACCGCCGCGTCGTCGAGCACCCGGAGGTCGATGCGGTTTTTGTCTGCACCCCTGACTTCCTTCATGAAGAACACGCACTGGCAGCGATTGCTGCGGGGAAATCGGTCTTTCTCGAAAAGCCGCTCGCCATCACGATCGAAGGGTGCGACCGGATCATCACCGCCGCCCAACGCGCCGGGGTGAAGCTCTTTGTCGGCCATAACCTCCGTTTCTCACCGACGCTCCTTAAAATGCGCGAACTGATCGCCGCCGGACGAATCGGACAGGTGCAGGCGATCTGGTGCCGCCACTTTATCAGCTACGGTTGCGAAGCGTACTTCAAGGATTGGCACTCGGAGCGGCGCAACACAATGGGGATGCTCCTGCAAAAAGGGGCGCACGACCTCGATGTGATCCACTGGCTGGCCGGGGGGTACACGCGCCGGGTGGTCGGGATGGGGAAGCTCGGCGTTTTCGACCAGATCACCGATCGCCACGCACCGGGGGAGGCGCAACCGGTGAACCACGATTTCACCACCTTCTACCCGAACTGGCCGCCCCTTTCGCAAAAGGGACTCAGCCCGGTGATCGATATTGAGGATCATAGCATGATCCTCCTCCAACTCGATAACGGGGTGCAGGCCTCCTACGCGCAATGCCATTTCACCCCCGATAGTTGCCGTAACTACACGGTCATCGGCACTGAAGGGCGGATCGAGAACGAGGGCGATAGCTCCTCCCCCGAGCAATGGGCGAGTGTCCACCTCTGGAACCGCCGTACCGGGTTCAGTTCCTCCGGGCACGAGGTCTTCCGCATCCCCCACCTTGAAGCCGCGCCCGACCATTCCCACGGCGGGATCGACCTGCGGATCGTCAACGACTTCATCGCCTCGCTCCGCGGGGAAGAGATCGCGGGGGCGACGCCGCTCGACGCCCGGATGGCGGTCGCCGCCGGTTATCTCGGCACCCGGTCGCTACGCGAAGGGAACCTCCCCTTTGACGTTCCTCCTTTCCCGGCAGGCTGATGAAACCACCGACCCAGCAGACCATCGCAGAACTCTGCGGCGTGTCGCGGGCGACGGTTGGGGCGATCCTCGCGGGGGATGAACGCTCGGCCCTCTTCCACGAAGCGACGCGGCGCAAGGTGCTCGAAACCGCGGCGGCGCTCCACTATCGCCCCCATCGTGGGGCACAGATGATGCGGGCGCGGCGGAGCCGATTGGTAGCGGTGATCGCTTTTGGCGCTTCCTACGAAGTGGGGCGACGGGCGGCAGCGGCGCTCCCCCCGGCCCTGACGGCACAAGGGTACGATTTCCGCGTGTTCGATTGCCAATGGCACGGGCGTTACCTTGAGGGGGTGCTCCACGAGATTATCCAACACCGCTTCGCCGGAGTGATCCTCGTCGGGCTACCCCACGCGATGTTCACACCGGAGCACGCGGCGTTTTTACAGGAAAACCGCGTCCCGGTGGTGGCGCTGGAGGGGGATCAACTCGGCTCGGAGATCAGCGCGAGCGAGGGCGATTCCGCGATCGCCTTCCGCCAACTCGTCGAGCACCTCTTTGCCCTTGGGCATCGCGAACTCTTCCTCCTCGTTTCAGGCAGCGACGACTCGCGCGCCTTTCGCGAGCGGATCGCGGGGTTCACCCAAGGGTTGGAAGCGCATGGGGCGATCAAGGAGGAGTGGCGCGAAGCCGATTTCTTCCAACGCTGGCCGTGGCCCGCTGCCCCGGAACGGCGCGGCAGCGTGGTCATTCTGGAAAAAGAAGGTGATGTGACCCGACAGAGCTACCGGTTTGCCCAACGGCTCTTTGCCTCCGGGCGACTGCCGGATGCGATCCTCTCCTCCAACGACAGCCGGGCGTTCGGCCTCTTCCATGCCGCGCGGGAGACGGGGCTTTCCATTCCCGGCGATCTTGCCATCACCGGCTATGACGACGATGCCCAAGGGGCCTACCCCGCCTATGGGCTGACGACAGCGCGACAGGAGATTGAACTGGAATGCGCTGCCGCCGTGGAACTCCTCCTCCAGCAGATCGCTAACCCGCAGGCCCCACCGCAACGCCGACGTTTCGCCCCGAGACTGGTGATCCGGACCTCGTGCGGAGGGGGTGGTTAACTCCCGGCGTGATCTTCCTCGGGCTTGAACTCGGTCTCCCACCGGGCGGCACTCAACGCTGCGATGGCAGCAGCGGCCTCGGCCTCTTTTTTGCTCTTGCCGCTACCGCGCCCGAGTTCGATCTCGTTCCAGTGCACGAGCGATTCAAAACGCTTCTGATGCTCCGGCCCGGATTGGCTCAAAATCGTGTAAACCGGGCTGCGCGGGGAGAGCGCCTGCAACAACTCCTGCAAACGCCCTTTCGGGTTCACATGGACCGGCTCATGCAGGAGGTTCTGGATGTCGGGCTCCGCCTCGCGCAAGACGAACCGGCGCACGGTATCAAGGTCGCTATCGAGATACATCGCCCCGATGAGCGCCTCAAACGCATCCGCCAACGCCGAGGCGCGGACTCGCCCGCCGCTCGATTCCTCCCCCTTGCCCATCATCAGGTACTCGCCCAGCCCGATGGCGATGGCGTGAACCTTCAATCCCTCGCGCGAGACGAGCCGGGAGCGCATCTTCGTCAACTGCCCTTCGGAAAACGTCGGGAAGCGGGCGAAAAGGTGCTCGGTAAAGATGAGCTGGAGAACAGCGTCGCCGAGGAATTCGAGGCGCTGGTTGTCGAAATGGTGCCGCTGGGTTTCGTGCCCGAGGCTTGGGTGCGTCAACGCCTCTGCCAGATACAGCGAGTTCCGGAACTTGTACTGAATCCGCCGTTCCAGCGGGTTCATAAAGCTCGGAGGAGGCAGATCCGGAGGGGGAGGCGCTGGCTTTTCGATCATTGGGCGGGTTGCTGGCCGACACCGGCGCGTTGTGCATAATCCTGCACGGCGTTGAGCATGTAGCCGAAAAAGAGCGAGATCGTCGTGTAGACGGCGGCGTGCTGCTGACGGTTGAGGATAATGCGCTCGCCCGGCTTCCACGACGCGCTGAAGTCGCCAAGCTGCGGCTGGCCTTTTTCGGTGGCTGGGGGGGTGATCATCTTGAGCTTGAGCTCGACCGGTTCATCCTCCGGGCCAAGCACTCCGTTGTGGTGGAGCAGGGAACGCGCCACTTTGGAGAGGGAGATCATCTCCTCATCGACTTCGGTTTTGATCCCGTAGCGCTCGCGCACTTCATTGAGCCGGGTCACGAGATCGGTCGGCGGGGTCACGGAATTGACGTCGGCGGCGAGGGCGGCGAGATCGCCCGAGCCGGAAGCCTTGGCGGCGTTGAAGGTGACCAGCGCCCCGAGCCGACGCATATCTTCAATAAAGACGTAGCTCAGGCCGATCGCCTCGCTGATGCTCTGTTTGAGCCAAGCGCGCTCCATCTCCGCCTTGGCGGTCTCAAACGGGAGGCGGAATTCCGTCGCCGGGAGGCCCGGGAAGCCGCGCACCAGTTCGTCGTAGCCTTGTTCGCTGACGCTACGGGAGCCGGCCCAGTTGTAGGCGGTCAGATCGCTGAGATGCTGCAAGCCCTGGAAGTATTTCTTACCGAGTTCCTGAAGACTGATGGTGTGGGGAGCTTGAGCCTGAGTCATGATAAAGAGATGAAAAGATGTTGGATTAAAGCGATACGGCAGGAGGGCGGGGGAGGTCAAGCGGGGAGCAAAACCACACGGCTGTGGCGCAATTCCGGGCGTCCCGGTCAGAGGTCCGAAATGCCTTCATGGCGCAGGTGATGCAAGCGACTGACCATCCGTGTAAACTCCTCATTAAGAAGCAGTAACAAACCTTTCGGGGAGGCGTTTTTCTGCATCGCCTCCTCGATCTCCACGCAAAGATGCGTCACCCGTCGCGCCCCGAAACTCTGGCAGGCCCCCTGTAATTTTCGGCAAAGGAGGCGGGTGGAACTCCGGTCGTGGTCGAGGACCGACTGGTTGAACTGGTGGAGAAGCGGCGGAACGCTGGCGAGGAATTCATGGACGAGCGCCAGAAGGAAGTCGGGCGATTCCGGGCCATCGCCCAGTGAAGTAAAGCGATCGGTATCCAGAAGCGGCTCACTCTGGTAAGTCAATGTGGCACGAGGGCGCGGGCGGCAGACGTCGACACGGTGAAGCAACCCGCTTAAATGCTTGGGCGAGACCGGCTTCTGGAGAAAATCGTTGATCCCGGCGGCAAACCCCTGCCGGAAAAGTTCGGGGTCAAAGCCCCCGACCATGACGACCAGATGCGCCAGAGAGGAGCACGACTCGCAGGCAAACTCCCGCTCCCGGATTTTCACGACCAACGCCAGCAGATCCATCTCCCCCGGGAGGTTTTCATCCATCAGGAGGAGATGATCGCACCCCGCTTCAAACACCGCCAGCGCTTCTTGCCCCGAAGCGACCGCCCGGGCGTGATGCCCCAACGCTCCGACCCTCTTAACCAGCGCCTCACGTTCGTCGGCAGAGGGGGTAATGACAAGAATCTGGAGCGGTTTCACCGGAAACGGGGGAAAAGAGTTCGTTAAAAAAGTGCGGAAAAAGGAGACCGTGCAGTTGGGGCAGAATAGGCGCAGGCCCGCTTGAATGCAATACGGGGATCAGCGTAATCACCATGAAGCGGGAAGCGTGAGCGCCTCTTCCCCCGCACGCAGGAAAAAAAGCGGCGGCTGCCCGAGCAGTTCTTCGAGTAAAGCGGCGTTAGTCGCCCCGGCAACATCCTCGGGAGCGTCGATGTCATTAAAGATCCACCCTGCAAACGGGAGACCGCTGCGACGGATCGCCTCCACACTTAACAATGTGTGATTGAGCGCTCCAAGCCGGTTGCGGACCACCAGAGCGACCGGCAGGCCAAAGGCGACGGCAAGATCAGCCATCGTCATCCCCCGTTCCACCGGCACGAGCCACCCCCCGGCTCCTTCAACGATGACGTGGCGATAATGCGTGCGCAACCGGGCAAAGGTTTCGTGAATAAGGGCGAGATCGACCGGGCGGTTCTCCACCATCGCAGCGGCGTAGGGGGCAGCAGGGGTGCGATACCAGACCGGGTTGATCTGGTTGATCGGAACAACTCCCCCTGCGGCGGCAAAGAGCTGCTCGGCATCGTCGCGATCCCCGGCGCAGATCGGTTTCATCGGAGCAACCGACTCCCCACGCGCCCGAAGCGCTTCGACGATCCGGGCGGTGACGTAGGTCTTACCGACACCGGTGTCGGTTCCTGTGATAAAGAGGTTCACGAGCCGAGGGAGGAGATCAGGGCATCGGCGATCCGATCCGCATGGGTGTTGATCACGGTATCATCACGCCCTTCGATTAAAAGGCGGATCTTCGGCTCCGTTCCCGAATAGCGCAGGAGCACCCGCCCGGCCCCTTGGAGGACGGCCTCCGCCTCGGCTACGAGAGCGAGGACGTCGGGAAGGGTCTCGAGCGGTGGCTTGCGGGCGACGCGCAGGTTGCGCTGTGCCTGTGGGTATTTGCGCAGGCAGCGCTTCAATTCGCTAAGCGGGCGACCGGTCTCCACCATGATCCGCAAGATCTGGAGCGCGGAAACGATCCCGTCGCCCGTGGTGGAGAAATCATTGAAGATCATGTGGCCGCTCTGCTCGCCGCCGACGTTGTAGCCGTGGCGCATCATCTCTTCGATGACGTAGCGATCGCCGACTTTGGTGCGGATCACGCGGCCCCCGGCATTGGCGAGCGCTTCGTCGAGGCCGAAGTTGCTCATCACCGTTGCCACCAAGGTGTTGTGAAGGAGGCGGCGGCGCTGGAGGAGGTCGATGGCGGCGATCGCCATGATTTCATCCCCGTCGACGACCTCGCCGTTCTCGTCGCACAAGAGGACGCGGTCGGCGTCACCATCGTGACTGATGCCGATCTGGGCGCCGTTTTCGCGGACGAAGCGGGCGATCTCCTCCGGGTGGGTACTGCCACAGTTGGCGTTGATGTTGCGGCCGTTGGGCTGGTTGTGGATCACCTGAAGATCGGCCCCAAGCTCGCGCAGGATGCAAGGGCTCGATTTGTAACCGGCACCGTTGGCGCAATCGAGGGCGATCTTCATCCCGTCGAGCGTCAACCCTTTGGGGAAACTCGCCTTGGCGTATTCGATATAACGCCCGAGCGCGTCGTCGATACGGGTGGAGCGGCCGATGTTGTCTGCCGTCGGGCGGATCGTCTCGATCTCCCCGCCAAAGACGAGGTTCTCGATCTTCTCCTCAATGGAATCATCAAGTTTATAGCCGTCGTGCCGGAAAAACTTGATCCCGTTATCTTCATACGGATTGTGCGAAGCGCTAAGGACAATTCCGGCATCCGCCCGCAGCGAGCGGGTGATATAAGCGACGCCGGGGGTGGGGAGCGGGCCGATCACCAGCGTGTCGACCCCGAGCGAGGTGATCCCGGCCACCAGCGCGTTCTCCAGCATGTACCCCGAGAGGCGCGTATCCTTACCGATGACGATCTTGGGGCGGCCCCCGTCGCGGCGGCTGCGACCGGCGAGCGTGGTGATGACATGGGCTGCCGCGCGCCCGAGCTTGAGCGCGGTTTCCGCCGTGACCGGCTCGACATTGGCAACGCCGCGCACACCATCGGTGCCGAAAATTTTAGGGGCTGGGCTAGGAATCGTCGCGGGAGAAGAAGTCATTTTCCGAGTGAGTGGGGCTGTAGATACGGGTGGTCGAATCAATGTTCTTTTTGATGAGAAACCAGAGAGCTGTCGCGATCAGAAGGGCGACGATCTTGATGCCCCAGTTGTTGAGAATCAGGTTCTTCATACTTGTCTTGCACCAGAAGTTGATGGAGGCGTTTTTTGAAGGTATCGGGGTCGAAGTTGCGTTCGATCCGGCCGCGGGCAGCGAGGGAGACGACCCCCGTCTCTTCGCTGACGACAATGGCGATGGCGTCGCTCTCCTCCGTGATCCCGAGGGCAGCGCGGTGGCGAAGGCCGAGGTTGCGCTCAAGATCGCTCCGCTGGCTGACCGGGAAGATGCAGGCGGCAGCGGCGATCCGGTCGTTCTGAATGATGACGCCGCCGTCGTGCAACGGGGTCTTGGGGTGGAAGATGGTGACGAGGAGTTCCTGCGAAATCTGACAATCAATCGGGACGCCGCTCTCGGCAAAGGCGTGGATATTGGTATCGCGCTCCAAGGCGATCAACGCTCCGAACTGGCGGTTGGAGAGATCAAAGGCGGTCTCGGTGAGCAGTTCGATCGTCTCCTTGTTCTGCGCGGTGGAGGAAAAGATATGCTGGCTACCAAGAGCGGCGAGGGCGCGGCGCAACTCCGGCTGAAAGATGACGACCAGCGTGATGGCGAGGAAGGTGGTAAAGGAGCGGATCAACCAGTAGATCACCTGCAACTTGAAGATCTGGGAGATGAGCGTGAGCGTCAGCAGGAGGATGAGCAGGCCGGTGAGAACCTTTGCCCCACGCGTCCCCCGGAAATAGAGGTAGGAGTAATAGATGACCACGGTGAGGATCAGGACCTCCACCGTCTGCCGCCAATACCCGGCCACCAGATTCTGCAACCACTCCAGAGCGCTAGCCAGCATGTTCGAGTATCGCCCCGGTCATCTGGAGCGCCTCCCGGTTGGGTTGGACATCATGGACGCGCACGACATTCGCGCCGAAGGTGCGGCCAAGGCTGGTGAGAGCGACGGTCGGCCAGAAGCGCTCGTCGATCCCCTCTTCCCCGAGGAGTTTACCAAGGAAGGTCTTGCGCGAGACGCCGAGTACGAGCGGGTGCCCTTCCGGGCGCAAGGCGTCGAGGTGGCGCAAAAGGAGGAGGTTGTGCTCCACGGTTTTACCAAACCCGATCCCGGGGTCGAAGGCGAGGCGGTCGGCGCCGATCCCGGCCTCCAAAGCGAACGCACGGCTCTCCAGAAAGAAGTGGCGCACTTCGGCCACGACATCGCGGTAGCTCGGGGCTTGCTGCATGGTGCGGGGCGTCCCCTGCATGTGCATCAGGATCACCCCGGCTCCACTCTCTGCGGCAACAGCGGCCATCGCCGGATCGCCACGCAGGGCGGTAATGTCGTTGATGATCGCGGCGCCGTGCTCCATCGCGGCAGCGGCGACGGCGGCTTTGGTGGTGTCGATCGAAATGACCGCCTTGAGGCGACCGCGCAACCGTTCCAGAACCGGAAGAACCCGAGCGAGTTCCTCCGCCTCGCTCACCGGTTCCGCGCCGGGCCGGGTCGATTCCCCGCCGATGTCGATGATCGCGGCTCCCTGCGCCTCCATCTCCAGCGCGTGGGCGACGGCGGCTTCCGGGTCGATGGTTCCTCGCGCGGTCGCGTGCAGCCCCCCGTCGGAAAAGGAGTCGAGGGTGAGGTTGAGCACCCCCATCACCAACCCGCCGGTGGAGAGATCAAAGTCGCGCTGTGCGGTTTTCCAAATCATTGAGGAGCCTGTCAGGTCGATGCTCCCCGCAGGTTTGATACCAGTATGCGTGAAAAGACGACGAAAGGCGAGCAGTCGTTCGTCATTTTCAACCCTCCCCGTGGCCTCGGGGGAAGCGGCCCCGCCCCGGTCGGGGAAGTTCACCCCCGGGGCGTTGCTTAACGCTTGGGCGGCTCGCCCGGATCGGAGCGTAAAATCCGCACCACCAGCCAGACCACCAGCACGCTAAAGAGCGTGGTCAGGACAATATTGTAGATGTCGATCTTAGGATTGCCGCTAAAATAGACCATGTCCCACATCGGCGAAGGCCGCTGGGCGAGGAGGAAGGATAGCTGGCTGATCATGGGGCGATCGCTTTGATGGTTTCCGGCGAGGGGAGCCCCCATGCCTTCCACTTCTTCTGGTATTCACCCCATGGGAGAAGGGCGTAGTGCGGGTTGCGGTCGGCTTTGAGCCAGCGGATCATCGAAGCGAGGCGCTCCTCTTCCATGGTGGTGCAACCGGCGGTCGGGCGGGTTTTCCCCCGGCGGATGTGGAAGAAAATGGCACTCCCCATCCCGGCGACGGGAGGGTCGGAGTTATGACGGATCTCCACCAGCCAGCGGTAGGCGAAGTCGTTGTGCCGCATCTTCTGCTTCTCAAACCATGGTGGCGGGTTGGCCGGGTCGATGACGATGTGGCGGTTGTATTCAGGGAGAGCCGGGTCGTCGATCCAAGCGTCGGCGGTCGTGATGGTGCGGTAAGGGTATTTCGCCCCTTTGGGGAGCGTTTTGTCGTGGGTATAAATCTTGCCGATTTTGAAGACTCCGGCGGGAGCACGCCCGTCGCGCTCGACCTTCGCCTTGCCCGGCTCTCCGGTGCCAAGGAGGCCACGCCCCCACGCCAGCCCGTTGCGCCCGAAGAGGACCGGGACCGGCTGGAAGGTGGTCTTCCACTCCCCTTTGGCGTCGCGCTCAAGGCCGAGCATCTTCCCTTGATTGGAATTCCAGTCGGGAGCGATGCTGACCAGAAGCTGGCCGACATCACGCCCGAGCGGGCGATCTCCCGAAGCGGCGGGGAGGGGTGCGGCCCATCCGACAAGGAGCAAAAGCGTCAGAAGTAAAAAGCGGATCGTCACGCGCAGAATCAACCCCTGTTTTGAGGCGCAATCAAGTCGGGAATGAACGAAAAGGGGGGAAAGAGAGTCGGACTCGGTGGCCTGACCTCTTTTTAGGACGTGAATTGCACCAGAGGTTTGCCGTATGTTGACCAGACTTCCATGATTGAAATTTTATTTATCGTCGCACTACTGATTGCCAATGGCATCTTTGCGATGACGGAGATTGCGGTCGTTTCAGCCCGGCGCGGACGACTCAAAACGATGGCCGATGAGGGACACCCCGGCGCAGCGGCGGCCCTGCAACTGGCGGAGGAGCCCAACCGCTTCCTCTCCACGGTGCAGATCGGGATCACGCTGGTCGGGATTGTCGCCGGTGCCTTCGGCGGGGCGACGATTTCGGGGCAATTGGCCGAAGTGCTCGCGCCGCTGCCGGTGATCGGGCCGTATGCCGGAAAGATCGCTTTCGGGGTGGTGATCGTGGCGATCACCTACTTCTCGCTGGTGATCGGCGAGTTGGTCCCCAAGCGGCTCGCGATGTTGCGCCCGGAGGAGATTTCCGCGCGGATGGCCCGCCCGATGAGTCTTCTTTCGACGATGGCGGGACCGGCGGTTCGTTTTTTGAGCTGGTCGACCGATTTGATGCTCGGCCTCTTTGGCGTTGCCAAGAAGGAGGAGGAAGGGGTCTCCAAGGAGGAACTGACCGTGCTGGTGCGCGAGGGGTTGGTGACCGGGACGTTTCACCGGGTGGAATCGGATATGGTGGAGCGGGTCTTCGATCTCGCCCAGCTCGATGTCGCCGGAATCATGACGCCGCGCCTCCAGATGGTCTGGTTGCAGGAAGATGATGTCCACTCGGCGATCTGGCACAAGATCGTGACGAGCAACCACCAGTTTTTCCCGGTTTACCGGGAGGATCGTGACGCAATCCTCGGCTATGTCTCGGTCAAGGCGCTCTATTGCCAGTTAGCGGCGGAGATCCCGGTACGCCTCGGCGACATCATGCGCACGCCGCTAATCGTCCCCAAGCACCAGAGCGCGATCAACCTGCTGGAGACCTTCAAGAAGATGCGCGTCCACGTGGCGTTTGTGGTCGATGAATTCGGCGGCGTGGTCGGGATGGTGACGCTGACTGATTTGCTGGAGGCGATCGTCGGCGACATGCCCTCCCGCGAGGAGCGGCGGGCGCCGGAGATGGTGACGCGGGAGGATGGCTCGCTGTTGATCGACGCGATGCTGGAGGTGGAAAAAGTGACCGAAATGCTCGAAGGCTTCCCCGAACCGGAAGGGGCTGGTGAGGAGTTCCACACGCTGGCCGGATTCCTGATCGACCGTCTGCAACGGGTGCCGCAGGAGGGCGATCTCATCGAGCATGGCGATTGGCGGCTGGAGGTGGTCGACATGGACGGGCATCGCGTCGACAAGGTGCTCGCCACTCGCCACCCTCGCGCAGCGGCAGAGCCGGAGGGAGGGGCAGCGGCGTGATCGGGCGGTGGGAGCGTAAACCGGGGAGCGCGCTGGTGATCGTCGGCCATGGCTCAACGGTCAACCCCGACTCGGCGGTGCCGACGTGGGACCACGCCGATGCGATCCGGCGCAAGGGGCTTTTTGCGGAGGTGCAGACGGCGTTCTGGAAGGAAGAGCCGGGGCTGCGGCAGGTGTTGTACACGGTGGAGAGCGAGGAGGTCTACATCGTCCCCAATTTCATCAGCGAGGGGTACTTTACCCAGCGGGTAATCCCTCGGGAGTTGGGCCTCGAAGGGCCGATCACCCGGCGCGGAAACCAAACGCTCTTTTATTGCGACCCGGTCGGTGTCCACCCGGAGATGACGCGGGTGCTCCTCCACCGCGCGGCAGAGGTCGCCCCCGGGGTGCCGACGCAAGAGACCTCACTGCTCATCGTCGGCCATGGAACGGCGCTCAATGATAACTCCGCCGTGGCGGCCAAGCAGCAGGTACGCGCGATTGGAGCGCTCGGGCTTTATGGCGAGGTGTTGGCGACCTACATGGAGGAGCCGCCGCTCATTGCCGATTGGGCGAAGCTGACCCGTTGCCCAAACGTGGTCGTGGTCCCGTTTTTTATCTCCGACGGGTTGCACAGTTATCAGGATATTCCGGTGTTGCTCGGGTTTGAGGAGGAGGTCGGCCCGGCGTTGAGCCAGCGCGAAGTCCTCTGGCGCAATCCGCACGCGCTGGCGGGGAAAGCGCTTTACTACGCAAGCGCGATTGGGACCGAGCCGCTCTTTGCCGAGGTGATTCTCGATCAGGTCGCCGCGTTTGACGCCGCCCATCGGCAGAAGGGAGGGGCGCTTTGAAGGGGGCGATGGCTCAACGGTTGCGCGATTGGATCGCCGCGGGAGCGGGGCAGATCGGGGAGGTCTCGGTGGTGCCGCTCGGCGGGGAACGTTTCGTTCTGACCCATTGGGAGGAGCGGGAGATCGCCCCGGAACATCTGGAAAAGCTCGCGGGGCCGCTGGCGGCGAGGCGGTTGGTGATGCACGACGAAAAAGGGGAATTCCGACCGCTCAAAACCGCCCCAAACCTGCGGCGCGGCTGGCGGCTGGAACTGGAGGGGGAGGAAGCGCTTCTTCTCGCGCTCGATATTTTTTACCCGGCGGCGTTCGGCCTTGAAACAGCCCGGCAGGAGGGGCGGCTGGACGTGGTGCCGCTGCGCGAGACGCTCGAGCGGCAGACCGGAATGTATGCGGTGACGAAAAAGGTTTCCGAGGAACAGGCGCGGGAGGTGGTGGCGGTTTGTTGCGATGAGGGGTGCCTCAAGACGATCCTCTGGCCGCTGGAGGCTGGCGGAGAGAAGTGGGGGACGCGGGAGGTGGTGGCGTTCCCGCTCTGGTGCAACGAGGGGTGTAACCTGCTGGTCGGTAAAATCCGCGAGGCGATGAAGAGGGAGTAACCGATGTTGTTGCGCGCCCGCTTTCTCGCCACGATGACCGGTTCCCCACCGGTGGAAGATGCCGGGGTGCTTATCGACCACGAGGGGGCGATCATGGCCGCTGGGGGCTATGCGGAAGTGGCGGCGGTGACGCGGGCCGGGGTGGAGCGGGTCGATCTCGGGGAGGTGATCCTGCTGCCCGGGTTGATCAATGCCCATTGTCACCTCGATTATACCCTGATGCGCGGTTGCATCCCCCGCCAGCGGAGTTTCACGGCATGGATCGGGGAGATTAACCGGCTTAAACAGAGTTGGACGCGCGACGATTTCCTCGCCTCGATCCAGGCAGGGGTTGCGGAACTGCGCCGTTTCGGGACCACCACCGTCTGTAATCTCGCTGCCTACCCCGATCTCCTGCGCGATCTCCCCCCCTTCCCGCTGCGGACATGGTGGATGGCCGAGATGATCGACCTGCGAGCGCCAGAGAAGGCGCAGGAGCAGGTGATGGCGGCTGGTGCGTTATTGGAAGAAGAGAGGGCGAAAGTGGCGGGGGTGGGGCTCAATCCGCACGCGCCTTACACCGCCTCCCCCGGGTTGTATCGCGCGGCGCAGGAGGCGGCGGCGCTTCGGCGCGACTGGCTTTTGACGACGCATTTGGCGGAGTCGCGCGATGAAGAGGCGATGTTTCGCGAACAGAGCGGCGAATTGGCGACGCTCCTTGCCAACCTCGGGCGACCGGTGGAGGAGCGGTGCGGCTCCCCGCTTGAGATCGCGTTGGAGGGAGGGTTGATCGGGCCGCAATGGTTGCTGGCGCATCTCAACACCCTTGATGAAGGCGATCTGGCGCGATTGGCCGGGAGCGGGCCGTGGAAGGTGGTCCATTGTCCGCGAAGCCACGCCTTTTTTGAGCACCCGCCGTTTCGCTGGCACGAGTTGGAGGCCGCCGGGGTGGTGATCTGTGTCGGGACCGACAGCCTTGCCAGCAATGATGATTTAAGCCTTTGGGCCGAACTGCGCACTTTGCAACGAACCGTTCCGGGGTTGACTTCCGAAAGCCTCATGGAAACGGTAACGGTGCGAGCCGCCCGTGCGCTCAGGCAGGAAGGCCACCTCGGGGTGGTCGCTCCGGGGGCGAGGGCGGATCTCATCGCGGTGCCGTACACCGGGACGGCGGCGGGGCTCTTTGATGCGCTGGTCGCTACGCAGGATGAAAACCTATGGATGATGATCGACGGAAAACTTGGTTAACCCGGTGGTTCCCGCTGGCGACAACCGGGGTGGCGCTTTTCGCGCTGGCCACGCTCTGCCTCCCCGCCGAGGCGCAGCAAAACAAACGCCGCGCCAAAAGCAAGGTCTCCCGTACGAAGACCAAAGCCCCCCGCCCCCCTGCCCCGCCGCGCCCGCCGATGGGGTTTCAGCAGATTGATGACGCGGAGAAGATCAACCTTATTGCCGAAGGGGCGGTTCTCCTCGATGCCTATAGCGGCGAGGCGCTCTATGAAAAAAACGGGCGCGAGCGGCTTTTCCCCGCCAGTTCGACGAAGATCCTCACCGCGCTATTGGTGATCGAAGCGGGCGATCTCGACCGGGAGGTGGAGATCGTGCACGAGGATACGCAGGTTGAGCCGACCTCGATCGGCTTCAAGGTCGGCGAGCGGTTCACGCGCCGTCAGTTGCTCTACGCGCTGATGCTGCGCAGCGCCAACGATGTCGCTCATGCGCTCGGTCGGGACAATGCCGGGAGCGTCCCGGCCTTTGCGGCGAAGATGACCTTCCGCGCTCAACAACTCGGGGCGCAAAACAGCCAGTTTCTCAACCCACACGGGTTGCATCACCCGGAGCATTACTCGACGCCGTATGATATGGCGCTTATTGCCCGCACGGCGATGCAGCAGCCGCTCTACCGCGAGATCGTCGGGACGCTCCACTACAACTGGCAAAGCCCGCGTGGCATCACCCCCTTGCGCAACAGCAACCGGCTGCTCGTCGATTTTGAAGGGTGCACGGGTGGGAAGACCGGCTACACCCGTGCAGCGCGTCACGTGCTGGCGTGCGCCGCGCTGCGCGATCATCGGGAGGTGATTTCCGTGGTGATGCGCTCGGACAAAGCCGGAAAATGGACCGATAGCAGTCAGCTTTTGAGCTACGGGCTGCTCCACCCCCCCGGCCCTTTCAAGCTTGAATCGACCACCCCTCCTCCTTTATCTCCAAAAGATCATGGCTCATCAAGCACCCCTCCCCTCTGATGCCTCCACCCCCGCCGCTCGGGTCGCGGAGGAGCGGACTGCCCTCCGTTCGCTGGGACGGACGCGGCTGGTGGCGTTCGCGTTCTGTCTGCTGGCGCTGTTGACCCCGTTGATTTGTCAGGTTCTGGGATGGAAGCTTGTGGGTGAGGAACATTCGCTCCACTATTTCATCGCCTGCTTCTTCTTTCTCTGGGGGTGGTCAGCCCACACCCGGCGGCAACGGCTGCTTCGCGCGACGCGTCGCCAGTAAGGTTAGCTACCCCCTTCTTTCTGCACAGGTTCTTCGGTGTGGACGGCCTGCTCTCGGGTCGTCTCCTGTTTGCGGCGATAGTCGGCCATCAACTCCGGTGGGCGTTGCAATTCAGAGAGTCCTTTGTAACCAAGGATGCCGGTGGCGATCGACTCAGCGAGTTTCTGCCGCCAGGCGGGGGTATGGATATTCTTCGCATCTCCGGAATGGGAGAGGAACCCCCCTTCGACCAGAATGGAGGGGACCGTCGCCAGTCGAATGACGGCGAAGCGAGCCCGTTTGAGGCCACGGTCAAACTCGGTAAAGTGACCCATCATGGCGTGGTGAACGCTGGAGGCGAGCGCGGCGCTCGGGACGTCGACAAAATTACCCGGTTCCTCCCGGAAATGGCGCGGGCCTAACGTTTTATCCGAAGTCGACGGAGCGCCGCGCGGGGTCAGCGAGAAGACCTCGAAGCCGTTGGCGTTGGTGCTCGCGGCGTTAAAGTGGATCGAGACAAAAATCGAGTTCGGGATGGCGTTGGCGACTTTCGGGCGGCGCTCCAGCGGGATGAAGACATCGGCGTTGCGCGTGAGCACCACCTTGAGCCCCTTGGCTTCGAGGATTTTCTTTACCCGGAGACTGACGTCGAGGGCGTACTCTTTCTCTCGTCCGAGCGCGTTGGTCGCCCCGCGGTCGTGACCCCCGTGGCCGGGGTCGAGGACGACCGTCTCGACCGGTTTAAGGTTGGCGATGCGCTGGGGCCGGAGCATCGGTTCGATCGTCTTGGCGAGGTCGATGCGCGAGATGAGGACTTTCCCCTCCTCCTCCCGCACCGGGAAGGAGAGCCATTGTTTGATCCCGTTAATGGTCGCCTCGCGGGAGTTGACCTGCACCTTGATCTCGCCATGACCACTCGGGAGGCCGGTTTTGTAGCTCGCCGGCATGATCCCCTCCTGCGAGGTGGCCTCCGGCTGGTTGAGGCCATAGAAAGTCGCAATATTTTCCAGCGTGACGTAGTCGCGTCCTTCGGCGCGGTGGAGGGTCCACTCGGCGGCGCTGGAACCAAGGGTCATGATCCAGAAAACAACGAGAAGAAGGGCGACCCGAAGCGGCCACGCCACGGTCGGCGGAGCGAGCGCAACGGCCCGCACAAGGGGGCGACGGTATTGGATGACAAATCGGGAAGGCATGAAATACGAGGCCGTTTTCGTCGGCCCCGCAATATCGTGGCGTTTTCCCGAGGATGCAAATTATCGGCTTGCAGCGACGGCGCCGGGCTGCGCAAGGAGCTTGTACTCAATGGCATCCACAAGGGCGAGCCAGCTCGCTTCGATGATGTTGTCGGAGACGCCGACGGTGCTCCAGTCGCTGGTGCCGTCGGTGGAGTCGATCAAAACACGGGTGCGCGCTGCCGTCCCTTGTTTCCCGTCGACGATGCGCACTTTATAATCCTCCAAGCGGATGAGGTCGACCTCCGGGTAGACTGGCAGGAGCGCCTTACGCAAGGCGGCATCGAGAGCGTTGACGGGGCCGTCCCCCTCCTCGACGGTGTACGATTTTTCGCCGTTGATGCGGAGTTTGACCGTCGCTTCGCAGGTGTTGCACGAGCCGGTCGCCGAGCGGCGGAAGGTGCAGTGGTACTCCAGAAGCTCAAAGGTCGGCGCACCGAGGCCGAGTGTGCGGCGGATGAGAAGATCGAGTGAGCCGTCAGCCGCTTCGTACTCATACCCGAGCGCTTCCTGATCCTTGATCTTTTGGAGCACACGGCCGACTTCCGGGGAGCCTTTGGCAAGCTGGAGGCCAAGCGATTCCGCTTTGAGGAGGATGTTGCTCTGGCCGGAGAGTTCGGAGACAAGGATCGCCTGCGTGTTGCCGACCTCTTCGGGGCGGATATGCTCGTAGCTGCGGGCGAGTTTCTGGACGGCGTTGACGTGGATGCCCCCTTTGTGCGCAAACGCGGTGGAACCGACATACGGGGCGCGGATGTCGTGCGGGCTGTTGGCGACTTCATCGACAAAGAGGGAGATCTCCCGCAGGCGAGTGAGATCCGGGACGACCTGCTGGCCCATCTTGAGCTGGAGGGTCGGGATGACGGTGGTGAGGTTGCAGTTGCCGACCCGTTCGCCGTAGCCGTTAATGGTCCCCTGTACCTGACGGGCACCCGCACGGACGGCAGCGAGCGCGTTGGCGACGCCGAGGCCGCTGTCGTTATGCGTATGGATGCCGACCGGCATGCCGATCCGGGCGATGACATCGCGGGTGATCGCTTCGACCTCTTCGGGGAGCGTTCCGCCGTTGGTGTCACACAAAATTGGGAGATCGACCCCGGCGGCGACGGCTCCGATGAGGGTGCTCACGGCGTAATCGGGGTTGTCTTTGTAGCCGTCGAAGAAATGCTCGGCATCGTAGAAGACCTCCCGCCCATGGCTTTTGAGGTAGGCGATGCTTTCGGCAATCATCGCACGGTTCTCCTCCGGGGTGACGTGGAGAACTTCGAGGACATGGAGCAGCCAGCTTTTACCGACGATGGTGACGACCGGCGTCTCGGCTTCGAGCAAGGTGCGCAGTTGGGGATCATCCTCAACCGCGAGGTTGCCGCGCCGCGTGCTGCCAAAAGCGGCGATCCGCGCGTGGTTCCAATGGCGGCGGCGGGCCTGCTGGAAGAACTCAACATCCTTGGGGTTAGAGCCGGGCCATCCCCCTTCGATGTAGTCGATCCCGAAGCCGTCGAGCTTCTCGGCAATGCGAATCTTATCGAGAACGCTGTAGGAGATGCCGGTGCCCTGCGTGCCGTCACGCAATGTCGTGTCGTAGATCTTGGGAGTCGTCATAGTCGAAAGGAAGGGTGTTTGTACTCTTCCCCGCCGGGCTTGGCAAGCCGGGGGTCTATTCTTCCTCGGGCGAGGGGGCGTAACAGATCGGGCTGGCGAAGCGTTCCTCCCCTTCCCCGTCCCCTGTGCGGTAGGCGGCGGCCCGTTCTTTGGCCCGCTCTTCGATCAAAGCTTTGAGCAGGGAGCGGTGGCAGCGGCTCTCCTCTTCGCAGAAACAGCCCAGACTCAGGGATTGAAACGGGAGGAGGGCAGCGAGGAGGTCGATCACCTCGGCGCTCTCTTTGGCCTTCATTTCGGTGCGATAGCGTTTCTCAAAAGCGGGGAAGGAGAGCCCTTCGTGCCGGAACGCCTTGATGAGCGCCGGGCTGGGGGCGAGCAGCGGCAGGCGGACATCAAAATAACCGAGCGGTTGCCATTCCTCCTTGCGCACGCCGCGCGGCACCTGTCGGGCGACTCCGATCCGTACCAGTTCATCCCGGGAACGGGGGGAGCCGTAGCGGTAGAGGGTGATCGGCATGACGGGGGGAAGTGTAACGATGTTGGCGCGCGGGAATCAATCGGAGATTCCCTGCTCCCTCCCGGCAAAAAGTTCGGTAAGACGGCGCGATTCCTCTTCGGTCGTGGTGGCGCCGCAGCGCAATCCCACCGGGAGGAGGCGCGCCGGACACTCGACCGTACCATTCTCCAACATCTGGACGAGCGCGTCGACAAGGTGCCTGCCAAACTCCTGTAGCGGATGGACTAGAGTGGTCAGGCGGTACTCCTCCAGCAACGGGTGAAATCCGGCACCTGCGATCACCGCAACCTGCTGCGGAACGGCAACCCCCTGTTTTGCCAGCGCCCGCATCGCACCGATGGCGAGATCATCACCGGCGGCGAGGATGGCGTCTGGCTCGAAAGCCCCTTTCCCCCACAACTGCGTTACGGCGGCGGCACCATCTTCCATCTGAAAACCGGGACAGGTGATGACGCGAAGCTCCACCCCCTCCCCCAACGCCGGTCCGATCCCGTTGATCACCCCAGCCAATCGCTGGCGGATCGCTGCGGAGCGTTCCAGTTCGGGATTGATCAGGATGGCAAAACGGCGGCGTCCACTTTCGCGCAAGGCACGGCTGATCCGGTAAAAGGAGGTGAAATGGGTGAGGCTGACGTAGTTGGAAACCATGTCATCCCCCATCGCATCGAGCGAAACGTACGGCTTGCCGTGTTGTTGGCAGAAGGCGGCGAGCGCTTCGCAATGCGGATCGGGGAGATGGAGGATCATCCCGTCAACGTGGCGGCAACGCTCGATCACCTCCTCTGAAGTGAGCGCGTCGACATCTTCCCCCGCCGCGTAGAGCGATGCGAACGATTTCCCCGGTCCAAGGCCGAGGATCGCCTCCAGAATGTTAATATGGATCAAATCACCCCAATGGGCGGGGTGGCGCTCAAGACTCTGGCGATTGCGGACGTTGGAGCCGATCCGCAACACCTGCTCGTTAACCGGGGCCTCCGAGATAAAGATGCCACTCCCCTGTCGGGAATGGAGTCGCCCTTCTTTGAGCCACTTGCGGATGACGCCGCGCACCGTCCCTTCGCTGACCCCTAGCTCCGTGGCAATCTGACGCGGAGCGGGGAGGCGCTCCCCCGAGAGGCGGCGACGCTGGGCGACATAATCGCGCAGGAACTGCTCGGTTCGCTCCGAGGGGCGACGACTTTCAGTGAAGGCTTGCATGGAGGAAAGGCAGGCTAAAGTTGCGGGTCAGGGAGGGCAAGGAGATTTTGCCTATCTTTTGCAGCGAAATTTACAGAGTTTTGTTAAAATTAAATCAGCAGCGGCGTATTTTTTGATGATAATTTGCACATCTTTTGATCGAAACCATCAACATCTCGTCAAAAACAATTGACAGAAAAGAGCAAAACCTTGCATGGTGGAGGAAGCCTTATGAAAACTCATCTCCCCTTGGCCGTGATCTTTTCCTCCCTTTTCTGCGGCCTGTTGCCTTCACTGGCCGCCGGTGAGCCCGAACTGACTCAAGGCAATGTTTTCACTTATCGCACGGCTTCGAGCCACATCGTCCGCACGACCAACGGTGCCTATATCCGGTTCACAGCGACCGGAGATGCAGCGGCCACCTCCCTCTCCCTCTATCTCAACCCGGCAGCGGCACCCGACACCATGGCGAGTGCGCTCACCTTCGGTTTGCAGGAAGACAACGGAGCGGGAGCCCCGAATGGCGTCTTTCTCGCTTCCGGGACGGTCACCGCCCCAACGAACGGCTGGAACACTGTCTCGCTCTCCCAGAGCGTTGCTTTGGAAGCGGGGAAAATCTATCATCTGGTCGCTAACCCCTCCAGCGGGGGGATTGCTAACCTGCGACGACTGATGACGGACGATCTTGATGCGCTGCAAACCTTCGGCATGGTCGATGCCAACTACGCTTACGGCAATCTCGTCGGCACCCTCCCCACGAACGTCCTCAAAGACGCCGCCGTCAATTTTGCCATCGGATCGACCTCCAGTCGCGGGATCGGGATGGTTTACTATCAGGCAGCGCTTCACCTCCTTGATGCCACCAACGCCAGAGCACAACGCTTCCGTTTTACAACGGCGACGCCGGGAGCGACGTTTCTCGATAGCGTCAGTGTGCGCCTTTATCTCAACCCGACCACGCCGTTAGCGCGGGATGTTCAGGTCACACTCCTTGATGATAACGATAACATCCTCTCCACCTCTCTGATCGCCGCAGCCACGCTCACCCCCGGGGCGCACTCCTACCGTGTCGGTCTCGATCAACCGCTCGCGTTGGAGGAAGGAAGCTACTACCGGCTCGCCCTCAACGTGGTCGGGAGCGGAACGCACAACGTCAACTGGTACGTCCTCCAAAGCGGTAGCGAGAACGCTGCCATCAATGCTTCCACCTATCAGGGTAGTCAAGGGTATGCCTTTCAATACACCAGCGCCGACTTCTCCACCTCCGGCACGCCCATTTTAAGCAGTGATTACCAGTTTGGCTATACGACGACCATCCCGGAAGCAGGCACCACGATGCTATTGCTAGGCGGCGGAGCGGCTCTTTGGCTAGGGAGCAGACGCCGTAACGTGCGGCGGGGGTGATCTGCGCCGCTTTGTCATGATGAAACCGCCATCCTCCAACCGGCCGGTCGCCTTTTCCCTGCTGGAGTTGCTGGTGAGCCTGGTGGTGATTGCCATTCTTGTGATGCTGCTTCTACCGGCGGTGGGAAGAGCGCGTTCGGCCTCTGACACCGCCCTTTGCATCCGCCACCTCAAGACGCTAGGCGCGGCGACCATGGCCTATGCAGCCGATCATGATGGCTACCTCCCCCCTTCAGTCACGAACAATGGGGTGCGCAACACCGATACGCTGGAGGAGATCCTCGAACCATATGTCGGCCCATGG
Source organism: Chthoniobacteraceae bacterium (assembly GCA_037189865.1). Classification (GTDB taxonomy): domain Bacteria; phylum Verrucomicrobiota; class Verrucomicrobiia; order Chthoniobacterales; family Chthoniobacteraceae; genus DATMFV01. The sequence goes on along the minus strand of JBBCIW010000001.1, from coordinate 834,637 downwards.
GTCGACCGGCAACGGCTGATCGCTAATGACGCTTTCTATTGCCCGGCCAACGAGCGCATCGGCGTTCCGCCCAAAGAAGGGTTTCAGATCGGCGCCGACGGGCGACGGCATTACAAGGGTTGGTCAGGCTATATGATGGGCTATACCATCAATGCCATGGTTCACCCGATGATCACCTACCTGCAACCCGACCTCCCGAGGGTGCGTCTTTCGCAGGTGCGCCTCCCCTCTAAAGTTTTTTCTCTGGCAGATATCAATCCACGCGGAGCATCTGGTATTCCGGCGAAAGCTTTCAATGGCAGCGCCTATTTTATCCCGGGGATTGGTCTCGAATTGTGGTTCGGAGGGGTCCATAACGGCTGGTGCCATCTTCTCTTCCTCGACGGTCACGTTGGCCGTTACAAGCTCCCGCAGCGCCTTCCGGTTGCTTCCATGCCTGAGCAGGAGCGGCCATGGTTTCCTTAAGTTTTCATGTCGATTCGTCTTCGTTTGTTCCTGAGCGTGGTGCTCTGTTTGTGGAGGTGCGCCGTTGTTCAAGGCGCTGATTTTAGCTACCTTAGCGGCAACCTCCTTGCAAATCATGACACGGTGACCCTTACAGGGCATGGTGCGCGGTTTTCACCGGAGCCGATCCCGGTGAAGGCGGGACGCGAGTACCTCTTTAAGGCTAACATCCGCTCCAACCACGCGGTTGTGGCGAAGCTGGGGGCGCTCCCGATAGCCTACCATGATCAGGGGAAGTGGCAGACGATCGTTGGACTGGTTCGCGCGCCGGATGATCAACCGCTTCATCTTGCCATCGAACTCACCTCTCTCAACCAGCAAAGCGTCGAAGCGGAGGTTAGGGAACTCACGCTCTTTGAGGTCGAGCGTCCGGCACGCCTTGCCCACCGAAGGGTGCAGGGATCGACCCATTTGGTCCAACACGGGCAACCCCATGCCAGAATCGTGATTCCCGACGGAGAGCCGCGCTGGCGAGAATTGGCCGTCTCCCTGCAAAAGAAGATCAGCGAAACAACGGGCGTCGTTCTGCCGATCCATACCGACCGCGAGGCGACCCAAAGCCACGCCCCCATCCTCCGTCCTGAATTTGCCTCGGCCAACCTGATCCTTTTGGGGCAACTAGGCAACAACCGGGCGCTCTGGCCAGCGTACAACCAGTTCCTGACCGCCGTTGACGGCGCATGGCCGGGAGGCGACGGCTATGTCATCCAGACAGCGACCAATGTCTGCCAGCAGGGGCGACATCATCTGATTATCGGGGGCACCTCTCTGGCCGGGGTGGAAGCAGGGGTTCGCGCAATGTTAGCGATCATCGACGAACAGGGTGTTGATCAGGGAGAGCTTCGTTTGCCTTGGTTGCACAAACTGGACGTTCAGGGAGAGTGCCGCCGCTTTTTTGAAGAAGATGACGCTCTCTGGCAAAGCGATCCCGGCCCGCCACAGCTTCCCAAGCCGGAACCGGGTTATGGAGAAGTCATCCGCTGGTATCGCAATATAGCGGGGTATTACTGGTCGGGGCGCGAGGGGTATCAGCAACGGGCTGACGTGGCTCTGGAAAAGGTGCTCAGGCAAAAGGCATATACCCATCACTATGTCGCCGAGTTTTTCGTCCGAACCTTGCGGATGGTGGAAGGGAGCGGGTGGCTTGATGCGGGGCAGTGGGAGGCTGTTTCAACGCTGGTGTTGGAGAACTTTCTCGATGTGACGACGAAAGAGGAGTTGCAGTGGCTCATGCCGCTTACCCCGCCTTACCGGCAGATTTCGCTAGTGAGCCGACACCAGATTGCCCCCTTAATGGCAGACTGGAAGATGGCGCAGTGGCTCGAAGAGTCGACGCATTCCCAAGGGGGCTTGCAGGAGTTGATCGCCTTTCGCCGTTCAGAGAAGGAGCGGGCGCTCACCGACTTTGTCACCCATCGCTACCACCCGAGCCGGGGGACGCAGGTAGCCGAGGCGTTTGATGAAGTCAATGCGAGCTTCTTTCGCTTCGCTCTGGAGCGCGAGCTTTACCGGGAGTTCTTCGACAGCGGGCTTGCGGTGCGCTCTCTGGGGTTGGAGCGGATCAATCCCCTCAACGGGCAACTGGTCTACCCTCCCAGAGGCTCGCGCGATACGCGGCTCCTGCTCGGGATGACGGCGATGATGACCGGGCGGCCTGATCTCTACTGGTTGCACCGGCATCTTCCGGCAGATCAGCGCCTCGGGCCGACGTTTATGTGGCGCTATCTAGGCAAGGTGCGACGCTATACTCCCCCCGATGACGTGCCGATGGAAGCTCCAAAGGGAGGAATCCACCCCGTCGGGTTGCAAGAGGAGGACGATGGCTTTTTTGCGATGAGGGACGGCTTTGCGCCGGAAGATGACTACCTCGCGCTCAACGGTCTCGACGGGGCGGCCCCGGCAGGCTCCATCGTTTCCCTCAACTCCGGCGGGGTTCATTGGCTGCAAATGGGAGGCCGCTGGAATCAGGGGCCGGGGAAGAACCGGATGGAGTCCAACGGAGCCAGCGCGGTAGCGACCGACCGGATGCCCTCCGATGATGCGAGGTTAGACAACGCTTCACGCCTGCTCTGGAAAAAGGAACTCCCCGGCGTGCAAGCTTTGGCCATTCATCAAAAGCTGACCGGGGAGTTGGAGTGGCGACGCTCTCTATTGCATCCCGCCCGGGGGTTATGGATTATTGAGGACCGTTTTCTGGCTCAGAAAGCCGGAAACTATCTGCTGGGACTCCATTGGCATCCACTCGGCCAGCGGGTCGCCTCTGGAGAAGGAGCGCTCTATCAACAGGGAGCACAGCGTCTCTCTCTGGAAGTTTTTGGCGAAGGGTTCATTCCGATTCCAGGCAGCGAAGAAGGGAGCGCCGTGCATCGCCAGAGTTGGCGCGCACTAGAGGCAGGAGAAGCGGTTTATGCCTATAGCGTGATTCGGGTTGGGAGCGAAAAGAGTTTCACGAAGAAGACGATCGCCTTACCCGACGGTGTCAGCATCGGATCGACGCGTTTCCTCTTTGATGAAGAGAGAGGGGTAGCGATCGAACGCAACGGAGAACTCACCCGGATTCACCACGGCTCCGGGGAGAAACTGCGATCCTCCACCCGGGCTATGAAGGATGACTACCCGATCCGGGATGTTCGTGCGCAATGGGAGGCGCGCTGGACCTACCGGGGAATGCTGCGTGCGCTTCGTGTGGACGCGCTCCCAAACGACGGAATCTACTCTTTTGATCCACCTTTGGAACTCACTGAAATTCATTCACTACCCACCACCTCGCAGGTCCGGCAGGGACGCCTCCCTAATACGATCTTTGTTTCGGATCAGGAAGCGGGCGAGCAATGGCGACCCGTAGAGGGAACGCGGGAATGGAAGGCCGGGGTAGAAACCCGCAACTACGGGGAGATGCACCCGGTGACGCAGCAGGATGAAACGCTGCGCCTTGCCGACCCGATCACAGTGCGAAGGATCAAGGTCGAAGGATTTGATCCCCGTCATCATCGCCTGATCTTCCATGATGCTGCCCGTCAACGGGCACCGCATCCGCTGCGGCTGGAACAGGGTGGCTTTTCAGGGAGAGAGGGGCAGCATATCTGGGTAGCTAGTCATCTCTTCCCTGATTTTCCAAGGGCAACCCGGCTTGATCAATGGTCCGGGGCATGGCTGGAGGCCGCTACCGGCAAGCCACTTCTGGAGCGTGATTTTGACGGGCCGATTCAAGCGATGCGCTTCCTTGAGCACAAGGGGGAGCGAAGTCTCTTTGTTCTGGGTGCCAATGGAAGGCTAGAGGTCTATGGAGCAGAGGGACAACGCCGGACGACGGCAGATCTCTACCAGATGCACCAAACCTTTGCCGATCGCTACCGGGAGAAGGCAACACGCGCGCCGGTCGGAGGGTATCCTTTGCCTTTCTCTGTAGGATTGTGGCGTGCGGACGCCAAGGGGGAGCGAGGCGTGGTGATCGGGCGCTACGGCGGATTCACCTTTCTTGATAGCGAACTGAAATGGGCGGGGGTAGCGCTTGAACCCGGCGGATATGGCACGCCGGGGTTATTGGAGCAACCCTTTGATTTCGGAAGCGGACAGGAGGAGCAGGTAGCGGTTGAGCGATGGCGGGTACTGCAACTTGGCGATGGGGCGGGAGTACCGCCGACACTGGCAGAGCAACGCCATACTACCCTCTCGCGATCCGTGATCGAAAGCAACAACTCACTCCCACTAACCGGACTTCCGGTATTGCGGCACGAGTTACTCCCTGCGGTGAGCGAGCAGCCGCGTTACCTCCTGATCGCCCGGGAGGATGGGGTGATGCTCTATGATGCCCGCAAACGCCGCCCCCGTTTTCATTGGAAAGCGCAAGCCCCGATCCGTGGGGTAGCGATTCTTGAACAACATCGGGAACGGCTGCGGTTGGCTGTGGCGACAGCAGATGCTTTGCTTTGGGAAATCGATTGGGAAGATGGCGTGGACGGTCCACCGCCGAAACTCCGGGCGGAGAGGCTGCCGATGCCGGTCGCCTCTCTACGAGAAGGGGAGGATGGCGTTCTCTGGCTGGCAGGGGCGACGGGAATCTGGCGCCGAAATCGCGAGGAAACGATGGAACAGGTAGCGAAGGGCGATTTCCAGAGCGTCATCCCTCATGACTGCGATGGAGTGATCACCGCTACCCGGCAGGGCGAGGTCATCGCGTTTCATCCCCGGAAAAAGAAAGACCCTCTTCCATGAACCGTCAGGTGATCGTGAGTTGTGTCGGCGGAGAGGCTCCCACCCGGATGACGGATCAGGAAATCCTTGGCTATTGGCGTCGGAAATTACAGGAAGTGTTGCCGGATCGCCCTGACCTGATCGTGCTTCCGGAATATTGTCTTCCGGCCCGGGAAGGGATCGGCCCCGGGACGCGGCTGGACGGGGCGATGGAAGCGATGCTCTGCGAAATCGCGGCGACGCACCGCTGCTATCTGGTCTATCCGGTCATCCGTGCCGGGCAACTCAACGGTGGATCTACCAATCTCGCCGTTCTGATTGATCGCGCAGGACGGCCGTGCGCCTTCTACCACAAACAATACCCCTCACTTCAGGAGCAACAGGCAGGGATCGTACCCGGGAAAGGGCCAGCCGTATGGGAATGTGATTTCGGAAGCGTTGGGGTAGCGATCTGCTTCGATCTCAACTTTGATGAAGCCTTTGAACACTATCGCACGGTTCAACCGGATCTGATCGTCTTCCCCTCTCTCTATCATGGCGGATTGATGCAAGCTTTCCGGGCCTATCAATGCCGCTCCCATCTGGTGGCGGCGATGGGCAAATACAACCTCCCGAGTGAGATCCGGCGACCCACCGGGGAGCTCATCGCGGCGACCACCAACTACCGTTCCACCGTGAGCGCGGAGCTGTTTCTCGATAGTCAACTGGTTCACCTCGACTTCAATTACCAAAAGCTCCGCCAGCTTAAAGAAAAGCATGGTCGTTCGGTGGAGATCTCAGACCCCGGGCGGTTGGGAGCTGTGCTCGTCACCCGCAAGGGCGGGTCGGAAGATTTACGCACGTTGCTGGAACGCTTCGCTATTGAACCGCTTGATGACTACCTTGAACGCTCCCGGCGCTCCGTCCTTCCCTACCGCGAGGATACCGTGATCGCTACCCGTCTCTGATGAAAGTTACTGCGGGTTTTCTCCGAAAAGGAGGCGGTTCTCCTCGGGCGTCGTGGTGGTGCCGAGGATAAAACGTGACGGCTCGATATGCGCCGGGACATCGGCTCCGCCGTTATCAATCCGCTCCATGAGAAGACGGAGCATGGCGCGGCTGATTTTCTCCAGCGCGTGTTCGGTCGCGGTCAGGATATGAGGGGCGCGGGAGAGGCAGTCGGCCCCGTGGCCTCCGACGATCGAGATCTCCTCCGGCACACGATGGCCAGCTTCCTCCAAGACTTGGAGGGCGGCAAAGGCGAGGTTATCCCCGGCGGTGTAGATGGCGTCGGGACGCCAGCTCTCCTGCGCGAGAAATTGTTTCATCGCAGCGTAACCCGAGTCAAACCTGCCGGTATCGACCTTGAGATAGCGGACCTCCGGGCTGCCCGGCATCCCCGGCTCCAAGCCGCAAAGCAGACCGCCATAGCGCAACCGGACCGAGACGGAGCTTTCCAGCCCCGGGCTTAAAATCATCAGGACACGCTGCCGCCCGCTCCGGCGCCAGACACTACCGAGCTTGCGGCTGATCGTAAAATAATCAGGCGAAACAAAGTTGCGGCAGCTATCCTCGCGCAACGGGTTGAGCGAAATGATCGGGATCGTGCGCCCTTCGTGGATGATCGCTTCCGAACGGTGCGGCTCAAGGCGCAAAAGGAGCAAACCGTCGATCCCCTCCAATTGGCCGAGCCGGGCGGCGCGGTTTTCATCCCCCTCCACCAGCGCTTTGCAGTAACGGATCTCAATCGGCGTTGCGGCCTCAAGCGTCTCCCCGAGAAGCCCCCCTTTGATCTTGTAACTCCACGCCGAATCGGTGGTGTCGGAATCGGCGAGGTCGCCGTCGAGGCCGATCGTGTAGCGGTGGCGCTCCGACTCCGGTGCCCCTTGCCAAAAGGTACCGTCGCCCATGCGGATGCTCAGCTTCCCTTCATCGGCCAACCGTCGGTAAACATTTTTGACCGTTCCCTGACTGACGTCGAGACGACGCGCCAACTCAACCGTGGTCGGAAGCCGCGCCCCAACGCTCATGCTGTGAAGCCCCAATTCATCGGTCAAAAATCGGAGTACACGGTCAGCAGGGCGGGGTTTCTTGGAGGTCATCATCGGGTAACTTTTCCTATCCTACGAGAAAGAACAAAGGGCGGCAACGGCAAAAAGAGCGCCCGGTTTTGCTCCAGCCAAATCTTTTTATTTGACCTATGACTGATAGTAGGTCATTTTAAGGGCATGGTCAAACCCCCTTATACTCGGTTTGCGAGATTCAACTTATTGACCTATATTTGTCCTACAACTCCGCTTCATCTTCGGAAAAAGCCTCTTTTTGGCGCAAATGCCCCACTCCACCCTCCTTATCTTATGATGAAAACAGCCCTGCTCCTCTCTGCACTCCTCCTCGCAGCCCCCTCGGTTCGGGCTGCGGAGGTGGTCCTCGCCGATGATTTCAATTCCTACACCCCCGGAGCACTCCTTCCGGCAAGCGCGTGGCCCGGCTCCATCCCCGGGACCTCCCCCGCCGTGAGTTGGACAACCAATAACGGCGGTCCCCAAACGATTGTGGACGGAACCGCGCTCGGGCGGACCGGTCAGCTCTACCGCTATCAGGAGATCGCCGCCGGACAGACCTCGACCTACAGCACGGCGACGCTCACGACGCCCATCGGTGCGCAGTCGTGGGAACTTTCGCTCGATTTCTACCTCGATAGTGTCTTACCGGCAGGGGGCGGCTGGTTTGGCATCATCGCCATCGGCAACGGCGCGTTGACCACCTCGGGCAATCATCTCTTTAACCTCTCGGTCAGCCGGGTCAGCGGCGGCAACGCCAACGCAATCAGCTTCAACTCCGGATCTCAGTTCACCACGGCTGATGATAGCGGTCGCGCGGCATCGACGGGTGCATGGTACCACCTCACCCTTGCCAACAACGTCACCGACCAGCAGATTACCTACACCATCACTTCGGAGAACTATTCGATGAGCAAGACGATCGCCTATCGCAACAGCCTGACCGGGTTTGATGCCATCGGTCTGGGCGATGTGGTGGTTAACGGATGGCTCGACGGGCGCAACAACAGTATCTACATCGACAATGTCCGGCTCGAAGCGATCCCGGAACCGTCGACGCTCGCCTTGCTGCCGGGCGCCGTTCTTCTCGTGGGAGCGGTTCGTCATCTGCGCCGTCGTACCGGGAGATAAGCCGTCCCTTTTCCCTCATGACTACCCGTTTTCCACTCCTCGCCGCTCTTGCTCTCCTGATGCTGCCTGACCTTTGCCACGCTACGCCACCGGTTGAAGAACCGTGGACCGCTCTGACCAAGGGGCGCAACCTTGCACTCGGTAAGGAGGCGATCCTCGCGCCGGTGCCGCTCTATCGCAGGACGACCACCGGGAACGAATCGTTCAAACTCACCGACGGGATCTGGAAAGACGAGCGACTGCCCAGCAGCAAGGCGGCCGTCGGCTGGAACTACCTCAACGGGCCGGTCAATATCATCATCGACCTCGGGCGCGAGGAGGAAGTCGGCGCGATCATCGCCCGTTTTCAAGGGGGAGAAGGCGATGCCAGCGTCGTGATGCCGCGCAAAGTGACCGCTTCGCTAAGTCTCGATGGGAAAACGTACTACGAAGCGGCTTCCATGACCAAAGTTAACGGCGGGGAGGCTAACCTCGCGACGGAGCATCCCGATCGCTACCTTTACCGGGAGGAGAATGGGACCTACTTTATCCAACCCTACCTCCTGCAAATCGACCGCAAGGCGCGTTATGTCGCTCTCACGGTGCAGGCGGGGGTGCACAACATTTTTTCGGATGAAGTCTTCATCATGGAATCAGAAAAGAAGGGAGAGTGCGCCGGGTTGGAGGGGTTAGAAAAGACGACGGTTCTGAGCAAGGGGCTGGAGGTCCGCCCCAAGACCGGAGACACCCTTTACGTCACCACCAATCTCCCGACGCCCAACTATTTCTATATCGCTGATCTGCGCTCGGGCAAAGAGAAGAAGGAGCCGGTCCGCCTCTTTCTTGAACTGCCGGAGGGGATCGAGGTCCGCGCCGGGTCGGTCGGCAGAGTGGAGCGTGATTCGCAAGCGCCCGAGGGAGTTAACCGCTGGATTGCTCACGATCTCTGGAACCCGCTCAAGCCGCATTGGCAGGGAAACGAAGGCCCGCTCTTCCTGATCTCTACCCAACCGATCCCCGAAGGGGCAACTGCGACGCTCTATAGTGATGAAAAATCCTCCGCTGAAAATCGGGTGACGGTGCCGCTCGTCGGCGTTGAGATCCCGGAGGTTCCGCCGCTCAAAGAGGTTCATGTCAGCCTGACATGGATGCTCGAAGCCGATTCGTATAGCTACCCTGATTTTCTCAAAACCTTCAAGCATGTCGGTTTCACCGGCATCGGCACTTTTCCCCGTAATCACAAAACGGAGGAGGAGCAGAAACGTCTCGCCGCTTTTGCTGATGAGATCCGCGCCGCCGGGCTGCAAGTGATCTATAATGAATCGGCCTTTAATGTCATGTTTGAGCTGTTTGGACAGCATCCCGAAATCAAGAACCAGATTAGCGGCAAGCCGGGCAAGGCACTCTGCCCAACCTACACCGGCCCGTATTACCGCAAAGAGATGGAGCGGGTGGCGGCCCACGCCCGACTGGTGCGGCCCGATGTGATCTTTCACGATACGGAGCTTTGGTATCGCGGTCATGGCGAATGGCACCGGTGCAGCCGTTGTCAGGAAGCGTTCAAGGAATCAGGGATGGATGATTGGGATCAGTTCATGCTCACTCAAGGCACCCGGATGACGGGCGATCTACACGAAGCGGTTAAGGGGACGCGGGCCGATGGCGGCACTCCGATCAAAGGCAACTACAACGTGGTTCCGACACCGCCGGTCTACCATCGCATCTATGACTTCCGGCAGCTCTATCCCAAGTATTTCGATTTCGGGATGCCGGTGCTCTATGTGCGCGGGGATGTGGAGCGGGTCCACCAGACGATCCGTGAGCAATACCAAAAACTAGGCAACCGCGACACGATCCCGTGGATGACAGCGGGGACGTACGGCGAGTTCCCGCCGGTGCGGCATGGGCAGATGCTTCTGGAGGCGCTTCTCAACGGGGCGCGCGGTGTGACTTACTACCATTTCAAGGATCACGACCCGATGGATTTCTACCATCAGGCGGTAGCGCTCCGGGCGATTGCTCCTCATGAAGCGATCTTGCGCGACGGCGCTTTGCTGGAGATCGCTAACCCGAACCCGGCGCTCACCGTCACGCTCTGGGGGACGGAACGGGAAGCGTTGCTGCTGGTCGGCCACTATCGCGATGGGGCCGATGCTCCTGAGACCGCGACGCTAACGCCGGAAGGGCGCGAGATCGTGTCGGTCCGACCGCTCATTGGCCCGGAAGAGACGCAGGAAGGCTCCCCCCTTGCGCTCACCCTTAAACCGGGCGAACATCAACTCTACCACGTCACCTTCAAACCCTCCGAGCCATGAATACGCCCCGCTCTCTCTCCCGTGGTGAACGCGCCTTTACGCTGATGGAGGCGGTGCTCGTGGCCGCTATCATTGCTGTGCTCGCGCTCCTCTCCTTCGGCGCGGCAGGGCGGCTGGGCGAACGGGGCCACACGCTCAAGTGTATCTCTTACCTGCGCCAGAATGCGGCGCTGATCCATGCCACGCTTCAGGATCATCGCGGTTTTCTCCCTTACTACGACAAGCAACTCAAAGGGTACACCGGTCTCTGGTGGTACAAGATGTACAAGACCTCCGGGTTAAAGGCGGAGGAGTTCTCCCGTACGATGTCTTGCCCGATCAATGATCAGCCACGTCATCTCAACCTCGGAGGGAGTCTTGGCTATGTGACCCTTGGCTACCGTTTCAATCGCCGGGCCGGTTATCATAACGGGAGCGCCGTGGTCTACCCGATTGTGAACCTCCTGCTCCACCCCGCGCCGGGGAAGGTGCCGATCATGGCTGATGGCTCCAACTACCCTACTGACAACGCGCTTGCTTTCGATGAATGGGCGCATGTCTATGCCGCTCACGGCGGGCCGAGCTACGGCAAGGCGTTAGGGAATTACGGACACGCGCTTTTCCTCGACGGTCATGTCGAACGGATCGCCAAGCCGGCTCCGGGCGGGACGGTTCCCGGGGATTATGATCTCCTCATTCGGATGCGATAGCAGCGGCGATCGCACCGCGCAGGATCGCCTCGCTTTCCGGGGAACAAAACGAGTCAGTCGGCTCGTAGCCCCCTTCTTCAAACGAACGGGCAAGCGTGATATAGCCGGGGCCGCAATCAGCGTAGGAAGGGACGACGACAAAAGCATCGGGCCGGAGCGCCTGTGCGTGGAGTTGATATTCAATAAACGATTCCCCGGGGAGGTGAAGGGAGATCAGTTCGCTACCCAAATGAAGCGCTGAGATGAGGATCGGGCGCTCAATCCGCTGTTGGTAGGCAAGGAGGAGGGCAGCGCGACTGGCGATGCTCGGCCGCCCCTCGCGAACCAACGCCAGAAGCGCTTCCCGCTCCTGATCCGCACGAGGCGGGAGGATGACGGGGACGGCTCGCCAGATGACGGTATCGGGAGCGATGGGGCGTTGCTCTCCGCTGGTGGCGGCGACCATGGCATCGTAGAGACGTTGGGTAAAGAGTTCGCGGTTGTCGCTCTCCCCGTCGTTATACTTGCCGGGGGTGATGTTTCCGGCGCATTCGGTAAAGTAGAGATGCGGCACCCCTTCCTCCCGCGCGCGGCGGTCCCGGGCGAGGCCGACGAAATCAGGCGTTGCCAACCCGGTGCGATCGTAGCTGGTCGGGTGGACGGCGTAGTAGTGAAGGACGGCGAGTTTCTCCCCATCCTCGCCGCGAAAGGTGATCGACTTGAGCCATGGGTCGATCAAGCCCTCGGGTTCATCGCGCAGGGAAGCATCCCGGCATTGCGTCCAACGCACGCCACGGCTCTTCCCATCCGGGCCGAGAATGCGGCGGTTGGAGGCGACCCGGTCGACTTTGGCGCGGCCTGCTTCGATGGAACTGACGGTCCGTGCGGTGGGGAGCGCTTCGAGCGCGGCGTTGGCCACCCGCTGGCGGGCAGCGCTACACCACTCCTCCCACATGATGATCCGCTCGCGCCCTTGTTCGATGAGGATCGCTTGCGCTTCGGCATCGGGCCACGGGGCGTCGTGCGCGTGGATGCAATGAACGCTCACCCGGTCGGGCGTGGTCCCGACGGCTCCGGCCAACGCCGCCTGCCAGCGCAGGTAGTCATCATTACTGAGTTCCGCCCAATCAAGAGCGCAAAGGATGACAGGAAGATCGTCCTCCGGCAAAAGGATCACCCCCAAGGCGCTTAAAGGATCGGCAACACCGGTACAAACGGGATACCACCCGGCACAGAGGGGATGACCGACCGGAGGGGTGATGTCAGCACGGAAAAAGGCGAGTTTCATGAGCTTGGGAAGGAGGCTTTCCGCGCATGGCAACAGATGCGAAAACGAAAAGCTACCCCAAACACTCCAAACAATAGCTACCCACCCGAAGAAGCGCGAATGACCACCTCGCAAGGGAAAAGCGTAGTCCGGGAGGGAGGGGCGTGCTCACCGCTTTCGATCATCTCCAACAGAGCGTCGACGGCAGCCTCCGCCATCGCTTCGTTGGGCTGGCGCACGGTGGTCAGCGGCACGGCGGCGTAGCGGCCCACAGAGGTGTCATCATAACCGGTGAGCGCAAGCTGGCCGGGGATCTCTATCCCGTGGCGCTGGCAGACGGAGAGAGCGCCGTGGGCAAACTCGTCATTGCTGCAAAGCAGGGCCGTTGGGCGGCGCGGGAGGCGCAAGACCGCCTCCATCCCGCGTGCACCGGGGAGGAACGGGTCAAACGGATCGTCCTCGACTTCCACGACGACCATGCACCCTTCAATCTGCTCCTCCTTTTTCCCGAAAGTTTTGACCAGTCGCCCCCCGGCTTCGCGAAGCGCTTCCGTAAACCCCTCACGCCGGGCGCTGGCGGACCAGAGGTAGTGACGCCCGAGCGGTTGAGTCGCCTCGCGGCTGGTGAGCAGGGAGAGGCGGCGATGCCCCCGGGCGATGAGGTGGCGCGTTAAAGCCGCAATCGCCGAACGGGTGTCGCCCCGGAAATGCGGCCCCCACGGAAGCGGGTTGCCACTCAAGGTCACTAGCGGAATCCCGGCAGAGCGGAGCCGTTCGAGCGGTTGCAAGGCGCTCGGGCCGCTCCACCCGGCGACGATCACCCCCTCCACCCGCGCATCAAGGAGCGAGGCGCACGCGGCATGGATCGAACCGGTTGCCCAGGAAAGATCGCTGGCGACGACCTCGAACTGGTGTCGCCGCACGGCGGCCGCAGCGTAAGCCGCCCGTTCGGCAGCGACTTGCAGAAGACCGCCGAAGTGGAGCATGCCGATCAGGCCGCTCCGTCCGCCACGCATCACTCTTGCATAGCGATCGGGGCGATAGTTGAGTTCCTCTGCCGCCTCCAGAATGCGCTGACGGGTCTCGGCGTTGAGATGGATCGTCGAAGCCGGGTTGAGCGCGGCGGCGACGGTGGAACGCGAGACGCCGAGGCGCTGCGCAATGGCGTTTTGAGTAATCTTGGCCATCGACGCCAGCGGGGAAAAAGTCAGCTCTCTTCGTCGCGCAGGAAGCAGAACGTCGCCTGCGCCCCCGGCTCCAATCCGCATGGCAGGCCGAGCCAGCGAGCAGGGATGGTGGAGAAATGATCCCAAACGTTATTCCAGCGGGTGCCGAGCATCGCGGCTCCACGGCGGATTGCCTCGATCGGCTCCACCACGGAACCGGCGAAATTCTGCCGCCCCGGTTGACGGGCGATGCGATCCTCGCCGACCTCAATCGCCAACCGCCCGATGGTGTAGAGCCCGGGAGGAGCCCCCGCCCCGGCCATGGCGTCGGTGGTCCAATAGACCGACTCCCGCGGAAGGAGTTGGTGGAAGAGACGAAAAAGGGCGGGGGTGACGTGGTGAGTATCCGGGATCACCCCGGCGCGAAGGCCACTTTGATCGAGCACGCGCCAGAGGATGTTGTCGTGGCGATCAAGCTGTTGCGGGCAGCCGTTGCCGAGGTGGGTGTACCCTTGCGCCCCGGCTTGCGTGGCGGCGTCGATCTCAGCGCGGGAAGCGTTGCTGTGGCCGATACTGATGCGGATGCCGAGTTGCGTCGCCCTCGCGACAGCGGCGGGAGTCCCGGGACGTTCGGCAGCGAGGGTCAGCAAGGTCGGGTCGTCACCGACGATCGCCTTGAGTTGTTCCATCGCCTCCGGGGTCGGGTTGCAGACCGCCTCGGGATCGTGCGCACCGATAAACCCGGGCGCTTCAGAGATAAACGGCCCTTCAATATGCCAGCCGAAGATGGCGCGGCGCAATTCGGGGTCGCCGTCGCGCACCGCCTTGACCCGGGCGAGATGGGCGAGCAGATCATCCCACTGGCGCGTGATTAAGGTTAAAAGATAACGCGAGCAGCCGTCGCGGTGGAGGGCGCGGGTGGCCCGCAGGAGTGCCTCGCGCTCCGCACTGGCGTCGACCTGAAAATCGACCCCGCCGTAACCGTTGACCTGAAGGTCGACCAGCGCCGGGGCGATCCACGGCGCATCTGCCGGGAGCGCATCGGCCCCGACCGGAGTAACGGCGGTGATCGTGCCGCCGTTCCACTCGACACGGACCCCCTCTCCGGTGGCATAGTGACGGGCAACAGCGGTGCCTTGCGGGGTGTCGGTGATTTCCTCGATCTTCAGAGCGGCTGGCATGGCTGCGAACGGAATAACGCAGGAATTATCACGTGACAACCTCTTTTTTCCGGTCTAGCCTCACCCTCCGTACACCTTTTTTCTATCCTATGCCCATCAAGACCGAAATCAGCCCGGACAAGGTGATCGCCGGGAAGGCCGGTGCCGTCCATGGCGCCCGCCTGATCCGCGAAGCGATCGCCGCCAAAGGAAGCGCCAACATTATCGTTGCCACTGGCGCCTCGCAGTTTGAGATGCTCAGCGCTCTCATTCAGGAAGATCTCCCGTGGGAGAAGATCACCGGGTTTCACCTCGATGAATACATCGGCCTGCCGATCACGCACCCCGCCTCGTTCCGCGCCTATCTCTGGGAGCGTTTTCACAAAGTCCTCCCCCGTCCGTTGCGGGCGTTCCACTACGTCGCCGGGGATGAGGCCGACCCGCAGGCCGAGTGCCGCCGTCTCGGAGCGCTGATCAAGGATCACCCGATCGACGTCTGCTTTGCCGGGATCGGCGAAAATGCGCACCTTGCTTTTAACGATCCACCCGCTGATTTCGACACGGAAGAGGCTTACCTCGTCGTCAACCTCGACGAAGCGTGCCGCAAGCAGCAGTTTGGCGAAGGATGGTTCCCGACCTTTGACGATGTGCCCAAGCAGGCGATCTCGATGTCGATCCGCCAGATCCTCAAATCCAAGAGCATCATCTTGAGCGTGCCGGATGCCCGCAAGGCCCCCGCCGTGCGCGACAGCCTCCAAGGGCCGGTGACCAATCTGGTCCCCTCCTCGATCCTTCAGGGTCACGCCGATACGACGATCTATCTCGATCCCGATTCGGCTTCGCTGCTCAAGTAAACCCGAGCGCCTCTTTTTTCAACCGGTGGGAACTTTGCGTTCCCACCGGTTTTTTATTTCCCGAGACAGAAGGTGGAGAAGATTTTCCCGAGGAGATCCTCGGTATCGACCGCTCCGACCATCTCGCCAAGCGCCGTCAACGCACTGCGCAATTCGATCGCCACCAGCTCCGGCGGCAACCCTTCGGCCAGACCGGCGCGGGCGGCGGCGGCATCGGTGCGGGCGCGTTGCAGGCAGGCCTGATGCCGCGCGTTGATCGCGATGGAGAAATCGCCTTCGCCCATCCCCCGTCCCAGCGCTCGTGCGGCGATCGCTTCCGCCAACGCCTCCATCCCCTCCCCGTTCCGGCACGAGAGACGGACCGCCTCGACGCCGGTCCACGCCGGGTCTTCGCCAAGATCGACTTTGTTGAGGGCGAGGAGGTGTTTGGGATCATGGGCAACCAGCGGCGGCACGCTGGCATCGGCAAGATGGATCACCAGATCGGCCTGCTCGACCTCGCGCATCGTCCGGGCGATCCCTTCCTTCTCAATCCGGTCGCTAGCGAGCCGAACCCCGGCGGTGTCGATCAGGCGGACCGGGATGCCGTTGAGGTTGATCACCTCCTCGATCGAATCGCGCGTGGTGCCGGGGAGATCGCTCACGATCGCCCGTTCGTAGCCGAGCAGATGGTTGAGCAGGCTCGACTTGCCGACGTTCGGCTCCCCATAGATGACGGTCCGCAACCCCTCGCGCAAGACACGCCCCCCCTCCGCCGTTTGCAGGAGACGGGCGAGGCGGGCGTCAACCGAGTCGAGACGGGCAAGGAGAGCGCTACCGGTCTCCGGGTCGATATCTTCCTCGGGGAAATCGATATACGCTTCCAAGTGGGCGAGGATTTCAAGCACGGCATCGCGCAGGGCGGTCGCTTCACTCCCGAGCCGCCCTTCGAGTTGGCGGTTGGCAGCACGCAGGGCGAGGTCAGTCCGCGCCGTGATGAGGTCCATCACCGCTTCGGCCTGGGTGAGATCGATCCGGCCATTGAGGAAAGCGCGTTGCGTAAACTCGCCGCCACGGGCGGGGCGTGCTCCGAGTCGCAGGAAAAGATCAAGGAGGCGACGGGTGACAAGGATGCCGCCGTGGCAGGTGATCTCCACCATCGCCTCGCCGGTGTAACTGGCCGGGGGGTGAAACGGCGTGAGGAGGACTTCGTCGACCACCTCCCCGGTTTCATCCACGATCCGGCCCCATTGCGCGGTGCGCGGGGCGATCTCCGCCACCGGCACGCGGGAACGGAAGGGGCGGCTGGCGATCTCCAGAGCCTCGGGACCGCTGAGCCGCAGCATGGCGATGGCCCCTTCCCCAAACGGGGTGGCGATGGCAACGATGGTCTCCTGCATGGTGGCGGGCATTCAAGCGCAACCGACCGATGCACGCAAGCAACTCTCCGGCGGCGTTTCCTTTCGGGGCGCGCCCACTCAGTAAAACTGACCCGCTTTTCTCGTGACCACCCGAATCCCTCTCTTGGACCAGATCATCTTCTCCCCGGCGGAGGTCGATCTCAATGCCTCGCCGCTGCGTCGCTCGCTCACGCAAGAGACCTTTGTCCTCGGGGCGTTCAACCCCGGATTGACACGGCTCCCCAGCGGAAATCTTTTGCTGATGGTCCGTATTGCCGAGGCGCTGCGCCATCCGGTCGGCAACGGGGCAATCCATTCGATCCGCTACGACGCCGCTTCAGAACGCTATCTCTGCGATGCCTACCCGCTGGCGGAGGTGCGGACGCCCGACCCGCGCACTTTTTTCCTGCGCGGGCACGGGCATCAGGTCGCGGGGTTGACCTCCCTCTCGTGGCTTCTGCCGGTGGAACTGACGCCCGATGGGGGCAACATCGTCGCGGTGCATTACGAACTGGCGATCTCCCCGCACGCTTCGTTTCAGGAGTACGGGATTGAAGACCCGCGTATCTCCCGTATCGACGGGCGCTATTACATGACGACTTGCTGTGTCAGCTCCGAGCGGCTGGCGACCGTGCTCTACGATTCCGATGACGGGCTGCACTACCGCTGCCGGGGAATCGTCCTCGATCATCAGAACAAGGATATGCTCCTCTTTGAAGGAAAACCGGGGGGCGCCTTCCACGCACTGACCCGTCCGCTGGGCGATGTCTATTTTGCCTACCCTCCCGGGAGTGAATGGCTTCCCGGCCCTTCGATTCAACTGGCGACCTCTCCCGATGCGCTTCATTGGAAGCCGGCCGATACGCCGCTCATCCGCCCGCGCAAGGGGACGCTCCTCTCCGCCCGGATCGGCGGGGGGACGCCCCCGATTCTGACCGATGCGGGGTGGCTCCTGCTCTACCACGGCGTGGAACTCAAACCACCCGTCGGCATTTACCGGACATTCTGGGCGCTGCTTGACGCTAGCGATCCCTCCCGACTTCTCCATCTTGCTGACAGGCAACCGGTGATCGAGCCGAACCCGGCCCTGACCGCTCCGTTTGAAAACGCGCTCTACCTGCACGACGTCGTTTTTAGCACCGGGATCGTGGAGGAAGAGGGTAGCTACCTTGTTGCTTCCGGCGAGGCTGATCTCCTCTGCCGATTGACGCGGCTGCCGAAGGAGGTTTTTACCGAAGCCTGATAAAACGGGAGTCTTAGGGACCGGCCTCGACCCGAACGTTGTCCCATGCGCACAGTGCTTCGTGGTGAAAGATCGCTCCGAGTAGGACGTTTCCGGCGCTGGTGGCAGGATCGCACTGGTCGAGCCCTTCCACCTTGGCGATGCGCGTACCGCTTTGCCGTTCGATGATCTCGACATCGTAGCGCTGCTCCTCTAACCGGGCCGTGATGATGACGCGATACCAACGTTCATACTGGAAGGGGGCGAGAGGAACCGGCGTACGCCCCTCCTCATCCACCCGTTGAAAAGCGACGATGGAAAGCTGGGGGCTGGAGCGAAACTGCAGGAGCGCAATCGCCTCTGATGGAGCATCGGGCGGGCGCAACAAGATCTGGGCAGCCCCTTTTTGAGGGTAGAGATCGACACTAAAACGAACCACCCCCTGAAGCTCCCCAAACGAGGTGGAGAGGTTCATCGTGTGGCCAGAGGGACGCCCCTCCGCGTTGACCGGAGTGGTGGAAACAACTAGCGTGTCATTCCCGTTCTCCCCCCGGCTCACGATAGCTTGCCCGGGTGCTTCAAGGTGGCTGCGGTGGCCGCTCGGTTGCCACGGAAACGGCACGCCGGCGTCGAAGACCGAAGCTCCTTCGGTGTACGACTCGAAATCCTCCGCCAAGACCGGCTCCTCCCCCTGCGCTCCGGGGAGAGTGAGCAAAAGGGTAGCCAACAGTGGAATGAGAAGAGGTGCCTTCATCGAAGAGCCTCCACTTTGAACCACCGCGTCTCTCCGGCTTGAAGCGGGATCACCGGTTGCTGCCCCTCGGCCACGCTGGCACCAGTGTCAAAATCAACGAGCCGGGATGGCTGGGGCAGATTGAGACGCACTTCTCCATTGCGCAAACCATGGAGCGAAAGAAAGTGACCGTTGAACTCCGCTCCAACCGGCCCCTGCGCGAGCAGATGCGCCCCGGCTTGGCGTGATAGCACGGCTAGCAGGCGCGGGTCGAGCGTCCCGGGAAAGCCATGGTAGACGGAAGTCCACCCTTCATGCTTACGCAGGGCGATCGCTACCTTGCCGTCGTCATACCGGGCGATGGGAGTCGCCTGCGGATCATCGACCACAAAACGAAGGGTGTCTGCGGAAAGACGACGATCCGGCTGCCCCTGACGGGCGATCAGGAGCGAAAGCTCACCCCGTCCGGGTCGACCACTCAGGGAAGCCTCTCCAATCCCTCCCTCTTTCTCGAAGGCAAGGGTAGGCAGTGAGCTGATCGCCTCGCTCCGAATCCCTATACCGGTCACGGTCGACACCGCCTGATCACTCAATCCGGCGTCATCAACATAACCGGCGGCATAGTTCCAGACCAGCGTGCGCCCGTCGCGCTGGAGCCGGGTAGCGATCGCCTCCTTCTGCACGGACGTCAGTCGGAAGGCGTCGGGCAACACCACGACTTTGTAGGGAACAGCGTTCTCGCCATTAAGAAGGTCGTCGAGGTTCCATTCATCAAAGATCACGCCCGATTCCTTGAGACCAAAGAAGGTGTAACGCTCTGTCTGGTTCAGGAAATGAGCCGCGCTTGAGCGGCCGCGAACCCAATAGGCTGAGTCATCCACCCATGCGATCGCTACCTGCGGTTGGTACGGGGTTGGATTCTTGAGTTCGAGTTCCTGATAGGCGCGCACCCCGTCCCGGACGGTTTCGAGCATCTCCGGGTCACGGAACATCCCGACGCTAATATCAAAGAACCAATACCCATGCCCTTTGGCGATCATCTGTGCAGCCTCCTTGCGGACCAGATGGCGAAAACCTTCCGCAGAGAGCGCCGTACCGAGGCGATGCGACTCAATCTCTTCACCCCCGGCTCGCAGCCAAGTCCGCAAATCGAGCTCCTTGAGAGCAAGCCGTCGGTGATGTCCCAATGAAGTAAACGCACTGCTTAACCCGCCCAATAAACCGGGCCGCCGCCGCTCGTAAGCCGGTTGGGAGATGAGGACATCCAACCCCTCGGAGGTCGGGACAATCGAATCAGCCCCTTGCCCCCGACCGCCACCCAACTGCCAAGTCATCCCTAGCGCGGGACGCCCGTGTGCTTTCTTGAAGGCTTTAGCCAGTGTTTCACGAATGACTAATCCCTGCTCCGATTGAAAGCGGGTATGGTCAGCGAAACGGCGTTCACTGCGAGGGTCGAAGAAAAACCCTTCCCCGGTATCATCGCGACTCGGGATCGTCACGCTGGCCAAGGCATAGTCCCCACCCCATGCCTTGCTCAAGGTCGCATCATCATGATAACGCTCTTTAAGCCATTGACGAAATGCACGCACCGCTGGTTCGCTATAGTCAGGCCATGCCGTGGTATAGAACTGGCCGTCGTGCCCGCCGGAAATGAAACACCCGATCACGCGGTTGGCATACGGCTTTTTGGCTAACTCCTGCGTAAAGCGGCGAATCGCCTCACCGGCATCTTCGAGCGCCTTGGTACTAAAGGGCGAGGGCCACCAGCGATACTTCGCGGCGCGGGGATCAGAGAGGAGCGGATCGCCCCCCTCCAACTCTTTAGCAAAACCCCGGAAGTGGACCGTCGTCCCGAAACCGGCTTCCCCCTTTTCATTTCGCCAAAGTTCGTTTTCGTTCTTCTCGGCCCAATCTCTAGGCCATGCAACCTGAAAGTTCAGGATGAGATAGCGCCCGGGAGCGTTCCGTGCCGCCTGATCGAGCCAAGCCAGTGGCGTGGTAAAATCAAACTTTCCCTCTCCCGTCCAGACCGAGGAAACCGGGGGGTAGCGTTGATCGGCGTCGTCCTCCAGTCGAACGGTGCTGACCATCACCGGGAGATCGCCCAGTTGGCTCATCCCGGCATAGTCACCGAAGTTGCCCCGCATCACAAAGTACATGATGGGTGGCACCGGCTTGCCGTCGACCATCAGCCGGGGCCGCCCGGCATCGGTCTCGATCTTCGCTTCCAGCGGGACTTTTGGCTCCTCCAATGCAGAAGGCGGCTCCAGCAGCGTCCGCATCCCGGGAGGGTAGCTATAGAGATAGGGAGCAGCAGGAAAGCCGATGTCATCAATCCAAACCGTCGCCAAATTTCCTTTGAGCACCAGCCGGAGGTGATAGCTGCTCGCCTCCTGACGCGGGGTGAGCCTCGCCACCCGTTTCTCCCAAGCTCCGGGGGCGACGTTCCAGAGGGTTGTTTGACTCTGGGCCGCGTGACCCCGGACGAGATCACCGATGAAAACGGCCCCGCCCTCGCGTTCAAAAAGGAACTGCAACGCCGCATCGCCCGGAGCATCGTCCGCACGGAAGTAGAACCGGGCGCTCGGGGTTTCACCCGACTTGACGGCATGGGCGCGTTTGCTGCGAAGAACAATCTCCCCCTTCTCGTTGGTTTTCTCAATGCGAAGACTGCCGCCACGCCCGTTACGGGTCACCTCCCGGTCGATCGTCGCGTTCCCCTCGGCTCCGCCGTTATAGGAAACCATCCAATCACCGATGCTGGTTTCCTCAAAAGCAGGGTCTTTCAACAACGGCGACGTTGGCGTTTCAGGGTAATTAAGTGCGGCTATTTCGCTAAAGAGCGGTTGCATCGCTTCGCGCAAGGTAGCGTCCTGCAAGCCGGAGAGGCTGGAACGAAGCGCCATCAAAACTTCGAGCCGAGGCCGGATCGCGAGGGGAGAATGGAGCCGCTTTTCGAGGATCGCCTTCCCTTCCGGTCCGAGATCGACGAGTGCGGAAGCGGCCATGGAACGGATAACCTCATTACCATCGTCGAGATGTTTCTCGAGGGCGGCGAGCACGTCGGGGCTGGCTTCGCCCTGTGCGCTGAGAGCAAGGAGCGCGGCGGAACGGTCCTCGATCTCGCCACTGCGGCTTCGCTCGATCAAGGCCACACGCTCTTCCTCGGTAGCGGAGCCGCGGGTGGCGATTTCGAGGCTTTGCGCCCGCTCCCCATCGGGGGCGGCACTCAGGGATATTGGCACCAACAGAAAAGGCAAAAGGAATCGGAACATGATAGATCAGGCACGGCTTTCTCCCAAAACAGGGGGAGGCGGCGTCAGGGAATGAAGGCGTTGGCACCGAGCGGATCGGTGACCGGTGGAAGCGCCCCGGTTTGAGTATAGTGATGAGCTTCGACGTGTTGGTCGACGTAGAGGACCATGACCGTCCCTCCGCGATGACGCGGGTGGAGGCGGTAGGCATCCTTCATCTCGTAATAGCCACCGACCATCTGGCCCCCGGAGAGACGCCCGCCATCAGCGAGGAGGATCGTCCGTGAAGGGTGGCGAACGCTCTGAAGTTTGATTCCCATGTACAGATTAGTCGTCGAGTCAAGGGGGCAAAGGCGACCATTGTAGGCATAGTCAGGGTAGTAGCCGACATACCCTTTGGCACCCCATGTCGAAGGGCGGGCGGGGCAGCGGGCGTAGATCTTCTCCCCGGCGAGGTAGTGTTTAGCCAGATATTCAAACCAGGTCGGCCCCCACTGGGGAACGTCTTTTCCGAAAAGCGGCCCCGGCCAGTTGAGTTCCACACTCGGCGGGAAGCGTTGCTGGTGGTCCTGCGTGTATTGAAGGATCGCATTACCAAGCGTGCGCAGATTCTGCACGCACTCGACCTTGCGGCCCTGATCACGGAAGTAACCCACCGCCGGAAAGCTCAGTAACAGGAGTAGAGCAAGGATGGAGATCGCCACCAATAGCTCAACTACACTAAAAGCTCTGGAAGGGAGAGGAGACATCGGTGTTTTAAGCTTCGCAGATCTTGCGCCGCCGTGCAACGTAAGCTCCGACCCCAAGGCCCACAAGGAGGAGGGCCATCGTGGACGGTTCCGGCACCGGGGTCACCACATCATCCCAGGTGTTACCACCGCGCAAGGCGCCGTAATAGTAAGAAGATCCCTCGCTACCCCGATTCTGGAAGCCGATATAGTAAAAAGAGCCGAAGGTCCCGCCCCCTTTGTAGGAGGTGACGTCGGGAGTGCCCTGCAAAGTGGAGGTCGGGTTCACCCAGAGGTCGACCTGATTGAAGGCCGTCGACCCCTCTGTTTTGGAGAAACGGGCGACCAGAAAATGGGTCTGGTTGGTCGCTACCCCGTTGTAAACGCCATATGCACCACCGCCGACCGAAGTAATCCAGCGATTGGAAGGAGTCGGAGAGGCGCTATAGCTCGATGAGATGAGTTGATTGGAGAGCGATGCTGCGCTAAGGCCGATCGAAAAACCGACCGTGCCGCTCGTACTCCAGACGGGACTTTCCACCAGAAAACTGACATAGAACTCGGTAACATTGTGGGCAACATCAAGCCTGCGGTTGGAGTAATTATTGGAAGCCGTTGGGGCACCACTCAGTAGCAGGCTCTGATCACTCATGATCTTGCTTCCATCAGCGAAAGTATAGCTTAGCGATTTGGATGAAATCGTTGCGGAACCCTGAGGCGCTCCGACTTCCCACGCTGTTCCGAATCCCTCGCCGCCATTTTTCCCGTGAAGCTGGGTACCAACCGCATAGTTAAAATCCTCTTCAAAAAGAAGAGCGGCACGCACTGGAGCCGTGCTGAGGTTGAGAACCAGAAGGGGTAGGGCGAGGAGGTAGGCTTTCATGGCGATGGAGGTGGAGGTAAAGGGATGAGGCGTTCCTGAAGACCGGTAAGGGAGGCGTCCGTGGAGCGACGGATCACGAGCTCGCACGGCAGGAAAATTTCCTGAAACGGCGCTGATGCCTCCTTGCGCGATTCGATCCGCTCGATAATGCGGGTAATGGAACATTGCGCCATCTCAGCGATCGGTTGGCGGATCGTCGTCAGGGGAATACCGCCATAACGACCAAAGAGGTTATCGTCCATTCCCGAGATCCGCATCTGTTGCGGCACGGCGATGCCATGAGCAAGGCAGGCCCCAAGGGCGCCCCCGGCGATTTCGTCGTTGGAACCGATCATCGAATCGGGGAGGGAGCGGCTCTCAAGATAGGCCTCCACCTGTCCGTAGCCGACATCAAAGGCGCACTGCATCGACGCCGTTCGGTTAGGGTAGAGAATCGAGCCGTGAACGGCGTCACGCTTGCGGCGGCCTTGGCGATGAGCGGGAAAGAGATGTCGGGCTTCTTTATCAATACTCACCGTCCCCCCATGCGCTTCGATCGCTTCCCGAAAACCGGCGACCCGTTCCATAATGGCGTTGTGAGCCGGTCCTTTGAAATCAGCGTCGTGAAAACCGAGAAGAAAGTCGATCTTCCTGCTTCCAAGCGAGAGGTGATGTTCGGTCAACTCACGGAACGCCCCACGGGTATCGTGATGGATATGCTCAATGCCCCTTAAACCGAGACTACTGAGACCGATCATCGGGATATGGCGCTCCATCAGGAGTTCGACCCAGTGCTGATCGATCGCACGGAGGTTGCACAGGATCACCCCTTCCACCGCAGCACCAAGAAGATAATCTTGCGCCATGGCCAGATCGTCATCGAACCAATCGAGGTCAACGGCGACGAGTTGGAAACCGGCCTTCATCGCCCCACGGGCAAGGTGAAGCACTTTTTCCCGCGAAATCTGATAGGAGCCCTGCACGAAGACCGCACCAACGGTGTGACTGCGACCGTTGCGCAAGATGCGGGCAACGCGCTGGGGGCGATAGTGAAGCTCCTTGGCCTTGGCCTGAACCCGCTCCACTGTTGCAGGAAGAAGCTGATGGCGCCGCTTCGGGTCGAGCGCGATCGCAACGCTGGCCTGCGAAAGATTCAAGGCACGGGCGATGTCGCTCTGGGTTGGACCGAACTGGCGTGGAGAGGATTTCTTCATGCAGCACTCTGGAAGGAACGGGAGGGAAAAAGAAGCTCGTTTATACGAAGTAATGCTACTACGTATAAACGGCTTGTCAAAAAGAAAACGAAACCAAAACACGAAGAAACTTCAGGAACCCCTTCCCTTCCTGTAACGGGAAGGGAGAATAGGGGCCTGAAGTAGCGGAGAAGACCGGGAGCAGCGGGGGCGGATCCGCCTTCCGTGATGGCTCAGGAGAAAACGGTGCCCCTCTGGGGAAGGGCGGCAGCCAGCCGGGGAAGATCGGCAAAGTCGACCTTCAAACGGGCGGAATGAGGGTGAAGCAACGGAGCGTGGCTTCCAAAAAGAAGGCGCTCCTGCCCGAGCAACCCGGCGGCCCGTTCCAGCGCACGGATGCCATCAAGGAAGGAACACTCGGCGAGCAGCCGCTCCCCCCCTTGGGCGAGAGTCGCCACCTCATGGCCGTAGCAACAGAGGGCGATGAAAGTCGTCCGGGGATGGCGACGGCTGAGTTCGAGCAGATCCCCCACCGGTACGGGCGGCACCTGCATGGAGGCGGGCTGGTTGCGCTCATCGTTCATCCGGATGGTCACGAGAACCGGCAACTCCTCCTGCGCGGCTGCCTGACAAACGAGGTCGAGAGAGGGATGCGACAAGAGGTAGCCATGGTAGGCGGGAAAAAGCTTGATCGCCGCCAGCGGGACTTTCTCCCAATGGCTTCGCCAGTTGGCCAGAAGCGGGTTGACCGTTTTGACCGGGCGAAAACGGGGAAACGCCGGGAGGCGTTCAAAAAGGCGCAAGTCCCACGTATCAGGTTCGGGATAGAGAACCGATTCGAGGGCGGAGAGCCAGACCTCCTCCACCCCGAGGGTGGCAAAGAGGGCATCGAGGGATTCGAGCGTCGGGTGCGAGAGGTGCTGGATCGGCCAGAAACCGGTGGCGGCGTTGACATCGACAAGTTTCATAAGGAAAAAAGCTGGCGGGCGTTCCCAAAGAGGAGATTGTCGCGTTCCTGCTGGCTCATCGGGGTGCCATAGATACGGCCGAGTTGGGACTCCATCCCGCGCCCGGTCATGTCGGAGCCGAAGAACAGGCGTTCGCTACCCAATGTTTGAAGCGCAAACTCCAGCGTGCCGCTAAAGGGTTGCGAGCCGGAGGTATCGACGACGATGTTGGGTTGATCGGCCACATCCAGAATCCCTCGGATGCCGCTCCCTTCCATGTGCGCCATGATGATCGGCACGTCGGGAAAACGTCGGGCAAGGTCGACGACATCGTGCGGCTCGGAGCGGTGACGCTGGCGTTCGAAATCCTCACCCTTCATGCTCCAGACATTGACATACCATGAATGGTGAAGAACCGGCACGCCATACTCCCGCGCTTTCTCCATCACCAGATCAAGCCGGGGATCGCGGCAGTTGATGTCGAGTTCCAGCTTAATGGCGCGAAACTGTGGCATCGGCAAAAACAGATCAAGCTCCTCGGCCACCGCCGCCGCCGGAAGAGCGGGGTTCACAAAGACCATCCCGAAAAAGCGGTCCGGTGCATAGTCGACCATGGCGAGCGTGGAGGCGTTGCCCTCGCGCACGGAGCAGGCATCCTGCCCCGGTGCGACGCGGCCAAGGAGGGCGCTGATGGCGACCCCCGCGCGGTCCATCGGGTCAAGGAGTTGACGGGCTGAAGCTTCGAGCGTCGCCCGGTCGCTTTGCGGGGGGAACCAGGGGTGGTGGGTATGGATGTCGATCAGAGCGTGCATTTACGGTTTTTTAATATAGTCAAGCCGCCGCTCCCAATAGGGAGTCACCAGCAAACGGGAGGAAGAGATCCTTCCGACCCGTCCATCAAGGTAGAGAACGTTGAGAGTATCGCCGTGAATCCCGCGCCCGGAGAGATCCATCACCAGCGGGAGGTTGGGATGATCAGTCACGCGGGCATTGCGGTAGGCCCGAAACGCCGGGTTACCGGCATTATCAAAGCTGCGAAGGTAAAACTGAGTGTAACCGATGAAGAAACCTTCCGCCGTCCAGTCAAGGCGACCGGTGGGCGTGGTGCGGTCCGGGTAGGTGTAGAGTTTCTGACGCGGGCAAAAGAAGACGGCCCGATTGGGGAGATACCCCTCCTTCACCAGCAGTTCAGGAGCATAGCCCAGCCCGTAGGAACCGATGGTGGAGACTTCCGTCGGATCATCAACCTGCTTGTTCGGCGCCGTCGTCACCGGGAAGCGCCCTTGATGATCTGCCGCATAGGCGTGATAGGCAACACCCAACTGGCGCAACTGATTCACGCACCGGGAGAGTCTGGCGTTCTCCAACGCTGTCTCAAACACTGGCAGGAGCAGGACCGCCAGCGCGGCAATACAACCAAGGGAAACCAGCAGTTGCACCAGCGAAGATCCGCTGGAGCGTGTTTCAGGGGGGAGGGGATTCTTCATGGTGATTGAAAACTCTCCGCATTAGCGATGCGGAACGATTCGCCCACAGCGATGTTACGGATGATGCCGGAACTCTCGTTCGGACCGGCAAGCAGCTCGCCTAATGCCGCGGGGCCAATGTCGAGCCGTCCCCCCGGTCCGACACCGATGATCCGGTAGCTGGCATCGGCGCGCTGACGGTTGGCGACGATGATCATCTGGCCGACCAGACGCCCGGGCGTCTCCTCAAGCGTCGTCTCCAGCAGGACGTGATCAGGATCACTCTCATCAATAGCAGTAATCTTGCCGCTCAAGACAGGGACTTTTGGACGAAAGAGCGTCTCCCCATGGCGAAGTTCCGCAGCATCAATCACAGCACTTTGCAGCACCTTCCCCTCCTGATCCCGGCGCAACCAGCCGAGGCGGCCTTTCAGCGTGGTTTGCCCACTGCGGAGCGTGCCGTCCTCTTCGTTGACCAGCACGAGGTCGCTACGGCCATCGTGAAAGCGGACTTCAAGAGCAAGGGCGAACCCTTTAGTCTCGCCTTCAGTTTTGAGCACCTTCAATTCACTAATGAACGGCTTGTCGTTGTACGGCTCCATGACGGAGACAAACTGCGTCTCCAGGTCCCCCTCCTCCTTCTCCACCGTCCGAACCAGATAGCGCAATTCCTTTGGCCCATCCTGCGGAGGGTAGCCGGTTGCCAACGCAGCCTCTTTGAGTGGAGTCAGATTATGAACGCGAAAGTGCGGTTTTCCGGGAGTCGGAGCATAAGGATGAACCGCCGCCCAGTCGACGTAGAAGGGACGGTCGGGTCGGGCCCGCTCCACTTTGTCGAGATACATGAACCCGCTCCCCATATAGCCAAAACGCGGTTTACCGTCAAAGAACTCGCCGAACGCAACCTTCGGCCCCGCCAATGTGCCGGTTTTCTGTTCGCTCCATTCGGGCCAATCACTCGTGGCAGAGGGCGCACCGCCGTTTTGAATGAGACGGTGTTTGCTACCGCCACGCACCCAGAAGAGGTCGATATAGTAAGAGCGGGTAGCATCGACATCCATCATCACAACAGCGCGGCGATAGGTGCGGCATTGCGGATAGATCGGCTTGGCCGCGGAAGAACGGTCGGAATGCCCCTCGCCCAGCAGCGTGTCGGGGCCGCCCCCGTCGATGTCCATGATCCGCACCGGCCCCGCCTCGGCAAAGAGGCGCGTCTTACCAGAAAAGGAGGACCAGATTTCCATGTTCTGATCATCCACCATGACGGTGTTATGGCTAACCGTGTGAGCGCTCCAACCCAGACGCGGCGGATATTGAGTGGCGGCAGCGGTAGGGTAGCCGAGATCGGTCGCCATATAAACACCATCGCTAATGAGGTGAAGCCCAAGGCGGTCGCCATGCCCATGCGCCCCGCGCCCCATCGGGCCGTAATTGAGGGCGACCATGCGAGGATTCTCCTTGTGCGGCGATTGGAGGACAGCGAACCCGATCCCACCGGAGTTGAAGCTCTCCAGAGGCCAGAGTTCGCCGGGAAAATCGCGAATCGCGTTCCTGATTTCCTCCACCATGGCGCCCGGCTCGGCGGCATAAATATCGCCGGGGATCGCTTCGGGACGATGATCGGCGGCGTTAAGCACTTCCCGCAGGTTCTCGGGACTGCGGCGCAATTCATACCCTTTGAGCGCCATCGGCAACGGAGCTGGAAAACCACGACTAGCTATGGATTGAGCCCGCCCCCCGTCGCCCCAATGCAAGTTCGCCCCTCCGGCAACGCGAACCCTCTCCCCCGAAGCCAGCGCATTGCGAAATTTCGGGTAGTGTTGGTAGAGATTGCCGCGTTGGTAGGAAGGATAGCGGGCGAGCAACTCGGCCACACCAAAGAGAGAGTGCGCCGGAATGGCGGCATAACCAAGCCCGGCTTCCGTCCCCAGACCATCACGGGACATCCCGTCGATGAGGATCTGCGGCAAACCGCCGCCGTCGGGTTCAAAGAGCCAGTCAAGGAGTTGAGTCGTCTCCACACCATGATCAAGCGCGATGGCGGCGGCGGCCATGGCGTACTGGTGCATACCGGGATTGCCCCGAATGCGCCTGTCTTTAACGCCGACCACAAATTCACGCAGGAGGTTCTGCTCAATATGACGAGCGATCCGGTCGGGGGAGCCTTTCTCCCCTGTGGCATAACGTTCGGCCATGTTGGAAGAGAACTCAGCCAGTGCCTGATCGGCAATCAGAGCATCAAAAATCCAGTCATAGGCAAGACTAAGCTTCTGCGCCGTGAAAGCTTCCCAGATACACCCTTGAACGCGGCCCAACCCCGACTCCCCGGTGGAAGCTTCCATGCCAAGCTTGAACCATGGAGTAAAATCCATTTGCGGGTAGAGATCGGCCATGCGATCGAGCAACAGACCGGCGCGGCGGGCGTACGCTACCTCCCCCGTTAAGGTATACAACTCGGCCAGACCGTGAGCGACATCGATCAGTTCCGTCCAGAGCCGGAAAGCATAGTGCGCAGCGGGGAAGAAGCGGACACCTTTGACCTCCATCCCCCGCCCGTCATCAACCCACTCCTGCGTCCCCTCATCCCCTTGGGAAACGAGAAACTGCTCGTCACCCCGGCCCAGTTCAAAGTGACGCCGATTGTCGAGGGAGCTTTCGTAATAGGAAGCGAAATCGTTGGCGGGATACCAGAGGCCGCTGCCGTTGCATTGCACCTTCCATGGATGTTGGAAAGGGTCGATATGGTAGCGGTAGGAACGGCCCATGCCACGGCTGTAACGCCGGGGAGAGGAGAGGTGCTTTCCCTCAGCACCGGGCGGTTCCACATCAACCGGGCCGACAGGACTGGAACGGGGCATCCCCTGACTCGGGAGCATCTTCCAGAGCGCTTCTTCATCTAGCTCCAGCCATGGTTTCAAACGCTGGAGCAAGGCATCGCGCCGGGCAGCGGCCCATGGGTAGCGTTCGACATTGCGCCGGGCATTTTCACGCATGGCAGCGGTGACGGTGAGGCTCTGTTTTTTCATGGTCGGGGGCAGAGGTTCCGCAGCCAAAACAGGGAAGACCATCATGACCGTCAACATCAACGTAGGGAGGGAAAAATTCATGACCGTTATTTGCGCCGAAGAAAACCACCCCAAACCGCCATCGGCAACCCTAAGAGAAGCAGCGCCGCTACCCCCGGTTCAGGAACAGCGGAGGTGATGGAAAGGTTAGTGACCAGGAACTCGGAAGTCACCCCTGCGCCAAGGGTGCCGGAGGTGAAGTGAAGCCCACGGATGACGGTAGCGTTCATCGCATTGCCGCTGATCGTACCGCTGGCGCTGGTGACAAGGGCGTTGGTCCCGGTATCGTGCAAAGAGAGGGAGATGGTGTTAACCTTCGGCGTGTAGACCATCGTCAGTTGATACCAGATCCCGCCGCTCAAGCCCTGCTGGAGCGCGAGGGGAGCGCTCCCGGCGCTGCTCCCACCGCCCGAACCGGGAAGAAAACTGATAAACGAGCTACTCCCGTTGCGTGCGCGCAGGGAGAAGGCCCCCAGCGTGCGCCCGCCATCTCCCTGAAGGCGAATCTCCAGCGTCCCCTGTTGACTAGCGTTGCTGCCGCCAAGGTCATCATTACGGATCAGCGCGGAAAAAGTATAGATGAGATCGGGATTAACGGACTGTTCGTTTTGAAACGTAAGATCCTTGGTGCTCCCCCCGGCCACGTAGCTCAAATGAGCCGGGGCACCGTTCTGGACGGTCAGGGCGTTCTGGGAAGCGGGATAGTTGGTGGTCCAGCCCGGTTTCTGCCCGATGATGGTTGATCCGTAGTTGGTCCAGCCACTCGTGAAATCTTCACGATAGAGCACGGTCGCCGACTGGGCCTGTGCGCTCAAAAGCAAAGCCGACGTCAAAAGGGAGGAAACAAGGCTTCTTAAATTCATAGGGAGTGGGGTAATTTCGGGTCGAAGATAAGTTGTTATGTTGAAATAAGTCAACTTGTTTTTCAGGAAGAATCTTGTATTGTCATACATACCAAGTTCATGAAAACCGTTTCCACTCCCATCCGACAGAAAGCCGCCGCGGAACCGCTCTACCTGCGTATCAAAGAGGCGTTGGAGGAAGAGATGCGTACCGGGCGTCTGAATGTGGGCGATCAACTCCCGACGGAGAAAGAGCTTTGCGAACGCCATGGCGTGAGCCGGATCACCATCCGCAAGACACTCGATCTGATGGAGGAGGAAGGGAGCATCCGCCGTTTGCAGGGCAAGGGGTCGTTTGTCTTACGGCTACCCCAGAGGGAAGAGCCGCCTTCGCCGCAACCCGCGCCCCACATCCGCCGCCGGGTGGAGTTGCGCTGCTGCGTCCCCTCCCACATGGAGGATAACTGGGAGAGCGAGTCGTTCCGCACAGCCTTCGCCAAGGCATTCCCCGGAGTGTTCCTGACGCTCTCCAATGCGCATGAATATTCATCGACTCCGTGGTCCATTTATCACGATTCGGACCTCTACGCCGTCGCCCCGGAACATTACCGGGAAGTGGAGCGGCGCGGGCTGCTGGGCGATTGGCGCGCCAACCTCGGTACGCCCTATTTCGACGAAATTCAGGCCGACCTCGCCGATCCGCTCCACGCCGCCATCGGCGAGACACGACTGCGCCACCTCCTGCCGGTGTTTTACACACCGTTGCATTGCGTCTATAACAAGCGGATCTTTGATGCAGCCAACCTCCCCTATCCCCGGTTCTATTGGCAGGAGGAGGAGTTTATTGAAACGGCGCGGGCGCTCAAGGGGCATCCGGCGCTAGGGGGTGGTTTCCCGTTCCTGTGTGAGATGTCCAACACCTACCGCTGGCCGTTTGCGGTTTATCGCGAAGGGGGGCGGCTCTGGAGCGAGGATGGCCGCCGCTGCCTGCTGGAGAGCGAGGAGGCACTTCGAGGGATCGGCTTTTTAAGGAAGATCATCATCGATCTTAAAATTGCCCGTTCCTACGTGGTCGGCGATACTTCCGTCGACCATACCCTCTTCCTGCGCGACCGCGTTGCCATGCAACTCATGACGCTCGGGTCGATCTCGCGGCTGGTACGCCACGGGCATCGGGACTGGGGGATCGCCTCCATTCCCGAAGGGGTGCAACGTCGCGGCCCTTTTAACGCCATCTCTCTGGCGCTGGCCCCCGCTCAGCGCAACCCGTCGCTCACCGCGGAGTTCATCCGCTTTATCCGTACCCACGAATTGCTCGGGCGCGACCCCGCCCAGTATTACGTTTTGAGCGCCTCGCGCCGGGTGATGAAAGAGCGCCTCGCCCGCTCAACGCCGGAGATGCGGACGCACTACGAGGCGTTCCTCAACGTCGGCCACGAGATGGCCCCGCAGGAGTTCCCCGCCCATGCGGAGGCAGCAACCCGGCTCCACGAGCTGATGCCGCTGGTCTGGATGGATCTCGAACGGGCCGACCAGCATTGCCGGGGCATCTGCGCGGAAATCAACGCCCTTACAACGTCTCCAGAAACGCCAGCATCTTCTTAAAGGCAGCCTTCTGCGCATTGCGTGTGACGTCGTAAAAGAAGCCGTGTTCGGCAAGGCGGTAGCTATGCGCCTCCGCCCGGTTACCGAGAGAGGAGAGATGCTGCACCCAAGCGTACGCCTGTTCATTGGGAAAGAGGTGTTCACACTCCCCCAGCATGAGATGGAGCGGCGGCGCTCCCGCCCCGGCGTGGTGGACCGGCGAGAGGCGGCGATACCGCTCCGGGTTGTCCTGATACGGCTCCCCGACGGCCCGCTCCATGCTCCCGGCGATCTCGGGGAAAATATCCTCCCACAGCTCAAATGTAATCGCCGCACAACTGGCGACGATCCCGGCGATCTCCGGGGCTTCCCCCGGCGGCACCTTCTCCCCGCAGGCTCCCGGCGCTGCCAACCCGGCCAGAAGCGCGAGATGCCCCCCGGCGGAACTCCCATAGAGAGCGATGCGCGGCGGCAAACCGGCGGCTTCAAGCCGCTCCCGGGCAATCGCGAGGCCGAGGCGGACATCTTCAAGCTGATCCTCAATGGTCGTCGCTTTAGAAAGACGATAATCGACCGAGAGACACGGGAACCCTTCGCTACGGAAGGCGTTCATAATAGCGTGCATCTGCCCCCGGTTCCCCATTCGCCAGCCGCCGCCGTGGACGAAAAAGAGCGAGACATGGCGGTTGGTTTCCGACGGCAGCCAGAGATCAAGCGCCCGGTTGGCCTGTGGCGGATCATCGAAGTAGAGGGAGCGGTATTCAAACATGATGGGAGCCGATTGGAACAGGTTGCCCGGCGCTTTTCAATCCCGCTCCTGCTTTTGGGATTGAACCGCGTCGCCCGCCCCGCAAGAGTGAACACCATCTATGAGTGACGAACAGATTCTGGTGGTCCGCCGTTCCCTTTTTGATGAGCTTGGGAGCTTTCAAGGGTTGCACTTCGACGTGCAGCATTACCTCCCCGCCCTGCTCGATCGCAAAAATAATTTCTTCACCCCGCGCCAACCGGCGGAGACCAACCCGGAACTCAAGCAACTCATCCCGTACGCCCTTTTCGTCCACGAAGGGCGCATCCTTCATTACGTCCGTGGCAAAAAGGCAGGGGAAAAACGGCTCGTTGCCAAAGGCTCCATCGGCATCGGCGGTCACATCAATGATGGGGATGAGGGGCTCTTCGCCATGGATGAAACGGCCTACAAGGCAGCCGTCGCCCGCGAGGTCAACGAGGAGTTGAACATCGCCAGCGGTTACACCAACCACATCGTTGCCCTCCTCAACGACGACGCCAACCCGGTCGGGCAGGTTCACCTCGGCGTGGTCCATATCTTTAAGCTGGATGGCGATCAGGTCACCAAACGCGAGCAGATGATCACCAACGTCGGTTTCCTTACCCCCGAAGAACTCCGGGCGCGGCGCGAGAACCTTGAGAGCTGGTCCCAAATCGCGCTCGACCATTTCGATCAGTTGCTCGCCAACACCTGAGGCAGAAAGCCGCAATGTTTGGAGTGTTCTTTGTTTACCTCCCGGAGTGAAACCCGGAGAGTGACACTTCCAGTCATGAGCACGCCGATTCTCCTTCATATCAACTACTTTGAGCAGGGCCAGAGCCTCGAACGCGCCTGCGAACTCACGCGCCAACTTGGTGCCGACGGTCTCGAATTTCGCCGCAAACCGGGCAACTTCCCCGGCAGCGACCTCGAATACCTCGATGAAGTCTCCAGCGCCCTCGATCGCCACCCGCTGGAGTGGGTGAGCTTCGGGGCTCCGGGGGCCGATATGATGCTGGCCGATGCCGACGCCCGCGAGCGCGAATTGGAAGCCGCCGAAGCTTTCTTCCGCAAAGCCGCCGCACGCTTCCCGCTCAAGGTGGTAAATACCTTCACCGGCACGCTCGCCAACGCCGACCGCACCCTCCCGTTTGTTGAGTACTGGCACCACGGCTCGACCGTCGCCACGCCGGAGCAATGGGCCAACGCCACGGCGGGGTTCCAGCGCCTCGGCGCACTGGCGGGGGAACTCGGCTTCCGCTTTGCTTTTGAAACGCACGGGGTCTACCTCCACGATTCGGTGGAAGCGACGATGCGCCTCGTCAACGCCATCGGCTCGCCGCAGGTCGGCCTCCTTTGGGACCATGCCAACCTCCTCCTCTTCCCGACCACGCCATCGCTGGAGGAAGTCATCGCGCAAGCGGGGGCATCGCTTTTCTATGTTCATTTGAAGAACCTCCTCTTCCCGGCGCAGCATTTCCTCGCCGTGAGCAGCCTGAGCGCCGGGATCATCAACGTGCGCGAGCAGTTGAGCCGCCTCAAGGCCGCCGGCTACACCGGCCCGATCTGTCTGGAAGCGCCCCGCCCGGGCGACCGCGAACAGTTCGCCAAGGAAGACCTCGCCTACGTGCGCGAACTCCTCGCCGCGATTAACTAAGAGTTCCTTTACACTGGTGCGCGGCTCCCTGTAAAATGGGAGCCGTGCGTCTGCTTCCCCTCTTCGTCGCTTTTCTCGCCCTCCTCCCGCTCCAAGCGCAGGATGAGATCGACGACCTCTTTGGCGATGATGATGACGACGCCCCTGCGGCCCAGACGCAACAGGGAGCCGCGCCGACACCCCCCGCCGGACAATGGCGCCAGCCGCGCCTCCCCACCCAATCACCACCCGCCTCCCGCCCCGGACTCAACCCGCAGGAGACGATCCCCGGCATTCAGTTCCCCAACGGCGATGTGCGTGGCGTGCTCGATCTTTACGAGAAACTGACCGGCAAACAGCTCATCTATGACGGCACCGTGCAGGGGCAGGTCAACATCGTCGTCAGCCACCCGATCACTGTTAGCGAAGCAGTGCAGATGATCGAGACGGCACTGCTGGTCAACGGATTCACGCTCGTACCGGGGCCGGGGCGGATCGTCAAGGTGCTCGGCGCGAGCAAAAACCCGCGTCAGTTCGCCGTCCCGATCTTCTCCAACCTCAACGACCTGCCGCTCAACGACCAGATCGTCTCCTTCATGTTCGAGTTGGAGTATGCCAACCCGGTGGAGGTGCAGCAGGTGCTCGCTCCGTACGTCGCCCCCTCCCCCTATACGTGGTTCCAGCCGCTGCCCAAGTCGCAGGCGATCATTGTCACGGAGAGCGCCAACGTCATCCGGATGCTCGCCAAAGTGATCACGGAACTCGACGAAGCCCCGGCTGAGGTGGTCAGCCAGTTCTTCCCACTGGCGCGTGCTGATGCCAAAGATGTGGTCGAAAAGCTGACCGAAATTTTTGACGCCAAAAAAGAAGGGACACCGGGCACTCCCAATGTCGTCCCCAGCCCTTTCGCCCACCCGCCACCCGGCACGCCGCCGGGGCAACAGCCGGGCAATCAGGGGAGCACCGGGATCACCCTCTCCGAAGATGCGATCATCATCGGCAAGATCAAGCTGACGGCGGATGTCCGCACCAACCGCATCCACGTCGTCACCCGCCCGGTCAATCTCCCGTTTATCCGACGACTCATTGAGGAATACGACTCTGATGTCGTCTACGGTGAACCGCTCACGCGCAAGCTGCGCTACGTCGCAGCGGGGGATCTCCTCGATATCGTCGTCAACACAATTCTGGAACCGGGCGTCGAGGTTAACCGCAACGGTGCCGGAGCCGAGACCACCCGCACGACGCAGAATAACCAGCGGACTACGACCGGCGGCGGCGGGAGCGGGACCGGCTCTGCCAGCGCCCCGGAGCTTGAAGATCCCAACAACGACACCGCCCCGATCTCGCGCATCGTCGGCAACAGCAAGATCATCGCCGATCGCCGCGCCAATGCGATCATCGTCCTTGGTAATGAAGCGATCAAAACCAAGATCGCCCGCGTGCTCGATGAGATGGATGTCCGCACGCCGCAGGTGATGCTGACCGCTGTCGTCGGCGAACTGATCCTCAACGATGAGGAGGAGTTCGGGATCGACTACATCCAGAGCCTCGGCCGTCGACAGATCACCACCACCGATGCCAATGGCAACGTCGTCACGGTCGCCCGGCCCGAGGCCGGTTTCGCCGGAATCGCCCGCAACACCGGTGCTCCTCTCCTTGATCTTGGTAACCTCACCAACGCCGCGAGCCTCGCCGGGGCCGGAGGCGGCGTCACCGCGTTTATCGGCGTGACCCGTTCGCTCGAACTCATCGTCCGTGCGTTGGAAGGGACCGGACGCTTCCGCGTCACCTCCCGCCCGATGGTCTTTGCCAGCAACAACCGCCGCGCCTTCATCACCTCCGGCCAGCAGATTGCCGTCCCACGCGATACGGTTGAGGGATTCTCCGGGAACAACTCCGATCTCGTGACCCGCTCCTCCATTGATTACAAAGATGTCGCGCTCAAACTGGAGATCGTCCCGCTCATTAACTCCAAAAACGAAGTGACCCTCGACATCATTCAGGAGGTCAACACCGTGAGTGGGTCGAGCACCGTCGGCGGCAACAGCGTCCCGACTATCAACACGCGCAAGATCTCTACGGCGATCACCGTCGCTAATGAGGCGACGATCGTCCTCGGCGGGCTGGTGCAGGAGAGCAAGGAGAAAGCCACCAGCGCCGTCCCGGTCCTCGGGAAAATCCCGGGTCTGGGCAAGCTCTTCCGGCACGATCGCGAGGTTAAGCGCCGCACGGAGTTGATCGTCCTCATCCGCCCGACGATCAGCCATTCCAATGACGAAGATATCTGGGCCGGGGAGGCGATGCAGGAGCGCTTCCACCTCCCGCCGGATCTCGAAGCGACCCTCGACCCGCGCGGAGCCGACGCCAACGTTAAGACGATCGAGATGAAACCGCCCAAGGCGCAACCCCGCTCCGGCCAGTGACCCCGCCGCCGCGCAACCCCGCCGCCACGCTGGTCGACCTGCTCCTTAAAAGCGGATTGAGCGACCGGGCCGAGGCCGAGGCGCTCGTCGCCCAACGCAGCGCCGGGCAATCGTGGACCGCCACCGTGCTCAACACCGGCAAGGTCGATGAACTCCGCTTTACCGAAGCACTAGGGCAACTTCTCCACACGCCGGTGGAACTGCTCCAGAGCGGGCGACCCGACCGGAGCGTTCTCTCCGCGCTGCCGAGCCGCTTTGTCTTCAAGCACCACATCCTCCCGCTTGCGCAGGAGGAGGGGCGGCTCCGGCTCGCTACCTATGACGGGTTTAACACCGTGGCGCGGCGGCTCGCAGCGCAACTGGTCGAGGGGAAGACCATCGAGTGGGTCCTCTCCCCGCGCACGGCCCTGCTCCGCACGCTCAAAAGCGTCTACGGCGTCGGCGCGGAGACGTTTGAAGAACTGCTGCAAAACAGCCGGGCGCTCGAAAGCCACGATCACGACGTCGCCACCGATCTTAACGCGGACGACCCGGAGGCGTCCGTGGTCAAATTCGTCAACCAGATCATCCGCGAAGCCCTCTTTGAACGGGCGACCGACATCCATGTCGAGCCGCTGGAGAACGATCTGCGCATCCGCTACCGGATCGACGGGATGCTCCACGAAGTCGCTGTGCCGCCGCAGTTGCGGATGTTGCAATCGGCGATTATCTCGCGCCTCAAGGTGATGGCGCGGATGGATATTGCCGAAAAGCGGCTCCCGCAGGATGGGCGGATCAACCTGCAGCATAGCGGGGCTGCGATCGACGTTCGCGTCTCAACGATCCCGACCGTCACCGGAGAGAGCATCTCGCTGCGACTGCTCAACCGGGATGAAACGCGGCAGTTCGGCTTCGAGCGCCTCGGCTTGAGTGAAGAACATACCCGGAGCGTGCGCACCCTCCTCGCGGAGCCCAACGGGATCATCCTTGTCACGGGGCCGACCGGCTCAGGGAAGTCGACCTCGCTCTACTCCTTTCTCTCAGCGATCAACTCGGTGGAGCGGCGCATTGTAACGATTGAGGAACCGGTCGAGTACCGGCTCCCGGGAGTGTCGCAAATTGATGTGAAGCCGGAGATCGGGCTGACCTTTGCCAACGGCCTGCGGGCGATTTTGCGGCAGGACCCGAACGTTGTCATGGTCGGGGAGATTCGCGACGTCGAGACGGCGGAGATCGCCATCCGCGCGGCAATGACCGGGCACCTTGTCTTCTCCACGCTCCATACCAACGACGCCGTCGGTGGGATCACGCGACTGCTCGACATGGGGGTTGAGCCGTTTCTGGTCGCCTCCGTGGTTCGCGCTTTTATCGCCCAGCGGCTCGTGCGCACGATCTGCCCCGATTGCGCCGACTGGGTGCAACACCCGGAGGAATACCTCACCGAGATCGGCTGCCCGATCCCTCCTGACCACCGCTTCCGCCACGGCAAGGGGTGCGAAAATTGCCGTCACACCGGCTATCAGGGGCGTACGGCGATCTATGAATTTTGCGTCGTCAACCAGCCGCTGCGCCGTCTGATCGTCCAGAAAGCAACCGGAGCCGAGTTGAAAACGCAGGCAACCCTCAACGGAATGCAGACCTTGCGGCAGGACGGATGGCGGCGTGTGCTCGCGGGGCAGACGACACTGGAAGAGGTGTTACGCGTGACGCAGGGGGACGAAGCGCTCGAAGACGAAGGGTAGCGTTACGAAGATGGCGCACCGAGGGTCTCCCCCGTGACAAATTCCGGCATCACGAGCCGATCCTCCCGCACCCCATGCGGATGGGCGAGGAGACGCTGCATGAGCGTGCTGATCTGTCTGGCCTTGATCCGCATATCTGTAACGTAGCGCGACGGCTCGGGCTGGAGGCTCTGGTGATAAGTCTCCGCATCGCGGCAAACGAGCGAAATCTCCCCGGGGATGCGCACCCCACGCGCCAGAAGATGAACCATCACCGGGAGAAAAAACGGCGTCGGCACCAGCCATGCGCTCGGGCATTGCGGACGGGCGAGGAGGGTGTCGGCGAGCTTGCAGAGACTCGCTTTCGAACCGGAAAAA
Organism: Chthoniobacteraceae bacterium; assembly: GCA_037189865.1. GTDB lineage: Bacteria > Verrucomicrobiota > Verrucomicrobiia > Chthoniobacterales > Chthoniobacteraceae > DATMFV01. The sequence goes on along the minus strand of JBBCIW010000001.1, from coordinate 795,173 downwards.
AGCTCTAGCCGTCCGCTGACCCCCGTATCAGCGAAGGTCTCGATTGCCTCCTGAAAACCGAGGCGGCTTTCGATATCCCCCGGGCCGGAGTTGGCCGGGGTCCGTGGCAGGATCAAGGCGAGCCGCCGATGCCCCCGACGCACCATCTCCCCGACGGCATGGCGGCAAACGGCACGAAAATGGATCTCCACCGAAGGGAGTTCCACCCCCGCGAACCGCGCGGAAGCGAGCACCAGCGGAAGCCGTAACCCGGCGCACCACGCCTGCATCTCGCGCGTGCCGCCACAGACGACCCACCCGTCATACGGCACGGTGTCGATCAGATGCCGGAAATAGGGAAAGATCCCGCGTTTGGAAGAACTGCGGGCATCGTGAAGATGAAGCGCGATGTTCTTGCCATAAAAGATCCGCCGCAATTCATCGACCATGAGGGAAGCGTTGTTATGCAACGTATCAAGCGGGCCGCCCAAGAGCATCCCTACCTTTTTGGCGTGAGGGCGCGGGGCGGGGGCGCTTTGGCAAAGCCGCGTCCCTGCCGGGCCGTGTTTGGAGAGCACCCCCTCCTCCTGAAGCTCGTCGAGCGCTTCGCGCAGCGTCATCCGCCCGACGCCGAGTTCCCGCGCGAGAATCCGCTCTCCCGGGAGGCGCTCCTGCCACTCCCCGGCGGCGATCCGTGCCTTGAGATGGGTAGCGATCTGCATCGCCCGCGATTGGTAGGGAGGGGAGGAACGTTTCATGCGGCACGCGGGGAAAAGTGGTCTTATTTTAAGCCCATGGTTTCGCGGTTTTCCAGTCAAAAATCGAGGGGTAGGTTGTTGCTCATGAAAGCCCCCGCCTCTCTCCGTCCGCTTTTATGCCTGCCGTTGTTCCTGAGTGCGCCGTTGGCTCACAGCGCTGATGGCACATGGCTCTCCTCCAATAGTAACGGGATCTGGAGCGACTCCAACCGTTGGCAAGGCGGCACGATCGCCGATGGGAGCAGCAGCATCCTCACCCTCCAGCCCCCTCAGGCACCGGGCGTCGCAGCCGTCCCGGGTTCGCTGGTCGGCGGCTATCAGATCACTTTGGATAGCAACCGCATTCTTGGCGGGATCACGCTCGGGGCAGGGACGTGGAGCAATCCCCTCGCCTACCGGATTACCGGTCCCGGCACCTTGACTTTTGCGGGAACTTCGCCCTCGATCACCACGGTGGCCAACGCTGCTGCGATTCTGGAGATCGCTCCCTCCGTTGTGGCAGGCAATCAAGGTATTCTCTTTGGTGGAACCGGGATGGTTCACTGGAACCCCGGTACGATGAACCTCACCGGTCAATTCATCATCGGAGCCGCCAACGTCGCCATCACACGGGGAGCCGCTCTCGGCTCGACAGAAATCCGTATGACAGGAAGTGGTCCGCGCCTTTGGGTCGCCCCGGAGAGCGGCGGCATGGAGATCACCAACCAGATCACCCTCGGCGTCAATGGCTCCAGCCAATACGGCGGGTTAACATGGTATCGCAACAGCGCGGAGACCGTGACTCTCTCAGGTAATATCATTCAGGCAGCGCCGGGCTTTGTGAGCAACTTTGCCTACACCTCCGGCACAGGTCAGGGCCAGCAACGCTATATCGTCTCCGGCAACAATAGCTATAAAGGGATCACCAGTATCGGGGGCGCGGGTGCTGTTCTGGTGCTGGCAAAAAGCTCGACGGCCCTTGGCGATGCCACGGTCACTGCCGATGTGAACCTCGCTAATGCCGCCGCTGGCCTCGGTCTCTCCGGAGGGATCACGATCACAGGCAAAAACGTGAACCTCAATGGCGCAGGCTATAGCGGCGTCGGGTTTGATGCCGTCAACTGGAGCGGCTCGCTCTTTAACCAGCAGGGGGTGAACACTTGGGAGGGAGAGGTCCGGCTCGGCACTGGTGCCAATCCGCGCATCGGCGTCGCTACGGGGAGCCGCCTCATCCTCGAAGGGCTCATCAGCGGCAGTGCCGTTGGCGGCTTGCACAAAAGCGGCAGCGGGGTGCTGGAACTTACCCATGCCAATACCTATACCACCGGGACGACCGTGAACGAAGGGACGCTGCTGGTGAGCCATGCCACAGCGCTCGGAAGCGGCACGCTTACCCTGCAATCCGAGACAACCCTTGCGATTAACACCGGCGTCAGCGCCTCCATCGCCTCGCTCAACCTCGCCAGCGAGAGCCGCTTGAGCTTCTCGCTCAACGGGCTTTCTTCGGCCACGGGCGTCACCGTCAGCGGCAACCAGATTGGTGGCGGTCTCTACGAAATCGACATTCTGGATGGCGGCGGTTTCGGGGAAGGTAGCTATACTTTACTCCAAGTCACCGGCAGCGCCGCCGCGAGCGGGTTTACCCTCGGGGAGATGGTCGATGGCTACGCCGGGGATCTTAACTGGGAGAACGGAGTCTTGACCCTCAGCGTCACCTCGGTCGTCCCGGAACCGGGGAGCATCGCCCTGCTCCTTGGCGGGGGCGTGCTTCTGGCTGGCGCACGACTCCGCCGCAAGCGTATTTAAGAGTCATGGCCACCCCTCCCCCATTTCCTTCGCTGCGCCGTGCCCGGATGGCGGCGCTGACGTTAACGGAACTTCTCGTGAGCCTCGCCCTGCTTGCCCTCCTGACACTGCTGATCACCGCAGGGATGGGGAAAGTCCGCAAGGCCGGGGCGGCGGCGGGCGATCTCGGCAACATGCGGCAGATGCTCGTCGCCATGGAGGCATTTTGTCAGGATCATCCCAACGAAGGGCGGATCTTTTTTGCCTATGATCGCTATACCGGCGGCAACAGTGGCGCTCCCAACCGTTATGGCTACGGCTCGATGCCGTGGATGCGGCTTCTGCGCCCCTACTTCGGTGAAGAACGGATGACGACCCACGGCATCCCCGCCTTTATCTCGCCGGGCGATCCCTCTCGCGGGATGGAAATTCCCTTTTACAAACAGGAGGCCGCCGCGTGGGGACGGCGCAGCTACAGCTTCAACATCCAGACGCTCGATCCCGCCCCTTCCTCCGGCCTGCCCAAAACCAACAGCCGCCGCCGCATCGACATCCGCCACCCATCGCGCTTTGTCTACTTCGCTAACCACCGCGCCACGCTGCTTGATACCAACTGGATCGACCCGGCCAACGCCGTTTTTACCAACGCCATCCCCGATGACTGGTACGCCGGAAAAGCGGCTCACTTCGCCTTTGTCGACGGCCATGTTGAGATGATCCCCGTCCAGGAAGTCCTTCCCGGCGGGGCGCGTCACTCCATCTTCTATCCATGAAACTGCTCGCCTCCCTTTTGCTATTGCTCATGATGATCACAAGCCAAGCTGAGAATCTGGTGATCTTTGATGGAAAAAGCTGTTTTGCCGACTGGACCACGCAGACACCGGTCGCCGGCGTCATTGAACACCCCGGCGCCGATGCGCTCCATTTTACCATCCAGCAATGGAAAGAGGGGATGGATGGATGGCCGCGCATGAACTTCGAGGGCAAGGCCGCCGATCTCTCGGACTATTCACAAATCCATTTTGAGATTGAGAACCCGACCGACCAGTGGCAGGATGTCTGTCTGGGGGCTCACTCCTCACGCGAACACCGCTCCGCGGCGACCGGGACGCTCGCCCCGCGTTCACGCCAGAAGTTTATCGTCGATATTTCCGACGGGGTTGGTCTGGACCCCTCGGCCATTAACCAGATCAGCTTCTTTCTGATTTTTCCCAAGAAGGAGCAGACCTTTATCATGCGCCGCATTGAGGCGGTCATCAACCCTAACTATGTTGCTACCCGTGAGGCGTTGCAACAGCGTCTCCAACTCGTCACCCGACAGGTCAACGAAGCCGCCCAACAGGCCAAGGACGCCAAAGCCATTGCTCCCGCACAGCAGGAACTAGCCAAGGTGACGCAAGCGGTTGAAGCCCGCCTGCCCGGTTATGTCGCCGAAAGCCGCGCGGCGTTAGAGAAGATTGAGGAAACCATCTCCCGCACGGCGTTAGTAGAGCGGGGCGAACCGTACCTGATCTGGCAATCGCCCCTCGGAATGGCGATGCGCGATGTCACCCTCCCCCCCTTCGGAACGCCAAAGCTCGAAGCGGTACGCCATCTTGTTGCCGGCAATGAATACAAGGCACTCTGCATCAATCTTTCTGCGGCAGCGCAGCCCCAGTCCGTCACTGTGGAACTCAACGATGACGCCGGCGGCCTCTTTGGTCTCAAACCGACCTACCTCGCCATCGCCCGCGACGGGACGCAAACCGCTGATGCGATCGGCGAACGCACCCGGACGGTGACCTTTGAAGTCCCCGCTTTTGAAACCCGGCAGGTGATCCTCTGGATCGACACCCGCAGCCGCGAAACCAAACCGGGCCGCTACCAGACCCGTCTCACGATGACGACAGGTGAAGAGAAACGGCAACTGCCGGTGGAGGTCGATGTGGCTAACCTTCGCCTCCCTGATCAGGTCCCACTCCTCGTCTACAACTGGGCGTACTTCTTTATTTCGATGACCAAAGTGACTGAAGGGCTGGAGAAAGAAGCGCTGGCTAACCTTCGGGACTATGGCGTCAATACGTGGATTCTCCGCTATGAACAATCGCCGTTACCCCAACTCGATACCAACGGTCGCTATACCGGGTTAACCAACCTCGAACCGTTCCGCAAGGTGATGGATTTCCTCCAGATCCGTCCACACGAGAAACTGATGGTCTGGCTCGGCTTCCAGCGCCCGGAAGTGGTGGCGCTTTTCGAAGATCAAGCCGTCGTTGATGCCTATTACCGCGATTTGCGGGTCTTGCTCGATGAATACCGCGTCCCGCAGGACGGACGCTATATCAAGTTCATTGATGAACCAAAGCTCGACGTCGCACTGCAAAGCCTCGACTGGATGGAAAAAGCCCGCAAGGCCGACCCTGCGCTCCGCTTCTTTGACAACGGCTCCTCCCCTCTGGAGGAAGCAGGGCCACGGCAGCGGTTCTTCAGTCTGATTGATGCCTATAGCCCCGACTGGGACTACGGCATGATCGCACGGCATCAGGAGGGGCTCAATCGCTATATCGAAACGTTGCATGAACACGACAAGGTGAAAAACCTCGGGTTCTACCGCTGCCGGATGTCGCGCAAGAACCACGGCATCAATATTGAAGAGTATTACCGGCTCGGCTTCTGGCGAATGGCTCGCTACGGAATGGGGAATGTCGGCTTCTGGGTCTACAATGCCGGGATGGGCGAGGACGAATGGGACGGGCGCAAAGGAAGCGCCAGCGGCGGAACGGTGATCTACCGCCGCGACGATCGCCTCCTCTCCAGCCGCCGCTGGGAACTCTTCCGCGAAGGGTTGGATGACTACCGCCTCCTGCTCGCGCTCACCGGCAGCAAGGAACGGCTCGATCTCAAAACCGATCCTGACCTGCTGAACCGCGTCAAGGCGCTCCTTGAAAAAGCCGATCAGCCCGCCGCTGCCGAAACGCTCCGTGTGGAGCTTCTCGAACGCTTCCGGCCCGCTACGACCACCCCCTGATTCTTTTCCCATGGCACTACGCAAGATCCGCGATCAGATCATCTACAAATCGCTCGAACACGGGCGCAATTACAACACCTTCCCGAGCGCCGTCGTGACGCCGGAGGGGGCACTCATCGTCGGCTTCCGACAGGCGCGCGACATGCGCCACCTTTTCGGAACCACCGAGCATTACGACCCGGCCTCCCGCGCCGTCGCGCTCACCTCCCGCGATGGGGGGGAGAGCTTTAAACTCTCGCTAATCTATGACGACTTTGTCGAAGGGGTGCAGGACCCGTGCCTGAACGTGCTGCGCGACGGAAGCCTCTTGGCTACCTTCTTTAGCTGGAGCGTTCAGAGCAAAGCGACGACCCTCGAACGCGAGCCATGCCACTCCGACTGGTCCCCGTATGACCCAAGCTATATCGCCCGGCTCGGGCGGCTCTATATCTGCCGCTCGCACGACGGCGGGGCAAGCTGGGAGAAGCCCCGGAGCGTCGGGGAGGGGTTGCTCGCCCTGCGCGGCATCAGTGCACAACTGGCCGATGGGACGCTCCTGCTCCCGGCCTACACCTGTTGCGGGGCCAACTACTGGAACGTCGCGTTCCAACGCTCCAGCGACGACGGCGCAAGCTGGCAGCCGAGCGGAACGCTCGAACACCCGCCCCACGGGATCAACGAGACGAGCTTCTTTACCACCGCCTCGGGGCGTCTGCTCGCCTTCATGCGCAGTGGGTATTTTGAACGTGGCAACCGCGCAACGGCCCCGCTGCTGACCAGTGAATCGACCGATGGCGGCTTGAGCTGGAGCAAGCCGGTCGAGCGGCCAATCCATAGCCCCAGCCCGTTCCACCCGTTGCAACTCCAGAGCGGGCGCGTCCTCCTCACCTACGGCTACCGGTTTGCCCCGTTTGGCATCCGTGCCGTGCTGCTCGATAGCGAATGCGAAAGCTGGGAGCCGCTTGATGAAACGATCCTGCGCGAAGACGGGCTTAGCGAAGACATCGGCTACACCAGCGCCGTGCAACTCCCTAATGGGGAGATCTGGATCTTCTATTACTATTACGACGCCGATGGCTACCGCTATATCGCGGCGACCATCTGCCGCGAAGAATAAAAAAAGCCTCCCTCGCTACCGTTCGATCCGGCGCGAGGGAGGCTCAAATCAACAGCCGCTTTGCCTTACTTGACGACGCCGAACTCCGCGCGGCGGTTTCTCGCCCAAGCGGCTTCATTGCTCGACGGGTCAGCGGGCATTTCAGCGCCAAAGCTAGTGGTCTGAATCCGGCTCGAATCAACCCCGAGGCCGAGGAGGTAGCTACGGACCGCCTGCGCCCGGCGCTCGCCGAGGCCACGGTTGTACTCCGCCGTACCGCGTTCGTCGGTAAACCCGGCGATGATCAACTGGCCCGAGGAGCCGTTCATATAGTTGGCGACGCGGTCGAGGTTGCTGGTCTCCGACTGGTCAACATCATAGCTATCGAAGGCGAAATAGACCGGCGTGAACTGATGTCGATCGACGTTGGAGCCAAGGAAGGAGACCCCTTCCTGACGATCGGGCAGCGGGCTGCCGCTCACAAAATCGCCATCCTCCGCATCGGAGCCGGCGTACTGTTTCTTGCCCGACCCTGCACAAGCGGCGAGGGAGAGGGCGAGGGTGGCGGTCAACGCCATTCGGGTCAAACGGGATAAACGGGGATGCAACATAAAGGGAAGAAACTTCTTTTAAGAGATTAAAGTCAGCAATGGCTTAGCATAGCAAAGCGCCCCTTGGCGATGGTTATCTTGACCAGCTCGGCTCGGAAATGGAGCCAAGCCCTTCGACCAGTTTCACGCGGCGGCTGGTCTGGGTATCGACCAGAACGAGGCTTGAACCCTCACTATAGAGAACATGGCGCGAGTCCGGCCCCCAGACCGGGTCTTTGGCATGGCCACCGCTGGAGACAATCCGCGTGCGGCCGCTGCCAAGGTCGATGACAGCGATTTTGAAGACCCCGCCGTCACGGACGTTGAAGGCGATCTTCTTCCCGTCGGGCGACCAATCGGGCTCGGTGTTATAGCTATAGCCGGTGGAAATGGCACGCGCCGAGCCGCCATCGGCCCCGATGCGGAAGAGACGCGGGGAGCCGCCTCCGTCCGCTGAATAGACAATCTCGCTCCCGTTGGGCGACCATGAGGGGGAGGACTCGACGCCGCGCGTCCGGGTCAAGCGACGTGCGCCGGAACCGCTCGCGCTTACCACATAAAGCTCCGGGTTTCCGTCACGGCTGATCGTGCAGGCGATGCGACTGCCGTCCGGGGAGAAAGCCGCGCCGCTGTTGGTGCCGGGGAATTTGACGATCCGCTGCCGCCGCCCGCTCTCCAGATCAATCGTGTAAATATCGGCATACCCTTTGAGGTAACCGGTGTAGGCGAGGTGACGCCCGTTGGCGCTCAGCGCCGGGGCGACGCTGATGTTCCCATCGTGCGTCATCTGGCGGACGTTGGAGCCGTCATAATCAGCGACGTAGATCTCCTTGCGTCCGCTGCGGGTGGCGACAAAGGCGATGCGGCTCCCGATCAGGCTACGGTTGCCAGTGAGCGTTTCGATAATATCGGCGGCGAAGGCCTGCGCCCGGGCGTTGGCGCTGCCGTGGTATTGCTTGGAGAGGACGGTCCCCCCGGAGTGATCACTCACGCTCCCGGAGAGGGCGCTCCCGGTGCTCGACCCGTTGACGGTGATCCCGCCCTGCCCCGCTTCGAGCAGGGTAAAATAACCCGAGAGCGAGAGATGATTGCGGACGCTGCGGGTGAGAGCGGCCCCGTCGGGACCACCGATGGGCTGAAGCACCAGACCGAGCGAATCGCTCTTGCTGATGGTGATCGTCGGCGTCTCCGCATGGAGGAGAGCCAGCGGAGTCAGGGCGCAGAGAGCGGCGAAGAAGAGTTTCCGTAGCATAAAGAGAGAAAGGCGGTGAAACAGTGGGGGAGGCTAGCAGCCTTGCCGCCCGATTTCAAACCCCAAGAGAACCTTTTGTCTGCCGATGGGCGTATCCTTCTAAGAAACCCCACGCTTATGAGTACCCTTCTTTTAATCATCCTGATCCTCCTGCTCCTAGGAGCTTTGCCAACGTGGCCCTACAGCAAAGGCTGGGGATATGGGCCGAGTGGCGGTCTCTCCCTCGTCCTGATCATCCTGCTGATCCTCCTGCTCATGGGGCGGATTTAGGCAAGGCGTTGCTTTACAGCCGGGAGGGGTTGAGGCATTTTGCCGCCAGCATGAAGCCGGTTGTCATCGACCTTTCTTCCTCCAGCCCGGTCCTCCCCCGCTTCCCGGAGTACGGGATCGGCATCTCGGAGAGCCGTCACAGTCAGGCTTTCACCATGGAGCCAAGCCAGTACGATTTCCACGAAGTCATGCTGGTGCTCAACGGGGCGGGATGGGCTGTTCACGCCGGAGTCCGTCTGCCGCTGCGCAAGAATGAGGCGATCACCGTCCCCGCCGGAAGCTACTACCATCTGGAGGATCGCAAGGCGAAACCGCTCTCGATCCTCTGCCTCTGCATCCGCCCCCCGACGCCGTGGCAGGCGTTGTTTAACGAGGTGTTACCCAAACGCTTCGCCGTCGTGCGCCATCAGGGGATGAGCGCCGCCATCGCCTCCCACCTGCGGATGATCCTCTATGAGCAGTCGCAAGGGATGCCGGGCGAAGCCGCCGTTGTCACCGGTCGCACGCTCGAACTCCTCTCCACGCTCCTGCGCCGCGCCCCGGGGCAATTCCCGGCTCCGCCGATCGTCTCTCCCGGCAACAACCCGGAAGTCTATATCCGCGACTATATTGAAAAGCTGCAAACCAACTTTCACGAACCCGAGACGCTGACCATGGCGGCGGAGCGCCTCGGGGTTAGCGCGCGGACGCTGAGCAGCTATTTCCGCAAGATCACCGGTTGCTCGCGGCTGCAATACCTTCAGGAATTGCGCCTTTCCCATGCGCGACATCTCCTGAGTTCGACCCGCCAGCCGATCACCTCGATCGCCTTCGCCTGCGGGTTTGAGGAGCTTTCCACCTTCTTCCGCGCCTTCCGCGCGAGGGAAAAATGCAGCCCGAGCCAATGGCGCGAGCAACACGTTGGGACGTGGTAGCGACTTGCCGGTTTTGCTCCTGAGCGATGCCGGTTTTGCAACGACAATCACCCCCCTTCCCCGATACCTTCCCTCCCTACCATGAGCTTTTACGAACCCGAAGCGAATCTCCCCGAAAAACTCCCCTCCGTCTTCAATACCGAACGGCGCATCCGTATCGGCGTCTGGGGGCTGGGCCGTGGCCGCGCTTTCTACAACAGCATGCGCGCGCTTAATTTCGACATCGTCGCCGGGTGCGATTTCAACGAGGCGATGCGCAAGAATTTCTGTGAAGCCAACCCCGGCGCATGGGTCACCGATGATAGCGAAGCGTTCCTCAAAGGCGATTTTGAAGCGGTGCTCATTGCCACCTTCTGCCCCAATCATGGAATCGACGCGCTTAAGGCGATCGAACACGGCAAGCATGTCCTCTCGGAAGTGACCTCGTTTACCACCCCGGCTGAAGGGGTGGCGCTGGTGGAAGCGGTGGAAAAAAGCGGGCTGGTCTACAACCTCGCGGAAAATTACCCGTTTACCGCGCCCAATATGTATCTGGAGCGCCAATGGTCCAAAGGGCTCTTTGGCGATCTGATGTATGCCGAGTACGAGTACGTCCACGAGATCCTGCGCCTCGCCTACAGCTACAACAACGAGCACACGCCGATCGTCCCCGGCCACCATGCCCACCACTGGCGCAGTTGGCTCAACTTTCACTACTACAATACCCACTCCTTCGGCCCAATCATGCAAATCACCGGGGAACGGGCCACGCGCGTCGTCGCGCTGCCGACCGATAAACGCCTCCCCGGCGCTCTGGCGACCACGAACGGCCAACCGGCGGCGAGTCTGCTGACGATGTCCAACGGCGCCGTCGTGCGCAATCTGGTCGGGCAAATTTCCGGCGACTTCGCCAACCAGCGAATCTGGGGGACGAAAGCGAGCGCCGAGATCCGGGGCGGCAAACTGGAGATCCGGCTCGGAGGCCGGGGGCATTCCCCGCTCGTCCCGATCGACCCGACGTGGAAAGAGAACGCCGAATTGGCCCGCGCCAGCGGACACGGCGGTGGCGATTTCTGGGTCATCTACTACTTCGCACGGCAGATCCTCGAAGGGACCCCGGCTCCCTTTGACATCTACCGCGCTGCCGATTGCACGCTGCCGGGCATCCTCGCCTATCGCTCCGCCGTGGAAAACGGGACGCCGCAGGAGGTCCCCGATTTCCGCGACCCAGCCGCCCGGGACCGCTACCGCAACGATCACTTCCGGCAGGAACACCTCGACCCGACGCGCATCTTCCCGGAGGACGCCGACCCGGCGATTGCCGGGAGCTTCTGCGGCCTCATGGTCGCCCTCCTGCGCCAGACCGAGATCTACCGCACTTGGAAAGATTGGCAGACGATCCGCCACGATGCCACCGATACCAGCGCCGTCACCCCTGTCGTGGAGAAATTCCGCGAATCGCTCGAAGAATACCGCGCCACCCTCCGCGCCACGCGCGAGTTGGCCGAACGCTACCCCGATTCCCTCGCAGCCGGAGCGATCTTTGAACTCCTCGCCTTTGGAGACGAAGAGTATGTTTTAAGCGAAGCGATCGAAGCTGATCTTTGAACATACTAAGCCGGGCCGGTGTCGGAGAAAACATGGACGCTGAAACTTTTCTCCGCGATCTCACCACTTCCCCTGACCTCAAGAGTGATCTGCACGCCTTTCTGGAAAAGGAAGGCGATGCTGCCCGGTCCGTCGTCAACTTTGCAGCAGGGAAAGGATATCGTTTCGACCTTGGCGAGTTGGAGGTCGCAACCCGTCAACTTGAGAGCCGCCTTTCGGAAACAGAGCTTGCCCACGTTTCCGGCGGGCAGCTCCGCCCGATCACCAACTATCGCCCTCCAAGCGACCGCCCTCCCGGGGAATCGACTCTGTTTGATCCCATCGGCTGGCTGATCAATCTTTTCCGATAGCAGCGGAGAGCAGCCGGATATAGGCCCGCAGGCTGCGGCGTTTGTGCTCAGGGACGAGCAACGGATCGCCAAAGCCGAGGACAGGGACAAACTGGTTGTTAGCAGCGGTCCACGGCAGTTCCCCCATGATGCTCATCGCATCGACCGGGATGGAATCGATCAGCTTGGTACGCGCCGATTCCGCCATTTTCACGGCCAGCGCCAGTTCGTCCCGGTCATCGCCCGCCTTGAGCGCCGCTTTGGCTTCACCCAACAGCCGGTCAAAGAGCATGGCGTGACGGTAATCGTTGATCCCCTCCCGCGTCGTCTCCCATGAGATCGTCGGGATCGGCCCGTTCGGGGAAGGGCAGATGCGCGAAAGCCGCCCCGGCCCGTTACGTCCATGGAGACGCCCTTCGCCATCCATCCACCAGGTATTAGCGTCGTAGTAAGCCCAGAGGCCAATCCCCCGAACCTGCGCCCGATAGGCCCAGAGGCCAAAGAACGCGCGGGTGAAAAGGGCGTTCTCCGTCGGCATATTACAGTTATAGGTCCAGAGCGCGGCGTCGTGTGCCTTCGCCTCGGCAGCCATGGAGGCGGAGACGCGGTTCTCAATCTGAATCCAGACATCATACTCCTTGCCTAGCTCCGCCACCGGGACGTTGGCCGTCACCGTTTTCACTGGCAGATCCAACCCCTTGATCCGGGCGAGCGCCTCTTTGGCAGCGGCGATCCGCTCCGGCTGACCGTGCGGTTCATCGAGGACATAGAGCAACGGCGTCGGCCATGATTTCTGTTGTTGCCAATGGGTTAGCGCTTTCTTGAGCGCCTCGGAAGGCATATTGCCAAAACCGTACCCGGCCACCTTGAGCGGGAGCCAAAGGACGGGGAACTCCCGGCTGACCAACCCGCTTTGGAGCGCGAGCGCCATCACGCGATCGAGCCCAAAGCTCTCCCGGCTCGCCCACTCCGCTTCGGGGAGTTTACTCTTGGCCCGGGTTTCAGCGAGCTTCTCCCCTGTCAACGCAGCATAGCGATAATCCCGGCTAAAATCGACCTCCCGCCCGTTGACATCGGGCGTGTTATAAATCGTCACGGTATTCATCCCGTGCTCCTTCATGTCGCGGTAGTAAGCAAGCCGAAGTTCCTCACTCAAAAAGCCTGCCGGGAAATAAACTTCCGCATGGTAGACAAAAGCGGGAATATCGAGCGCGGGGAGGCGGAACGGCTCAACGTGCACTTCATACGGCAGCGTCATGAGCGGCGCACCGTTGCTAGTCACTTCCAACGTTCCGCGATAGAGCCCCGGGGCGCTCCCTTCCGGCAGCCGGACGGTGATCCACCACCCCACCCCTTCCTGAGCCGCCACCGGCCGCGGCTCCGTCAACGGCAAGAGCGCCTGCTCTTCCATCGAACGGATCACCACCTCCCCGGCAGGAATCTTACCCCCACCCTCCCCCGTCAAATCGCCGGAGAGGCGCAGATCAACCCCCGGCAGATCACGCAAGGCATAGAGTCCAAGGAAGGCCGGTTCGTAATCGCCCGCTGTCGCAGTAACCGTGAGCTTTGCGAGCGTCTCCAGCGGCTTCTCCTTTGCATTAAAGGGAATCGAGAGAGACCGGGTATGGAGCAACGCGGCGGCCTGTGCCTGCGGCGGCTCTTCGAGCGGCACTAGCGTAATCTCATCCACCCAGGTCGATTCCCCCGCCTTCCCGTAACTGGCAACCGCGAAGCGATACTCATTAGCATCGCCCGCACGGAACCGCAGGACCACCGGGTTCCACGGAAAGCTCCAGCTCCAGATACTGCTCCAGTCCAGCGTCAGCGGGACATTGGGAATTGCTTTCCCGTTCATGAAAGGTTGAAGGCGAACGGCGACGGCCCCCTGCCCCTCCTTGGCCATAGCGAGGCGCACCTCGTACTCGCGGCCCGGTTCCAGTTGAAGATCTTGCGTGAGCATCACCGCATTCCCGGAGTCTCCTTCAGGAAGACGCATCCGAACGGCCGTCCGCCCGGCGTAGGTCATGGTGGCATCACGTTGATAGAGGCCCTTACCGGGGGTCCATCCGGCGGGACCGTTCTCCTCCCAATTTTCAAAGGAGCCGTTGGTAAGGAGCGGTTGCGAAGAGGCGCTCATGGTAAGACTAAGGGTAGCGATGGCGAGGGTTCGTGAGAGGGTGATCAAGCGGGTAGTCATGTCAAATCAGAAAAAAGGGTAAGTCTCCAGCGGGCGCGCCTTGGTCGGGACTTTCCACGGCGGCGTGCTCTCCTCAGCATGGCCATCCATGAAGATCACCACCATCCGCCCGCCGTGCGGGAATTCGATATTCTGGCTCGGGCCTTCATCGAGGAACCGCGCCTCGGGCTTAATCATATAGCCATACTTCGCCTCGCCGAGCATCAGCGTTCGCGACGGGTTGGCGACAAGGTTGCGCCGGGGTAACTGGAGCGGCGTGCGGTAGCCGAAGTTTTCATTCGTCGGGCCAAACCCCAACGTATAATTCATGCCGTAGTGCATCTTGTTATAGACCGCGCTCCCGCCCGTTTCCCTTGCCGGACAGGTCAGCAAGCCCTTCTTGAGATCGCTATAGACACGCCCCGGCAGGAAGCCGTCATCGACGAGATACTCCTGCTCGATCAACCAGTTAATCCACGGTGTCCCGACGTTGCGATTGGTCGGGCTGGCATAAAGAACGCACGGAACCATCGCGCCATTGTGATCCCCGGAATAGGTGAAGAGCGTTGCGGAAAGCCTGCGCAGGTTCGCCAAACAGGTCGTCTTGGCAGAATGACGCGAGATCGATTGCCACGCGGGAAACACCAGAACGAGGAGAATGGCGATCAACCCCAAAGCGAGCAGAAGCTCCATCAGGGAGAAGCCACCCGAATGACGGGGGGAGCGTTTCATAGAGAAAAGATTAGCGAAGCCGACGTTGCAGAGGACGCCAGAGAGCCACACCCAGCCCGACAATCAGGAGGGCGGCATGGCCCGGCTCAGGAATCGTCGTCAGCGTGATCGCGTTAAGGCTGCCGCGAGCATAGCCATCAGGCCGGGTAAAGGTGAGAGTCAGCGTCCCATCGGCAGCGGGGCGCAGGTTCTCCAGTACCACCTCCTGCCATGTCGGCTGGCCGACGCTACCCTGCAGGAGCAACGCCTCGCTGGTGGTTTGCAAGCCAGTCGCTGTGATCTGTAACCCTTGTTGCGGGACGAGAGCGGTCAGATTAACCGCTGCATAAAAGCTCAAGGTATAGGCTTTGTCGGGGTCCAGCCCGGAGAAGCGGCCCGACGCGGTGACGCCGGTAAAGTTAAACCCGTTGCCGGAAACAAAGTCGGGATAGTCAAAAGTTCCGGAACTCGCCGGGCCATCCGCGAAATAGTAGGTAAAACCAGCGGTGGTTTGCCAGCCGATCGTGGTAGCCTGATTGCCGCTGTCGACCAGATTGGACCATGTCCCCACGCCCCATGTGGTGGTACGGTTCCACCACTTCCCCTCCCCATCCTGCCATGGACGCGGTTGGACCGTGTTGTAGGTTGTATGGAGCAAAACAGTCTGGCCAAAAGCTCCAGTCAACGGCAGACAAAGCACTGCCAAAGCCATCAGGCGTGGTGAGAGAGCAAGGGAGGGTGTTTTCATAAGAGGGAAGAAGAAGCGGCGGTTAAAATCAACCCGCCGCAAGGATTACGAAACTAAAGTTGAAGACTTCGCCCGCCGATTTCGCACAACGGGCTCTGCCGCCGCAGCTACGGAATCGCGCTCACGAAGGTGCATCGGCAGATAGTGAATCGCCCCTGCCTCCAGCGAAGGAGTTTCCTCCAAAAGCAAGTCGAGCACCGTAGCGGCAGCAGCTTCGGTATGGTAGCCAAGGTGAGTCAAATGCAGGGAGCCGAGATCACAAAGAAAGGTGTCGCCAAAGGAGATGAGCGAGAGATCCTCCGGCACCCGTAGCCCTTTTGCCTTGGCTGCATCAAGGATCGCCAGCGCGTGAATATCATCGGTCGTCAAGATGGCACTCTCCTGCGGGATCTTTTCGAGGTAAGTCGCCGCAAGCGCTTTGGCGGCGAGGATGCCGGCATCACCCGATTGCCCCTCCTTCGCCACAGCGAGGCGTTCCTTACGGGAATGCCGGGGGGAGCGGCAGACATAGTGAACCTGCAAATCAGGGAAGGCGCGGGCAGCCGCTTCCACCGATCGCATAAAAAAGGTGCCGTGAGTTTCCTCTCCAAACGGTCCGGGCAGAAGGGCTGCAATACGCCGATGCCCCTTTTCATGGAGATGAGCCAGCGCCTGACGGCAGCCACCGGGAAGATCGAGGTAGAGCCGACGGCTTGCGGAAAAGGGAAGAGCGGCTCGCGGTTGCTGATGGGTAAAGAGGGTGATCGGAGGGGCATCCGGGGCGGCAAAAAGCGGAGCAAGCTGCTCCTCGCTTTGTAAGGAAGCAGGGATCAGGAAAATCGCGTCGACCCGATGGGCCAGAAGCCGACGGATCGCCTCCTGCTCACGATCTTCGCGCCATTCGTGAAAATGAAGCTCAAGATCAAAGCCACGCGCCTGCGCTTCACGATAGAGCAGTTCCATCAACCGCGCCGGGGCGGGCAGGGTCAGGTTAGGGATGACGGCGCCGATACAACGGGTAGCCACCCCGCGCAACGCCCTTGCCGCACGGTTGGGGATGTACCCCATTTCATGGGCCGCCTTGCAGATCAGGTCCGCTGTCTGTTTGGGGATCTTCGGACTACCGCGCAAGGCCAGCGATACGGTGGTGATGTGGAAGCCGACCCGTTCGGCAATCGCCCGCAGACTAGGGGCTTTCCCCCGGGAAGATGAACGGCTTTGGCTTGACATGAGTCTAACGTTAGACCATTTTTCCGCCACGTCAACGCCAAATTTTTTCCTTATGTCATTTTCTGCTATCGCCTCCGCTCCCGCACTTGAACTTTGTCAGCAGGAGGAACGTCTGGAGATCATCGGACGCCATTTCCGGCTCGGCTTCTCCCGTTCCAAAGGAGCCATCGATTCGCTACGGCTCTACGACGGGATAAGCTGGAATCAGATTCTCAAGGAAGAAGTCGGCCTCAATCTTAATCTCCCCGCCGAAAGCTTCGAGATCAGCGAGGGGGAGCACGACAGCATCGTCATCACCGTGCAACAAGGCGATGAGGACTGGGAGGTCGCTACCCGCTACGAAGTCTACCCGCGCGGGTATGTGATCGCCTCGTTTCGGATGGCCACGCGCCGTGACGGAGCCCGCCCTCTTTCACTAGCGGTACGGATGGTGCTGGAGGAAGCCACCGTCTTTAGCCGACCCCACCGCATTCTCAACGAATCGCCCCAACCGGAGATGCGGCAGGCGGTGCGTGGTTTCTCGGTCAATTTCACGACCGATCACCGCCCGGTCACCCACAGCGTCGACCTGCTTCTCGAACAAGTCTCCCTCAATGCCAACGGGAAGCCGCCGCTTCGCTACATCACCTCCCGCCACGGTGGGCGGGAACTCGGTTGGAAGCTCACCACCGGCTGGCCCTACCCCTTCGCCGATGGCTTTAGCTATGAAAACCGGTGGTGCATCTCGTTCACCGCCCCTGATCATCGCCCCAACCCGGTGCGCGGCCAACGCATCTACCAATGGTTTGGCAACATTGCAGAAGGCTTCGCCCCGCCCGATGCGGAGCAACTCCTGGAGATGGCCGAGTATGGCGCGTCGATTTTAATCATGCACCTGCCGGTTCTCTCTCAGATTGATGTGCAAGAGGCGAGAGACCCACTAGCAATGGAACGTTGCGTGCAGGAGGCGCACCGACTAGGAATCAAGATCCTCCTTTATGCCCAGCCGTACTTGATCCGGCGCACCCCTTGCGTGCCGGAGCGTTTTCGCCATCAGCGTACCGAGTGCCTCAATGTCTGGAACGCGATGACGGAATGCCAGATCACCAGTTACCTACCCGACTTCACCGAGAACGATTGCGACGAACTTAACCTCCGCCATCCCGAGGCGTTTGCCCATATCCGGGACGGGGCGCTCGACTGCATGACCCGGTACGCGATGGACGGGTTGTACATCGATTTTGCATGGCCAGCGCAAGGGTTAGCGCTTAATCCGGAGAACGGACTCCCGGGGATGTTTAATTTCCATGACTACCTCCGGCTCCTGCGGGAGTGGCGGGCAGCGCTTGGGCCGGAGAAAATCATGATCGGCCATGGGGGTGGCTTTCTGGTTGGCAGCGACATGGTGGAAGGGTTCGACGCCTGCTTGACCGGAGAGGCACAGCGCACAATGACGGCGGAAACGCTCGGCACTCACTATGGAACCGCACCGGGGTTATGGATCATCCAGCGCAATAAACGCGACCTTTTCCGCTCCGCACGCACCCTCGGCCCTCTGGTACGCGAAGGGGTCACACCCCATGTCGGCCTCGGCGTCTGCGGCAAAGCGATCATCGCCACGGTCGACCCCGGCTATTTTCCGGAATTGATGGCGCTCTGGCAAATGTGGCGAGCCTTCCCAATGGAGGAAGCGACCTGTTACGACACCCTTGCCGCCCCCGTGCTTTCACTAGATAATGAGGAGATCGCCTATACCCTCTACCGTACGCCGCGCGGGGAGATCCTGCTACTGCTCGTCAACGAAGGAGGGCCGCGCCTCGACGATTCCCCCGCGATTGGCGTGAATATCGACCTCGACCTGACGGCACTCGGCCTTCCCGAAGAACTCCGCGTCTGGCGGATGCGAGGCCAGAGCTACGAAACCTTCCGCATTACGGAAATGGAGCCGATCACAGCGGGGCATCTGGCGGTCTACGAAATCGATCACCGCGAGTTGCAAGGCTATATCCTGAGCGCCGATGAACCACCGGCCACTCTCACCGCTTTGCAGGAACATCTTGCGGGACGAGCAGAACGCCTCGGCCCCCTCCTGCGCCAGAAGCAAGAGCGACTGGTGCGGCTCGATCATCAGCTCGACACCTTTGCACGCCTGCCGCATGCCCACCAATTCTTCTCCTATAGCGAATTTATGGCAGGACGGGTAGCAGAGTAAGCCTACCCCCAGCGCAACGCCTCGATCGGGTCAAGCCGGGAGGCTTTAAACGCCGGGTAAAGACCGGAGAAAACACCGATCACGACGGCGAAACCGAACGAGATCATGATCGCCGTCATGGTCATCACCGGGGCGTTCTCCGTCGGAGAGATTAAGACTAGCAAACGGACCACCCCGAGCGAAGCGATCAAACCGAGCACGCCGCCGATCACCCCGATCACGGCGCTTTCGACCACAATCTGCACAAAAATATCGCGCTGCCTTGCCCCGATCGCCCGGCGCACGCCGATCTCCCGGATGCGCTCGGTGATGCTGGCTAGCATGATGTTGGTGATCCCGATGCCACCGACCAGCAGGCTGATCCCGGCGATGAAACTACCGCTGATCCGTGTGGCGCGCACGGAGCTTTCGATACTCTCAAACCACTCCTCGCGCGTGTTGAAGCCGAAATCATCAATCCCGCGGTGGGTCTGGTAGAGCACGGTGCGGACCTGATTGAGCGCTTCCTCAAACTGCGTGAGATCACGCACACGCACCGAGAGCTTGTCGACGAGATAGTTCGGACTGCCATCCGACATCTGGCCGCTGCGATAGTCGTAAAACATCGTCGTCGACGGGATGATTACGGCGTGATTTTTATGTGCAAAACTGTCATAACGCCGGGAACGATCGCGCGCACCGCGCCGTTCATTACGCTCCCGCGCGGCATCGTGCACTCCGGCGAGCCGTTTGCGCCGTGCGGAATCGGTCTCAAAAAATGGAAAGGTGCCGATGACCGTAAAGGGAACCCCGTTAAGATAGAGCGTCTCCCCGACCGGGTTGATCCCCTCCTGCCCCGGCCAAAGCCCCTCCACCACCGATGCCCCGATGACGATCACCCGCTTGGCTTCGTCAAGATCGACCTGCGAGATCATCCGCCCATACTCAATGTCAAACTTGCCGATCTCGGCATAGCCCGGGACGGTCCCGGTCGCCCGAACGCGCACTAGTTTATTGCGGTGGGAAAGCGCCGCGTTGAGATAGGTCTCCGGCACCACGAGATCGACCAGCGGCACGCCCCGCTCCAACGCCTCAACATCAAGCATCGTCCGCCCGGGCGAGAGGAACGCTGTGTCGTAGACCTCAGCAGACGGCTCCTTGGTGTCGATCTCGACCCGCTCCACGCCGCCGTTGGCTTCGAGCCGCTCGCGCATGCCGACCGCGATCCCCTCCGTCAACGCAAACATTGAGAGCAGACTCGCCACCCCAAGGATCACCCCGAGCATCGTCAGAAAACTGCGAAACTTATGGGCCGAGATCTCTTTAAGCCCGATGAGCAGGCCAAACCAGAAGTTCATCGCTCCCCCCTCCCCGGTAGCAGCGGCTCGGTGAGATCAACCGCCGCCTGCGCCCCGTCAGTGATGCGGCCATCGCGCATCTCAATGCGTCGCGGGAGCCGCGCGGCAATCGTGTTATCGTGCGTGACGATGACGATCGTGCTCCCCGCCTCGCTCAATTCCCGAAAGAGGGTAAGGATCGACTCCCCGGTGTGGGAATCGAGGTTGCCGGTCGGCTCATCGGCAAAGATGATCTTGGGCCGGTTGACCAGCGCCCGGGCGATCGCCACCCGCTGACATTGGCCGCCGCTCAACTGCAACGGGTTATTATGGAGCCGATGGGTCAGCCCCACCCGTTCAATCGCCTCCAACGCCCGTTCCCGGCGGACTTTCCCCGGAAGCCCGGCATAGACCATCGGCAGCTCCACATTGCGCAGGACATCAAACTTCGGCAGGAGGTTAAACGACTGGAAGACAAAGCCGATCTTCGCATTACGCATCGCCGCGAGTTGATCATTGGAAGCCTTTGAGACGTCGATCCCGTCAATGGTCAACCGCCCGCTCGTCGGTGTATCGAGACACCCGAGGAGGTGCATCAAGGTCGACTTGCCCGAGCCGCTCGGACCGATAATGGCGAGGAACTCCCCCTCATCAATATCGAGCGAGACCCCGGCCAGCGCCACGATCTCCTGATCGCCCACCTGATAGCGCTTAGTGATGTCGCGCAGTTCAACCAGTGCCATAAGCGCCGTAACCTTAGGAAGAACTCCCTTCGATCAAGCGGGGTTCGACCCGCAGGATGCGTTCCCCCGATTTAAGGCCGCTCAAAATCTGCGCGTAGTCGATGCTGGTGACGCCGATCTCCACCTCCCGCGCCTCCGGTTTCGCCTCTTGATTAAGCACATAGACGATCCGCCGATCCTCCTCATCCCGGAAAATCGCCGAGACCGGCACGGCGAGCGCCCCCCGGGCCTGAGCGACCGGGATGCGCATCTTCACGGTCATCCCCGGGCGCAACCGCTCGGATGGGTTCAAGATCGACGCCTTGACCTGAAACCCCTTCACGCCACTCTTCACCCCCGCCACCGGGGCGATGAAGGTGATCTTCCCCTGCATCTCCTCGTCATCACGGATCGATTCCACCCGGAGGATCACCTCCTGCTCGGGTTTAAGCCGGGTGACGTCGATCTGGTTGACGTGGGTTTCCAGCAGCAGCCGGGAGAGATCGGCAACGGTCATGAGCGTCGTCCCGGAGTTGACACTCGCCGCGCTGATGACGACCTGCCCCTCGATCACCATAACGTTGAGGAGCGTCCCGTCCGTCGGCGCGGTGATGCGCGTCTTGGCGAGTTTATCCTCCACGGTCTGAAGCTGGCGCTGTGCGCGGGCGAGGCCATTTTTGGCAATCGCGAGATCACTCTTGAGGTTGTCGTAATTCTCTCGGGTCGTCAGGTTACGGGCAAAAAGCCCCTTAGCGCGGTCGTAATGTTGCTGCGCACGGTCGACAGAAAGCTGCGAGCCTTCCATCTGGGCGAGGACGCTCGCCTTCTCGTTGAGCAGATCGGTGTCGTCGACTTCGCACAGGAGTTCACCTTTTTTCACCCGCTGGCCTGCTTCGACATAGAGCGCCTTGATCTTCCCGCCCACTTCCGACTTCACATCAAGCTGCACCTCGGGGGCGACATCGCCGGAGACTTCAATGGCGTAATCAATATCGCGTTCCGACGCCTTGACGATGTAGCGCTCCGGCGGCCCTTCATTACGTTGGGAGGCGAAATAGGTCGTAGCGACCGGGTAAAACCAATATCCACCACTCGCAAGGGCGGCGAGCGTGGCAATGGCGAAGAATTTTTTCATCGGTCAGGGAAAAAGAAAAAGGGAAAGAAGAAGATAAAGCAATGCCTGTGCTGGGCAACCCGCAACTTCCCTTTTTTTCCCGCGTCTACGGGAGAAGGTACGGATTGGTCGCCCGTTCATGCCCCACCGTCGTCGCAGGGCCATGTCCCGGAAGGACTTTCACGCGATCGTCCAGCGGGAAGATTTTGTTACGGATGCCTGAGAGAAGCAGGTCACGATCCCCGCCCGGGAGATCCCAGCGCCCGACCCCTCCGGCAAAAAGGACATCGCCTCCAAAGAGAATCTGCGCCTCTTTGGCATAAAAACAGAGCGAACCGGGGCAATGCCCGGGGACGAGCAGCACGCCGAAGTCGATCCCCCCCGCCTCCCAAGCGGGTTGTTCTTCGAGCAACTCATCCGCCGCCACCGGCGCAATCTCCCACCCGAAGCCGAGACGGCGGAAAAAGCCGGGATCGGTCAGCATCGGGACATTGTCCGCATGATAGACGACGCGGCAGCCGTGCTCCGCCTTGATCTGCGCGGCATCGGCAACGTGGTCAATGTGTCCGTGGGTGATGAGCAGGTGGTCGACCTTCTTTCCCGTCGCGGCAAGCCACTCCGCCGCCCCCTGTGGAGCATCAATGAGGATGCCCGCCTCGGGGAGAAAAAACGCATTCGTGTCGAACAGCCCGCCGGTATAGGTGTCTATCTGCATGGGTACGTTGTTGAAATGACGGAAAAAAGAAGCGGGAAGCAAGTCTCTTTCTCCCATCACAGCCTCAGCGCGGTAAAAGCGCTTTCAAGTACTACCCGGATTTGATTTATTACCGATACCTGTCAACGTAAGGGTTCCAACACGTTATGAAACTGTTCCGCCTGTTCTCCGTTACCATCGCGTCGCTTGGCCTGCTTACCGGCTCCATGACGGCCTCCACCGCCGACCCCGGCCAGATCAGCATCACCGTGGGGCGGCTGCTCGAACAGAATCATTACAACCAGCAAAAGCTCAATAAAGAGATCGGCTCCGAACTGCTCGACAATTACCTCGAAGCGCTCGACCACAGCCGACTCTACTTCACGCAGCAGGATATCGACGCCATCAAGCTCAAGCATGGCGCCTCCCTCGATGATGACATTCTTTTAGGCAACCCCTCGGCGGCCGTGGAGATCTTCAACCTCTACCGCCGGCGGATCGAGGAGCGCGTTGCGAAGGTGATGGAGCTGATCGAAAAAGGGAAATTCGACTTCAAAAGCAAGCGCACCATCACGATCAACCGCCAGAAAGTGCCATGGCCCAAGGACGAAAAAGAGGCCGACCAGCTCTGGCGCGATCGTATTGAAAACGAGTTCCTTCAGGAAAAGCTCGCCAAACACGCGCTCGACACTCCGAAGAACGTCCTGACCCGGCGCTACAAGCAGGTCTTGAAGAACCTCGCCGAACAGTCGGACACCGACGCGGTCGACCTCTTCCTCTCCACGCTCGCGCAGACCTACGATCCCCACTCCGAGTACCTCAATAAGAGCGACATGGAGAACTTCTCCATCAGCATGAAGCTCTCGCTGGTCGGGATCGGTGCGCAGCTCCAGAGCGACGAAGGGTATGCCAAAGTGACCGATTTGATCACCGGCGGCCCGGCGCTGAAAGATGGCCGCCTGAAAATCGGCGACAGGATTAGCGCCGTCGCCCAAGGCAATACCGACTTTACCGACACCGTCGACATGAAGCTCGACAAAGTGGTCCGGCTCATTCGTGGCAAAAAGGGGACCACCGTCCGCTTGCAGGTGATCCCGGCGCATTCGACCGATCCGAGCGCCCGCAAGATCGTCGAACTGGTCCGCGATGAGGTCAAACTCAAGGATCAGGAAGCCAAGGCCGAAATCATTGAGCAGAAGGACGAAAAAGGCCACCCGATCCGCCTCGGCTGGATCACTCTCCCGTCGTTCTACTCCGACATGCAAGACCGCACCAAGAGCACCACGGCCGATGTCGCCCGGCTTCTGGCACGGTTGAAAAAAGAGAATATCAACGGCCTCGTCGTCGACCTGCGGCGCAATGGCGGCGGCTCGCTTGATGAAGTGGTCAACCTGACCGGTCTCTTCATCAAGGGGGGCGGCCCCGTCGTGCAGGTCAAGGGAGCTTCCGGCCCGCCCCGCGTTTTGCGCACCCGTGGCTCCTCCGACGTTTATGAAGGGCCGATGATCGTCCTGACCACCACGCTCAGCGCCTCGGCCAGCGAGATCTTTGCCGGAGCGTTGCAGGATTACGGACGCGCGCTCATCGTCGGCGACCGCCACACCTTCGGCAAGGGGACCGTGCAGACGATCCTCGACATCAGCCGTTTCATCCCGTTCCTCGGCGGCAACAACAACGAAGCCGGAGCGCTCAAACTGACGATCCAGAAGTTTTACCGGATCGCCGGGGGTTCTACACAGCTCAAGGGGGTTGAGTCCGACATCGTCCTCCCGTCGATCTATGATTACGATGAGATCGGTGAAAAGGCGCTCAAGAAGCCGCTCCCGTACGACGAAGTGCCGCCGGAGAGCTACCGCAAAGTCACCGACCAGCCGCTCTTTATCAACGAACTGCGCGAGCGCTCGCAAGCACGCGTGAAGAAGGAGCCGGAGTTCCGTTACATCACCGAAAACCTCAAGCGTCTCAAGGAGAAGATCGCCAAAAACTCCCTCTCCCTCAACGAGAAGGAGCGCCGCGCCGAGATCGAGCGTGACAAGGCCCGCATCGCCGCCCGCAAGGCTGACCGCGCCAAGCGCAAGCTCGACCCGCTGGTCGCCTACTCGATCACGCTCGATAACGTCGACAAGCCACAGCTTGAACTCGTCAAAAACGACGACGCCGAGCAGAAGGCCAAGCACGCCCCCAAGCCGAAGACCAAGAAGAACGCCAAGGGGGATGATAGCTCCGATGAAGATGAACTCGACGAGGAAGAGGGCTTCAAGGAACCCAAAATCGACCCGGTTAAACTGGAAGCTTTGCAGATCCTCACCGACCTGATCGAGCGTTCCAAGGCGAGCAAGACGGCCAGCGTGACTCCGTAACCGACAAGCGCGGACCCCAATGGCTACCCTCAACGACACCCCGCTCCCTGCCGCCGCCGCCCCCCCGGCGCGGCGCGAACAGACCCCGCGTGAAGAGTGGTGGAACTGCGGGAGCCATGCCCTAGCTTTCATCACGCTTTTCACCGCCGGTCCCTATCTCGTCTCCGTCCGTGCCTATGACGGGACGGCGATGGCGACGCTCGGTGCGCTGATCTTCACCCTCTGCGCTCTGGCGCTTTATTTAAGCTCCATGATCTACCATTCGCTGCCGCCCGGCCCCTCCAAGGCGATGGCGAACCGGATCGACCACGCTTCGATCTACCTTCTCATTGCAGGAACCTATACCCCGTTCATGCTCACGGTCCTTTGGGGCGTTTGGGGGAAGACGTTGCTGGTGTTGGTCTGGATGATGGCGGCGGTTGGCGTCTGGCTCAAACTGCGGCGCGGCATTGGTAATCGCAGGCTCTCAACCGGGCTTTATCTCGCGATGGGGTGGCTCATCGTGCTGGCGATCAAGCCGCTCTACGACGCCATCCCACGCGAAGGGTTCTACTGGCTGGTCGCCGGAGGGGCTGCCTATACGCTCGGCGTCGTCTTCTATAGCGCCAAGCGCCTTCCCTACCATCACCTGCTCTGGCACCTCTTCGTCATGGCCGGGACGGCTTGCCACTTCTGCGCCGTTTTCTGGTACGCGCGGTGACGGTTCACCGGTAGAGCGTGCTGAGTTGCGTCCACACCAGCCGCTCCGGGCCGATCAATTCGATCCGTCCGCTACAGAAAAGAACATGGACCTTGCCGAGGTGGCGATCCAGCGCCCGCTGGTTAACAATGGAAGCGAGTTGGATGTGGTTGCTGATCCCGAGATGCCCGCTGTAGTTCTCCCCGTCAATGAGATACGCCGCCTTCTCAGGGTTCACGTTACGCAGGGAGAACGGTTGACCCGCCGGGTAATAGATAAACTGTGCGTAGTCGATCATCGGATAGATCCCGAGAGTAAAACCGCGCGGCAGCTTTTTGCCCCCCTCACCACACGGGCAGCGAAAGAGTTCGTTAACGTGCATCACCGGGCGGTTCGGTACATTGGCGTAAAGGTAGGGAGAAAGCCGCTCCCACCAATACCAGTCGCTCAAAACGGGTGAAGACCAATGCGTCGGCACCGGCAATACCTGCTGGTGATCTGCCGCATAGAGCAGCGACGCCACCCCGAGTTGGCGCAGATTGGAGAGACATTGGGAACGGTCGCGGTGGGCGGTTATCTTCTGCATCCCCGCGAAGGAGAGGACGAGTAGCATCGCAACAAGGGTCACCGTTAACAACAGTTCAGGGAGGGTATAGGCGCCGTCGTGACGCCGGCATTGAAGCTTCATGGCAGAGAAAAGCGGCTTTCATGACGTTCCCCCGTTAGCCCATGGGTAGCAATCAGACTCCATTCACCGGGCAGATCGTTGCTGGCAGGCTCCAGTGTCACCCTCAAGACTCCCTCGGTCACTCCGTACCAGCCGCTCCCTTCCGCGGCCTCTCCTTGTGCATTGCGGATTTCGAGATGCAGCGGAATCACCCCCGGCAGGGGATCGCCCGCCTCATCCGCCAACAGGAAGCGAACAGGGAAGCTCTCCCCGCGTTTGAGTTGCCCGGAGGTCTCCACCTTCATCCCTCCGGCGGCTCTCTCCAGTAAAAGAAAGAGAGCGCCTCCACCCCCCTCCAGAGAAACCGGGAGGAAACAACGCCCCTTGCGCTCCTCCACCGCGACCGGGCGGCGGGCTACCAGATCATAGGCCACGGCACGACGAGGGCCGAGGTCAACCTCACTAGAGAGCGGCACCCCCTCCTCCTCCACCATCAAATGATGGCCGACATAGCGCCCATACTTGCGCCGATCATTAGCGATGAAGAGATACTCCGCTTCCGGCCAACCGCGCCGCCGTACGATCAATTCCGGATGTTGAGCAAATACCGGAGGGTGGTAGCCTTCCGCCAACTCTTCCTGCAACGCCGCCGCTTTTTCAAGAAGGATCGCTTTGTGCTCGTGAGCGAGCGGAGGTTGTTTAAAGCTAGTGAGCAGAAGATCGGGCTGGAGGCGCGGGGCCAGCACCTCATCGCCCACCAAAATCCCCCCTCGGGCCTGAAACGCCTCGATCTCTTTCACCACCGATTCGGTCAATACATCGCAGTGGGGCGCAATCAAAACGCGAATCCCCTCAAGACGATCGCGAAGAAGATGCTCCTCATAGAGGATCACCGGCTGCAACCCGGCATAACAGGCTATATGCCAGACATCGGCACCCCAACCCCGCCCATAGCCACCGGTCCCCCGCCCCGCCAACATTTGCGAAGTAAAACTCTCCAGAATAGCTACCTGCGCAGGGAGATCGGGAACCTGTCGCAAGGTCGGCCCAAGCGGGCGAATCACCTCCCGGATCAACTGCGCGAGGCGTTCCCGCGCTCCGGGATGAGTCCCGCGATAGCCCCCCTCTTTCGCATCGCTTAGGGAACCCCACCCATGGTAAAGGATCGCCTCCACCGGATAGGAGAGCTTGAGCCAGAACGCTTCTGAGAGGTGATCGGGCGCAATGGTGATAAAGGTAGCATCAGGCTGTTCCTCCTCCCATTCGGCAGTGGTGGAGGCTTCCTTCCCTTTCGGTGCGGTTTGTGAGCGGTACCAGATCGCCTGAGTCATCTGCATGAACCGCTGCTCTGGCCTTCCGTCGGCCATCGCACTGAGCTGAGCGGCGGAGAGCGAAATCTTCAACGGGTGCGGGTAGGTATAGGTCCAGTCATTGAGACGGTCGACCTCGCCCCCGCTTCCCCAGATGGAAGGCACGCGAACTGCCGGGTCAAAGAAGGTGATCCAGTCGCGCCGTCCTGACTGGTGAACACCCCGGCTCGACGCCGTGTGGGTAGCATTCCAGCCATCTCCCTCCTTCCAGAACCAACGATAATAGGAAAGGATCGGATGCCGATCCCCGATGACCCGGTCTGGCGGGAAATCGGAGAGATCATGATAGCTCACCCCCCAACTTCGCTCCCCCACCTCTTCGGGAATCTCAAGCCCCGTGGCTTTCCGGAACACTTCGCGATCAAGCGCGGAATAGCTCGGCTTGGTATAGTCACGCACTTCGGTGTTCACCAGCGCCCCTTGCAGAGCCGGTAAGTCACCCAGAGTCTCGGCCAGAAACTTACCATTCGCACCAAAGAGTTCGCGCACTTCCGGGCGGAGCACATTGAGCGTCCGGGTCTTGGTGCGATCCGGGTAGGGCGTCCCATCAGGGCGCTGGCGCATCCATTCCTTAGGAAGGTCGCGTTGATAAGATGGCCCCGCGATGGAGGCAAAGGTAGCGATGCCCCGCGCCGTGAGTTGATCGAGCCAACGACGCTGCTTCATCACCTGCTCCGGGGAAAGAAACGCCACTCCCGGCGAAGAGGAATACTGGCTGGGGCTCAAATAATGGGTAAACCCGATCTCCTCAAGGAGATCGACATCGGCATGCTTCATCCCGCCCCAAAGAATCACCGGCATGGTATGGGGCAACGGTCGGGGAACCAGCGTCACCGTCTCCTGAGCGCCAACCAACGGCTGAGCCCCGGTGTCGTCCCAAAGATTCCATGTCACTAGGTAGCGTCCCGGTTTAAGCCGCGTATCGACAAGGAAAGCCACCTCCTGCGTTGTCGCTTCCAACGCCCTTTCCTGTGTCGGCCCCATCCCTTCCAGCGTGATTCGCGTCGCATTGGAAGAGGGTAGCCGGGCTTTGAGCACGGCATCGGCTTCCATCCGATAGAATGCCTTTCGCGAATCTGCAAACGGCGACACTTCATCGGCCATGACGGCGGAGGCAACCAAAAAAAGGATAACAAACGGGAGAAACTTCATTTTTCAAAAGTATAGGGTTGAAGAAAGACAGGCTTCCAGATTCCGGCATGGGAACCGGAGAGCTTTTCCACACGAACGACAATCTGATTGAGCGCTCCCCATTGAAGGTGATCGCCCACATCCACGCCAAAGCGATTGTCCCACCCTTCATGTGAACCGAGGTAAACCCCGTTGACCCAAACCCATGCCTTGAAATCAACCGCGCCGAATACCAGATCAAACCCGATCCCCTCCGGTCGCGGTGGTGCTTGCCACGCCAGCCGATACCAGCCGACGCCTTCATAGTCATGCCCAAACGCCTGCCACGGTTTGCCAACCCCGATGGCTACCCAGTCGAGCGGTTGAAACGCCGCTTCATGCCAACGCTGGAGGTGGCCGATTAAATCCGGATCTTTGGCAAAGCTCCACCCCTCAAGAGGAAGTTGCGTGGCTGGGAGGGGCTTGACTGCCAGATCAGCATATTCCACCCGCTGCAAAAGGGAGCGCGTCTCTCCCCGAAACGGCCAAAGGGCTTCTGCGGCAATGCGGCGCACCTCGGGATCGCTCTCCTTGCGGGTTGCTTCCCTCAATAGCGTGTTGAGTACCGGCATTGCCTTGAAACGGACGGCAGCCTCTTCCAGAGCGGCTCTGCGGACCAGAGGATCAGGATCACCCGCCGCTTCTACGATCCATCCCGACTGTTGATCCTTGGCGGGATCGAGAGAAAAAAGCGCACGCCACGCCGTCCGGCGTACCAGAGCGTCACTGTCAAAACGCGCCAGCTTTTCAAGTTCCACCTGCGCTCCCTGCCCGGCCAGACGTCGGGCTTCAGCGCGTCGCTGCAAAACCCCTGAAGGCTTCGCTAACAACGTCGAAGCCAGACTGCCTGCAAGGGCCAAAAATGCCAGCAGCCGAAAAGAGGGTTTGAACATACCGGAAATCTAGTTGATAAAGAGTGAAGTGAACAGACCCGATCTTACGCTCGGGCAATCCATTCCCCCACGACCATGCCAGAGCAAACCGCCGGTGAAGCCATTCATTTCAACCGTTTCCTTACGCCGGAGGAAAGGCAACGGCTCGGCGACGTGCAACAATGGCATTGGATTACCTCGTTCAAACCGGAGCTTTCACTAACCTTTCGCGATGCGGAGATCGAAGCCTTCTTTGCTGATAAGGCGACATTGCACCGCCCCCAACACCGCCGCGTCATGCTCACCCTTTCCGGGGAGATCCCGTACTACGGTTTTGAGCGCTGCTACCGTCGCGGCCCCGGGTTTGTCTTCCTCTTTGACCGGCGGGAACCGAGTCAATTTCGCACCCACCCCCGGTATCGTGGATCGTCGACCAAGACCCTCTGGCTCCACCTGCGCGATCACAGTGACCTGCTCACCTTTGAAATTTTCTGTGGCGGCGGGCAACACCTCTTGCCAATGCGCGTGATGCAAGGGGGGCGAGTCGTCCGGCTCACACAGGCTTGGAATCACGTCAGCGCCGATCCCGACTGCCCTCTGGCATGGAACTACCTCCAGTCGTCGCTCACCTCGCTCTTTCTCGAAATCCTCGGAACAGCTACCCCCGAGCATCCCCCGGACCACCATCAGCAGGTCGTTGCCTATATCCGCGACTACATAACCCACCACTTCAACGAACCGCTCAAGCTCGAAGAACTGGCTGCCATGGCAGGCTACAGCCCCTCCTTCTTTCACCAGCTTTTCCGACGCCACACCGGCGTCACTCCCTTGGAACATCTCCAGCAGATCCGCATTCAGAAAGCGCTCGACTGGTTACGCGAAGGGTACACTATTGAAGCGATCGTGGAAAAGTGCGGCATCGCCTCGGAGGCGCACTTCCGCCGTCTCTTCAAGGCCCGGATGCGCCTCACGCCAAGCGTCGCCCGTTCGATGTTCAGCGATGAAGGGTAAAGCGGTGCACCCCCCATGGATAGGCATTGGTCGATTTCGGCGGGGCGACCTCCTGTTGGCTAACCTGCCGCACCGATCCATCACAGAAGAGCACATTCAAAGACCGATGACGTGGGAGCACCGTTCTTCCGATCGCCGCCAACTCCATCCCTCCTGAATAAGCCGAATACCACCCTTCGTACGGCTGGCCTGCCGTGTCGTAATCAATGAGCAAGAGCAATCTGGAAGGCTCTTCGATCAAAAGATGGTTCGCGGGATGGAGCCATGGCGTCTCGCTTTCGTGAGGCGAAACCCCATAGCGGTTGATACCATAGGAAACATAAGCATACCCCCCGCGCAATTCTTTAAGCTGATCCATCGGATTTTTCACCCCCGGACAGAGGAAAAGACCAAGGTTAGCTTTATTCCCGGAATGCTCCACCAGATCCTGCGCCCAGAACCGGCGCGTGCGCTCGTCCCCGGGAACTGCATTTCTAGTAGCCAAGGGATAACGAAAACGATAATCGCCGAGATAAACCGAAAAGAGCACTCCGATCTGCCGGAGCTGTTGAAGGCAACGGGCTTGCCGCGCCTTGGCGGCAGAATGCTGACTAACACCGTAGCTCATCACCAGCAGCACCAACACCGTCGCCAGCGCCGCCAGCCATTCCGTGAGTGAATAGCCGTCGTTCCACAATGCTCTCCGGGGGGGACTCTGGAACATACGCTAATAAAACTACTCTTCGCGCTGTTGATAGAAAAGCACCGATTGCCCGGGAGCAATCTCCTCCCGCCATCCCCCCTCCTCGCTGACCGCCACTGGGACGCGCTCCCCGTTCTCTACTCTCCAGAGATTTCCCTTTTTTAGAGGGGGCGTCAGCGTCACGCTGCTTTCCGGAGAACGCGCATAGTTACTCACCAACAGGAGCGCCTCCCCCTCACTGGCAAAACAGGTTGCGTTAAGCTGATCGTGCCTGATGGCGTAGGGACGCGGCTTCCCCTCCTTGAGAAGCCGTGGAAATCTGCCCAGTTTCGCCAAGGCTTGAGCATGATAGTAAAAATGAAGCGGATCGAAATCACGATATTCGTAATAAGTCACCCCTCTACCTCCATTCAAAATCGTCTCCAACACCATCGTCTCCATTGCCGGAGGATTAACCGGTCCATAAGTCGCCGCTGTTAACCATGGGATGATCGGTTTTCCAATCAAAGCATAGTCATCACGAATGCGTCGGACCACATCGGGCGTGCGCCCCTGAACGTAAAGACTAGGCATGGAAAGCTGCACGGAATGAGGGAAGATCTTTTTCCATTCAAAGAGCCCATCGGTCGGTGCCTTCTGGGCTGCATGAGCCCCATAAAGACCGATCACAGGAGGTGGAGCGCCATCCATCGCCTCTCGCGCTACAGCAGCGAGATCACGCAACATTTCCGCACCGACATCGGTGATATACTCCTCCCACGGCTTTCCGCTCTCCTTCCACACCCGAACCACCCGGGGATCATCCTTTGCCAGACGGGCAGAGCGCCACCACCGTTCAATGTCCAAGTAGAGATGATCAGGCTTTACCTCAGCCACCAACTGCTTCACCCGCTCCAACTCTCTACGGTAAAACTCTCCACGGTAGAGGGGATTCATTTGAGGAATCTGCGCCCCAGCCGCATTCTGGAGCCGAAACTCAGCCTCTTCCTCCGGCGATACCAGCCCCCGGGAATGCGCATTCTCAAAGGTATGAGCCATCTCGTGGAAAGGCGAATCGTTCATGATCACCTTATAACCAGCCTTGCGGCTCTCCTCCAGCCACGCCATCTCGCGCTGGCGGCGCTCCTCAATCCAACTCCGTTCGAGAGTCCGGTTTTGCCAATACCGGGGCAGACAGGAAACATAGTTAAACCCGAGCTTCCTGAACCCTTCGTGAAAGCCGGGCCAAGCACGCTGCTGCCCGACCCACATCCAAGCCAGACTGACATCCAGCGAAGAAGAGTACGGCCCTTCCGGCATAGCTCGTACCTCTAGCGGATACTCCAGACGATGGGAAACCTCCCCATTGATTTCGGAAACCAGCCTAACCCGAGGGTTTGCCGGAAGCGTCTTCCCCGCCTCCTTCTCTAAAAAAAGGTGGAACCGTGCCTCGGCAAGTTCCTGAAGCTTTTCAAAACGATAGGTTCGCGTTCCTTGATCACGATCTTCCCTTTCCTCGGATGGCTCATTCTTACTGCTGTAGCCTACCAAACGGATCGCATCAGGCAAGGTCATCTCCACTGATAGAGACTGCCCCTCCTCCGGGCTCAGATTCTCAAAGAGAATCCAGTTGGGAGTCAGCACCCCCTCGGTAATCGTCATCACCGGTTGCCGAGGGCGAATGACCAGCCCCTCAGTATAGAGGGCCGGAGCCACAGGATAATCACTGACTTCCTTGACCTCGACCTCCGGCCCGGCTTTGAGAACGGAGATTTCATCGCTAAAAACACTAGCTTCCCGGTAGAGACGGATCGCCAGATAGCGTGCCCGAACCGGCTCGCGACAGACGAAAGCATGAACAAACGCCCGCCCCTCTTCGGGAAGGTAAAAGGCCGTCTTCATATCGGAGAGATCGCGCTCCGCAGGCATCAGCTTGCGCATGCTCTGCAGGAGGTGATAGCTTTTCCCGTCGCGACTGGCGAGAAACTCAATACCGTTTGGCGTCGTGAGTGAGCCTTGTTCCTTCCCGGCAAGGAGACGAATGGCGATCTGCCCCACGGGCTGAATCGTTTCAAGGTCGACCAGAATCATCGCCTGATCTCCTGCCCCATACCAACCGACGGCATCTTTTTGAAACCAGATGCGGTCATCCTTGCGCGTGGAGAGCTTTCCGTCGGTAAGATCAAAGCGATCGTTCTTATCACGGGTATGGTGATAGTTGGGCGGGGGGATGAGCCGAACCTCGCGACCATGGGCCAGCTCTTCTCCGATGGTCAGATCGCGCCATTCTTCATGACTAATACCGGGTGGGCCTTGCCGATGCTGCCAATCAACCGGCGCTCCATGGAGAGATATAGCTAACCCAAAGGCCAGTGACGCTGCCGCCCGTAGAGACAAGGAGGAGAAAGAAATCACCATATCAAACAAAATCATGCGTTGGGGTTATCACACCATCAGAGGCGTGCTCAAAAGTATTAAATCCAATCTGCAAGGTCTCTGCTGTTGCATCGTCAACGAGGAGGAAGCAGTCCGTCTGTAGCGCAGCGTGACAATGGCTTAAGCAAAGATTCTCCACCTCCCGACATTCCACAGCAGCTCCGCTCTCCTGTGGCTGGCGCACCTCCAGATGATCAAAGCGGACATCTTGAGCATGATCAAGGCGAATAGCCGTGCGCCAAAGCGGCGAAGGTCGCTCCCAACGGAACGTCGCCCCATGGAGCCGGAACCCTTCAAGATGGCTAGCATAAAGCCCAAAGGGAAGGGCCGGAGTATCATCCTGTCCATGGAAACCATAGTGCGTCAAAGACTCAGGCAAGATCTCAGCATAAGTCAGATTGCGACTTCCTTCACAAAGGGTGAGACGCAAGTCCTGAAACGAGATCCCCCGAATTGGCAGGCCCGGGGAACCGACAATCTGACTGGCCGCTCTCCCACGGGCGGTAATGTGAGCAAAGCTGATCTCAGAAATCGCCGCTCCATCACGAACATTAATACCATTATTGATGGAGAAGGGGATCGCTGCATCGATCAGGAGATGGGAAAAATGGATACCACTAATGAGCACCCCGCGCCCATCCTTACCGGAGTAGTTGGAGACGATGCTAATGGCCGTGCGCGTCTCTTTAATGACCAAATTGGTAAAGGTAGCCTGGCGGATCTCGCCATCACCAACCCCGACGCGAATGGCATTGCAGGGAGTGCTCAGAATACAATTCTGAATCACAATCGCTTCACACGGCTGCGCGTCAACGCCGAGGCGTTGGGCATTGGCCCTTAGCGTCAGACAGTCATCGCCGGATCGGATGATGCAATCACTCACCGTCACATGGCGGCAACAATCAATATCAATGCCGTCCCCATTAGGGGTGGCAGGGGGATTCTCGATGCGCAGACCATGAATGGAAAGATCAGTGCATCCATGAAGAAACAAGGTCCAATAGGTAGCATTGATCAGGTGCAGATCAGTGACTCGCACGTTGCGGCAGAGACAGAAGTAGATCATCTGCCCCGGTCGCTGATCACGCACCTGATAATTAGCCGTCTTATGACCATAGCTAGCCGACTCCCCCGGCGCGAGCGGCAGCAGAAAAGCCGTAGAGTTCCCGTTGATCGTTCCTGAACCACTCAAGACGACATTCTCCTGCCGGTAGGCTACGATCAGATGTCGCCCCGTCACGTTCTCCTCGCTAAAGGCCTGATTTTCCGGGAAGGCATCTGCCTCATGGTAGTCATTCAAATCAGGGGAGCCGATG
The DNA here is from genome assembly GCA_037189865.1 of Chthoniobacteraceae bacterium. Lineage (GTDB taxonomy): Bacteria > Verrucomicrobiota > Verrucomicrobiia > Chthoniobacterales > Chthoniobacteraceae > DATMFV01. The sequence continues at coordinate 760,225 of JBBCIW010000001.1, read as the reverse complement.
ATCTCCGCTCCATGTTCGAGGTGAAGCTCGACGTGACTTCTCAGCCAGAGCGTCCCACAGAGGTAACGCCCCCGGGGGAGAGAGACCCTCCCGCCGCCACTGGCGTGGACCGCATCCATCGCTTGTTGAATAGCGAGGTGATCTTTGTGAAGGCCATCACCTTTGGCACCGTAATCAAAAATAGAATGTTTCATACCGTAAAACGACGACGCCATCCGAGCAAGGCCACGCCAAGAAGGGCGAGAAAAGCAACCGACGGCTCAGGGATCGACTCCACCGTGAGGTAGACATGGTTGGAATCCCAATCAAGGGTGCCGATATAGCCATCGGGCAAGAGATTGAGCGATAGATGACTGGCACCGGTGATCGAGGTCGTTGCGGCGAAAAGGGTATAGCGTTGCCCGGAAACGATGCTCGCATCGACAGCGGAGATATTAATCGCGGTAGCGTCCGCAAAGGCAACAGTGGTCCCGACCTTGAGCGTCACCGCCTCATCAAGCCGGAAGGTGAATTGGCTATTGCCTTCAACGCTAAGACGATTGGAGAGTTCCAGCGTCCCTTGGGTAAAGAGGACGCTAGCACCTCTCAACTCCAGACGCCCGGCTTTGAAACTGCCTCCCTCGACTTCAATCGCTCCCCTGATAACGTTATTGACCGTTGTATCCTGATGGGTAAAGGCTCCGCCGCTTTCAACCCTCAGGCGATTGCCACTCCCCGCGCCAATGACCAAAAAGGGGTAAGCGGCAGCATTGGTCATTTCCAAGGCTCCCCCGTTGGCAATGGTGACTGAGTTCCCGGTAGAGGTTCCCCCGGAACCCCTGCCAATTCGCACCGCATCACCAGCTATGACTTTTGAATTCGCCCCCGAAATCAGAAGCGTATTGTTAGTTCCCAGAGCGTCACTGGCATAGCCAAGATGAAGAACGCTAGTAACCGATACCACCGAACCTTCCAGCACTTCCACCCGGTTCCCGTGGCTACTGGTATTGGTTGATGCATTAGTATCACTCTCTCCCAAACGCAATCCTCCGCCGATCGTCATCTCGGAAGCCCCCTTGAGAGTAACCAGATTGTTACTGGCATTCACTCCCACGAAAAGGGAACGCCGGGTTAAGGTATACTGCGATCCCCCTTCCAAAAACAGGCTCCCCTGTGAACCGGTGCCGCTACCGACGCGGTAGAAATCACTACCGGTATTCGTACCCGTGAAGACGGCCCCGTCTCTGAGGGTCAATCTCCCTGTTTTACCACCAGATCCAAGGTACATCACCCCGCTGGAGGTCACCTCCCCGCCTTCAACGGTAGCGCTCCCCTCGAACACACTGAAATCGAAAACGCTGACCTGATAATCATCGGGAGTGCCACTGAGGTTGAAAACGACCCGATCACCGCCGTAGACCTGAAAACGCGCGGGGTTGACGCTACCTAAGGACACATCAGCGTTGAAGGTGACTTCATACTCATCCGTCGCACCGGTGTTAAAATGGACCCAGTCATTCACATTGGTCCCGGGCGGCTGGCTCCCCTGCCAGTTGGTGGCGTTCTGAAAAAGACCTCCACTCTGATTGGTCCAGAAACGGTCCGCTGCATGCAACGGAGTCATCCACAGGGAGAAAGCGGCAAGGGTGACCGCCACGGGGATAGGAGATATCTTGAGTGTCATATCGAAGGGGGCTCTATACCTCCAAACCGTACCCCGCCTCCGATGCAGCGAACAGAGCGCATCCCCCGCGCTACCGACCCGATCTTACGCTCGCTCCCCCCACCTCCCCCCTTTAAACGCAGCAACCCCGCTCCGGAGCGCGAAGCGGGGTTGCTATAAAAAAAATGAAGGAACGAATGTTAACCGAACGTCAACTTGGTCACCCCGGCAGAGGCAGCAGCGTTGAGGACATCCATGATCCGCTCATGCTGCGTCTCCGGGAAAGGACGGACAATCACGGGATCGCGATCTCCAAACTGCTCAATGGTTGCCTTGAACCATTCGCGCAACTGGGTGAGATCTTTGTCATCAGGCATCCCGATCGGGGTGCTGTTGACCGTGACCGCCCCCTCGGAAGAGATGTCGATCATGATTGGAGTTACTTCACCGGCCTTGGAGGCATCACCCGCCTTGGCGGTCCCTGCCGGGAGATTCATCGACAGCTCCTTCTCCACGACCTGTGAGCCAGTGCTCGCCATGAAGAAAAGCATCAATACGAACACGACGTCGACCATCGGTGCGATCTGAAAGCCTACATCACCATCTTCGGAACCTACGGAAGCCATATCGGGTCTTTCTTGAAAGGTAAGGGGTTAAAAAAAGAGCGCGTTTGAAGCCACCGCTCCTACTTGGGCATATCTTTGTCAACGACGGAGAAAGTCACATTACTGATCCCGGCGGCGCCGACGACTTTCATGATCTGGCGCAGATACTCGTAGCGAACCGCTTTATCTGCACGGATGAGAACCCGCGTCTGAGGGTTGGCTTCGAGAGCCTTTTGAAGCATCCCGGTCAACTGCTCGGGTGCCGGATACACGACTTCATCAACCTCCAGAGAGCCGATGTTGTTGAGTGGCACCCACATAACGTTAAGAATGACCTGGCTGGTGTTCTTCTCCACCGACTTTGCATCCTTGGCCACCGGCAGCGAAATGTCCTGATTGAGCTGCAACGATTCCGTGGTGCTGATCGACATGAAGAAGACCAACAAAACCAGCAGAATGTCGATCATCGGGGCAATCTGGAACTCCGGATCTTCCTCCGGGGCGTTCCGCATCGCGTCACGCGCCTGCTCGGATTTCGTTTTTCTGGCCATGATTCAAAAGGGGGTTGGGATCTTGTTGCGCGAGGGGGTCGGACGGCACAGAGAGCAAGCCATTCCTGCCTCCCCCCTTCCCTGCCATTCCCCCCTCGTTACAGAGAGAAGACGCAAGGAAGGTCTCTCAAGCGAAACTTCTTTTTACGAAGCCCACTGGAGCGTCGCCCCACAGTGCGGGCAAGGATTCTGACCGGGGCTGACAGCGCCGTTGCAGACCGGGCAGTTCGTCGTCAGGGAGACGGAAACTTTCCGGGACTGGCGGGCGGCGGGACCGGCAGGGGCCGTACCGGCACCAGCGTTAAAATTCTCACCGATCTGGAGGCCGGTCAGTTCATCAAAAGGAATGTCACGCACGAGGTCGTTGACGACGTCATCGCCATGGACGATTACCATCTGCGCCCGGTTACGGAAGATGTAGTAAGCAACGAACGCCGGAATCGCGATAAAGAGACCCGATGCCGTCGCAAGGAGAACCTCACCAATGGAGGTAGCGAGCGCCCGCGGGTTGGCAAGGCCAGTCTGGCCAAGAACCGCGAACGCGCCCATCATCCCGATAACCGTACCGAGCAGCCCGATCATCGGCGAAATAACCCCGATAACCGAGAGGTAACTGTTGCGGGTCCGCATCACAGTCGCCTCACGCAGACCGTGCTCGGAGATGGCGTCCTGCACGGCGTCCTTGCCACGGCCCAGACGGGTAAGCGCGGCCTGAAGAACGTTGGCAACGTAATTTTTGTTAGCGTTACAGATCTCCCAAGCTTCCTGATAATTCCCGGCGCTAATGGTATCATGAAGCGCCTGAACGAGAGGCGGCGGAGCGAGCTTCTCCTTACGCAAGGTCAAAACGCCCTGAATAATGAAAGTGACCATCGTGATCGAAGTGCCGAGAATGGCGATCCAGATCATGATGATCAGCGGACCACCGGCCATGATGGTCTCTAGGATCGTATCCGGGTGGTGGTCACCACCTCCCTCCTGAGCGAAACCTTGAGTAGTGGCGAGGAAGAACGCCAGAGCGGATAATGCGGCCGCAGGGAGGAACTTGCTGATTTTCATGAGAGGGCAGATGGGTAAAGTTCGAGGGGCTTCTTCTCTCTGGGTGAGGGAAACGCCCAATGGGATCAATACGGTTTAGGGGATACTATCTTGGAGGTCGAGGTCAAGAGGGAACGTTCACGGTTTTTTTGAGGGGTCCGACTTTTCCACGGCCCCCTTCCTCTTGTCAAGGGTTGTCACGGAACCGCGATGTTGTGCGCCTTGCGCAAGGCATCTGCTTTTTCCTGCGCGGCGGCTACCGCGACGCTGTCCTGTGGGAAGAGGGTGACGGCACGCAGGTAACTCTCCAGCGCGGGGCCGTAAGCCCCTTCCGCCTCCAACACCTCACCGAGGAGGTAAAAGGCCTGACTGTACGTGCTGCCCATTCCGGCAGGCGGGTATTGCTCCAAAAGGGCCTTGGCTGCAATCGGCTCCAGACGCTTTTTAGCGGAGTCGAACGCCTTTTTGGCGATGTCAATCCGGGCGAAACCAACCTCCGCCTGCGGCGACTTGCCCCCGGCAGCGTAAGCTTTCTGGTATTCCTGATACGCCTTCTCCGCCTCGGGCAATTGCTTGAGCTGAAGATGAAGATCACCCACAAGGCTCGTGGCGTGTTGCGCCCATGGCATCGGCAGCCCCTTGTATTTATCAGCGATCGCCTTGGCGGCCAGAAGCGCACGCGGGTAATCCTTCGCCTCATATGCCTTGAGCGCGGCGGCGTACTGCGGCGGCTCGGTCATGATGACGGAATCGATCGTCGCCAAGGGAACTCCAATCGTGCCGGAGCCAATTTTAATCTGAAGATTTGCCCCGGAAGTGCCGACGATTTCGCCAGTGCGCACTTGCTTGTCCTTCGTAATCACACGATCCTGCGCGAAGGCAGAGAGAGCCGTGCAAAAGCCGAGGGCGAGAGCAAAAAGTAGTTGATGGGGAGAAAAGCTGCGTCTTAGCTTCATTTTTTCTGCCGATAGGCTAAAGAAAGCTCTCGCCGAAATCAACTGTAACCCGCAAACATTTTTTTACCCCGCCCATGACCAACCTGTTTCGCAAATATCAGCAACCGATGATGCTCGTCGTCACGGTGATCATCATTGTGGCGTTTGTCTGGCTCTACAACGGGACGCAGCTCGATAAAATCGGCGTCGACAAGGCGTACCGGATTTACGACCGCACCCTCTCTCAAGCCGATATCGAACGCAACGCACGCCGCTTCTATCTCGCTCAGGCTCTTGGTCTGAACGAATTGCTCGAAGGGCTGGCCGGACGGGCCTTCACGCAAGATCAGGCAGTGGAGAACTTCGTCTGGAACAGTTTTGTCCTCACCCGCGAGGCCGACGCCCTCGGGATCGAGCCCTCCAGTGACGAGATCGTCAACCGCATCCGCCTCCTTCCCGGCTTCCAGACCCATGGGCAGTTTGACCCGATCAAGTATCAGGAGTTCGTCCAGAACATGTTGATGCCTAACGGGTTTACCGATGCACAACTGGAGGAACTTGTCCGCGACGATCTCCGGCTGCGCAAGATGGTGAGCCTCGTCGGTGGGACGGCCGACCTCTCTCCGGGGGAATTCAACGCGCTCTATCAAGAGACCCTCGCCCTCCAGCACGCCTCGCTCATCGCCTTCCGGCTCAACGAGTTCAGTGAGGCGGCAGAGGTGAGCGAAGAGGAAATCAAAAACTACTTCGAGCAACATGGCAAAAATCTCACGACCGATGAACGGCGCGTGACGAGCTTCATCGTCGCCGGTTTGAGCGATGAGGAAAAAGCCCTCCCGGAGAGGGAGCGGGTGGCTGCGCTCCAGAAACTGGCCAACCGCGTGAGCGATTTCACGCAAGCCCTTCTCAAGGAAGGAGCCAATTTCGCAGAGGTCGCCAAGGAATCGGGCTTTGAAGTCAAAACCACCCCGCCCTTCCGTCTCGGCGCTCCGGCGGAGGAGATCGCCTCTATCCCTCAAGTGGCGCAGACCGTCTTTGGCCTTACAGAGAAAGCCCCTTTCAGCGAAGCGATCACGCATGAGAACCAGTATTACGTCTTCCATCTCGACAAGGTCATCGAGAAGGAACCGCTAACGCTCGAAGAGGCTCGCCCGCGCATCGTTGAAGCCATCCGCCGCGAGAAAGGGCAGAACCTGATGGTCACCAAGGCCAACGAAGCCCGGGCCAAGCTCGCCGAAGCGCTCAAAGCCGGCCAATCACTGGAAGCCGCAGCCACCGCCGCTGGAGTTAAAGTGGAGAAGCTTGCCCCCTTCTCGCTACGCGAACCGATCCCGGGCCAAAGCGCGATGCAGGAGATCGCCAACGCCACCCTCGACCTCGCCCCGGGTGCTTTGAGCCACTATGTCCCCTCCTCAGACGGGGGACTGCTCATCTATCTTGAAAAGCGCGACCCGGTCGACCCGGCCAAACTGGAAGAAATCCGCAAGTCGGAGCTTCCCGAATTGCGCCAGTTCCGGCAGCGGATCGCTTTCGGGGAATGGCTGGTCAGCCGCCTCAAAGCGGCCAACCCGCACAGTCTCCATCCGCGCGGCGATGCTCCGCAGCAAGAGGGAAACGCCTCGTAAACGATGAGCACCCCCGGCGATCAGGAGACGCCCCTACCGGCGGAGATTGAGGAACTCTTCGATGACGCCAATGGCGACCTCGCCTTGGGGGAACTCGAGGCGGCGGTTGAAAAATATCGCCAATGCGTTCAGAGCGTGCCGACCTTTTTTGACGGTTGGCACGCGCTCGGGATGGCGCTCATGAAAACGGGCCGCTACCCCGAGGCGATCGAAGCCGGGCTAAAAGCCGTCGAACTTCGGCCCAATGACCAGTTGGCGTGGTCAAGCCTCTCCCTCTTCTATGTGCGCAATGATCAGATCGCCGAAGCCGAAGCGGCGGGAGCCAAAGCGCGCGTCCTTTCGTGGGGCGGGAAATTGAAGTAAAGAGGCAAGGATACTTACTTGCTTTCTTGAAAAGGAAAAGCAGCTACCGAGGGTCAACTTACGATATTTGTCATGCCCGACCTCGGGATACCCTTCGGTCGCAAACAGCCGTTGATCAGGAACTTGCAAACAATCTTCGCCACCCTTCGTAAAAAGTATTGCAAAAGAGTTAGCTGAACTTCACACTCCGTGGAAATCCCTTTTAATATCTAGCACATGAAAACCGGCTTTCTTCCCAAGGCACTTACTCTCGCAGCAGGCGTTCTGCTCCTCCAAGCCGCTCCGGCTTTTTCACAGACCTACCATCCTCATCTACTGCAATGGGCTGACGGTAGTGGTAACATCGGCACCTATCTAACCGTCGGCTACGGTTGGAGCGAATCTTCCAATCAACCGACCGGCGGTACTCTCGGTTCATGGGAAGGTGTGGCTGATGAGACCGGTGCGTATGTTACAATTCATGCAGGCGGGCCTTCCGGAAATGTGCCCGTTTTTTCAGATCTCACCATAAACACCTTAACAAGCTTCAGCGCACAGATTCTTTCTGCAGACAACCCTTCTGGTCCCGAAGGAGATTGGGAACTCTCCATTTCGCTCGGTTCAGGCACCCTGACGACGACCTTCTCTCCCTCAGCTGTAAATACGTGGGAGACGATTAACCTTACTGACCTTTCACAAATTTTTACGTATTCAGTCGGTTCTGTCACTGGTAACTGGGCCAGTTTTCAAGTGTCTCTTGGTTCGCAGACCGTCACTGACATCTTACTGACTGCTCCGAACACCGGCGGCAACCTCGCCAATTTCTCTCTGACTTCTGTTGAAGACACCCAAGTGATCGTCTTCGCCGCCGTTCCAGAACCGGGCAGCGTCGCGATGCTCCTCGGCGGGGCCGGAGCACTCCTTCTGATGGGACGCCGCCGCTTCTCGCGAAACCGCGCCTGATCGCCCCGACGCCAACGACGTCATTTTTTATCCAAGGCCGGGAAGAGTTCTCTCTTCCCGGCCTTGTGTTTTACCTCGAAGGGAAGCTCCCTGTACCGCTTCTGGAAAAACCCGGCTACAGGTCCCGGAAAGCCATCCCTACATACGAAGTCACACCGAAAAAGTGGCACAGGAAAGGCCACACCCCTCGCCAGAAGGAAGGGATCGGATTTCGTCGGAAACCGATGACGGCACCTCACCCTCCGTGAGCAGGAAGATCAGTGATAAGCAAAACACCAATCAGAGCAGATCGCCATCCATCACTAGTCTTTCCGTAAAACCCGATCAAACTTAATCAGAAACCCATATATCTACGTAAGCAACTACCAATCAATGACTTTTGTTCGTTTGCTAATGAAAAAATCTTTGCGAATCGGATGTGAGAACACTAAAAACGGGTCGTCCTGACACCGATCCGCAACCATGAAAAACTATCTCCTCTCCAAAGCAGCCCTTCTGGTTGCCAGCGCCTTTGTCCTTCACGCAACTGCGGCCTTCGCGCAAACCATCACCCCGCACCCCCTCCTGCTCGATGGGAACATCAGCAGTTACATCAATATCAACTCTGGCTGGAGCAACTCCTCCAATCAACCCACCGGGGGCATCTATGACAGCAATACCTACGGTTCATGGTCCTCGACCTCTGGCACGACGTTTACTCTCTATCCCCCTGCCGTACTTCCCGGATTGCGGGTCAACACTCTGGATGCCTTCAGTCTGCAACATCTCTCCGAAGCCAACGACTCATGGAACGTACTGATCCGGACAGGTGGTTTCAATGACATGAGTGCGACCATCTCGATCACCGGCTCATCAACGTGGCAAACGATCGATTTCTATGAAATTACCTTTGCCGTGGCCTATGGCCCAACGGGCACTTGGGACGTTCTCCGTACCATGGGAGGCATCCAGACCTTACCGATTGAGCATATTGCCATCACCACCTCTTCGGGGGTTAGCATTGCCAATTTCTCCATGACATCCGGCAGCGACACGGAACTCCTCCTCTTTACCGTCCCGAACACGCCAGCCGTCCCGGAACCGGGCAGCGTTGCAATGCTCCTTGGCGGAGCCGGAGCGCTCCTCTTGATGGGGCGCCGCCGCTTCTCGCGGAATCGCGCCTGATCCCCTCGACGCCAACGACGTCATTTTTAATCCAAGGCCGGGAAGAATTCTCTCTTCCCGGCCTTGCTTTTTGTCATTCCTAACCGATGGCTACCGGCAAATCCGCTCGCCCCCGTGCGCGGTGATCCACTCCCTTGCGGCTTCATAAGCCTCAAACCCGAGTCCCTGCAAATCGTTATTATGCAGGACCATCCCCTCAATCTCCCCGGCTTGCATTCTCTCCCGATTGCGATCCATCTGGTAGCGCACCAACTCTGCGGTGGCTGGCTGCTTGAGGCCGAAGTTGTAAAGATAGCAACCGATAAGCCGACGTTTGCCCGGTGTCATTTCAAGAAAGCTCTTTGAGTAGCGCTCATACCCCTCCTTCGTCGGCTCATCCCAGAACCAGAAGGAAACGCCATCGAAGACATCAAGGTGTTCCTTAATCGGCATCTCAAGCTGGGTCTGATAAAGCACGACCCAGAAGGGGTACCCCGCGGCGTTAACCCTTTCCTTCACCTCTTGTAACTGCGCTACAGACATTTGGTTCCAACGCCGGGAATGGGAAATACCGCCGTTAAAAAAGTCATCAATAATAACCCGGTCGAGATTAGGAAATAAAGGAGCAAGGCCAAGCGTCTTCTCCAGATGATCCACGCCGGGCTCGCCCCACGCTTCCATTGAAAGCCCCGTTTGCGCAATCGCCTCCTGATCGCTGGCGCATGCGTTGATCTCCATCGGATGGCCAAAGGGAACATAGAAGATATTGCGAACCCCCAGATACCGCGCCCCTTGCGCCGGAGAATGGCTACGCTGGCGGGTCGCCCCGGTGTAGGAATTGCACGAGCCCTCGGGATGCCCCCAGAGCCAGAGCCGTTCCGCTATCGTTTGCCCCAAAGGGCCGTCGGTCGTTGTCAGTGATGTTTGCATAGGTGAAATAACCGCTGGCAAGCCTACCCCAACCCCTACGTGTTTCAGCAATGCACGCAACCCCGAAGTTGTGTATGATTCCCCTTATCACCTTCCACCTCAGCCATGTCCGCCTCCCGCCCCCCTCTTCAACGCGCCTCCCCGCACCTCATTGTCACGGGTCTTGCCGACCCCTGCCTGCGACTGCTCCTGTGTGGCTACGGCAAGCTTGCCCCGGGCGGGTGGAGCTTCTCGCGCTCTCACGAACCGTTCTGGCGGCTCTACTGGAATGATGCCCCGGGGGCGAGCATCCGGTGCGGGACGACCACGGTGGAGCTTTGCCCCGCCTCCATGGTCCTGATCAGCCCCCACGCTGCGTGCACCACGCAAAATGACGCCCACCCCCACCATCTCTTCCTGCACTTCCACGCGTTTGCCCTCCATCCCTCAAGCACCAAGGAGATCACCCTCCTCCCCATGGCGCAACCGCTCTCGGGGATGGTCAAAGCGCTCATCCACCTGATCAAACAGCCCAACCACGGCACGTGGGAGCTTTCCCTCGCCGCCCGGGCGCTGATCTCACACGCTCTCTGCGCAGCCCGACCCGACACCGCCCCCTCCCCCCAGTTTGACCCCAGAATCCTCAAAGTCCTCGCCTATCTCGAGGAACAGGCGCATACACGCGTCAGCAATAGCGAACTGGCTCGGTTGGTAGGAATGAATGCCAATACCCTCGGCCAACTCTTTCGCCAACAGATCGGCCACCCGATCCAGACTCACCTGCGCATCAAACGGGTCGAGAAAGCCGGTCTGATGCTTCAATTCTCCGACGCCTCGATTGAACAGATCGCCGAGGCCACCGGCTTCTGTGATCGCTACCATTTCAGCCGCGTCTTTGCCAGTGTCCAGAAGATGACCCCGGCAGCGTATCGCCTTGCCGGAGTTGCCCACAGCAGCACGGCACAACGGAGGTAAAAGCCCCCGCTGCCGCTACTACTAGGCGTCGTTACCTTCCCGACCGGGGCTCGCAGACACCCCTTTGCGAAGCATAGACTCCCAGCGCTTTGGCTGTAGCTTCAAGCCCCCGCAGATGCTGCTCACGGAAGAGAAGCTGCGTCGGCTTCCATGGTGCCTGCATATAGCCGCGCAGCCGCATGGGATCAAGCCGGGAGCCAAGATAATCGACGGTTAACGGAAAGTTCTCCGGCTCGCGATAACTGGAGGTGGTCGGCAGTTGCTCGAAACCGTGCCGATCAAGATCGTGATAGGCTTTCACTGCCGTGATGGTTTCGTTAAACTCCGTACCGTAGTACCAGTTGCTCTGCAGGACACTCCGCGGCATCTGGCGCAGGTACTCCTCCCCCTTGCCAGCGGTCCAGATCGGGTCGGCCCAAACCCACGCCTGGACCTGCTGCCGCTCGACCGTATCGACAAGATAATGTAAATCATGCCACCAGAGTTCATGCTGTCGAACCATTGCATAGGCATGAGAACGCTGGTGCTCAAAGGTCTCCTCATCCATGCCAAGATGAAAGAAGCGCGGGCGCTCAAAAAGATCGATCACTTCTTCAATCAAATGCCGACAGACTTCATAGTAGAGCGGCGTTGAAACACAACGGGCGTAAGGCCCAAGCCACGTGTCATGCGCTGCTGAGAAATTAAGCTTGGGAATGGGCTCCAGCCCCAACGCTCTGAGGCGGGCAATCTCCTTCTTGAGCTCATCGCGGCTCCACGCATTCTCGCAACCGATCTCAGGATGGCTCTCATAGCGAACCCCCTCGGCGAGATCAATAAGAAGCAGGTTGCCACCCAACCGTGCAAACTCACTAGTGACCTCATCCCACAACGGCCGGTCACACCGGAGATAAGGTTGAGCAATCCGGTTGCCTTGTTGCAGGGCGACTTTCTCCGGCGCATACCGGTCTTCCCACATATTATAGCCTAAATGAAGCAAATAACCCCAGATCATCGGTTGCTCCAATGCTGCATCGTTTCTCGTATCGTTCATAACAGAAACCTTATTCAAGACGCCAACGGGTCCCGGCGATATGGGTAACGTTTTCCTCAAGCGTAATGTAGTAAATCGTGAAGAGGGAGCCATCGGAGAGCAACACCGTCGTCGGGTAGCCTTGATCGGCAGGGCGGTGTTTCCCGTCTGCACGCAGGATGATCTCTTTCTCCCAACTCCTCCCATGATCCCGGCTCACACTCGCGCGGATTCCCAACGGCCTTCGCCGATAACCATAGGTACAGACCAGCCGTCCGTCGGGCAGTTTCAGAAGATGGGGCGGATGGCCGACGATCCCCGAACTGACCGGCTTGCTCCAGCTCTTGCCGTCATCTTCAGAAAAGCTCTGCCAGAGAAACCCCTCCGGCTCGGAACGCATCATGATCAGCAGACGCCCATCAGCCGTCTCGACGATCGCCGATTCATTAAAACCGGTCCCCTCCGGCCCTTCGGGTTGCATCCGGATGAACTCCCAGTTCTTACCGTCATCCTCGGAGCGCAACATCACAATCTGTTGAAGGTGATTCTCAAAAGTGGAGGCGTGGAGCACCCGCAAACGAACCCCTTTGGAAGTCAAAAGCGTCGTGCAATGGGGAAAGTGATGATAGATAGAGCGAATATCCTTTGGCGCCGCTACTTCCTCCTCCTGCCAAGTGCGCCCGTCATCACTGGAGCGCCCGATATAGTAACGCGGGAGAAGGTAGGCAATCTTCCCCTCCTCGGCGTCGCGTACTTTATAGCCGGCCTCTATGAGCCGCTGGCGCTCGGAGCGATCGGTTCGCATCCACCCCCCATCCCTAACCCTCACCAGCCCGCCCTCTTCGATCTTCCATTCCGGAAGCGGTGGCATCGGCTCCCCACGGGGGACCTCCTTCCAGTTCCGCCCGCCATCATCCGAGCGAACGCGGACGCGGGTAGCATTAGCGGTCTCAATATGATTACGCGAAGAACGTCTGGAGAACTGACTTAAAAGCGTATCCCCATCCTGAAGCAGGGTAGGGAACGGCGTATAGTATCCCTTCTCTTTATAGATCACGACATGCTCGGCGGGAACCGTCGAGCCGGTCCCCTCATTGGGCCCCGGCGTTCCGATCATCGGGAGAACTCGCTCCTCCTCCCCCGGTTCCATCGCTCCGAGCACCGGAGCAAACCCCACCAACGTCAGACACAAGACGGGCAAAAATGGCTTCATCATTTGGTATACCATAAATTAAACTCCACATCAGTCAACATGATTCTCTAGTCTTTATACACATTTCACAGCGATTCATAGGTATACCCTACTATCCCTTAACGCCCCCGAGTCGAACTCCGCTCACGAAGAAACGCTGTCCCAGCAGGAAGATCAGAACCATAGGCAATATCGAAATCAGGCTGGCGGCCATCAGAAGGGGCCAGTTTGCACTATTAAGATCCACAAAGTTCAGGATCCCGAGAGGTAGCGTCTTAAGCTCGTCCCGGTTGATTTTGACCAGCGGTCCAAGCAGATTCTGCCAATTACCCAGAAAGCTGAAAATCCCGAGGGTAGCCAACGCAGGGCCGGAAAGAGGAAGAATCACCCGCCAGTAGATCGTAAAGGGACCGCACCCGTCAATGGCTGCCGCCTCCTCCAGCTCTCTGGGAATCCCCATGAAGAACTGCCGGAGCATAAACGTTCCGTACGCACTAAACATCCCCGGGACAATCAAAGCGAAATAGGTATCAATCAGACCGAGACGACTTAACAGGATAAACGTCGGGATCAACGTGACTGTGGTCGGGACCATCAAGGTCGCCAAGTAACAGAGAAACCAGCGATCCCGCCCCGGAAATTCAAAGCGGCTGAAAGCATAGGCAGCCAGTGAGCAGGTCACCAACTGCCCCACCGTGACCGAAAGCGCCACCAGCAGACTATTGAAAAAGTATCGCCCGAAAGGAACTTCTTCAAAAACCGCCCGGTAGTTCTCCCAATGAAACACTTTTGGAAAAAGATCCGCAAGCAGATGACTCCCGGTGGAAAAGATGCTTGAACTCTCCCCCTCCTGCAACAGCAAGGCCGGATCGACCGTTTTGAGCGACGTCCCAACCATCCAGAGCAACGGATAGAGCATTGAGACACCGCAGACCAGAAGAAGCAGCCAAAGGAACGTCCGCTTAGCGATCTCCCAGGCACGAACCCGTGGGGAGCGAATGTCACAAAGGTAAGGTTCTCTTGCCATAAAGTCTAGTAATGCACCTTGTTCCCTGCCACCTTCCAGTTAATCCAAGTGAAGATCATCACCATTACAAAGAGCAGCCAACTCGCCGCTGACGCCCGCCCCATATAGAAAAACTCAAAACCGGTTTCATAGATATAGTAATTGAGCGTTGTCGTGGCACCAGCAGGGCCGCCTCGCGTCATCACATAGGCAGCCTCGAAGCCGCCCTGAAAGCCGTTGATGATTCCCATAATCAGAATAAAGAAACTTGTCGGTGAAACCATTGGCCAAGTCACTGCCCAGAACTGACGCCACCCTCCCGCCCCGTCAATCTCCGCCGCCTCGTAAAGCTCCGGATTGACGTTTTGCAACGCTGCAAGGTAAAGAACGACGTTCATCCCACCGACCGATCCCCAGAATCCCATCAACATCAACGCCGGCTTGGCCCACAACGTCGACTCCAGCCAACGCGGCCCCTCGATCCCTACCTTCCACAAAAGGGCATTGATCAACCCGTAGTCCGGCTGAAAAATCCACTTCCAAAGCAGATAGATCCCTACCCCACTGACGATTGAGGGAAGGAAGTAAATCAAACGAAATAGATCACGCCCATAGAGACGGCGATGGAGCAGGCAAGCGAGACCAAGCGAGCCCAACATGGTCACCGGCAACCCCAGAATTAAAAAAAGCGTGTTAAAAAGATAATACCAGAACCGGGGATTAACAGCCGTCAGCCCCCCCTCCGCGCTCCATTGGAAGCCCACAAGGTCACGGAAATTCTCAAGTCCCACGAAACGCGGCGAACCAAAGAGATCCCAGGAATAGAATGCCAGAAGAAGCGAGGCGACAATCGGAACAAGCGTGAACGCCAGAAACCCCAGCAGGTTGGGAGCAAGGAAGAGGGTAGCTACCCACGGACGGACTTTCATGGCTTCTTCGAATCGTGATGGAGAGCCAGAATACGCTCAATATTCATCTTCGCCTTGCTCAAAGCTTCCTGCGGAGGAATCTGTCGCAGAAAAGCGCGCTCCTTCCAGTAGTTCCATTCCGCCTCCACCTCAGGAAAAGCGGCAATTCTCGGATTGGGTTCACTCACCTCCACCATCCGCAGATAAGCCTCCACCCCCTCCGGCGGTGCGGGGTGTACGGCAAGGTATTCCTTTCTTAGCTCCTTGAGGACCGGGATCGTCTGCCCCATCATCTGACGCTGAAAGGAGGCATTGGTCAGATGTTTAAGCAGTTCCCACGCGAGTTGGGGATGGCGACTCCCCTTCGCAATCGAGAAACCGGCACTCGAAGCCCAACCCTGTCGCTTTCCATCCTTTCCCATCGGCAAATCCACTAATCCCCATCGGAACGGGGCACGCTGGCGCATTTCCTGAAGCTCCCACGTCGCTAACGCTACCATGGCAACCTGCTGTTGATGAAACCCGGTCAAACGATCCATTGCCTCCAGTTCCGTCCCGCGTTGGAGAATACGCTCTTCATGCAACAGGCGAAGCTGATCCTCCATCCATTCCAACGCCCGGGGGCCCTGCAAGCCGAACCGGGCCTCTCCCGGTTCAATGAGTGACAAACCGTAGTAACGGAAATCAAGCTCACTAAAACCAAGCCCCACCTGAAGCACACGCCTGCTCCCGGGGTGAAAACGGGTCAGGCGGCGGGCCGAAGCCAACATCTCCTCCAGTGTCCAATCGGCTGAAGGGTAGGGAAGCGCGGCAGCATCGAAAAGCTCGCTGTTATAGGCTAGGCAAAGGGTATCCACTCCGTAAGGAACCCCAAAGAGCGCCCCCGCAGAACGGTACCACCCGACCACCCGCTCCTGATAGGCTGCGAGATCAAACGCAGGATCAGCTTTAAGAAAGGGCTCCAGATCAAGCAAGGCCCCGCGGGAAGCAAACATCCCAAACCCCTGCCCGAGCCAAAGCAGATCGACATGAGCCCGTCCCGCCAGCATCGTGAGTGACTTTTTATAATAATCCTTCCCCGGCGTGCTGACCACCTCCACTTCCACCCCGGGGTGCTCAGCCTGAAAAGCATCAATCGCCGCGTCGACCGCCTTGCGGATCGTCCCCCCTGTTGTCAGCACTACCAGCCGGGGCCGCTCCTCCTCCTTTACCGGAGCACATCCGGGAAAGCAAAACGCCAGAAGCATTCCCAAAAGAAAAAAGAGACGAAGCGGGGAGATTGCCATTTGTGGTATACCATATTCCCTCTCCTTCAATTGTCCACAAAAAACATGGAAAAACCTCTCCTTAGCAGCACCAAAGCCATCGCGACGTGGAGAAATCGATCGCTCCTCCGGCCCCGTCCCTACCCGCACACATCTTTTCCTCAAAGAGATCCTTGACAATGGTATTCCAAAATGAAAAATTGTGTGCAGCCGATTGAATCTCATTGCCATGAACTCAGAATCCACCCCTTCTCTGGAAAACCGGATGACGCGCCTCCTTTTCTCCAGTGGCCTTCAGCCGGGAGCAAAGATCACTGAACGTGATCTGGCCCGCAACCTCGGGTTGAGCCGGATTCCGATCCGGGAGACGTTAGCCAAGCTTGTCTCCCGCGGAGCGCTCGTTAAAAATGCGCGTAATGGAAGCGTCCACCTCCGTGACTATTCACCGGAGGAAGTCATGGAGTTATTCGAGATGCGTGAAGCTTTTGAAGTCGCCGCAGCTCGTCTCGCCTGCAAGAAAGCAACCGAGGCCGATCTCCTGCAAATGGAAATTATCTGTGAGCAGATGGAGGCTGAAATCGGAAACCTCGACGCCCCTGACTGGGCTGACCTCGATCGCCTCTTCCATGAGACTTTGGTGCAAGCAAGCCAGAACAGCCGCCTAAGAGATGGCTTCAGCACTTTGCTGGGTGAGTGTCACTATATCTTTTACCGTCACCCTACCCAATGGGGCTACCCGGTCGGCGGAGAACCCGAAGAAGAAGAAACCCACCAGCAGCAACAGGAGATCATTAGCCTGCGAACCGCGCAGATGAAGGCGATCGTAGCTGATCACCGCAATATCCTCCAGCTTGTCCGAGCCCGAAAGGCGGATGAAGTTCAGGAATTGATCCGTAACCAGATCGGTGAACTCTCCTCCATCCTGGTCCGGGCTATTGTATCGAAAGCCTTCTCCCGTAGGAGCCGCCGCGCTCCTTCCCGCAACCAACCGTGATCCGCGGACGGGATCGCCGATCCGGTCTCATCACAGGATGAAGTCCGCCATGCCGACAACCCTAACCACCGTGAACCCATCACCTCCCGGAGCAAAGATGAGCTACCACGACCTTCCAGCACCGTGAGGCAGGAGCGCCCCACCGGTTCCCACCCATGAAAGCCCCCCGAAATCGCTATCCCTCCTGCACCGGCTTTACCCTGATGGAAAGTCTCATTGTCATTGCGCTGGTAGTCCTCCTGCTTGCATTCGCCCTTCCGGTGTTCGGTCGCTATCGCCAGCGGGTATTACAAGCCGCCGATGCCAACCGGCTCAGAAATCTCGGACTAGCCTGTGAGCAGTTTTCTCAGGATCACCGCAACTACCTGATTATGGGACTCGATCGCCACAACTTCTTTGGCTATAACACCCCATCCAGCACGCGGAGCTGGATGCGGCTACTTCAACCGTATATTGAAATCTACGGGAAACTCGATCCCGTTAATGTAGGGCAAAGTCCCGTACTGATCTCTCCTGCCGACCCCTCAAAGGGTGGGGCGCAACGACTGGGCCCCGTCAAGCTACACCGCAGCTACGCCATCAACAGCCGGACGGAATTCCCTAACCCTCAGGAAGATGGAAGCCACTACAACATCCCTATCAATAAACTGGAGATCAAGCAACCCGGCATCTTTATTGTACTAGGGAACTATGACATCAGTCTCGCCGGGGACTCCGCCAACATCAACGGCGGTTTTTCGGGTGGCAGCGCCGCCGACTCTCTCGCTTCCATCCCGAAAGATTGGTATGGCAACGGCACAGCCAACTTCTACTTCCTCGACGGCCACATCGAAGCGATCCCGTGGGAGGAGGTCCAGAAGGGGAAAGCGCGTTACTACCATTTCGACCGCATCCTCAATCGCCCCACCCATCGCAATCGTCCCAACTCCGGATTTCGCTAGAGATGTCATAGAGAGAAGACCGTTCCTGCCTCAGCACGAGACGCCCCAGTGAGCTAGCTACCTCTGGGGGGCGACACCCTGCCAAGTCAGAAACAGAGGCTCATCCCGTGATCTCATTCGTGAGAAAACGCCGCCGTTTCCGCCCCATTTGCGAACCAACACCATGACCCCATCCTCCCTTTTCAAATTCCTCCTTCCCCTGCTCTTCACGGCTCTTCCGCTTTTCGCTCAGGAAGAACCGATCATCTGGCAGGCCGAGTTCCGTTTTGATCATCTTCCCTCCGAAGTCACCAAAGAGTGGCGAACCCAGCGCCCCGCCGCCTCTTCCATCGTCGAAGGGCGGCTTGTGCTCGACCCGGGGGAGCTTTCTCATGCCTATTGGTTTCTGAATCATCGCAACACGCTTTCAAAGTGGGACGGCTCCCACGCCACAACGGTAGAGTTCAGAATGCGCGTTCGCAATGAAGCCACGCAGTCGGCCCTGATCATGGTGAGCGATGGAGATAAAAGTTATCTCTTTAATCTGAGCGCCCAAACGATGACGACCTACCGAC
Organism: Chthoniobacteraceae bacterium; assembly: GCA_037189865.1. GTDB lineage: Bacteria > Verrucomicrobiota > Verrucomicrobiia > Chthoniobacterales > Chthoniobacteraceae > DATMFV01. The sequence continues at coordinate 741,625 of JBBCIW010000001.1, read as the reverse complement.
TGGTGCTCGATCAGGGTGAGGCGACGCTCTACCGAATCGATTCCCCTGACCCGGTTCATCATACAACAGGCAAGGAAAACCATGGCGAGCCGAGGGGAAGTTCCCCCATTGGCGCCAACTCCATCGCCTTCGGTAAGATCAGAAAAACCAATCAAGGCATCAGCGAGTGGGAGTTTATCCGCTGGACTCATGAGGGAGCCTTTCCTCCGATGGCCAGCCGTAAGCTCTCTCCTTACCCGATGGCCTTCATTCCGCCCCTTCAACCTTAAGAACATCTCTCCCCATCTTAGAGCCTATCCTTTTTTGCTTATGAAAACGGTGCCTAAACTCAATGTCCTCCTCCCGCTGTTGGGAGTTTTAACGCTCGGAAGCCTAGCCTCACCTGCTGCCGGAACCCTCCTCTTCTCAGAAACATGGCAAGGGCTGCAATCCGGTGAAAATGCGGTAACCTCAGGTCGTTGGGAAATGAGTGCCGGCTCAGGCGCGGCAGAACAGTTCCTGATTGTGGAAGATCCTTCTCCCTTCTCCGGGCTCTATGTGCACCCCCAATCCGGGAGTACATCCGGCTGGGGCGCCAACCCGATCGCCCTCACAACATCGGCTTTCACGGTTTCTGATGGGGAAATGCGCTTGAGCGTCAATCTGGCGATGCTCGCCGAAATCGACCCCAACAGCCAGTTCAACTTCGGACTCAAACTTGCCGATGACGATGTCCCGGCAGGCTTCCGAGGTAGCTATCGGGTGCGGATTCGGGCAGGAGATGTCACGCTCTACCGATGGCCGGAAAGCGGCAATCAAGGAGTCATCGGCGGGACGCAGAGTTGGACCTTCACACCGGGTGCTTTCCACGAAGTCACCCTAGTTCTTGCGCCAACCTCCGCATCGGCCTCTTCGCTGAAAGTTCTGGTCGACGGGACAACCGTGGTCTCCACCAGCAATAGCCTGGTCGGCGTTCCGATTCTCAATAGCGAGGTGGTCGCCTTCTTTAGCGCCAACAGCAATTTCAATGGCTACCTCTCCTCGGTCACACTCACCAGTATCCCCGAGCCGGGTAGCCTCTCACTTCTTGGCGGAGCAGTGCTTCTAGGGGCGGCGTATCGGCTGCGTCGGCGCCCCATTGGCTAGTCCCAAGACTAAGTTGGGGGGCAGCGCACGACCCACGGCGCTACCCCCCGGTTTCCCCAATTTGATGCCTACCCCGGCGTTACGCAGCGTTGCTCTGCGTCAGGGCAGGGAAGGTCGCGGCACCTTCCGGGCGGCTGCTCTCCTGCGGTTTCCCGCTTGAAAGCGGGACCACTTGCCAGAACTTGCCTGCATAGCGTGGCCAGTTGGCGAGAAGCTCCCGCGCCCGCTCGCTCTCCGTCGCGTGGAGATGTGCATAGATCAACTGTTGCAAGGCAGCAGTCGCTTCATCATCCAGCCGCTCCAGCCGCACGCTCCCCAAGTTGCACCGGTCGGCGAAGGTCTCCTCCAGATCGAGCACAAACGCCCGCCCGCCGGTCATCCCGGCTCCGAAGTTCTTCCCGCAAGGGCCAAGCACAGCGACCGTCCCGTTAGTCATGTATTCGCACCCGTGGTCCCCGATCCCTTCGACCACCGCCGTCGCGCCGGAGTTACGCACCGCAAACCGCTCCCCGGCCCGTCCGGCGACATGGAGCGTTCCGCCCGTTGCGCCGTAGAGGAGCGTGTTCCCCGCGATGCTATTTTCCCACGCGGCAAACGCGCGACGCACCGGTGGGCGAATCGCAATCGAGCCGCCGCTCATCCCCTTGCCAACATAGTCATTCGCTTCCCCTTCGAGATCGATCTCCACCCCGGCGCTCAGGAACGCCCCGAGGCTCTGCCCCGCGCTGCCGCGAAGCTGGAGGTTAAGCGTCCCGGCAGGCAGGCCGGCAAGCCCCCATTGGTAGCCAATCTCGCCCGAGACCTTGGAGCCGATGGAACGATGGGTATTATCAATCTCATACCGCAACGTGATTGGCCGGTGATGGCTAATCGCCTCCGCCGCATCTTGTAGAATCTGATCATCAAGCGGATCGCCCGTGATGGCATCGTTACGCCGCCGGGTATTGTGCCTCGGGGTCGCATCGGCGGGAGCGATATCGGCCAGAAGCGCCGAGAGATCGAGCGTGTTCGCCTTGCGATGCCCCTCGACGGTGCGCTGGCGCAGGAACTCCGTGCGCCCGACCAGTTCATCAATCGAGCGAACCCCTAGCTGCGCCATGATCTCGCGCACCTCCTCCGCCACGGCGGTGAAGAAGTTGATGATATGCTCCGGGCGTCCCTTGAACTTGCTCCGGTAGCGTTCGTCTTGAGTCGCTACCCCGACCGGGCAGTTATTAAGATGACACTGACGCACATAGACACACCCGGCGGCGATCAGCGCGATTGTCCCGAAGTTATACTCCTCCGCACCAAGGATCGTCGCATGGATAATATCAATCCCGCGCTTGAGCCCGCCATCAGTCCGCAAGGTGACGCGGTTGCGCAACCCGTTCATGACGAGCACCTGCTGCGCCTCGGCGATCCCTAGTTCCCAGGCACTCCCGGCGTTCTTGACGGAACTCAGCGGGGAGGCCCCCGTCCCGCCATCATGGCCGGAGATGAGGATAATGTCAGCATGCGCCTTCGCTACCCCGGCGGCGATCGTCCCGACCCCGGCCTCCGCCACTAGCTTCACGCAAATACGTGCCCGTGGGTTGACCTCTTTTAAGTCATGGATCAACTGAGCAAGATCCTCAATCGAATAGATATCATGATGCGGCGGCGGCGAAATGAGCATCACCCCGGGGACGGTATGACGCAGCCGTGCGATCAGCCCATCGACCTTGAAGGCGGGAAGCTGGCCCCCTTCGCCCGGCTTGGAGCCCTGCGCCATCTTGATCTCAATCTCCTTCGCACTAGCAAGGTAAGCCGCATGAACGCCGAAGCGGGCCGAGGCCACCTGCTTGATCGCGCTATTGGCGAGATCACCATTCTCACGACGGGTAAAACGCTCGGCATCCTCGCCCCCTTCGCCGGAGTTCGACTTGCCGCCGATCCGGTTCATGGCGATTGCCAGACACTCGTGTGCCTCCGGGCTCAGCGCCCCGAGCGACATCCCCGCCGTGGTAAAACGCTTGCGGATCTCCTCCATCGGCTCGACCTCCTCCAGCGGCACTGGGCCACTGGCCGGGGGAACCAACTCAAAGAGATCGCGCAAAGCGATCGGCTGGTTAGCCTCCAGCGCGGCGAGGTAGTTCTGATACTCCTCAGGCTTGCCACTGCGGACAAAGGTGTGGAAGTTCTTGATCACGGGTGGATTGATCGCGTGCGTCTCCCCGTTACGGCGGAAGCGGTAGTAACCGGGATCCTCCAGCGCCGCCTCCTCCGGCACGGCATGGGCATAGGCAGCAGCGTGCCGCTCAAGACTCTCCGCCGCAATCTCGCCAAAGCCGATCCCGCCGACCTTCGACGGCGTCCCGGGGAAAGCCCGGGCGATCACCGCTTCGCCAACCCCGATCGCCTCGAAAATCTGCGCCCCGTGGTAGGAACTCAAAACGGAGATCCCCATCTTCGACATCACCTTGAGCAACCCGTATTCAAAGGCCTTGCGGACATTGAGGAGCGCCTGCCCGTAGCCAATCCCGGCATAGTGAGCCTTGGCCGGGTCACGCGTCTGATCCTTCTCCAGCAATTCGCGCACACTCTCCAGCGCCAGCCATGGAATGATCGCGCTGGCACCATACCCGATGAGGCAAGCGGCCTGATGGACATCGCGCACCTCCGCGCTTTCACAAAGAAGGCTCGCCTTCATCCGCAGCCCGGCACGGATAAGATGGTGATGCACCGCGCCGGTCGCCAGCAACATCGGGATGCCAGCATGGAGATGATCGATCCCACGATCGCTCAACACGAGAAGCCGCGCCCCATCGCGCACCGCCTGTTCCGCTGCCTGACAGAGAGCATCGAGTGCCGGTTCCAGCCCCGCTTCCCCTTCGGCCACCGGCCACAGCGTCGGGAGGACCACTAGCGGATGATCAGCCACCTGCCCGAGCACGGCCAGTTCCTCCTCCAACAAAATCGGCGATTCGAGCGCGATCATCCGAGCGTGTTCCGGCGTTTCGGCAAGGAGGTTGCGCCGCCAACCGAGGCTCATGTGAAGCGACATCACCAGCTTCTCGCGGATCGGGTCAATCGGTGGGTTAGTCACCTGCGCAAAGAGCTGCTTGAAGTAGGTATAAAGCAGACGCGGCCGGAGCGAGAGGACCGCCAGCGGCGTATCATCCCCCATCGAACCGATCCCCTCGGCGGCATTAGCGATCATCGGCCGGAGCACCAGATCGAGTTCCTCACTGGTATAACCCGAAGCGATCTGGCGCTGGGTCAGTGAAAGAATATCGAGGAGTTCCTGCGGCGCCTTCGGTTCATTCACCTTGGCGAGCCGGTGAAGATGCGCGCGGAGCCATTCGCCGTAAGGCTGCGCCGTGGCGAGCCGTTGCGTGATCGTCGCATGGCGCAGGAGTTCCCCCTTCGCCGTATCAACCGCGATCATCTCCCCGGGAGCAAGCCGCCCTTTTTCGACAATCTGCGCGTCATCAAAAGCAATCGTGCCGACCTCGGAACCGAGCGAGAGAATCCCGTCGCTGGTCAAAAGGTAACGCGCGGGGCGCAACCCGTTGCGATCGAGCGAAGCGCCAACGCTCACCCCGTCGCTAAAGACCAGCGCCGCCGGGCCGTCCCACGGCTCGTTAAAAGCGCGGTGAAATTCATGAAAATCGCGCACCTCCGGCGACATCTCCGTGTCAGCCCCCCACGCAGGCGGGACGAGCATCGTCATCGCATGGAGCAAAGGACGCCCGCTCATCACAAGGAGTTCGAGCACGTTATCCAACTCCGCCGAGTCGGACCCGCCCGGCTGGACCACCGGCTTGAGGTGTTCGATCTCCTCCCCCCAGACCCCGGCTTCCAACTCCGCCTCCCGGGCGTGCATCCAATTCACATTGCCGCGCCGCGTGTTGATCTCCCCGTTATGGGCGAGGAGACGGAACGGCTGCCCAAGCGGCCAAGTCGGGAAGGTATTGGTCGAATAGCGCGAGTGGTAGACACAGAGCGAGGTCTCGTAATCGGGATGAGCCAGATCACGGTAAAACTTCTCCAGCGAGGGAGAGACGAGCAACCCCTTGTAGACGATCACCCGGTGCGAGAACGACGGGATGTAAAAATGGGCGATCTCCTTCTGCGCCGCCCGCCGTTCGACCTCATTGCGCACCAGAAAGAGCCGGCGCTCGTACTCATCGCCATCCAACCCGGCCGGACGACCGACGAGCACCTGCTCAATGCGCGGCATCGTCGCCTGTGCCTTCTCCCCGAGCACCTTCAGGTTCACCGGCACCTCGCGCCACCCGAAGAAGAAGAGGCCACGCCGGGCGAGCACCTCCTCCACCATCGCCTTCACCCAAGCCTGTGCATAGGCATTGTCATGGGGCAGGAAAAGGAAGCCGACGCCGAGGTCGTTCTCATCATAGAGCGTATGCCCGAGGCGGCGCACCTCCGGGGCGAGCAGCTTGTGCGGGATCTGCGTGAGAATCCCCGCGCCATCCCCGGTCTTGGCGTCGGCATCGACCGCGCCACGGTGGGCGAGATTCGCCAGCGCGCTCAACCCGTAATCGAGCACCTGATGCGTTCGTTTCCCCCGCACCGACGCGACAAAGCCGACGCCGCACGCGTCATGTTCTTCTTCAGGACGGTAGAGACCGCCGTGTTGCCCGGTTTGTTGGAGGATGACGTGATTCATAACTGTACCTTCTTTCGCTCAATCGTTGACTCGTCCCGTCGCGGCACCGCTGCGTTGCAGGAAAAGTGGCCGCGGGGGATGGAGAATCCCCTTTTTATCTCTACTGAGGATTCGTAGAACGGAAACACCTTGCACTCACCCGAGTGCATGTTTCAAGACAAAAAATCCGTCAAACATACAAATTTTGTACATAAAACGATTTTATATGACGCGACTCGGCATTTAAAAACGAAACCATGTCCCGAAACAACCCGTACACCACCTCACACTGCCCCCGGAATCGTGCTCCGTCGCGATGGTTTGGCGTGACTGTCGCGAGAATTTACCCGAGACTCCCCCCGATACAGCCATGAGAGAACTTGATGAACAGGAGCGGCTGATCGCCCGCGCCCTTATTCGCGACCCCCGCGAGAGCGACAACGGGATCGGGGAATTAACCGGCGTCAACGTCCGCACCGTCAGCCGCAAGCGGCAGCGGATGGAGCAGGAGGGGATTTTAAGCTTCTTCACCCACGTCGACCTCTCCTCCACCGGGACGGGGCAGTTCAACGCCCGCCATGTCTATATCATCAAATTCCGCCTCGGGGTGACGCTGCGCAAGATTCAGGAGGATATCGCACGGGAACCGGCGGTCCGCTCGATCTTCACCGAGTTTATCTTTGAGAGCCACATTGCCGAGATCGACGGCAAGATCGCACTCGTCCTCTTTGTCGACGGGGAGAGCGACCGCGCCATTGTCATCACCATGCAGGAAAAGCTCATCCCGAGCCTGATGCGCAACCACGGCGAACAGTCGATCGAGGAGGTCTCGACCATGCGCATCCTCGCCCCCAACCGGGTGCTGCGCAACTACATCACCGGCGTGAATGTAAAAGATGGCTACCTTTGCAAAGATTGGCCCGATGAGGCGATCTACGTCGGCAAGGAACAGGAGGAAGGGACGCGCCGCCCCGCTTCGGCGCACCCGGTCGCCCCGGAGCCCTCCGCCCGCATCGCTCTCCAGCAGCCGGCCAAGCCGCAGCCGTAAAGCCCCGTCACTTCCAGACCGCCGCCGCCACCCGAAGAAGGTTGCCGCCAATGATCGCGGCGATCTCCTCATCGCTATACCCACGCTGGACCAGTCCGACCGTAAAGAGCGGCCAGTTCGTCCAGCTCAGACTTTGAAGCTGCTCCGGGCGGTTCCATTCCGGTTGGTCGACCTCCTGCCCCTTGGGCCAAAAATTCTCCCAACGGGGCGACTCGGAAGGCACCTCCGGCCAGCGCTCCGACGGTTCCGGCGGGTATTGGAACCCGGTATCAGTTCCGATCGTCACCGCCCCGACGCCAAAACGCCGGGTCACGTAGTCGATATGATCGAGCATCGCAACAAGATCGCCCTTCCCTCCGAGAAAACGTGGGATGTTCGTGATCCCGATCGTCCCGCCGCTCTCCACCACGGCGCGGATCACCTCATCACTCTTGCAGCGCATATGCTGACTTAAATTCCAGACCGCCGCATGGCTGATCACCACCGGCACGCTGGAGACCCGGGCCGCTTCGATTGAGGTTTGCCACCCGCTATGAGCGAGATCGACGATGATCCCCAGACGGTTCATCTCCGCGATCACCGTCCGCCCGAAGTCGGAAAGACCACCGTTGGCGCTTTCCGCACATCCATCGCCGATCAGGTTGCGCCGGTTATAGGTCAAATGCATCATCCGCGCCCCAAGCCGCGCGAACTCCTTGAGCGGTGCCAATTCCTCCCCCACGGAAGCCAGCCGCCCCGCCAGCGGCACTCCATTGGGGGCAAGGCAGAGCGCCCGTTTCCCTTCGCGATGGCTGCGCCGGATCGCCTCCACGCTCACCGCCTTGACATGAAACTCCGGCATCACGTCGCAAAGATCGACATAGCGAGCCAACCGCTTGAGGAGGACTAACGCCTGATTCCCCTCCTCCCCCGCGTTGACAAACGTACAATCGACCCCGGAAGCCTCCCACGCCGCCCGGTAACGCGAGAGCAACGCCGCGCTGCGCCGCCACCCGAGCACCGCCTCCTCTTCCATCATCTCGCGGATCTCCCCGCCCCCCGCTCCGGCTTCCAATGCCTGCGCGATCACCTCCCGATCAGGCGGTGCCGCGAGAAAAAGCCCATACGACTCTGCCACCAACGTCTGGCGATGGAGTTCCAGCCCATGCTCCAGATCGCGCTGGGAAGGTTGCAGACGGGCGAGTGCCACCTTCCGGGCGGCTTCAATGGAAGGCTCGGGTGCCGCAGGGGGCATGGCGTCTGGGGCGAAGGTTAGGGAAACGTTCTTCAAGGGCTCTGGAACATGAAACGGAAGTCGAACTCCGTCAATTGCGTTTTCTTTTTCGCAGAGACATGCCCGTCGGCCCAAAGAACGTTCATCTGCCCCTGATGACTCTCCTTGAGCCGCCAACCGCCCCCGGCCTCCACCAGCGTCGGCGTCCCTAAAGCCCATTGGCTCCCGCTAACGCTATCGGCCATCACCACCGTCCGGCTCGGCTGACGAACCGCCCGCACGTCAGCGATCGGGAACGGGAGCGACGCCATGAGATGGTAGTTAACAATATAGGGATAGCCATACGCATTGATGCACGGCGCGACGACAGCGGCACTCCGGCTGGTCGGGCAAACGGTTAGCTTCATCAACTGATCCTCGCCCCCCGTATAGGCTGCCAGCCCGAGACCGTGCGGTTTAGCTACCGTCGTCGGGCGATACCAGATCCCCGCCCAGCCGGCCTCCGGATAGTAACCGCCGACCGAAGGGGGGAATTTCCCGTTGCTCTCGCCCAGATAGGCCGCCATCGCCTGCCCGATCTGGCGAAGCTGGCTGATACAGGTCGCCGCCTCTCCCCGTTGCGTCACCGCCCGCATCACCGGAAGACTCAACGCCACCAACACCAGCACCAGAGCAACACCGATCAACATCTCCGTCACGGTAAACCCATGCTGGTCGTGACTCTCCCGATCGTGTTCGCTAACCTTCATCGTTCTTAAAAACCTTTACTCAAAAACAGTTCCCTCCAACTGATGATGCTTGTGCATGGGCGAATGTTCAAGCACGCCGATATAAGGAAACCGCCGATCGAGCCGCTCCAAAAATTCGCCCCAGAGCCACTCCTCGCTCTGCGCCCCCGGCTCAACATAGACCAGCCGCTGCCCTTCCTTGACCTGCGAACCGATGAGATCCTTCCCCTTCTCCTGCGCCGCCATCGCCCGCGCCCCTTTGCCGACCAGAAAAACGGTCGCTGCTTGTCTCGCTGCCGGATCATCCAGCGACGCAACAATCTTCGCCCCGAGTGCCGGATTGCGAGCCGTATGAACCGAAGCCAACGCACTCGCCGGTGCCTTCTGCCGCATCTGATAATACTCCCAGTAATGAGCGAGTTGCATCACCTGCGCCTCCAACTCATCGCGATCCTCGGCAGCCACCACGATCGCCGCCAGCGACTCCTCTTCATTCCCGAGTTCCAGCTCCTCGACCCATTGTTCATCAGGTTCAAAGCGGTAGAGCGGGGCCGTCACGCGCTCCGCCACCGGCGCTGCGGCATCAAGCGTGCGCCACGCTTCCTCCCCGATAAAACGCACCCGCACTTTCCCCTTCCCTTCGTATTGAAGGCGCAACGTCACCCCCGTCAGCGCATCTCCTTTAAAGGAAAGCGTCAGCGCGAGCGGCTCACGACTCTCCACCTCTGCCACTGCCTTGAGGAGCACCGGCTCATGGTCGGCCAGCACCACCTTCACCGTCGTCCCCGTTGGCGAGACTTCATTGCGCGTCGGCGTCGCCTTAACATCAAGGTAAAGCAACTGCTTGCCACTGAAACGCTGCGTCGCTATCTCCAGCGGCACTTCCTTGCGCTCCCGTTTCGGAGAAGAGGCAACAATCCAACTCTCCTCTCCGGACCCAAACCGGCTGATCCAAAGCGTCGCCGCAGCAGCATAGGGATCACCGAGCGGCGGGCGATACGCCTCCGGGACTTTCGTGTAAGTCGCCGCTCGCCACCCGGCACGCTGCAATTCAATCAACCGGGGTAGCCAGCCGCGCACCTTGCGATAACCGGTCGCCATAAAGACCGCCGGAACCCCGCCATAGCGCAAGCTGCACAAAATCACATAATCCAACGCTCCACCCGCCGCGCCGACAAACTCATCACGCGTGATGTTCTCCCAGTTGAGCGTGCTATCGAGCCGATAGCTACCCGCCCACCAATAGACCGGCTTCTGCCCGGTGAGAAGTCGCCGAAGCGGCAGCAAATCCGCCCGTTCAAAAGGGGGCTTCTCGTGCATCATCGCATCGGTAAAGAAAATCCCGTGGTAGGTCATCGCCTCGTTGCTGATACTGGCCGGGCGTTGCCCATCTTTGCGCGGCGGGAGGGAATGGGTGAAATCGAGGTTACGCGCAATCGCGATCCCTTCCACCGCAAAGATCTTCCCGTCATTATCAAAAGCTTTCCCGCGTTCCTTCGGGAGCGCTTCACCATAGTAGGGCGTATCGCCAATGACACAATCAAGCGCATAACCGGCGATCGGAAAACTCTCCCAGACCTTGGCTAGATCTTCGCGCAATTTCTCGCCATAGCTGGTCTCTCCCGGCCAGGCAAATTGCACCCAGAGATGAGGCTTAATCCAGCCAAACGTCGGGCTGACCCGGTTTCCTTTCTTATCGATCCAGAAAGAGTCCGGGAAACGCTCTTTAAGCAAATCAACCGAGGCGTATTGCTGAAGGTAGTAGTAAAAGATCGCCGTGGTGCGATCCCCAGCTTCGATCCGTGTCTGATGATAATTGCGCCACCCCTCCGGCCCATCCATCTGATCGTAAATCCCGAGATTCTGTTCAAGATTATAGCCATAGCTCGAATCCCAAATCGAGCGATCGGGCATGATCGCCCCGGCCCGCTGAAAGGGAGCATAGTACCACTCCCAATCGAGGCGAAACCGACGCGCCTCCTCCATCTGAAGATCCCGCGTTTCCGCGCGGCTTCGCAAAAAACCGCCGACCCCATAAAGACGCGAGTCAGCCCCCTCCACCGGGAGAAACCATGAAGGATAGGCAAGATAGTAGGCTTCCACCACCTCCGTATAATCGGCACACGCCGCCAGCTCTCCCGTTAACAACACCTGCTCGTCCTTCTGCCCCGGGTGCAACGCGAGATAGGCATCCCACACCATCTCCCCTTTCCCCTCCTCCAGCAGCATCGACCGCTCAAAACGGCTACTCAAATTCCCCGGGGCAAATCCGGCAATCTGCGCCCTCCCTCCCGCGAGAAAAGCGATCAGGGGAAAGCGGTAGCGTTTGGTCGTCGGCACGATCGGCTCCTTCGGCGCTTCGTGCAGATGGTAGCCATCCCAAAAAATCCCGGGCGTCTGCCCCGTCTTCACCCGGATTCTCAAAACCACCCGCTCCACCTCATTGCCGGTATGATGCAGGCCGACTTTCCATTGTGAGAACGGCCCAACCTTCTCCGGCACCACCGTCACTTTAAGATGGGGCAGGCTACCCTCCAGTTTCGGTTCTCCTTCGAGAACCGCCTGCCCCACCGGATGAAGCGCCCCCTCGCGCCATTGCAGAAGTTCAAGCTGCGCTCCCTGTGAAAAAGGAGCCAGTACGACTAAAAGAAAGATGGGGATTAGAAATCGCATCACTAGCAAAAAGAAATCGACGCTCACTTCGCCTTCTTGGGCGGCGGCAGTTGGATGAGTTCCATCGGCCCGATGTTCAAATCGGAATTGGAGAAATAGACACCAATGGAGAGACGCACCTCGGAGATATTCTCCGGCAATTTAAAGCGGACTTTCTCCGTACGCCAACCCGCGATCCCGGCCCCGCGCATCTGGCTGGCCGGGACAAAATCAGGGTAAAGCGGATGCCCCGCATACGAGTTGAGAAAGAGATATTGCTGCCACGAGACATCGCTACCATCGGTCGCTTTCAGCGCCTTGACCCACATGAACCCCCGCCCCCCGTTCTGATAAACCTTCGCACTCCATTCATAGTGCCCCCCCGGTTCGAGCGCGAGTTCCTGAGTAAGATAACGGGACGTCTCCGCCATGGTGGTCACAAACTGGACCGACCACGGCACGCCCAGATTATCTTTGCGAACCGTCACCGTATAGTTCTCCGGGTCGGTCACCTCGGTTAGCTTCCAGTCTGCAGGAAGCTCATCACTGATCACGGAGAGATCAGGATTAGAGAGAAGATTCGGCGATGCCGGGAGGTTTGCTATCGCCAGCGCCATAGCGAAGAGAGGCGTTACCCAACGTTGGATCATGGTTTCTCCTTAGAGCTTACGCCGCTTCTTCCTCAACGTCACGACCATCGCGATCAATCCGACGCCGGTCACAGCCAATGACGACGGTTCCGGGACAGAATGATAGATCGAGGTTAGTTCACTTTGCGTCAACACGCGATTGTAAAAGGCAAGATTATCGAGATTGGCGTCGAGCAGACGGCCACCACCAAGCGCGTTACCGACATAAAGCATTTCGCTGGTCGTGACCTTCGGTGCCGTTAGTTTAGCGCCCGGCGCAGCCGATACGAGCGTTCCTCCGGTGCCATTCTTGTAAAAAACCACGCTCCCATCGCTAGCATTGTAAGTCACCGCCACGAAATGCCAGGCGCCATCACTCCCATTATCGGTGAGGTTGATCGGCGTTCCCGCAATCCCCTGAGCGCTACCAACGGTCGACGATCCATTGACAGCAAGAAGCATTTGACTGGTGGTAGTACCTGCCAAGCGGCCCAGACTCAGATCAATAGCGATCTCACTCCCTGAAGCCCGACGCAGTTGAAGCACACGCTCATTCCCCGTGCTGGAGTGGTTAAAGCCCTGAATCCAAAAGGCAATGGTAAAGGAGCCAATCCCTGTAGTAAACTCCGGCATCCCACTCACCGAGCCTGATAGAATCGTGTTCTGGGTTGCGCCTGAAAGATTAAGCACCGTCGTCCCATCCGGGCCGATGGGCATCACGCTAATCTTGTTGGTTGCCACCCCGCCAACTTGTGTCGTGAGAGTCAACGTGTTGCTCCCGGCGCTGGTCTGCGCTGCTCCCGGTGTATTAAAATCGTAGTAGAGCACCGGGGCCGCCTTGAGCGGGGCGAGACTCGCCGCACAAAAGCCTACCAAAGCAAGCGCGAGCCGTGCGGACCGACGGGAGGTTAACCATAAGGGGAATAGCGACGTTACAGGGCTAGCGTAACATCCCGACGGGGCAGAGATCGGAGATGAGGGTATCATTTGGAGGTGCTACCATTAAAGCCTTTGACCCTCCCCCCTTTCAAGCCCCCCTATCTGTGCTTTTCTGTCGTACAGACTTCCGAATTTCCTCTCAGAATCATGGATTACGCAGCGAAAGCGGGATGCTTTTTCGGATTGTGATCGGCTCCCCTGTCTTAAAATAGTGATCCGCTGTTTTGCAGATCGCCTTCACCATCGCCTCCACCGGATAGGGGTAGCATGGCGTCGGCGGGTAGATCATCATCTGTCCGGGGGTAGCGTTCACCGGCAGGATCTCGACCTGATCCGGGATGCGGAAGCCGCTATCCATGAGCACCATCGCTACCATCCCCGGCAGGAGCGGCGCATTGAGGATCAACCCCTGCTTCTCCACAAAACGCCGGGCCAGCCTCCGGATCGCCAGACACTGTTCATCCTGCGGCGTCGGCAGGAGCGTCACCCCGCCGATGAACGGGATAGGGGCCTCGGCGCGGACTTTCTCGAACTCCTCCTCCAGAATGCGGAACGATCGGGGGTGTCGCCGCCCGATGATGTTGAGGAACTCGATGTGCCGACACCCGCGCCGCAGAAGACGGTAGGCGGCATGGCGGAAGACCGGAAAGATGTCACAAGTGATAAACGGCAGGTCGATTCCCTGCATCGGATCGCCGACGATGAGGGCATTGCAGTGCTTCTGAAAGAGGCGCTGAAACGTCACTCCGATATTAGAGAAAATCAGAATCTCATCCGCAGGATTGGAGGTGGCGTGGATGGTCCGCAAGCGCCGTTCATCGCACCGCTCAAAGCGGAAGTGAATGTCGTAAGTCGCTAACCGCTGGCTGCACTCAATCAGAAGATCGGGCGCCGGGGGGACGGAACGGTTACGCGGATCGTGCCAAAGCCAACGCACCAGCGGCGCATGCCTTCGGGTGCGCGGCGGATGGTCGGTCAGGAAAAGCCCCTTCCTCGGGCGGGAAAAGAGCACCCCCTCCTGCTTGAGCATCTTGAGCGCCGCCTGCAACGTATCGGAGGAGACCCCGAGCCGGGCGCTCCAATCGCGTACGGAAGGGAGCGGATCAGTCAGCCGCCCTTCGGCAATCATCCCCCGCAGATGATCGGCGACCAGTTCTGACTTGGAGCGGGAGAAATTCACGTGGAGGGGAATAGCTTAGGCCTCAACAACGCCGGGACCATCGACGCTAACGCGAAGCCATCACCAAGGCAAAGTCCAAAAACACCCCTCAGATCGCACCCTCCCCCTGCTCTCCCCCCTCCGGAAAAAAGCACAAAAGGGGGCAAGAACCCTGTCAGAAGGAACTCCAACCGGCTTTAACACAGGTAAAAAGAGTACCTCCTGGCAGAACCCCTGCCCCTCCCTTGAAAGGAAAAAACTGTAGCTTAGCGCATCAGCAAGACCGCACGGGCACGCTTGACCTCGCGGGTGATCTTGCGATGGTAGTGTGCCGGAAGGCCCGTCACGCGGCGGGGCAGAAGCTTGCCCGCTTCGGTGACAAAGCGCTTGAGGATCTCCGGATTCTTGTAGTCGATCGCATCAAGAGCGATATCGATCCGGCGGCGGGGCATCGTGCGGTTGGCACGGCGGAAGGCTGAACGGCGTTCAGGAGTCTTTGGCGTCATAAAAACCTAACTTTAGCGAATCTCCCGGTGCAGCGTGTGCCGCTTGAGGAAGGGGTTGTACTTTTTCTTTTCGAGCCGGTTGGGCGTATTCGGGCTCTTCTTGTTGCGCGTCGTGATATAACGCGACACCGTTGCTCCTTCGGCTTTCGCCTCCGTGCACTCCAGTGTGATGATGTCTCTTGGCATAGGTGGTTTCGGGTTGAAACCCCACCCTTTAGCGGCGGGGTTTGGGTAAAAAAATCAATCTTTGGAATCGCTTGGCGTCTCCTCGTCGTCGCTGTCGTTGCTGGCCGCCTCATCCTCGGTCAGACCGAAAAGAGAGGTAACCGGCTGGCGGACGCGGACCGCTTTGCGCTGTTTTTCGACCTGAGATTGGCATTCCACCGTCAATCGTGCAAATGGAATCGCTTCCAGACGTGCTTCGGGGATCTCCTTGCCGCTCATTTCGCAAACGCCGTAGGTCCCGGCTTCGAGCCGCTTGAGCGCTTCTTCGATCTCATAAAGCGCGTCCTGTTCCTGCGAAAGCAGGCTCAGCGCGAAGTCGCGATCGTAGGCATCACTCCCGGCGTCGGCCTGATGCATCCCGAAGGCGCTCGCCTCGCTCCCCTCCGCACGGGCGCGCAGGTTATCCTTGGCCACTCCGGCCATGGAATCGAGGATGCTGTCGCGCAAGGCCAACAGACGCTCCTTCTGCATCTTGAGGAAAGGGGTGAGCTTGGCATCCCCCTCCGACTCTTTGGCGACGGGCAATTGAAAGGTATCAGCGGCGTTGACAGTTTTCTTGGGCATGGCGTTCTACTTCTGTTATGCGTCTGGCTGGATCTTGTTCGTGAAAAACCGGCTTCCCTACACAACGGCAGCGAAAGAGAAAATGCGCTCCCCGCTGCTGCGGAAAGCCGAACTGATCTTCTCTTGGTGATGTGACATGGTGGTATCGTTGCTGCCCAAAAAATTGAGCGCGAATATGTATCCGCTTTCAGGCGGAGAGGCAAGGGGATAATCGCCCGTTTTTGCGGGGGCCGGGGGGTTAAGGATCAAGCATGTGATAACCGCCTCGTCCTCAGGAACTTGCGCTGGTGTAGCGACTCAGTGCGAAATTCCAGAAAGCGCGGCTGGCGGCCAGCACCAATAGCGCAGCCCCCACCAAATGCAACACCGGAAAGAGAATCGGCCCGGAAAAAGTCTCCATCAGCAACCGCGCCGGGACATTGGCGACGAGAATCACCGGGATCACCCATGAAAAAAAGATCCGCACCCCACCCTTGAAGATCACGTCAGGCTGCCGCGCGAGGCTCATCACATTGAAATACCCCGAGAGCAACCCTTGCGCCCGGACGATCCAGAACGAGAAGCTCGATAGAAAGAGCATGATCGCGTAATGAATGGCGACGCCACACCCGAGCGCCATGAAATAAAGCAGCACTGCCCCCGCCCCGGGGACAATCCCGAGCTTCCCAAGCGACACTCCGACGAGCAGAAGGCTCACCCCGGCGTTGACGATATTATCGAGCCCGAACTGGCGCACCGAGACGCTAAACTGCGCATCCATCGGGAGCATCAGCAAAAAATCGAGCCGCCCCGTCCGGATCAGCTCAGGGATCGCAGCGACGTTGACGTAAAAAAACGCCTGAAAAAGCTGGCCGATCAACTGGTGGGTCGCCACGAGGAGGACCATCTGCCACTTCGTCCAGTCGCCAATCGCGTTCACGTGAGAGAAAAGCACCTCGATAAAGACCAACTGCCCGGCAAACCAGCAGATCTCCACCACGATCCAGAGCAAAAAATTGGCCTTGAAGCTCAACTCGCGAATGAGCGAGTTGCGCAACATGATCCGGTAAGCTTCCCAGTAACGACCCATGAAAATTTACTGCCACCAGTTACCGGAAAGGACGATGAGCGACAACATCTTGAGCGTGTTGCCGTAGTAAGCATCCTCATCGGGATTACTCCGCACCACCGCGACCCAGAGCGCGTCGAGCCACTCCTGCGCCCCCTCCGACTCGGGCGGGATCATCGCCGCCACTGCCAGCGGGGCAAGGAAGGCAACGCTACGATCCTTCCCCAGCGGCGTCCCATCGAGCTGATACCCGGCCACAATCGCCTCCGGCTTGCCCCCCGTCGCCTCGCGCAGCCAGCGGTTGAGCGGATCGAGCACCGCCAGCGCCCGACGATCGCTATGGAGCAGATAGTCACACCCGAGCCGCCACGGAATCCGGCAGGCGTTGTAAAAATACGCGCCATCGAAGTTCCCCTCCAGATAGTTGCGTGGAGCCGGGAGATAACGCCCCGGATTCTCCTCCTCCTCCACGGCGAAATCAGGAAGCAACCCTGTCGGCGGGATCGTCGCGGAGACCATCCCGGCGAAAATCGCGTAATAACGCTCCAGCAACGCCTTCCAGCGCGGGTCGTCACTCGCAGCGCTAAACGTCCGCAAATGAGCCGGGAGAAAGTCCGAAGGCCGAATCCCCCCGGCGTGTTTCTCCTTAGGGTCGACCCAATCGCCCAACAGGAAAACGCGCCGCTTGGCGTCCGTCTCCTCCTTGAGAATCGCTTCGAGCCGCTTGAGCCCCTCTTGGCGGTAATCAATCTCCCCCTTGCTCCCCCATTGCCGGTCAGCCAGCAGCAAGGCACAGGCGATATCGAGATCGCCATCCGTCGCCGAACTCAGGTCGTTGACATTCTCTACCGGCTTCAACTCCCCCTTTTTATAAATCTGACGCCACGCCATCAGGTAGCGGCTCTTGCGCGCCGGGTTCGCCTGAACATGACGGTAGAGCCCGTCGAAAACCGTCTGCGCCTGCGGATCAGCCCCGGCCATCATCACGCTGATCAACATCCCGTACCCCTGCCCTTCGGAGACAGCGCGGCTCTCCTCCCGCGAAGCCGGGATCTCCCCCTTCTCCGGGTGGCTGTAGACGTAAAACTCCCCCTTGCCTGCGGTAAAGAGGTAGCGCTCCTTCCAGAACTGGTAAAAACCGATCACGATCGCGTCGCGCTCCGCCTCCGGGGCCGAAGGGAGGAGCGTCCCCTCGGCATACTTCACATGCTGGGGAAAAGGGCGGCGCGGTTTCGCCTCGGAACAAACAGGAGCCATCGTGATCAACCAAAGGAGCAGCAGCCCCGGGATTCGCAACATCATAAAAAATCTCCTCTTACCCTCCAAATGCCTGATATTTCGCCAACCCCCGCCGCCAGAGCCACTGGGAGAGCCCCCACATCGCCACCACCCAGAACCCCTGAATGAGCAACCCCCTCGCAAGCGCCTCCCCGCTCACCCGCTCCATCGCGATCTGAACCGGGAAAAACATCTGATAAGGGAACGGCGTGAACATGAGGATTTCCTGAAACCAAACCGGCATGATATCGAGCGGAAATGTCTGCCCGCTTAAAAAATATTCAAAGGAATAAAGGATGAAAACCAGCGTGCTGATCTCCAGCAGCCAGAATGCCGTGAGCGCCACACAATAGGCGATCAGAAAAGAGAGCGCCGCCGACATCGAAAGCGAAAGGAGAAACACCGGCCACGTCGTCCACTCGGCAGGCCAACTCACCACCTCGCGAAACCAGAGAAAAATCGCCGCCACCGGCACCAGCGTCACCATCGTGTAAATGAGCCGGTAGGAGAGAAAGAGCGAGAAGCGGTAGCCGAGATAATTAAGCGGCTTGAGCAGAAAGGCATTGAGCTGCCCCTCGCGAATATCGGCGGCGATCTGCCATTCATCCTCCGTCGGCGTCACCAGATTATCAACCAGCAGGACGAGCAGGAAATACCAGATCATCTCCTGATAGCGGTAGGAGCCGACCGTCCCATCCCCCGCTTCAAAGACGCTCCCCCAGATCAGGACCGTCCCCGCCAGCGGCGCCAGCGCGAAGAAGGAGCGGAGCAGAAAATTCCACCGATAGACGAAGGTGTTCTGCAAACCGACATCGAAGACTTTCCGGTATTTCTCAAGGACGCGAAGCATTTCGCAGGAAAGAAAACACACTTCGGGGCTTTTTCGCAAACGTCACGTTGCCGTCACACAACTGTAACATTGGGGGTTTTATCTTACCGGCGTTGTTTGCGCCACCGGTGCCTCCACGGAGGGGGATCACCTAACACCGTGAGCCAAACGCTTTTTTCACCACTAACATGACCAAAACTACCCTATCCTCGCTGGCCCTCGCCTGCGCCCTTACCCTCGGGGCCGGTGGCCAAGCATCGGCTCAAAGCGGCGGCAGCCACGCTCTGCTCGACGCGCTGGTGCGCAAAAAAGTCCTTTCCTCGGAAGAAGCTGACGAAATCCGCGCTGACCTTGTCAAAGAACAGAAGGCCTCCAGCGCCGACAAGATCAAGCTCTCCAGCTCGCTCACCGAGCTGAAACTCTACGGCGATCTGCGTCTGCGCTACCAGTACGACAACCGCAACACCCAGTTGCACCGTCCGCAGAACACCACCATCGGCGCCAACGGCGAGGGCGATCCCCGCCACGGCCGCCAGCGTGGCCGCGCCCGCTTCCGCCTCCGCCTCGGGGCCGACTTCAAGCTCACCGACAACTTCTTTGGCGGTGTCCAGCTTCAGACCGCTTCGGCCTCCGACTCGGGTAACCAGACCTTCACCGGCGGTTTCTCCAACTACGACATCTTCATCAGCCGCGCCTACCTCGGCTGGAACGCCTTTGAGGGGATCACGCTCATCGGTGGTAAACAGCGCAACCCGTTCTATAGCACCGACCTCGTCTGGGATGGCGACATCAACCCGACCGGTGTCGTGGAAAAAGTGGAGTTCCACAAACTCGTCGCCCTCGGGGCTGAGGAAGATGCCTCCCTGCCATGGGAAGTCACCCTCAACGCCGGGCAGTTCATCTTCCACGACAACGACGAAGACAAGAACGGCACCGACTACAAGACCGACGCTTGGCTCTTTGCCACGCAGGTGGTCGGCACCTACAAGTTCAACAAAGACTTCAAGGCGACCGTCGCTCCCGGTTTCATGACCTACACGGCGGCCAACCTGAGCGCCAGCCCGGGCATGAACAACGAGACGCCGTTCACCAGCACGCGCAACCTGATGATCCTCACCGCGCCGGGTGATTTCTCCTTCAAGATCGGCAAGCTCAAGACAAAGGTCTACTGGGACTTCGCCTACAACATCGACGGCGCCAAGCGGACCCGCGACGTCTACGGGCTCGACGGCATCGGCACCAACTCCAACCACACCGGGCAGGATAACCTCGCATGGCTCCTCGGCGTACAGGTCGGCGACAACAAGAAGAAAGGCGACTGGTCGGCCATGTTCAACTACCGCCAGACCGGCATCTCCGCCGTCGACCCGAACCTGAATGACTCTGACTTCGCCCTCGGCCAGCTCAATACCCAAGGGTTCAAGACCGGCGTCGCCTACAACTTTACCGACGCGATCGTCGGCGGGGTCACCTACCTTCAGGGGTGGCACCTGCGGGGTGATCTCCACGGCGGTCAGGCCACCGGCGGCGCAGGCGTTGCCAACACCCGCGCCTTCCAGATCCTTCAGGTCGACCTCAACATGAAATTCTAGGTTTTTTCCCTGGCAGGTAAAACCATGGGGAGTCCGGCATTGGAAAGTGTGTGTGTGCAGTGCCGGGCTCCCTCTCTCCCTTGAAAAAAATTTTCTTCGATACAGTCCAAAACCAAACCATGAAAACCATCATCACCAAAATCGCTTCCACCGCGACGGCCTTTGCCCTGAGCGCCACGCTCGCCTCTGCCGGGCAGATCGTCATCAAAGGTTCCGACACCCTCGGGGCGAAACTCGTCCCACAGTTGGCCGAAGCGTTTCAGGCTGAAAACAGCGGCACCAGCTTCAACATCGCCGCCGAAGGCTCCTCCACGGCGTTCGCCGCCCTGCTCGAAAAGACCGCCGACATCGGCATGTCGAGCCGCGCCGCCAAGTCGACGGAAGTCTCCGCCGCCAAGGCCAAGGGGATCGACCTCAAGCCGATCACCGTTGCCTATGACGGCATGGGGATCATCGTCAACGAAGCCAACCCGGTCAAAGGGTTGACCCGCAAGCAGTTGGAGCAGATCTTCACCGGGGATGTGACCGATTGGTCCGCCGTGGGTGGCGCTCCGGGAAAAATCTCCGTCTACACCCGTAACACCTCCTCTGGCACCTACGCCGACTTCAAGGAACTCGCCATGAGCAAGCGCGACTACAGCGGCGAAGCCCAGAAGATGGCCGGTAACGAGCAGATCGCCTCCGAAGTGAGCAAGAACGCCGCCGGGATCGGCTACGTCGGCCTCGCCTACCTCAAGACCCCGGGCACCCGCGCTCTGGAGATCGACGGGCAGGAGCCGACCCCCGCCAACGTCCAGTCCAAGAGCTATCCGCTCGCCCGCCCGACCTTCTTCTACACCGCTGGCGATGCGGAAGGTGAAACCAAGACGTTTATTGACTTCACCCTGAGCCCCGCTGGTCAGAAGATCGCCGAACAGGTCGGCTTCGTCCCCGCCAAGTAAGGGCAAACCGTTCACCCGTGCGGCAGCCCGTCTTTTTACCCGAAGGGTAGAAGGGGGGGATACGGGCTGCCGCCACCCTCCCCCCGGTCGTTTTTCTCACCTGCCAACCCTTTTTCATGAAAAAACAGGACCGTTTTGACAGTCGCCGACTGCGGCTCGACCATGTGATCCAGCGCTTCTTTGGCGCCAATGCGATCATTGCCATCGTCGTGCTGACGCTGATCACCCTCTTCCTGCTCCGGGAGGGGGCCGGTTTTTTTCCGCAGAACCTTGAGAACCTCCGCATCTACCGCCTCGCCGGGCTCGAATATGTCGACCTCATGCGCGGACAGGTGGAGAAACACACTGCGCTGACCCGCTCCCTGCACGATCTGCGGATGGAGCAGGTCAAGGCGCTCACCGCCCGGAAAGTCCCGCTGGAGGAGATCAACCAGCGCCTCGCTCCCTACGACGCCTTCTCCAACGCCTTTGACGAAGCGATCACGCCGGTCCGCTCCATCTCCTCGGACCTGACCGATCTGGCCGCCGGGGTGAAGGAAAAAGTCACCAACCGGGAGAACGAGATCGCCCGCCGCCACTTTCTGCTTCAGGAAGGCAAAAAGGAAGAGGCCGATGCCGTGGTTATCCCGGTGATCGACTTCGTCGGCGAAGTCCAACCAGCCCGCGACACCTTCCCGGCCTACCAGCAGGCGAGCATCACCTTCCGCAAAACCGTCACCGATCTTCTCGCCCATCCGCCCAAGCTGCCTAACGCCGCCAAGGAGGCCCGCTTCCACAAATGGGAAAAGGGAGCGCGCGACTACCTCGCCTCCTTCCCCGCTATCGAGCACCAACTCGAAACGTGGGACCAGCTCGCCCCGGTCCCATGGTATCGCGGCGTCACCTCCTTCCTCTTTGGTTCCGCGTGGATCACCAACAGCTTCTGGCAGGATGTCTACGGCGTGCTACCGCTCTTTACCGGCTCGTTGATGATCGCGATCATCGCCCTCTCCATCGCCGTCCCGCTCGGGATTTGCGCCGCGATCTACGTCTCCGAAATCGCCACCCCCAAGGAGCAACACTTCATCAAACCGTACATCGAGTTCATCTCGGCGATCCCGTCGGTCGTCTTGGGCTTCTTCGGTATTGTGGTCTTAGGCAACGCGATCCGCGCCATGACCAACTGGCCGATTTTAAGCTGGATTGACGGCTTCCCGATCCCCGAACGGCTTAACGCCTTTACCGCCGGTGGCCTGCTGGCGCTGATGGCGGTTCCAACCATCTTCTCCCTCGCCGAAGATGCCTTAAACAGTGTCCCGCGCCACTTTAAGGAAGCGAGCTACGCCCTCGGGGCAACCCGCTTCCAGACGATCTTCCGCATCCTCGTCCCGGCAGCGCTCTCCGGGATGATCTCCGCCGTCCTCCTCGGCTTTGGCCGGGTCATCGGGGAGACGATGGTCGTGCTCCTTTGTGCGGGCAACCGGATTGCGATTCCCGACTTCACCGGCGGCGTCGCCTCCTTCTTCGCCCCGGTTCATACGATGACCGGGATCGTGGCGCAGGAAATGGGCGAAGTCGCCCAAGGCTCCATCCACTACCGCGCCCTCTTCATGGTCGGTCTCTTCCTCTTCTTCCTCGCTCTGGCGATCAACTGGATGGCTCAAATCGCCGTCCGCCGTTTCAAAATCTCGATTGGCTAAACCGATGCACGCACCCCACAACCCCTTCGCCCGCCGCGCCACGACCGGGCACAAACTTGAAGCCGGTCTCTTCTGGATCATCCGGATGGCGACCTACCTCATCCTCGCTGCGGCGACCTTCATCTTCCTGCAAATCGGCATCAAAGGTTCGCAGACGGTCTTCCGCTCCGAGTTTCCCTTCATCAACGTCGCCTTCCTGACGCAGAGCCCCTCCACGCTCTACGTCTTTGAATGGGAAGGCAAAAAGATGGAACTCAGCGACAAGGAATTCCGCGAATTCAAGCGCGAGCACAACGCGGAGGACATCTCCGCCACCACCTACGCCCACTCCGCGGGGGGGATCTTCCCGTGCATCGTTGGCACCGTGTTGCTGGTGATCGGCTCGATGACGATCGCCCTGCTGCTCGGGGTCTGTAGCGCCATCTACCTCAACGAATACGCGAAGGAAGGA
This sequence comes from Chthoniobacteraceae bacterium, assembly GCA_037189865.1. GTDB lineage: Bacteria > Verrucomicrobiota > Verrucomicrobiia > Chthoniobacterales > Chthoniobacteraceae > DATMFV01. The sequence continues at coordinate 718,389 of JBBCIW010000001.1, read as the reverse complement.
TGGCTCATTGAGGTAATCCGGCTCGCGATCATGAACCTCGCCGGCGTCCCTTCGATCGTCTTCGGCCTCTTTGGCTACGGCTTGTTCGTCGTTTTCTTCGGCTGGAACGTCTCGCTCCTCGCAGGGTGGTTCACCTTGGCGTTCATGGTTCTGCCGGTCGTCATCACCGCTTCGGAGGAGGCGCTTAAAACCGTCCCCAAAGGGTTGCGGGAAGCCTCCCTCGCCCTCGGCGCGACCAAGTGGCAGACGATCCGCACCAACGTCCTCCCGTACGCGCTGCCGGGGATTTTGACCTCCTCGATTTTGAGTATCGCCCGGGTCGCCGGGGAGACTGCCCCGATCATGTTCACCGCCGCTTACATGATCGGCGACAAGCTCCCGTGGGAGGTTGAGAAGTTCAGCGACTTCTTCTTCCAGCCGGTCATGGCGCTCCCATACCACATTTACGTGGTCAGCTCCAAGATTCCGCAAAACATGTACACCGAGCGGGTCCAGTACGGCACGGCCTTTGTCTTCCTCGCCGTCGTGATGTGCATCGCCCTCGCCTCGATCCTCCTGCGCATCCGCCTGCGCAAAAACCTGCAATGGTAAACGCTCCCGTTTTCACCTATTTCTTTTCATGACGACTTCTCTTTCATCTATGGACCCCAAGACGCAGACCAGCCCATCGTCCGCCCCCTCGCCCTTGCCCGATCACGGGCCGGATACCCCGGGCAGCCCGGCCATCGAGATCGAAAACTTCGACTTCTACTACGGGGCGTTCAAGGCGCTCCACGGGATCAACATGACGATGCCCGTCGGCCGCGTCACCGCCTTTATCGGGCCATCGGGCTGCGGTAAAAGCACGCTGCTGCGCTGCTTAAACCGGATGAACGACTTGGTCCCAAGTGCCAAAATCGGCGCGGGCGAAGTCCGCATCCACGGCACCAATATCTACGGCCCGAACATCGACCCGATCGAGCTTCGCAAGAAGGTCGGCATGGTCTTCCAGAAGTCGAACCCATTCCCTAAGTCGATCTACGAGAACGTCATCTACGGCCTGCGCATTCAGGGCCGCGCCAAGCGTTCGCACCTCGATGAAATCGTCGAGCGCGCTTTGCGGCAAGCCGCCTTGTGGGATGAAGTCAAAGATCGCCTCCACACCAGCGGCACTGCCCTTTCCGGCGGCCAGCAGCAGCGGCTCTGCATCGCCCGGGCGATCGCCGTCGAGCCGGAGATCCTCCTCATGGACGAACCGTGCTCTGCGCTCGACCCGATCGCAACCTCCAAAGTGGAGGAGTTGATCTTCGAGTTGAAAAAGCAGTACACAATCGTCATCGTCACCCACAACATGCAGCAGGCCGGGCGGTGCTCGGACTACACCGGCTTCTTCTACATGGGCCGCCTGATCGAACTCGACAAAACCGACAAAATCTTCACCAATCCCGGTGAGAAACAGACCGAAGATTACATCACCGGACGCTTTGGCTGATGGCAGCACCTGCTCCCTACCTTCTTATTTCTTTCCCATGAGCCACCCATTTCACGAACAACTCTCGCAAATCCGCGAGACGCTCCTTTTGATGTCGAGCCTGACGGACCGCAACCTGACGCTTGCCGTCCGGGCGCTGGTCGAGCGCGACGATCGCCTCGCCGACGCCGTGGAGGCCGAGGATAACGAAGTCGACCAGTTGGAGATCGAGGTCGACGAAAAAGTGATCACTTACATGGCGACGCACGGGCCGATCGCACGCGATTCGCGTTTGATGCTGGCCGCGTCCAAGATTTCCTCCAACCTCGAACGGATCGCCGATCAGGCGACGACGATCGCCCGCCGCGCCCGCGCGCTTAACCGCGAGCCGCAGCTTGCCCCGCTCATCGACATCCCCGAGATGGCGAAGCTCGCACAGCGGATGCTCCACGACGCGATCACCGCCTTTGTCGAAGGGCGCTACGAGCTGGCCCGCGACATCATCCCGCGCGACAAAGAGGTCGACGAACTCAACCGCCGCGTCGCCCGGGAGTTGACCGAGCTGATGATGCAGAATCCGCTCAACGTCACCCGTGCTGTCGACCTGCTCACCGTTGCCAAGGCGATCGAACGGGCCGCCGACCACGCCCAGAATATCGCCGAAGAGGTCTTCTACCTCTATAAAGGGACTGATATTCGCCACGACGGCGGCGGTGTCTTGCGGAGCTAGTCGATCAACGTTTCAATGAGCGTCGTGATGAAACTCCCGCCGTAAGGGCCGAGGAAGTTCATCCGCGCTTCATAAAGCCCGAACTGCTTGTAATGGCGGTCCGGGAGGACGTAGCCGAGATATTCTCCGTTAAAACAGGTCAGAACGAGCGTAAGCCCCAAAGCTTGCGCTTTTCTGCGTAACGGGGCGCTGAGCATCCCGGAATATTCCACCGGCAGAGTCACCCAGAGGAGATCGTCAAGGCGGACCCAGTCGAAAGGGAGGGAACGGTCGTGCAGCAGCATCCCCGTCCACGGAGAGAGCCGCCACCCGGCGCTGATACGGATCTGGAGCGGGGGAGCTTTGACGGTGAAGCTGCCGCTTTGAAGGCGGAGCCGGTTGCGGTAGACCAGTTGCGGCAACGCGGCGGCGATGGGTGCGGCCACCCCCTCCCCCAACGCTTTGGCCCGTTCCTGCGCCGTCGCCCCGGCGGGGCCGCCCGCCCCCGACTGGCTCCCGGCGGCCCCGGCGGCAAACCCGGCGAAAGCGACCTCGGGCAACGCCTCCAAGGTCTCCACTAACACACCGGGGTAATCACGCCCCGCCACCATCGAGCCGGGGCCAAAAACCGTCGCATGCGCCCCGAAGGAGACAACCAGAGCGATCTCCCCGGTATCGGTCCGCCGCACGGCGAGGAGATCGAGCGCCGGGTCGACGGGGCCACCGCCGATCGTCCGGTTGCGAATCAGTTCAGGTGCACTCCCGTGCCAGTTGGCGAGTTGCGCCGGGCCTTGCTTCTCCAGCGCCCCTTCGACCGCCTTCACCACCGTCGCGGCCACCCCTTCAAACACCTCCGGGTGGTACGGCCCCATCGCCGCCACCTGTTCCACCCATGATGTGCTCCAGCCACCGGGGCCGGAATGAGTATGCGTCGCGGTAAAAAGGAGGCGTGGCACGCGACGCGGCGCGCGCGATTGCGTCAGGCGGCGGCGGATCTCCTCTGCCATTGGCCGGTTAAAGAAGAGGAGATCAGCCATGATGATCACCACCTCCTCCCCCGTCTCTGAGCGAAGGCTTAAAGCACGGGCATCAAGCCTCTCACCCCCCGGCACGGAAGAGGCCCCTTTACGAGCACCGTAACCAGCCAGCGGAATCCCCTCCGGCAAAACAAAAGCCGCCGTGTGCCACCCGGCAAAGAGCGCCGAAGCCTCCGAAGGACGGGTAGCGATCCGCCTCCCCTCCTCCCGCGCGATGGCAAATGCCGCCGCCTCCACCCCATCACGCCGCGTCGTATCGAGCGGCCAAGGCACCCAAGGGACGATCGCCACCAGCAACACCGCCGCGATCACCCGCTTACGCCGCCACCAGCGGCGGGGACGGGGGGTGGAAGTCAAAGCATTCATACGGAAGAGAAGAGGAACTCCTGATCACTCCAAGCAAATCACTGAAGATTAAAGATTTGAGAAAATCTTATTCTGCAGCGTTTCACCAACACGACGAAGCAGTCAAGGAAAACCACAAGACCCTCATCTCGGGATCGAAGCAGGCGGGCCATCACGGCTCTCATCTCCCTATGCAAAAATCTGTATCGCTGATGGTGGAGACGAAACGTTCTCCCGTTTCGTTGACTTTGCCTCCTTTTCAAGGCAGAGAGAGGCATCTATGGTGACGCAGAAAACGATTGCCGAACTGCTGGGGATCTCCCAGCCGACGGTTGGGGCCGTGCTCGGTAAACATGCCAGCACGTCCAAGATCGGCGTCAGCCCGGAGTTGAGGGAGAAGATTCTCGCCACGGCCAAAGAGCTTGGCTACCGCCCGAACCTCTTCGCCCAAGCCATGAACGGGACGCGCACGGGGGTCATTGGCGTGATTCTATACACCAGCGGCATGGGGAACACGAGCCCGCAGGAAGTCAGCCTTTGCCATGAAATCGAGAAGGCTGGTTACCGCTCGATGGTGGTCCGGGCGATCCGGGGGAACAACGCCAAGGAAGGGGGGGCCTACTTCCAACACGCGGTCGACCAGATGCTCGACCTGCGGGTCGATGGGGTGATGGTGGCTTATGGGACCTCTTATGTCCCGGATAGCGAATTGCAGCGCATGATCCGCGCAGGCGTGCCGGTGGTGACCGTCAGCGGGGATCTCCATGAAGGGATCGACCACATCGCGGTCGATGTCGAGGCAGGGATGGATCTCATGCTTAGCTACCTGCTTTCACTAGGCTATCGACGCATCCTGCTCGGGGATAACCCTCCCTTCAATAACCCCGACCACTTGCAACGCTTCCGCTACGCCGATGTGCGCCGCGCCTCCTTCCTGCGATGGATGGAGAGGCAGCGCATCGAAGTGCTTCACTTGGGATGTATCGACCAAGAACAACCGGAGATCCCCAAACGCTTCTCCCGACGGGGGAAGAAAGCGTTCGCCATCGTGGCCGGGGTCCAGATTCCGGCGATTGGCCCTCAGGAGTTTGATGTCGGGGCCACGCTGGTGCGGGAGGTGGTCCGCCATCAACTTCCCGTCGATGCGATCCTGCTCCGCAACGATTTCGCCCTGCAAGGGGCCCTTGCCGGAGCGCAGCAACTCGGGCTCAACATCCCGCACGATTACGGCATGGTAGGGCACGATGGGGTGATCTGGGGGCAGTTCGGCCCCAGCCCCTTTACGACGATCCACCTGCCTTATCACGAGATTGCCTCCAAGGCGCTGGAACTCCTTTTGACACGAATGGAGACGGCCTCTCAGGAACCGTACGAAGCCGGTTTTTACAAAATGCCGGGACTCCTGATTGCAGGCGCCACCACCCGCCACATCGGGTAGCCTTTTTTCTTTTTCACAAAAGAGTTTGACAGGGATATTATCCGCATAATAAAGTCTCCCTCGTACCTGCCCCCTCATGGATTGCCCTTCCCAAAAAAACCGCTCCACGCAGGCGATGACGCTGGTTGAACTCCTTGTGGCTTTGGCCCTGACGGTCTTCCTCGTCGCTCTCGCTTTTTCGCTAGTGGGGACGGTCGGGAGGGGGGCAAAGGAAATGGGATGCGTGTCGAACTTGCGTCAACTAGGGGTCGCCTCCCTTAACTATGCTGTGGAGCACGAGGGCATCCTCCCCCGGGCAGATCAGATCATGGCCGGCACTACTAATCACTATATCCAATGGCCTTATGTGATTGAACCGTACTTAGGGGTGAACTACCTGCAACTCCTCGCCGACGGGGAGCGCTTCCGACGCTCTCCCTTTGCCTGCCCCGCAGAGCAGGAACCCGCCCCTACCTACCATTATGCCATGAACCGCCAGTTGAACGAACGGATCTCGGGGGCGGCCTCGCTGATCCGGCTGGCACAGGTGCGCAACCCCTCCCGTTACGTTCTCTTCTCCGATAGCTATTACGATCGCACGATCTTCACCGATCTCCGGAGCAAAATGATCACGATGACGCGCATGACCCGCCGTCATCAGGGGATTCCCACCTTCCTCTACGCCGATGGCCATGCGGCCCCCTACCGTGGCCCCCTCTATGGAGTCTCCGACGCGGAGGGGAAGCATGACCCCGAGATTCGGGCCCTTTGGGAATATAACTACCCACTTCCTTCAAGCTTATGATCCATCCAACCCTCCGTCCGCTCGTTGTGGCGAGTCTCCTTCTATCTGCCGCCAGCCTTCAGGCTGCTGTGGTCGGCGTAGAGTGGGGCTCGGCCGAAACCGTTGATTCCGATCAGGCGCTGGTGCTACCCACGCCGAATGACCTCTCCGGGATGCGGGTCTGGAGTCAGACCGACTCCACCCCTCTGACACCCAGTGGTCCCAACTATAGGGGCACGCCCTTTTATGGCATTGTCCAGAATCAGGTCGGGGGGGTGGCGGCTGATTTTGGCAGCGCGATCATCATGAACCGAGGCGATGGGCGTGACCGCTTCTACTTCCAAGGCACGGAATCGACCACCGGGACCTCGGTGCTCTCCGGGCTGGTCTACGTGAAGAAGGAGGATTTTCTCAATGATTTGAGCGGACCTGCCCCCCTGCGTTTTGATGAAGGGAGTGCGATGTCTCTGAAGGTTTCCAACATCGCCGGAGGGAACGGCGGCGCCCTTGTGCGAGCGGTGCGGCTGGCTGTGCTCGATGGTAGCCAATGGTATGTCTCGGCAAGCTATGTCAGCAGCACGGACGCGTTGAACCTTAGTGATCTCTCAACCTCACGCTGGATTGCCTACCCCGGGGAGGGGACGCTTCCCTTGGCGGTCCCTTCGTTTAACGATATAGATTACGGTGTGTTGGGAAGCTCTTTTAGCGACATTCAGGCGGTGGGGATCTATTTCCTTAATAGCCGGGCGGGAAACAACTCAGCCCGGGATTTCTCCTTCGATCTCTTTAGCGCCTCCTTTGCGGAACCGGTTCCCGAACCTTCGAGCGTCGCCCTCGTTGGGGTGACGGGTGGGGTCGGCCTCTGGATGCTGCGGCGCAGGAAGGCTCAGAAGTAACCACGCGATGCTCATCCTTCGCTCTCTGGTAGCTACCATGATGTTTTGCAGTGTAACGGCGCTGGCTAACCCGGCGGCAATCGCTAATGCCTCCACCTCTGTTCTGGTCCGCGAAGGGCAGGCCACCAGTATGATGGTGCTGCCCGACGATGCTCCCGCAACACTGGAGCAGCTCTGCCGCCAATGGGTGGCGCGGGTGGAAAAATCGACCGGAGCGAGAATCCCGATCTATCGGGAAAGCGAAGCCCCTGAAGCAACGGACGATGTGGTGCAAATCCACGTGGGAGCGACCCGGCAGGCTCTGGAAGCCGGGATCGATGCCACCTCCCTGCCTGAAGAGACCTTTGGCGTCCGCTACCGAAAAGGGGCGATCTATCTGCTCGGCGCAGAGCCGCTGCCCCATCCTGATGTACCGAAACCACCAGCGCCCTCTGCGCCCCTACGCTGGGCGCTCAACCATCTTCAGGAGGAGGGACTCGGCGTGCGCTTCCTTTGGCCGGGAGAGCTTGGGACATGGGTGCCCCGGCATCAGAACTTTGAGTTGAAAGGGGAGGACACCTCCTACCGCCCGCCGCTGGCGTTGCGCGTCCTGCGCATGAGTCGGGCCGCCGCCAACCCTGCCCGGGATCAGATCTACGCCGAGGGGCTGGAGTGGGCGCAGAACCACTACGCCGGGCGACGTGATAGCTTTTTCTTCGGTCACGCCTTTACCCATTGGTGGAAAGCCTACTCCAAGGATCACCCGGACCTCTTTGCCCAGCCGCCGGAGGGGGTCGATAGCCCCATCGCGCAGAGTAAGCCTGAGTTTGTCAAACTGCGCCTCTCCAATCCCAAGACGGTGGAGTTCATCGCGAAGGAATATCAGGCAGCCGGCGCGCCCAAGTATTGGAACGTCTGCCCCAATGACGGGAGCGGCTTCGACCTGAGCCCCGGCACCCTCGCTTGGGACGATCCCAAGGGGCAGGACCCGGCTGAGATCTGGAAGGGGAGCGACCGCTCCAACCTGACCGCCCGGCATGTCCACTTCTGGAATCGGGTGAGCCGCCGTCTGCGCGAGATCAACCCGGAAGCCACCCTCGTCACCTACGCCTACTGGAGCTACCGCTACGCGCCAAAGCCCGATCAGCCGCTCCACCACCCGACCGTGGTCGGGATCGTGGATGGATGGGACGCTTTTGAGACGTGGAAGGGATGGCGTCAGGCCGGGGCGGAGCTTTCCCTGCGACCCAACTGGGGCTACTATAGCGCAGGTGCGCCGGTCGTCTGGGCGCGGGAGATCGCCGAGTTTATGCGCTTTACCCATCAGCATGGGATGATCGGGTTTGACCTCGATCAGATTATCGGGCACTGGGCGACGGAGGGGCTCAACCTCTACGTCATGGCCCGGATGATGAATCACCCTGAACTGACGGCAGAGGAGATCGTGAGCGAATACTGCGAAGCCTTCGGTGCCGCCGCGCCCAAGGTGCGGGCCTATTTTGACTACTGGCAGGAACGCGGGACGGAGTTTGGCTACCCGATCCCCGCCGGAGGCACCACTGGCCCGAACCGTGGGAAGTTCCGGCAACTGGTCGAGCAGGGAGCCATCTCCGATAACTACTACCATGCGCCATATGCCGCTCTACCCCTGCTCTATACCGACGAGGTGCTCGCCCCGGCGTCGGCACTTCTGGAAGAGGCGCGTGCGATGGTGGAGGAAGGGAGCGAGGCGTTTGAGCGGGTCGAGTTCCTGCGGGCCGGGCTCCACCACCACTGGCTCATGCGCGAGGCGATGGCGCTCGGTCTACGCCTTCTTCAAGGGGAAAAGGAAAAGGCGCTCTTCGGGCAGTTTGAGAGTGCAGCCAAGGCATTAGATACCTTCCGGCAATCCACCCCCTTTCCACACCTCGCTTGGGATGCCGTTGCCGGGATTGAGAACCGCTTCAAGGCCCCGATCCGTCCCGCCAACCTGAAGGCCGAGATGGTCGACACGATCACCATCGAGTAGAAAAAGAGGCGATGGTTGTCAAAGCGCCGCCGGCCTGTCACGATCCCCGCCGCCGTGCAAGAACCACGCTTTGTCCAGAACCTCTTCGGGAGCATCGCTCACCGTTACGATTTCGCCAACATCCTCTTGAGCGGCGGGATGGATCGCGTCTGGCGGCGGCAACTCGTAGCTCAGGTCCGCAAGTGGAAGCCTAAGTCGATCCTCGACCTTGCCACCGGGAGCGGTGATGTCGCCCTTGCGCTGGAGGTGGTCTGCCCGGAAGCGCGGGTGATCGGGGCTGATTTCTGCGTCCCGATGCTCGCTCAGGCCCGGCGCAAGGGGCTCAACCCGGTCGTCGCCGCCGATGGGATGGCGCTCCCGTTTGCCTCGGAGAGCTTTGATACCGTGACGATTGCCTTCGGCCTGCGCAACATGGCCTCCTACCCGGATGCCCTGCGGGAGATCGCCCGCGTCGTGCAACCGGGGGGGCACCTCCTTGTTCTCGATTTTTCGATCCCCCCCGCGCCGCTAAGCTGGCTCTACCGCCCTTACCTCCACGGCGTCCTGCCGCGTCTCGCTGGTCTGGTGACCGGGCAACCGGAGGCGTACCGCTACCTCGGGAAATCAATCGAAGCCTTTCCGCGTGGTAAAGCGATGTGCGAACTGCTCGCTCAAAGCGGCTGGAGCGAGCCGAAGGCGAAACCGCTCACCGGTGGTATCGTCGCTATTTATACCGCGACGAAAGATTAGGGATCGCCATTGGCCGGGAAAAACGCTAGGAACGGATCCATGTCCCTCCGTACCTGCTCCTCCCTCCTCGCCCTCACCCTGATGCTCGGCCTCAACGGCTGTCAGAGGAAGGAAACTCCCGCCAACACCCCGTCAGCTGCTCCGACGACCACGACCACCGCTCCCGCCAATGATCCCAAGGCGCAGCGTTTTGAGAGCGTCGCCCGTCATCTCGATCAAGGGGGCGATCTCTATTTCTACCTCTCCACCGAGTCGATCCGCAAAACGACCGGGAAGTTGACGGATGAGTTTGAAGCCTTCCTCACCAGCCCGGAATTGACCAAAGACGGGGAGCAGCACCAAAACCTCACTTTGATCTTCTCGCAACTGCGAGGGGTACTCAAAGCGAGCGGTTTGAACGAACTCGATGCGTTCGGGTTGAGTTCCATCGAAATCCGCCCCGATTTTTACCGCTCCCGCTCGATCCTTCACCACGCTGACGGGAAAGGAAGCGGTTTCATCTGGGAGCTTTTTGGCAAGGAGGCAACCGCGTGGGAGATCGCTGACCTCCTCCCGGAGACCACGGCGATCGCTGCCAGCCAGAATCTCCACCTCCTCCCCCTTTGGAAAGCATTGGAGAGCGAAGCCGCCAGAAACCCCAAGACCAAACAAGGGTGGGAAAAGGGGGTCAAAGATTTTGAAGCCCAAACCGGGATCACCCCGGAGAAACTCCTCTCCGGCCTTGGGCCGAACTACGCGTTGCTCATCACCCTTAATGAGAAGAAGCCGTTCGCCATCCCCGGAACCCCGGGCACCACGATCCCCGAACCGGCGATCGCCCTCCTCTTTGACGTGCGCGACGCCTCGCTCCTCCCATGGCTGGAGACGCATCTGGCCAAACTGCCGATCAGTTCCACCTCCGAACAGGAGGGATGGCAGGTCCGCAAGATCAACTCACCGATCCCCGGCATCACCCCGGTTCTGGCGTGGAACCAGCAAAAACTCGTTGTAACCACCAGCGAAACGCTCTTTGAGGAAATGCTCGCGATCAAGGCCGGAAAACAACCGGGGCTCGCCGCAAGCGCGAAATTCAAGACCGCCGTGGAAGCCTTGCCCAAACCGGCGTTGAGCTTTTCCTACGTTGACCCGATCTTCCACACGACCCTCGCCTCCTTCCAGATGGGACAAATGAAAGCGCAACTTGGCGAGAATCATCCCGCCTTCCGGCTGCTCAAGAGCCTCCACGAACTCACCTCCAAGGAAGCTCAAGCCTCCGCCGCCGAGCGCGTCAGTGAGGGGATCGTCTCTGTGACCAATGGCGGCGTCAACCCTGCCCACGGCGTTCTGGTCGCAGCCGCCATTCCGGCGGGGATGATGTCATCGACCGCGATGCCCAATTTCCTCCGCGCCAGACAACGCTCCGAAGCGACGAAAGTGTTCCAACATCTCCGGTTGCTCGACGCCGCGCGCGATCAATGGGCGCTCGAACATAACAAGGGCTCCAGCGATCAGCCGACCACAGACGACCTCTTCCCCTACCTCAAAACGGGGAGTGATCTGGCCAATGCACTCAAGGCCAGCCCCGGCTCGACCACCTTCGCCCTCCCCGGCGGGAAGGGCGATGTGATGACCATCACGCCGGTGAACACCCCGCTGCGAGTCCCGGCGACGGCAGCGGAGCGCTACTCGGAAGTAACGAGCGGGTCCGACTTCTGGAAAGGCTTCAAGCCGTAAACTCGCTCCCTTTGCTACCCCCGACCCCACGGGGATTGGCGATCGAATCAAGAATCTCCGGCCCCGGTCCCCGCGACGAGCGCGAACCGCTCAGCAACCCGAGGATCGCACGCGGCACCAAGGTGAAATTGGCCCACAGGTCGATCACCCCGCCGGAGACGGAGGAGAGTTCACTCTCCGAGAGAACCGCCCCTTCCGTATCGCCGGACGCGATGCGGGAGCGGAGTTGGTCGACCAGTTCGTCTTCGCTGACCTCATAACCGACCTTGCGGGCGTATTCGGCAATTTCGGCAGAGGTTGTTTCCTGATCCCCAAAGGCGTTCACAAAGGCTTCGCCAAAAGCGGGGTCAGAAGCGAGTTTTTCAAGAAAGGCAGCAGCAGGATGGCTCATAGGATCATAACGTTGAGTGACAGAGGTTACGCCAGCGGCACGGTAGCCGGATGGTCTACAGCAAAGAAAAAACAGAAATTCCACGCTTCCGAAACTTTTTTTTAACGTAACCCCATGCGCGCCCTCCGCTTTCAGCGTCTCACCCGGCAACCGCTCGATCTCTTCATTATCGGCGGCGGGATCAGCGGCGCAGCGCTCTATCAGGCAGCGGCGGGATGGCGCACGGCGATCATCGACCGGGGCGACTTTGCCTCCGGCACCAGTCAGGCGTCGGGGATGCTCGTCTGGGGCGGGTTGCTCTACCTCAACTCGCTCGATTTTTTGACCGTGGCGCGCTTCTGCTCTGCCCGCAACCGGTTGATGCAACGTTTCCCGGAAGCGATCGCGCCGCTCGATCTTCATTTTGAAAGCGCGAGGGCGGCAGGCGTCCCGGCGTGGTTGCTGCGGCTCGGCCTGCAAGCGTACTGGTGGCTCGGGGGCCGGGCCTTGCGCCGCCCGTGGAGCACGCCGGAGGCGACCCATGCCTACCAGGAAGGAATGTTACGCGAGGCCGACAGCCGCTTTGTCCTCAACCAGATCACCCCATGGGATGACGACGACCACTTCCCGCTCCCGTACACCTCGCTGACGGCCGCCCGTTTCGACCGGGGGCGGCGGCTCTGGCGGTTGGAGGTGCGCGATGAACGCACCGGAAAGACTCTGCCGGTCGAAGCCCGGACAGTCGTCAACGCCTGCGGAGTCTGGACTGATCGGGTCAACACCCTCCTCGGCCTGCGCTCCCCCTATCGCCATCTTTTGAGCAAGGGGGTCTACCTTAATCTCCGCCGTCACGAGAGCGACCCCGCCCACGCCACCATCTACCCGATGCCGGGGAAAGCCGACGTCCTCACCCATGTCCCATGGGGGCCAGTGATGATGTGGGGACCGACCGAGACGCCGCTCAATGAACCGGAGGAAGGATTTGAAGCCAACGACGACGATCTCCGCTTTCTGATGGAGAGCGCGGCGAATGCCCTACAACGCCCGATCGACGCGCGGGAGGTCGTCTCCCTGCGCAGCGGCGTACGCCCACTGGCAGTTCCGGTTGGGCAACGCGCGGGCAGTGGGCATCCGTTGGAACTCTCCCGCCGTTCGGCGATGGCGGTCGACGCACCGCAGCAGGCGCTCTCCCTTTACGGCGGGAAGTTTACCTCCAGCTTTGACGTCGCCCGGGCAGCGCTCCAACGCCTCAAGGAATGGTTGCCACCGCGCCGTTTCCCCGCCGAGCCACACTCAAGCCCCGAGCCGGAAACGATCACCCACCCGGCCCTCCCCGACACCCCCTTCCCCTCCCCCGACTGGGCGCGGGAACGGGAGCATTGCCTAACCCTCGAAGATTACCTGCGCCGACGCACCCCGCTGGCACAATGGATCGACCGGGGCGCTCTCGGAGCCTGCGGGGAATACCGCCCCACGCTGCTCGCCATGGCGCAGGCGTTTTGCGACACTCCGGCAGAGGCGCAAGCGATGCTCGCCAGCTACGAAGAAAAGATCACCACCCGCCACGACCCCCTGCTCCGCTCATCAACATGACCACGCCGATCGTCACCCACCCGCAAGACGCCCTCCTCCAATGGCCCCGTTTTGAGCCGGAGGATGAAGCCGCCCTCGCCCGCATCCTGCGCGATGGCAATGTCAGCACCCACCCGGTCATCGGGGAGTTGGAAGCGGCCTTTGCCCAATGGAACGGTCGCCGCCACGCCGTCGCTCATGGTAATGGGACGATGGCGCTCCTCGCCGCCTTCCATGCCCTCGACCTTGAGCCGGGGGATGAGATCCTCGTCCCAACGGCGACGTTCTGGGCGAGCGTCGTGCCGATGCTCTGGTGTGGGCTCGTCCCGGTCTTCTGCGAGAGCGAAGCGGAGACACTCGGGCTCGACCCGGCGGACCTCGAAGCCCGGCTCACCCCACGCACCAAGGCGATCGTGATCGTCCATCTCTGGGGCTTGCCATGCAAGGTGGAGGCGCTCCTCGCCTTTGCCCGACGCCACGGGTTGAAAGTGATCGAGGATGCCTCTCACGCCCACGGCGCTTCGGTCGACGGGGTGCCGTGCGGGCGTTTCGGTGACGTCTCGGTCTTCAGCCTTCAAGGGGACAAACTCGTCCCGGCGGGAGAAGGCGGCGTGCTCCTGACCGACGATGCGGAATTGCACGAACGAGTGATCACCCTTGGCGACATCACCCGCATCTACCGCCTCCCAAGCGCAGCACGCCGTTTCGCTGCGACCAGCTTCGGCCTCAAGACGCGAATCGCCCCGCTCTCCGCCGCGCTCGGGTTGCAACTCCTCGGACGCCTCGAAGCGACCAACGCCGTGCGAGGGCGACACCACGAATGGCTCTCCGCCCGGCTCGAAGCGCTCGGGTTTGATACCTTTCTGCCGCCGGCGGGGACGAAGCGGGTTTACTTTGAATGGATCATCCGCCATCGCGATGAACGGGTCAACCTCGACCGGCTGCTGCCAGAGTTGCAGGCGCTCGGCTGCCGGGTGAGCCTGCCGCGCTACCCGCTCCTGCACGAGCAGCCGTTCTTTACCGAAGGGCACGAGAGCGCGATCGCCCGCTTCCCCGTGCGCGAGCGCCCCGCCTCCTTCCCGGCGACAGCGGCGGCCAATGGGCGGCTCCTGCGCCTGCCCAACTTCAGCCAACCGGGAGCAGAGCCGCTTCTGGAGCAGTACGCCGAGGCGTTCGAGGCGGCGATGGCGGGAGTTTTCGCTTGATTTATCGCGTGATAGTACCCGTTGTTAGCCGGTAACTATGTTGATCGAAAAATTTTCCATCGGGATGGGCGACCGTTTTGCCCATCAAGGCATTGCGCAACTCAAAGCGGTCGCCGAAGGGCGGCGGCTCGGGCTTGATCTCGTCCCGGTCTGGAATAAATCGAACCGTGAACACAACATCGTCGGCTCTGAACCGCAAAGTGTGCGCGAAGAGGCGCAGGCCGCCGTGGCCGCGCTCAACTGGAGCGCTCCCTTCCACGTCGACGCCGATCATATCGGGCTGGCCACGGTTGATCGGTTCCTCGAAGCGAGCGACTTCTTCACCCTCGACGTTGCCGATTTCGTCGCCAAACCGGCCACGCCAGAGGCGATTAACGCCTTCATCGAAGCACACCGCCGTTACATCGGCGCCCTGACGATCCCGGGCATCGCCGAGCCGCTGGAAGTGACCGAGGCGTTGCTGCGCTCCAGCGCGGAAAAATTCCTCCTCGCCATGGAAGAAGCCGGGCGGATTTATCGCCACATCGCAGCGAAGAAGAGCGCTTTCATCACCGAAGTCTCCGTCGATGAAACCGACACGCCGCAGACGCCGGTGGAGCTTTTCCTGATCCTCGCCATGCTTGCCGCGCAGAACGTGCCGGTGCAGACGATCGCGCCGAAATTCACCGGACGCTTCAACAAAGGGGTCGATTACGTCGGCGAACTGGAGCGTTTTGAGAAGGAATTTGACGAAGACCTCGCCGTCCTCGCCTTTGCGGTGAAGGAGTTCGGCCTTCCGGCTTCGCTCAAGTTGAGCGTTCACTCCGGCAGCGATAAATTTTCCCTCTATCCGATCATCAACCGGCTGGTCAAAAAGCACGGGGCCGGTCTGCACGTGAAAACGGCAGGGACAACGTGGCTCGAAGAATTGATCGGGCTTGCCGAAGCGGGCGAAGGCGATCTGGTCAAGACGATCTATGCGCAGGCTTATGCCCGTTATGACGAACTCGCCGCGCCGTACGCCACGGTGATCGACATCGACAAAGCCAAGCTTCCCTCCCCCGAGACGGTCAATGGCTGGAGCACGGCTGATTTCGCCGCCGCCCTGCGCCACGACCAGAGCAACCCGGCCTACAACCTCCACTTCCGCCAGTTGCTCCACGTCGCCTTTAAGGTCGCCGCAGAACTCGGGGAGCGTTACACCAACGCCCTCAAAGCCAACGCGGAGATCGTCGGGCGCAACGTGACGGAGAACCTGCTCGAACGCCACATCAAGCCGATCTTTACCTGATCCCGGTTTGGAAACCGGTTACCGCTTCCCCTTCGTCGAAGCCGATTTGGGCACGGTCCAGTTCAGGATCGTGCGCTCCGGCTCCGGCGGCTCCGGCTCCGCGCCCCATGTAAAGTGGCAGACGCGGCAATAAAACTGCCGGGGGATAAAGCGAAAGAGACTGAGCACGCCAAAGAAGAACGTCTGCAACGTGCGCCGGGAGAATTGCGGGTATTCCACCCGTGAGGAGCCGCATTCCGGGCAACAGACGGCATCCTTGAGGATGCGCTCCTCCTCATTCCATTGACGCAGCAGCGCAAGGGCCGCCTCGGCATTCTCCTTCTCCACGCGCACGCGCATGTGCGCCTTAGGCTCCGGGACCAGCCACCAGACCCGCTGCGTAAACCCTTCGTCAAAAAGCTGCGCCGGAATCCCGGCAGCATCGAAGCGAAGGCGCAGCGCATCGGCCTTCTCCTTCTCGTTAAACGTGGCGATGGTGATGAGTTGTTCAAGTTTCATAAGCGACAAAGAGGGGGAGTGCTCCCTCCACCCCCCGTCCGTGGACCGGACTGGAGGCGGAAGGTATCAGGAAAAAGCACTCTGTCACCAACGACCTCTTTTCACCCCTCGCGGTCGCCGGGCCGGGTGCCAATCCCGTTACTTATGAAACGTCAGAGCGTCATTAGTTACGTCTATGGTGATGGCATCGCCATCCTTGAAGCGCCCTTCGAGCAACTCCAGACTGAGCGGGTCGAGGAGCGAGCGCTGGATCGCCCGTTTGAGCGGACGCGCCCCATAAATCGGGTCGTACCCCTCGCGGGCGAGGAAGCGCTCGGCCTCCGGCGTGACGTGGAGACGGATGTTCCTCTCTTCGAGCCGCTTGGAGACGTGCCGGAGTTGGATGCCGACGATCCGGGCCAGCTCTTCCTCGCTCAAGCGGTCGAACATGATGATCTCATCAATCCGGTTGAGGAACTCGGGGCGGAAGTGGCCGCGTAGCGCCTCCATCACGCTCGCCTCGCGCTGTTCGAGGTTCCCCTCGGAGAGCAGGTACTGGCTGCCGATGTTGGAGGTCAGGATGATGACGGTATTCTTGAAGTCGACCGTGCGCCCCTGCCCATCAGTGATCCGCCCATCGTCGAGGACCTGCAGCAGGACATTAAAGACATCCTGATGCGCTTTCTCGATCTCATCAAAGAGAACGACGGAGTACGGCTTGCGGCGAACCGCTTCGGAGAGTTGCCCCCCTTCCTCATACCCGACATAGCCGGGAGGCGCCCCGATCAACCGGGCGACAGTGTGCTTCTCCATGTACTCGCTCATGTCGATCCGCACGAGGTTGTGCTCGTCATCAAAGAGAAACTCCGCCAGCGCCCGGGCGAGTTCGGTTTTACCGACCCCGGTCGGCCCGAGGAAAATAAAGGAGCCGATCGGGCGGTTCGGATCGCCGAGACCGCTGCGGGAACGGCGCACGGCATTGGAGACGGCGGTGATCGCCTTGCGCTGGCCGATCACCCGGTTCCCCAGACGATCTTCCATCGAAACGAGCTTCTCGCGCTCCCCTTCCTGCAAACGGGAGACCGGGATGCCAGTCCAGCTTGCGACCACTTCGGCGATATCCTCCTCCGTCACCTCTTCCTTGAGCATCTGGCGGCCATCGCCCTGCATCTCGCCGAGCTTGGCGTTATGCGCCTCCAACTGCCGGGTGATTTCCGGGATGCGGCCATACTGCAACTCGCTCGCCCGGGTGAGATCGCCACGGCGCTGCGCGGTTTCGAGTTCGATCCGCAGCGCCTCCAGCTCCTCCTGCAACTTGCGCGACTGGTCGATCTCTCCCTTTTCACTCTGCCACTGGGCTTTCATCCGGGCGCTCTCCTCTCGCAGATCGGCCAGTTCGCGCTCGATCCGGGCGAGGCGTTCGCGCGAGGCGTCGTCCTTCTCCTTCTTGAGCGCCTGCCGCTCCATTTCAAGTTGCATGATCTGGCGCTCGACCTGATCAATCTCCGTCGGCATCGAATCAAGCTCGATCTTGAGGCGCGAGGCGGCTTCATCCACAAGGTCGACTGCCTTATCAGGCAGGAAGCGATCGGCAATATAACGATGGGAGAGAACAGCGGCGGCGACCAGCGCGGCGTCCTGAATACGCACGCCGTGGTGGACTTCATAGCGCTCCTTCAACCCGCGCAGGATCGCGATCGTATCCTCAAGGCTCGGTTCATCAACCGTTACCGGCTGGAAACGACGCTCCAGCGCGGCATCTTTCTCGATATACTTGCGATACTCATCGAGGGTCGTCGCCCCGATCGTGCGCAACTCGCCCCGGGCCAACTGCGGCTTGAGCATGTTGGAGGCATCGACCGCCCCTTCCGCCGCTCCGGCTCCGACGATCGTGTGCAACTCGTCGATGAAGAGGATCACCTCCCCCTCGGAATCGGTCACTTCCTTCAAAAACGCCTTGAGCCGGTCCTCGAACTCGCCCCGGAACTTCGCCCCGGCGAGCATCGAACCGATGTCCATCGCGATGATCCGCTTGTTCTTGAGCGATTCAGGGACATCGCCGCTGACGATCCGCCGTGCCAACCCTTCGACAATCGCGGTCTTGCCGGTCCCCGGTTCACCGATGAGAACCGGGTTGTTTTTCGTCCGGCGGGAGAGGACCTGCATCACACGGCGGATTTCGTTATCGCGCCCGATCACCGGGTCGATCTTCCCCTTACGAGCCGAGGCGGTCAGATCGCGCCCATACTTCTCCAGCGTCTGGTACTTCCCCTCCGGATTTTCATCGGTGACACGCTGGGAGCCGCGCACCTGCACCAGCGCCTGCATGAGCGAATCCTTCGTCACCCCTGCCTCTTTGAGAATCCGGCCCACGGCGTTACCGCTCTCCGCAGCGGCGATAAGGAAGTGTTCCCCGCTTAAGTATTCGTCCTTCATCCGGGTCATCTCCCGGTCGGCAGCTTCGAGGAGCGTGCGCAGGTCGTTACCGATATAAATCTGGTTGGAGCCGTGGACCTTCGGCTTGCGCGAAAGCTCCGCTTCGAGTTTCTGGCGCAGCGGCGCAACGGCCACCCCCATCTTTTCCATCAGCGGACGGGCGACCCCGTCGCTCTGATCCAGAAGGGCAAGCAATACCGCCTCGCCACTCAACTCCTGTTGCCCGCGCTCCGAAGCCGCATGCTGCGCGGCGTTAAGGGCTTCCTGCATTTTCGCCGTCAATTTGTCGAGTCTCATAAGGTAATAGAAGGTTCTTTCTTCACCATTAGGCCCGAAAAACAGAATGTGCAACTGCCACTCTGAAGGTCTTTGGGGGAAGAGGGATCACCTCCGTTATCCCGTCGCTTGAATGACGCCAATTCCTCGACAATAATAAAGTAGATCAGCTAAAATTTAAGAAGCTCCATCAATTAAACGACGCATGAACCCGGAACTCGAACGTCTTTTTCAGGAAAAGGAGAAACGTCGCCAGCGTCTGGCGGAGCTATCGGTGAAAGAGCGTTTTGAAATGGTAGAGCAGTTGCAGGATCTGGCACTGACGATGATTCTCGCCCGCGAGTCCCTTGACTCCCCTTCCGCTCATGTGGGGGAAGAGGTCGACCCGGAGGAATTGGCCGAACGCAAGAGGAAGCTCCTCATCAAGCTCGCCAAGCAGAATCGCGCCGAATTTCTGGCGGCTTACGGCAAAACTGACTGATCCCCGGTTCGCTTCACTCTGGACAGCGCCTGCTTTTCGCCCCATTTTTGCAGGCGACATGCCGACCTCCTCCCGCCAACCGACGACTCTCTTTGCCAAAAGCGCTGTGACGCTGGGGTTGATCGTGCTCGGGGGGTATCTGGTGGTGGCTGTGACGCTGACGCGCGATTTTCAAGAGCGCCCGCAAGTGGAGGAACTCGTCAGCGTGACCGGGGTCGGCGATCTCCCGGTCTACCCGCTCGCCCCCGACGCACCGCTCCCTAAAGAGGAACTACTCAAACTCGAAGGGATGGCGCTCTACGCCCGCAAAGCCCGCGACCGGCGCGACTGGCAGATGCGCCGCTCCGGCAAAGACGACGGCGGCATTTACCCTCTTTACCGCCGCTACCACCAACGTAGCGGAGCGTGGAGCGAGGAGGTTTACCTCAAACTCGCCCCGGGCCGTTACCTTGAACTGACCCCGCGTCAGCCGAAAGTGGAACCAACCGAGACGACCGCCCCCGAGCCTTCGCCCGTGGCGACGTCGCCGTAAGATCCGCCGTGACTACGCCGGAAGCGCCTTGACCGGTGCCTCCTCAGGGAGTTCCCCACCCTCTCCGGGCCGGTGGGTCCGGGCGAGGACGACGTAGATCGTCGGAACGACAAAGAGGGTGAAGATGGTGCCGATGATCATCCCGGTCACCAGCACGATCCCGATGCTGTTGCGCGCTCCGGCACCCGGGCCGCTCGCGAGGATGAGCGGAAAGTGCCCGACGACAGTAGCAAAGGTGGTCATCATGATCGGGCGCAACCGTGTCCCGGCGGCTTCGATCACGGCATCGAGCTTGGAATGCCCGGTCTGCTGAAGGTGATTGGCAAATTCGACAATCAGGATGCCGTTTTTAGCAATCAGCCCGACGAGCGTGATCAACCCGACCTGACTGTAAATATTGAGCGTCGTGTACCCCATGAAGGAGAAAAAGAGCGCTCCGGAAAGAGCCAGCGGAACCGACCCGGCCAGAATAATAAACGGATCGCGGAAGCTCTCAAACTGCGCAGCGAGGACGAGGAAGATCAGGATGAGCGAAAGCCCCATCGTCGCATAAAGCGAATTCCCCTCGACCCGCAACTGGCGGGATTCGCCGACGTAATCGATCGAATACCCTTTGGGAAGGATGCGCCGCGCCTCTTCTTCAAGCGCGGAGAGCGCCATATCGAGCGTCACCCCCGGCGGGATAATCCCCTGAATGCGCGCCGAGTTCATCTGTTGAAGCCGATTGAGCGAGCGCGGTTCCGTCGTCGTCTTGACGGTGGCAAAGGTGGAGAGTTGCACGAGCTGGTTGTTGGGACCGCTCACGTAAAGATCGTTGAGCTGGTCGACATTGAGCCGCTGCACGCGCGTCACCTGCGGGATCACTTTATAGCTACGCCCCATGATGCTAAACCAGTTGACGTAGTTGCCGCCAAGGAGCGTCCCGAGATCGGCTCCGACCTGCTGGAGATTGAGCCCGAGGGAGGCGACTTTATCGCGGTCAAAGACGATCTCCGACTGAGGGAGGTCGAATTTAAGATCGGTGTCAGCGTAGATAAAGAGACCGGTCTTGTAGGCGAAAGCAACAAGCTGATTGGCAAATTCGAGCAACTCCTGCGGCTCCGCCGTGCTCAGGATCGCGAAATCAACCGGGAAATTCCCTGCCCCCGGCAACGGTGACGGAGTCATCGTCAAGACCTGCACGCCAGCGATCTGCCCGACCTTCCCGGTCAGTTCCATGTTGATCTCATCAGTCGAGCGGGTCCGCTCCCCCCACGGCTTGGAGATAAACCCGGCAAAACCGCCTGAGGGGGTGGTAATCTGAAAGGAGTTATCCATCTCTGGCAGGGAGGAGAAGATCTCGCTGACCTGCTCGGTGTAGCGCACGGTCTGGTCGATCGTCGCATACGGCGAGCCTTGGATAATCCCCATGACAAACCCTTCGTCCTCCTTCGGCGCCAATTCGCTCTGGGAGAAGAGGAAGAACGGGGCGATGAGCGAGATGATGATCAGCGTGAGCGTGATCGTCACCGGACGCCAGCGCAAGGTGCTCTGCAAGAGGCGCATGTAAAGCTTGCGCAGCCCCTCGAAGCGTTGGTTGATCCACCCGGCGTAACCCCGGTGCGAATCGCCCGCGCGGAGCATTTGTGAGGCCATCATCGGCGAGAGGGTCAGCGCCACCACGCCGGAGACCACGACCGCCCCGGCCAGCGTGAAGGCAAACTCGCGAAAGAGCGCCCCGGTCAACCCGCCTTGAAGACCGATCGGCGCGTAGACGGCGGCGAGCGTGATCGTCATCGCCGTGATCGGCCCGGCCAGTTCCCGCGCCCCTTTGTAGGCCGATTGCATCGGGCTCAAGCCCATTTGCAGGTAGCGCTCCACATTCTCGACGACCACAATCGCGTCATCGACCACCAACCCGACGGCGAGGACGATCGCCAGCAGCGTCAGCAGATTGAGCGTAAAGCCGAAGATCAACATCAGGAAACACGCCCCGATGAGCGAGATCGGGATCGCCACAATCGGGATCAACACCGAGCGCAACGAGCCGAGGAAAAAGAAGATCACGACGACGACAATGATCAACGTCTCCCCGAGGGTGTGGATCACCTCTTTAATAGCGTTGTGGATGTACTCGGTCGCATCGTAGCCGACCTTCACATGAATCCCTTGCGGGAGTTGGCGCTCGATCTCGGGCAACTCCTGACGCACGGCGGCGATGACATCAAGCGCGTTGGCCGTCGGCAGGACCCAGACGCCGATGAAGGTCGCCTTCTGCCCGGAAAAGCGGACGTCGTCATTATAGCTCTCTGCGCCCAAGACGACGTTGGCGACATCCTCAAGCCGGACGATCACCCCGTCGCGCTCGCGAATGACAAGTTGGCGAAACTCCTCCGCTGAACTCAAATCGGTGTTGGCGACGAGGTTGACCGAGATCATCGACCCTTTGGTCGAGCCGATGGCAGAGAGGTAGTTATTGGAAGCGAGCGCGGCGCGGACCTCCGAAGGGGAGATATTGAGCGCGGCGAGCCGCTTGGCATCGAGCCAGATCCGCATCGCAAACGTCCGGGCCCCGAGAATATCGGCCCGCTGGACGCCGCTGATCGCCGTGAGGCGCGGCTGGACGACCCGCGTCAGATAATCGGTCATCTGATTCTGATCAAGCTCGTTGCTATAAAAGCTCAGGTACATCGAGGCGACCTCGTTATCGGTCGTCTGCATTTCGAGCACGGGAGCCTCCGCCTCGGGCGGCAACTGGTTACGCACCTGCGCGATCTTGGCCTGAATCTGGGTGAGCGCGGCGTTGGTATCGTAGTTGAGCTTGAGGTTAACGCGGATGGTGCTCATCCCCTGTACGCTGGTCGATTCGAGGAAATCGATCCCGTCGGCGCTGGCGATCACGCGCTCGAGCGGCGTGGTGATGAACCCACGCACGAGGTTAGCGTTCGCGCCGATGTAAGCGGTCGTCACCGTGATGACGGCGACGTCGCTGCGCGGGTATTGCCGCACGTTGAGTTGGCGGATCGACTGGAACCCGGCCAACAGGATGAGCAGGCTCACCACCGTGGCGACCACCGGGCGTCGGATAAAAAGATCAGTAAAATGCATAACCCTGCGGGTTTAGGTCTCCGGCGGTTGAGGATTCTCTTCGTTTTCCGGGAGGACGCTATTGTTGATCACCACCGGCGCGCCGCTCGTCAGCTTGAAGGCTCCGGCGGAGACGATCTCTTCGCCTCCATGAAGCCCCTTCTCCACGGCAACCTGATCGCCGCGCGAGGCTCCGGTCTTCACAAATTTTTGCACCGCTCGAAGCGACTCCGGTTTGCCGTCCGCAGCGGGGACTTTTTCGATCACAAAGACCGATTCGCCGATCGGCCCATAAACAATCGCTGACGCCGGGACGACGATCACCCCGTCGACTTTCGGCAGGACCACCTCCACGTTTACAAACATCCCGCCGCGCAGCAGATGCTCTTGATTGGAGAGGGTGGCTTCGAGGGCGATATTGCGCGTCGACTCGTCGACCTTGGAGTTAATCGCCGTGATCTCCCCCGCAAATTCCTTCCCTTCGATCCCGGCGGCCATCACCCGTACCTTGCGCCCGAGCGTGATCCGGCTCAACTCCTGTTGCGGAAGGGCGAATTCGACATAGATCGGGTCTTGCGATTCGAGCGTCACGATCGGTTTACCGACATCGAGGTATTGCCCGATGTTCACCTTACGAATCCCGAGCACGCCGTCAAACGGGGCGAGGATCGTCTTACGGGCGATCACGGCGCGGACCTGATCGACGTTGGCCTCGGCCTGATCGGCATTGGCTACGGCGGTGTCGTATTCCGACTGCGACGTGGCACGGCGGGAGAGGAGTTCGCGCTGGCGATCGACGTTGACTTTCGAGAGCCGCGCCGCTGCGATCGCCGCTTTAAGTTGCGCCTCCTCCTGCTTGGTATCGAGCTTGAGGAGGAGTTCCCCTTTTTTAATCGGCTTGCCCGATTCAAAGGCGATCTCCGTCACGATCCCGGAGAGATCCGAGCTGACATCGACCCCCTGCACCGCCTTGAGCGAGCCGACCGCTTTGATCACCGGCTCCCACGCGACCCCTTGCGTCGTGTAGGAAGTGACCGCCGTCGGCGGCATTTCAAAGGCAGCCCCGGCAGCGATCGCCGCTTCAATCTCCCGCTTCTTATAGAGGTAGAGAGCCCCGATAAAGACTCCCACCGCCAATAACATCGCCAGCATTCGTTTCCACATAAAAAGAAGGTCAGTTTGAGGAGGGGGGAGCGGAGAGTTTCGTCTGGAGCTTCTGGAGCAAGGCGGCCAACTGGCGGCACTCGCCGTCATCGAGCGCCGTCATCATCGACTCAACGAGCGAGCACCAATCGGGAAAGAGCCATTTCTCTAGTTCGCGGGCCGACGGAGTCAGGCGAACGCGGATCAAGCGGCGATCGTGCTCGTCCGCCTCCCGCGCAATCAGGCCATCGCGTTCCAGCGTATCCAGCAAGCCGGTCATCGTCGCGCGAGTTACCCCGGCCATTTCGGCGAGAGCGGCCGGGGTCGCCGGTTCCTCGTCCGGGAAAGAATGGAAGAGGAGCATCAAGACGCTGAAACGGCCCTGCGTCATGCCGATCTTTGTGAAAAACCGGCGCTGCTCCTCCCCGGCAAGGTCCGCTGTACGCAAGAGGTGCAAAAACGCCTCGTGCGCGATCGGGTTCATCGTCGGGTAAAGCTCCGCCGCAGCCAGAAGGCATTCGTAACGCGGGACATCTTTGAGCAGGAGCAGCGGCATCTAATTAGGGGGCTAATTATCAGGCGCCTTACTTTTCTGTCAACCGTAATTGCACACCTTTCCCTGCTTGCGAAAAAAAGTCTTAAAAAACCTCTATTTTCTTATTGCGCAAACCGGAGCGGCCCTTTAGCTTCTGCATCTCGCTTCGACGGCCCTCTTTTCAAAAGAGAGTCGTTTCCGTTCAGCGAAGGAGCCTTAGCTCAATCGGTTAGAGCGCTGCCCTGTCACGGCAGAGGTTGCGGGTTCGAGCCCCGTAGGCTCCGCCACTCATTCGAGTGGCGGGATGATCTTAACAAGAAAGCGACGCTCCCCATGTCGGTGAAAACAGAGATCCCTCATCGCAATCGCAATCACACCGGCTGGTGGATCGTGCAGGAGGTTGAACAATGGTGCTCCGATCGGCAGAAGGCACTCAAGCCCGGAAGCCGCCTTGTCATCTGGGAAAATACCCGGCTCATCCGCGCCAATAGCCGGGAGGAAGCGTACGAAAAGGCGATGCGTCTGGGGGCGCAGACCAGCCCGAGCCGTACCAACGGGGGCGAATGGCGTTTCCTAGGCCTCTCCCAACTCCTGCCGGTTTACGAAGAACTCGAAGATGGCGCGGAGATTCTTTGGACCGACCGGGGACGGATGCGACAGGAGGCGATTCGCAAACTGGTCAAAAGCAGGGAACAACTCGCCGTCTTTGATGACCGCGAGCCGGCGTAACGCCGACCTCTCCTCCGAAAGCTTTCTGGTGCAAAAGTTGCTCTCTTTTTCGGAGCCGCTTTGCACGATCGTTTCGATTCCCATGACGATCCTCAACCCCTACCCTACCCGCTCTGCCTGCCCATGAAACTCTCCATCACTACCCTCCTCCTGCTGGCGTGCTATTGCTGGACGCCGTTGACTCAAGCTCAGGAACTGACTGCTGATGAAGCCCGCGCCATCGCTCAAGAAGCCTATATCTACGGCTTTCCGATCAACGACAACTACCGCATCCAGTATTCCTACTTCGTCGACAAAGGCGGGCCGGAGTACAAAGGCCCATGGAACAGAGTTCACAACTCCGCTCGCGTCTTTACACCCGAAGACAAAGCGATCCAGACACCTAACTCCGACACCCCCTATTCTCAGATCGGGGCTGACCTGCGCTCTGAACCGCTCGTGATCAGTGTCCCGGAGGTCGAGAAAGGCCGGTATTACTCACTGCAATTCGTCGACATGTATACCTATAACTTTGCCTATGTCGGCAGCCGCGCCACGGGCAATGATGCAGGGAACTTCCTGCTCGCCGGGCCGGACTGGAAAGGGGAGAAGCCCGAGGGGATTAAGGCGGTGCTGCGCTGCGAGACACAGTTTGCCTTCGTCCTGATCCGCACGCAGCTCTTCAACCCCGAAGATCTGGAGAACGTCCGCAAGGTACAGGAAGGCTACCATGTTCAACCGTTATCCCGGTTTCTCAACCAACCGGCCCCGGAAGCCGCCCCGGCGATTGATTTCCCCCGGCCTCTCTCCGTGGAGCAGCAGACCGATTCCCTTGATTTTTTCAAGCAACTCAACTTCCTGCTCCAGTTTTGCCCTCCACCCGCAGAGGAAAAGGAACTCCTCACGCGATTTGCCAAACTAGGGATCGGCGCCAACGGTAGTTTTGACCCGGCGAAACTCCCTGCCCCGATCAAGAAAGCCGTACAGGAAGGGATGGCTGATGCATGGAAAACTTTTACTACTTTTAAGAAAGAGAAGCTTGATACCGGGAAGCTTTCCGCAGCGGATGGCTTTGGCACCCGCGAGTTTCTTAAAGGCGACTATCTAAGCCGCATGGCTTCTGCCAAACTAGGGATCTACGGCAACTCCAAGGAGGAAGCACTCTATCCCGCCTACTTCGTCGACGACGCTGGGGAGGCGCTAAGCGGCGCCCATCGCTATACACTGACGTTCGCAGCCGACCAGCTACCACCGGTGAATGCCTTCTGGTCGCTCACGCTTTACCAACTCCCCTCCAGCCTGCTCTACGCTAACCCGCTCGGGCGTTATCTCATCAACTCGCCGATGCTCCCATCGCTCAAAAAGAATGCCGACGGCGGCATCACCTTCTATCTTCAGTTTGAATCACCCGGCGACGAGTTGGAGAGCAACTGGCTCCCCGTGCCGAAAGACGCATTCTGGACCACGCTGCGGCTCTACTGGCCCAAAGCGGAAGCGCTCGACGGGAGATGGAAGCAACCGCCGCTCAAGAGAGTCGACTGAACGGCACAGGTCGTAGCATGACGCGGGAGACATGGGTTGATGACGGCGGCGGCTAACCTATCGAGGTTTTGTGGGCAGCGGCCCTTGCCAAAACGTATCAAGCTGATGTAAAAATAGGGAACGAATACACATTTTTAAAACTCAGCGTAAGTAACAGAGGCCTCCCGAAATCTGGTAAATTTCTGTGCCTCCTAAGTAGTTCGGTTTCGCGCGCCCGGATTGGGCGCGGTCGCATGTCGTTTACTTAGGAAGGCCCTTACCAGAGCCTCGGGAGGAACGCGTCGGCCGCGCTCCTTTTTTGCTCACGCCGCCCCCCCCTGAGCAAAATGCCTTCCTTCCTCCAACTCCTTGAGCTTCTTCTCTCCCGCTCGCATTCCTATGCCGGAATCGGCTCCCGCGCCGCTCCACCAGACGCCTTGACCTTGATGGAGGGGATAGGGGCGATGTTGGCAGAGAGAGGTTTAACCCTTCGGAGCGGCGGCGCACCGGGGGCTGATGCCGCCTTTGAGCAAGGGTGCGATCGCTTTAAAGGCAGAAAAGAGATCTTCCTCCCATGGTGGCCTGAACCCAAAACGTGGACAGTTCAAAACCAGAATTCTGCGTGGTTATTCGTGTTGATCTGTTTACCGCACAGGTGCGTCAGCACCCTATGTTCCCCCCGAACGCCTGCCGCGGCGAGCGGCGCGGGGTTTGAGGGCGCGCAGCCCCCATCAACTCGGTGCCACGTCTGTGCATATTCGCTCGGCGTTAAATAGCCAAGCGAACTGTGGGGGCGTCGCTCATTGTACTCCACTCGCCAGCTTTCGAGGATCACCCGCGCTTCGGCCAGCGTATGGAAGAGCTCCCGGTTGAGGCACTCATCGCGTAGCTTATCGTGAAAACTCTCGATATGCCCGTTTTCCCACGGCGCTCCGGGCTCAATGTACATCGTCTTGATTCCCGCATCCTCTAGCCAATCCTTGAGCGCATAGGCAATGAACTCCGGGCCATTGTCGCTTCGGATATGCTCCGGGCTGCCGTATCGCATGAGGGCCATCTCCATGACCGTGATCACATCCACGGCCCGTATTGAGCGTGCCACGTGCATCGCCAAGCATTGCCGAGTATATTCATCCATCAACGTTAAGATCCGCAAGCTCTTGCCCTCGGCTGTCTGGTCGTGGACGAAGTCCCAACTCCAAACCTGCCGAGCCCGCGTCGCCCTCTGCCGCACGGCGGTCGACTCTCCAACCCGCCGCCGTTTGCTTTGCCGTTTGCTCACTTGCAACCCTTCGGCCCTGCGGATTCGCTGCACCTGTTTGGCGTTGATGACCTTCCCATTGCGTCTCAATAGCGCGGCGATCCGTCGGTATCCATAGCGCGGGTTGGCTTCGCTCATTTCAATGATCTCTCTTTGGTTTGCCTGACGCCTCGGGCTCTCTGCCTTCGGTCGGTAATAGCTCGAACGCGCCAAACCCAAGGTTCGGCACGCTGTTGCTTTGCTGCTCATTCCTTGCTCGATACAGGCCCGGGCCGCGTGCCTTTTCGCAGCCGGGCTTACCACTTTTTTGAGTTCACCTCCTTGAGGATCTGGATCTGAAGGGCTTGGTCTGCCACCAGTCGCTTCAAACGGCTGTTCTCCTCCTCCATTGCTCGGAGCCGGCGCGCCTCGCTCACGTCCATCCCTCCGTATTTCTTTCGCCACGCATAGAACGTCGCCAAGCTGATGTTGTGCCGGGCGCACAACCCCTTTAACGCTTCTCCTCCTTCTGCGTCCCTCAATATCCCGATTACCTGTTCTTCACTAAATCTGCTTCGTTTCATCTGGTCCTGCTTTTATACGCAGTCTTCCAGTTTTCACATGTCCACTTTTTCGGGCTCAGGCCAATGGGAAGGATTCAACGGCCACACCTCCCCTCTGTGCACTCCACCACACGAAACGGAGGAACTCGCCGCGCTCTGTCACCCCAACTGGGGCGCCTGCGATGCAGCCGCCCGCAAACTCCATCGCCGAAACTGTCAGCAAATTCTCGGGCAACATCTTGATGCCCCAGTCGGCTTTGTCATCTACTGGGCGAGAGAAGAGGAAGGCGTCATCCAGGGAGGCACCGCCACTGCCGTCACCCTCGCCCGCCACCTCAATCTCCCCACCTTCAATCTCCACCACCCCCCAACCTGCCGCCACTGGAGCCTTTTTAGTGCAGAGTATCTTTAAGCGATCCGGAGAGCGGCAATGTTCCCCCTTCGAATACCAACAAAGTTAGACATCGCAGCCCAATCCAACTCATGACATTTTAGAAAACCGACAAACCGTGCCTCATGATCACTAGCATCCTTTGGCCCGTAACGTCCAAAACGCCCGGCTGTCGGCGAAGAGAAAATGACACGTCACCTCCGCAAAATCAACGTTCCCTACCGGTTCTTAGCGGATCGTGTCGTCGACGACATCCCGAATGGACCTTCAACTCAATGATGATCGACGTCTTGTGGGAATGCTGACAATTCTCCCCTTCTTGACGACGATCAGAGGCAAATTGAAGCGAGCGTTTTCCTCCCTAGCGATGCGCTGAGCTTTAACCAATGCCTGAGATACCAGACGGCCAAGATCGGAGGCTTCAGTAGAGGAAACCCGGACAGGAAGCGTTGATTTGCTCATAAATTTTGTCATTGGTGACGATTTTCTCAGAGTCTGAATACTCTACGACAAGTTTTGGAGGTTGACCAGAGGCATCCAAGACCATACTTCGGTCTGCCAAAAGAAAATAAATGTTGGTGAAGTTAAAACGACTGGCATCAAACCGCCTCCTTACATCAGCGGCAGGCACGTCATGTCCACCCTTTTTAACGCGCTGCCGGATTCTCTGCAAAGCAATGTTGGCTGTTGGGAGCCATAAGTAATAAAGGTAAATCTGGTATCCTCGAGCTTTCGCTTCCCGTAAGCGGAGCGCGTAGGTGCGACCGCTTAAAGTTGTCTCAAAGCCGAAGCTCTGTCCACTAGCGACAAGGCGATCCCATTCTCGGAAAAGAATCCTCGCTGCCGTGATAGCGCTAGACGCTGGCGAAAGAGGCGCAACGCCCGCCGCAATCATGTCCGCATTTAAAAAATTTGGACAATCGAGACGAGGAAGCAGGACTTTGGCAAAAGTGGTTTTACCCGCGCCATTGGGACCGCTAAAAACATGTATGGAGAGACGTTCGTTCGCGGACATAGACAGGAAATGCTCACCTTACGAGAAACCAAGTAAGAAGGAAAGGAGGACTTGGCTACCCTTGTACAAAATATGGAATTTCCATAGTTCGAATCCATGATTTTGGATCATTTTTTCCTGCAAAAATGGCGGAGGGAGTGGGAGGTTATCTTCCGCCCAAGGCGGCGGAAGCTCCGCTGGGTGCTGCTTCGCAGTCAATGGGATGCCGCTGGCGCGGCGGCGGTCGAACTGAAGTTCGAATCCTGATTTTGAATTATTTTTGCTGGCGCAAAAATGGCGGAGGGAGTGGGAGGTTATCTTCCGCCCAAGGCGGCGGAAGCTCCGCTGGGTGCTGCTTCGCCGTAAACGGAATGCCGCTGGCGCGGCGGCGGTCGAACTGAAGTTCGAATCCATGGTTTTGGATTATTTTTGCTAGCGCAAAAATGGCGGAGGGAGTGGGATTCGAACCCACGGAGCCTTTCGGCTCAGCGGTTTTCAAGACCGCCGCAATCGACCACTCTGCCATCCCTCCTTCTCTTAAAAAATCCCGACCCGAGGAGAACCCGGAGCGTTTCCTTTCCTCCCTCATACGCTGGTTCTTCCCCCCTTGGCAAGCCTTTCCCCGGTACTCCGCGCTTCCCGGAAAAACACTTTTTCTCAGCAGCCTCTCATTTTTGACCACCACCACCCCTTCGCCGGGCGATTCCCTTTTTAGAGAAACCCGTGCAGGCTCGTGGCCTCGCATCACGTCAGCCAACGCGGCTTACGTCTCCTCCCCTCTTAACGATCAGAAAATACCATCCTTCCTCATTTTATCATAAGAAAAACCGTTCTCATCTGAAATGTTCCTGATTCACGGAGGCTCAACCCCTCCCCCTTTGCCGCCGCAGTTCCCCGGTGATCCCGCTTTCCTTATTAGAAAAAATTTACAGTTTGAGCTTCATCCCTTGCTCGTTTCTGACCTATCGTCTCAAAATTGCCACTTGGCAGTTCCCCTCGTCCGTAAAGAACTTGTAACCGCCGCCCGCCTGCTGTGAAAACCGATCCTCAGAGTGAAAGCACCTTCCGCACCGATGGGACGGCCCTCCTCCCTTCGTCCGATGTGACGGCCATGATCTTCCAACACGCCCCGGCAGGGTTGGCCCGCCTCTCTGCCGCCGGAGAGTGGCTCCAGGTCAACGATTGGCTTTGCCGTTTCCTCGATACACCTGCCCAACAACTCATCGGCCAATCGTGGCGCAACCATTCCCACCCCGATGACTACGCGGCCAACTGGCTGACCTGCTCCAATCTCCTCGCCGGAAAGGCCAAAGCGCTCTCGCTCGGCCACCGCTTCCTGCGACGCGACGGCCTGACCGCCTCGGCCACCCTCCAGATCTCAACCCTCCCGCCGCAATCCGACCGCCTTGGCACGACGCTCCTTTTCTGCGTCCACCCCGCGATGGTCAAGCCCGATGGCTTCGACCCCGGCACCGCCTCCCTCGCCAAGCGGGAGGCCCGCACCAACCAGCTCCATTGGAAGGAACGTTACGAATCAATTCTGCTGGCGACGGGGCAGGTCGTCTACGAACACGACCTCTCCACCAACCAGATCATCTTCACCGGTGACCTCCACAACCTCTTTGGCTACAGCGCCAAGGAACTCGCCGGGGGATGGAAACGGTGGCTGGAGATCATTCACCCCGACGATCAGCACCTCCTTAATCAACTCCGCTCGACGATCGCCCCCGGGGAGTCATACCATCTCGAATACCGCGTGATCTGCAAAAACGGACAGACCACCAGCGTGCGTGACGATGGCTGCGTCGTCGCCGTCGGCGGGCGCAACAACGTCCGGCTCGTCGGCGTGCTGGTCGATATTTCCGAACAACGCGGGTTGGCCATGCAGTTGCGCCATGCGCAAAAGATGGAAGTCTTTGGCCGCCTCGCCGGAGGGGTCGCGCACGATTTCAACAACCTGCTCACCGTTTTTAGCGGTTACACCGATCTCCTCCTCGCCGAGTTTCAGGATTCCGACCCGCGCTGCGAATACCTTGAGGAGATGCAACGCGCTGCGGACCGCGCCGCCTCGCTCACCTCACAGTTGCTCGCCTTTAGCCGGATGCAACGCTCCTCCCCGCGCGAGTTGAACCTCGGCGACCTCCTCATGGAGATGCGCAAGATGCTCCGTCGGCTCATCGGGGAAGATATTGAACTGGTGATGAACATCGCCGAGGGGCTCGGACTGGTCTTCGCCGACCCGCGCCAGATGGAGACGGTTCTCATTAACCTCATCGTCAACGCACGCGATGCGATGCCACACGGCGGGCGGCTCTCCATTGAACTTGGCAACTTCCAACTCCGCTCCAACGACCGCCGCACCCGTGCCGGATGGAAGCCCGGGCCGTACGTCACCCTCTCGGTGACCGATACCGGGATCGGCATCGACGCCGACCTCTGCACCCGCATTTTTGAACCTTTCTTTACCACCAAAGCCCCGGGCGAAGGGACCGGACTCGGCCTCTCGACCTGCTACGGCATCGTCGAACAAGGCGGCGGACGCATCACCGTCGACAGCATCCCGGGTAAAGGGAGCACGTTCCGCGTCTACCTGCCGCGCATCAAATCAAGCGCCGCCCAGCAGAGCCGCTCCCGCCCGAAAAGCAACCAGCCGCTCCCGCGCGGCAACGGGGAGACGATCATGCTCGTGGAGGACGATCTCCCTGTTCAGAAAATCTACAGCACGATGCTGCGCCAGCTTGGTTACACCGTCATCTGCGGCTCCAATGGGGATGAAGCGCTGCGCATCGCCGGGCAACACCCGGAGATTTCCCTCGTCATTACCGACGTCGTCATGCCGCTCATGAGCGGGACCGATCTGGCCGAAGAACTGCGTCACGTCCTGCCAAAAACAAAAATTGTTCTCACTTCCGGTTACGTCACGGAACTGATAGAATCTTCACCCTCCCTGCGGAGAACACCTTTTTTGCCCAAACCGTTATCCCGTGACATCCTGGCCTGCACCCTCCGAGATCTCCTCGAAACAGCATGAGCTCTCCGTCCTTCTGACGGAGGACGATGCCGATGTTGCCAAGTACCTGACCACCGTGCTCAAAACACTGGGGCATCGGGTCATTGGCATCGCCGGTAACGGCCTTGAAGCCGTGGAGATGGCCCGCGCGCTGACGCCCGACCTGATCATCATGGACATCGATCTGCCCAAGATGAACGGCGTCACGGCAGCGACCCATATCCTTGAATCCATCAGCGTCCCGGTCATTATCTGCACCGGGCGCAGCGATTACGAAGCGCTGGAGAGCGCCCGGGAGATCGACGTCCAAGCCTATCTCAATAAACCTTTTAGCGCCGTGCAACTGCGCTCGGCGATCGTCATCGCGCTCACCCAATACCAACGCCACCACGAGGCGATTCTCAAAATCTCCGAACTCGAAGGCGCGCTGGAAAAAGGGGGCAACCTCCCCGACTCCGCCATCTTGAGCAAAGAGCGGCTTTTGAAGATCGGGCTCACCCCGCGCGAGGCGGAAGTCCTCCACTGGGTCGCCCAAGGGAAGTCCAACAACGACATCGCCACCATCGTCGAAGCTTCCCCGCGCACCGTCGCCAAGCATGTGGAGCATATCTTCTCCAAGCTCAATGTGGAAAGCCGGACCGCTGCCGTCGCCGAGGCCCGGCGTTTGCTGAGGGAGAAATAAGGGAAAGCCTGAACGTTTTACAGGGCCGGAGCATTGCCCGGACCACTTAGCGCAATAAAAGTACGTTTTTATGCGGAAGCGAACACTTTTCGTTCGCCAAAGCAGGAGGAGATGAGGTAGAGCGAGGCATGCCAAAAGCTGAAAAACCTACCCGCAAGCCTAATTCCGCTCTCCTCAAGCCTGTACAGCCCGATGAGGCGCTTTCCGCCATCGTGGGTTCGACACCGATCCCCCGCAGCGAGCTGACCAAAAAGCTTTGGGACTACATCAAGAAGCACAAGCTTCAGGATGCCGAGAAGAAGACCCTCATCAATGCGGACGCCGCTTTGAAAGTGGTCTTCAACGGCAAGGCACAGGTGACGATGTTTGAAATGACCAAACTTGTCTCCGGCCACATCAAGCCGACCGCAAAGTAATCCCCCTTGCCGGTCGTTCCTCCCTGTTTTCAAGGAAGGGCTACCGCCTGATTTTCCATTCCCTGTCGGCGAGGCTCGTGATTGAACCTTGCCGA
The DNA here is from genome assembly GCA_037189865.1 of Chthoniobacteraceae bacterium. Classification (GTDB taxonomy): domain Bacteria; phylum Verrucomicrobiota; class Verrucomicrobiia; order Chthoniobacterales; family Chthoniobacteraceae; genus DATMFV01. The sequence goes on along the minus strand of JBBCIW010000001.1, from coordinate 684,339 downwards.
CAGCGGAATGGCGTCCTCTCCTCCCTTCGCCACTCCCGGCGATTTCTCCCGGTTTGACTTTCCCCTGCAAGGATGGCAGATTTCGCCTGTTAACCCTCATGGGCTAACGGCACCCCGTCCTCTCTCCTGCTTTTCCCCCTACTGGTATGATTGAACTCGAAATTTATGCCGCCGGTGTTCGCGATCTCGACAAAATTCTGGAGCTTGATCGCGTGCTCGAAGCCATCCCGGGCCTCCGTTACAAGGTTGATAGCAACCACGACATTGTTTATCTCGAAGCAGATGAACCCCGTTTTAGCGTTGAAGAGATTCTCAACGCTTTCGGACGGATCGGCCTAACACCCAAAGTGGTTGGAACCCTTCCCGAAGCACTGCGCCAGCAGAGCAAAAAGAAGACCCAGCCGTTGCTTTAGGGATACGCTTGCTCTCGCCAATCGCCCCGGAAAACGACGGGAACCACCGCTCCATCGCGGTGTTAACTCTGTCGCGCTCTCCGTTTAAGAGAGAAAACCGGCGGCAGCTTTGGCAGGGGCGTCGGTTTTTTGGGGTTGACCGGGAAGCTCCCGGGAGCGATGGATCAGGTCCGCCCTCACCACGCCTCGCTGCATGTTGTTGATCCGATTTCTAGGCCGCTCGTTTCTCTCGCTCTTTAGCTATCTGGGAGCGCTCCTCTTCCTTGCTCTGGAGACGTTCGGCTCCATCGCGCGCAGGCCGGTCCGCTGGCGGCTCGCCCTCGGGCAGATTCTCGAAGTCGGCTATCGCTCGCAGTTGGTCGTCATGGTAACCGGGGGCTTCACCGGTGCAGTCTTCGCGGCGCAGACCTATTTCCAGTTTCACAAGCTCTCGATGGATACCGCCGTCGGGGCGGTTGTCGCCGTCTCGATGTTCCGTGAACTCGGGCCGGTGCTAACCGGATTGATGGTCGCGGGACGGGTCGGCGCGGCGATGTCGGCCGAGATCGGGACGATGAAAGTCACCGAACAGATCGACGCCCTCCGTGCGCTCGGGGTGCATCCGGTCGACTACCTCGTCGTCCCAAGGGTGATTGCGATGATGATCGCGATGCCGCTGCTCGTCGCCGAGTGCGTCGGCATGGGCATTGTTTCGGCGAAACTGGTGGCGGTTGATTTGTTGGGCGTTTCGGAGGTCTATTACGTCGACTACATGCTCAAATTTACCGGCGCGCGCGATATCAAGATGGCGCTCACCAAAGGGGCTGTCTTCGGCTTGCTGATCGTCTTTATCGCCTGTAACCAAGGTTTGAAGGCGAAAGAAGGGGCCGTCGGCGTCGGGCAGGCTACGACGCAATCGGTCGTCATCGGGTCGCTGGCGATTCTGATCGTCAACTTCTTCCTGACCATGGTGCTCAACATTTTCTATCCGGCGGGGGTTTAACCATGACGACAACGCCTTCCGCCCCCTCCGCTCCACCTTCTGCCGATCCGGCAGGGGAGGTGATGATTTCCGTCGCCAACCTAACCAAGCAGATCGGCCAGCAAAAGATCCTGCGCGGAGTGAGCCTCGAAGTGCGCAAGGGGGAGACGCTGGTGATCCTTGGCCGTTCCGGCGGGGGCAAGAGTGTCCTCCTCAAACATCTCATCGGGTTGATGAGCCCGACCTCCGGCGAGGTCTGGATCGAAGGGCAGCAGATTGTCGGCCTCAAGGAACGCAAGCTTTTGCAGATCCGCAAACGGATCGGGATGATGTTCCAGAGCGGGGCGCTCTTTGATTCGATGACCGTCTTTGAGAATGTCGCCTTCCCGCTGCGCGAATCGGGGGAGCGCAACGCGGAGGTGATCGCGCGGAAAGTCAACGAAGCGCTCGAAGTCGTCAACCTCAAGGGGCACGAAGAGAAGAAACCCGAGAATATCAGCGGCGGGATGAAAAAGCGGGTCGCGCTGGCGCGGGTGATCATTAACCAACCCTCCTGCGTCCTCTATGATGAACCGACGGCGGGGCTCGACCCGGTGGTCTCCGACTCGATCGACCATCTCATCCGCCGCCTGCAAAAACGCCTCGGGATGACCTCCATCGTCGTCACGCACGATATGAAGAGTGCGGCTTTCATTGCCGACAAGATCGCCTATATTCACGAAGGCTTGATCTATTTCAGCGGCACCCCCGCCGAACTGATGGCTTCCAAAGATCCGCTCATTGCCGACTTTGTGGAAGGCCGTTCCCACGAAACGATCTGACAACCATGAACAACGAACAGAAACATCTTGAAACCAAGGTCGGTGCCTTCGTCTTTCTCGGGCTGATAGCGATCGCCATCATGGCGATCCAGTTTGGTCGGGTCGGTCAGGGACTGGCTAAGTATTACGAGGTGAACGTCGAGTTTTCCAACACCGGGGGGCTGCTCAAGAACTCGGATGTCCTCCTCTCGGGCGCTCCGGTCGGGCGCGTCGCCGAGAAACCGCGGGTCGACCCGGCACGCATCGGCACCGTCACCGTCCGCCTGCTCATTCAGGAGAACATGAAGATCCCCAAAGGATCGAGCTTCCACATCGGTAGTTCGGGGATGATGGGGGATCGCTTCGTTGACATCACCCCCCCCTCCGGGTTTGACCCCGCGAAGTTCAATCCCGAAGACCCCACGCAAGTGATTCAGCCCGGAGATAAGCTCGTCGGGCTCAAACCGGGTGGGTTCGAGGAGTTGACCAAGAAGGGGGAGATCGCCATGCAAAAGCTCTCCGATAACCTTGATGAACTCAAAATCACCCTCACCAAACTCCAGACCAACGTTTTGAGCGAGACGAACATGGCCAACCTGAGCGCCACCTTTGCCAGCATCAAGACCACGGGGGATAACTTCGTCACCGCCTCTCAGGGGATTGAGGAGGTCGTCACCGGGGCGAAGGAAGCGGTCGCCACCGCCAAGGAGACGATGCTCGCCGGGAAGGAGACGATGGCCACCGCCAACACCACGATGAAAACGGCTAACGAAGCTGCCAACGACATCCGCGCCGCCATCGCCGACGTACGCGGGACGATCCAGACGGCGCAAGGGGTGCTCAAAACCGCCGAAGCCTTCATCAAAACCGCCCAGAGCGGCAATGGAACCATCCCAATGCTCCTGACCAATCAGGAAGTCGCCCGGAACCTAAGCGCCCTGATCTCCAACATCCGCCGCCACGGCGTCCTCTTCTACCGCGACAGCACCCCTAAGGTCCAGACCCTCCCGGTCCGCCGGGCAGAGGCGGCCCGCCCACCCCGACGCTAGGATAACGTTTTTCCTCTCATGACCTCTCCTCGCACCATCAATCTCTTCCGGGTTCTCTTTATCAGCTTTGGGCTGTTTATGGGGATGCGCGTGGGCGATGTGGTGGGGGATTCCGCATGGATCGGCGGCATTTGCGGGTTGATCTTCGGCCTGGTGGTCGTGCTGATCGACCGGTTGCTCAAAGGCTTTTCCCTGCGGCTTTTCTCCTCCGCTACGCTCGGGCTCACCCTCGGGCTGATCGTCTCCCACCTCTTTCTGGCTTCCGACATGCTCCGCTACACCGACGAGGAGGTGCGCTGGGTGATGGGGATCGCCTTTTACTCCACCTTTGGCTACCTCGGGACGATGCTCGCGCTGCGCAGCCATCGCGACGAATTTTCCCTCCTCATCCCGTACGTCCGCTTCGGGCGGGCTGCGTTTGAGGATCACCCGGTCGTGGTTGATACGAGCGTCCTGATCGACGGACGGCTCCTGCCACTGGCGAAGACCGGTTTTGTCAGTTCCGCGCTGATCGTCCCGCGCTTTGTGCTGGAGGAGTTGCAGGGGTTGAGCGATTCCGCCGACCCGCTCAAACGGGCACGCGGCCGACGCGGTCTCGATCTTTTGCAGGAAGCTCAGCGGCGGCCCGACCTCCACGTCACCATCCACGAAACACCGCCGGAGGAGGAGGGAGAGGAGCCGCTGACCGTCGACAACCAGCTCATCCGCGTCGCCCGTCTGCTCAACGTCCGGCTATTGACCAACGACGCCAACCTCGGCCGGATCGCACGGCTTGAGGGGGTGATCGTTCTTAACCTCAATGAGCTCACGCACGCGCTGGCGCCGATCGTCGCGACAGGGGAGGAGCTTGATCTCATGCTCGTCAAACCGGGCCGCGACGGGCATCAGGCCGTCGGCTACCTCCCTGACGGGCGGATGATCGTGGTCAACCACGCCCGTGCGCTCGTCGGTACGCAGGCGCGCGTCGTCATCGCCGGGACACACCAGACCGGCACCGGCCAGATGTACTTTGCCGAGCTGGTCTCAACCTCGAACCCCGAGGGTAGCGATCACTCCAATTCGTAGCGGGGAACTTCCGGGTCGACCTGCTCGCTCCACGCATCGACCCCGCCGCGCAGCGCGCAGACGTTGTTAAACCCGTGTCCGGCGAAGAAGGTGGCCGCATCGAGGCTCCGCTTGCCAAGGTGGTCGATGATGACGAGCAACGCCTCGCGATCCCACCCCCCGAGCGCCTCCTGCATCATCTCCTGCGTAAAAAGAATCGACCCGTCGATCTGTGCCGCCTCGAACTCCTCACGCGTGCGGATGTCGATCATCCGAACCGCTTCCCCTGCCTTGAGGCGGGCGGCGAGCGCGGGCGGGTCGATGAGCAGGCGCTGCTCCTCCTCATGCGCTTCGAGGAGGTAGGCGATCACCTCGTCCACCGGCAGGTTTTCATTGCGCTCACACACCCCGGCGAGGGTCTCCTGCGGTGAAAAGCCGCAACTTGAGCAGCCGCCAATGTGGTACTTGCGAAACAACGCCCGCTGCGCCCCGGGGAGGCGTTCGAGGAGTTGCTCCATGGTGATGTTCGGCTCAAGGGTCGGCGTGCTCATGAAGCAGGGAACCTACCGCCGGGCGGATGTGGAGGCAAGTCTGACGTTAGGGAGTGTCGTCACGAGAGTGATTTGACAGCCACAAAGGATTTTTGATGCCATTTTTTGGCAATTTTTGAGGCGATATTGGTGAATATCGAGTCAAAAATTGACGAGAAATGGCGCGAAAAGCCGAAGTGGATGACGGATCAAACTCGTGACGACACGACCTAGAAGGATGGCGTCTTGACCAACACGCACCTTCAACCCAAAATCGCCCCCGGCATGAACAACCCATTCAAGGCCCGCTTCCGATGGAAGGAACCGGCTGCTTACATCCAGCGCCGCGATCAGGAGGAGAAAAAGGGCGACAGCCGGGTGGCACCGATTTTAGCCGTCCACCCGACTTCAATGCCGACTCCCTGAAGCTCATTTTGTTGAACCCGGCCTGCGTCCTCTTTTTTTGTCATTTCTTGCCAAAAAGCGACGCGTCCGTCCTCATCGAACGCAGGATACAAAACCACTAGTGATTTCACCCTCTGTAAAAGTTCCTCTGCCGCTGCCGGATCGATCCGGGATGGAGTGGCCTCCACCATCATCTTGCACCGCAAGCGGCGGAGAATTGAACCATGAGAATCCCAGAGTCACTCGCTACGGGAACGGCTATCTCTTTTGCTCCTCTTGATCGTGTTTAGCCACCGGGATCCATTGGCTTGTAATAGGCACCTTGACCTCGACTCCACCCTCGTATGAAACAGTAATTTTTATTCTAAATTTGACATCAGCAATGATTACATCGCCATCAACTTTTGTGGTATTCGCCATCACAAGCATATCTTGAAGGTCAATCGAATGCTTTTCAAGCTCCTTCCCACCAATCACCACTTCCTCAAGGGCCTTCAATCTCCTGCTTTCATCAACATCTATAAAAGATGAAAACATCCTAGGATGCCACCATCCATCTTGCGATTGGAGCATCATTGGAATTAACTTCCCGGACTTGTCTCGAAATTGAACTCCCGCAATGGTGGGGAAATTCAAAAATTTCGATCCTAATACTGCTTTCAGGTTAGTCTTGAATTTGACACTCCCTTCTGAGGGATTAGAGACTTCAAGCACAACGCCCCTCGAATCAATTCCTCTTATATTAAATAAAATAGGAAGGTCTGAATTCTCCAATTCTTGAGCACCAAAAGCAGTCAGAAGGAGTCCTGCGAACAAAAAGCTCCAAATAATACTCTCTCTTAAACAAGAACAAATTTTATTCATAGCATTGAATTGAACCAGAACCGCTGTGTGGATATTATGACTGGACCTGCCAGCATTCACAATGGAGCAATAACCCGCCCTTTAACAGGATTGACTCCAGCAGGGTGCTTCCCGCCTTCGTCGGCAAATTTCTTGGAATCAAGCACTATAGATGCACCTATCATTTTATTTCGCTGATCGATGATCCAAATGACTGAATCATCTTCACTAATACGCAACTCCACAGACTGGTAACCCGAATGAGAGGCCGCAAACTCAAATGTGGTGATAACCTTTCCTTTCGAATCCTCAAGTTGCAAACACTTTGCATGATCACCCCTTGAGAGATAATCCGGTCGCATATGATAAAATACCAATTTACTTCCATCTGGAAGGTTCCATCTTACTGGTTTTGAAACTCCGCTATCACACCCAACAAGGGAAACAAGAATTATCGGAGCCAGTAATATATACTGGTTATATTCATTCGGAGAATTCAATTACAACCCCCCTTTACTTGTAAATATATTTGCATATCCCACAGTTTAAAGATTAAACCATTCACTGTAAACCCTTTGAACAACGCGACGCCCTTCATTTTCTACTATAACATCAACGGAAATACGTGCTGCCGCAATGTCATCAAGCTCAAATACCTTGAGTGTTTTTGCGAATTTCAGCGCTTCCGTTGGATCTAAATAGGTTATATTTTTCGCAGATACTCCAAGGCGCATTTCTCGTATAAACGCCCAATCTGGATGGATCTTCGATGACAGAGATGAGGGTTTCCACCACCCTTTTTTATCTGTAAATTTATTTAGAAATACATCTCCATTAGAATCCTTGAACTGAATCGAAGCCGATACGGGAAAACCGGCAAACTGATTTTCCAGCAGAGAAGGAATATTGCATTTAACTTCTATAGGCGATTCACTGAAATTATTTAAATGCAAAGCCCATACATTGTCTTTCTCTTTCACCATCGTCGCAAATATGTCGGAATGAATTTTGACTGGAGTCGATTCCGTTTCAGCGACCGCTTTTAAAGATGTTCCGATAAAAACAAGACAAATCGCTATTCCTGCCAACAACCTTACATGCGTTAACAGATCGAATTCGATTGATTTACTCATAATATGTTGGACTCCCGGTCCATTGGGCCGCCAGGGGCGGAGGCCCTCATGTCAAGATGACCTTGTTTTCCGTTAAGGAAACGCTGAACACGGCGACCCAGCTCGGTTTTAACAACCAGCGCTGAAACATCATTGAGTTTCAAGGGTAGGAAGGGCTTGGTGTTTGTCGATTTTGAGGTTTGTATTTTGCCAAATGGACCCCGAAGGAGCCCGTTTCGGCGGTTTCCCGCCTCATGCCCTGCATCCGGGCAATAAAAAACGTTTGGCAATGAAGAGATTGGTTAAAGCGAAGAGGGTTTCGAGTTGGGCGGTATTCTTGGCTAGTCCTCGGTATCGAACCTTTCGATGCCGGAAGAGATTTTTAATAATGTGAAAAGGATGCTCAACCGTCGCCCTCACCTGCGCCTTGGAACGCTCGAAAGCCTCCACGGCCGTTTTCACTGGCCCCGCGGGCATAGCTTTGATCGCTCCGCGCTTGGCTGCGATATACCATTTCACTCTTTTTGCCTTGGCTGAAACCTCTGGGCGCTTCTCTGCTCCAAGGTAGCCTGCATCTCCAAAGACATGTTTTTCTTTTCCATGTAAGCGTGCTGCGGTTTGGCTGACATCTGCGACGTTGGCGGATGTGCCTTCCATGCTATGAACCAGCCCCGAACTGGTATCGACACCAATATGGGCTTTCATTCCGAAGTGCCACTGGTTGCCCTTCTTGGTCGAGTGCATTTGGGAGTCGCGTTCCTTCTTTTCATTCTTGGTCGAGGAAGGGGCCGCGATAATGGTAGCATCCACGATGGTGCCCTCCCTTAATAGGAGGCGACGCTCTGCCAGATAGCCTTTAACTTCTTCGAGAATGCCTCGCGTGAGCCGATGCGATTCAAGCAAATGCCGGAATTTGAGCAGCGTGGTTGCGTCTGGAACGGATTCGACACTCAGATCAACACCGACGAAAGCCCTCATTGCCTGACTATCGTAAATGGTCTCTTCGAGCAACTCATCGGCAAGGCCATACCACTGCTGAAGAAAATAAATGCGGAGCATCCGCTTGATGCCGATCGACGGGCGTCCTCGCTCTCCTTTTGGATAATGCGGTGCAATTCGCCCTACCAGACGCTCCCATGGGACGACCTTCTCCATTTCCGAGAGGAAAGCCTCCCGGCGCGTTCTTTTCTTCTTCCCGGCAAATTCGGCTTCAGAAAAACTCATCTCTCGTTCCATGGACGATAGTTTACCAAAACCTACCTCAATCGTCACTGGCGGGTTGGGATTAAATCAGCGTTTCCTTAACTTTCTTCTGGAAGCCAACCTATCGAAGAAATAAAATCAAACTTTTAGCTAGGGAGTGTCGTCACGAGAGTGATTTGACAACCACAGGTGCTGCCTTCTTTCAGGGGTAGAGGCAAGTCTGGCGTTGAAGGATGGCGTCTTGACCGACACGCACCTTCAACCCAAAATCGCCCCCGGCATGAACAACCCATTCAAGGCCCGCTTCCGATGGAAGGAACCGGCTGCTTATGTGAAGCGCCGCGATCAGGAGCAGAAAAAAGGTGATAGCCGGCTGGCCACGGTTTTAGCCGTACTGGTGACCTCCGGGGTCACCATGTTGATCTGGTTTCTGGCCACCCTTGATCCGAAAAAGACCCCTCCTTCCTTCCCCGCCGCTTGTATCATGTCGCTTTTCAGCGGCTTCTTCGTCGCCTTGGTCATCCCGTGGATGAACCGGCTTTCTCCTTCGCTGATCCGGGTGACCCGTTCGCGCTTCGTCGTCAACCGGGGGCAGGCGATGATCTCTCTGTCATGGAAAGAAGTGGCCTCGTTCCACTTCGATGCCGACGACGGAGTACCTGTCATTTGCGTCGAATCGGCCAAGGGGAGAAAGATCACCGTCGGGCTTGATCCCGCCGTCGACTACGACGCTCTACGGCAATTTCTGATCGAGCGTGGAGTGGTGACAGAGCAAAGCTTGGCGGCAGGTGACTTGACTCAAGAGCTCCAAAAGGACTGATTGCCACCCGCCCCGTTTCCGTGCATAATCACCCCCCTCTCCTTCTATGGATTTCAACCTGCTTGGCACGCTGGCGCTTCTGATCGGGCTCGAACTGGTTTTGGGCATCGATAACATTCTGGTGATCTCCATCCTCGTCTCGCGCCTTCCAGCGGAGCAGCAGAACAAGGCGCGGCTGCTCGGGCTGACCGGGGCACTGGTCTTCCGGCTAATCTTCGTCGCCGGGGCGTACTGGCTGGTGACGCTCTCCCAACCGGTGCTCGGGGTCTACTCGCTTAAAGATCTGATCCTGCTCGCGGGCGGTGTCTTCCTGCTCTACAAAGCGGTCAGGGAGATTCATCACGTCGTCGAAGGCTCGGCCCATGAAAACGCCGTCTCCGCCAAAGGAAGCGCTTTCGGGCCGATCATCGGCCAGATTATCCTGCTCGATGCCGTTTTCTCGGTCGATTCGGTCATCACCGCCGTCGGCATGACGCGCAACCTCTGGGTGATCGCGATCGCGGTGCTCCTCTCCTTTGGCGTGATCCTCGCCTATGCCCGGCCAATCGGCGACTTCATCCTGCGCCATCCGGCGCTCAAGATCCTCGCCCTCTCCTTCCTGATCACCATCGGGATCACCATTTGCATGGAGGGCCTCCACCAGCACGTCCCCAAGGCGTATATCTATCTGCCGATGGGCTTTGCGCTGATGGTGGAGTTCCTGCAAATGCGCTACAGCGCCAACCGGCGCAAGGCCGACACCGGGGCCGCGTCGTCGCCGACGATCCGCGATTGACAACCCCGCGCGACATCGGGAAACTGCGAGGCTCTTTTCCATGAGTCTAATTGTCCAAAAATATGGGGGTTCCTCCGTCGCTGATCCCGAGCGGATTCTCAATGTAGCCCGCCGGGTGATCGCCACTCAGGAGGCGGGGCATCAGGTGGTGGTCGTCGTCTCTGCCATGCAGGGGGTGACTGATAACCTGATCCGCCTCTCCAAAGAGGTCGCCGCCGGGACGATCCCGCCGGAGCGGGAGATGGATGTCCTGCTCGCCACCGGCGAACAGACGACGATTTCTCTGCTGGCGATCGCAATCAGAGGGCTTGGGCGCAAGGCGACCTCGCTGACCGGCGCGCAGGCCGGGATCGTCACCGACAACGGTCACACCCGCGCCAAGATCCGCAACATCGGCGCTGACCATGTGCGCGAACTGCTCGCCGATGGCAACATCGTCGTCGTCGCCGGTTTTCAGGGGGTCACCGAGAGCGGCCAGACCACCACGCTCGGCCGGGGCGGCTCCGACCTGACCGCCATAGCAATCGCCTCCGCCGTCAAGGCCGACATCTGCCAGATTTACACCGACGTGGAAGGGGTCTTTACTTGTGACCCGCGCATCGTCAAAAACGCCCGCAAACTCGATGAACTCTCCTACGACGAGATGCTGGAGATGGCCAGCTCCGGCTCGAAGGTGATGCAGTCGCGCTCGGTCGAGTTTGCCAAGAAATTCGGCGTCCCTTTCGAGGTACGCTCCTCGTTCACCCAACAGCCGGGAACCATCGTCAAAGAAGAAACTATGAGTATGGAGCAAGTCGTCATTCGTGGCGTTTCAATCGAACGCAATCAGGCCAAAGTCACCCTGACCCATGTCGCCGATACGCCGGGGACCGCCTCACGGATTTTCACCGCGATTGCCGATGCCGGGATCGTCGTCGACATGATCGTCCAGAACGTCTCGCTCGAAGGGGCGACCGACATCTCCTTCACCCTCAACAAAGATGAACTCCCGAAGACGCGTTCCGTGATCGACCCGCTCGTCGGTGAGGTCTGCCGCGAAATCGTCGCTCGCGATGGCATTGCCAAGCTGAGCGTCGTTGGCATCGGGATGCGTTCGCACTCCGGCGTTGCCGCCAAACTCTTCGAAGCGCTCGGGAGCCGTGGGATCAATATCCAAATGATCTCCACCTCGGAGATCAAGATCGCCGTCGTCATCAACGAGCCGGAGGCTGCTGAAGCGGCCAATACCGTGCACGAATGGTTTGAATTGGCCGGGAAGCCCGACGACGTCACGGCAGCCTAAAAGAACCGGGCGGCGCCTCCCTTCTCTCTCCCCATGATCACGCACCCTCTTTCGGTCGCCGTTGCCGGGATCGGCGGTTTCGCCACCGCCCACCACGAAAGCCTCTGGCAACTGGAGAAGGAGGGGGTGCTCCGGGTCGTCGCCACGTGTGATCCGAAGGCTCCCGACCTCACGGAAAGCGCCGAAGCGTTCCGTTTCGAGGAGCGAGGGGTCGCGGTTTATACCGATTTCGAGGCGATGCTGGCGGCGCACCGGCAAGAGCTACATCTCATAACGCTCGCCACGCCGATCCGCCTCCATGCCCCGATGCACCGCGCCTGTGTGGAAGCGGGGATCGCCTGCTACCTCGAAAAGCCACCGACGCTCGACCCTGCCGAGCTGGAAGCGATGATCGCGACCGACCAACGCGCGGCCCACGCCACGATGGTCGGCTTCAACTACATCTACCAGCCGTTCCGCCTTGAACTCAAACGGCGGCTTTTAAGCGGAGAGTTCGGTGCGCTGCTGCGAGTCGGGTACGAAGGGCTCTGGCCCCGCTCCGAGGTCTATTACCAGCGCAATAACTGGGCCGGACGGCTCCTGATCGGTGATCATCTGCTGCTCGATTCGTGCTGCGGCAATGCGATGTCGCACCATCTCCACAACATCCTCTTTTTCGCCGGTGACGAAGCGATCTTCTCGTGGAGTTCCCCGGCCTATCTGGAAGCGGAGCTTTACCGCGCCAACCGGATCGAAGGGGTCGACACGGTTTTCGCCAAAGGGGTGTTGCGCAATGGCGTCGGCCTGCGGCTGGCGTGCAGCCATGCGGTCACTGGCAAGAGCAAGACCTGTGAAATGCTCGTCTTTGAAAAAGCGCACATCGCCATCAACCTGAGCGCCGGGCGCTACACCATCCATCACGAAGATGGCCGCATTGAGGAAAAGGCGATCGACCTCCCGACCGTCACCGATAATCTGCGCCTCTATATCGATTACCTGATGGGGACGCATCAACGCCCGACGACGCTCCTCTCCGACTGTCGCCCGCTGATCGAACTCAACGCCCTCCTCTACCTCGCCGCCGAAAAAATCACCCCCCTGCCCAATGACGCCATCCTGCGGGTGCGACAGGAGGGGGATACGGCGACGACCTGCTCGATCCCCGGCCTCGCGATCGCCACCGAGCGGATGCTGGCCGAAGGGGAGTTACCCACCCAGCAAGGTCTCCCGTGGGCCAGCCCCGGCGGGAGCGCCACGGTCGAGGAACTCCCCCACCTGCTGGCGACCGTGCAGCAGATGGCCGCAGCCTCTCTACCGGCGGCGTAAGGGCCGCGTCGTCAGCCCACACTGCGGGAACGCCAACGGCGCCACCCCACCGACAAAGCGCCACCCAGCAGGAGCACCCCGAGGAGTGACGGCTCTGGCAAGACGACGACACTCAACTCCAGCGTATCAAAGCCGGAACCATCACTCCCAAGCGAGAGGGTGAGATTGTAACCGTTGAGGTTAGCGCTCAACCCGCTTGCCGCCAGCGAACCGTTGATCGCACCGGGCGAGGTGGTGGAGAAGAGGACGTAGGTCCCATCCGCCCCGGTCGGCGCCCAGTTGGAGAGGTCGAAAGTAAAATGGGAGAGGTCAAGGAGACCGGTGCCGATCTCCAGCGCTCCGCTGCTTAAATGAACCCGGTCGCTGCTCCCCGGTGAGGTCAGCACGAATTGCAACGCCCCGGCCCCGGCTTGGCTGATGTCGAACGCGGAGGAACCGAGTTCCAGATTGAGCACCCCCGGCGTTGAAAGAGCGTTCTGGGAACCGACGCTCCCAAACCCTGCCCCGGAGACATTCAGCGCAGACCCAGCGCTGGACCCGAGCGTCATCCCCGGTGCGCCAATCGTCGCCCCTGCGCCACCAAGCGCACCGCCATCGATCGTATAGGCTCGGCTGCCGGTATAAAGGCCGCCGGCGCTCTGGTGGCTACCGCTCAAAAAGAGCATCCCGCCGGTGATGCTGGTTGGCCCCTGATAGGTATTGTGGCCGGAGAGGATCCACGTCCCCGTCCCGGTTTTAGCAAGACCGGTTGTACCGACCCCGCCGCCAACAACGCCGCTCACGGTGTTCAAGCCAGTGTTACTTCCACCCAGCGTTAAGAGATTATAGAGATGATTGGCGGTGTTGACGTTGCCGAGCACGCTGCCGCTCAAGGTCAATGTATGGTTAGGGGAAACGTAGTCGTTACTGAAAGTGCTTGGGCCATTGCGAAGAATGTTGGCCGTGATCGACTGGGCGTTCGCGCCCGTCCCGGTAGCGGTAATGGAGGCGTCACCGGCAGCGAGAATAAGATGGAATCCACCGGAGGGGGAGATGGTATAGGCGCTGGCGTTCCCATCGAAAACAAGACCTTGAAGTATCACCCCGGCGTTGATGTTGACCGTACCACCGCCGGCGTTAGTGAAGGTGGCAATATCACCGGGATTACGAGGGTAGTCACCTCCCGACCAATGGCCGAGAGGACTCCACGACCCGCCGCCGGGTGCGATCCAGGTGCCGCTGGCGGCATGAGCCGCCGTGCCGAGCGACCCGGCAAGGAGCGCGCTCAAGAGTAACCGCCCGAGGCGTGGTGGGTAAAAGGGAGGGCGAAGGAAAGGCGTACGTTTCATCATGCCCAAAGGTGAGTGAGACCAATCGGAGGCGACGGCAACCCTTCTTCAATGAATCCGGCAAACTATTAAATGATTCGGGTTGAAGGAAAATTTTCCGCTTTCGGTCACTCGCATCTTTCTCTAGCATCGACCGGTACGGCGAGGCCCACGTGCCCTCCCCCTTTTCTTCTTCTCATTCTCTTGCATGAGCGATGATGCAACGAACCGTTCGCGGCTTTTCTGGCGACTCCAAATCGGCGGTTGGGCGGCGTACGGTCTACTGGCAAGCCTCTTTCTCGGGGCGATCTCTTTTGATGCCCGCGCGGTGTGGGTCTTTGCGCTCTGCCGCACCGTCTTCGGGTTGATCGCGACCTCTTCCCTGCGCCCGCTGTACCGTTTCCTTCGCCGGAGCACGCTGCCGATCGCCGTCAGCGGGAGTCTTGTCTTTCTGCTGTGTGGGGCGTTGGCCTTGGTAGATAACACAGTGATCCGGGTGGTGGCGCAGATGGCCGGGGTTGAATTGGAGGAGCAAGGGGTGCAGCAGTTTCTCTCCTCCAGCATTTTGATGCGGTGGATGGTTTACTGGCTCTGGAGCCTGCTTTACTTCGGCTTTCACTTCCGGCTTGATACCGAAGAGGCGCGCTTGCGCGAGGTGGAGGCGCGCGCCGAGGCGCAGGAGAACGAACTGCGCTTCCTGCGCGCACAGATCAACCCACATTTTCTTTTCAACGCTCTGAACACTGTTCTGGCAGAAACGCCACACCCGCAGACCCGTGCGCTGGTTCAGGCGCTCGCCGATTACCTCCGTTTTTCCTTCAGCACCCATGCCCCGCGCGAGCCGCTCGGGGTCGAGCTGGAAGCGCTCTCGCACTATCTCGCGGTGGAGAAGGCCCGTTTTCTGGAAAAACTGGTCTATCGCATTGAAGTCACCGATGAAGCCCGGGCGACACTGGCCCCGGTCGCGTCGATCCAGCCGTTGCTGGAAAACGCGATCAAGTATGGACGCCAGACCAGCCCGGAGCGGCTGGAGGTCGAGATCACGGCACGGGTGGAAGCGGGGCGGCTACTCGTGCGGGTCTGGAACTCGGGCGAGTGGGTCGCCCCGGAGGCGCATCACTCCACGCGCACCGGCCTCGCCAATCTGGAGCGGCGGCTCGCTCTCCTTTACTCGGGGGAGGCGACGCTCCAGCTCTCCCACCACGCCCCCGGCGTCAGTGCGGAGCTTTCCCTGCCTGCCACCTGAAACACTAAACGTCCTTTTTCCGATGCCCCACTCCTTACGCACGCTTCTGGTTGATGACGAAGCTCCCGCCCGCAAGCAGATGCGTTTTCTCCTCAAAGCCCACCCGGAACTGGTGGTGATCGGGGAGGCGGAGAGTGTCGCGACAGCGCTACAGGAGGCAGCGCGGCTACTCCCGGAGGTGATCTTCCTTGATGTCCAGATGCCCGGCAGCGACGGGTTTGACCTGCTGGCGCAACTCAAGCCACTTCCACGAGTCGTCTTTGTCAGTGCGCATGATCACTTCGCCGTTCGTGCTTTTGAGGTCAGTGCACTCGATTACCTCGTCAAACCGGTCCACCCGCGACGGCTCGCAGCGACGGTGCAACGACTCCTCCACCCTCCTGAAACCGCCACCGTCCCGACTGTGGAAGGAGCAGAGCGACTGGAGCCCGGGGCGCTCACCATGCTGCGCGACGGGCGTAAGGTACGGATGACGGCGATCTCGCAAGTGGTCTGGATCGAGGCCGAGGGGATCTATTCGCGGGTTGGGCTTGCCGAAGGAGGGTACACCCGCGCGCTCCGCTCTCTGGGCGAGTGGGAAGCGATCTTGCCGACCCCTCTTTTTGCCCGTGTGGAGCGCTCGCTCATCGTCAATCTCGGCAAAATTGTCCGGCTCGAAGGGCGAAACCGCAACCGGAGCACCCTCACCTTTCGCCCCCCGGCGTTGCCGTTGGAAATCGGACGGACCGCTTCGGCCAATCTGCGCCGGGAGTTGGCACGCTTCGGGATCGCGTGAGGAATGCACTTACGGCTCCGGCGGGAGTTCCACGGTCTTAAACCAATAGTGCGCCAGCGTCTGGAGAGTCTCGACCAGTTCCTCAAACGTCACCGGTTTGACGATATAGGAGTTCACCCCGAGATCGTAGGTCCGGAAGACATCCTCGTCTGCCTGAGAGGAGGTCATCACCACGACCGGGATCTGACGCAGGTGGGGGTCGCTTTTGAGTTCCTGCAACACGGCGCGTCCATCCATGCGCGGCATGTTGAGATCGAGCAGAATCAGGCCGGGACGCGGGGGTGCCTGCGCCCCGGAATAACGGTTGCGGCGGCGCAGGCAATCGAGGAGTTCCTCCCCGTCGCCGACAAACCACATCCGATTAGTGAGATGGCCTTCGCGAAAAGCCTCCTCTGTCAGACGGCGATCATTCTCGTCGTCATCAGCCATGAGGATCGTAGTGGAGTGAGGATAGCGCTGCATTCCTCCTTCTGGTTCGTATCAGGAGGGGGAAAAGGATGCTTACAGAACGCCAGATTCTGCTTGCGCGGCACCAATTTATAGTTATAACGTTAACTTAACGTTCCGTTACCCTTTTCCCCTCTCTTCTGCTATGCTCCCCTCTGTGCGTCGATTGATTTCCCCTCTTCTTCTGGCGATGACGCTTCTCCTTTTCCCTCTCATGTTAAAGGCGGTTGCCGAGTCGCTCCCGCCGACGGATTTCCGCTACATCGGCGATTCCCTGCTCTCCGGTGAAACTTATATCCGCCAGCTTCGACGGCACTTGCCAGCGGATGCGACGATCGTCGGGGAGGCGGAATCGGGGCGCTGGGTCTTGCAAAACGCTCAACCGGGAAAGACCAGCCGCTATGTCGTCTCGCTGCCGGTACAGAAGAATAAAGAGTATCTCCTGCGCCTTCCGGTGAAGAGTGATCGCCCGGTCGTCGTGCGGATCGGAGCGCTCTCGATGTCGTACAACGCCCTTGGGCAATGGCAGACGGTGACCGGGCTTTACCGCGTGCCGGATGCCACCCTCGCGGAAATCACGCTGGAGATTCACCCGTTGCTCCCTCAACAAGAGAATGGTGCGGTGGAACTCGGGGCGCTTTCGTTCATTGAAGTCGAGCGCCCAACGCAGGTTCGGCGCAAACGCTTCTCCGGGGAGAGTGATCTGGTGAGCGACGATCGTCCGGCAGCAACGATCATCTTCCCGCAGGGCGAGGAGCGTTACGCAGCCATGGCGGCGGCGATTCAGAGTGCCATTCGGGAGAAAACCGGGGTGGAACTCCCGGTCGTCGGCGATCGCGAGGCGACCCTCCCCGACGCTCCGGTCTTGCGCGATCCGTACCGCACGCGCCACCTGATCCTCCTCGGGCGGCTTGGGAATAACCGTGCTCTCTGGGCAGCGTACAACCGCTTCCTGACCGCCGTTGACGGGTACTACCCGGGGGGCGATGGGTACGTTCTCCAAAGCGCGGCCAATGTGTTCCATAACGGGGCCAACCACCTCATCCTCGGCGGGACGAGCGACACTGGAGCAGGGCGGGCGGTGGAGCGTTTTCTGGAAGTCTTAAAGACCACGCCGTGGAAGGAAGGGCGGCTCCGGGTACCGTGGCTTCTGGAGAGCGATCTGCAAGGGGAATGCCTCGCTTTCTTCAAAGCAGAGAATGAGAAATGGGAGCGCAACGACGACCTCCTCCCCAAGCCGGAGCCGGGGTACGGCAACGTCGCCCGCTGGTACCAGAACACGATGGCCTATTACTGGAGCGGCCTGCCGGAGTTCAAAAAACGCTCTGAGAGCTACCTGCGGCAAGTGCTGGAGGAGAGAGCGCAAACGCACCATTACATCTCCGAGTTCATGACCCGTACGTGGGGGATGATTGATGAAAGCGGCTGGCCGACACCCGAGCAATGCGATGCTTTTGCCGCTCTGCTGACCTCCAATTTCCTCGATATGCTGACCGTCACCGATCTGAACTGGATGACCACCTTTGCCCCTCCCTATGGCCAGATCGGGATGGTCAACCGCCATCAGATTGCGCCGTGGATCTCCGACTACAAATTAGCTGAGTATCTCGATGAGCATCTCGAAACCGAAGGTGGCTTGCGCGATCTGATCCGCTTCCGGCGGGCGGAAAAGGAGCGGGCGTTTGATGATTTTGTGATCCATCGCAATGCGCCGAGCCTCCCGGGCGGGGTCGCCGATGAGGCGTACGCCGAGGGGATCTCGACCTTCTATCGCTATGCGTTGGAGAAGGAGCGCTACGGGAGTTTCTTCGCCTCCGGGCAGGCTCACAAGGCGCTGCTGCTCGAACGGCTCAACCCGTTGACCGGGCGGATGGCCTTCCCTCCCGGCAATCGCGATTCGCGCCTTGTCCTTGGGATCATGGCCTCGCTGACCGGCGATCCGAATTACCAATGGCTCTGGAAACATCTCCCGGAGCACGTTCACATTCGCGGCTATTTTCAGGGGCGTTATCTCGGGCAGGTCCGCCGTTACACCCCCGATGCCTCCCTGCCGGAAAAGGAGCCGACGCAATGGAGCGGGGTGCAGGTAGCCCCCAACCCGGTCGACAACGCCCCGGTTCGCTCCAATGAGCGCGATTACTACTTTCTCTCCTACCGCACCGGGTTTAAGAAAACGGACGATTTCCTCGCTTTCAACGGTCACGAATGGACGGCCCCGGCGGGGATCATCACGCAGATGACCTCGCGCGGCGTAATGTGGCTGGGCGGCTCGGGAGAAGGGGTCGGGCGTTTGAACCAGAATACCGCCGCTGCCATCCGCACCGATGCGGCAGCAAAGAACGAAGCATTTGACCCGACCTCCCGCACCCTCTGGCTTGGCAACGCGGGGAAGATCAGCGCCGTCGCTTTCGACCAACTCCTGCGCCACGACCTACGCTGGCGGCGCGATTTTGTCGCCCTGCGCGAAGGACTCTTTCTCTTCCGCGATCACTTTACCGCGCTGGAGGAGGGGACCTACTCGCTCACCCTCACTTGGAACCCTGCCGGAGCAGCTACCATCGAGGGTTCCACCGCTACCTTTATCACTCGCGATGCGGCGCTACGGCTGAGCACGCCGGATGGCGGCGCGTTGGTCGCCGATGAAGAAGGGTTCCTGCGCACCCGCCTGTTTACCCGACTCAAAAAAGGGGAGAGCCGCGTGGTTCATACCGTGGTGGAGAGTTCGAGCCGACACGATCACCCGTGGCTCGCCGCCCGGCGGGTGGGAGAGGCGTTGTTGCTTGGCGATGAAGCCGAACTGCTCTGGGGAACCCCGGAGGGCGCCCCTTTCCAAAGCGATGCCCCCCTCGCCGTCCGTTCCGGCAAGGAGAAGGCGTTTTTCCACCTCTCCCGACTGAGCGTAGGGAGCACCGACATCGTCGAAGCGAAGCCGGGTATTCTCGCGTTTCCACAGGCACAGGAGAGACTCTCCAAGGAGGCGATGACCCGGCTCGATCACGGCTGGGAGCAGATGCGCGAACGACTCGCCACCCTCCCCCCGGTCGCTGCGGCGACGCCGGATGCCACCCTTGCCGGGCCCACCGCAGTGGAAGAGGAGTGGCCAATTGCGTGGCATTATCGCGGGATGCTCCGGGCGGAGCGCCGGGAATCGTGGCGGTTGCGGGAGGATGGCATCGTCGATCTCGGCGAGACGCTCCCGCTAGTGGAACTCCGGGGGCATGGCGGCGGCTCCCCGCTCTTTGTTCAAGGGAAGTTGCCGGAGAAAATCGAAGTCTCCACCGACGGCACCACGTGGCAGCCGCTCGAAGGGGAACGCCGCTGGCGGCCCGGCATCCGCACAGCCAACTATGGCGAGGCTCACCCGGAACCGCAGACCGATGAGGCGCTCCACTGCCCCCCCACCCCGGCCCGTTACCTTCGCCTGACGCCACCTCCGACCCAGCCCAGCGCCGTCCCCCTTCTCTTTACCGGGGAGCCGACGATCGCCCGGCATCCGTTGCGGCTGGAAGTCGGAGACTTCCTTGGCACCGGCGGCCAGCAAATGCTGGTGGTGAGCGATGTCTTCCCGCAATTCCCAAGGGCCGTGCGCGAGGATGATCTGAGCATCGCCCTGCTCGATGAAAAAGGGGAGCCGCTCTGGAGGCTCGATCCCGCGGGGCCGATCCAAAGCGTGCGCCTCCTTGAGCGTGAAGCCGGGAAAGGAAAAGAACTCTTTCTCCTTTATGCCAACGGGACGCTGGAGATCTACGGCCTCGATGGGAAACCACGCGCCAGCGCCGACCTCTACGCGCTCCACCGGGAGTTTCACGAGAGGCACGGGCGCGGTAACACGCGCCAACCGGCGGGTGGGTTCGTCCTGCCATTTTCCGTCGGACTCTGGCGGCCCAATGAGCAAAGGGTGAGCAAGATCGTCATCGGGCGTTACGGCGGGTTCAGTTTTCTCGATCAGGAGTTGAAGCTCGAAGGGGTGCTCGCGGTCTCGGGCTATGCTACGCCGGGGATGCTGGAACACGGGATCGACTTCGGGCGCGGCGTGGAGGAGCAGGTCGTCGCCGAACGGCTCCGTTTCTGGCATCTGGGCGGCAACGAAAAACCGACCGTACGCGATCCGGGGAGCCACCGCTTCTGGCCGGAGGTCTACCAACATCTCAAGACTGTTAAGGAAGATGAGACCTCCAAAGTCCCGTTGGCGGGGTTGCCGATCCGGCGTTTTGAGCCGCTTGAAACGCCGGCGCAAAAAGCGCGTCACCTTTTGCTCGTGCGTGGTAACACCGTCTCGGTCTACGACGGGAAGACACAGACGAGCGCCGCGAGCTGGAACAGCGTAGCGCCGATCACCGCCGCCGCCATCCTCTCCCGACAGCCGTTGCACCTGCTGGTCGGAACGCGCGACGGGTTGCTCTGGGAATTGAAATGGGAAAAGGGTCTGCAAGCCCCGCCAAGCTCCGGGGCGCGACAGGCGGG
The DNA here is from genome assembly GCA_037189865.1 of Chthoniobacteraceae bacterium. Taxonomy (GTDB): domain Bacteria; phylum Verrucomicrobiota; class Verrucomicrobiia; order Chthoniobacterales; family Chthoniobacteraceae; genus DATMFV01. The sequence goes on along the minus strand of JBBCIW010000001.1, from coordinate 663,558 downwards.
GGATCTTCCCCTCTCGCTGCGTGAAAGCGCGGAAGGGGCCGTCGTCATGGCCGGGCCGCACGGCCTCTGGCTACTGGAAGGTGAAACCACCCGACGGATTGCCGAAGGGAACTTTCGCACCGCCCGCCCGGTGGAAAAAGAGGGGAAAATCACCGGCATCCTCGCCGCGAAGCAAGACGGCGAGGTCGTCCTCCTCAAGCGCCCCTGACACGGCGCCTTCAACGAACAGAGACAACTCTTCCCTTGACTAACCTAAAGTTATAACGCTAACTTGATCCGTATGAGATGTTCCTCCTTCCCCCGCATCGCTTTGCTGGCGGCGTTATGCCCGGTATTGACCGCCTCTCTCCAAGCAGCGCCGGTCTACACTCAAGGCAACGGTTTCTCGTACACAGGAGCCAATTCCGCCGTTGCATCCCCTACCGCCGGTCAATATGCCCGCTTTACCGCGCCCGAAACGACCACCGCCACCAGCCTGAGCCTTAACCTTAACGCCAACACCGCTACCTCGATGACGTTCGGGCTTCAGGCCGATGATGGCACCGGTAAACCAACTGGCACCTTTATCGCCTCCGACACGATCGCCGTCACCCCTACTGGTGGCTGGCACACGATCAACTTTACCGGCGTCACCCTGACCGAAGGGGTCACTTACCACGTCGTCCTCAACCCGACCACTTCCGGGAACGCCCTCTGGCGCTTACTCCAAGGAACGACCGCCCCGCTCACCCAACCCTTCGGGATCGTCGATCCGATGTTTGGCCGCAGCAATATCTCCAACCTCGGCCCGCAGCCAATCGGTACGAGCAATGCTGTCGTCTACCACATCGGCACGACCGGCACCTTGGGGGTCGGCCAGCCGTATACCGGCGGGTCCATGAGTAACTTTAACAGCGCAGGGGCTCTGGCGGCGCAACGCTTCATTCACCACACCTCCCCAAGCGGAACGGCGCTCGAAAGCATTACCCTGCGTTTAACGACCGGCACCACCGCTCCCGCGAGCGATGTCACCGTCACGCTGCTGGATGAATTCGACATGGTGCTTGAACAAGTGGTTCTCTCCAAAAGCGATCTCCTTCTGGCTACCGCTCCCCCTGCCGGGGCGACACGAAGTGAGAACTACACCATCAACTTCTCGGGCCTCACGGAATTGGAAGATGGCAAAGCCTATTCCCTCGCACTCTCCACGATCGGTTCTGCCGGAAATGCTGTTCGCTGGAACTACATGAACACCGATAACGCTGCCTACCAATCGGCGACTTTTCAGGGGACGCAAGGCTATGCTTTTACCTATACGGCTGCCGACTTTTCCACCAAAGGCACCTCCCTGCTCAACAACGACTATATCTTTACCTATACGATGACCACCGCCGTGCCGGAGCCGGGTGCCTTCGCCCTCGGGGGCGTCGGAGCCGGATTCCTCTGGCTGGCAGCACGGCGGCGCAAAAACGTGATCTCATGAACATCTACGCACTAGGAACACACTCCGACTGGTACTACGGCGGGGGAAGCTGGGGAAAAGCCGGGCAGCGGCGCATTGCCGATCTCTGCGCGGAAGCAGGCATCACCCGCCTCTACTGGCGCACGCATAACGGAGGGGAGGCGAAATACCCCTCGCGTGTCGGCAATGTCTCCGATGGGCAGACCTACAAGCGCCCCGACTTCAAAGGGTTTACCACGCTACCCAAATCGTACTTTGCCTATATGGAGTACGTCGATTACGCCGAGTGGGATCAGCTCACCGATATGGCCGGGATGGCCGCTTCCGTCGGCATCGAATACGCCCTTTGGTACACGATCTTTGAAGACGACCACGGCGGGCATCTCTGGAGCCACTTCCTGCACGAGCATCCCCAATACCAATGCCGCACTCGCGACGGGCAGCCGGTCGCAGGGAGTCTCGATTTCTTCTTTCCCGAAGTGCGCGATTACAAACGCCGCGTAGTCGCGGAACTTCTGGAAAAACCGGGATCGCGCCTGCTGCTCGATTTCGTGCGCCGCAACGGGACGCCGAGCGCCGATGGCGACGGACACTACCGCTATGGCTATAACCCGGAAATCGTCGCCGCCTTCCGCGAAGCGACCGGGCTGGAGGCGCACACCCTCTGCCCCGGAACACCGCAATGGGAAGCTTGGCTGGATTTCAACGCCGCGCCGCTCACCGCTTTCGTCATTGAAATCGGCCAGATGGCCCAAGCTGCCGGGAAAACGCTCGATCTCCTCCTCTGGCCGGTCGATCAACGGGGCTGGCTGGCGCTTGATCTCCCGGCGATCGCCAAGAGCGGTGCGTTGGGGGAGGTGCTCGTCGGCTCCCATACCTATTCCCGCGCGCCGCAGGAGATCACCCGCCAGCTCGACGCGATCACGCCACAAGTCGCCGGGAGCGACGTCACCGTTTTCCCTAGTTTCCCGGCTTATCAGGGAGTTCCGCCCGAAGCGCTGGAGGCTTACGCGCAGGAGATCCGCCGGCTCGGGCTGGGCGGCTTCCTGCTTTGCGAGAGCGACGCGGTGTTGACTAACCCGATCTCTGACCGGTTGCGCGCCATCGCTCTCGATCGCTCCCACACGCAGCGGGCCGTGTCGGCCCCCCGGATCACGGGCGAGCCCGATTGGGAACGCCTCCCGATGCAGAGCGGCTTTCTGCGCACCTTTGCCACCGACGATGCGGCGTGCGATCAGACGACCGCCTTCCAAATCGCGCACGACGGGGAGACGCTCCACCTCCGCGTGATCTGTCACGAACGGGCTCCGGAGCAACTCCTCCCGGTCCCCGGTCTCGACCCGGAGAACTACAACGGCAAGCAGCTCGGCCCGCGCATGTTCTTCAACCCGTACGAGAGTGTTCACTTCTTCCTCGACTACCATCACCAGCACGAAGAGTACGTCCGCTTCATGGTCGACCCCGCCGGTTGCACCCTCTCGGGACAAGGGAATACCGAGGAGTGGCCCCACCCGTGGGAGGGACAGGCGACGATCGGTAAAACGAGCTGGACGGCGACCTTACGCCTCCCACTCGGCGCGGCGATCGAGGGGAGTTTGTCAGGGAAAAATCTCGGCTTTCAACTCGTCCGCATTCAGAATCAACCGAGGGAAACCTCCACCTGGTTCAACAGCCGGGGTCGGCGGCTGCTCCCGCACGACTTTGGCCACCTTTTTCTGGAATGATCAGCGTAGAAAAAAAACCGTCCGCCTCCCGCCGTTCGCAAGCTCCGCTCTATCAGGTGATGAAAACGGAGTTGGAGACCTCCATCCGCACCGGCACTTTTGCCGCCGGGAGCCGCGTGCCGAGCGAGAGTGAACTGATCGCTACCTATCAGGTCAGCAGTACGACGGCGCGCCGCTGCCTCGATGAACTCGAACAGGAGGGGCTCCTCTATCGCGTGCGCGGCAAAGGGACGTTTGTGAGCGACATCGCCGCCCTCCTCCAGCGCGAGCAGGTCGCCGTGCTGGTGCGCGATCTCTTTAGCCTCTCACACCCGTTTATCGCGCAGGTGCTCGGGGCGATGGAACGGATTACCGAATCCTCCAGCATCCACCTCAATGTCCAGCGGATGCCGGCGCATGAAGACCCGGAGTTAATGGGACGCGCGATCGTCTCCACGCTGCGCCACCAAAAGGCGGAGTATGCTTTCCTCTTGAGCAACGTCCCGCTCAAGGCGGTGCAGGCGCTCGTTGACGCCGGGGTGAAATGCCTCGGGGTCAACACCCGTTATCAGGATGAGCGTATCCCGTACATCGCTCTCGATTTCGAGCGCAAGATGCTGCTCGCCGTCCGGGCGCTGGCCCGGGTCGGCCATCGCCGGATCGCTTTTCTCACGCAGGAGCCGCCGATGCGTGAACAGGGGGTCTGCAACTCCTCGGCCTTTATCGAGACCAACTGGACGCTGCTGCGCGATGAATTTCCCGATCTCGCCCCCGCCCCGCAGTTGATCGAAGTCGGCTACGGCCCGTTGGAAGAGCGTCTCCCGCAAGCGCTGGAGCAGACCTTGAGCGTAAGCGAGCCACCGACGGCGTTCTATTGCTGGGATGAACTGGCGGGGCTGGAAGTGGTCCGCCTCCTGCGCCGCCGCGGCATCGCCGTGCCGGAGGAGGTGAGCGTTGTCGGCTCGAAGCTCCTCCCTTCGAGTGAACTGGCCGTAACGGAATCGGCCTTTGTCGAAATGGCGACTGCCGCCGCGCAGGCGATGCTGGAGTGGGTCACGCTCCAGCGGCGTCCACAAAACCGGCTTTTCTCCGCCGGGGAGTTCCTGCCGCGCGAGACGATCGCCGCACCGCCCTCTTCGCGTTCATGAAGCGGTTGCTCTCCCTCTCGCTGCTTCTCCTTGCGGTCTGCCGCCTTGGCGCCGCGGAACCGGTCTTTTCCCTCGATTTCAACAACGATTTTCAACCGCAACGACCACCGGGGGCTACTGTTGAGGAGCACGGCCCACTCCTCACCCCGCATGGCGAAGGGCAAGCCGCACACTTCGATGGCCGGGCGGCTCTTGCGATCACCCTCCCCGAAGCGGGAAGCCTCTCCTTCGGCGGGCCGGGGGCCGCGATGACGATCGAACTCAAGCTCCAGCTTCACGGGCCGGTCCGCCCCGGGCTGCTGCTCGCCAAAGGGGCGAACTACCGCCTGCTCCTCACCCAAGGGGGGAAGCTCGCCCTTAGCTTCTATGCGCAAGGGGCATGGCGCGTTACCGAGGCGAACGAGGCAACGCTTGCCCCTGACCAATGGTATCACGTGATCGTCCAGATCGACGGGCAACGGGTCGCTTTCATCATCGACGACAAGCTAGTGGAGCTTCACGAGTTGGAGAGCGCCATGGTCGCCGATCGCGGCTCGCTCCTCCTGATCGGCGGTACAATCAATGCGGAAGGAAGCGTGCGAGGCGCGGCCTTCCTGCTCGATGAGGTCCGGCTCTACGCCGAACCACTCTACCCGGAGGCGTTTGACGCCACTCCCGGCCAATCGATCCTTCCATGAACGCACGCACGCTTTCTGTTGTTGCCCTGAGCAATCGCGATTTTGATTCGCTTGATGCCAAGCTCGCCGAAGCCGCTCATTGGCTACGGCTCGCAGCGGCGCAAGGGAGTCAACTCGCCGTCTTTCCTGAAACGATCAACCGGTTTGAGGGTGATGGCGTTGACCATCCCCGCCGCCGGCCCATGCGCGAAGTCGCCCTGCACGACTGGCGTCGCCAATGCGCCCCGCTTCTGGAGGCGGCGCAGCGGGAAGGGATCGCCATGGCGCTGCCGTTCACGCATTGGGAGGGGGATCGTCCCTATAACTCCTTCTTTCTGATCGATCAGCACGGCGAAGAGATCGGGCGTTACGACAAGGTCTCGCCGACGCCGGAAGAACTCGACGCCGGGTTCCTCCCCTCGCCCCCGGCCTTCTTTGAGTGGGAAGGGATCACGGTAACCGGGGCGATCTGCTTTGATACCTGTTTCCCGAAACCGTTGTTGGCTCAAGCCCGCAAGGCGCAGCTTCTCCTAGCCCCCTCCCTCTGGCCGGGCGGGAGCGTCCTTAACCAGATCGCCCGCCAGTTCTCCCTGCGCGTGGCGCTCGCTTACCCGGCATGGAGCCGGATCATTGATCTCGACGGGCGCGAGGTCGTCGCCGGGGGGTATCGGCACGAGACGTTGCGCTTTGGCTTCGGCGTGCCGGTCTTCACAGCGACGCTCAACTTCGGGCGCGTCGCCCTTTACGGGAACCATAACCAGCAGAAGATCGAGGCGATCCTCGCCCGCTACGGCAAGCGCGTCTCCGTCACCTTTGATCAGGAGAACGTCCTCTTCTTTCTGGAGACACTCGACCCCGACCTCCCGGAAAGCGTGGTGATGGAGGAATTTGAGCTGATCTCCGCCCCTGATTACTTCGCCGCCTGTGAGCAACGCCTCGCCGCCGCGCGGCTCACCTGATGTTACCCCATGAAGACCTCCCCCCATTCCGGTGTCACTCTGATGGAAATGCTCGTCACCATGAGTGTGCTGGCGCTGTTAAGCGCACTGCTGCTCGTCGCCCTGCCTCAGATGCGCGAGCGTAGTGAAACCTCCCGCTGCGTTTCCCGGCTGCGCCAGATCGGGAGCGCGATCACGCTCTATGCTAGTGAACATCAGGGATTTCTCCCCTCGGGATGGTCGCCGCAGCAAGGGACGCTCATCACCGGATTGATGCCTTACCTCGGCCCGATGAAGGAGGCGCAGATTGCCCCCGATGTCTTCTATTGCCCGACCAATGAACGGCTCGGCTCGCCCCCCGCCGAAGGGTTCCCGACCGGTGCCTTCAAGCGCTACAAAGGGTTCTCCGGCTATTTCATTAACTATGTCATTAACGCGAGCGTGCTGCCGATCCAAGGATTGCCCGAGCCGGGCCAGCCGGAGCCGAGGTATCGCTACCGCCTTTCGGAAGTCCGCATCCCGACCAAAACCGTGATGCTCCTTGATATGCGCACACGCGCCCCCGGCGTCACGGCGCCGCCTAGTTCCACCCTCGCTCGGGCTACCTATTTTGACCCCTCCCATGCCCAGTTCAGCCTCGGGCTCGTCCACGGCGGACGGGGGAATATCCTCTTTGTCGACGGGCATGTGGAGAGCTTTGATGGCTCGCGCCCGTTGCCGGTCCAATCGTTCCCCGACCGTGCCACCACGTGGTGGTGAGAACTCCCTTTTCCATGTCCCAGCGATCCGCACCCCGCATTCTCTTTCACCTGCCGCTCTCGATGTTGCGTCACTGCTTTGCGGGGCGCGATCTCGCCCGCCTCAAGCCGACGGAACTCCTCTATCCGCAAGGCGATGACGCGGCGGAGTTGATCGCAGCGTGGCACCGGGCGGCTCCGACGCTGGAGATGGTGATCACCGGGTGGGATTCGCCCCCGATCACCGACGCGATGCTCGATGCCGCCCCGCGCGTGCGCGCCGTGATCCATGCCGCCGGTTCGGTCAAGCCGTTCATCCCGGCCTCGATCTGGGAACGGGGCATCCGCGTGGCGACCTGTGCCGATGCGCTCGGCGTCGGCGTGGCCGAGACGACACTAGGGATGATCATCGCAGCGCTCAAAGGGTTTTTCTTTAGCTCCGCGATCACGCGTGCAGGGGGATGGCAAAAAGAGCTGCTCGCCCGTCGCGATGACTTCATCGTACGCGAACTCTACGGGGTCACGATCGGGATCATCGGCGCAAGCCGTGTCGGGCGACACCTCATCCGACTGCTCAAAGGGTTTGAAGTCGAGGTCTTGCTCGTCGATCCCCATGTCGACGAAAAGGAAGCGGCGCAGCTCGGCGTGGAAAAAGTCACGCTGGAAGCGTTGATGCGGCGCAGCGATGTCGTCTCCCTCCACGCTCCGGCGCTGGAGTCGACCCGCGGGATGTTAGGCAAGCGGGAATTCGGGCTGATGCGCGACGGGGCGATTTTTATCAACACCGCACGCGGGATGATGGTCGACGAGGCGGCGCTGGGGCGAGAATTGGAAAGCGGGCGGCTCTTTGCCTTCCTTGATGTCACCTCGCCGGAGCCGCCTGCTGCGGATCACCCCTTTCGCCACTTGCCTAATGTCGTCCTGACGCCGCATCTGGCCGGGGCGCTCAACAACGGATGCCAACGCATGGGGCGCAGTGCCATTGAACAACTCCTCGCCTGCGAGCGCGGGGAGCTGATGAGCGGGGAGGTCACGTCCGATCGGATCGCCCAGCTTGCCTAAAGAAAGCTAGTGCGGGAACATATCGCCCCAGCGGGGCCGGTGTACCTTGGCGGCGTGGCCATCGCAGTAGACCATGTTGATCGAGCCGTTGTGGCGCTCCAGAGCAGCAGCGTCGACCAGCATATCGAAGGTTCGCTCCGAGTAGGGGCCTCCAGCCGAAGGGCCATTGCCTTCAAGGATCAGGCCAACTTTGGAAGGGTCGCGCAGTTGATGTAGGTAGATCGGCCTCCCCTCGGGGAGCGTCGGCGGCGCGGCATAGAGGCAGACAAAATCGACGTTGGCCCCGAGAATGGAAGGGTCATGGTGCGTGCGCGGTTTGAGCGCCTCCACCGAAGGGCAACGCAGGAGAGGATACCACGGCAGCCGCTCCGGGTGAAGGTAGCGATAGAGCCGGTGATACCAGCGCATGTTTTGCACATCGCTAGTCCCATACCAATCGGTAATCGGCAGCATGCCCTTGTGTTCCCCGGCAAAGAGGAGCGCCCCCATCCCTAGTTGTCGCACCTGACTTAAACATTGGGTCTCCCGGGCATTAGCGCGTGTGTGTTGAGCCACCGGGATCGCAATCAGGGCAAGCACTGCCAACAGTGCCCCCACCAACATGATTTCCCAAAGGGTCAAAGCCCTGCACCGCGACGCGAGGGAAGGAATAGGCCGTAGGGGGGAGAAATCGCTCACATCACCACCAAAGCAGAGACGAAATTGCGCGTCAATCAATAAATTCAACTGAATTCACATCACTGTTCTGAGGATGACTGAAGGTGTTTCTCCAGATGAGGAGCAAGCCCTGTTGCCCAAATTTTGTACCCTTCTTCGTTGGGGTGAAGGGAATCAGGGAGCAGATCGGTGCGAACGTTCCCGTCGCTATCCGTAAAGGACTTGCCAAGATCGACGTAGAAAACGCTCTCTCCATCATCCAACAGGGAGAGTTGCGCATTGAGCGCCGCAACCCGTTTCGCTTGTTGAGCCGCTCGCGGGAGCACCCCTTGTAGAAGAATCTTTGCCTCCGGGCAACGTTGCCGATAGGCTTTGACGACCGCTTCCACCCCCTGAGCCACTGCGGCCGGAGCTTCGCCATTGGTTAAATTATTGGTGCCGATCATGAGAAGAATGAGCTTCGGCTTGAAATTCTCAACCTGCCCCTGTTCCAACCTCCAGAGAAGGTGCTCGGTTCGGTCGCCACCCTGCGCAAAATTGAAAGCGGAAATGGCCCCAAAGCTAACCTTCCAGAAGCGCCTCCACCCGGCAGTGATCGAATCTCCATCAAGAATCACTTCACTCTTTTCCGCCATAAGCTGCCCCTCCCGGATCGTACGCTCAACGTTCACCGCCCACTGCGTCCGCGGCATCGGGTAGATCGCCGGGTTGACCCCTTGAGGCACCGAAGGAAGCTCAGTAGCCAAGGTGCGGGGACGAGGCTCCCCGGCTCGAAGCGAGGTCATCCCTATCAACAGGGTAAGGAAAGTCAGGAGATGCAACATCATAGTAAACAAGCAAACCTTCCATCGAGCGTCAACTACTTAAATTCAAGTGAATTCAAACAGCCCTCTTCTCAGACAAAACAGGCTCAATGAGGAAATTGGCAAGGTTTTCGCGAAGATCGGCCATGTCATGTGAATTGCTCCCCTCTGCGGCAGGTGAGAAGCTCTTCTCCCATCACCCCGAAGCACAAGACCTCCACCTTCTTTTCGCCCTATGAATGTAAAGTCTGCTACGCGCCTGCTCCTCCCCCTGCTCTTTGGTCTATCTCTAACCTTTTCCGCCCCGGCAGCGCTTCTGGTTCACTATAGCCTCGATCAATCCTCAGGCACCCCGGTGGCTGATCTCGCCCCTGCCCCGGTGAATGCCTCCGTGATGGAAACCTCGCCGGGGTGGCAAGCTCACACCGGGCCGCTCAACGTCGACTTTCACTACCATAACAACGGTGCCAACGGCAGCGGCATCCGCGTCAACGGCGGCCCCGCCAAACTCGATCTCCTCGGGGACGCCTCGTTCACGACATGGATTAACGTCACCAGCGCCGTCACCACCGACGGTGCCGCCGATCGGGTCTTTAGCAAACGGATTAATACGCTTGGCTACTTCGACTTCGTTTTTGCCAGCAACGGAGGGCTCACTTTCGAGAGCCGACTCACCTCCGCTTCCACCCACATCCAAGTAACCACAACGCCCATCGACTTTACCTCTGGCTGGCTCTTCCTCGCCCTCACACGGGATGCCACCACCGGCGCGGTCAACATCTACCTCGGCACGCCGACCTCGCCCGGCCTCACCCTTATTGGCTCGGGAACCTCACAGGCCGGGAACATAGACAGCACCGGAGCTGACTTCATGATCGGCAATGTCCACGCCATTGCTGGCTTTACTTATACCCGAAGCCCCGTCGCCGATTTCAGCGATTTCCGCATTCACAACGAAGTGCTTAGCTCCCCTCAGCTTGACGCCATCCGACTCGAAAGCCTGCAAAGCGTCCCGGAGCCATCCACCGCTTTCCTCCTCATCGTCGGAGCCTTTGGCCTCTCACGCTTGCGCCGTCTCTTTTGATTGAACCTGATAACAACTCGATATGATTGATCTCTGCATTATTGGCGGCGGCACGGGAGGTGTCGCCGCTGCTCTCGCCGCCTGCAAAATGGGGTTGAGCGTTCTCCTCACCGAAGAAACCTCATGGATCGGAGGCCAACTCACTTCCCAAGCCGTCCCTCCTGATGAACACCCGTGGATCGACTCGACGGGAGCCAGCGCCAGCTACCGCGAATTCCGAAACCGCTCACGCGCCTTCTACCGGGATCACTATCCAACTAGTGAATCAGGAAAGCAAATCTTCTCCACCGCCCCCTCCAATACCGAGCGGCTCTACGTCGAACCCCGTATCGCGCATCATGTCTTGGAAGCGATGCTCTCCCCGTGGATCAGTAAGGGAACGCTCACGATCCTCCTCCATACCATCCCCGTCGCCGTCGAGCGCTCGGGCCGACGCCTTCGAGCCGTCGAAGTCCGCAACCTCCACACCGGGAAGCTCACCACGCTGGAAGCCGCTTTCATTCTAGACGCCACCGAAGAGGGCGACCTGTTGGAACTAGCGAAGATCGCGCATATCACCGGTTCGGAAGGGCGCGCCATGCACGGCGAACTCCACGACTTGTGCGAGGCACCCCGGCCCCAAAACCTACAAGCCATCACATGGGTCGCCGCTCTTGGCTACCATCCTGACACGCCCGACGGGTTTGATGGCTACCGCATCGACAAACCGGCGAGTTACGACTTCTGGAGCAGCAACCACCCACCCCTCACGCCCCCTTGGCCCGGTCCACTGCTCGACTGGCGCTATAGCGATCCCCGCAATCACCGCCCTGTCCACGGCGGCCTCTTCGGTAACCATGGCGGCTTTGACTTCTGGCGCTACCGCCTCGTCCTCCCAACAGAAGCCTTTGAGGAGCCGCTCTCATGGAAAGGAGCGACGATGCTCAACTGGCCCCAGAATGACTACTTTGAGCATGACCTTCTCTTCTGCTCTGGCGCAGAGAAAGCCCAGCGCCACCAAGCCGCCAAGGAGTTAACCTTGAGCCTGATCTACTGGTTGCAAAATCACGCACCCCGCCCCGATGGAGGCGAAGGCTACCCCGGGCTCTACCTGCGGCCCGACCAGACTGGCACCCCGGACGGCCTTGCGCAAGCCCCCTATATCCGCGAAGCCCGCCGCATCCTCGCGCGGCGCACAGTGGTCGAGGGCGATCTCGGAGCCGTCATGCGGGAGAACCGCCGACCCGACCCCGAGCCCACCAGCATTGCCATCGGGTACTACCGGATCGACCTCCACCCGACCACGGAAGGCGACAACTATATCGACATCGAATCCTTCCCCTTCCAAATCCCGCTCGGAGCGCTCCTCTCCCCGGAACTCGATAACTTCCTCCCGGCGGCAAAGAACATCGGGATGACTCACATCACCAACGGCTGCCTACGTCTTCACCCGGTCGAATGGAGCATCGGTGAAGCAGCGGGCGCTCTGGCTGCCTATACCATCATGCGCAAGCTTCCAAGTGCCCACACCGTGCTTGACGATACCACCGAGCGCCACGATTATCGCAGCGCTCTTCTCCGCCTCGGCGTGGATTTGGAATGGCCGAAGTCTGTTTTTGAGGAACATGCGCAATGGCTAACCCGGAGACCCGCCGAAGCTAGTCTTCGCCAAGCGCAAGCCGCTTCCTCCTGATGCTGCCATGCCCCCCTGCAAAAACAGAACCGCCTTCACTCTCCTTGAACTCCTCGTCACCCTAACGCTAGGGATAATCCTATTGGCGCTCGCCTTCCATGCCCTCAAAGGCGTGCGCACCCGGGCGGCGGTCACGCAAAGCACCGCCAACCTCAAGGTCATGTCCGGAGGATTAAGTGCCTATATCGCCGATTTTCAGGGAAAGCTACCCGATTCGATGGAAGATGCACGAATCCCAACCGGGTGGACAAAGTTCTGGTTTAACGCACTAGCCTATTACATTGAAGGAGAAAGCTACTTCCCTCATGGGCCGAAACAGGCGCGCCGCCCTCGTTGGCAAATTTGCCCCGGTCGCTCCTTCCCTGAAGAGGAGATGGCGCTCTACTACGGTTGGGGAATGACTGTCACCTATGGATGGAACTATTACTACTTTGGTTATAACCGCTTCGATCTGACCCCTTGGTTCAATCGCGGATTCGCTTCAAGGATCACCGATGTCCAGATCCCTTCCCAAACGATCATCATCGGCACCGTGCGCGAACTGCGCCTTGGCCTCCCGATCGGCCCTAACGACACGAACGTCACGATGCTTTCATGGGAAAAACCGGAGTCAACCCGCTTCGATGGTTCCGGTCTCTACCTCTTCCTCGACGGGCATGTCGAACGGCTCACCCCGGCGCAAGCCGTCGCCAACGACTCCTACCTCTTCAAACGCGCCAAAACCGATAACGGCTTCCAATGAGACTCACCACTCTACTAACCCTCGCGCTGCTTCTACCCGCCACCCCATCACTCAAAGCTGAGGAAGAAGTCTTCTGGAAAGAGTCCTTTGATGCTCCCGGCGTTGGGATCGCTGCCTACCCCAATGCCGAAAAAGGCACGCTTAAATATGAAACCGATAGCGAGGGGAGGAGCTTCCTGCGGATCGCCCCTGCCCCCGGCGAGGAGACCACCGGGATCACCCTGACCCATACAGAGCTTCCCGACAACGGGTTGCTGGAGATCAACGCCACTGTACGAGGAGATGGTCCACTCATGATGACCCTTATGTCACTTCATGGCCGTCTCCATTCATCTCCGATCACGCTCAAACAGGAGTGGCAACCGCTTCGAGAAGCCAAAACGCTAGGCTTTGACGAGAGAACGCTAACCCTCTACCTCCATCGGCCACCGGGAACTCCAGCAGGGGGTATCATCGAGATTGACGAAATCAGGATCATCACCGAGCCACCTTTACCCACCCGAGATGTCGCCGTCCCACCGCGGCGATTCCTCGCTGCTGACTATCCCAAGAGCCTCCCTCAAGTCATTGAACACGAAGGGAAACGCGGCGTCGGCGGGCTGGAGCCATTTGTCATTGCCGGTCTTCCGGTCCCGATGACCAGCCGCCCGCTAACACTCTACGCCAAGATTAAACCGGGCTCAACCGGCGATCGCTACGAACTATGCGGACGACGCACCGGAAAGTCACAATCGATCCGAACCGTGACGCCGAAAGCCGAAGGATGGCAATGGATCAGGTTCACCCATCTCTCTGCACAGGAGTGTGGCGAAAGCGTTCATCTCCAAGGATGGTTCAAATCCGGGCCGCTACAGCCCGCTATCATTACCGATCTAATCTGGAGCACGGAAGCCGATCTCTCCCCCGACCAACTTGACAACGTTCAACCCTAGTCATGAAAGCCATTCTCCTCTGGGTGCTCCCTCTGAGCCTCCTTTCCCTCCCGATCCATGCTACCCCTGTTCCTTCGGGGCCGCTGGTACGAATCCCCGCCTTTAAACAACCGCCTGCACTTGACGGCAAAGGCGATGACCCGTGCTGGGAGCAGGCGCTGGAAGTTAGCGATTTCCAGCTCATGGGGACTCATCAACCATTGGAAACCGGTAGAACCCGCTTCCGGGCTGGTTACGACGCCAACCATCTCTATCTCTATGCCTGGTGTGAAGAGCCAATCCTCTCTGTCGCCAGCCAACGGCGGCACGAAATCATCGCTAAGACAACGACCCACGACGGCGAAGTCATCAACGATGATTCCTTATGGATCATGCTAGTCCCTCCGGGATCAAAGATGGCTTATGAAATTGCGGTCAATACCCTCGGCACGCTGGCTGATGGCCAGACCACTCTGCCCAACGCCTGGGAACAGCGCGATCTAAGCTGGCAGAGCGGGGCAAAGGCAGCCGTGAGGGTCGAGGATGGCTTCTGGAGCCTTGAGATGGCCATTCCGTGGAACGCCATTCCGGAAACCAAGCCAAAAGCTGGCGAAAGCTGGCAGATCGCTATCGCCCGGCTCGCCCGCGCCCGGCTCGAACAAAGTTCATGGAATCGCTCCCTACGGGGCGCCCATGAACCGGAAGCCTTTGGGGCATTCGTCCTTGGGACCAACCCGCCCTCTTTACGCCGCGACTTCTCTGCCCCCGTTCTCGAAGCAGGGCAGAACACGATAAAACTGGAAACAGGGCGACCCGCTACCCCGGAACCAAGGCATAGCGATTTTAACCTAGTGACCGAAATTAGCACCATGGAAGGCCAGATCATCTCCCATCACCGTCAATCGGTTGATCTCTCCATAACGGGCAAGCTCGAACATCACTTCGAAATTCCGGAACTCCCAACGGTTCAACAACGTTGGATGCTAGTCGACCGCGCAACGTTGGAGCCGGAGTATCGCTCCCCCGTTACTCGCATCCCTGTGGAGTCGAGCGCCGTGAAACTCTCGGTGGCGACAGAGGGGGCCTTCCGAGTGATCGTTAATGATCAACTCATTGGCGAAGGCAACCAGCAAGCCGAACACCGCATCTCGCTTCGCAACGGTCTCAACGTCATCGCCGTTGAAGCGGCGTCAGGTGAAGCAACCCTGCAACTCGATTCCCCGGCACTAGGTACGGCGCCGATCCGGTGGAAAATGGCCGAGGCTACCCTCCCTTCGGCGACCGATATGGAAACCGACGACCTCAGTTGGCCACTCGCCCCGCCCGTACCCGGAAGCTCGGCCATCGGGGCCAAAGGGAACGCCAAGGTTTTCCGGCACACCATCCTGCAACGCCAGACCAAAGTGTGGCCGGTCCCCTCCCCTGTCTTCCATGTCATGAAAGGGACGCCGCAGCATCTTAACCTTCTGGCCAACGGAATCCCTAACCGCCCTTTTCATGACTGGGTATGGGAGGTGGAAGTCTCACCGGGCCTAGAACTCCTTGGCAGCAGCGGCTTCAACGGCAATCGCAATGAGAAGGAGCTTCAAGACCCAACGAAACCACTCTACCAGATGAGCAAGGGAGAGCGGCAAGGGCATTACCGCGTCACCGCAAATAAGCCGATCATTCACCGTGCGCCATCGGTCCCTATCCTCTGGCTGGTCGAACTGTTACTAGGGACGACCGATCAGGAAGAAAACCAACCGCAATTCCTTCGCCTCTCTGCCCGCGCCAACGGAGGGAGTCTTTCGGAATTACAACAGCACGTCTCAGTCAACCTCCTGCCTGAGTCGAAGGGACGCCGTCCAAAAGAGATCCGGTGGCAGTTCTGGTCCGGCTGGCTTGACATCATGGACGACCACGCCATGCAACGCCAGACCCTTCAAAACATCGCTAATGCAGGAATGACCGAAATGATTACCGGAAAGAACCGCGAACTCTCCGGAGCGGCCAGAGAAGTCGGCCTGAGAGCCATTTCAATCATTAGCTTTGTCCATTGGTCGATCAACCTGAATCCTGTCCTCCGCGATCAGCCCGACAAGCAACTCAGCGCCTTTGACGGCACACGCAAAGATGATCTCATGTGCACCACACTTCTGTTGGGAGAAGAGTGGCCGGTTGTAGAAGCTGCATTGCAAGCTACGATTCAGCAGGAGGCAGGCAATGACCTGATCTACGATTTTGAATACCGCACCATCAACGGACCCCATAGCTGCTACTGTCCACGGTGTCTTGATGAATTCGCCTCATCAGCCGGGTTGGATTCTCCCAAAGGACTCACTCCTGAGTTGATTGAACAAAAACACTCGTCGGCATGGACCGATTTCATGACGCGAAGAACGGCGAAGATTCTAGCCAAAATGAAGGCGACGCTCCACGCGGTTGATCCTTCACTACGATTTGGTCTCTATAGTGGTTATCAAACCGAAGAGAACCCGAGTCGCTATGGGATTGACTGGCGCTACGTAGGTGAAGCCAAGGCCGTCGACATGGCAGGAGGCGGATACGGACGCCCCCTCAAGGCGATGGAGGCGACGCTGGAAGCGATGCCTAATATTCCTTTCCTCTTTGGGGAGTTGATCAACCCTTACCTCAAACCGGTTACGGAACTTACACGGCCGCTAGTTCCGTTAACGGTAGCTAACCTTTTGCGCCGTTCGCTCGATTCCCCTTGGGGCGTTCTCATCTATGATCGCAACCCGATGGACGGGCGATGCTGGCAGGCAATCGCGGATACCACCCGTCTTGTCGCAGAGCATGAGCAGCTTTTTATAGCGCGTCGTCTCCGCGACCTTCCCGGCTATGATCCAGCCCAAATCCAATTGCTCGAAGGTGAAAATGAGACCTTGCTCTTTGTTCTCAACCTCCAACAAACTCCAACTCCCTATACGCTCAAACTGCCGGAGGAACTAGGGGAGGGCAAAGAGTACTACTCCAACCAGACGGTATCCCAAGGAAAGCAACTCCAGCTAACGCTCTCCGGCGGGGAAGCCAAAGTCTACCATTTCAGAAAAAAGGCTACTGCCGCGACGCCCGGAAGACCCGGGGAGCATACCCCGTCTGCTGATGAAACCAGCGGGAAAAAGTCTCTGGCGACGAAAAGCCGAGACTGAAGCCAACCGCCTTGATACTCTGCTGGCTACCCACCAGTTCCTGTTGGGCTGCGGCGAGGCGACGCTGGTTCCAGAACGCTGCCGGCGTCGTCTTCGCCTGTTGCACAAAGAGCTTATTGATCTGACTAAGACTCAGATGGCAAACCGGGACGAGTTCGCGCTCGTGGAAAGGGGTATCGAGCGAACGATGGTTAAGATAGCTTAACGCCTGCCGCACCGACTCGTGAAGCATCCCGATCGGCTCCGGTTCGACCCCCCGCCGGACCATCGTTTCGTAATAGACCCTGATCCACTCCCCAAAGGCAGGTTGCATCCCGAGATACTGTGAGAGCGATGCATGAAGACCGCCGCACGGAACATCCTGCATTCCCCTTCTTTGGAAAAAGCCGATGAGCGCCTCCCCCGCCGCCGTCAATTCCAACGCCTCCTCCGCAGGAAAGGAGAGCGATCGTGTACTATCAAAAAGCGGCCTTCCATTAAGCCAGTCGAGATGGAAACGAACCGAAAGAAGATGGGCATCATCGGAAAAAATCTGGCTACCTGCCATCGCGCGGGGAAAGATCCATGTCCCGGCGCTATAGCTCTCCTGCGTTGTGGCAAAGCGCAACGTCAGCGTTCCTTTGCGCAGCAACCACGCCGCCGTCGGTATCGCGCAATAGGGATAGTGACGCAAAGGAACAATCACCGGATCGTCGTAAGCCCATAAAAGGCGCATCCGCAGCAAATCCCAATGACTGAGCGGCAACTGATCGTTCTGGGAAGACATGGGGGAAAATCGTCGTACGGGTTCAACACCGACCTCGACACCCTACGCCAGAAACCGACTTTGTCGCAACCCCTTACCTCCACCCCTGCCATCGGCCTTGGCGGCACTCTGCTCCCACGGAAAAAAAGACCAATTTTTACGAGTTTCCCCCCCATAGACGGCGCGGTGCAAGCCTGTCACGCTAGGAAATGTAGTGATGGAAACAGACTCTCCTCTTCCCGGCGACCCGCCCCCGAGCGCTGCTCCGACGCGATGGCGTTCCCTACTCCTTCGCGCCGCGAGTGCGATGCTGACGACAAAGCGAGGCCGGGCAGGGAGCAACTCTTCCCCGATGTCTGGCTACCATCGCTTAAACCTCAAGCTGGATGTCAGGGAAAAGAGCCACCCCATTCCCGCCGGCGGTGGCCTCTCCCATACCGAAATCGCCTTTCCCCTGCGCCGTCCTTGCGGAAAGCAGATCACCTCCCGCCAATGGGAGCTTTTCTACCGGCGCGAGATCCAACGTCGCTTTAAGGAAGGCGTCACCGTAATCCGATCAAGCGCCCGGGCTTCGGACTCAACCGGGCGCTTCTCTCTCCCCCCCGATCATGCTTCTACGGATCGTTCATCCGCCTACTCCGATCCATCAGGCAAAGTTTCGAGCGATCACCCGCTCCTATCAGGAAAGATTCGGCCACGCGATGGCCCGTGAACGGTCGGAGAATTAATTGATGCTGCGTAGCAGGGAGAATTCGCCTATTCTCCAAGATCGCGTGATCTCTCCTGCTCCATCAAACGCTTCTACGCCCCCACCGACCCCGCTCATGAAAAACCTCCCACACTCTCTCCTCCTTCTAGCACTCACTTTTCTGCTGAGTGGCTGCGCCGGAAGCCGCTATTATGAGTATCGCTATATCCCCGGGAAAACGGCCACGCTGCGCCACGGCGTTGCGACAGCACCGCCCCGGGCTCCGGCACGAGTCCACGCCGCGATCGCCGCCGGGAACCGGATCGCCGGACGCCCGTACCAACGCGGAGGCGGCCACGGCAACCGGGCAACGACCGGCTACGACTGCTCAGGCGCAACTTCCTACATCTTACGCGAAGCGGGGTTGATGCACGGGAGCCGCACCTCCCGCGGCTTCAAGAAATATGGAAGCAAGGGGGAGGGCGACTGGATCACTGTCTGGGCTCGCGATGGACACGTCTTTCTGGTCATCGCCGGGCTACGCTACGACACCGGCTGGAAACCGGGGCCGGAAAGCCCCGGCTGGACCACGCGCCGCCGCCCGCTTAAACGCTACGTTCCGCGACATCCGCGCGGCTGGTGACCGGGAGGTCACCGTGCTCCGCCGCCCACTCCTTAAACTGCTCAACCGTCTCCAACCCAATATCAGCAACACAGTTGGAACAAACCACAATCCCCTCGATCGCTCCCGCCTTGATCCAATGAAGGTAGCGATCGAGTTGCCACGCCATCTCTTCACCCGTCAGCGGCTTGCCTTCCCCATAGTTCCAGAGGTAGCAACCGGCAAGGCGACGCTGGTGTGGCGTGCGAGCCACGAACTTCTCAAGGTTGGCATCGAGATGTTTAAGGTCACGTCCGTGCCACGTCCAAAGCGTCACCACATCACAGAGATCGACATAAGGCTGGATCTCAAAATCGAGCTGATAGGTGTACCAGACCAGCCAGAGATCAAGACGTCGTTGCGGAAAACCGTTGAGCGCCGCTTTCATCTTCGCGACACTTTCAAGCGAATGCCGGGCGAGCCTCCCGTTGAGCGCAAACCCTTCGACCGAGTTAAAGAAGTCATCCATCACCGCGCCCGAAACATTAGGGTGAAGTTGTGCCTGCCGCAGCACTTCCTCGAGATCGCTCCTCTCTCCCGAAAAACGCTCCACTCCTCCCGCCCCAATCGCTGAGAGGACGACTTGCTTAAAGCCTGAGAAGGTCTCCTCCTCCCCGACATAGGGACAGCGTTCGCTATTCTCCATCACCACGCGGCAACAGTTCTCGATCCCGAGAAGCTGCCCCCCCTGCGCGGGAGTGAGCCGGTTGACGCCGGGCAGATTGTAAAAAGGGCGGGTGTGATGGGAGCCGGGCTCCTGTCCCCATAACCAGAGATTTTGACGAAGGGTAGACATAAACAGATTTCAAGGTGTGGCCGATTGCAGCACCACGCGGCCATCGTGGTAGAGCACATTGCGTGCACCCTGATGAGCAGGCCCCGGGGCAAGCTCTGCCAGACCGGGAGTGTTATAGTTTTGCGCATCAAGATCGGTTAGCAGCCAGAAAAGATCAGGGTTAGGCAACTGGCTGATCCAGCGCAACGTCGCGCTTTTTTTCTCCGGATAGGTACCAGCCGGGTAGCCAAAAGCCAGATGCGTCCCAAACCCTACTTCATAATAAGTCCCCTGCAAATAACCGGTGTAACCACGCAGCGTGCGAAGTCTGGGCCGGGCCGGGCAATCCCAAATGGCGTCAGAGTGGCCGGTATAAGGAAGGAGTTGCATCGGAACGGACGGGGCACTCACCGTCACACCATGATAGCTTGGCCCCGGCAGTTTCCCCTGATGATCATTGGCATAGAGGCAAAGAGCCGTCCAGATCTGGCGCAAATGATGCGCGCATTGGGCCGCTTTGGTCTTGTGCGAGAGCTGTGAGCTGACCGCAAAGAGGATCACAGAGAGGATCGCTATCCCCGCCAAGGAGATCAACATCTCCATCAGACTGAACGCTTTGGGTTGTACTGAGGGGGTGACGATTTTCATGGTCACGATGTTACCGGGAATGCTCCTCCGCTTCCACCAGCAAAAAACGCTCTACTGAGATCACTGTCTTCCCATCCCGCCCCGGTTCAGGATAGCCCGGGCCTTCAAAACGGGCGCATAGCCAAATCTCGTAGGTTTTGGCAGGATCCAACGTTTCGAGGTCAGCCTGTAAATGCCATCCCTTCATCGTATAAACGTAAGCATCGCGCGAGGTAAAGTTCACCCGCCCCAAAGGGTACCAATGATAACCTGGCCCCTTCACTGCTTCCGGAGCAATCGAGGTGGTTGCGAGGCTCTTCTTGGTTTCCACCTCATAAACGCCGGCAGGCATGATTCCATCGGCACCGCCACCAACGGTTTCAGAGATCTCCTGCGGCGTCATTTCCCAGCGCATCGCCCAGCCGCACGGTGCTTCCTCATCAGCCACCAGCTTGATCGAACTATTGCGTGCCTCGCGCATTTCAAACGGGGAGATCTGGGTCACCCTCCCCGCCGGTAGGGAGGCGAACGGTTCAGGGATCGGCAACGGGCGGAAGTTCATCGTCGCCTCGTAAAGACGCTCGCACAATGCCACCTTCTCACCAGCATAGTGACTCTTGCGCACTTTGGCGAGGTCGTGCCAACTCCGGCGCATCCGGGTAGCGATCTGTGGGAAATCCAACGGGACATTCTCAAGGCGGTTCTCTCCGCCGCGCTCCAGCCATTGATTCACCAGGAACCGCTGCCGCAACAACGTCGCCCGGTCCACCCCAAGTCGCGCATGCTCAAGCCGACGCTCCAACACCGCATCTCCTTTGACTGCCGCTTGCGCTGTATCGAAGATCCGATGAGCCTGCCGGAAGAAATCGAGCGTAAGGTAGCGATGATGATGAAGCGGTGCAAACCACTCGATAAAATCACCGTTCTGCCGGGCTGCCCTTTCCAGAAAGACCAGATACTCCCGGATGAACTTCCCCGCCTTTCCATAGTAACCGTCGGTGAAATCGACGAGCAACGCCTGCGGATCAAGCGATGGCTCCTCCAAAAGCTTGCACATCATCCAGACCTTGAGATCGCGCAAATCGGCAAGGATCGGGAACTCGTGCTCCACCATCACCCCCTCAACATGATGCGCAAGCATGAAGCGATAATCACTGGCAAAGGTCTGAATGGTAGGAATCGGAACGCCGGTAGCGTGGCGCGGACCCCGCGTTTTTTCCGAATAGGTAACGGCATAATCCCAAACAAGAAGCCGGTCCGCGATGGAAGACCACGCTTTGAGTTTATCAGCAAAATCATGATTCACCGGATCTTCCACCGGATGGATCACGCTGCTGGTGGTATCGGTCAGACGGATATAGACATGGGGGTGAGGACGGATGTGGCGCGGCGGCTTTTCACTTTTGAGGTAGGCAAAGGTGACGATCCGGGCGTGCGGATATTCCCCCTCAATCTCCCCAGCCAGCCAATTCACGAAATCGAGGATCGGCCCGGCGTCGCTCCCTTCCTTCTGCGTGATGGCGTCGCAATCAGGGCATTGGCAGTAGTTGTCGTAATCGTTCTGATCGACTGAATAGAAGAGGGGCGGTTCTTCTCCCGCAGCGAGCGCCTTCTCCTGAGAGGTGCGAATATGGGTTTTAAGCTTCTCCAGAAAGACGCCTCGCATCTGGGCATTGGTTAGGCAAAGCTGCGCTTCCGTGTCACGGCGCTTTCCGTTGACCAGCGCGAACCACTCGGGATGGTGGGAGAAATACTCCTCCGCGGAGATATAGTGATAGAACGTGTGGCAGAAGTAGGGAGGGCCAAAAGTGATCCCGCCTCCGAACTCGTTGACAATCGGCGCGGTCCCCTGCCGATTAAGTCGGTTACGTGCGGCAAAGGCCCCTTCGTCGTCACCATAAATGGTAAAGATGTCACGATAGGAGAAAGCTGGTCGCCCGCTGCGTTCCAATTTAGGGAGCATGATCTTCTCGCGGGAAGGGACACTCTCCTCCCAAGGGTTCCACCACCGCACGCCAAGCTCCTTCTCCAGAAAATGGTAGACACTATAGAGCGTGCCGCGCGGTCCATTCCCGCTTAAAAAAAGATCGCCACCTTTGGTCTCGTAGCGCCACTCCTCGGGCTTCCCTTCGGTCGTTTTGATATAGATCGCAGGTGTCGCCTCCCCTCCCTCCTGAACAGGAAGCGCAACCCCCGAGACTTTCTGAAGGTAGCCAGCAAGCTCCTCCGCCGCCTTCTTCTGAACAGGCGTAGGCGTGGCAGGGAGAATGACCGTATAGCGACTTTGCCCCCCTTCCACCAGCGCCACCCCATCACCCTGAGCGGGAGAGGTGCCCGACGGTTTCGGTATCCAGAACCAGTAAAGCGCCGCCGCAATAGCAACAGCCAAAAGGGTGAACCATGTTTTCATCTTTGGAGAAAGGTAGCCAACTGCGCCTGTTCTTCATCATTCAAAGCACGACGGAAAAGGGCCAAGCCGCCAAGCAGACCCACAAACGGGTTCGCAACGCAACTATCGACATCGCGATAGCCGCCCGCTCCATCGGACACTACCTGAGCGGGGCGTTGCGTCGCCCCAACGGTAAAATCAGAGGCCCCACCGTGAATCCCACCGGGATAAGGAAACGGATTGGAACCAAAAGGGAACCCCTCCCGGACGGGGGGGTGCTCATCCAACCGTCCATTAAAATGCACCCGAATTTCGCCACCATCATAGCTAACCGCTGCGCAACACCACTCCCCAAAGCCGACTTTTGTCTGTCCGACAGCCGCATCCATGGAGTAGGCCCAGCCGGGCGTCGCGCCGCCATGGGTAGAGATATGCCCTGCCACCTGTTGGGAGAGTTCCGTTACCGGCAATCCGCTTTTATTGCGAATCCCGAGGTTGAGGAAAAGCGCATATTGCCGCTGCTGGTGCTCGTTCCAGACCCCGGCGATCATCTCGCAGCTTTTATAAGCGCTGTCGTGACGCTTGAACCAGGTCACTAGCGTCACCTGTGCATTGGCTCCGGCGATATTCAACTCCGGCACCCGCTCGCGCTCCGCTACGAGATAGTGTTTTGGCAGGTGACCCTCTGCGGCAAACGGTAGCGAATAGCGACCAAAGAGCCCTTCCTCCACCAAAGGAGGTGTCTCCCCATGGGGAGTGAGCCGGAAACCACCCGGCCCGCGATCGCGGAACTCCCGATCCTGAAAGTCCCAAAAGGCGACCAGATCAGGGATGGCGAGGATTTGACGGGTAGCGTCGTTCATCAGAGGGCAGCGTTACGGCGTTTGAAGAACCAACGCCCCAAGCCGAGAGCCGTTCCGCCAATGAGAAGATAAGCCGTCTGCGGCTCCGGCACCGCATCAGCCGTCCGCAACCCTTCGAGTGCCTCCAGCGTCAACGCGCCGGAACCATCGACCGTAGAACCGTAGATGCGAAGGTTATCCATATATCCGGCAAATGGGCGCGTCAAATCATTAGCATTGCCGAAAACAAGGTTGCCGCTATTACTTAACGGTAACCGGGAGGGGTCGAGGGTGGCGGAACCAATACTGAGCACCGTTTCAGCGGAGGACCCGGCGTAGAAGTGGAGATTGTCGCTACTCTTGGTGCTATCAAAAGTAACCGCAAAAAAGATCCACTCCTGTGTTCGCCCCAGAAGGGAAGAGTAGCTGGTCGTCGCCGTGTTGGCCCCCGGCCCGATCCGCATAGAGAGCGACCCATCCCCGGTGATGTTATAGCTTAGTTGCAGGGAGAGGTAGTGCGTGCTGGCGCTGCCACTTTGAAACTTCTCAAAAAGGCGAGCCGCTCCCCCGGAATTGACCGAGGCATTAAACCACCCCTGTACAGTGAAAGAGGTCAGGTTATCAAATGCTGTGGTAGCTACCTTCGCCCCACCGCCCGTTTGACCCACCCCCATCCCGGTCGCTTCGCTATTGTCAAAGGAGCGATCGGACGGTTGCCCGGTGAGCCCGCCCCCAGCATCGCTATGCTGATCAGCCACAGCGTTAAGTTGATTGTAGAGTGTCAGGGCATCGTTCAGAGATCCGCTGCTTGCTGCTGTGGTCCCTGTCTCATTGAAACGGTACTCAAGCAATTGGGCTGATGCGGTCGTCATCAGCATCGCACTGACACAGAGGGAAAAGAGGATTTTCATCTTCACAGGAGTTCAGAGGGGGGTGAAAAGTTGAGGTATCTTTTTGAGGAAGATACCGCACCGTCCCCGCCTGCGCCATGGGGGTTGCGATCAGTTTGTGTGCTATTGATGCAAACGCCGGTAGGCACCGGGGCTTAATCCCTGCACCGCCTTGAAAACGCGGGAGAAATAGAAGCGATCGCAAAACCCGGCCTCCTCAGCCACCTGCTCAATGGAAGCGGGGGAGTGCGCCAGCAGCAAACACGCCCGATCGACCCGGCGGATTTGCAGGTATTCATGGAAGGAATGCCCCATCTCACGCCGGAAATGCCGGTTGAACGTGCTAGCGCTCATCCCGATCTCACGCGCTACTTCCTCATTACCAAGCGGGCGCTGCAAATGCTCCTCGATATAGTCAAGCGCCCGGACAATGCGCACATCCTGACACGCCGGAGGAGCATCTTGGATCTCCAGCAGCCCAAGGCACGCCTCAATCAATGCCCGCAAATAGAGCGAGAGCTTGAGCTGGGAGGAGGGGGCATGGGTGAAATGTTCAACCACCCGCTCACGCAAGGCATCAAGCAGCGGGGAAGCCGGCAACGGGAGCACGCGCGGCGTCGGGTCGATATGCCCGGCCAACGCCTGAAAATGGATAAAGAAGTGCTCCACCTCGACTTCATTGTGCGTGCTGACCGCGGTGTGCGGCGCAAGGAGAAGGTAGGTATCGGGCTGGAGCGGATATTCCCGGTCGCCCGCCCGGAGCGATGCCCCCGGTCGCGCGTTCCAGTAAAAACGCCAGAACGGGCGTGCCAACTGTTCGTGTCGCCAGCGCAACGGCGGCAACAAACGATACCCGAACGTCAAAAGCTGAATGCGCGGATCGGAGAACGACCCGATGCTGAGCGTATTTCGGGAAAGGGGGGGCGACATAACGGCGGGGGGGTTACTCCCGGCGCATCTCTGCGATCATCTGGCGCAAGGTCCGCGAGAAAGTTGCCTCCACACCGGGAAGCCCACCGGCAATGACGTTGAGTTCCTCCTCCCCCAAAGGCCGCGCAACCCCGAGGCGACGGCGCACAGCCTCATCGAGCGCCCCCTCCGAAGTCTCCAGACCGAGTTCCGAAGCGAGATCGAGCAAAGCTCCCGGCTGGTGATCAATGACTTCGATCTGCTGCTGCAAAGCGGCGTCGTGAAGGATGCGTTCGATGAAAGCCTCAGCATTCGCGCAATAGTCAGCCATACCTCCGAAAATAGAGCCTCCCCGGGGGCGATGCAATCTCTCTTTAACGCCCGATCGGCACCCGTTTGCGAAACCGTTTCTGAAAACGGCGGTTGGCAAGCGGGTCAGAAAACGTCTCATGGTAACGGGTCGCCGTCGCTGTCACACGATCGAGTTCCGCCTTGGCGACCTGATCGTCATAACGGGCCTGCAACTCCGTGCTCCGCGCCTGCGTGAGCGAAACGGCGGCGTTGAGGACATCCAACTGGGTGCCGACCCCGGCGGCGAGCCGCTCCCGCGCCAGACGGACTGCTTCGCGCGCCTGCACGACCGTCTGTTCCTGCCCCCGAATCGTCTCCCGCGCCTCCTGCAACCGGGCCCACGCCTGCTGCACCTCAAAGTCGACCTGCAACAGCGCCTCCTCATAAAAAAGCCGCGCCTGCGCCAGCCGCGCACGGGCTTGATGGACCTTCCCGGCGGTCTCCATCCCGTCAAAGATCGTCCAGTTCCCCTGCACGCCGAAGAACCAGCCGTGCACCACATCGCCAAGCGAGGAGGAGAGCGCGGAATTCTGCACCGTGTACCCGGCGTGAGCTTCGAGCGTCGGCTTGTACCCCGCGCGTTGCAGGGCGACATCCTCGATCTCAATCAAGATCTGCATCCGCTGCGCTTTCAGGGAAGCCCGCCGCTCCCGGGCCTGCCAGAGCGCCTCGACCAGCGTCACCGTGATCGGCGCAACCACCATCTCCCCGCGCAACCGGAACGGCTCCGCCACCCCGGCCAAGCCGCGCGTGTCGTACCCCAGCGTTTTGGCGAGTTCCAACTGCGCGAGATGCGCCTGATTACGCGCCTGCGTCAACGCCGGACGGGCATTAGCGAGGGCGACCTCCGCCTGCAACACGTTAAACCGCGGCACTGTCCCTGCGGCATAACGCTCCCGCTGATCAGCCGCCTGCGACTCCAGCAGCGTCACCGACTCCTCCTGCACGGCGATCAATTCGCGGTTCAAAAGCGCGAGGGCAAACTGACGGCGCACCTGTGCGATCACCTGTTCGATCGTATCGCGCACGCGAAAGACCGCTTCATCCTCCGCTAGCCGTGCCATCGCCACCCCGGCGCGAATCCGCCCCCCGGCATAAAGCACCTGCCGCGCGGTGAGCGTCACCTGCCACGCCTTGGTCTGCGGTTTCCCGGCGGAAAACGAGGGCGGAGCCTCTTCCCCCTCCGGACGCGGAGCGGGCGGGGTCGGCGAAGGCGAGGGGGTTGGAGCCGGGGAGGGTGACGGAGAAGGGGTCGGGCTGCTCCCCCCGTCGGGGAGTTGCGGCGGCGGCATCGCCACGGAAGGCGCCCCTCCGCCCCCTTCGAGCAGACGGCGATCACGCTGCTCATAACTCGCGCTTAAAGCGATCTGCGGGAGGGCCTGCGCGCGGACTTCGATCACCGCTCCGCGCCGTCGCTCCACCTCCTGCAACGCCACGCGGATCTGCGGATTCTGCCAAAGGGCGATCTCCACCGCGCGATCGAGCGTCAACTCCAACGGACGCGCGATCATCGCCCGCTCCAGACGCTGCGGCCCCTCCCCTGCGGCGACGAGCGCCAGCGCCGCCAACGCCAGCCAGCGCCAGAGGCACCGGCGGCGGGCGAAAGGGAGTGCGCGCAACAGGTCCATGCCGTTCGACTTCGCAACGCGGACGGCTGGCGGGCGCTTTTTTTAAGGCATCAGCGCCTTTAGGATACGCTGATTAAATGAAGCCTGACGAAAGCGCAGGCAGTTTCGATCGGTTTTTGAGACACTTTCCCGCAGCCTCTCCTAAGAGAGGTGAGGACAAAGAGGCTCGAAAAGAGGCGAAAATGACCAGTTTGCGGCAGAGCTCGCTTTATTCAGCGTTTCCTTTACGCCTGTCCGGCGTAGCGCGGTTCGTAGTCGAACAACTCGCCGGGGGCGAAGAAACGCTTAAGCTCAATGGCGGCATTCTCTGCCGAGTCCGAAGCGTGGGCGATGTTGACCATCACGTCGACGCCGAAGTCGCCACGGATCGTCCCCTTGTCGGCCTTCTTCGAGTCGGTCGGCCCGATCAGGGTGCGGATGCGGTCGACGGCGTTTTCACCAGAGAGGGCAAGGCCGATCACCGGGGTCGATTGCATGAACTCGGCGATCTCCGGGAAGAACGGCTTGTCGAGCAGATGGGAGTAATGTTCTTCGAGCAGCGCCTTGGTCAACTGGAACATCTTCGCGCCGCGGATCTGGAAACCGGCTTCCTCAAAACGCCGGATCACTTCGCCGACTTTGCCGGTGGCAACACAGTCGGGCTTGAGCAGAATCAATGTAGTTTGCATGGACGGGCTACGTTATCCATCCCGCTTCAGGAATGAAGAAGAAATCTGCGTCCGGGGGCAAAAATTTTGACCCACCACCGCCGATCCCGTTTTTCGCGGCTTGGCAAGCGGTGCAACCCGCGCCATCTTCCCTCTTTTGCCATGTCCACCAAACCACGCATCCCTGTGACGATCCTGACCGGCTTCCTCGGTGCCGGGAAGACGACCCTCCTCAACTACATCCTCAAGCAGCAGCACGGCTACAAGTTTGCCGTCATCGTCAACGAGATCGGCGCCATCGGGATCGACAGCCAACTCGTGGAAAACGCCAGCGACGAGATCGTCGAGATGAACAACGGGTGCGTCTGCTGCACCGTGCGCAAGGATCTCGTCAAGAGCGTGCAGACCCTCATCAAACGCGGCGGGTTTGATTACCTGCTCATTGAGACCACCGGCATCGCCGACCCCGGCCCCGTCGCCCAGACCTTCCTCAACATCCCGCAATTGCAGCAATATGTGCAGCTCGATTCGATGATCACCGTCGTCGACGCTGAGCAGATTGAGAAGCAGATCGTCGAGGTCAAGACCGCCTCCGAGCAGATCGCCATGGCCGACTTCGTGCTCATCAACAAGACCGACCTCGTCACCGAAGAGAAACTGCGCCGTATTGAGGAACTGGTCACCGAGATCAACCCGCACGCCCAGTGCTTCCGCACCAACCATTCGCAGGTTAACCTCAAGGAAGTCCTCGACATGGCCGCCTTCGACGTCGACCGCAAGCTGGCGATCGACCCGAAGTTCCTCGACGAACTCAACCACCGGCACCACCACGAGATCGTCTCGCACGCCTTCCGCTTCGACCGCCCCTTCCAGATCGAACGGCTCGAAGCCTTTGTCGAGGAATTGAGCGCAACGGCGACCGTCTACCGCTCGAAGGGATTCCTCTCACTCGTCTCCAACCCGCGCCGGGCGATCTTCCACGGCGTGAGCAACCGCTTCACCATCTTCTGGGACCGCCTCTGGGAAAAAGAGGAAGCCCGGGAGAGCCAACTCGTCTTCATCGGCAAAAACCTCGACGAAGCCGCCATCCGCAAGGGGTTGGAGAAGGCGCTGGCGTAGGAAAGACGCTTATGAAAGCACGGCTCCATGATTTGTTACTTCGAGTATCTGTTTGAATAAAACGAGATAGTCGGAACCCATAGGAAATAGTAAAACAATTGGAAGTAAACAGGAGCCGGTTACTCGACTTGAAGCAACCATTGCAGTGAAGGCATGACTGTGATCCCTTCTGGAAAAACAATATCGCTAGATGGAGAAGAAAGCGTCAATAGCAGACGCTTGGCCTCAAAATTGTAAAGAGACGCGTCGGACAAGGATCTGATTTCACGCTCCAGAGTCACAGGCTGGCTGAGGTCTGCACAAACTTGAATCAGCAGGACATCCCCTGCGGGATCAACTGCATGAAAATCGACCTCATGCCCTCCTTGGGTTCGAAGGTAATGTACCTGATAGCCTCGGCGGAGAAGCTCGATGAAGACGGCTGTTTCAAGAGCATGTCCCAGATTGCTTCTGGTGGTCCTTTCGTAGATGGGGATTAAGCCTGAATCAATAGGATAGGCTTTTCTGGGGTTGACCATCCTTTGCCGTTCAGAAGCCGTGAAAATCGATGTTGTTTGGATCAGAAACGCATCTTCGAAGTAGGAGAGAAATCCATGCAGCGTATCTTTGGAAACGGGAATGCCTTGGGACTTCAAAGCATCATAGAACTTTTGAATGCTGAAGGGCGCACATGGGTTACTTAAAAGTTGACGCTGCAACCACCGTAAGGCGACAGGATTGGAGACTCCGTACCGTTCAATAATGTCACGAAGGACGACAAGATCAACATAGCCTTGGAGCAAGGGGCGGCGATCACGTATATCGGTCCCTTGAGCTTCAGGAAATCCCCCCTCCTGAAGGTAATCGGTAAACGCCTTCTCCAAAGCAGACCTTTTCGCCTTGGGAAGGGAGGTCCATTCCTTCTCCGGAAGAAGCCCCCGGTGCGCCAATGCTTCCCGGAAGCTGAAGGGAAACACGAGCACCTCCATTGCTCGCCCGCGCATACTGGTAGCAACCTCCTTACTTAACATTAAAGCCGAAGAACCCGATAGGAAGAGCTGGATATTTTCAGTGTCGAGAACACGACGGGCAAAGGTCTCCCATCCAGGAACGAGTTGAATCTCATCCAAAAAAAATGTCACCGTTTGGTTTTCCCGGTAAGCAGGGTGGAGGCGGTAATATTCGTCAAGAAGGAACGTGAGATCGTCGACTCGCAGATGACTAAGGCGTTCATCTTCGAAGTTCAGGTAGACCAATGAATCCCGAGGCGCTCCCGAATCGAGTCGATCCCGGAGGCATTGCCACAAGAAGCAGGTCTTCCCACTACGGCGCATGCCGATGACAGCGAGTGCCTTGCCCTTGATACCAGGCAGACGAATATTTCTACGTGTAAGCTGCGGGATGGGTGCAGCTAGCGATGATGCGAGCTTTTCTTGTAGGACGCTTCTATTTTCTCCTTCCATCAAGGAGAAAATCTCGACAATTTATCCTTTTGTAAAGGAGAAATTGCATCTCAAGCGACTTTCACTCTTCAAGACACCATCTCCGTTCAAACACCCCAAGCCCGAAGCGCCGCCTCCACCTTCTCCACGGCAGGGTCAAACGGATCGGGGAGGGCGAGGGGCGGCTGGTCCTCTGCCGTGATCGAGTCCCAGTTCACCACATAAGAGAGCTTGGGATGTTTGATGAAATGGCGGACGGCGAAGGCTCGCCCCGCAGCACGAGTGTCAGCAGGCGGGGCTTCCTCAAGGGCTTGCAGCGACATCCTTGCGTTCCATTCACCGATCCATTTCGCCGGGGTGAGTGAAAAGAAGAGGCCACGCTCCGGGTCGATGTTGTGGTATTCAATATCGAGGCTTTGGAGCCACGGGTCATTCCACTCCAGCCGCTCGCTTTCGCGGAACATCTCCAAAAGCCACCGCTTGGAAACCCAGTCGACCCCGCCGAGCAACAGTTCCGGCTTCCCCTCCAGCGCTTCCAGCGTGAACTGCCAGCTTTTGAGCACCCAGTCGCCCTCTTCATCGCGCCCTGCAAGGTGATCGCGGGCGGCGGCGAGGAAGGCGAACTGGAGGTCGAGCGCATCGCGCGTCCGCTTCCCCCCTTCGAGCGTCACCACGCCGTGCCCGTTCCCGGCATGAGAGATCGCCCGCATCGCCACAACGGCATCCTCCAACACGACATCTGCCGGGAGCGGCGCCCCTTCCTCCAAAAGCGTCAGGATCAACGCCGTCGTCCCGATCTTGAGCGCCGTGGCAAACGGGCTCATGTTGGAATCACCCACCAGTAGATGGAGACGACGGTAACGACGGTGATCGGCCAGCGGCTCGTCACGCGCGTTGATGATCGCCCGGTTAAACTGCACCCATTGGTAGACATCGTTGACGATATGGTCCGCCCGCTGGGAGAGCTGAAAATCGACCCCGGCCCGCGCTGCCGTCTCCAGATCAAAGGAGAGCGGATTCGTCTGCCCCACCCGACCCGCGCCGGTAAAAATCTGCCGCGTCGCTAAAAACGAGAGCAGCACACCGAGCGCCTCCGGTGTCATCGGCACGTGCCGGGAAAGGAGGTAGTTCTCATGGCAGCCGAACGTCGCCCCCGTCTGGTGGTCGATGTTGTTTTTAATAAAAGCGACCTTCTCCTGCGCCTTCAACTCACGCACCGCCCGTTGCACGAGTCGGTCCCCCGCCAGATCAGCCGCCACCAGATCGCCCAGCCCGGCGCACTCCGGCGTGGCATACTCCAGATGCCCCATATCGACGTAAAGCCGCCCGCCGTTGAGCAGGAAGCCACCATTGCCGGGCGGCTCCTCGTAATCACGATAATGGAGGTCGATCGCCCCCGCCTTCATTTTGCGGAAGAGGTGGTCTTTCACGCGGACCGGCCACGCATCTCCCCCCTCCTCGCGGACGAGGCACCCGTACTCAGTTTCGATCCCGGCAACACGATGGAACATAGGCTACGGCAAGGGATCGCGCCTCACCGCCCGTTTGGCCCCCCCCGCTACGGGGTGTGGTCGGGGTGGTTCGCCTTGCGCTGGTGAAGCGCGAGGGTGTTCCCGTCGGGGTCGGAGATCAGCGCCATCCGGCAGATCGGGTAATCCTGAATCCCACCCATGAGGACCGGGACGCCGTGCGCCTGCAAATGCACCACGGCGCGATCGAGATCGGCCACCTCCAGACACGCCCCGCCGCCGTGGGCGCTTGGCTGCCAGTCGCTGCAAGCTTTGGCGAGCGCAAGCGTCTGCCCGGCGAGGTCATATTCGAGCCAGCCAAGCTCCCCCTCATGCTCGAAGGCAGCCGACTCCTTCAAGCCGAGGATCTCTCCGTAAAATTTTCTGGCTTGGGCAAAATCGCTGACCGGATAGCCAACAAACGCCAGTTCTTTAAGTTCAATCGCGTGAGACATAGGTAAAAAACAAGGGGTTAAAACAACGCAGAAGATAACGTCTCAAAACGCCGTTTGGC
The DNA here is from genome assembly GCA_037189865.1 of Chthoniobacteraceae bacterium. Classification (GTDB taxonomy): domain Bacteria; phylum Verrucomicrobiota; class Verrucomicrobiia; order Chthoniobacterales; family Chthoniobacteraceae; genus DATMFV01. The sequence goes on along the minus strand of JBBCIW010000001.1, from coordinate 631,135 downwards.
TCGAAAAAAATATCTTTTTACGATCATCACCCCCAAACCGAAGAAAAAACTACCTTTTATTCTTGAATTAGCGAACCGCCCACCTTAAAGGTATAGCTATATGAAGGACGGAACCTCTTCCTCGCAGTCGATCCTCGTCGCGATCGGGTTTATGGCCACCGGGTTATTCTCCTTCGGTCTCACATGCGTGGCCCTGCTCTTGCGCCCCGAAGTCCTCGCTGGAGGCTCCTCCAACGGCACCGGCTTGGCGCTTACTCATCTGGCAACGCTCGCGTGGCTTGGCTCCCTCCTCTTTGCCGGAGCTTATCAGATCGGCCCTAGACTGGCGGGTAGCCATCTCTGGAGCGAGCGCCTCCCACTCTTTCATCTCGTTTGCCACCTCGGCGGATTGGGGTCGTTGCTGGCGGGGATGATCCTCGGGCATCATCTGGCGATCGTCGCCGGGTCGTGGCTCCTCTTTATCGGCCTGCTGACACTCATTTATAACCTCCTGCGCACCGGCTCGCGCCGTTCGCTCTGGACCCCATCGCATCTCGCCTTCCAGACCGCCATGTTCTGGCTGGCGATGACCGGGGCGATCTCCCTCTACCTCCTGCGGCTGCGGGCCGGGGGAGCACCCCCTTCGGTGATCGGGGTGATGATGGCGATCCATGCCCACTTCGCTCTCTTTGGTTTTTTAAGTCAGGCGCTCCTCGGGGTGTCGCTGCGGATCGCCCCTGAACTGGCCGGGGAGACCCACCCCCATCAACACCACCGCGCCGGGAACACCGCCGCATGGATCGGCTGGGGCGCTCTCAACGGCGGCCTGCTCGCCCTCTTTTCCATGGCGCTCGCCGGGGTGCACGGGGCGATGTTCGGCGCGGGGATCGTCGTCGCCTTCGGGATCACCTGCTTTACCTTCGCCATCGCGCAAGCACTCGCCGCCAGCCACACCCGATTGAGCTGGAGCGCCGTGACCCACTTGAGCGGCGTCGGCCTGCTGGTCGTGATCGCCATCGGCGCTCTGGTGACCTACCCCGGCTCCGGGGAGGCATCGCCGGAAACCCTCCGGGGATGGATGCGCACTTACCTCTCCCTCGCGCTCCTTGGCCCCTTCGCCCTGACCACCTTCGGCGCGGCTCAAAGCCTCGCCCCGAGGCTGATCTGGCGGTTGCGGTTCGAGCCGTGGAAAGATCTCGCAGCGATCCCTTCCATCGGTGCGCTCCATCGGGAATCGGCCGGCGGGCCGGTCTTCTTCTCGCTCATTCTAGCGTGGATCTACCTCTTCATCGGGCAGGTATGGCAACAGCCCGAAAGCATCCGCATCGCCGCGCTCCTGCTACTGAGCGGGTTCATCTGGTTTCTGGCAGCCATTGCCCCGGCGCTGGTCCGCTTTGTCATCGGCGTCTCTCCCCGCGATCTCGAAAAACCATCCTCTCTATGAAACCTCACCCCTTCTCCCGCGCCATGCTCGGCGCTCTCCTTCTCGGGAGCCTTTTGAGCGCTACCGCCCCGCTCCCGGCGTGCGACTCGTGCAACATCGCCTTTGGCACTGAGATGGAGAACGAACGGGCCAACTCGCTCCTCGGGCGCGACTTCCGCCGTGCCGTCGAGCAACAGGCTAACCTCCTCAAAGGAAGCGGCCTCGGCTCCGAAGCGTTCCGCCCGATCGCTCCCAAGCGAGCCACTCCGCAACGCCCGCCGCTCCTCCTCGCCAGCCTCGCCCCCGCCTCTCCCGCCCCGGCCTCCGGCACCGCCCTCCCACCCATCGCCACACCGGGAGCCGCCGCCGGCTTGCAACGCTTCGGAGCCAGCTACGGCCAGCCGTACGATCGCGTCCCCGAAGCATGGAAGGGCGATCCGTTCATCGACATCATCGAGCGCGACTACGGCCTCCCCTTCCCCGCCACCTCCTACGTCCCGCAAGATACCAAGCCCGATCACTCCTTTACCATCGAGCTTTCCGAAGGGAAGACCTACATCGGCAACGGCGTCGTCTACGATGGCTTCCTCACCAACGGCCGCGTCCCCGGGCCGCTGATCGTCGTGGAAGAGGGCGACATCGTCGAATTCACCGTCAAAAACAGCGGGACCGTCCCGCACGGCGCCTCGATCCACGCTGCCTATACCCAGACTTCCAAGTATCTGGGCAAGATCAACCCCGGCCAGAGCGGGCGGGTCGTCTTCCGCGCCACCATCCCCGGTGTCTATATGTACCACTGCGCCCCGGGCGGCCACGCCATCCCGATGCACGTCCTCTTTGGCCAATACGGGATGATGGTCGTCAAACCGAAGCGCGATCAGTACGAAATGGAAAAAGTGCTAGGGAAAAAGCCGGATGTGGAGATCTACCTCCTCCAGCACGAATTCTACGCCAGCGGCAAAGACGCCGTGGAAAATAACGCGCTCTACACCACCTTCAACGGCAAGCTCTTTCGCTATGTCGAGGAGCCGATTAAGGCGCGTCCCGGTGACTATGTTCGGATCTACTTTCTTAACGTCGGGCCGAACCTGATCTCCACCTTCCACATCGTCGGCATCATCTGGGACTTTGCCTATTGGCAGGGACACCCGGGGATGACCTTCGCCGGGGGCCAGAGCGTCCTCGCCGGGCCGACCGATTCGTGGGTGATTGACTTCCGCGTCCCGCCCGATGAAGGGGCCTACACCATGCTCACCCACTCCGTCGGCTCGGCCGCACGCGGGGCCATCGGCCTGCTCGTCGCGGAAAAGGAGATCGAACGGACCGCACTCATCACCCCGGATGGCCCCCTCCTCTCCCCGGAGGAGATGGCTGAAGTGGAAAAGAAAGCATTCCGCACCATCTCCCCGTTCAAGCCGACCAGCTACGACAAGCCGGTTCGCTACCCTGCCGGCACCCGGGAGGTCGATGTCCAGATCATCGGCAATTCGTACTGGCCCAAAGTGATCGAGGTCGAAGCCGGGACCACCGTGACCTGGACTAATGAAGATACCTTTACCTACCTCGCCGGGGAGTTCGCCGGGATTCACAACGCGGCGGGGAACGACGGGGCGGATGAATTCTTCGCTACCCCACTCCTCGCCCATGGCGAGAGCGGCTCCGTTACCTTTGAGAAAGAGGGGGTCTACAATTACACCTGCCACCCCCACCCGTACATGCTCGGCAAGGTAATCGTCAAAGCCGCCGGGCCGAAGCCCGAAGAGGTGGCAGCCCTCGCGGCGAAAGGGAGCGGCGGCCCCGCCTACCTCCTCCCGCTGGCCCTCGGCGCGTTCTTTGTCTCGCTGATCAGCCTCTTTGTCCGCTCGCGCTCCGGGGAAGAAGCTTGACCCCTGAGCGCTTCTCACGGAAGAACCACCACGATGTTTATTTATGGAAAGATGGCCGCCAACGCGATCGCGGTGATGAGCTACCTCGCCGCCCATCCGGAGGAACAAGCCGGATCGGGTGAGATCGCCCGGGCGCGTCATCTTTCCCGCCCACTCACCGCGAAGCTCCTCACCCGGCTGGCCACCGCCGGTCTGGTCGCCGGAAGGCCCGGGCCGGGGGGCGGTTACCGGCTCGCCAAAGCGCCCGAGGCGATTTCGCTGGCCGACATTGTGCGCCTCTTTGAATCAGGCGCCCTCCCGTCGCTCTGCCCGTTTGGCCCCGGCTGGTGTGGGAAAAAAGAGCCGTGCCCGTTGCACGACGCCATCGCCCAAATGGTCGAGCGCAACCTCGCCTTTGTTGAAAGCACCCACCTCTCGATCTTCGCTCCCTCAGGACAGGCTACCGGGAACGGATGAACGCAACGAGCGGCGGAACTGCCGCGGGGTCATCCCGCTCAAGCGGGTAAAGACCTTAGAGAAATGAAACTCATCGTAAAAGCCAAGCAGGCTAGCGATCTCCTGATTGGTGAGCTGTTCAAGCCGGATTAACTGGCGCGCGCGCCCGATCCGACACGTCTGAACATATTGCCACGGGGCGCTCCCGGTCTGTTGCACAAACTTCTTGCGAAAAGTTTCGTAACTCACCCCGCAACACCGCGCGACTTCCTGAAGCGAACGCGCTGAATCGGCCGTCGTGTTCCCCAAAAGGTCGAGCGCTTGCTCCAACCACCGGGGAGCCGCTTCTACCGTTGCGGATTGGAAGGTCACGATCTTCCCCAGCAATTCCTGCCAACGACAAAGCGCCGAGAGCGCTGCCCCCCCGCGCTCTTCCATCTGCGCGAAGAAGCGCCGGAATTCCCTCACCCCCTCGACCGGGGGAAGCCACGTGCCGGTAGGCTTTGCAGGCGAAAGGGTGCCGGAACTCCGCCACGCCTCAAACACCGCCCCGCGAAAACAGACATAAAGCTCATGCCATACTGCCCCGGGGACCGGGCCATAGGAGTGGGCAATCTCCGGGAAGACCAAAATCCAGTCCCCGGGCCGAATCGTCGCGCCACGACCATGTTCATCCCGATAGAACCCCTCCCCTTCCACCAGATAGACCAGCGCATATTGTCCAAACACCCGCTGCCGCGGCCCGCTCCCTTCGCGCCTGGCAGCCGTCGTCCCGGCGAGAGTCACCTCTCCGGGGCCGCCTCCCGCCGGAGGGAGCCGAAGCATCGAATGATACCAATCGGAGAGTGGGGGCAACGGCATGACCATTATTTACATGCTTTCTGCCAGTGCTTCCATTCCTCTTTCGCCCGGATCACAGCAAGATCGGGGATCATGAAAACGATCACCACCATCCAGTCGTGCAACCGGATTCTCGACACCGATCCCCAGTACTGGGGAGAGCTGATCGACTCCACCCCTCTCCGCGATGACCCCGCCGCCCTGCGCCAACGGATGGAAGAGGAGGGGTATCTCTACCTTAAAGCGTTCTTCCCGCGCCCCCTCATTGAAGTGGCCAGAATCGACATCCTGAACAAGCTGGCAGAACACGGCTGCTTCAACCCTGACTACCCGCTTAGCGAAGGGGTTCTCCTCCCCGGCAGCCAGCCGACCGGCTTCTCCCCCGAGATCGCGCGGCAGAGTACCGCCATCCAACGCATCGTCTTCGGCCCCGAGATCGAGACCTTCTATACGCGTTTGCTCGACGGGCCGATCCGGCACTTTGACTACATCTGGGTCAGAACCATGGGACGCGGGGAAGGGACCAAACCACACTGCGACCTTGTCTATATGGGCCGCGGCACCCGTCGCCTCTGCACCGCATGGATTCCCTACGGCGATCTCAACCCCGCCATCGGCGGCCTCATCCTTCTCGAACACTCCCACCGCAAGGCCGATCGCATCCGTTCCTACCTTGAGAGCGATGTCGATACCTATTGTGAAAACCTCCCTGAACGCGAGGCCCGGCGTTTTCATGGGGCTCTCTCCAACAACCCGGTCTCCCTGCGCGAAAAACTCGGCGGACGCTGGCTAACCACCCATTACGCCATGGGCGATCTGCTCACCTTCCGCATGGACCTCATTCACGCGAGCCTCGACAACCAGAGCGACTTCATCCGCCTCTCCACCGATACCCGCTACCAGCTTGCCTCCGAGCCGGTCGATGAACGGTGGGTGGGCGAAAACCCGATTGCCCACGGCCCCCATGCCAAACGCGGCCTGATCTGCTAACGGCGATCAGCTATGACCGATAAAGAATCCGTCCGCACTGTTCGCAGTGCGTGATCGTCAGCCCTGCCTTGACCCGAAGCGCCGTCTGCGTCGTCAGCTTCATGTGGCACCCCTGACAGACCTCCCCTTCAAGCGGAACGATGGCGTTCCCCTCCTTGGTCACAAAAAGCCGGTCATAAACGCGCAGGAGATCTTCCTCCAACGGTTGGGCGAGCCCCGTGCGCTCGGCCTTGACCTCCTCAAGCTGCTTGCCCAGCGTCGCGATTTTCGCTTCGAGATCAGCGATCTGGACCTCCACCAATCGCTGCGCCTCCACCGCCTCTTTTTCCGCAGCGGCGACTTCCGGACGAAGCGCCTCGATCACCTCCATCGCTTCCAATTCACGATCCTCAATCGCCACGACCTCTTTCTCGAAGTGGGCGATTTCATTGGCGAGCGCCTGATACTCCTCGTTCTTGCGCGTCTGCATCTGCTGCGTCTTGAAGCGCCCGATCTGGTCCCGCTTGCCCTGCGCCTCAACTTCGAGATTTTTCTTGCGCACCTCCGCCTCGCGCAGCTTCGCCTTGGTCGACTCAGCGCCGAGCTTCGCCTTGGCGAGTTTCTCCTCCAGCGCCTTGCGCTCCAGAGGGGCGCGCTTCAACTCTCTCTGAAGGGCGGCTATCCGTTGGTCGCGATCCTGAAGGATGAGAAGCTGTTCAATTTCCTGGAGCATGGGAGTTACGGTAGCGGGGTCTGAATGCAGGCGTCAATGCTAGGAGCGTTCCATCATCCTGAAGATCCGGGTAAGAAGCCGATGCTGACGCAGGATCTGCCGTGGCGACTCCCATGTTTTCGTCGTCGCTTCATCCTGACGTTGATCCTCCTGTGCCCCAGCGACGATCAGCAACTTCTCCGGCGGCTTCGGCACACGACTCCCGGCCTCCTCCACCATCTCCCAAAGTTTGGGAAAATTGGCAACCTTCTGCAAATCACTCCGGTAGTTGGAATGATGCTCCATCGGATCAAGCCGCATCATGTTAAAGATCGCGTCGTCATACTCCCTTGTCGGCAGCCCCGCTTTTTCCGAAAGATCGGCAATCCGCTTCCACGCATTAAGATAGTCGGGGTCCAACCGCACCGCCTCACGCAAACTCGGGAGCGCTTCGCTATAGCGTTGCTGCTCCCCACGCAGGTAGCCCAGAAGGTAGTGAACTTGTGGCTTTTTCGGCTCCTTTTTGGCTAGTCCCTCAAAGAGACGCTCGGCGATCCCCTGCTGCATCTCCCCTTCAAAAGCCCCTTCACACCCGAAACAGTGGCTCTCCACCCGTCCGAAGCTATCGGGCATCAACTCAAACGCCCGCTGGTAATAGGCTTGCGCCTCCTCGGTCTTGCCCATCTCATAGAGCTGCCGCGCCATGCGCGACTGGATACAATACGCATCGGCAAAGTGGGAAAGCGACTCCTCGTACATCGCGAGCGCCTCTTTGAGCAACCCGGCGGTAAAGTAACGATCCGCTTTTTCCGAAAGGCGAATGGCCGCGATCACCCCTTCAAAAAAGGCAGCCTCTTTCTCATCCCCCTGCGCCTTGCGAATCGCGGAAAGAACCGCATAGGCCCGCATCCGATCCCCCGGGCCTTGTTCCCCGTCAGAGGGATCAATAGCGATCGCTTTCTTAATCGTCTCGTGCGCCTCCTCAAGCTTCCCGGCGTCGAGAAGAAGTTGCGCCTTCCAGATGAGCGGACGCTCCTGAAAAGGGTCAAGCGCGATGAGTTGATCCAGCAGCCCCATCCCCTCAGCCCCCTTCAACTCAACCCAAAGAGCGTAAGAGGCGTCATGCCCCGGCACACGCGGGAGGAGCGTTTCGAGGATCTTCACCGCGAGTTCCCGATTCCCCGCCCCGGCATAGGCACGCGCAGCGAGATAACCGATCGGCGGCTCCACCGCACGAAAGAGAGTGTCCATATCGACCCTTCTCTCCACAAACTGGCTCAAATCATTCCCCGGCCAGCCCTTTGCTTTTTCCAGAAATGGAATGATCTCCGCATCGCGCCCTGTCGCAGCGAAATGCCCGACCATCATCAAAAGAGCATCCTCCTCCACTTCCGCATTTCTCTGCCCGGCAAGCACCAGTTCTTCCGCCACCGCATCTGCCGCCGCGAGATCGCCCGCACGCCGCTCAAGATCGGTCACCAGCCGCGCCATGGAGAGTAAATTGTACCTCGAACTGCCCTGCTGACCGCTCGACAACTCCTTCAAGCGCTCCTTGAACGCGCCGCGTGCTACCTTGAGGACTTCCTCGCCCAACTCCTTCTCCTCAAGCAAAACCGCAAGACGCGCCAGTTGTGTCAGGATCGAGGTCTGATCATACCCCTCGCTCTTCGGAAGCGCTTCGCGCAGAATCTTAATCGCCTCCTTCGTCTCGCCAGCGGCAAGAAGCGCATTGGTATAAGAACGGATCTCCGAGTCGTTGACAGCGTCGCTCCCGCCCTTGGCCATCAGGGGGAGGAACTGCGTGCGAACCCGTTCCAACATCGCCGTGCTCTCCCCGGCTTTGACCGCCGCATTGATATAAAGATTCCAAAGCGGCAGCTTCGGCTCCTCCTTAAGCACGGCATCGAGCGTCGCAAAGAGTTGCTTGGCAGGAACCCCTTCGCGCAAACGCCGCTCAGCCTGATAGTCGAAACTCCAGCCCGGTTGTTCCGCAAGAAGTTGGCGCCCCATCTCAATCGCCGCCTCGACCTCACCCCGTTGTAACTGCCCGCCAAAAAAGAACGCATCCGCGTTGCGTCGACGATGATCATGTCGCCCGATCACATCCTTAAAAGCCGGATTAAGCGAAAGAAGCTTGGACTTGATCAACGAATGCGGCAGGGCAAAGTGCTTTCGCGTTGCCTCGAACAACTTCGCCGCCTCAAAGCTCTGGCAAAGCTCCCACTGCGGCAGTGTCATCTTTTTAAGACGAGCGAGGACCACCTCCCGCGCGAGCGCCTGCGTCTTCGGCCCCGCTTGGTTCATCTGCAACAAAACGCCGGGGATGAGCACGACCTTCTCCAGCCACTCCCGCGCCGGTTTCTCTCCGAGACGTTCGACAAGATTGAGCACGTTGAGCGGTCGGAACTGCACCTCCTTCTGCGCCTGCATCCAAAGCAAATTTTGATCAAGAATCTGCTGCGTCATCTCGCGATCGGCGCCGATCCTCAGGAAAACCTCCTGCAATGAACCGAGCAAATGCCCTGCGCGCCCCGGTTTGTCTTGGGCCGCTTTCTCCAATCGCGCCATCCCCTCCACGATGCCCTTCTGATCCTGCGTCAACGCCGCCACCAGAAGACGCAACCCAAGCTCCTGCTCCGAGCGCGCATCCGGATCGGCGCTCAAGAGACGGACCGGACGGCTCTCCACCAGCTTCTTAAGGTGAGGCCATGCCGCAGGCGGCGGCAGAAGATCGATCAACTCCGCAGCAGCCCCGGCCTCCTGACTCTTAGCCGCAGCGCTCCAAAGCGCCATCCACCGTTCCGCAGCCGCCTCTGCTTTCATCTCCGGCAATTCCGTACGGTAGGCGGCGAGATCACCCTTCCAATCGCGCTTTGGCTGCCGCGGGAACAACCGTTCCTCCGCGGTGTCGACCTTGGGCCGTTGCGCCCGTGCTTTCTCCATCTTCTTAAGCAACTGCTCCGCCGTTAACGGAGCGGAAGCTTGTGCCAGAAGCGGCACCGGTGAACACGAAAGAACCAAACCAACCGCCAAAGCCACGAGAGGGGGAGTCATGATGGCGACCATCTTTAACCGGTCATCCCCGTAAGGTCAAACCCTACCCGCAAAAGAGAAGCGTCAAAACTTGCGCCACCACAATGCGCAAAAGCATCGTCATCGGATAGACCGTCGCGTAAGAAACCATCACGGCGTTGGATTGTGTCACCCCTTGCGCAAAGGCGAGCCCCGGCGGATCGGTCATACTCCCGGAGAGCAACCCGCACAACGTCGCGTAGCTGTAACCAAAGAGCCGCCGCCCGATCACCGCCGCGACCAAGAGCGGGATCAGCGTGATCCCCAGCCCGAGCGCCATCCAGAGCCAGCCGCTCCCGCTCAAAAGGACGGAGAAAAATTTCTCCCCCGCGCTCAGCCCGACCGTTGCCAGAAAGAGCGTGATTCCGAGTTCGCGCAACGCGAGATTCGCCGTCGGCGGCATGTACCAGACCACCGGGCCGATCTTCCCCAACCGGCTAATCAAAATCGCCACAAGCAGCGGCCCTCCCGCCAGCCCGAGCCGCAACGGCACCGGCATCCCCGGTAACGAAAGCGGGTAGCTCCCAAGGATCACCCCGAGCGCCACCCCGACAAACACCGCCACGAAATTGGTATGCGCCAGCGCCTTCGCCTCATTGCCGAGCACCTTTGCCGCCTTATCAAGATCCTCCGCCTGCCCGACGATCTGCAAAAGATCCCCGATCTGGAGCGTCAGGCTCGGGTGCGGGGCAAATTCGAGGTCCGAGCGGTGAATCCGCGTCACGTTGACATGGTAGCGTTCGCGCAATCCAAGCTGCGGAAGCGTCCGCCCGACCGCCTCTCCACGCGAGACGACGACGCTACGAAACGTCACCGGCCCGGGAGCCTGCACGAGATTCTCCTCCGTCTCCGAACCGATCAGCAGACGCAGTTGCTGGAGATGCTCGTGCGTTCCGACCGCGAGGAGGATATCTCCCGGGTTGAGCACCGTCTCCGGCGTCGCCACCCGCACCTCCTCTTCCCCGGCGGGCCGGTGCCGGGCGATCGTCACCCCGAGCGCCGCCAACGCCTCAATCTCCCGCAGGCGCACCCCGCGCAGATTGCGATTCTCCACCACGAGGTTAAGCCGTTCGAGCGGGAGATGCCCCTCGCGCTCCTGCGCTTCCCATTCGGCATTTTCCGCTTCGAGATCGACCCGGAACAGGTGCCGGATCACCACCATCACCCCGATCAGCCCCGCTACCGCAAAAGGGTAGGCAATCGCGTACCCCATCGCCGGGAGCGCCTGCCGCTGGGGATCAAGGTCCGGGATCGACGCCAGCGCCCCCTCCACCGCGCCGAGCGAAGGGGTATTGGTCCCCGCCCCGGAGAGCACGCCCAACATCGCCGCGAAATCGACCTCAAAAAGCCATCCAAACCCGAGCGCGAGCGCCCCACCGCCGATCACCACCCCGGCCGCCAGCGCATTGAGCCGCACCCCGCCCTTGCGCCATGAAGCGAAAAAACCGGGACCAACCTGCATCCCGATCGTGTAAACAAAAAGGACCAGCCCAAACTCCCGCGCGAACATCGCCATCTGCGGCGAAATCCCAAAGCCGAAGTGTCCAAAGAGAATCCCCGCAAACAACACCCCAGCGATCCCGAAGCCAAGCCCGCGCACCTTGAGCGAGCCGATGGCATGCCCCACGATCGCCACCAGCGAAAGGATCAAAATCGCATGGCTGACCGGGTGCTCGCTCGCAAGGCTTTTGAGCAGCTCAAACATCGGCGCGATGCTACCCCAAAGCCGTAAGGCAGCAAGGGGGAAAACCGGGAATCGCCCGCCCCCTCCCGGCGCTACGCCGATGCGAAGTTCACCGCCTGCCCGCTTGCCGCGCTCTCATAGAGAGCATCGAGGATCTCCTGCACCAGCAGCCCCTCCTCCCCCGTCGCCGTGTGCGGCGTATCGTGGAGGATCGCGTCGACAAAGTGGTCAATCCCGGCCAACGGCACTTCCGGCCCGAGCGGATGGAGCCGTTGATCAAAATGCTCCCCGTTTTCCCGGAAATAGATCTCCGCCTCGTACTCCCCCCCTTCGCCAACGTTGCGCTGCGTGAACCCGGCTTTGGTTCCATAAAGAGAAGTCTCCATCCGGTCGTACTCCTTCTGGTGCAACGCCCACGAAGCCTCCAGAAGCAGCGTCGCCCCGTTCTCAAAGCGAATGTTAGCGACGGCGAGTTCCTCCACATCAAACGCCTTCCCCTCCTGCCGCGCCCGCTCAGCCATCAGCGGATTGTAGGTCGAAGCAAGGATACTCGTCGGCTTCGGGAATCCCATGAGCCAGAGTGCGAGATCGAGCCGATGCACCCCAAGGTCAATCAGCGGCCCCCCGCCGGAAAGCTCTTTCATGCCAAACCATCCGCCAAAGCGAGGCGCACCGTCGCGCCGATGCCAGTACGTCCGGCCAAAATAGAACTCGCCAAACTTCCCGGCATCCACCTGCGCCTTGAGCATTTGCGATTGGCGGCGAAAGCGGGTCGAAAAATGAACCATCAATCGGCGATTCGCACACCGCGCCGCTTCGTTCATCTCCCGCGCCTCGGCGGCATTGGTCGCCATCGGCTTCTCACACAACACATGGCAGCCGTGCTCAAAAGCGAGCAACGCCAATGGACGATGATAGCGATTGGGCGTGCAGATACTGACCAGATCAAGCTGCTCCGCCGCAAACATCGCTTCCGCCGAAGGGTAGCAACGCGCCTGCGGGTAGCTAGCCGCGACCCCCGCCAGCCGCGCCGCGTCAGGATCAGCCAGCGCGGTGATTTCAACGTTTGGATTGCGGGAATAGCCCAATTCAAGATGCGCTGAGCCCATCCCGATCCCCACCACGCCGACTTTAAGTTTTCGTTCGCTCATGACAGAAAAAAGACTAGCTGGCTTCCGGTGCTGGCGCTGCATGGGCGGGAACCCGCTCCGGGTAGCCAAGCGGCGCCGCCCAATGGACTGCATTATGGATCACCCGCTGCACGTTCGGGTCGTGATAGATCGGGCAGGTTTCATGCCCCGGGCTAAAATAGAAGATTTTGCCATGTCCCCGCGTCCACGTACAACCGCTGCGGAACACCTCCCCGCCGCTAAACCACGAGATAAAGATCAACTCCTCCGGCGTCGGGATATTGAAATGCTCCCCGTACATCTCATGGAGCGGTAATTCAAAGTATTCGCCGATCCCTTGCGTAATCGGGTGATTAGGCGCAAGATTCCAGACCCGCTCGCGATCGTTGGTCATCCGCCAGCGCAAATCACAGGTCGATCCCATCATCCGCTGGAAGATCTTCGAGTGATGGCCCGAGTGCAACACAATCAACCCCATCCCCGCCAACACCCGTCGAAAGACGCGCTCCACCGCTTCATCAGAGACATCGGCGTGGGAATGATGCCCCCAGATCGTCAGCACATCGGTCGCCTCCAACGTCTCCGCATCAAGCCCACACTCCGGGTCATGCAGCGTGGAAGTGCGCACCTGCAAACCGGCATCAGGTCGCAGAAAAGCGGCGATCGTCTCGTGCATCCCATCGGGATAAAGCGCACGAACGGCTTCGTTGATCTTCTCATGCACATACTCGTGCCAGACAGTGACCCGGATCGGGCGTTGGGAAAGTTGAGACATAGGGATAAGTTGAATACCCCAAAAGACTAAACCGCCCCCGATCCCTTCTCAAACGCTATTGACTGGACGGATCGCCATAAAAATAGGACAAATCCTAGGATGTTCCCGGTCCACACCCCCTCGCTCCGCGACGAAGCGACCTTCCTCCCCTTCCTGCACGAGATCCTTCAGGAAAGTATCCAGCGGATCGAGGCAGAGACCCTCCCGATCCATCTGCCGAAACTGCGAGGGGAGATGCGCATCCTCCCCGGGATGCCGTTCCACCTGATGCCGGAGCTCTTCATCCAGCTTTCCGGGAAAACGATCTTCTCCCTCCCGGAAGAAAATCTCACCGTCCGGGGCGGCGAGTTCTGCCTCATCCCGCGAGGGATGCCGCATCGCGAAGAGGTTGGCCCGGTTGGCAAACATCCGTTCTTCAACATCGTCATCCTGCACGGTGACAACGAACTCTTCTTCCACATCGCCCACGAGGTCCGCCGGGGCTGCCCCTCAGGCTGGATTCGTAGCCACCTGACCGGCGAAGGGTGCGAGACGCTCCTCCACCTCCTCAACGGGGTCACCGCGCTGGCCCGCCTGAACAACGAGAGCGAACGCAAGAGCGGCGTGCGCGGCTTCTTCCTTGCCTACCTCTCGCTCTTTCTCGCCACGCTCAAAACGGCCAGACCGGAACGCGAGCCGTACCCGGTCACCCGCGCGCGCCAGATCGTCCTCGCCTTTCTCTACGATCCTCAGCTCTCCGTCGGCAGCATCGCCCGGGAGTTGCAGATGCACCCTGACTACCTCTCGCAACTCTTCCGCACCTATACCGGCCAGTCGCTCCAAGCCTACATCAGCCGCCACCGATGCCTGAGAGCGGCGGAACTCCTCCGCGCCACCTCCCTCAACATCGCACAGGTGAGCGAAGCCGCCGGTTTCCGCGATGCAAGCTACTTCACCCGCTTTTTCCGCACCCGCATGGGCGCGACGCCACTGGCGTATCGCAAAGCGGCGCAACAACGTGTTATCTCTTGATTGTCCCATCATGCACACCGACGATCTCCCCCTCCTCTTTTTCCCCAATCGCCTCCAACTCAAAGGGCCGGATGCCTACCCGCTTCACGACCACGAATTCGGGGAGATCTTCTGGATCGACAGCGGCACCTGCACCCACTTTATCAACAACCGCACCCAGCAACTTCAAATGGGCGATTGCGGCTTCATCCGTCCGCACGACATCCATGCCTACAGCAGCAAATCGGCGTTCCATATCGCCAACGTCAGCTTCCAGTGGCCCATTCTGGAGGATATCCTCACCCGGCACTTTCCCGCTGGGAGCGATCCTTATGGCACTCATCATCCCTTCCCGAAAATCATCCGGCTCAAACCGGGACAACTCTCCTGGATTCGCCAAATCTTTTTCAAAATCTCAAAAGCCCCCTGTCTCCTCTTCCATATCGAGCTTTACCTCATGGAGATCTTGAGCGAACTCCTCCCGCTACCCGAGCCAGTCAGCTTCTTCGCCAAAGAGACGCCGTTCTGGATGCAACGCGCCTGGCACCGGATGCGCGAACCGGTCATGCTGCAAGAGGGAATCCCCGCCTTCCGCCGACTCTGCGGGAGAAGCGCCGAACATGTCTCCCGCGAGTTTCACCGCTTTACCGGCAAAACCCTCAGTTCCTCCATCAACCGGCTGCGCATCGAACAAGCCGCCGCCCTCCTCTCCTCCACCGATCAGGAGATCATCGACATTGCCATGAACTGCGGCTTTGAGAGCATCTCGCATTTCTACTCCAGCTTCAAGCGCCACTTCAAAAGCAGCCCGCTGGTCTACCGCAAGCAGCACCATCAAAAGCTGCGCCGCCTGCACCGGGAAGCACCATAACGCCAACCCGCTCCGCAAAGCGGGGGTGATCACGATTGAGGAAAAAAACGTCATCGGCAAGGAAGACGCAGCGCCCTTTCTTTCCCTAGTCTTCTGGGCAGAACCGTCGTCTATCACGAGTCAAGCTTACTCCAAGGCGCCTCAAACCCTTCTTCCCTACCCTATGCGTACTGTTTCCCGCCCTCCCTTCACTCGGAGATGCCTCCCATGGCTGGCTGCCCTGCTGAGCGTTGCTCTCTGGCCTTCCTCCCTGCATGCCGCCGTCATCTACAGGGAAACCTTCGGGGTGACCGCCGCCTCGCAATACCACACGGTCGGCTGGACCTACTGGTCTTCCATCCAATCCGGCTCTTACCCCAATCAGATCGATGGTCCGGTGGAAGGCCCCGCCGCCGCTAGCAACTTCAATCGCGGGGTGATCAGCGGCCAAGATGGAAAACCGGGAAATGTTGGAAATGTCAACGCCGGGCCAACGGTCAGCACCACCCAAGGCTACGGCATGGTTCGCAGCACGACCAACCTCGATGCCCTTGGAGTCAAAGGGCTTGTTTTCACCGAAGAATTCGCTATTGAACGCCCGCTCTATAGCATCGATGCGATCGAATGGCACTCCATGGGTGGGAGCTCAGGCTCAACTCCGTTTATCGGGACCGAAAGCCTCGCCATCCGCATCGACGGGCAGTGGTATATCACCGAACCCAAGGCTCCGGGCATCTTTAGCAATGCAGCCATCAGCAACTTTTCCACCAACGCCACGCTAACCCGCATCGAATTAGCCAACGCCCAGTGGTACACCCTCTCGGCAACCCTCGGCTCCCCCTTCGCTATCGGAACAAGCGCCATCCCATTGCCCGAAGGAGACATCAGCGCTTTCGGGCTTTACCTCACTACAGGGATCATCAATCGAAACATCAATACCATTGCCTTTGATACCTTCACGATTCACGGCACCCAAATGGTCCCTGAGCCGCAATCCCTAGCATGGTTCTTGATGGCAGGGGTCGGCATCCTTGTCTTGCGTCACCGGCGCCTCCTGCGCTAGAAGCCCTCATGGCCCTACCCCACGAACGCAAAACCGGCTCCCTCCTCGCAGGCTTCTCCCTCACTGAACTGCTGGTTGCCACGGCGCTGGGAGCGATCCTCCTCCTCCTTGGTGCAACGGCCGCCTCACGTTACCGCCAAAAGGCCGAGCAGACCTCGTGCATGGCCAACCTCCGCCAGCTTTTTGTTGGCCTCACCCTCTACGCAGCAGAACATCACGGAAAGTTCCCTACCCACTTCGATTCAACCACCTCTCGCACTTGGGCGTCCACTCTCGGCCTAAGCGGCGTCTACCTCCCATTGAATGCCTCAACCTTTGGTCACTATAGTTGCCCTTCAGGCGCGGTGATGGAAGAACCGGCCAACCAGATTTCCCGACAGGTCGACACCTATGGAATGATCACCGAAGCCGATGGAGTCGCCTCCCCGCCTTTCCATCTCTTACCGCCTAACACCCCGATTCTCTGCGACAGCGCCTTCCTTTTCCCCGGCTCCCCCCGCTATCAAAAGCAATACTACTATGTTGCCAAGCAGACATGGTACACCGGCGTCGCCCTTCGCCATGGCGGTAGAGCCAATCTTATCTTTGCCGACGGCCACGGGGCCGCTCTCTCCAAGGACGATCTCCAGGATCGTGCCCGCTTTCCCCCTCTCGGATTTCGATATTTTCTTGAAGAATAGTTTCCATGATTGTTGTCCGTTTCCTGACGTACCTGTTCGCCTTAACCTTCCTCTTCCCAGCCAAGTCACCCGCAAATCCTAACCTTCTGCGGGACCCCGGCTTTGAACTAACGCCCTCCGGCCCGCTACAGGCATGGAAAGGGGTGATCTGGGCGATCAATGGTGCCTACCCCGGTCAGGCCGAAGTTCTCCAGAACGCCAAAGCGGCACGTAACGGAAAACAGCTCCTCCTGTTGGAGAGTGCGGAACGCAACATGGTCATCTTCGACCTGCGCCGCTACCGCCACCGTCCGGGTCATCTCTACCGTCTCAAAGTCTGGGCAAAAGGCGAAGGCTCCCTTTCCATCGGCTTCCAATGTTTTGATCAGGCAGGAGCCTACCTCCCCCCTCATCCAAAACGGCCGCAGTTTGGCCCCACCCAATCGCTCGATTCCTCCTCTTCGTGGCAAAAGATCGCCTTCGACTTCGTCCCTCCCTCGGCGGCGGCAACGCTCTCCTTTAACTTTTCAAGCCAAGGGCGGGTTCAGGTCGATGACGCCTCCCTCGAAGAGATCGCCCTCCCTGCCGGAAGCGCCACGCCTGCCCCCGCCTCCGAAGAACCAAAAACCGCTACCCTTCCCGAACGCCCGCTGCGCCAGCCGGAAGAAGATCAACTCAACGGCGGCTTTGAACTTTGGGAGAAAGCCGATTTACCCAACGGTTGGCAGGCCGATCACTCCCAACTCCCCCAACAGTGGCACCTTGAAGCCCGCCCCCACGAAGGGGGGCGCCTCAAGCGACTCTCCCACCCCCCTTCCACTCCCGGAGAGCTTGGCCGCCATGCGCTCTGGCTCGACGGGCGTCTGGTTAGCGATCATCGCTTTGAAGAAGTTCGCGGCAAAACCTTGCACCTCTCGCTTCAGGCCAAAGGAGAGGGTGCGAACCTCAAAGTCCGCCTTCGCGAATTTACCGGCGAGGGACAGAATGCCTATATCATTCACCTCATGGAAATGATCAACACCTCCACCACCGGAGAATGGAAAACCTATCAGGGAGAGGCGCTCGTCTCCGCCCGACCCGGCGGCCCTCCCATCTCCGCCCTCTCGCTGGAGTTGATCGCTAACGGCCTCCTCATCGACGACCTGCGCGTCCACTGGAGCGCTCCTGCCACTGACGATCCTCCTTTCTACCAGATCCCCCTAACCACCCAAACGTCTCCGACCATGGATCAAACGCTCTGGAAACGGAGCGCTGGCGGCGACTTCGGCTGGCGTAACGAAGGGGGCATCCTGACAGGCCGACAAGGCAGCCATCGCCTCATCGCCGATGAAAAATATCTCTATATTAGTGTGCAAGAGAAGTTTGAAACTGATCCCATCGTCCGTCCTCGTGAGCGGGACGGTGCCTTGTGGGATGATGACTCCGTTGAACTCCATTTCAACCCAACCCCCGATCTCGTCCCCCCGCCCGTTAGCTACCAATTCATCTTCAACACCAACGGAGATCTCTATGATAGCAAAATGGAGAAGGGTGTGCGTTCACCCAACGATAAACAGTGGAACTCTGAAGGGGTCAAAGTAACCTCGAAACTCGAAGACGGGCTCTGGACACTGGAAGTCGCCATTCCCCTGAAAGAAGTTGACCTCAAACCGAACCTCCCTTTCGCCTTCAACCTCTGTCGGAACTTCAAGGCGCCCAACGAGTACACCAACCTCTCCGGCTCGCCTTATTACGACTATGCAAAAATGCCGCGTGCCGAGATTGGCAACCGCCGCCCCGCCCTCTTCTGGAGCGCTCCCGGCGTATCGAAGCATGGGGTCCGTTTCCTCTCCGCAACCCTCTCCAACCACACCGCCAAGGAACAGAAGGGCGAGCTTCGCATCGCGCTCGACGCTCCCCCCTATTCCCGGCAGAAAGAAGAAACCTTCTCCCTCGCCCCTGATGCACAGGAAACCGTGACCTTCCTGCCCGCTCCTCCCTCCCCCTCCAGCGGCAAACTCTCGCTCCACCTCTCATCCCCTTCCCTCCCCGCACAGAATCGGACCGCCTCCTTTGATCATCAGGGGGTAGCAAAGAGAGGGCTCACAGGCAGTCGCCTCCGTCACTACCCCTCCATCCGGACGATCAGTGTCGAGTTGGATAAAGCCATCACACCTTTCGTCGCACGGGCCGAGTTCACCGCTCTCTTCAACGGCAAAGAAATTCTCAACCAGACGGAAAGCGAGATCGAACACGGCTTAGGCACCCAACAGCAGATTCGCACCGCGTTGCCTACCGATCAGCCGGGCCTCTATACCCTTCAAGCCACCCTCTATGATCAGAAAGGGAACCTGCTCGAAGTCATCTCCCGCGAACTTAACATCAAAGAGGAGCCGCTCCTCACCGCCAATCCTCTCAAAGACGCCCCCGCGATCAACGCCCCCTACCTCCCGATCCAACGGGATGGAAAAGCATGGAAACTCTGGGGCCGAAGCTATTCTTTTAATGGAACCGGACTCCCCGCTACCATCACCAGCCAAGGCCACGCCGTTCTGAGCGCCCCTGTGCGACTGGTTACACTCACCAAGGACGGCACCCTCCGCCAAGGCAAGGCAGGCTCCTTCAAAGTGCTCTCCCGCAGTGACGAAAGCCTCTCCTTTGAAGGGGAAACCCGCTTTGACACCTTCAGCGTCCGGATCAAGGGAAGGTTGGAGTACGATGGCGTCCTCTTCTATGATCTGGAAACCAGCGGCGGCCCAATCTCCTCTCTGGTTCTGGAAATCCCGTTCCGGCAACTCGATTTTCTGCACACCACCGCTGGCTATATGGCCGACCTTTGGCTCAGCAACGCCCCCGCCCCCGGTGAGTACAGGGATGAAAGCGTCCCGCTCTGGACACCCGACTATCGCTACCTTCCCGGAGCGATCCGTTCCCATCACAGCCTCTACTTTCCCGAAGGCGACGGCCTGCAATGGAATAGCCGCCACGTCAACCTGCCCAAGTACCGCGATGACTATATCCCTTATCTCACCTTCGGCAACCGCCAGTACGGGCTAGGCTGGGTGACAGAGAACGATCGCGGCTGGAGCAAAGATGGCCAGACCCCGTCCTACGAGATCGTGCGTAAAGGCGAGACATCAACCCTCTCCATCCGTCTGATCACCCGCACTCCGCAAGCCTCCGGGAAGCGCTCCATCTCCTTTAGCCTCGCCGCCACCCCGATGCGGCCCAAAAAAGTCGGCTTTAACGAAATCGACTTTCAGGTCATCGGGTTTGGCGAATCTTCGTTTATCCCCGAGTTCCTCGGCGGTCTAAGCCTCAAGGATGAATTCCTCTTCAACCGCTTCCTGCAAAAGATCGACCCCGCAGGGGAAAAGCCGGTTTTCTTCTACAACGCCAAAGCCTACTCCACCTTAGGCAACCCGCTTTTCACTTCCTTTTACGACGAATGGCACGTCACCCCGGAAGTCACCTATAGCGCAAGGGAGTCATTCCCCACCCGCAAGTACGGTCTTGAGCCTGATCTCTACTTCGCCACGGCGACCCATCTGAGCGACCAACGCCTCCGCGCCATGGTCACCCAGATCGACACGCTCCTCGAAAATAGCCCCCACTTACGCGGCATTTATTGGGATGAAAACTATAGCGTTCCCAGTCTTGATCTCTTCCAACCCCACGGTGCACACCGGCAGGAAGATGGCGGCATCCAACCCGGGGCCCCATTCTTCAACCTTCGCGAACTCGATAAAAGAGTGCAAGCCGTGCTTCAAAAACACCAACGCCCTTTCCCTAACCTTTTGGTTCACTCCACGGCGCTCATCCCCTCCCTCTACGGCTTTGCCGACATCAACCTCACCTCGGAACGAGGCACCAAAAACCTGAACTTCATCGAATACTGGGATCTCCCCCGTCTGGAAAATGCCTTGAGCGGCGCGTGGGGGATCAACCTCATGTGGATTCCCCAGTGGGGCCAAACCACTATGCAAGGCGGCCCCAATACCCTAGAGAACAACCGCTCCATGCTGGCGGCTCTTAAACTCTTCGACGTCAATATCTGGCAGATCTGGTGCGATAGCGCGCTCCTTGAGCGTTTCCGCCAAATAGAGAAGACCTTCGGCATCGCCCACCCGGAGACCCTCTTCTTTGGCTACTGGCAGCAGGAGAACCAACTAGCTATCCAAGGTCTGCCGCCCCACCTCAAAGCGAGCTTCTTTGTCCGTCCAGACCGAGGCGTCCTCCTCTACCTCTCCAATCTGAAGAAAAAAGCGGAGAGCGCAACGATCACCTTCGATTTCAACACATGGAACCTCCCCCAATGGGAACTCTACGACGCCGAAACCGGCGAGCCCCTTCCGTCAAGCGATGGGGCATTAACGCTGGAAATCGGAGCGCACGACTTCCGGGCCTTGGAGTTCAAACCGGTAGCGATCCCGGCGTCAACCGAATGACCGCGGAAGCATCAAGGTAACACTCCCTTGACCGAACGCACCCAGCGCACCGCCCCATCAGCAAAGAGAACATTGCGCCCCCCGTTATGGACCGGGAGATAGCTCCCCCCAATCGCACTCGCTGAAGGGTAGTTCCAGACATCGAGATCCTCCAGAAGCCAAGGAAGCGGCTCCTCGGCCATCAACGCCGCCAGCCTATAAGGAATCTTCTCCGGCGTGGCCGGGAGAGCATAATAGCCAAAAAGCGGCGAATGGCTAATATAGCTGGAGATTTTATCGTCGGGCAAGGCGTGATTGCGCTGCGTCACCGCCTCATTGGCCGGACAATACCAGAGCGGTCCGTCGCCATCCTTCTGCTGAAGATAGGGGGCAAGCTTCACCGTCAGGTTGGACTTGATGCGCGTCATCGTCCCTTGTGGCCCCGGCAACCGTTGTTGATGATCTGCGGCATAAGCAAAAATCGCGACCCCAAGTTGTTTTAACTGGTGAAGACAGACCGCCTCCGAACGCTTCGCACCCACCCCCTTCATCACCGGTAGGAGCAACGCCCCCAGAATCGCCAACCCTGCGATGACGACCAATAATTCTGTTAAACTCAAAGCGGCAGTTCCCCGCCGGGAACAGGGAGCCTTGGCTGAATTCAGAAGGGGAAGTGGGAACATCCCGGAAACCGTAGAAAAGGATAACTTAAAAGTCAATATAGATTCATCAAAAGACACCCTTTCTCCCACACCACCCAAGGTAAACCAACGGACCAAAAGGCACTAAAAGACAAATACAAAGTGAGAATAAGTCATTCAAAAGGCAAAAATTTATTGCCTTTTTACTCCGAATCACGCAAATTCCACTTCCATGAAGCACCCCTCCTCCCTTGCCATTCTCGTTCTGGCCGGGCAATTCACGCTCCTTGGCCTCCTGCCCACCTCCGCAGCAACGCTCCTGCTCCATGATGACTTCAGTTCCAACACCCGCACCGGCTGGTGGGCGCACAATCCGTCAGGCAGCGGCCAGAGTTGGTCGGTGATTCAGAACAACACGTTTACTTCCGGCTATGCCTTGGGCAACACCGCTGGAGGCTCCCCCAACACGACCATGTATCGTAGCTTCACACCGGTGACGCTGGGCATTGGCGAGTCAATCACTCTCACCCTTGAACTCATCAAAAGCGCGCCTGCCGGGAGCGCCGGGAGCGGCGTTCTTAACCTCAAACTCGGCCATGACGGTGGCACCCCGCTCACCGCCGACTGGTTTAACGGTCCCGGCGCCGACCCGACCACCAACGACGTTAACATCAACATCAACCTTCTCTCCAACCTCTTCCCCAACAACGCACTCCACACCTTCTCGCTAACCTACACCCGATTAGCCAACGGGAACTACCAGCGCACCACCAGTTTCGACGGGGCCACGCCGATCAACAGCGCCGTCAACGCCTCGGAGAACCCTTCCTACCTCTTTAACCAGATCAACCTCGTCTGGCCATGGGGGACCGGCGGCTTCAATGCGATCAGCAGCGTAGAGATCACCACCACCGCGACCGTCGTCCCCGAACCTTCCTCCCTCCTCTTGCTACTGGGTGCCGCACTAGGCTCCACATGGATGGTGCGCAACCGCCACCGCCGTCCATGATCACCCTCCCCCGCCCCTCTGGCGCATTGACGGCCCGCGGAGCCCCGCGCCATGATCGGCGCATGTCGCTCAAAAAGTACCAGGTCGCCGCTGCCGCCCAAAACCAGAAAGGGGCCTTTGCCCAAGTATTGAGCTTCCTGTTTCAGGAACTCAAAGTGGAGACCTACCCTCCCGGGACGCGCCTGCCGACCGCCAAGGAGCTCGCCGCCCAACTCAGCGTGAGCGAAGGAACCGTCAAAAATGTCTATCGCCAACTCGCCGGCGAGAAAAAGATCCGCTCCGTCTCCGGCAGCGGCAGCTTCTGGACCGGCACGCCCCCTGTCGCCGAGCGCCTGCGGATTGGCATCGACCTTTTCGCCTCCCCGACCAGCACCCGCTGGGGCCACCGCATCTACGGCGGCCTGCTCAACGCCCAGTTCCGCTCCTCCACACCGTTCCATCTCGAAGAAATCCGCCCGGGGAGCGAGTTTGACGGCATCGTCGTTTTCACCCAGCTTGCACTCCAGACGCCGGAATTGCGCGCCCTCATGCACCGCCTCCCCTACGTCTCCCTCAACCCGCTGCGCGAAGGGGTGTTTGAGAATTTCATCGCTCCCGATTTCTTTGAAGTCAGCCGCCAACTCGGTAAAGCATGGCTCAAAGCAGGCCGTCGCCGCATCCTTTGCGTCCTCAAACCGGGGTTGGACGAATCCTTCTCTGTCCGTCAGCGCTACAGCGGATTGCTATGCGGGTTAGAGATCGGCGCCTCTCCCGTGGAGATCCGTCTTCTGGAAAGCCCCTCCGCCTCGCAGGAAGATGGCCGCCGGGTCATGGAAACCTTCCTCCAAAGCGAAAAATGGCGACCTGATGCCGTTTACTGCGCCGGGGATCAGATTGCCTTCGGCGTCCTCGAAGCGCTCGAAGCCGCCGGTTTCTCCATTCCGCAGGAGGTGAGCATCGTCGGCGGCCACGGTTCCGAGCCGTCCGGCTCCGGCTACATCCTCACTTCCACCGAACACGCGCTGGAAAAGATCGGGGAGGAGATGATCGCCCTCCTGCTTGAACGCATCACCAAAGGAGGCGCTCGCCTTCCCGGCAAGACCCTCCCTACCCCTATCGTCCCCGGAACCACCACCACGCGCGAGGAAAACCGCCTCTTTGCCGCGCTGCTCGCCCAAGCCCCTTCCTAGTCATGCTCCGCACCTTCTGCCTGCTCCTCCTCTCTCTCACCCCCCTCCACGCTGACCTCTGGTTACAGGAACGCCTTCCCAACGCGACTCCCGAAGCCTCATGGGAACAGCTCGAAGGCTACCTCACTGCGCTTGAACCTGCGCTCACTGGCGATGATTCAGGAGAGCCCGCCCTGAAGGTCATCAAAGCCCCCGCCCGCTATAGCGTTAGCGGCAAGGAAGTCAGCGGAAAGAAAGTCACCCTCTCGGTCAAAATCCGCGCAGCCAACGGCTCCGGCGCCGGGTTGGTCCTCTGCAACAGCGCCACCGGCGAAGGCTACCACCTCTCCGTCCAACTCTCGCGCTCACGCCCGAACTTCGACGGCCGCCTCTTTGTCACCCTCGACAAGACCACCTCCTCAGGCGCATGGGAAGGCAAAGACGAACGCCTCAAGCAATGGGTATGGCTCCATGATCCCGGCGACCAATGGCATCACTTTCACTTTGAATGGAACCAGCAGGAAGGGAGCTTCACCCTCCGCGTCGATGAATTGGAGGAAGCCAAAGAATCGACCGTCTTTGATACAACCTACACCACTCTTGACACCGTAATCCTGACCTCCCGCTTCGGTGCCATGATCAAAGATCTCCACATCTCAACCCAAGACTAGCCATGCCCCTCCCTTCCCTCCCTGCGACCCTGCTCGCGCTCACCCTTTGCGGCACCCTCGATGCCGCCGCTCCGTGGCAGGAGAACAACACTCTAGGCACTGCCGCCCTTGAAGCCGCCTATCTCCCCCATGATCAGGAGAAACTAACCACCTCCGGCCTGAGCGTCTTTCATTCCTGGAAACGGGTGACCCTTCACGCCAACGGCCTCCCGGCGACCCTCTCTGTCCATGGGCAGGAGCTTCTTCAACGCCCATGCGAACTCCTCCTTATCGTCAACGGCCAACCCGTGGAATGGAAACCCGCCACTCCCGTTGTGACCGAAAGTGCACAGGGGCGTGTCACTTGGCTCACCCGGCTGGAAAGCGCCGTCGCCACGGCGGAAATCACCGCTCGCGTTGAGCACGATTTTTTCATTCACTATACCCTCAAGCTCACCCCGACCGGACCGCTGGAGATCGAGCGTCTGGCCCTTCTCCACCACCTCGCCCCCGCCTTTACCGAAACGGCCCACTGGCTCAAGGAAGGCCCCAACAAGGCGGAAGCTGGCGCACAAGCCTCGTTGCGCCGTTTCTTCGGGCAAATCAAAGATCAAAAAAGCTTCGGCCTCGACTTCTCTCCCTACCTCTGGCTAGGCAATACGAAGGGAGGGCTCGGCTGGAACTTTGAATCTGCCCGCAACCAGCACAACGCCCCGGAAAAAGCCATCGAATTCACCCGCGACGATCAAGGCGCCACCCTAACCTTAAACCTGATCTCCACCCCGACCCGGATCGACGCCCCGGTTCACTACCCCTTCTCCCTCCAACCGACTCCTATCAAGAAGATGCCCAAAAACTGGCGCACGTGGAAGATCGGAGCCAAGGTCGCCCCCCGGCTGGAGGTCCACGAGCGCGACGCTAACCAACTCATCTACTGGTCAAGCCTCTGGCGCTTAAGCCGCGAATCGTACAACGACGCTATCGCCAATCCCCCACTGCTCAAGAAGATGGCAGCGATTGACAAGGAACATGGGCTTACCCTTATTCCCTATATTATCCTCAACTACGCCAGCTACGGTCAGTACGCACCGGGAGAAGAGAGCAACTTCTACTTTCAGGACCCCGCTCGCAAGGAGATGGTCGAACGCCTCTCCACCGAGCCGAAACTCTTCCCCCAGTTAAAAGTCCCTGAAGGGGCCGAACAGCTCGATTCCCTTGAAGCATGGCTGGAACGGGTCAACCATGCCTACCAACCCAATGCACGCGGCTTTCTGGCAACCGTCCGCGCCTCCCGCGAGTGGAGCGACTACCTGAGCTGGTGGCTCAACCGCCTGCTCCATGAGTTTGACATGGATGGCTTCTACCTCGATGGCGGCGGCGCGACCATCCCCGACTTCCGCACCGACCTCGGCCCGGAACTAGGTGGCTTCACCGATGCCGAAGGGAAGCTACGCCCGAGCTACTACCTCTTTGAGTCGCGCGATCTCCTCAAACGGCTCCATCATCTGGTCAAAACCAAAAACCCCAACGGCCGCATCTTCGCCCACACCAGCGGCTGCAAACCGCTCCCGCAAATGGCTTTCTATGATGCCTGTATCCCCGGAGAAACCCTCTTCTACTGGTATCACCAGCCGGAAGTGCGCGAAAAGTTTGGCGATGGTGCCTACCAATATGCCCACGCCATCGGAGACATCGATAACCTGCGAGCCGAGTTCTTCTGGCGGCAGTGGGGCCTGCCACAGATCCTCCTGCCTGAAGTGCGGGGCAAGGATGGCAAGCTGATGAAAGACCTTGAGATCGGCACGCGCACCATGCTTGCCTATATGCTCCACTTCGACCTCCTCTTCTGGCCAAACTGGAGCGACACCGCACAGATCTACGAGTGGCAGAAAGTCCGCGATGCCTACGGCATGGAGGATAGCGAAGAGGAATATGTCGAGTTCACCCCCTATTGGGAAAATGAAGAACACATCGCCGACGCCCCGGAAGTCAAGGTCAGCTACTACGCTAAAGGGTACGCACTCGATCCCTACCTCCCCGTCCCGCCCAAGGCCGACCGGCTCCTCATCATCTCCAACCTGAGCTTTGATGCCCGGAGCGTCAACGTCGCCATCCCCAAAGGTTGGCAACAGGTCGAAGCTCGAAACGCCTACACTAGCGAACCGTTCAAGGCGAGCGAGGGGAAAATCACCCTCCCGCTCCAGCCGTATGAATTCGCCGTCCTGCACCTCAAAGCGCAGACCGAATAAGACCCCTATCGACCGATGGCCGCTCGCGCCTCTTTCTGTGCCGCGCGGTCATCGGCATCTTCGGCAGGCAAAGCGAGCACCTTCTCCCAACTCTGGCGCGCCTTCTCTTTCTCACCCAGCGCTTTGTAAGTGAGCGCAAGCTGATGACGCGGACTGATCCGCTTAGGGGCGAGCGCCACTGCCTGTTCCAAATACTTTGCCGCATTCTCCAGCGACGCCTCCGGCAAGGCGCCGTACGCTACCCGTGCGGCGACTTTGAGAAGCGGGTTAAGCGTGGCAAACCCATACTCCCACCGGCCCAGAATTTCGTAAGCAAGATCCTCCTTCTTATCGAGCCGGATGGTTGCCAGCGCCTTATCGCGAATCGTGCGCGAGAGCGCCATCTTCGTCGAATTATCGACAAACTCCGTCTGCTTGCCATACGCCACCGCCAGCGCCAGATGCGCCCGCGCCAGCTTGGGATCGAGCTTGAGCGCTTCCTGCGCCAGCCGCACCGCCTCTTCCGCAGCCCCCTTCGCGCTCTTTTTATTCTTTGAAGCGAGATCGAGATCCGAGCGGTCCGACCACGCCATCGAAAGCTCCGCCGTATAGTCAGCCCGGCCCCGGCCCTCGCTCTCCACCTTCTGCAAGGTCACCAGCGCCTCTGCCGCTCCTTGCCGCAGCGCTTTGGCAATAGCGTCATCGACCCCATCTGCCCGCAGCGCCCCGGCGCTCAACGCCACCACCAGACACGAAAGCGCAATCCGTTTCATGATCAATACACCCAGCGCCCGTCCGAAGCCGAAAGCGTCGGCAGTTCGTGCGTCATATACTGCGTTTTGCCGATCGCCCCCCACATCGGAATCCCGGTAGCGCGGCGGAACTTCTGACTCATGCTCTCGCCGCTATGGCAGCCCCAGCTTTTCACAAATGCCCCCGGCGAAAAGGCATGCCGGTTGAGCTTGTGAAACTCGTTCTCATGGAGCCAGACCTTCGAGGCGCTGTCGATCTCGTTGGAATAATCAAACATCAGGCACGCCTTGTTGGAGTGTCCGTAATACTCGAAATTCACAATCTTGACCTGACTGCGCGGTTTCCCTCCGTTGATGTAGTCGATCAACTGCTGCGTACGATCGAAGAACTTCAACGTGATCCCGTAAGCATCACGCACCGAAGTGATATTGGAGACGAGATCCTGCCCCTCCTGTTTGGAACGGCTCTTGTAGGCAGGGAGATAGACAAACCAGGTGATCTGCTTGGGTGAGACCCCCGCCGCCTGCAACTGCTGGATGCGGATCCGCGCCGCGCGGATGAAGTTCATCCACCAGAGATCACGCGGGCTCGCCTTCCACTTCTCCCACTGCCCGAGCGTCACCCCACCGCTGACGATGAGGTACTCGCCACTCTGCGCCGGTTGCGACGCGGGATTGGAGAGCACCTGCCCTTGCAACGGCACGGCAGCCACGCCAAACGCCAGTAACAACAAAATACGAAGAGTTTTCATCATGGGAAAAAAGGAGTTCTACGCAGGAAAACGCGCCGCTACGATGCCCCGGTTGTCCGCTGTTGGCAACCGGGGATGCTCTCTCCGGCAATCAGATCGTGAAGATTCTGCCGCTCCCGGATCACCTCCGCCTGCGATCCATGGACGAGGATTTCCGCCGGCAACGGCCGCGAATTGTAATTGCTCGCCATCGTGAAGCCGTACGCTCCGGCGCTCATAATGGCGATAAGATCCCCCTCCTTGAGCGGTGGCACCTCGCGATCCTGCGCGAAAAAATCGCCACTCTCACAAACCGGCCCGACAATATCGACCTGCTCGCGCTCCGGCGATTCCGGCTCGCGCAGCGGTACGATCTCGTGAAACCCTTCATAAAGCGCCGGACGAATGAGGTCATTCATCCCCGCGTCGACGATGACAAATTTCTTTCGCCCGCCGTGCTTGCGATAAAGTACCCGCGTGAGCAACACCCCGGCGTTGCCGACCATGAAGCGCCCCGGCTCCAGCAGAATCTTCAACCCGAGCGTCTTGAGCGTCGGCACCACCGCGGCGGCATACTCCTCAATGGTCATCCGCCCTTCGGGCTTCGGCTCCCACCAATGGGCCGGGCCGCTTTCCAGCGAAGCATCGTAGACGATCCCGATCCCGCCGCCGATCGAGAAATACTCAATCCCGTAGCGCTCCTTGAGTTCCGCCACCAGCGGGGCCATCTTGCGAACCGCCTCGGCAAACGGCGCCGCTTTGGTGATCTGCGAGCCGATGTGCATCTGCACACCACGAATGGCGATGTTGGGCATCTTTGAGGCCGCCTCGTAGACCGCGCGCACCCGCTCAAAAGCGATCCCGAACTTGTTCTCGCTCTTGCCGGTGGAGATATACTTGTGCGTATCGGCGTCCACATCCGGGTTGACCCGGAGCGAAATCGGCGCGCGATGGCCGATCGTCGCCGCGACCTGATTAATATAGGCCAACTCGCTCTCGCTCTCGATATTGAAGGCGAGAATCCCCTGTTGCAGCGCGTACTTGATCTCCGTCTCCGTCTTGCCGACTCCGGCAAAGGTACACTGCTCAGGGCGCCCCCCTGCCTTTTGGACCCGGTAAAGTTCCCCGGCGGAAACGATGTCGAACCCCGACCCCTGCCCGGCAAGGAGGTTCAAAATTCCGATATTCGAGTTCGCCTTAACCGCGTAACAAATCAGATGCGGAATATCGACAAACGCCTGATCGAGACGGCGGTAATGGTCAAGAATAGTGTTGGCGGAATAGACGTAAGTCGGCGTTCCCGCCTCGGCGGCGATCTGAGCCAACTCCACTTTTTCACAATGGAGCTGCCCCTTATGGTACTCGAAGGAATGCATCGGTTAGGCGCGGAGTGTAACCGCGTTAGGCCGTGCGCTCAAATGCGAAGGCAGAAAAAAATCAACACCCCGCCAACCGCTGCCGCGCCGCCGCGACATCGCGCCCGATCTGCGTCTGGAGCGCTTCAAGATCGGCGAACTTCTCCTCCCCGCGCAGGAAGTCGCGGAAGAAAACTTCGATACTCCTGCCATAGAGATCTCCCTCGAAATCAAGGAGATGGACCTCCAGTAGCCGCTCCCCACCGGCGGCACGCACCGTCGGGCGCACCCCGATATTGACCACCGCCGCCCGCAACGCCTCTTCCCCGCCGAACCGCGCCTGCACGGCATAGACCCCGTTGGGCGGAAACTGCTCGTTATACGCGCGGAGATTAGCCGTCGGGAAACCGAGCTTGCGCCCGAGCTTCGCCCCTTGGACAACTTCGCCCAAAATCGAAAAACGCCGCCCGAGCAATCGCGCTGCCCGGTCCAGATTGCCACTCTCCACCGCCGCACGGATGAGCGTGCTGCTGATAATTTCCCCGTCAATCTCAACCGCCGGGATGCCGATCTCATCAAACCCAAGCTGATCGCCCATCGTCCGGAGCAACTCAAGGTTCCCGGCACGCCCCTTGCCAAACGACCAGGTGTGACCCACGCAGATCTCGTGCAACGGACGGCACGCCGCGTGAAGCGCGAGGACAAACTCGTGCGGTGGCGTCGCCGCAAACGCCTCATTAAAAGGAATCACCAGCAGGTGACGAACGCCGAGCGCCTCCAAAAGCACCTTTTTGTGCAACGTATTGGTCAAAAGACGCGGAGCCCGCTCCGGGCGCACCACGCGCATCGGGTGGGGATCAAACGTCACCACCACCGCACTTCCACCGAGCGCCGCCGCGTCATCGAGCACCCGGCGGATCACCGCCTGATGCCCCAGATGCACCCCATCAAAGACCCCGATGGCGAGACAGACCGGCCCCCGCAGCGCGGAGAGCCCTTCGATCGCTTCGATCATCTCCATGAGGCCAACACAGAGCGCCTTTTACGCCCCGCGCATCCGCGAAATCTCCGGCAGGGAGATAATGCTCGAACGGATGAGCGCACTCTCCCCCTCGCGCAACTCGTCCACCGTGATCGCCCGCTCCAGCGTGAAACGGCCCGACTTCGTCCGGCGCAGCGCCTTGAGATGCGCCCCGCAACCGATCTCGTTCCCGATGTCAAAGGCGTAGGTACGAACGTAAAACCCTTTGGAGCAAACCACCCGGAACTCAACATCAGGCGGGTTGATCGTCTTGATCTCGTGAGCGAAGACGTGGACAAAACGCGGCTCGCGCTCGATCGTCTTCCCCTGCCGCGCCAGTTTGTAGAGCGGCACGCCATCCTTCTTGATCGCGGAGACCATCGGCGGAAGCTGATAGAAATCGCCATCGAATTTGGAGAAAGCAGCGGAGAGTTTTTCCTTTGTCAACTCCGGCACCGGCCGCGTCTCGACCACCTGCCCGTCGGCGTCCTGACTATCGGTCATGACACCAAAGGTCATCGTCCCGACGTACTCCTTGTCTTCGCTCATGAGGAGATCCTGAATCTTGGTCCCCTTCCCGATCACCACGAGCAGAAGCCCGGTGGCCAGCGGATCGAGCGTGCCACAATGGCCCACTTTTTTGATATTGAGCCGGCGGCGGACCATCGCAACCACATCGTGCGAGGTCATTCCCGGAGCTTTGTCGATGAGGAGCACCCCATCAAGATTGGTCAATGGCATTACAGATCGCATCAAGAACTTCTGCTTGGGCGGTTTTCAAATCCCCGGCAAACCGTGCACCGGCGGCCAGTTGGTGCCCTCCCCCCCCGAAGAGAGCACAAAAACGACTGACATCGTAGCGCACCTCCTTGGAACGCATCGAAAGGCGGACCTGCTCCGCGGAAAGCTCCTCAAAAAAGACCGCTACGGCGACCCCTTCGATCGAACGGAGATGGTCGATCAACCCTTCGTTATCCTCCGGCGTGACCCCGAGGCGACGCGCGGTTTCCAGCGAAAGGGCGAAACTCGCCACCCGATCCCCACATCCAAAACGCATCGTGGAGAGCAACTCGCGCAGCAACTCCACACGGCGGCGCGGGTAGGTCTGGTAAAGTTGTTCGGAAACCCGCCCGACATCCACCCCGGTCGCCACCAGTCGCGAAGCGATCTCAAAGGTCCGCGCCGTTGTGTTGGAATATTGGAAGGAACCGGTATCGGTCGAAATCGCAACGAAGAGATTCTCTGCCATCGCCGCGTTCCACGGCAGGCCACTCTCCGCGATCAACTCATAGAGAATCTGCCCCGCTGCCGGAGCCTGCGGGTCGATGTAGGCAAGATCGCCATACCCGTTATTGGAAACATGATGGTCAATATTGACCCAGACCTTCACCTCGCCGATCGCCGCCAGACACCGCCCGACCCGCTCCTGCGAAGCTGTATCGAGCGCAATCACCACGTCAAAATCGTGCTTCTCCCCACCTTCCGGGGCGCGTTCCACCAACTCCGAACCCGCCAGGAAGCGCAATTTATCGAGCATCCCGTCGTGGTTCCAGAGGGTCACCTCTTTGCCAAGTTCCTTGAGGCAAAGCGCCATCGCCACGCTGCAACCGATCGCGTCGCCATCAGGGCGCACGTGGCTGACAACCAGAAAACGGTGATGGGTGCGCAAGACCTCCGCGATCTGCGCAAAAGAGGCACGGCTCATGGTTGTGGTCGCGGCTCGTCCCCGTCGTACTGCTCCTCGTCCTCTTCCCCCGGCTCCTCATCCTCAGGAATATCGAGCCCCTGAAGGATGTCGATAATGCGGGTGCCGCGCTCGATTGATTCGTCGAGCTTGAAGTGAAGCTGCGGCGTGTACTTGAGGATCACCCGCTTGGAGACAAGCGACTGCAACTCCTTGCGGCGATGCTGAAGCTGGCCGATCGCTTGGTGCGCCTGCCCGGGCGTCCCGCCCAACACGCTCACAAAGACGTGGGCGTGTTTGAGATCGGGCGTCAGATCGACCTGTTGCACGGTCACCAACTGCTCGAAGACGAAGTGCCGACCGATCAGGTCGCCCAATTCGCGCTTCATCAGTTCGCTGACCCGTTTGAGACGAAGAGTCATTAAAGGAGCTGCTTAAATTTATCGAGCTGGTAGCACTCGATGATGTCGCCAACTTCGTAATCGTTGTAATCGCCGAGTTTGATACCGCATTCCAACCCGTTGCGAACTTCCTTCACATCGTCCTGGAAACGGCGCAGCGTGGCGATGTTGCCATCGTACACCGGCTGACGGCGGCGGAGCACCCGCGCCCGGGCGTTGCGGGAGATGCGCCCGTCGGTCACCATCGACCCGGCCACCACGCCCCGCGTTAACTCGAAGACCTGCTTGACCTCGGCATGGCCGATCACGGTTTCGCGCAGTTCGGGGTCGAGCAAACCGGCCATCGCCTCCTTCACCTGATCGAGCAATTCGTAGATAATGGAGAAGAGTTTGATCTGAACCACCTCGCGACGAGCCGCCGCGTTGGCGCTGTTCTCGACCTTGACGCCGAAACCGATCACCACCGCGTTGGAAGCCGCTGCAAGGAGCGCATCCGACTCGGTGATCGGCCCGACTGCCGAGTGAATAATATCGAGCGTGACCTTCTTGGATTTGATGTCGCGCAGCGAGGCGAGCAACGCCTCCAGCGATCCTTGAGCATCAGCCTTGACGATGATTTTGAGCGTCTTCTTCGCGTCAGCGGCGATGTTGGCAAAGAGGCTCTCCAGCGTGGCGCGTCCACGCGGGACGGTCAGCTTGTCGGTGCGCTGATCTGCCAAGCGCTCGTCACTGAGGAGCTTGGAGGCTTTCTCGCTCTCCATCACCAGCAGTTCATCCCCGGCGTTGGGCAACCCGGAGAAACCGAGCACCTGCACCGGCGTCGACGGGCCCGCTTCTTTAATGTTGCGCCCCTTGTCGTCGATCAGGTTTTTGACCTTACCGTAATAATGACCGCAGATGAAAGGTTGGCCCACCTTGAGCGTCCCGGCCCGCACGAGGATCGTCGCCGTCGGGCCGCGACCCGGCTCCAGACGCGCCTCAACGACGTTACCGCGCGGCGGCACCATCGGGCTGGCTTTAAGTTCGAGCACTTCGGCCTGAAGCAGAATCATATCAAGGAGATGATCCACGCCGGTCCCCTTGGTGGCGGAAACCGGGCAGACAATCGTCTCCCCGCCCCACTCCTCAGGCGTGAGTCCATGTTCCTGAAGCTGCCCCATCACCCGGTCGAGATTCGTCGCCGGGAGGTCAATCTTGTTGACCGCCACGATGATCGGCACCTTGGCCGCCTTGGCGTGGTTGAGTGCTTCGATCGTCTGCGGCATCACTCCGTCATTCCCTGCCACAACAAGGACGACCACGTCGGTCATGTTCGCCCCACGCACACGCATCGCCGTAAAGGCGGCGTGACCCGGGGTATCAAGGAAGGTAATCCCGTGATCGTTATACTCGACAGTGTACGCGCCGATATGCTGAGTAATCCCGCCCGCTTCGCCGGAGGCCACCTTCGACTTGCGGATGTAATCCATAAGCGAGGTCTTGCCATGGTCGACATGCCCCATGAAGGTGACAATCGGTGCACGCGCCTTGAGTTCATCCTTCTTGGGAGGAGGCGGCGGCTTGGGCGCCTCGACGACGACCTCAACCTTGTGCACCCCGGCCCCGCGCTCGCGCTTCTCCTTCTCAAAGGTATAGCCGTGGCGCTTGCAGATGACAGAGGCAACTTCCGGGTCAATCGTGTGATTGATCGCGGCAAAAATGTTCATCTCCATCAACTCGGAGATCAACTGGAAAGGCTTGAGCCCCAACTGCGAGGCGAGTTCCTTGACGATCACCGGCGGCTTGATGTGGATGATCTTCTCATCCTCCTCCGCCGCGGCAACCTCTTCGACGACAGGAGCTTCGGCCACCACTTCCTCCACCACCTCGGGGATGATCTCCTCCTCAACCGGATCAGGCTCCGGGAGCGGGGCTACCGGCTTGGCTTCCGGTGCGAGGATACGGGAAATCGGCGGGAGCGCGGAGAAACCGGCTGCCATCGGGCGACGGCGCGGCGCTTTGTCCTTATCAATGAGTGAAATCGCCTCGGGAGGAGGTGCCGCTGGCTTGGGCGCTTCCTTGGCGACTGGCTTGGCTGCTGGCGTACCCGTCGTCTTAGGAGCGGCAGACCCCCTGCCCTCCCCTGGACGTCGGGATGCAGGACGTTTGGAACCGTGTGATTTTGGGTTGGGTCGGGATGCCATTCTTAAAGTAGGAAAAAAGTAAACTGCTCATGACTCCATACGAGGTTGCCATACCTTAAATGGAGTTTGCCTTGTTGTATTGCGCCTCGGCGGTCTGGAAGATCACCTCTGCCGTGGCGAGGTCAACCCCGGTCACATCCGCAATATCCTGCGGTTCTGCGCCGACGATGACTTCGAGGCTGTTCATGCCTGCGGTGATAAGTTGATGGGCGACGTCGTCGCCGATGTTCAGGGATGCGGCCAGCGAGCTTGCCGCCTTCGCGACGCTCTGGGCAAAGACCTCTTTGGCCGTCTCGTCTTTTTCAATATTGATGTCCCAGCCGACCAAGCGTGAGGTCAACCGGGCGTTCTGTCCGCGTTTGCCGATCGCCAGCGAGAGCTGATCCTCATCCACCCGGATCTGAACCGCGTGCCGCCCCTCATCGAGCGTGACGCTCTTGATCCGGGCCGGTTTGAGCGCTTCGAGAACAAACTCCTTCGGGTCAGCGCTCCAGCGGATGATGTCGACCTTCTCGTTGTTAAGCTCGCGAACGATGTTCTTCACGCGCGAACCTTTCATGCCGACGCAAGCGCCGACCGGGTCCACTTTGTCATTCTCGCTAAAGACAGCAATTTTGGTCCGATAACCGGCCTCCCGGGCGATGCCGCGAATCTCGACCGTCTGGTCGGCAATCTCGCTCACCTCGGTTTCAAAAAGACGGCGCACGAAGTTGGGATGACTGCGCGAAAGGATGATCTCTGGCCCGCGTGCTCCATTCTCCACGGCGACCACATAGGCCCGCACCCGATCCCCGACGTTGTAATCCTCCGTCTGCACCCGCTCACGCGACGGCATCACGGCCTCAAAACGCCCGAGGTCGATGATCACATCGGAGCGTTCGAAACGGCGAACGGTACCGCTGACGATCTCTCCGGCGCGATCCTTGAACTCGTCGTAGACCATCTCCTTTTCCGCCTGCCGGATGCGCTGCATCATCGCCTGTTTGGCGGTCTGCGCGGCGATACGGCCAAAATTTCTCGGAGTCACTTCCCATTCGATCGAATCCCCAATTTCCACATTGGACTTGATCCGACGTGCCACACTAAGAGCGACCTCCCCGTGCGAGTCGACGACATTTTCCACCACAATCAGCGTCGCCATGGCACGGATTTCCCCCGTCTTGCCATCAATGTCGATGCGCAAGTCGCGGGCGGGACCAATCGCCTTTTTTGATGCGGAGAGGAGGGCATTTTGCACGGCTTCGATCAGCACTTCGCGCTTGATGCCTTTCTCACGCTCAAAATAGTCCAATCCTGAAATGAGATCGCTGTTCATATGAAAATGCGTCGTCTGTAGACAAAAAAAAGTGGGTTTTGGCCCACTCTTCGACTCGGACAACCTTTTTACCTTACGTTTGACGGGTAGGGGCGTCAAGCGGAGAGATCATCTCTACGCTGTCACGACGCCTGGGGGGCCAACCCGTGTTCTCTCTCCTTTTAGGGCAAAAGTGAACCGGGGTCTACAAAAAGACCGTCAAAATTGTCATTTCACTCCGCCTCCCCTGATGGCTCCCCCGCCTCCTCTTCCTGCGGCTCCCCTTCCAAACCGACCTCTTGGGCGAGGTAACGCTCCAGCGCGGCAAGGTAGTTGGCGCTGCGGCTTAAAGCATACGCTTCTGAACGATCGAGATACTCCATCACCCTCTCCTGCCCCACGAAGAGGTCACTCTCCAGATAACCGCGATAACGCCCGAAGAGTTGGCGTACCCCTTCGGGGGAAAGCGTGGTGGCAAGCGCCTCCTGCGCCTTGTTGCGGAACCAGTCGCGATAAGCCGGGTCTTCCCGCATCAAACGGCGAAAGAGCTTTCCGCGCGTCCCCTTGAGCGAGCCAAACCGGAATTCATCGACCGGGGAGGAGCCCCTCTGGAGCAAAAAGGAACCGTCCATGTCCCACGTCAACGTCCCCCACCGGGCGTTGGGATCGCGCAGATCGTAGAAATAGCCCCCCTGATCTTCGTCCGAAGTGCCACAGAAGGTCATCGCCAATACCCATGCCGAGAACCCTTCGACATCAAAATGCTGCCCGGCGCGTTCCATCGTCATCGGCCCGGGGTCTTTGTTGAGCCAGTGGCGCAATTCCTCATACGCCCGGACCGAGTGCCGCTTCCCTCTCCCCGACTTGAGCCGGACCCAGTGGAAATCATCGTGTCCGTAGCGGTGGCGCAAAAACTCGCGCGACTGGTGCTCGAAAAGGAAGTAGCCAACCGGCATCCGCTCCCCATTGATCCAGAGCCGCACCGGCTGTGAGCGGGAGGTCAGACACCCGACCCCGGCCGCCAGTTCGAGCGCTAACGCGTTGAGGAAGCGCTTGGCGTGATTGGTGTTGATCACGACCAGTCGCTGAAGCTGACCGCTCTCTCCGTTAAAGAAAATCCCCGGCTCCGCTCGCGGCACTCCGGCGTAAGTTCGCCGGAAAACGAGCTGAAAACTCTTTTGTCGTCCGCCGCGACTCTTGCCGCCGTGCAGGCGCAATCCCGCGACGGTTTCATACCGAAGCTGCCCGTGCTCGAAATAGGAGATCGTCGCCCGCCGCTCCCAGCGCCGCCCCTTCTTCCAGACGTTGTGATAAAGCCCGTAGCGGGGATGGTGCAACTCCACCGGGTCGATCACGATCGAGAGCGCCGGCAGCCGATCCTCGACCACCTCTTGCGGAAGGATAGCGCTACTCGGGAGATCCTTCGCCCCGACGGTCTGAACCAACCCGCGTTGCAACAGAAGGTAATGGAGCCGCGTAAAATCATGCTGCCCGAAGGCGAGCCGCTGCTCATGGAGCCTGCTGCGGCCCGATTGAAAAAAACGGGTCTGCTCCAAAAACGCCCCGGCAATCAACACGGCCAGCGCCAGCAACAGAAGCACCCGCCGATGGCCACGCCGCCCGGCGCTCTCAGACCAGATTTTCCGCACGGGTATAGAAGACGTTGAACCCGCAACCCGGCGAAAGCGTGCGGATCTCCCCTTCGAGCGAGGCAAACGCCTCCGGCGCCAATTCGGGGAAGATGTAAGTCAAAAGGCACACCTCCCCGTCGAGCGCCATGCTATCCATCTGCGCCTTGGGAAGCTGCCGGGCGATCAACTGCGTGAGCGCGCTCCCTTGCGCCCGGTACTCCGCCTCCGGCAGACGCACCACAAGCGAACCATGCCCCGCACGCGGCTGGCAGAAACGCGGCCCCCGGTTGATCACCATCAGGGCCAGAAACGCCGCCGCCAACAGCGCCACCAGAAAGAGGAAGTTAAACGTAGCACAGCAGATCGAAGTCGCGATCACCAGCATGACAAAGGCGATCTCCTCGGGCTCCTTGATCGGGGTGCGGAAACGGACAATCGACAACGCACCGAGCAAACCGAGCGAAAGCGCCAGCGAAAACTGGATGCAGATAAAGATCGAGGTCACCGAGAGACCGAGAAGCGGAAAGGCCCGGTGAATCTGCGTCCCGGTCGCCCGCCCGCCATAGAAACGGACATACATCCACGAAGCCACAAACGCCGCCGCCAACGAGAGAAAAAGGACGGCGAGAAGCGGCAGGATTCCGAGATCGTGAATCCGGTTAATTTCGCGTCCGAGGAGAAAACCTTCCAACTGCTGATACCAATTCATGAGAAAAAACCAAATCCGGCAGGGTTGAAGTCAATGGACCTTGTCGGTCAACCGGAAAAACATCGACATATACTTCGAGAAAGCCCGTTTTTGTAGTCTAAAGTGCCCGGAAACCCGAAAGATCGGATCGAGGTCCTCCAGCGGCCCCTTCTGCTCCAGAACGGCGAAGGGATCAGGCATCGGCGCGGCATAACGCAAACGCCCCTGATGCACCCGCGGCACACGGATCTCCCTATCGAGGCAAAAGACACTCGGGCTAAAACGATGGAGAAAACGCAACCGCCGATAGGCGATCTCAAAGACCGGCGTCACTCCCCCGGGTAGCGGGAGGTGTTTTTCGGCAAGGAGGCGGAGCGGCTCCTCAAAGAGCGGCGCATGGAGCGGGGTCGCCTCGACCTCCTCCACGGTCAATCCGGGAACGGGGGAACGCAGTTTAAGCCGCTGCCCCCCTTCCTTGATCTTCGCTTCGATAAAAACCGGCGCGGGAGCTGCCCCCGGCGGGGTGCGGTACCACCGCAGGCGGACTTTCGACTTGAAGTAATCGGAGGCGATCTTCTCGTTGAGCAGCCGCCAGTCCGCCGTATCGTAGTAAATACTGGAGATGTGCGTCTCGTGGAAGTGAGGGTGTGGGACGCAATAAGTCCGCATCCACTGCGCCAACACCGCCGCCCGGGAGAGCGGAAGGGGGAATTTGAGTTCAAACTCCCGCTCCGGCCCGCTCCGCGCACCGGCTAATGCCTCCACCTCATCGCGCTCCAACGCCCCCATCAGGCCGCAGGGACCGGCTGCGCCGCCGGGCTCTTGCGCACTTTGGCAAGGACCTTCTCCAGCACGGCTTCCACCGTCAGCCCGTGCTTCTTGCGAAGGACCGGGACCGAACCATGTTCAATAAATTCATCAGGCCATCCGATGCGGACCACCGGCGTCGGCAACCCGGCGTCGTTGAGATGCTCAATCACACCACAGCCAAAACCGTTATGGAGGACGTGATCCTCCAGCGTGCAGATGACCTCCACCTTCCGCGCGTAGTGCTCGATCGTACGGGCATCAAGCGGCTTGATCCAGCGCGGGTTGATGAGCGCCGTAGAGATCCCCTGTTCTTCAAGGAGACGGGCTGCCTCTTCCGCCACTTCAAACATATTCCCAAGACCAAAGAGGGCGACCTGCGAGCCATCCTTAACCACCTCGGCCTTGCCGATCTCCAGCTCCACCGGCTGCTCTTTGGGCTTCGCCCCGGTCCCGGCACCACGTGGGTAACGGATGGCGATCGGGCCGTTGTACTTGGCCATCGTCCAGAGCATGTCGGCAAACTCCTCCTCGTCCTTAGGCTGCATATGAACCAAGCCGGGGACGTGGCGCAGGTAGCCGATATCAAAGAGGCCGTGGTGCGTCGGGCCGTCGTCTCCACTCAGACCGGCGCGGTCCATACAAAGAGCAACGTTGAGATCCTGCAACGCAATGTCATGAATAATCATGTCGTAGGCGCGCTGCATGAAGGTCGAATAAATCGTCAAAAACGGCTTGAAACCTTGCGTCGCCAGACCGGCGGCAAAGAGAGCCGCGTGTTCCTCGGCAATCCCGACATCGTAATACTTCTCCGGGTGACGCTGGGCAAACTTGACCAACCCCGTGCCGGTCGGCATCGCACCGGTGATCGCGCAAATGCGGTCATCCTTGTCAGCAAAATCGGCAAGCGTCTTGCCGAGCGTCTCCGAATAGGTCGGGATGCTGGAGGCGACGGTCTCCCCGGTGTCATGGTTGAAACGACCCAGACCGTGGAACTTATCGGGCTGCTGCATCGCAGGCGGGTAACCGCGCCCCTTCTTCGTCAGAATATGGAGGAGGACCGGCTCGTTCTGCGTTTTAAGGAACTCGAAGGTCTTGATCAAAAGCGGGATGTCATGCCCGTCGATCGGCCCGTAATAACGCAGGCCCAGCTCCTCAAAAATCACGCTCGGGAGCACCAGCCCCTTGATCCCCTCCTCCACCTTCTTGCTCAGGTTACGAGCCATCTTCCCGCCGATCTTCTCGATGAACTGCGAGGCGGTATCGTGGATATGGGCGTAGGTCGGGCTGGTGGCGATCCGGTTAAAGTAATTGGCAATTGCGCCGACGTTCTTGGCGATACTCCATTCGTTGTCGTTCAGGACAACAATGAGCCGCTTGGTCGATTCCGCAACGTTGTTGAGCGCCTCGTAGCTCACCCCGCAGGTGAAGGCAGCATCCCCGGCCACACAGACAACATGCTCATCCGAACCGCGACGATCGCGCCCGACCGCCATGCCGAGCGCTGCGGAGAGCGCCGTCCCGGCGTGACCGGCGCCATAACAATCGTGCTCCGACTCGGTACGCAGGAGGAAGCCGTTGATCCCCTCATACTGGCGGATCGTCTTGAGCTGCTCGCGCCGCCCGGTCAGCATCTTATGGACATACCCCTGATGGCTGACGTCGAAGACAAACTTGTCGCTCGGCGTTTCAAAGACCCGGTGCAGGGCGATGGAAAGCTCGACCACGCCGAGGTTGGGCCCAAGGTGACCGCCGACCGATTGCGGATTGGATTCTGAAAGAGAACCAATCAAATCTTCGCGAATCTCCTGCGCCAGAGGGGAGAGAGCGCTCTCGGGGAGCTTTTTGAGGTCGGCCGGGCTGTTAATCGTGTCGAGGTATCGCATGGTCACTGATGGGAAGGGCAAACGGGAAACGGGGGGTTAAAAGAGGCTGATGTCGTCGTCGGTGTGATCCTTTTTACGGGAAGGTCGGGGCGCCGGCTCGGGGGGAGCCGCTTCCGGATCGAACGCAACACTCTGCGGCTCTCCGGCGGGGGTTTGGGTGATAATCTCAATGCGTTTCTGCGCCGCTGCAAGCTTTTGCGTACAAAGGGCGACCATCCGCGTCCCTTCCTCGTAGCGCTCCAGCATCGTCTCCAGAGGGAGATCCCCCGACTCCATCGCCTCGACGATGTTCTCCAGCCGCTCCATCGCGGTTTCAAAAGTAAGAGGTGTTGCTTTAGCCATCACAAGGAAAACAGGTAAAAGGTGCCGGGGGGATTAGACCACCTCAGCCCTCGAATCAAGCTACTTTTGAGCTTCTCCCTCGGGAGATTCTTTTTCTTCGCCCTCCTCACCCTCGAGTAAACTCTGTGCTGCGGCCTCGACATCCTCCGGATTCCAACGCTTCCAATCGCTGAAAAAGACCACTTGCCCCTCCATCGGCAGTGGCAGGATCTCACGGAAGGGGAAGGAACCCAGATTCAGGGAGCGCGTCATCATGGAAAGCCAGAGAGGCGCCCACTCCTTGTACGGCCCACGCAGCAACTCAAACATACTCTGGTTGCCACTGACCGGCGTCAGGTAAACCCCGGCAAACGGGGCGCCCAGCTCCTTGTAATCGTGCATCGCCTCCAGCCGTTTGAGGGAATTCGGCAGCCAAAGCGTGCGCCGATCCGCATACCAGGCGACGGCCCACGGCGCATCCGAAGCGAGCAACTCCCCCTCCTTGACCCAGCCGTTGAGCTGCGCGGTAATCGGCGGCGTGTACGGCGGCCAGTGAAACGGCATCCGGTTGGGCAGCGAAAAGAAATGGTAGAGCGGCAGAATGCTCACGGCGATCACCCCGCCGATCACGCCACGGCGCAGCCACGGCGAGTTGATGGAGGAACGGGAGACCAGAATGAGCAAAAGCGCCATCCCATACGCGGCGAGGAAGGGGATGAGCAGAACGTGAAGATTGGTGGAAATCACCGGCGTCATCCGCTCCCAGATTCCGACAAAAGCCATCCCCAACACCGCCGCCCCGAAAAGAATCAAAAGCAACCAGCGGAAAGCGGCCGTCTCGGGACGCTTGAAAGGGTGAAGGAGCGCGAGGAAAAAGAACGGCACGATCACCACCCCGCCCCAAAAAACACTCAAACGCTGAAACTGGTCCATGACGTTATTCTGAAGCTTGGCGCGCATCTGGTGAACCGGCGGCATCAGATCGGGGGGCGTCTCCCGGCGCATGAGGGAGAATTCATCGCCATGCGAACCATACAGATTGGCGTACCATCCCAGCCCGAGGGCATTGCCCGAGACCTGATAATTACGCACCAACCACGGGGAGAAAAGCGCGAGAAAGATCACCAACATCGTCAACGCCGTGCGCCAGCGTGGTTTAAAGTAAAAGACACAAAACACCAGCGCCCCGGCAAAGAGCCAGATCGTCAACGCATGCGTAAGCGCCAACAGACCGAAGCCGACCGAAGCCAACGCCAGCCAGCGCAGAACGGGACCACCGGCCGCCCGACTCGTCATCGCCCGGACCAGCGTGTAGAGCGTCCCGCTCAAAAGGAAGAAAAGGAGCATCTGCGGCAACCCGCTCATCGCGTATTGCCAGAAGGTCATGCAAAGAAGCGTCGTCAACGTGACAACCCAAGCGATGGTGCTATCGAAAAGGCGGCGCACCGTACGAAACGTCAGAAAAAGTCCGAGATAGAAGAGCGCCACACTCACCAGCAAAACCACCCGATCGCCGTAATAGACCATCTTGCTGTGGTCAAGGCGTCCCCCGGGGTTGATCGTCATCGACTTTTCAAAGAGCTTGAAAAACGGCGCGAGCGTCGTCGGCCAGAGCGGGGCGTGGTAAGTGTCGGCGATACGCCCCTCTTCCTTATAAGTGCTCTTTTTGTTCTTCTCCAATTCGGCGATCGCCAACGGTCGGATCACCTTGGTAGTCAATCCCTCGCCACGGGAAATTTCCCGCGCAATGGCCGCCTGCTCCATCGCGTGAGGATGGGAGAGGCCCTTGAACATCCGCCACCCGAGCGGGTCGACCAGCATAAAGGCGACGATCGCCAGACAGAAGACCGAGAGGCAGAGCCCTTTGAGTAAAGGGCCAAACCGGCCTTCTTCGAGTTGATGGATAAAATGTTGGATTCCGTTGCCGCTCATAGCTTTTTCTCCCCGGTTGGCGCGTTCATCCGCAGCCGCCGGTGGAGCGTTCTGCGGCTGATGCCGAGCCGTTTGGCCGCCTCCGTGCGATTGCCGCCGCTCTCCTCCAGCGCGCGCATGATGAGGCGATGTTCGCTTTCATGCAAATTCAAATAACCAGCCCCTGCCACCCCTCCCGCACGGACCGGAGCACCGGGGAGCCCCCCTTTCGCCCCGCGTAACGAGGCGGGGAGATCGCGCAAGCCGATCTTCGCCCCCGAGGCCATGACAACGCCGTGCTCGATCGCGGTTCGTAATTCACGCACATTCCCGGGCCAATCGTAAGCGAGGAGCGCGGCGACCGCATCGGAGGTCAATTCGCGCACCGGCTTCCCATTCTCCTTCGCAAAACGTTGGAGAAAAGCATTAAAGAGCAGCGGGAGATCCTCCTTGCGTTCGCGCAACGGGGGGAGCGTCAGTTTCACAACGTTAAGCCGGTAGTAGAGATCCTCACGAAAAGTCCCCTCGGCCACCATGCTCTCAAGGTTGCGGTTGGTCGCCGCCACCAGTCGGACATCGACCTTGATCGGCGTGTTCCCGCCGACCCGTTCAAAGGAGCGATCCTCCCCGAGCACGCGCAAGACCTTGACCTGAAGATTCGCGTCGATCTCGCCGATTTCATCAAGGAAGAGCGTACCGCCCCCCGCCTGTTCAAAACGCCCGATCCGCCGTTCGACAGCACCGGTGAACGCCCCGCGCTCGTGGCCAAAGAGTTCACTCTCCAGAATCTGGGGGGAGAGAGCGGCGCAATGCACGGCGACAAACTTCTGCTTGGGCCGCCC
Source organism: Chthoniobacteraceae bacterium (assembly GCA_037189865.1). GTDB lineage: Bacteria > Verrucomicrobiota > Verrucomicrobiia > Chthoniobacterales > Chthoniobacteraceae > DATMFV01. Next base: position 587,079 of record JBBCIW010000001.1, on the reverse strand, counting down.
GCTCAGGTTATGAATCGCCTGAGCGACGAGTTCCTTCCCCGTCCCGCTCTCCCCTTCGATCAGAACCGTCGCGCGGGAGGGGGCGACCTGCCGGATCACCTCAAAGACCTCCTCCATCGCCGGAGAACTCCCGATCAGGTTTTCCAATCCGTAGCGTTTTTCCACCTGCTGACGCAGTTGTCGGTTCTCCTCCTCTGTCGAGCGGCTGCGCAAGGCGCGGTTGATGAGCAGTTCGAGGTGATCAAGATCGAGCGGCTTGGTCACGAAATCGTACGCGCCGCGCTTCATCGCCTCCACGGCGGTGTCGACCGAGCCGTAGGCGGTCATCATGATACAGACCGGCGGTTTAGGGAGCGCCAGCGCACGGTCGATGAGCGACATCCCATCCTCCCCACCCAGACGCAGATCGGTCACCAGCACGTCAATCGGGTCAGCCTCAAGGAGTTGCATCGCCCCGGCGACATCTGCCGCCGTATAGACATCGAAGTGATCTTCGAGCGAACTGCGCAATCCTTCGCGGGTATGTTTCTCGTCATCGACGATGAGAAGGGTTGGCTCCATAGACAAACGGGGAAAAGAGCGCAGAGCCTACCGCAAAGCCGCCCCCCGGCGCAATCCGGTTTTGCTTTTACCTTGCGCCTAAGCGCGGCAACGTGCTACCAACCAAAGCCTGCTGCCCATGCACGCCTACATCGTGAATCTCGACGGAGCTCATCAACGATGGGCCTTGATGGAACAATCCCTCGCGGGCAGTCCCTTGACGCTCCATCGCGTCCCCGGGGTCGATGGGAGCAAGCTGACCCTCCCTTACGATGGGTTTGACGCGGAGCGCTTCCGCCGTCGCCACGGGCGAACGATCAACCCGCGCGAGATCGGCTGCTACCTGAGCCACGTCAAAGCGATGGCCACCTTTCTGGAGAGCGGGGAGAGCCATGCGGCGATCTGTGAAGATGACCTCGTCCTCCTGCCCGGGTTCAACCGGGTACTGGAACGGGCGATGGAGTATCGCCGTTACTGGAACATCTTGCGGCTCACCGGCCTGAGCACCGGCCATGCCCGCCCGGTCGTCGCACTGGATGAAAAGCACCACCTTTGCGTTAACTTCGGCCGGATGAAAGGAGCCGGGATGTATCTGGTCGATCGCAAGGCAGCCGAAGCGTTCACGCGCCATTTGGTCCCGATGTGGCTGCCGTATGATCACGCCTTTGACCGCGAATGGTGGTTCGGCCTTAAAGCCGCTTCGGTCATTCCATTCCCGGTCTCACAGGTCGATAGCGGTCTGCGCTCCTCCATCCAGAACCAATCGGGCAAGAAACTCTCCCGCCTGAGCCGCTACGCGACGACCTATCCGTATCAGGTCTGTAACGAACTCTCGCGCTGGACGGTGCGCACCGCCCACTACCTCGCCATCAAACGCGAGGAGGCCCGGCAGGGCCGCCCTGAAAGCGTCGCTTAGCGACGCTTAATCGAGGGCGTCGTCCCCGAGGATGGAGCTTAGCGGCGCTTCCGGGCGTTCGCGCATGTCGAGGACGATCGCCTGCAACAACATCTGGAAGCCAAGGATAATCGGCAACATCGCCAGCGCCACCGTCCCGGCGCTCTGCTGCTGGCCCATCGTCCAGTTCTCGCTCCAGCGATAGAGGCCAAAAGCGATCCCGCCAAAGAAAAGGAGCGAACCGGTGATCAGGAAGACCGTGACAATGTTGATGTTGTAAACGAAGTAACGCCACCAGATCCGCTCGCACAGGCTGCGCAACAACTTGGAGGGAAAACTCCAGAGGATGCGCCACGGGTTGAGCGAGCTGGTCTCATCGTCGTACTTCGCCGGGATCGGGACATCGACGGCGAGCGCCCCGATGATGTTTAACTGCACCAGAAAACTGATTTCAAAGAAGTAACGCCGTGCCAGCCGGTCGGTATGGACCAGCCGCAACGCCCCGGCGCGAACGGCAAGGTAGCCGTTAGTCGGGTCGGAGAGATTCCAGTAGCCGCTGGCCGCTTTGGTCAGAAACGTCAGCCCGAAGTTGCCAAACCGGCGCACCGGCGGCATCGAGGCAAGCGCCTTGAGGTGAAAGAAGCGGTTGCCTTTGGTAAAATCGGCTTTGCCATCGTAGAGCGGCAGTGTCAGACGGCGCAGGTAGCGGACATCCATCTGCCCGTCGCCATCCATCTTGACGATGATCTCCATCCCGGCAGCGAGCGCCGCTTCAAACCCGGTGACCATCGCGCCGCCCACCCCTTGGTTGGCTTCGTGAAAGAGGACCTGCAAGCGGGGATGGGAGTATTGCTCCTGCAGGAATTTCCCCGATTGATCGGGGCAGCGGTCATCGACCACAAACACAGCGTCGACCTCATCAATGACCCCCTCGACCACGCCGACGATCTTGTGTTTGACCCGGTAACACGGGATGACGACCCCGACCTTCCACCCCTTGCGGCGGGGAAGCATCTCCCCGGCTTTAGCTTCGGGTGGCAAGGTGTGGGGCAAGGTGTTCATGGTAGGGAATGATCTTGAACCCGTCTGCGGCGACGAAATCAAGCCGTTTCATGGTTTGGCTCCGGTTCCAGTAAAGGAGCCAGTTGAGCAGACGGTTGCCCCCCACCCCCTGATTCATCACCCACTCCTGCTCGGGGTCGCAATCGTACGGGTGGAAATAGCCGACCACCGGCTTCCCCTCCCGGAGAAGCTTGCGCAGGGAGCGGCGCGTGACCCAAAACGGCAGACAGCGAAAGTAAGTCCCCGCCCCAACCGGCAGGCGCACCCCGCCGCCGAGAGAAGCCAGCGTAACCGGAAGCTCCACCACCCCGTCGATCACCTGCGGCTCCTGCCCAAACTCCGGCCAGCCGTAGAGCGGGTTGCGCGCTGGCAGCACGGAACTCGAATAGGTAAACCCCAGCTCCGCGAGGATTTCATAAGCCCAGCGGGTCCGGGCCGTGAGCGAGAGGATCGGGGCGCGAAACCCTTGCACCGGCCCACGGGCATAGGGGAGGAGGGCATCGAGGTTGCGCCGCAAATCATCCCGCAGGGAGTCGGGGGTGTGTTCGTTGAGCGGGAGATGGGTATCGGTATGGCAGCCAAGTTCATGCCCCTCCGCCGCGATGGCGCGGATGAGATCAGGAAACTCCCGGGCGATCTCACCCACGACAAAGAAGGTCGCCCGCATCCCTGCCCGACGCAGGAAGGCAAGGTAACGCTCGGTTAAAACCGGTAAGGGCGTGCGCCGGAAATCACGCCGCCCCCCCGCCGCGCTAAACTCCTCCAGATCGACGCTAAAGAGGAAGCGCCGCTCCCCCGTCATGTCGCCGCCCCTTCCTTGACCACGGGCGGTTTGCGCCACGAATGCCAGAGCCGCTCCACCACCAACACGGCGAGCCAAAGCGCCGCCCCTTGTGCCAGCAGGATGAAGATGAGTTGGTTCTTCACATACCGGCTCACCTCCATGGTATGCACCACGGCGACCGTCAGGCAGTTACCAAAACTCAACGAGTAAAGGTAGAGCACCAGCAAAAGCGGCACCAGAAGATCAATCCCCTCAAAGCGCCCTTGGGCAACGCGCACCGCGAGGACGCCTGCCAGAACCAGACTAAAGACAAAGCCGATCACCATCGTCGGACGCAGCAACCGGTTGAGCGCTGAGACCACGCTCGGCTGTTTCCAAACCACGGGAGAGTCAAAATCAGCCCGAACCGCCGCCTGATACGCTTCAAACACCGGGAGCGGCCAGCGCAAATCCTTCGTCCCATCATCACTACGCACCGCCTGCGGGCCGAGTTTAATATCGCCGTAGCGGTCGAAGGGATCGTCACGCAAGCGGTAGAACTGCATCATCTGCGTCAAAATTTTCCCCGCCATCGCCCCGGGCTGATTGCGCCAAGCCCGCAGGTAGTAATGCATGCAAAACGCCTTGAAAGAGGCGACATCCTCGCGCCCGAAATGGGTCTCGACCACCGAGACCACCGAATCGAGCCGGTTGCCGTCCTTGTCTTTGCGGCGGTACATCAGATCATCGGCATCATAGCCGAGACTGCGATAGCTGGTGTTCCCCTCCTCATTGAGCTTGAGATCGACCAGCTCCAGCACCCGGGCGATCAAGGCGCGGTCGTAGAGCGGCGTCGCTCCCGGGGCGAGGTCAGCGGCGAGTTCCTTGCGCATCGAAGGAGCGTTAAAGCAGAAGAGGAGTTGGGAGAGGAAGCGTTCCCCGCGCGGGTCGTACTTCTGCGTCAACCGTTTTTCAGGATACCAGAGGAGCGCCAGCGCCAAAACGAGCGGCACCGCCACGCTCGCCCCTTTCCAGAGATAATGCCTGCGCAAATGCGCCCATGAGAAAAAGATCGGCAACATCGCACACCCCGCCGCCAACCCCCACGCCGGTTTGATGAAGTAGACCAGCAAGGCGTTGAAAACGAGCGCTACAGCGAAGAAAAACGCCAGCCGCAGGTTGCGCCGATGGTAAAACGCCACCAGATACTCGATCCCGAGCGCGGCGGTGAGCACGGTAAAGAAGGGAAAAATTGCCTCAGGCCGGATCGAATGCTCCATGAGCAAACTCCCGCGTGAGAGCAGGAAGCTCGCAACGATCATCACCCCGATGATCCGGTGCGCCAATAGCCCAGCCCAACTCGATGGGAAAAACCGGGTGAGCCGATGCCAGATCCAGACCATCACCCCGCCCGAGAGAAGCCCGAGCGCGTGTTGCACCAGCGAGATCGCGCGGAAATCGTCAAAGATCCGCAAGATCCAGTAAATAAAATAAGGATAGGGAAAGCTCCGACCGCCGTGGTGGATGAATTCATCACGCCCGATCCCGTGCAGCGCCGGGTAGAGATAGCCCCATGTATCGGGGTCACTAAAAGGCATGAGCGGAAACCAGAGCCGCACCCGGATCGCCTCCAGAAAAAGGAGGAGCAAGATGATACCATACCCCCGGTTGATCATCCGAAGCGTGCGATCACCGGGAAACCCGGCCTGAGGGCTTGAAAGCATAGTAGGCCAAAAGGTTTATGGAGAGCGCCTTGTGATGTCAAACAACAAGGTTGCAGCAGCGCGGCTCCCTCGCCTACAGTTCACCGTTTCCCCGCATGTATTATATCCTCGGCTCCGGTCCCGCCTCGATCTCCTGCGCCATGGCGCTGGTGCGGCAAGGGGCGCCGGTGACGATCCTTGATGCCGGGCGCACCTTGGAGCCGGAGCGGGCCGCTGTCGTCGCCCGGATGGCCCAACAGGAAAAGGGGGCATGGAGCGCTGCCGATCTCGATCTGCTGCGGGCCGGGGAGAAAAGCGCGCGGGAAGGCTCCGTCCACGTCAAGAAAACCTACGGCTCCACTTATCCCTACTCCGACCCCGGCCATACCTTGCGCGAACCGGGCGCCGCGATTGATTTCCATTACTCCAACGCCCGCGGCGGTTTGAGCAACGTCTGGGGGGCCTCGCTCCTCCCCAACCGTGCCGCCGACATGGCCAACTGGCCGGTCTCGCTCGAAGAGATGGAGCCGCACTACCGCGCCGTCCACGAGTTCCTCCCCTCCAGCAGCGTGGAGGATGAACTGGCCGAACTGCTCCCGACCTATACCCAGCGCGGCGAAGCGTGGCCCGCCTCCCGCCAGATCAGCGCCTTTCTTGGCGATCTGCGCCGCCACCGCCCTTCGCTCCAACGCGCCGGGCTGCATTACGGGCGCTCGCGCATGGCGGTCAAGGTCGGCGGTGATGCCCGGCGGCACGCCTGCGACCCGTGCGGCCTCTGCCTCTACGGCTGCCCCTATTCGCTCATCTATTCGAGCGCCCACACCCTCGCTGACCTGATCGAAAGCGGCGCCATCACCTACCTCCCCCACCAGCGGGTCGAGCGACTCATCCCGCGCGACGGCGGCGTGACCCTCGAAAGCCGCCATACGCAAAGCGGAGAGGCGCACCGCTTTGAAGCCGAGCGGGTCTTTGTCGGTTGCGGCATCCTCCCGACAGCGGCGCTCGTCCTCCATTCGCTCGGCCATTACGAGGAGCCGGTGACGATGCTCGATAGCCAATACTTCATCTTCCCGTTCTTCCGCTTCGCCCGGATCAAAGGGGTAGAAAACGAAGCGCTCCACTCGCTCGCCCAGGCGTTTCTGGAGATCGACGACCCGCGCGTGAGCCGCAACCTTGTCCATATTGAGGTCTTTAGTTACAGCGATTTTTTGAAACAGGCGCTCATGGAGACGCCGCTGCGCTTTGCCCTGCGCCAGCCGTGGCTCGCTCAGGAGATCCTCGGGCGGCTGTTGGTGTTACAATGTTTTCTCCATTCCGATGACTCCGCGCGCCTCTCGCTCCAACTCTCCGCCCCCGGCCCCGGGGGAGAGCCGCCGCGCCTGCGGGTCGAACCGCGCCGCTCTTTGCAGAGCCTCTGGACGAGTGTGAAAGCAGGGCTCAAGCTCTCGGCCAACGCGCTCGGGCTGCGTGGCGTGCCGGTCGTCCCGGCGATGCAGTTTGCCGACCCGGGCCGCAGCTACCACTCCGGCGGCTCCTTCCCGATGCGGGCCACGCCAGAGGGGCTGCTGGAGAGCGATCGCCTCGGCCAACTCGCGGCGCTGGAGCGGGTCCACCTCATCGACGCCTCCGTCTTCCCGAGCATCCCGGCCACCAGCATCACCTTGACCGTCATGGCCAATGCCCACAGGATCGCCACCGATGTCACCCGCCTCTGACCCCATTCCCAGCGCCATCGCCATCACGGGAGCCTCCGGCTTTGTCGGCGGTGCCATCGCCCGTGCCTTCCGACAACAAGGGGCCGAGGTGCTTGAACTTGGTCGCCGCCCCGCCGCAGCGCAGAGTCAATGGCACCCCTTCACCCTCGGGGACGACCCGGAAGCGCTCCCGTGGGAGAAAATCGGCACGCTCATCCACGCCGCATGGGATTTCCGCCCTCATCGCCCGGAAGCGATCGAGAGCATCAACGTCCAAGGAAGCCTGCGCCTGCTCCAGAGCGCCCACCGGCACGGCGTGCGACGCGGCGTTTTCATCTCCTCGATGAGCGCCTTTGAAGGATGTCGTTCCCTCTATGGACAAGGAAAACTACGGATTGAAGCCGAAGCGCTGCGGCTTGGATACGCCGCTGTAAGGCCCGGGCTGGTCTTTGGCGATCGCCCCGGCGGCACCCTTGGCTCGATCTACCGCGTCGCGAAACTCAGCCCGATTCTTCCGCTCATCGGCGACGGCTCCTTCCCGCAATACCTCGCGCATGTCGACGACCTCGCCGCGCTGGTTTCCCGACTAGCCACCAGCGACAACGCCCCCGCCCGCCCGCTCTGCGCCGCTCACCCCGAAGCGGTCCCGTTTCGCGAACTCCTCCAACGCATCGGCCAGCAGCTCGACAAGCGTCTCTACCTCATCCCGATCCCGTGGCCGCTGGTCTTGAACGGGATTCGCACCTTGGAGACCCTCCGCCTCCCGACCCCCTTCCGCAGCGACAGCCTCATCGGGCTGGTCTACCAGAACCAGACGCCCGATTTTTCCGAAGCCGCCGCGCTGCAAAACTTCCGCCGTTTTGAACCGGGCGGGACTACTCCCTAAAGAGCGCGAGATAACGCTCGAAGCAATAAAGCCGGTTGCGTTTGTTTCCGGTCAACTCCACCAGAACCCCCATCGCTTCCAAATCACGCACCAAGGAGGCAGCCGTCGTCGAGGTGACTCCGATTTTCTCTGAAGCGCTTTTAACCTCCATCACCGGACGCTCGTAGAGCAACCGCATCAAGACAGCCGCATTGCGATGACGCGTCGCGCTAAAACAAGGGAGAATTTCGGTATCGACCCAATTCTTGAGCTCCAGAATCTCGCGGAAAACCCGTACGGATGCCTTGGCTGTCTCCTCCACACCATGCAGAAAAAAGATCAACCATTCCCGGAGGTGGTTCCCTTCTCTGACCGCCATCAAATGGTCGATATAAGCCGTCTTGTTACGCTGGAAATAATCAGAGAGATAGAGCGCCGGTTTCGCAAGAAGCCCTTCAGCAGCGAGGTAGAGCGAGATCATTAACCGCCCGAGCCGACCGTTTCCGTCAAGGAAAGGATGGATCGTTTCAAACTGATAATGAGCAATCGCAATCCGCACCAGCGGAGGTGTGTGTAAGGATTGATCATTAAGAAAACGCTCCAGATCGCTCATCAGGTCGGGGAGGTGCTCATGATGAGGGGGGACGAAAACAGCGTTTCTCAAACTGACACCAATCCAATTCTGGCTACGACGCCACTCCCCGGGCGGCTTGGTTGCTCCACGCACTCCCTGCAAAAGCCGGGCGTGAGTCTCACACAACAACCGATTGGAGATCGGGAGACGTTCCAGCGAAGCAATAGCCTGCCGGATGGCCGCAACGTAATTTTGCACCTCGGCCCAGTCGTCAACTTCCTCAGGGTTAAGTTGGGCGATCTCCTTAAACACATCCTCCATCCGCGTCTGCGTCCCCTCAATCCGGCTCGACTGCGTCGCCTCCTTGGCCACGTGCATCTTGATGAAAAAATCAATATCTGGAATCAACTGCGAGAACGCATTGAGTTCACCGAGAGCGCGATCCGCCCGGCCGAGCAGAGCGATAACCTCCGGCTCCGCAATGACCCATTCGTGATGGATCAACTCTGGAAGAAAGGCGTTGTACTCGCGAAGTGCCTCATATCGACCCGCAACGAATTCATGGAGATCCATATCTTAAAAAACTCCTATTTTTTGGAATAAGAATTCAAGGCATCTTAAAAATGCATGCATTTCACCACTCTTATCTTAAAAAAACGTCATTTTTTAAGATAAGCTGATTCCTAATCTTAAAAAATCCCGAATCTGACCAAATGCGGTGAAAGAACGCGCCGTTGCCTTGGCGTTGACTTTTTATTCGGGCTCTCCCCAAAAACCGTTGACCCTGCCCTCATCCTTTTCTATTCCTCTTTCTCATAAAATGAGGAGATCCTCTCCCTACGCACGTCCAGTTTTACCCCCCCTCTACCCACCTGATGAAAGGACTCCTTCCCTCCCCCTTCCAGCGTCGTTTTCTGAGCATCGGCGCTGCCATTGCCGCTCTGCTCCTACCCGGTGGGTTTTTCCATTCCAGCGCACAGGCCGATGACCTGATCGTCTCTTTTGAGGAAGTCAGCGGAGGAGTCCGCCTGACGATCAACCCGTGGCGCATCCCCGATGAACACGAAGCCATCCTTTCAGTCTCTATCATCGACCGGCTGGAATATCAAGTCTCCCGGCCCTCGGAGGAAAACCCCCACCTTGGTCTTCTCAGTGTCACGACGGGATGGGAGGGGCGGGGCGTCTTCCTCTGGGAAGGGGCCTCGATTGATTTCTCCAAACTCCTGACCACCCACCAGCCTGCCATCTCACTCGGTCAGGAAGGCGGCATGCGCCTCCTCCCCAGCACCGAACCGGAGCAGGAGGAGACCTACCAAGGGCGGTTTATCTTTGACACCTACCACGCGGAAAGCCGCCTCGCCGTTTTCAACGTCAACCTGCTCCTCTCCGACGTAACCTTTGAGGATCTTTTCGTCGCTGACGCCTTTAAGGACGGCCCGTTCACCGTCTGGTCTTCGGAACACTTTTCCGTGAAGTTCCAAGCCGTTCCCGAAGCGGACACCCTCGGCCTGACCCTCGCGGGCGGAGCGCTGCTGCTTCTCTACTCCCGGCGACGGCTGCGGTGGCAATCCAACTCAGGCAACCAAGCCTGAGACCTCGCGCAGAAACGCGGCGTGATCGCGGAAATCGTACCGGATCGCCCGGAAACGTTCCGCTCGGGCCGCCTCAATATTCACGGCGAGATCATCAATAAAGAGGGTCCGCTCCGGGTCGACCCCGAATTGCTTCGCGGCAAGGGCATAGATCGCCCGATCAGGCTTGGAACAACCGACGCGATAGGAGTAAACCGCATCCCGAAACCGACCGAAAAACGGATAGACCGCCAGCATATGGTCGACGTGGATGTCGCTCGTATTAGAGAGGAGATAGAGCGGCTTGCCGGTGGCGTGGAGTTGCTCCATCCATTGCACCATCGGTTCGTTGACCTCGAAAATTTCCTCCCAAGCTTGGACAAACGCCGCCTCGCTCCCCCGATAGCCAAGGAGTTCAAACGCCTGTGCGAGAAAAGCGGCCCGGCTGATGCGTCCGGCCTCGTAGTCGTTCTTGACCGTTTCAAGCGGAGCGAGGAGCGGCCCCTCGGCTACGTGCGTGCAGAGCGGCTGGAGCTTAGCAATCGCCACGCCAAAGTCGAAACGGAGCAGGACGTTGCCGATGTCAAAAATCAAAGCGTCGATCATAGCGCACCACTCTGCCCGGTTTTCCCGGAAAGGCCGAGGAGAAAGCGGGAGACTTCCCGCCCGGCATCGGGAAGGCCAAGCCGCTCCGCCGCCTCGTACCACTGCCGCCAGAGCGCCCCGCCGTCGGCGAACGCCGCGTCGACCGCCTCGCTGATCGCTTCGGGGGTTTGCGCCAGCGCTCCGCAACCGTTCTCCAGAAGCAGCCGGGCGTTCCCCTCCTCCTGCCCGGGGACCACCTGTGTCACCAGCATCGGGGTCGCCGCCGCGAGTGTCTCCTGCACCGTTGCGCCGCCTGCCTTACCAATGAGCAGATGCGCTTCGAGGATCAATTCGGGCATCCGATCAGTCCACCCGATCACCTCCACCTCGCGCCCGCTCCGCGCCACCACCGACTCCACCGCACGGCGCAACGCCTCATCCCGCCCGACGGTCACTTTCAGCTCAATCCCCTCCCGCTTGAGAAGGCCGCGCACCAGTTCGGGCGCCTCGCGCTTCCCGGCGTTAATCATATAAAGCACCTTCCAGCGCTCCCCGGCGGCAGGGGGAGCCTTCGGGCGGCGTGCCTCAAAGCGGAGCGACACCGGGAAACCGAGCGTCTTCACCGGCCCAACCTCGCGCGTGGCGAGGACCGCCGCCGTCGCTTCATTGGGGACGATAAAGTAATCACTCCCACAACGGTGCCAGATCGAGTTGACCGTGATCGAATCGGTAATGAGCGTCACCTGCCAGAACGGCAACGGCTTCGGCCCCATGAGGTAGTTGTAAATCGGGTAGGTCGAGACCACGGCGAGCGGCTGCGCCTCCTCCAGAATCCGGGCAAGCCTGCGCCGCATCGGGGCGAGCAACGCTCCCTGATCCTCCATCCCTGTGCCATTGTCCATCCATTGGTAGACCCGCTCCCATAGCCCGGGAGCATGCGCGATCACTTTCATGTACGCCTTGCGCAACCACTCGTTGGCCCTGCCATAGGTCAACGCCATGACGTCGAGGACCTCCACCTCCAACGTCTCGCCGCCTTCACGTTCCAGCGCCTCGCGCAGCGAACGGGCAGCGGTATTGTGTCCCTCTCCATACCCGGCCGTCAGGATGAGAATTTTTTTCATCGGATGAAGGTGCATGAAACCTGTTGATCGCTTGATTGCCAAGCATCTCCTGTTACGATGGGAAGCTCCTGTGAGAAAAATACCCCGCCTCCTCACTCTCCTTTGCCTGCTGCTCGCCTTCATCCCGGTGCCGCCTTCCGCTTTCGCCGCTACTGATGCCGAGCGCAAAAAGCGTTTCCTGCGATCGCGGGGCATCCAGACCAAAGAAAAAGCGACGCCGAAACCCAAAGCGACGCCACGTTCCACCCCGCGCCCCCGCCCGCGCGCTACCCCCAAGCCGAAGCCCAAGCCCAAACCGGCCAGCAAACCGAAGGCAACCCCTCGCAGCACTCCGCGCGCCACCCCAGCGGCCACGCCACGCGCAACCCCTCGCTCCACACCACGGGCCACCGCCACTCCCGCCCCGGCCCGGCAACAGGCACAGCAACAACGCCGCCGCCCTTCCACGCCACCCGCCGCCTCCTCCGGAGAGAGGGAGAATGCCATCGTCGTTGAAAAATCAGGCCACGCTGACGACGAACTCCTCCCGCCACCGCCGCCCGAGCGAACCGGCTTCCTCTTTTTCCGTCGGGAAACCAAGTACAAATATCTAACTCCGGCGATCCGCCGCGCCATCGACCGCGCCCCGGTCAAAAAACACCGTTGGCGTTACATCGTCATCCACAACTCCGCGACGCGGCAGGGGAGCGCCAAGGCGTTCAACTACTACCACACCAACGTACGCAAGATGCCCAACGGCTTGGCCTACCACTTCGTCATCGGCAACGGCACCTCCACCGGTGACGGGCAGATCGAGATCGGCCCGCGCTGGAGCCGCCAGATCAACGGTGGCCATGTCCACTCCGATTACCTCAATAACATCGCGCTCGGCATCTGCTTTGTCGGCGATTACAACCGCGACCGGCCTACCCGCCAGCAGTTGGAAGCGCTCGACGAACTCATCCGTTACCTGCGCCGCCGCGTCGGCAGGGTCGAACGGCGCGAGGCGATCATCAAAGCGCACAAAGATATCAACCCGAGGCCGACCAGTTGCCCCGGCAAGCGCTTCCCGTACACCTGGCTCTACACCCACTTCGATAAAAAGAAGAAATAACGGAGGCTCACTCCCCTTGATGGGGTTACGCGAGATGCTCCATCAGGAGCCGATGCCCGGCCATGGCATCGCTGAGGGCTTGCGGATTGAAGTCGACTCTTTTGGCGCCGATCTCCCACATCAGACAACCGTCGTAACCGGTTGCCTTGATCAATCGGGCCACGCGAGCCCAGTCGACCGTTCCCTTTCCCGCGCTCAGGTGTTCATCGGTGCCGTTGTTGTCGTTAAGATGTAGCGAGATAAGGCGCTCTCCGATCCCCTCCTCGACCTCTCCCAAATCACCAGCCACGTTGGTATGACCGGTATCGAGAACATAACCAAAAGCTGCTGGAGAAAAGGGGGCTACCCTGCGGAACAGATCGCGCGCCCATTGCCCCTCCCGACAGGCGAAACCGTTCTCCAACGCATAGCGGACCGGAGAACGCTCCGCCCTCGATTCCAACAGCGCCATCCCCTCGGCAAGACGGGCTTCCGCCGCCGCAAGATCGCCAAAATGCTTCCCCACGACCTGAAGGTGCGAAATCACCACCCCGGCGCCCAACTCCTCTGCTGCCTCCAGAGACCAGAGCAGTTCGTCGATCTGCGTCTGGCGCACCGCAGGGTAGGGAGAGGTCATATCACCAACATCTCTTGAATGGAGCGACCAGATCGCTACCCCGGCATCGTCCGCCCCCCGGCACACCCGTCTGATCTGTTCCTTGTTACGAATATCGAAATGATCCTTCCATAGAAACGGGCTAATCTCCATCGCCTTGAACCCCGCCGCCGCCGCAACAGCGGGCTGCCGCTCATCAAGCACTTCGTTGATCCAGAGCCCGCTACCGATCCCCGGTTGGCGGCATAAAGCTTGAGGGCGCGGGAAGGTGCGGCACTTCTCCAGCAACTCCACTATCCGCTCTCTAATCGCCCGGAGCGTATGCCGGAAGACCGATTCAGACTCCGGCGTGCCATCAGCATCGGCCGGATCGGCAAGGTCCCAATGGAGGCGCAACGGATTGCCGCGAAGGCGCAGCGGCAGACGCTCTCTTGCCGGGTCGCCCATCGTCACGACCACATCAAAGGCCTTCTGCGCCACCTGCCCAACGCTTTTGGGGTAGCGCCCCTCCAGCGTCATGCCTGCCTCCTGCATTAACCTGACGGCCATCGGGTGAAGAGCGGCCCACGGCTCCACGCCTGCGGATTCGGCCTCCACCGACTCCCCTCCCATGGCCGTACAGAAAGCTTGTGCCAGTTGGCTGCGCCCGGCATTACCGGTACATACAAAGAGGATACGAAGAGAAATTGAACCGGAAGAGAAAGAGGAGGAAATCATGAGTGAACGCTAAGATAATGGAACACCGCATCTCCCTCTCTCTCTCTCCATTTCTTGCTGTGAACCTCACTCTTCTTGCTCTGGAGCGTCACCTCCCGGACCAGAAAACCGCTCATGAAACGTACCACGGAAGAGGATCGGCAACGCTTCAAGCGGTTCAAGGTTACGCATCCGCGTGTGCAAGATACCGATCATCGTCCGCGCGAGATCGGTGAGCGAAAACTCATAGTGAAAAATCGGGACGCCGCAGTAAATACGGTTACCCCGGTTGGCAAGCGTGGCAATCGCAACCTTGCCCGGGAAACGGACACCGCGCCGCAGGAGCGTTGAAACCACCGGGCGCAGGAGAAGATCATCTTCGAGGAGCAGCGCCACCGGCCCCTCTTCCCACCACGGCTGAAATCTGCCGCTAGCCAACCCTTCCGCCAGCATCGCGTCGATCAGGAACTCCAGATCCGGCTCGGAACCATTAAGGTGAAACTCCCACGGTGGCGCGACCTCCAGCCCGAGCGCTTGCGCCTCCTGCGCCAGCCCGGGCACCGGCTCCGTCTTAAACCCCGGCGGCGGTGAAGCGACGGTGCGCAAATAGATCACCCGACGAAAACCGCGCTGTGCCATTTCACGAAGACTCACGCGGACAAAATCAGCGTAATCAAGAAGGAGATCATTCCCTCGCACCGCATCCTGAACCACCACGCGCGGTTTGAGATCATCGGCCAGGAGATCAGCGGGCATCTTGGAAGTCCCGATCATCACATACCCGTTAAAAGGGTAGTTATGACGGTCAAGCCGGAGGTCGTGATGGAGACGCTCGGCTTCGTTCATCTCCATGAAGGTCAGGTTGTCATAGACCCGGACAGCAAGGTGAATCTTATCAAGCTCCCTCTCCAAAGCCGCACACAAGACACGGTAAAAACCCGCGCTGGAGCGGATGAGATTCGGGCCAAAGAGGAGACCGACAAACGCACGCTGCCGAAGATCGCGCACAAACGTCCCCCGGCGCTGGCGACGCTCCAGCATCCCTTCCGCAGCCAACGTGGCGAGCGCCTGCTGCACAGCAGCAGTACTGGTCGACCAGAACCGAGCCAGCTCCATGTTGGAGGGGAGCTTCGTCCCCGGAGCCAACCCGCCGGTGACGATCTGCCGCCGGTAATACTGCTCGATCTGATCGGTCGCCCGCTGCGCGGATTGATGTTTGAGGCGCTGCGCCATCCCTTCTCGTAGCCCGCCATGCAGATAGGAACAACCCAAAATCCAAAAAAGACGGATTAGTTCCAAAACCACTTGACCCCTTTTCAACCCCGGTGCACTCTTTCTCGTCATGCCGCTTCGCCGCCTCCTCCCTGCCTTTCTCACCGTGGTCACCTTCTGGAGCGCTCCTCCCGTGGAGGCCCTCGAAGTCACCCCGGGCGAAAGGGAATTCACCCTTTCCACCGCCACCCTGAGCGCCCTTGTCCGCGATGGAGCGATCGTCGAATTGCGCGACCGGCGCAGCGGGAAACTCTGGGCGGAACGGAGCGAAAAAGCCGCCAACCTCCCCACCGGTCTTGGCGTGTTGCACGATCTTGACCAGTTCCGGCGTGGCCACATCCCGTGGGGCGAGCCGACGCTCAAGCAGCATCTCGAACCCGACTTTGCCCTCACTAACTACCTGCGTCCGAACGCCGAATCGGCCTACCAGCTTGAGCACAACGCCCAACGGGTCGTCGTCACCTGGCGCGGCCTCTCCAACGGCCAACGCTTCCACCCCGAGGCGACCCTCACCCTCACCTTTGGCGAGACGGAGCAAGGGGCGCTCACCTGTCAGATCACCGGAGAAATGCCCGAAGGGGGGCTTTTCGGCGCCAGCTACCCGTTAGCTAACCTCACACCACAGGCAGAGGTCATCGTCCCCGGGTTCGGCGGCATTAGCTACCTCGCCACCGATAGCCCGGCGGCGCTGATGCCCTTTGGCAGCTCCCCCTTTCTGGAAGCGCAACTCCTGCTTGCTCAGGAAGGCAACCACGCGCTCGCTCTCTGGATGCAGGATGCCACCATGCGCAACCTCTACGCCTTTGTGCGTCGCCATCCCGAGGAAGGGTTCGCCCTCGCGCTGGAAAGCCACAACCTGATGCCGTTTGAAGCGCAAAAAAAGATCGCTACCCCGACCTTCTACCTGCAAGTCTTTGAAGGAGGCTGGCAACAGGCGGCGACACCGTACCGCGACTGGTATCAAAGCGAATTTGCCAAAGAGATCGCCGTGCGCGATAGCATCCCGTGGGCCAATGCCGTCACCGGGATTCTCGATATCTATATGCAGGTCCCCACCGCCGAAGTGCTGGAAAAGATCGCTACCTTCTTCCCGAAAAAGAATCTCCTCTTCCAGATCTGGAACGCCCGCGCTCCGGCCTTTGACACCGAACTGCCCGACTGGACCCCGCGTGAAGGGTATATCGAAGGGGTCAAGCGCATCCACGACGCCGGATTGAAAGCCAAGGCCTATGTCAATACCTATTGCGCCAACTACCTCTCCCCGGTCTGGAAGCGTGACAAGCTGAGCGACTTCTTCTTAACCAAAAAGAATAGCCCATGGCACTACAAAGGCCGCTCCCTCGCTGACACCGACGGCGCACTGCACGAAAAACTCATCGGCACCGTCGACTATAGCGAAGGGGGTGATCCGTTTGCCGACATCCCCGAAGGCCGCCTCCTCTACGGCGACCCGCTCTCCGCGCGCTGGCGCACCTACCATGCGGAGATGATGAAGACGTGGAACTCCACCACCGGCACCGATGCCAACTACGAAGATACCGCCGGAGTCGTCTCTGATAGCGGCAATGGCGTCATCGACGGCTTGAGCGCGGGGCAAGGGAGCGTCGCCCAGATACGCCTCCTGCAACAAACCCAGCCTCATGTCCCGATGTCTTCAGAATACGGCCCGGCAGGGATCGCCTTTGGCACCAAATGGGCGCTCAACTATGCTTCCCACTGGGGCTATGATGATTTCAAACGCTACCGCCTCTCCCGGCAGTATCCGCTAACCGCCTACCTCTATGGCTACCGTCAATGGATGCCTGCCATTGGAGCCGGTTCCCCGCTTTTAACCCACACCCTCGTCGCCGCTTCCGACGCCACCGGCGGCTTCGGCTTCGCTCCCAGTGATGCGTTTCTGCGTCGGAGTCTTGAAGAACTTCTGGCCGACACCAGTTGGCACGGCCATCTCCTGCTACGAACGAAGCTTTTCTCAGAAGAGGAGCTTCAACCCCATTTTCCCAAAGATCCCTATCCACCCGAACACCGCGCCTTCTACCGTGGCATTTCCGGGATCTTTACCTATAGCGATCAAGGAGGGTTGCAACAGATGATCGACCCCAAAGGCCAACCACGTTATGGCCGCGTTCACGGGACCAACCGGGTTGCCACTCCGCTTTGGCTAGCTAACTGGCCTTTTCAAAACGGCAAAGAGATCTATGGACTCGACCCGCGCGATCACTACCCCCTCTTCCCCCGGCCAGAAAAAAGCACACCGACCACTCTGGAACTGGAAACGCCGACGGACGGCATCCGGCTAACCCACTATAGCCAAGGGCCGGGCTACGTCCTGATGACCCTCGATGCCCTCCCCGGCGGCCCGGAGGAGATCGACCTCCCGCTCAAGGAAAACACCCCCTTGAGCAGCTACTACCTCAATGACCAGCCCGCCGCCAAGCACCGGCTCTCCGGCAAGCTGCCGCTGCAACTGGTCGCCTTCAACCCGGAGCAACTCGAAGCCCCGATCACTACCCTTCCGGGGCGCGAGCCTCACCACGTCCGCAAGCAGACGCTTTACCTGCACACCGGCACCAACGTCCATACCCACTTCCCCTTCGAAGTCCCGAAAGGTGAACACGCCTTTGAGTTCTACTTCCGCAACCTTCAGGATCGCTACCCGTTCCACGGCTTCGACGGCACGATCGTCCGCTTCCTGATCAACGGGAAAGAAGTCCGCTCCTTTGATTGCCTGCCGGGGAGCGGCCCTGATCGCAAGCCCGACACTCACCTGCGCCGCTGGATCATTCCCACCCATGCCTATCAGGGCCAAAGGGTGCTTGTCACCATCGTCACCGATGCCAAGGCGCAACCGATTCAGGATCGCCAGTTTATCGGCATCCCCAAGCTCATCCCCCATCCCGGCAAGGAGATTGAAGAGCGGGTCTTTGATGGTAGCTATCAATCGCTTCAGGCGCTCCATGGCTCGGGCGAGGAGATCGGCACCGTCCGCGCCGGAGGGGTTCATTTTGAAGGCAAACCGCTCACGATTGACCCGAAACGCAACTACCGTCTCGCCGGAAAATTCCGCGCTAGCGACGCCGCAAGCAGCGGGAGCGTCAGCTTTGGCTTTGCCCCCTTTGACGCCGAGGGGAAGCCGATCCAACCCGCACAGGTCAACCCGGTGGAGGGATCGCTAACCACCTTGGCCAAAGAGGCCGAGGCAGGGGCGACCGAGATCGAGCTTACCGATGCCAAAGGGTGGAAAAAGGGAGAGCATCTCCTGCTTGCCTTCGATCTCTCTGATGAGGGGCTACCCCATCGGCAACTGGTTGCCATCGACGCCATCGAAGACAACCGCGTCACCTTGAAGACCCCCCTCCCCCATGCGCTGGAGGCTGGGAGCGCCGTTCGCCAGCATCAATCGGGTAATACCTTTATCTATAGCGCCGCCGCCTTCCGCCCCCTCCCGCAAAACAAGGAGTGGGTGGAGTTTAGCGGTGAGATCTCCGGGGAGGCTCTCTCTGGCCTCCCCAACGACCAATGGTGGCCCGGAACCCGCTCCGCACGCATCGTCATCCTGACGAGCTATCCGGAGATCGAGTTCAAGGAGATCGTCCTCGATGAGATCGCTTTTTAAGGCGACCTTCATCGAAGAGGAGCGAGTCTAGATATCAAACATCTCCGGCCCTTCGATCCGCAGGCGCGGGCGCAAGAAGTCGAGGATCGCCGTCACTGATTCCTGCAAGCTCTGCGTCTCGGTATTGATCACCAGATCGGGATCTTCCGGCGCTTCGTACGGAGCGTCGATCCCGGTAAACTCTTTGATCTCCCCGGCGCGCGCCTTCTTGTAGAGTTCCTTGGGATCACGCGCTTCGCATGCTTCAAGCGAGGCATTGACATGGACGATATAGAAATCACGTCCCCCTTCGAGAGCGATCTCCCGCGCCCGACGGCGATCAGCCTTGTACGGCGCAATGAAGGCCGTGATCACAATATGCCCTGAATCAGCCATCAGCTTGGCAACCTCTGCCACACGCCGGATGTTCTCCATGCGATCCTCAGGTGAGAACCCGAGGTTAGCGTTCAGACCGTGGCGAATGTTATCCCCGTCGAGCACATAGGTCTGCATGGAGCGGTTGAACAACTCGCGTTCCAGTTCTCTAGCGATCGTCGATTTACCCGAGCCACTCAGGCCGGTGAGCCAGACAATCGCTCCCTTGTGACCGTTGCGGATCTCGCGATGCTCCGGCGTGACAGCCCCTTCGCTCCAATAGATATTGGCCGATTTGACCTTGGTACGATCGGTATAGATCCCGCCAAAAATAATTCCACCCCCGGCGACATGGTGCCCGTCCATGATCACAAAGCGCCCAAGGGCGACGTTGCGATCGTGGTTGTCAATCACTAGCGGAGAGCGCGTCTTAAAAGTCACTTCCGCGACGTCGTCACGGGCAATGAAGTCACGCCCTTCCACGGTATCAAGCGTCGAAGCATCGATCACCCGTTCTACCGAGATAATCTCCGCATCGACCTCCTGTGTCGTAACCTTGAGCTTGTAGCGGCGGCCTTTTTCCAACGACTGATGCCCCATCCAGAAGAGACGTGCCTTGAAACGGTTGGTCTCAATCGGTGTCTCGGTTTCGTGAGAGGCGACATGCCCGCGCTCCACAAAAATCTGCTCACTGAGCGTGATGCCGATCGACTCCCCGGCTTTGGCGGCATCGGTTCTGGAGCTGTGCCAGCGCTCGATCGAGGCGACCACTGCCGTCTTGTTATTGGGCGAGAAGACAAGCGTATCGCCGACGCTCAACGTCCCCGACTCGATCCGTCCGGCGAGAATGCGCCGTTCATCAAAACGGTAGATATCCTGAATCGGGAAGCGCAGCGCCTGCTCTTCCACCGTTTTCGGCGGTTCAAAATGATCCAACGCTTCAGTGATCGTCGGCCCGGTGTACCAGCCGAGCGCCTCGGTGTTACGGGTAGCAATGTTATCGCCATTACGGGCGGAGATCGGGATAAAGAGCCGCGCTTCCAGCCCGATCTGGCTTAGGAACTCGGTGTACTCCGCCTGCAACTTATCGAAAGTCTCCTGCGAATAACCGACGAGATCCATCTTGTTGACCGCGACCACCACCTGCGTAATCCCAAGCAGGCTCAAGAGGTAGCCATGGCGGCGGCTCTGCTCGCGCACCCCTTCATTGGCGGCGATGAGCAACACGGCGGCATCCGCGCTCGCCGCGCCGCTGATCATGTTTTTAAGGAACTCCTTATGTCCCGGCGCATCGATAATGACATAGGGACGCTTGGCCGTACGGAACTGGATCTGCGTCGTGTCGATGGTGATATTCTGCGCCTGTTCTTCGAGCAACGCATCGAGCAGGAAGGCGTATTCAAACTCCATCCCCTCTTCCACACACGCTTTGCGGATCTGCTCGACCTTCCCATCGGGTAGCGAATGGGTGTCGTGAAAGATGCGCCCGATCAAGGTCGACTTGCCGTGATCGACATGACCGACGAAGACGATTTTAAGCCGCTGCACATTCGTGGCAAAGGCCGGGAGCGCACGCTCCGGCTCCGGCGTCACGATCGTCGGAGCGCCCGGGGCTTCAAGAACTTGAGAAAGATGCGACATAGCTATTCTGGTTTTTTTAAGGCTTACATGAACCCCTTGGCGCGGAGCTTCTGCATGGCGTTGCGTTCGTGGTGATCCTGAGCACGTCCGGCGCGTTCGCTGGTCTTGGTATTAGCCAACTCTTCAATAATCTTGTCGATCGTGTCGGCCTCGCTCTCCACCGGGCCGGAGATCGGCCAGCAACCAAGCGAGCGGAAACGGTAACGCCCGCCGTTGCGCCCGTTACGGGCGAAGTACATCTTCGGGATCGGAATCCCCTCGCGCTGGATATAGAGCCAGATATCGCGCTCCGACCAGTCGAGCAGCGCCTGCACGCGCACATGCTCGCCGGGGCCGCACGAGGTCGTGAACTGGTTCCAGAATTCCGGCGGCTGGTCTTTGTAATCCCACTCGAAATCTTTGGTGCGCGGGCTAAAATAGCGTTCCTTGGCCCGGGTGGAATCTTCATCACGGCGAATCCCGGTGATGAGCGCGTCCCATTGATGCTCGGCCATCACCTGCTGCAAGGCAACGGTCTTCAACTCGTGCGTCACGGTGACCGGATCGGTCGTTTCATACCCGATCGGCCCCGTTGCCTCATAAGCCCCGCGACCGGCGCGAGCCTCTTCGTTGATTTTAACAATCAGATTGAGCTTGTGATGCTCCACCGCCCAGTCGCGGTAGTCGATCATCTCCGGGAACTCGTAGGTCGTATCAATATGAAGGAGCGGGTAGGGAATGTGTCCGCCGAAGGCCTTGCGCGAGAGCCAGATTAAGACGTTGGAATCTTTCCCCATCGACCACGGCATGCAGATATTTTTGAAATGATGGTACGCCTCGCGGATGATGAAGATGCTCTGGGCTTCAAGCGCATCAAGGTGCGCAGCATCCTCCCGCGAGACCGGCTCCGGGAAAAACGCCGGTGATTCGGCGTCATCAGGGGCGGGGTAGTTCCCGCTATAGGCTGGGTGTGTGGCGATGGAACTCATAAAAAATCAAAGACTGGAACCAAGGAAAGTGTGAATGCCGCACTCGGTCTTGTTAAAACCGCTCCAGCGCCCGGCGCGTTCATTCTGCGAATCGCCGGAGGGGCGGGTGCACGGCTGGCAGCCGATGGAACGGTAGCCGCGGTCATGCAGCGGATTGTACGGAATATGGTGTTCGTGCAGGTAGGCCCAGACCGCTTCCCGGCTCCAGGCGACCATCGGATTGAGCTTGAGGATGTTCAACTCGCGCAATTCATCAAAGCGGTACATCTCCAGAATCGCGGTCTTCTCCCGCGTCTCGGCCTGCTGACGGCGCACGCCGGTGACCCAGACGGCCAGTTCGGAGAGCTTGCGTTGCAGCGGTAGGACCTTGCGCAAGGTGCAGCAGAGATTGGGCGAGCGCTCCCAGAGTTGATCGCCATGTTCGGCAGCCTGCTCCTGCGGCGTCTGTTCCGGGTGAACGCTCTCAATGGGAAGACCGAAAAAATCTTCCAGCCGATGCTTGAGTTCGACCGTTTCCGGAAAAAGAAACCCGGTATCAATGGTAAACACCGGGAGCGGCAAACCGGCGCGGACCGCATGGTGAAGCATCACCAACCCCGCCCCCTGAAAACTGGTCCCGACCGCCGCGCGAGTCCCGAAGCGCTCCCACGCCCAGCCAAGCACCTCCTCTAAAGGCGCCCCCTCCAACCTTTCGGCGAGGGCGTGCACCTCTTGCGGGGTGATCTCATCGGCTTGAAGTGACATAGAAAACGGTGGCGACAACTGTAATTCCCAATTCCCTACTTGGAATAGGGGGAATCACTTTGGATCAGCCTGCTTTTGAGCGCAAGGAAAAAATGGACAAATTCGATGTAAAAAAAGGTTGCATCGCGCTGTCATCAGGGAATAGCCTACGCCTTGCTTATGGCCATCCCCCTCTGTTTTAAGCGTCCGTTCCTCGCCGCCGCAGCGTTAGCGTTCACGCTCGCTCCCGCTTCCGCGCAGACCCACATCGACCGCTATTATGAAGCGGTTTTCTTTGACTCGGGTGGCAAAACCTATATCGGCACCAATCCGTCAGACCTGACGCTGGAGATGCAGGGTGCACGGGTCAAAGGTGATCCCGATCATACACCTCCGGGCAGACCTTCCGGCCAAACCGGCGGCTCTTTTATCTCCGATATTCGCGCGGGGACCGGGCTCAACTCCAATCTTTACATCGATGTCTACTCCCTTTTTGGCATCACCTATAATCCGGGCGGTCCGCAATTAAGCATCGCCGACATTGCCAATATCTCCTACACCACACGGCTTGACGCCGACGATCGCTTGCCCGCTAACCACTTGACATGGGCTCTACGCCTGACTACCGGCATCAGAGGGCAGAGCAACCCATGGTATAATCAGCAGTTCCAGCTCAATCCGCTCCACTCCTCCACCGGATCGTGGGAGACATGGAACCTTAACTCTGGATCTTCAGTTACGATCCTTGATAATTCTGGCACCCCCTCCTCTCCCAACTCGTGGAGTTACGTCACAGGGAACTACGGCGCCAACGACCTGATGTATCTCTCGTTTTACCTCGGTAATACGAGTGTCCAAAACAATATCTTCCATGATCTGGGAAGTGTGACGATCACTTTGGCCAACGGGGATTCAGCCACCGTCCATTTCACCGCCGTTCCAGAGGCCAGCACGGTGGCGCTCCTCCTGAGCGGCACGGGCGCGTTAATGCTGCTGCGCCGCCGTCGGCTCTACCACCGCAAGTAAGCGGGCTTCCCCGAAAAACCGGGTTCTCTCCTCCTCGCGCTACCTGATTTTCAAGGCCGCGCGAGGACGAGTGTCCCCTCTGCCGCCGTCTCTTCCCCGACGCTGGCACGCGCCTCAAAGAGAATCAGTTTCCCCGCCTCCCCGCTATAACGGGCGGCGAGTTCCAACCGCTCCCCGGGACGAACCGGGCGCAGGAACTTCATCGAACGGATCGCCGCCAACCGCAGCCCCGGCACACCGAGCACCACGCCGGAAATCTGCGCGAGCGCTTCGGTAAGAATCACCCCCGGCACGAGCGGATCGCCGGGAAAATGCCCGGCGAAGAACGGCTCCTGCGCCAAAAAGGTCTTATGCCCCCGGGCCAACTCGCCGGGAACCCGCGCGACAATCGCATCGAGAAACAGAAAGGGCTCGCGATGCGGCAACCCGCAGGCGAGCGGATCAAGCGGCGTTTCCATCACTCCATGTCAGGCGGTGGTGCCGGGACGAAATAAGCGAAGCGCCACGACCCATTAACCAGCCGCAACCCCGCGCGATAACCGCCGTAGTTAGGATCGGAGACCACCTCCGGCGGAGAGACCATGTATTCCCCACTCGGCACGAAGCGCTGCTGGAGGATGAGGTTGACCTCCGGCCAGAGCCGATGCGTGTTCCAATACGAGAAAACCCCCGGCCCCTCGCCATCCGGCGCCCAACTGAAACCGAAATTGGGCGTCATCATCCGCGCCATCATTTCGGAATCGCCCCGGGCAGCCGCTTTGCGCAACCGGGAGAGGAACGCCTGAAAGGAGACATCCTCCCCCTGATCGCCGATGGTAGCCCCCGGCGGTTTCTCCTCCGGCTTTTCGTCGGTGGTTTTGCACGAAGTAAGCGTCAACGCGACCAGCGCGCAACCGACCAGAAACCGGGGAGTCATCATGGATGAGGGCATTCTAGGGTGTGTTCACGAATTGAGAAAGATGGATGAAATGACGAATTTTGAGACCGAAATCGGGCTTCTGAGGGGGGCCGAATCGAGATTCGGACGCCCGAAGAAACCGACTTTTGGGCCAAAAGGCGACTTTCAGCCGCTTCTCAGCAAATTCGTGAACACACCCTAAAACAAAGGGCCGGGTGTTGGCAACCCCCGGCCCTCGGGAAGAGATTAACCGATCGCGGCAAGAATCGCATCGCCCATCTCAGCGGTGCCGACGCGCTGCGTCCCTTCGCTATAGATGTCACCGGTGCGCAAGCCGTTGTTGATCACGGTGCGGACGGCGGCGTCGATCGCATCTGCCGCTGCGCTTTCGCCAAAGGAGTAACGCAACATCATCGCCACCGAGAGGATCTGGGCGATCGGGTTGGCGATCCCCTTCCCGGCGATGTCGGGGGCTGTGCCGCCACTCGGCTCGTACATCCCGAAACGGCCATGCGCACTCTCGCGCACGCCGAGGCTCGCGCTCGGCAACATCCCGAGCGACCCGGCAATCATCGCCATTTCATCACTCAGAATATCACCAAACAAATTCTCGGCGAGGACGACATCAAACCCGCGCGGATTGCGGATCAACTGCATCGCGGCGTTATCGACGTAAAGGTGATCGACCTTCACATCCGGGTATTGCGCAGCAAGGGCGGTAACCGTCTGTCGCCAGAGGACGCCGTTCTCCAATACGTTCGCCTTATCAATCGAGGTGAGGCGCTTGCCCCGTTCCTGAGCCGCCTTGAAAGCGACATGAGCAATCCTCTCAATCTCATTTTTGCGATAAACCATCGTATCGACGGCGATCGGCTCACCGTTCTCCTCCCCGCGATACTTAGGCTGGCCAAAATAGAGGCCACCAGTCAACTCGCGCACACAGAGGACATTAAAGCCACCCGCCACGATCGACTCCTTAATCGGAGAGGCATGGGTCAATGCCGGGAAACAGAGAGCCGGGCGAAGATTGGCAAAAAGGCCGAAGTGCTTGCGAAGCGGCAGGAGCGCCGCCCGCTCCGGCTGTTGATCGGGCGGGAGAGACTCCCACTTCGGCCCGCCGACCGAGCCAAAGAGAATCGCATCAGCGGCTTCACAGGCAGCGATCGTCGCCGGAGGGAGCGCGTGGCCATCTTCGTCAATGGCAATACCGCCGACCCGGGCCGGTGTCAGTTCAAGCTGAAACCCGAACTTCTTCGCTACACTTTCAAGGACGCGCACGCCCTGCACCATCACTTCCGGCCCGATCCCGTCGCCGGAGAGGACCGCAATCTTCAATAACTTCATTTAATAGGGAGAGAGAGGATTATCGGGAAGATTTGCTCCGCTTACTCCGCTTGGCAGGTTCCGGCGGGAGGCCCGGCTTCGGATAATCAGCAGCAAGCTGACGATTGGAAGTCGGCACCAGCCGGATGGCTCCTCTGGCGTTGTTGCGCCAGCCATTTGGGTCGGCAAACTCTTCACCACTGTTTTTAAGCCCGGAGATCTGGTCTTCCAGCCCGGTGCCGTATCCCTGTTTGACAATAGTCGGGGTGACAAAGACAAGCAGATTCCGCTTGGAGCGGTTATTGAGCTTCTCCTGAAAGGCGTACCCAATCACCGGAATATCACCCAGAAAGGGGACTTTATTGCGGTTCTTGGTCGACTCATCCTGAAGCAAACCGCCGATGGCGAGCGTATCGCCGCTCTTGATCAACACGGTCGACTCCAGCGCACGGGTATCAATGACCGGGCTGGAAACCTGCGCCCCGGCAAACTCGAAGGTGGCATCGGCCACTTTGTTGCTGATCTTAGGTTTGACGAGCATGGTGATGAAGTCGTCCTTATTGATCGTCGGTTTAACAACCAGTTCGTTACCGAAGATCTTGTCTTCAAAGCCGCCGAAAACAGCCGTGGCCGTCTGCTCGTTGAAGTTCAACTCCGGCACCGGCTGGTTCCGGGTGATCTCGATCTTTGCTTCGAGGTTGTTGGCCGTCACAATCCGGGGATTGGCGAGAAACTCCGCATCGGCATCTTCATTAAGCAGACGCAACGTGGCGCTCATCGAAGGAACCGAAAGAATCGCAAACTGCCCGTAAAGCGATTTGAAGGCATTGGACTCTCCGCCAAAGAGGAGGTCTCCCATTGCCCCGGTCACAGCGCCGTCGCCATCTTTCTCCGCAAAGTGCAGACCGCCGTAGGAAACCCGCTGTGCCACCGAGGAACTCCCGACGACTCCACCCCAGTTAATCCCGTAAGACTGGCGCGGATTGGCGTTCACCTCGACCAGACGCGCTTCGATCATCACCTGCTGCGTCGGCCGGTCGACCGAAGCGAGGAAGAGATCAATGTTTTCGAGGTTCGATTTGAAATCGCGATAGAAGATCGTGTTGGTGCGGGTGTCGACCTGCGGGGCGACGCCGCTCTGGATCTGCGTCGCCAGAAGCGGGCGAATCGCTTCCGAGGAGGCATAGCTAAAGGTGTAACTGCCACCGACGGTCGGTTCGCGCTGACGCTCGGCCATCGTCTTGATGTAGTAAACCCCATCCTGCTGGTCGATGAGCAACGCCTTGGCGTTGACCACGACGCGGAGCGCCTGAAGCGGGCTTAAATTTTCAAGCCGCATGGTAATCGTCCCGGTGACCTGATCGCTAACGACGACGTTCACCCCCGCCTGCCGGGCAAGGAGACGAACGACAGCGCCGACATCTTCCGCCTGAAATTCATGCACGCGCGAACCGGTCGTTACCGGCAGCGCCGTCGTCGAAGGGGCGCCAGCCGGAGCGATCGTCGGCACCGGGCCAGAGATCGGCGGGTCGATCGGGTCGATCTCCCCCGAAGCCGGGGCGATCGGCTGAAGCGGCGGATCAATCGCCGTCGGTTCATCGACCGGCTCCCCGGTTTGCGGCGAAAGATCGAGCGAACCTTGCGGCACCGCCGGGGCCGGGACGGCGGCGGGTGGCGCCTCAATGGTCACCGGCGTCGGCGCGGCGAGCGGGGCCGCTTCCGGATCGGCAATGACAGGTTCCTGCGCACCCGCAATGGATGCGACCGACAAAAGTGAGCAGAAAAAGGCTAGGGGATGGCGCATAGGTCGAGGAAAAGCTGGTGTTCGGATCATGGTAAGTAGCAGAAACCGATCCAACTCGTCGACCCGATTATTATTTTTATCCCTTTGCGTTTGAAATCGCCGAAATCGCCCCCTTGGCAGCGGCGATGAAGTCCCGCATTTTGCAGCGGTCCTTCCTCCCCGGGGCCGATTCCACCCCGCTGGCGATGTCGACCCCGTAAGGCCGCACCCGTTCCACTGCCCCGGCGACATTCTCCGGCGTCAACCCGCCGGAAAGCAGGACGCTCGCGCTCCCGCGCCGCTCGGCCACAAAAGCAGCGGCGAGTTCAAGATCAATGAGATGCCCCGTCCCGCCATACGCCCCGGGGACGAACGCGTCGAGCAGAAGCGAACGGGTGGAAAAAGTCGACGCCCTTTCCCGCAATGCTCCGGCATCCCGGACACTCAAGGCACGGATAAAACCGGGAAAGCGGCTGCAAAACTCCGGCGTCTCATCGCCATGGAATTGCAGCACGTCGATCCCCGGCAGAGCCGCGATCGCCAACGCCTCCTCCAGCGTCGGATTGACCAGCACAGCCACGCGCGTCACCAGTGGCGGGAGTTGCACGATCCAGTCGGAGGCGGCGGCAAGGTCGAGGTATCGTTTGGAACCGCGAAAACCGTTGAACCCGAGAGCATCCGCCCCGGCCTCGATCGCTGCCTCGGCATCCCCGGGCGTCGTGACGCCGCAAATTTTAACCTTCACGTCGTGACGCTCCCGTTTTATTCGATCACCCGCCCCTCGACCTTCTTGATCCCCCCTTCGCGGCGGACTTCCGGGTGATGCGTGATCACGCGCACCCGCCCGTCGCTACTACGGAAGAAGATCGAGAAGAACCACGAGACGAGGCTGATCACGATCGAGCCAAGAATCGCCGAGCCGAAGCTATCGACCTTGAAATCGCCAACCACCCCGCTCACGGCATAAAGCAACACCGCATTGACGATAAAAATAAAGAGCCCCATCGAGAAGAGAATCAGCGGCAGGCTCAAGAGGAGAAGCACCGGGCGGACAAACGCATTGAGCAACCCGAGGAACAACCCGGCAAGGATCAACCCCTGTGTCGTCTCGGCCCGCACACCGATGCCGGGGATCTGACTCACGACAAAAACAGCAAGCATCGTCACCAGCCAGCGGATAAGAAACGGGGTCATAACGCAAAATATACCCGATTTCGCGCCCGCCACCAAGTGGATTAACGCGCTATCGTTTGCTTGAAACGTGTGGGCCAGCTTGTTATCTTTGTTTCGTGATAGCAGGCATCCTTCCAAAGCCGCCTCCGATCAATCGCTCCTCGGTTCGTCTCATCAGGAAAAAGGCACTTATCACCGGATGGCTGACACTCATGATGATCCTCCCCTCCGTGGCCGCTTTCTACTTTCACTTCTCCGGGGCACCTATCCTCTGGAGCGTCCACCTCCTCCTCGGTGTCGCAACCCTCCTTCTCGCCCGCTTTGAAGCACCGCGAACCATGGCAATTCCCGCCACGCTCACTGCCCTCCTCTCCCACCGGGAGCGCAAAGAGCGGGTCTGACCCGAATGGCGTTAGGTTAAGGGCATTTTAGGATGAGCCCACCGACAGTTTCCCATGGGGGAAGCCCCTGAAAAGCTGCTTAACTTAACGCCATTCTTGACTACCCCCCATCACCGGGGCAATAAAGGAGTTATGAGGATACCTTCTCTTGCTGGAGGCCTGTTTTCGGTCCCAATGGCTTATCTGCTGATGCGGCAATATGCTATAGGTACGCCGGAGGATCCCCAAAAGGCCATCGGATATGTGGTAATCGTCCTGTATAGCTGTTTCGTATGGGCGATGATCGCTTTGTTTGTCAAGGGTACGATTCGGGCCTTTTCAGGCGAGAAGTCAACTGCCAAATTTCATCTTTTCTGTTCTACAGCAGGGTTAGTGATAGCAGCATGGATTTTTTGGAACATCCAATCTTACGAGATTCGGAGGCAACGTCTGGAAACGGCTATCGAGGCAGAAGTCCTCCAACAGGAAGCTAAAGATGCCCTAGCTCGTAAAGATGCTATGGCTTTAAAGGCGATAGCGGGAAATCCCAACACACCAAGTGAGATTCTATCCAGAATTTCAGATGACGACAATTTGGAGATTTTACGTGAGTTAGCGAAGAATCCAAACTCTCCTCCAGCATTATTATGGGAGCTTTCGAAACATCAGCGATATCTGATTAAGATTGATGTGTTGCAGAACCCTTCTTTAAACAAGGACATTCTGAAAGCTATGTTAAACGATCACGACGCAAGGGTGAGAAAAGCCGCAAAAGATAGGATTGACGGTGCTTCAGATGCAGTCGAAGCCAGCCGAAGCCAGAAGCAGGCCTTAACGAGCTGCGGCAACAGTCAAGGCCGGACCTGAATGGTGTCAAGTTAAGGGTATTTTAGGACGAATCCACCGACGGCATTTTAACAAAACTATTCTCCAGACCCGGCAGCTATAGAACTGACGTGTATGATCAGTTCACCAGTCACTTCACTCATGGTCTTTTCCCATTGATCTGCCTTGGCACCGCCCTTGCCTGCACCGCCGCAATCTGTGAGGCGATTGAAAATAGGAAAAGCGATTGAGCAACGCCCCGGGAAACCCAAAATAGGCAGCATGCTTTATTCCCAGCACTAAACCATCCCTAAACGCCCAACAAGCGGATGCAAACATCCCTTCAGGCACTTGATTTCGACGTTAACCAAATGAAAACAATCGCTCTACTATTATTATTGCCCGCGGTTGCACTCGGACAGACCGCAGACCGCACATTTAAAGACCCGGTTGACGGTACAGAATACCACGCCGACTGGAAGACTTATCAGCCCAAGGACGGCATCAAAGAACGTGCGGACCGGGCGGTTCAGATAGGCTCCGCACGGCTATTGTCCACCCAAGAGGAGTTCGAGAAGAATCTTTCCGTAAAGACCCTAGCCGATTTCATGAAGGCGACACACGCGAATATCGAATTTAGTATAGGCATCCCATCTTCCAATTTCGAGCTTCTTGTCAACACGACTCTCTCCAAGGATCACGATCCGGCATTCGAGATCGCAAGCCAAGGCGAAGTCGCAAACGAGCTACTACAAAAGATCCATGATGGGCTCTCAAAGATGAAGGGGCTTAAGACGAAATCCGATACCATTAAGTACCAGACTCACTATATCATCAAAAGAAGCCAACACAACGATGAAGCCAGCTTCGAGCGGGAGCCCGCTCGACCACATAAGGATCGCCCCTAAATTCCCCCGGGGACTTCGCCCCTCCTATCTCTCAAGAGAGGCGGAGGGGAACATTTCAACAGAACAACCCTTTCTTTTAACCAAAAATTAGACAGTCTTGAAGTAAGCCTCCGTTTCCTATTGACTGCCATTCTCATGGAAGCAAAGGAGACGCTGATTAAATGAAGCCTGACGAAAGCGCAGGCAGTTCCGATCGGTTTTTGGGACACTTTCCCGCAGCCTCTCCTAAGAGAGGTGAGGACAAAGAGGCTCGAAAAGAGGCGAAAATGACCAGCTTGCGGCAGAGCTTGCTTTATTCAGCGTTTCCCAAATGCAGCAAACCCCAACCAGTCCGTTATTTGCTCAAGTTTTTTCCGTGACTCAAACCCTTTCCCTGCTTGCCAACCGCACCCCGGCAAGCAGGGATGCCAACCCTTGACATTAAGCAAAGATGAATCCCATCAACCTATTATTCGCGGGTCAAAACTTCAACTGGCTCCCGGGCTGGGTCTCATTAGGAATCATTATCGCCTTCATGGTATGGCTCTGGTCTGTAGTCGTCATCGCTAAAGAAAAAACAGAAGATCCATATGATCGCATCGTATGGCTTTTGATTGTGCTCCTCCTGAATTTTGTTGGAACACTTCTTTATTTCTTCTTCGCCGGAGACGCCAAATCCAGGAAGGAACGGATCGCTGTATCGGAGCGTGACATCAAACGCCGAGCCAACGAAGGCAGATTATGACAGGGAAAGGGGCCTAAACTGCCCATATCTGTCACGACATCAACCCGATTGACCCCCATTTTGCCGCTTTACCTTTCGGCAAAGGGTGCTTATTTTAGCCCGTTCCATGAGTGCCACCAAACCGCGCGTTGTCCTCGGGATGAGCGGCGGCGTCGATTCATCCGTTGCAGCCTATCTGCTTAAAGAGCAGGGATACGATGTCGTCGGCGTGACGATGAAGGTCTGGCCGCAAGATTGCCTCTCCCGTGCTGAGGACAAATGCTGCGGCCCGAGCGCCATCGCCGATGCCCGTAGCGTCGCCCATGCCATGGGTGTGCCGCACTACGTGGTCGACGAATCCGACCAGTTTGAAAAGCAGGTCATCGATTACTTTACCGCCGAGTACAAGGCCGGGCGCACCCCCAACCCGTGCGTCATGTGCAATGAAAAGGTGAAATTCGGCAACCTCTGGGCCAAGGCACGTGCGCTCGGGGCGCAGTACATCGCCACCGGCCACTACGCCATCATCGAACACCACGACGGCCACGCCACCCTGCGCAAAGGGCGCGACCGGCGCAAGGACCAGTCGTACTTCCTCTTTAGCCTGCGGCAGGAACAGCTCCAACGCGCGCTCACCCCGCTCGGCGATATGGAGAAGCCGGAGATCCGCGCGATCGCGGCGCAACTCGGCCTCAAAGTCGCCACCAAGGTCGACAGTCAGGAAATCTGCTTCGTCCCCGGCAACGATTACAAAGCGTTCCTGCGCGGCAAGATGGACGAAGCGGAGTTTCACCGCGGCGGCATCTATGACAAGAGCGGCAAACGCCTCGCCGACCATGACGGGATCGAACTCTTCACGATCGGCCAGCGCAAAGGGCTACCCGGCGGCTCCCCCCGCCCGCTCTACGTGATCGACATCGACCCGGCGACGCACAGCGTCATCGTCGGCGATGCGGAAGATCTGGTGACCGAGACCTTTACGATCAATCACTGCAACTGGCTCGACGGCGAGCCGAGCGCCCCGTTCGAGGTCAACGTCAAGATCCGCTACGCCCACCCCGGCGCAGAGGCCACGGTTTACCCCGGTGCGAATGGCGAGGCGAGCATCCGCCTTCACGTTCCGCAACGGGCCGTCACCCCCGGGCAGGCTGCGGTCTGCTACGTCGGCGATCGCGCTGTCGGCGGCGGCTGGATCACCCGGCAACAAGCCGTCGGCGCTCCGCAACCGGAAGCGACCCCAGCCTTTAGCGCCGCTTAGCGCTATGAGCGAACTGCTGCTGGTCCTCACCACCTTCGCTCAACCGGAGGAGGCGCAGACCATCGTGCGTCAACTCGTCGAGGAACGTCTCATCGCCTGCGGCAACCTGCTACCGGAGGTCACCTCGATCTACCGCTGGCAGGGAGAGATCGAGACGGCAGGGGAAGTGATCGCCCTCCTCAAAACGACCCGGAGCCACTACCCGGCCCTTGAAGCACGGCTGCGCTCGCTCCACCCGTACGAAGTGCCGGAGATCGTCGCCATCCCGGCGGAGCGAGGGCTGCGCGCCTATCTCGACTGGGTAAATCGGGAAACGTCTTGATTTGCGGCGCTTCTCTCCTACGCTGCTCTTCTTTACACACCACCATGTCCGGATCGCCTGTTCTTTCTTCGGCTCCTTCTTCCAAGGAGGCTTCACGCCCGCTCGCTCCCGTCGACACTTTTCCGCGCCGCCACCTCGGTTCCGACGCCAAGGAGTGCGAAGCGATGCTCGAAACGCTCGGCCTCCCCTCGCTCGACGCGCTCATTGATCAGACCATCCCCCCGGGCATCCGCCTCCCCGGGCCGCTCCCGCTCCCACAAGGGTCAGGCGAATTTGCAGCGCTAAGCGAACTCCGCGATCTGGCGCGGCGCAACCGCGTCCTGCGCTCCCACATCGGCCTCGGCTATTACGGAACGATCACCCCGCCGGTCATCCAGCGCAACATCCTCGAAAACCCCGGCTGGTACACCGCTTACACCCCGTATCAGGCCGAAATCTCGCAAGGCCGGCTCGAAGCGCTCCTGAATTTCCAGACGATGGTGGCCGACCTGACCGGGCTCGACATCGCCAACGCCTCCCTCCTTGATGAAGGGACCGCCGCCGCCGAAGCGATGGCGATGCTCTTTGCCCTGCGCAAGGACAAGGCCGCGCAGACCTTCCTCGTCTCCGACCAGACCCACCCGCAGACGATCGACGTGTTGGAAACCCGCGCCGAACCGCTCGGCATCCGGATCGCCGTGATCGCGGAGGAGGAGTGGGACTTCACCGGTGCCACCGGGGCGCAAACCGCCTTTGGCCTCCTCCTGCAATACCCCGGGACCGACGGGCGGATCGTCGACTACTCCGCCCTGATCGCCACCGCCCACGCGCAGCAATGTCTGGTCGTCATGGCGGCCGATCTCCTCGCGCTCACGCTGCTGAAATCCCCGGGGGAACTCGGGGCCGACATCGCCATCGGCAACACACAGCGCTTCGGCGTCCCGCTCGGCTTTGGCGGACCGCACGCCGCCTATTTCGCCACGCGCGACGCCATGAAACGGCAGATGCCCGGGCGCCTCGTCGGCGTCTCGCGCGATGCTGCGGGCAACCCGGCCTACCGCCTCGCCCTCCAAACGCGCGAACAACACATCCGCCGCGACAAGGCGACCAGCAACATCTGTACGGCACAGGTGCTCCTCGCCGTCATCGCCTCGATGTACGCCGTCTACCACGGGCCGGAGGGGTTGCGCCGGATCGCACGGCGCGTTCATCACCTCGCCGCCACCTTCGCTAACGGCTTGCGCGAACGGGGCTGGAATATCGCCGAACGCCCCTTCTTTGACACCCTCCGCGTTGACCTTGAAAATGGGGAGCAGACGGAGACCCTCCTCGCCCGGGCGCTCGAACGCGGGCTCAACTTGCGCCGCCTCGGGGAGAGCGCGATCACCATCGCCCTCGATGAGACGACCGGTTCGCTCGATGACCTCTTTGCCGTTTTCAACCCGGAGAGCGCCGCGCCCGACGCCGATGCCCTCGCCGCCCGGACCGCCGCCGGGTTTGACGACGCCCTGCAACGCAACACCGATTACCTCACCCACCCGGTCTTCCACCGCTACCATACCGAGACGGAGATGCTCCGCTACCTGCGCCGTCTGGAGGCGAAGGATCTCTCGTTGACCACTTCGATGATCGCGCTCGGCTCGTGCACGATGAAGCTCAACGCGACGAGCGAGATGCTCCCGATCACCTGGCCCGAGTTCGGTGGCTTGCACCCGTTTGCGCCGCTCGATCAGGCGAAAGGATACCTCGAACTCTTCCGGCAACTGGAGGGGTGGCTCGCCACGATCACCGGCTTTGCCGCCGTCTCGCTCCAACCCAACGCCGGGTCGAACGGCGAATACGCCGGGTTGCTCGCCATCCGTGGCTGGCACGCGAGCCGTGGAGAAGCGGGGCGCAACGTCTGCCTTATCCCGACCTCCGCCCACGGGACCAACCCGGCCAGCGCCGTCATGGCGGGGTTCAAGGTCGTCCCGGTCCGCTGCAACGAGGCGGGAGAGGTCGATCTCGATGACCTGCGCGCCCGCGCGGAGGAATACCGGGAGACCCTCGGCCTCCTGATGATCACCTACCCGAGCACGCACGGCGTCTTTGAGGAAGGGATTCGCGAGATCTGCGAGTTGATCCACGCCAACGGCGGGCAGGTCTATATGGACGGCGCGAACATGAACGCGCAGGTCGGCCTGACCAGCCCCGGCTTCATCGGCGCGGATGTCTGCCACCTCAACCTCCATAAAACCTTCTGCATCCCGCACGGCGGCGGTGGCCCGGGCGTCGGACCGATCGGAGTCGCTGCACATCTGGCCCCTTTCCTCCCTTCACACCGCGCGATCGGAGAAGGTGCCCCGTACCGCGCCGTCGCCGCAGCCCCGTGGGGGAGCGCCTCGATCGTCCTCATCTCGTGGATGTATATCCGCATGATGGGGGAGGAAGGGCTCACCGAAGCGACCCGCTACGCCATCCTCCACGCCAACTACATTGCCAAACGGCTCGAAGAACACTACCCGATTCTCTTTAAGGGAAGCGCCGGGTGGGTTGCCCACGAGTGCATCCTTGATCTGCGCGACTTCAAGGCCCGCGCCGGGATCGAGGTCGAAGATGTCGCCAAGCGCCTCATTGATTACGGCTTCCACGCCCCGACGATGTCGTGGCCGGTCGGTGGAACCTTGATGGTCGAACCAACCGAAAGCGAATCGAAGGAAGAACTCGATCGCTTCTGCGATGCCATGCTCTCCATCCATGCCGAGATCATGGCGATTGAAACCGGCAACGCCGATCGCGAAGATAACCCGCTCAAAAACGCCCCGCACACCGCCACCGCCCTCGTCGAAGAACCGTGGCCGCACGCCTACAGCCGCCGTGAAGCGGTCTACCCCGCGCCATGGACGCTCGAACACAAGTTCTGGCCGACCGTCCGCCGGATCGACAACGTTTATGGTGACCGCCACCTCGTCTGCTCCTGCGTCGGGATGGAGGCGTATCAGTAAGAAAAAAGGCATTCCGGCACGGAAATCGCTACTTTTGAGAGGATTTCCCAAAATTTTCGTTTCGGAAGAGATAAAGCGGCGCAAAACCCAAGCCGACGGCGTTCTCCTATCAACCAGAGAAGAGCGGCCCGTTTCCGCTCCCTCGCGCCCGCGCGAAACCGGCAGGCTGGTTTTGACTTAACTCACTCCACCAACGTAATTTGTGAATCATGATCCAAGCCGTGGGGGAGAACCCGGACCTCATCTGCTTTGCCGTTGTTCTGCTCGTCGGCTTTGGCATTAAGCACCTTGCCTTCCCCCGTTTCCGCCTGAAACGGCTGATCGTCGGTGACTTCCTTTTTGCCGTGTTGGTGATCGTCGTCACGGCGCAAATGCTCTCGATTTCTGCCAACCGTGAGCAACGTTCGCTGGAGCGGATCGTCGACGCCCTGCTGCCGACCTTCGGCTTCGAGTTGGAACGCCTCGGCCATGCAGAGTTGGCCCCCTCCGGCACCACGCCGCAACACACCACGTTACAAGAGGTCTCCCAACACTGGGATCAGGTCAACGAACTCATCTCAGGACTCTTTACCGTGCGCAAGGAGGAGGCGGGCCTCCAGCCGGTGATCAGCACGCTCGACCAGCTTCCCCCGCTCCCCGAACCGGTGGAGCAAGGGTTTGAAAGCGGCAAGGGGCATCAAACGCTTAGCGACTTCACCCCGCCCCATCTCTTCGCATGGCACCCGTTGCACAACAGCAACGGCGAAGTGGAGGCGCTGCTGGTCACCCGCTTTGACGCCTCCCCTTTCCTGCGTTCCAAGCGGCAATCGCGCGGACGGATCTTTGCCACCTTCGCCACGGTCGCCCTTCTCTTTGGAGCCTACACCGGCGTGCTGGCGCTTCAATACGCCGCCCGCCGCCGTCAGCGCGAATCGCAGCGAGCGCTTATCCAATCCGAACAGCGTCTCGCCCTTCACCTCAAGCAGACGCCGCTGGCCGCGATCGAATGGGATCTCAACTTTACCGTACGGCAATGGAACCCGTCGGCAGAGCGGATCTTTGGCTACACCCACGCGGAGGCGCTCCACCGCAGCGGGTACGATCTGGTCATCCCGGAAAATCTGCACACCGCCATGGGCGCCATCTGGGCCGATCTGATCGAACATGGCACCCCCCGCATGACCCGGCTCGACGGGCGAACACGCGACGGGCGGCTTCTGACCTGTGAGTGGTTCCACACCCCGCTCGTCGATGTCGAGGGGCGGATCATCGGGGCCGCCTCCCTTTGTCTCGACATCACCGAGCAACTCCGGCTGGAGGCCGAGCTGCAACAATCGCGCAAGCTTCAATCGATCGGGAACGTCTCGGCGATGATCGCGCACGACTTCAACAACATCCTCTCGGTCATCAACGGCCATGCCGACCTCATCCAGCAATCCGATGACCCCCTTCCCCCGGCAGTGATCGAATCAGCGCAGGAGATCACCCTCGCCATCCAGAAAGCGAGCCACCTCACCCGCCAGTTGCTCACCTTCTCGCGCAAACAGCGCATGAACATGACCGCGCTGGAGGTCAACCCGTTCATCACCGCGCTCCTCCGCTCGACCCAACCGGCTCTGGGCGGAGCGATCCAACTGGAAAAAGAACTCAACCAGCCGCTCCCCCAGATCGAAGGCGATCCGGTAATGCTGGAGCAGGCGCTCGTCAATCTCATGCTCAACGCCCGCGACGCCATGCCGGGCGGCGGCACCCTCAAGGTAACCACTCGCCTGCGCACGGTGAGCGAGAGCACCGCCGCCGCCCATCACGACGTCCGCAGCGGGCGTTTTGTGGAAATCGCCGTGAGCGACACCGGCACCGGCATCGACCCCGACCAGATCCCACTCCTCTTCGAGCCGTTCTTCACCACCAAACCGCCCGAGAAAGGGAGCGGACTCGGGCTCGCCGCCGTCTACGGCGTCATCAAACAACATAACGGCTGGATCGAAATCAGCAGCGAACCGGGCAGCGGCACGATCTTCCGCCTACTGCTGCCGGTGGTGGAAGGATAATCACTCCACATCAAGCAACGCCGCCACCTGTTGCGGGACGTTGCCGGTGCGCATCAGCGATTCGCCGACGAGGATGGCGTTGACTCCCGCGGCGAAGACGCGCCGGGCATCGGCGTTGGTTTTCAGGCCGCTTTCGCTCACGAGGAGCACCCCTTCGTCCGGGACTTCCTGACTGATCTTTTCCGTCGCTTCGAGGTCGACTTCAAAGGTGGTCAGGTTGCGATTGTTGATGCCGATCAAGGTGGCGCCGATCTCCAGCGCACGGTCGAGTTCCTCCAGCGTGTGGACCTCCACCAGCACATCGAGGCCAAGGAGTGCCGCCTTATCGTGCAGCGTGGCGAGCCGGTCCTGCTCTAACGCAGCAACAATGAGGAGGACGGCATCAGCCCCGGCGACGACCGCCTCATCAATCTGCACTTCATGAAGGATGAAATCTTTGCGAAGTAGCGGCAGGTGGGTCGCTTCGCGAATGCGGGTCAGGTAAGGAAGCGCCCCTTGAAAAAACTTCTCATCGGTTAAGACCGAAATCGCATGCGCCCCGGCGGCTTCGTACGCCTGCGCGATCGCTACCGGGTCAAAGTTCTCCACAATCGCCCCGGCAGAGGGGGAAGCTTTCTTAACTTCAGCAATCAGGCCAAGGGCTTCCGGCCCCCGCTCGATCGCCGCTGCAAACCCACGATAATCGTTGCGCAAAAGGGCTGCCGCCCGGAGATGCTCCTCACGCGGGAGGAGTTTGGCGATTTCGAGCTTCTTTTGGTCGAGGATAACTTGCAGGCGATTCATATGCAGGGAACGCTCAATCAACCACGCTCCCCGACAGAAGGCGATCCAAAAAAAGCCCGCAGCCCGCAAGGCCGATCAGCGCCAGTGTCCAAAGTGCCAGAAGGAACGCCCCCTTGCGCTCTGACGAAAGTTCTTTCACCCGCGTCACCCCATGGCCGCTCCGGCGATCGTAAACGGGTGGCTCGCCCCTCAGAAGCTGTCGATAGGCAAAGAGAAAAGTGACGATCGAAAGCGGCATCAGACACGCAGCCGCCCCTTTGAACCAAAGCGCCCCATTACGGCGCAGATACTCTCTCCCCGAAAGCGGCGCTCCGGTACGATTCACCACTCGCAGCCCGACCCAGTACCGCCCCGGCGTCGTCCCGCAAAGCGCATAAAAGGCCGCATCCAAAAGAAACGCTCCACTGGGAACGAGCACCATCCACGGCATCGACACTTCCAACCCAAAAAGCAAAAAGGCCAGCAGCAGGACGCCGAGCAGGAGATCAAAAAGGCGCGCCGAAACACGAAGCGCGACCTCATCCCTCCAACCTTGTTGGGAGAAGCCTTCCTTTGGCGATGTTAGGGTTTGGGTGGTGGACATAGACGCACCTCTTCACGTCGGATCATCTTCCTGAAAACGCTCACCAGCCACTCATCCAGCGTCATTCCGTGAGCTTTGGCGAGCTTTTCCGCTCTCTCGATCTCCTCCACGCTCAAATATTCTTTGAGATTAATCACCACAGGCATGATGGCATTCCGTTTACATTCCGAATTCAAATCGCCATATTAGTAAGCGGTGCTAACCTATAGCAAGAAAGAATTTGCTGCCTCTGACCATCTTCTGGCTTAGTCTGCGTTTGTGACGCCGGAGCAGATCAAAAATTTCCGAACGAAGAAGGGGTTAACTCAAGAGAGACTCGGGGCCTTGTGTGGAGTCACCAAGGTCTCAATTTCAGACTGGGAAAGAGGAAAAAGCTCCCCCTCCGGTGCCGCCCGGCTTTTACTTGAAGAATACTTCAGCGGCCAGCGCTGCTTCGTCCCCCTGACGCACCATGAGGAACTCCTCCTTGATGAGAACGTTCAGAAAGGAAAATTCCCCTCCCGCGAGGCGTTTCTGGCAGCCAGCCTCGTCCACCTTATCAAGTACGGCGAGTTCAAGGCGTAACGGGCGATCGACCTGAAGAAAATGAAAACCGGGAACGGCCTTTTCGACCCTTCCCGGTAACATTTATTTCGATCTTAAATCGATCGAGCGACTTACTTCGCGGACGGCAGCGGCAGGTCGACCTCTACGTCGGCTTCGTAATCGACGCCGGGGAGGCCGAAGCCGAAGAGGTGGAGGAAATTCTGCTGGTAGCTGGCGAAGTCGGAAAGCTCCGTAAGGTTCTCCGTGTCGATCCGCTTCCAGATCTCCGCGACGGCCTGCTGGATCTCCGGGCGCATCTCCCAATCGTCGATGCGGATGCGGCCATCGCCATCGAGCGCGAGGTCGCCACCATAGAGCCGTTCGTTAAGGAGACGAACCATCTGTTCGATGGTATCTTCATGTAACCCCTTCTCTTTCATCACCTTAAAGAGAATTGAGATGTAAAGCGGCACGACCGGAATGGCGGAACTCGCCTGAGTCACCACTGCTTTATTAACCGACACATAGGCCGGGACACCGTGCCGGGCGGTGATCGCCTGTGCCGCGCGGTCGAGATCGAGCTTGGCGGCTCCGATCGTCCCATTGGTGTAGACCGGCCAAGTGATTTCCGGCCCGATGTAGGAATAAGCGAGCGTTTTGGCTCCCGAAGCGACGACTCCGGCTTCGCTCAACGCTTTGAGCCAAAGTTCCCAATCCTCCCCGCCCATCACTTTCACTGTTTGCTCGATCTCCTCCGGCGAGGCCGGTTCGATGGAGACTTCCGTGACCAACGCGCGGTCGGTATCGAGCGTGCGGTTGGTGTAGGTGGAGCCGATCGGCTTGAGGACCGATTTGTAGGTTTCGCCCGTATCGGGATCGGTCCGGCGTGGGGAGGCGAGGCTGTAGATGATGAGATCGACCTGCCCGAGATCGCGTTTGATCTTCTCAATCGTCGCCGTTTTGAGTTCGTGGGAGAAGGCGTCGCCGTTGAGGCTCTCGGCATAGAGCCCCTCTTCGTGCGCGGCTTTTTCAAAAGCAACAGCGTTGTACCACCCGGCGCTGGCCGGTTTCCCGTTGGCCGAAGGGCGCTCGAAAAAGACGCC
The DNA here is from genome assembly GCA_037189865.1 of Chthoniobacteraceae bacterium. Taxonomy (GTDB): domain Bacteria; phylum Verrucomicrobiota; class Verrucomicrobiia; order Chthoniobacterales; family Chthoniobacteraceae; genus DATMFV01. Next base: position 546,159 of record JBBCIW010000001.1, on the reverse strand, counting down.
GAGCGTCGCCGCGCCATAGCCAAAGGCCGCAGCGATGCGCGAGGAGAGGCCATACCCGGTCGACGCCCCCAGAACGAGCACCTTGCGGCACCCCTCCCCCGCCGGACGGGCGGCGGCTTTAGCGACGGCAATTTCCTGACGCACCCGGGCTTCACACCCTTTGGGGTGGGCCGTGGTGCAGATGAATCCTCGAATGCGCGGTTTGATGACCATAAAGCTTGGGGCAGGAGTGTAGACCGGGAGCGGGAGGGGTGTAAACTACGGTTTTAGGTGGAGCGCCTCCCGGAAAAACGGGAGCATGAAACGGCGCGAACCGCTCTGCGAAAGGTGGTCGAGGTCGTAGTAGAGGGAGACGCCATCCTCCCCGGTCACGCGGTAACGCCCGGTCGCCGGGTTGAGCAGGCGCGGGGCCGGGTCGAGGAAAACGACCGGCAACCCCTCGGCGGCAAGGCGGTAGACGACTTCGTTATTGGCATGGTGCTCGGCTTCGGTGCAGAGCCAACTCTCGTCCCGCACGCCGGTGAGCGCCTGCCGGACAAGGACTTTGGGCGGGGAGATCCCCGGGTACGGGATGTCGATGAGCAAATGGACGCGGCACCCGAGCGCTTCGAGCCGCGCAATCGTCTCGCGCAGAGAGCGTTCCAGCAGCTCGGCATCCTGCTCCTGATAGAAGCGCCAGTAAGCGGCAAGGAGGACGTTCGGGATCTTGTGCCGTGCCACGTAAGCAAGGACCGCCTCGGAGAAAGCCGGGGTCCGCTCTTTGAGGCCGGAGCGCAGGAACGCCGCATCGACCAGTGGCGGCGTCCCGGGATGGATCGCCGCCTCGCCACGGATGCCCCGCTCTTTAGCAAAGAGGTCCAGACCGGCGAGGAGATGCTGCGCGTGGCTATCGCCCCAGAGGAGGAGCGCGGGGGAGGCCTCCTGCGTCGCACCGAAGGCGAAGAGGCGATCGGCCTCAAGATCCTCGCGGTAGAGCTTGACCCTTGGGGTGCGATCGCGGGCGGCTTCGTCATTGAGCCGGGCGGTCGGGGGGAGCCGTTCGGGCCAACCGCCGCTCCAATGCGCTGCGCCCCCGGCGATCAACGCCAGCGCCGTCGCCACGCCGCCGTAGGTGAAAATCGCACGACGGCTCGCGCACCAACGCCGGGTACGGAAAGGGGTCTCCACCCACCGCCACGAGAGATAAGCAAGCAAAAGGGAAAGGGCCACCAACCCCCAGCGCCACGCCAGCGGCAGGCTCCCTTTGCTCAGAAGAGCATAGTGCGCATAGACCAGCACCGGCCAGTGCCAGAGGTAGAGCGAGTAGGAGATCAACCCGATCCCGACCGCGCCGCGCCATGCCAGCAGCCGCCCCGGCGTGGTCGGGATTGGGGCCGAAGCCGCCCCCCGCCCGTTGCTCCAGATAAAAAGGGCTGCGCCGAGACAGGGGGGGATGGCCGTCCAGCCGGGGAAAGCGGTCTCGCGCGTGTAGAGAAAAAACGGAGCGACCATCAGCCCCACCCCGGTCCACGCCACCCCCTCGCGCACGCTGCGCCGCGCCGTGCTCCAACACGGAGGCCAGAGCGCGACGAGCGAACCAAAGAGAAGTTCCCACGCCCGCGCCGGGAGGAGGTAGAACGCCGCGTCGAGATGATCGCGCCCCATCTCCACCACGGCCCAGCCTAAGCTCCCCGCCGCCAACACCCCAAGAAGAACAACCAGCGCCACCCCACGCCGCAAAACAGCGAAGCGGTAGACCCCCCAAAGCAGCAGTGGGAAGAGGAGGTAAAACTGCTCCTCCACAGCGAGCGACCAAGTGTGAAGGAGCGGTTTCTCCTCGGAAATACCGTCGAAGTAGCCGCTGGTGCGCGAAAAGTAGAGGTTGGCCGCCATCAGCGCCTGCGCCATGACCGATCGGCCCAACCCCTCAAAATCAACCGGCACGAGCCACAACGCCCCGAGCGCCACACTCGCGAGCACCGAGACACTCAACGCCGGGAGAATCCGCCGCACCCGGCGTTCCCAGAAATCGACCAACGAGAAGCGCCCCCGCTCCAGATCACGGAGGAGCAGCGAGGTAATCAGATACCCCGAGATGACAAAGAAGAGATCGACCCCGACATACCCCCCGGGAAAGCCGAGGTGGGCATGGTAAAAAACCACCGCCAAGACCGCCAGCGCCCGCAATCCATCGACTTCAGGCCGGTAAAAAAAAGTCGCCTCCACCGGTTGAGCCGGTCGGGATGGAGCGGAGGGAGCAGTAGGCATCAGGAAGGACGAAAGGCCAGCGAGCCTACACGATCGCCCCCCGCCCGTCCACCGCGACGCTGATCACCGGGGAAGGTGCAGCGCAACGTTGTTGACTGGCGCGGAAACCGACCGGCTCAGGAAGAGACGACCACCGTCCCGGCCGGCAGAGATGTCACAGCAGGTATAAAAAGTATAAAAACCATACCATTTTCATGTTGACCACAAAGCAGAATCAGGCGACATTCAGCGCGTGGAATTCGAGTACGACCCCAACAAAAGCGAGGCCAACAGGGCGAAGCACGGGATCGGCTTTGAAGAGGCGCAAGCGCTCTGGATGAGCGAGACCATTGAAGCCGTAGCGAACTCCCCCTCTGAGCCTCGTGTGTTGATGGTGGGCGTCATCGGCGGCAAGCACTGGTCTGCGATCATCACGCGCCGCGCAAACGCCATCCGAATCATTTCTGTGCGCCGCAGTCGTGAAAACGAAATTAAAGCTTATGAAAACCGCCAATCAATCCAAAAAAGGGGGCGCAGCCATCACTAGCCTCGACGGCAGCCGCTCTATTTCCGCAGAGGAGTTTGACCGCATGTTTGATGAAGGCAGCGATGAACTGGATCAGTTCGTGGATCTCTCAAAGGCTAAAGTGATCTCCCCGTCGATGACAAAGGCCACTAAGGTCAACGTCGACTTCCCTGCGTGGGTGGTTAAGGCGCTGGATCGCGAGGCTGATCGGGTGGGAGTGCCCCGGCAGTCCCTGATTAAGCTCTGGATTGTCGAAAAGCTGGAATCACAGGCGCACTAAACCTCCTTGATCTGCTCTGACTTCTCGGGGGAAGACCGACCGGCTCAGGAAGAGACGACCACCGTCCCGGCCATTTTATCGTGCCACCCCTGCTTGCGGGAATCGAACGCTACCCAGAGAAATCCCAGCCCCAACGGCAGCGTCGAAACAAAGTAACCAAGGTGACGAATGATCCATTGGCTCAAAGTCGGTTTCCCACCGGTTTGCGCATCCACAATCTTAAAACCGACCAACATCTTGCCCGGCGTCGCCTGCTTGATCATCCAGAAGACGAAGACAAACACCACGGGAAGGACCCACGAAATCACAAAGTCTGCCGGCCCCACCACGAGGGAGGTGCTTTGGAAATACTCCCATCCATAGAGATAAAAGAGGGGAGGCACGATCAGACATAATAGCAAAAGGCTATCAAGCACCGTGGCGAAAAAACGTTTCCAAAATCCGACATAGTGGGGGGTATCCATACTGAGGGTGGAAGATGCACGAACACCCTCCCATTAGCAAACTTAGACAGCCATCGCCTCCTCCAAATCAACCACGCCAGTTGACTAAGTCTTCGGACTAAGTTATCCTCATCCACTATGAGTGTGGTCACCATCCATGAAGCCAAAACCCACCTTTCCCGGCTGATTCAGAGGGCTCTGGCGGGGGAAGAGATCGTTATCGCGAAACGCGACCAACCGTTGGTTCGCCTTGAGGTGATCTCACCGCAAACTCCAGCCCGTCGGTTCGGCGGACAGAAAGGTCTCATTCTACAAATGGGCGATTCCTTCAATCAGGAACTCCCCGACTTTGAGGAGTACGCGCCTCACCCGTGAAACTCCTTCTTGATACCCACACGCTCCTGTGGATGATGGCTGACGATTCTCGGCTTAGCATCAACGCCAGAGAAATCATTTCGTCGGCGACTGAGATCTATTGGAGTGTCGCATCGCTTTGGGAAATTGCGATCAAGCTGAGTTTGGACCGGCCTGATTTTCGCCTCACGCCCGATTGGGCAACGTTAATCCCCGAGGAGATGCAACGCAACGCCATTCGCCGCCTCGAAATTGACCCGGCCCATTGCGAAGCCCTCTCCCGTCTGCCTTGGCATCACCGCGATCCCTTCGATCGCCTTCTCATCGCGCAGGCTCAAGTGGAAGAACTAACGGTCATCACCTGCGATTCCCATTTCGGGCCTTATCCAGTTTCTTCACTCTGGTAAAACAGGCCCCCCACTTCATCCACACGACTCACGCTGCAAAAGCGCCCGCTTGCGCTCCACCCCCCAGCGGTAACCGGAGAGAGCGCCGCTATTGGCCACGACCCGGTGGCACGGGACGATGACGGCGACCGGATTGGCTCCGCATGCCTGTGCCACGGCACGGGTGGCGCTGGAGCGACCGATCGAACGGGCGATCTCGCCGTAGGTCGTCGTCTGCCCGGCGGGGATGGCCCGGAGCGCCGCCCAGACCTGTTGCTGAAAAGGAGTGCCTCGCAAATCGAGCGGGCGATCAAACACCCCGCCCGATCGGTCAACGGTAGCGATTGCTTCCTTCAACTTAGCGATGGATGGCGGCTCCGCTGCGAGAAGCTCTGCCTTAGGGAAACGGGCGCGTAAGCTAGCGAAGAGCGCCTCCGGCTCCTCCCCGAGAAAGAGGGCGCACACTCCCTGCGACGAAGCAGCAACGAGTACCACCCCAAGGCCCGAAGGCCCAGTCGTATAGCGAAGCGTCTCCCCTTCAAAACGGGTTGTTTTCATCGCTCGCACTCTACGCCAATCCCATCAGGAAACAAGCCGCTCCAGCAATGCCTCCAAATCGACCGTGACAATCGTCGCAGCAGAATCGCTCATACCGTACGGGAGAATGAGACGGCCCCGGTGCACCATCCCGCCGCAGGAGTAAACCACATTAGGAACATACCCCTCGCGCTGGTTCCCCTCTGGAGCGACGAGGGGTTCGCTCAGATGTCCAAGCACTTTGGCCGGGTTATCGAGATCGAGTAACATCGCCCCGATGCAATACTTGCGCATCGGCCCGACGCCGTGGGTCAGAAGCAACCACCCTTTGTCGGTTTCAATCGGCGAACCGCAGTTGCCGATCTTCATAAACTCCCACGGCTCGACCGGGCGCTGGAGCAGGATCGGGTCGTCCCAGAAATGGAGATTCTCCGAGAGCATGAGGAAGAGATTTTCATCATCCTGCCGCGAGATCATGGCGTAGCAACCATTCACACGACGGGGAAAGAGCGCCATCCCTTTGTTCTGCACGGAACGCCCGTTGAGGGTGACGATGTTGAAGCGCTGAAAGTCGACCGTCTCCAGCAGTTGCGGCAGGATCGTGTGACCGTTGTAAGCCGTATAGGTAGCGTAATAGATCGCACTCCCATCCTCCTGCACGAAGCGGACGAAGCGGGCATCCTCGATCCCGTTGCTCTCATTGGAAGAGACCGGGAAGATAATCCGCTCGGAGATCGGCAGCGCCCGCCGGAAGTGGACCTGATAGTTCGACTCCGCCAGCCAGCGGACACACTCCATGGTGCGCTGCTCCTCGCGCCCCGGCTCCCCGAGCGGCGCGGAGGCCCGGTCGATCGCGCGGTCGAGGTCGCTCAAGGTAAAAGTCGGTTTGAGTTCCTGCAAAATCTCGCGCGAAAAGGGGCTATCGAACCCCATTTCGCTGATCTTGTGGTAAAAAATCGCCCGCAGATAGGTTGGGTCAGGGACCAGTTCCGGGACGGTGACAAAGGGCGAAACTTCATCAATGGTGATCGAGTGATCGCTGTGGATGACGCCGGTGCGGAATTCGATCGAGGAGATATGCCCCTCCCCCGTCGCCCGCAGGCTCATGATAAAGCGGACCTCCCCCGCCTTCAACCCGCCCTGATCGGGGTGAGCCACCATGGAAGGGTTAAAAAGCGCCGCCGATTCCAGCGCATATTCCCCGGAGAAGTAAGCGCCGACGAGGAGTTTGCGTTCTTCCGTGATCGGGCGACCGCCGATCCCGTGGGCCTCCACTTTCCGGTAGTGGTTCATCCAGATTGCCCGGATGTCGATATGCCGGTTGGAAAAATCGGCAAGGGCGAGTTCCAGCTCTTCGAGCGCCTCCTCTTCACTAAGCGAGAGGATGCGTCCGATGGTGTTGGCGACTTTCACTGCGTCCTGCGGGATGAACGGGCGGATGAGCACCCGTGCGTTGTTCGGGGCGAAGAAGACGCCTGTGGGGTGGAGTTTCATGCGGCGCGGTTTTCCCGTTCGCGTTGCTGAACCCGTTCGAGCCGGGTCAACTCCGCGAGGGAGAGATGGAAGGCGAGGCTCGACTCCGCCCCCTGATTGCGGTTGATGCGATCCTGTTCGAGCGCGTCGCAACAGCCGCCGGTCTGCGCATCGTAGAGCGGCAGGCCGAGGTCGTTGCGTCCAAGGAACCATTCAAAACAACGCCGGGCCGCTGAAAGCCACGTCTTCTTGCCGGTCACACTATAAGCTTCCAGCGCGGCGGAGAGCATCGACTGCGCTTCGAGCGGCTGCTGGTCAAAACGGGCCTTCGCCTCCCCGCGTTTCCAGAAACCGTGGCAGCCGATCGGGGAGAAATGCCCCTCCGGCGCGGTCTGGGTCTCAAAGAGCCAGCGGAGCGACTCCAACCCGATCTCCAGCACATCGCCGCGGGAGGTCCAATGCCCGCTCAAAATCAGCGCGTGGGAGAGCTTGGCGTTGTCATAAGTCGCCACCGGCTCGAACCATTTCCAATCAGGGCCGGAGTGGTGGCGATAGAGACCAACCAACCGTTCCATGAGCGTCAGGCGCATCCGGTTGGCATTGGTATCACCCGCATACCGGCGCAGGTATTCATGAATCGCCAGCAGCGTGAACGCCCAGGAGCGGGGCGAGGTGAACGACTCGACCACCGGCAACCCCTGATGAAACAACTGAGCACAAAGGGCACGATACCCTTCGTTACGAAAACGCCCGAGGACCGTCCCGCAAGCCCAAAGCGACCGGGCGTGGCTATCCTCCGAGCCGTGCTCCTCCAGCCATTGGCGGCTGTGGCTCATGAAATTGCGAAAGCGCCCGATCTCGGGGACAAAGGCGTCCCAGAGGAAGGCAAGGTAGGTATTGGCGAGGCGGGGGAGGTTCTCGGGCGGACGCGGGGCGTGTTTGCGCCCGGTGCGCTCGTGCTCCAGTGCGGCGATCTCTTCGAGGAGCGTGACGAGGATCAACCCCCGGGCGTTATCGTCAATCGAGTAGCCATCGGCGTAACGCGGGACGCTGTAGATCGCGTGCTGGAAGAGGCCGGTGTGATCGGTCATACGCGAAAGATGCCCGAAGTTGAGCGCCGGAAGCTTCGCCTCCCCCGGCGGCGCATCGGCAAGCGGCGGAGGGACCACCTCACGCACCGGGACGCCGAGGCTGCTACGCGCCCGCTCAAAGCTCTCCATGTAACGCTCCGCGACGACCGGCCAGATCATCTCCCGCCCGTGTTCCCACGCCTGCTTGCGCATCCGCGTCATCAACGTCGGCTCGGAGAGGAATCGGTTGACGGCAGCAGCCATCGCCTCCGTGTCGCCGAAGGGGACGAGCAAGCCGCGCTCCGGGCCGAGGAGTTCCTCAGCGTGCCAATACGGCGTGGAGACGACCGCCTTCCCCGCTCCGAAGGCGTAGGCGAGCGTGCCGGAGGTGATCTGCGCGGCGTTGAGATAAGGGGTTACATAAATATCGGCCCCGCCGATGAAGCGCGCCAGTTCCTCCTTGGAAACAAACTGGTTGTGAAAAACCACCTGCTTGCCGACTCCGAGTTCGCAAGCGAGCGCTTCAAGCCGATTGCGGTACGCCTCCCCCTCCCGCGCGAGCAGGTTGGGGTGAGTCGCGCCGACAATCTGATAGATCACCTGCGGGTGCTCTTTCACAATCGCCGGGAGGGCGCGGATCATGTTTTCGATCCCCTTGTTGGGAGAGAGCAGGCCGAAGGTGAGCAAGACCGATTTGCCGACCATCCCGAAGTGATCTTTGTAGAAATGCGGGTCGATGAACGGGACGTCCGGGACACCGTGCGGGATGACGTCGACCTTCTCCGGGGCGACCTGATAGACGCTCTCCAGAAGCTGACGGCCCCGTTCGGCCATGACGATAAAGCGGTTGGAGAGGGCGTCGAGCTGCTCCATCACCTGCCGGTACTCCGGCTCCGGCTCGGCGAGCACGGTGTGGAGCGTCGTGACGACCGGGGCGCGCAACGCCTTGAGAAAGGCGAGGAGGTAGCTCCCCGCCGGGCCGCCAAAAATCCCGAACTCATGCTGCACCGAGACGACATCGACCGGTAGCAGGTTCAGGAAATCGGCAGCACGCCGGTAGGAGGAGATCTCCCCCTCCGCGATCTCGAAACGGACGCGGTGAGGATAGTCGTAAACGCCATTGCGATCGTTCATCGCCCCGACCAGACAGTCGCTCTCGGGGAATTGCGCTGCCACCGCTTCGCAGAGATCAGCGGTGAAGGTGGCGATCCCGCACCGCCGCGGCAAGTAGTTGCCGACAAAGGCGATGCGGTTGGCGTGAGGTGCTGAGAAAGAGAAAGCGTGTTTTTCCATGAGGCTGGTTCCCTCTAATAACGGCTTCCAGACGCTCAACGAGTGGCCCCTGAGCCTCCTTTCTTTTTTCGGAACGGAGTGGACAACCTAATACCGAGGCTAATTGCAGTATTCGTTGGCGACCGCACGCAGCGAAACGGAGAGCTTGCGCAGGCCGAGTTCGATCCGGGTCTTCACCGTGCCGAGCGGGATGCCGGTCTGTGCGGCGATCTCGCGTTGGCTCATGCCGCAATAGAAGGCGAGCCGGATCACCTGTCCCTGAGCGGGGGGGAGTTCCTCGATCTTCATCTCGATGAACTCGCGCAGATCGGCTTCCTCCGTCTCCACCGAGGTATCGACATGGGCCTGCGTGCGGAGCGGATCGCCGAGTTCCTCGACCTCGAAACGCTCCCGCGCCTTGGCGTAACGCTGGCGCTTGCGCAAGCGGTCGATCCCCCGGCGGCGGGCCATGGTGACGAGCCAGCCGAGCGCCTTCCCCTTGTCAGGGGAATAGGTGGCGGCCTGATTCCAGGTATGGAGGAAGACTTCGTTGAGCACCTCCTCCGTCTCGGCCTCGTCACGGACGACATTGTAGATCACCCCGGCGATGACTTTCGAGTAGCGGCCAAAGAGCGCTTCGAGCGCCTCGGCCTCCTGCTCGACAAGGCGGGCCATCAACCCCTCATCGCTCTCCTGCGCCTCATCAGGCGTCGGGGGGAGTGGGGCCGCCGGTTGCATCGACCGGAGGGGAAAGGAGGGGGTGTCGCCGCTCCAGTTCACCTCGGCGGGGAAAAGGGACATCCCGACCGGTTGGCGGGATCCAGAGCTGGTTTGGGTTGCAAGCTTCACGCCTTCTCTGGGGTAGCTTGCCGTGTGCCATCACGGTTTACCGGGGGGAAGCATCAGGTTGCAGGGTCGAAAATGTATGCTTTCTTTACAGTTGCGTCGTCAAAAGAGACGTTCTGTTTCTGACACCCCCTCCTCCGGCGGTGTCTCGACCTGCACCAGCCGGTAGCGGTCATGGAAGCGGCCGTGGTTGAACATCCGGCAGCAGGCCAGACAGGCGACAGGCCGGGTAAACGGGCGGACGCGCCAGACCTCCTTGCCACAACTCCGGCAGCGGTAGAGGAGACGGCGGGCGACTTTGCGGCGCGGCAGCGGGAGATCGTGGCACCGCGCTTCCCCCGGGAGGCCAAGATCGGCACACGCCTGCCGCCATTCGCGCCCGTGCGGCTCGATCCGGCGGCGACCGGCCCGGTGTCGGGCAAGGAGGTGGGCCAATTCATGAAGGAGCGTCCGCTCGACCTCTTCCATCCCGAACGGGATCAGGCCGGGGTTGAGCGAAATGCGGCTATGGTGGATATGGGCCAGCCCGGCCGTGGTTTTCAAACGGGGATTCCAACGGACGATCACTTTCGCCGCAAGATCGTCATGCCCGAGGCGGCGGAGCCGTTCCCGCGCCTGCTCCTGAAGGAGCGCCTCTCCAAACGCCGCAAAATGGCCCGGGGGCCACATCGGCAATGGAGAGGGATCGGCGGGGTTCATGGCAACGACGCCAACCTCTCGACGATCCCCGGCATTCGCGCAACGACTTTTTCGATCGCCTCCCGGTCGACCCCCTCCCCGAGCGAGAAGCGGACCGTCGCCTGCGCCACCTCCGGGGCGACCCCCATAGCGAGGAGGACGTGCGAGGGCATGATCGAGCCGACCATGCAGGCCGAGCCGCTCGAAACGGCGATCCCTTCCAGATCGAGGCTAAAGAGCAACCCCTCCCCTTCCAGACCGGGGAAGGAGACATTGAGCGTATTGGCGAGCGTCGGGACTTCCGCCCCGTTGCGCACGGCCCGGGGGTAAGCGGCGGCGATCCCTTCCCACAACTGCTCGCGCAGGAGCGCCTGCCGCGCCGCTTCCGTCTCCATCCGCCCGACCGCCCGGGCGGCAGCGGCGGCGAGGCCCGCGATCGCGGCGACATTCTCCGTCCCGGGGCGGCGGCTGTTCTCGTGCGAACCGCCAAAGGCGATCGGCTCCATCCCCTGCCCCGCGCGAAGCCAGAGCACACCAACCCCTTTGGGGCCATAGAATTTATGTGCCGCGAGCGAGATCGCATCCGGCCCCTGCGGGGAGACGCGCACCGGCTCTTTCCCGAAGCTCTGGATCGCGTCGCAATGAAAGAGGACACCGTGTTCGCGACAGATCGCCGCCAGTTCGGCCACCGGCTGCAACGTCCCGGTCTCGTTATTGGCCGACATGATCGAAACCAGCGCCGTCTCCTTTGAGATCACAGCCCGAAGCGCCTCGGGGTCGACCCGTCCACCGCGATCGACCTCCAGCCAGCTCACGCGGAAACCGTCACGCGCTTCGAGCGCCTGCACGGCATGGAGGACGGCGTGGTGCTCTGTCGGTGAGGTGATGAGATGGCGGGCCGCCCCATCACGCACCCGCTGCCGGGCGAGGCCGAGGATCGCGAGGTTGTCAGCCTCCGTCCCGCCGCCGGTAAAGATGATCTCATGCGGTCGCGCCCCAAGAAGCGCGGCAACGGCATCGCGGGCATCATCAATCACCGCACGCGCCTTGCGGCCCGGGCCGTGGATGCTCGACGGGTTGCCGTATTCCCGCTCCAGAATCGGCGCCATGACGGCGAACACTTCCGGGGCGAGGGGCGTGGTGGCGTTGTAATCGAGGTAAATCACGCAGGCACTTTCTTTTTTTCAAATGCACCAGTCGAACTCGGCGATCGCTTCCTGCGGCCCGGCGGTCACGACTTTCGCAACGGCTCCGCGCGACGCCTCCCCGGAACGGCGGGAGCGTTTCGGGACGATGCGTAACTGCGTCTCCTCGTAATAGACGAGCGAGTGCGGCGGAACGCTCTGCTGGAGGAAGACGTTGCCGCCGATCGTCGAACCGGCCCCGATCACCGAATCGCCGCCGAGCACAGTGCTGTTCGGGTAAATCGTAACATCGTCCTCGACATTCGGGTGGCGTTTGCCCCCTTTGAGGATGCGCCCCTGATCATCTTTTTGGAAGCTTTTCGCCCCGAGCGTCACGCCGTGGTAGAGCTTGACGCGCTTGCCGATCACGCACGTCTCGCCGATGACGACGCCGGTGCCGTGGTCGATGAAGAAGTGCGAGCCGATCGTCGCCCCGGGGTGGATGTCGATCCCGGTGCGCCCATGAGCCCATTCCATCATGATGCGCGGCAGGAGCGGCACGCCGGAGCGGTAGAGGAGGTGGGCGCAGCGCTGGATGGCGATCGTCTCCAGAAACGGGTAGGAGAGGATGATTTCATCAAAGCTCGTCGTCGCCGGGTCGCCCTCATAGGCGGCTTCGACATCGGTGCGCAGCAGTTCGCGCACGGCAGGGAGCGCTTCGAGCATCTTGAGGACGACGCGACGCGCTTTCTCCTCCGGGCAGTCCGGCTCGCCAAGGCGCAGGCTGCGGGCGACCTCCTCCGTCAACCGGTCGGCGATCGAGCCGATGCGGTAGCTGGTGGCGCGCAGGAGCGATTTGGAGTGAATCGGCTCCTGATCGTGGAAGCCGGGGAAGAGGATCTGGAGGAGATCCTGACAAATCTCCGCAATGGCACGCTTGGACGGGAGGTTGGTCCCGTCGATATTATTGATCCCCCCGACCGTGCGGTAGGAGGCGATGATTTCGCTGACGATCCGCGGCAATTGCGTTTCCATTACCCTTCCATCTATACGGGGGGGAGCCGGTGAACGCAAGCGGCGCGGCCGGTTTCTCCCCGGCACGCGCTACGGAAAAGAGGGCAGCGGTCTTAGGCGCGTGCGTTCAGGACGTCGCGCTCGTACGCCTTGACCTCGGCGATCCACGCGGGGCCGACCGGCACCTCGGCCCGGCGGCAATACTCGTCCCAGACCGCTCCGGCGGGGAGGGTGCGCGTCTCTTCGAGCAGGGCGAGGCGGGTCGTCCCGTCTCCGGCGGCTTCGGCTTCACGCAAGAGGGCGATCGGTTCGAGGAGCGCGAGGAGGAGCGCCTTAAGCGTGGAGCGGGTGCCGATCACCCAAGCGGCGATGCGGTTGATGCTCGCGTCAAAGAAGTCGAGGCCGATGTGCGTGCGCGGCAGGAAGCCGCCCCGGACGAGTTCCTCCATCACGGCGCGGGTCGGGTCATCGAGGATGACGACGTGATCGCTATCCCAACGCACCCCACGGCTGACGTGGAGGAGGAGTTCGGGGACGAATTGGAGGACGGAGGAGATTTTATCGGCGAGGGTTTCGGTCGGGTGGAAATGCCCGGCATCGAGGCAGAGGAGCTTCTGGTTGCGCACGGCGTAGCCGAGGTAAAACTCGTGCGAGCCGACGACGTACGACTCCGAACCGATCCCGAAGAGCTTCGATTCCACGGCATCGAGGCAGAGGCCGGGGTCGACCGGCGCGGCGAAGATGGCATCGAGCGAGGCGGCGAGGCGTTCACGCGGCCCCTTGCGGTCGACGGGGGTATCTTTCTGGCCATCGGGGACCCAGTGGTTATTGACCACGGAGGAGCCGAGTTGAGTGGCGATATCGGCGGCGATCCGGCGCGAAGCGATCCCGTGCTCGATCCAGAAGCGGCGCACCGCTTCGTCGCGGTGCGAGAGGGTGGCACCATCGGCGGCGAGGCGATGGGCGAAGTAGGTCGGGTTGAAATCGAGGCCGACGTTCTTCGCCTTGGCCCAATCGATCCAGCTCTGGAACTGCGCGGTGGTGTAGTCGTTGCGCTCGACCTTGCCGCCGCTCAGATCGGCATAGCAGGCGTGGAGGTTAAGGCGGTGACGACCGGGGATGAGCGAGAGCGCCTTGTCGAGATCAGCGCGCAATTCATCGAGCGTCCGTGCGCGACCGGGGTAGTTGCCGGTCGTCTGCAAACCGCTCCCGGCGAGATCGCCCCCAGCGCTCTCAAACCCGCCGACATCATCCCCCTGCCAACAATGGAGAGAGATCGCGGTGGCTTCCAGCGTAGAAAGGGCCGCTTCAACATCCACCCCGAGGGCGGCGTAAGCTTCTTTGGCGAGGGAGAAGGGAGTGCTCATGAAACCTCCACCTGCTAGAGAAGGAGCCGGGGGATGTCAAACCCGGAGTGAATTTCGCTTTAGGAGAAGCGAGCCATCAACGGAATTGCTTCACCGTCTTGCGGATCTCGTCTCTAAAGCGATCCGGTATGGTCAATGCAGCTTGCGGCGCCTGACGATAAGCAAGAGTGACTAACGTCGAATCAAAGCGAAGCACAAGAGGATAAAGCGTTTGAGCATCAATCAAAGCTTCCAATTCACGATATGATCCCATCGGAACATCAGCAAGTTCACCCCGCTCAAGTTTATAGCGATAACAATCGCGATCTTTGTACTTCACCCGACCCACGAAACACTCTGCATTAATCCACGACCAGTCCTCGGCACTGTACTGCACTATTTGATAAAGCTGGTGCTTTATCTTATCGTTAACGTTGATCCAATTCCCTTCAGGGCTTTGGGAAGCACGCACCTCCCCGGCATCCCATTCTTCCAATTTCCGTCCATTTGCATAGACCTTCACTATCTTGGCGATATCACCCACCCTCACCACATCAACACGCGCAAGTTGCGAAGCGGCCTCCTTGGATTGATCTGCCCCTTGCACCACCTCCACTCCGTTCACTGTCGCCGTGAATGCGATTTTTTCCGGAAATTTGAAATAAGGAGGTTTAGGCGGTGGGTCATTCGGAGCATCCTGCCCTCGAACAGGCAACCCCACCATCAACCCAATCGCGAAAAGAATGAAACCCGCATATAACCGATTCATATCACTTTTTATTCTTTCACCACTTCAATCTGCTGGTCAACGATTTCGCCGGTAAAACGGTCGATTGCAAGATGAACCCAGTAGCGCTGCTCTCCTTGCACCATAAACGCCGATGCAAGTGTGTCACTCGCCGCTCCCGCTGTGGGAAGACGCCCGGACTGAACGATCATATCGATCATTAAATTCCAAGTCCGCGTATTTGCAACATCGGCAAGCGCCCTCACCATTCCTTCCCGCTCCGTCTTGGTCGTCATTTTACTACCGGACAACGCGTTAAATCCACTTGCCTCCATCATCGTGCCTCCGAGTTGCTTCACGACATCCGAACGGTGAATCAGACGATTGGCCGGAGTCGCCAGATGAGCAACGATACTCTGAGCCAAATTGGTCGCCTCACCCGGGGTGTAGGTCGAAACACCTGCTGCCGCCAATGCGTCCTTCACAATAGCATCCTCCAATATAGCAGCCAAAACCGCCTGATTTCCAGCGTTCGGATTGACCCGTCCCGCCACGACTGGCGCATCGTCTATTGAGAAGAAATCAATCAGCGCGGAATCAGGGCTGTCCGGAGTGAAGAAATCCAGCGAGCTAAAGGGTACGTCCCGAAAAGCATACCCCAACTCTCCAACTGACCGAAATGGACGATTGAGCACCAACGGACGGCTGGAGCTATCTATCGAATTACCTGCGTGTAAAGGATAGCCGACACCGGATGCGGCATAGCTGCCGTCAGGAGCCACGCCCATAATCGTTTTATTCGTGGAGAGATCGCCTGGATTGTTGGACGTTCCTCCAGAAGCCGAAACTCGCAAAAGATAATCAAGCGTTAAACCGGCAGCATCTCCAGTGCGAATGGTGGCATTCGGACCACCTTGTGAGCCGGTAGCAGCCGTGACAGAACCTACCCCTACTCCAAAACGATCGGTGCGCGAATCTGCCCCTCCGTAAAATTTGGAACCAATAGCCACCTCGTCCCCATCTACAACCACTAACTCGCCCGAAATAGTATTCCAAATAGAATAAGGACGCCAGTCGTTGGATCCAGCATCATATTCAAGAATAAAAGCCAAATGCGAAGAGGGTTCAATCCCGTGCTCCCGATCAGCAGGGGCAAGCGCCAAAAGCTCAGAGGGGCCGGTAGGATTATGAGTAGGCAGAGCAAAGCCAGCTGAGTAATCCCCTAAAACCCTAGGGGCCGTTCGTAAACCTGCTGTAACGACAGGTAAAGGAGGAAAGCTGCTATTAATCGTAGATGAATCGAGAGTGATCGTACCTCCTTGAGAGAAATCCACCGCAGCGGATTGGCTGAGGTGCCCGACACGGTTAGCAGGATTCCGTGCGAACGACCGCCCTCTTCCAACCAGACGAATCCGATAACTACCAGTGACGTCTGCACTAATTGGACTGCTCAAACTTTGATGCGGCGCCCACACTTCTGGCAGAAAGTAGGTGGTGTACTCATCCGGCATCGTCGCATTCCGCCCAATTCTTCCAATCCCGAAAACCCTGGTAATGTAGGGAACATCCTCAATTCCAAAAACGTGGTTAAAAGTAGATATTGGATCTATATTCGACCCTATAGGGAAGAAAATATCCGTCGGAAAGTTATCGGAATCATATTGATCAATAATATTAGCGCCGATCTTCATAATATGATAATCAGCATTCAAATGAATTTCTGGATTGGAGCCATCGGATTGCGATGCACCAAACCCTAACGTGACTCCGGGCCGAGAAATAGCAGCCTTCAAAACCTCAAAGAAATCCGGCTCGCGACCACTAATGGCAGTCAAGGCCAAAATTGAGCCTGTACCGCCACGGTAGCTCCAATAGGTACCACTCCAAGTCAACCCAAAATATTTATTAATATCTCCAGCATTAGCTACACGATCCTCAAATAACGCCAACCGACTTAATGGAAAGCGCTGTTTCAACAAAGGCACACCGGCTGAAGAGAAGGCATTAGTAGCAGAAGGTGCATTCTTCTCCCTTGTAAAAGTGGTCAATCTCGGAAGAGCGGTGTCATCAATATGAGCAGGATTCTTCGCTGCATAGGCCAATAAATCCTGTCGGCTAACAAAGGCTCGATCCCATCCTGTAGGTGTCGGCAAAGCCGTTGGGGAGGGTGAGGGTGATGCAGCAGGCCGTAAAGCTCCTACGCTAATAAAGTCTCGTTTAGGATCGAAGAGTTCTCCTGTATTATCTCGCATCCCGGTTGTTGTCCCTGTGATCGGATTCCTCCATGCCACAACCGCCGTCTTCCCACTCGCCCCGATGACATTCTCCAAGCGAGCCTGATGCAAACGTCCTCTTCGCCGATTCTCGTCGCCTGACAAGGCATTTCCTGCGACGTTAATATCAAGCAATCCGCTGACATCATACATCATGTAAGCGAAACGGCCCAAAACATAATCCACATTGTCATATTTTGCTGGGCGCAATGCAGGCAAATCGGCATTCGTAATCACTTTCCCAAAATTAGCAGATGTGGTATCTGAGATCAGACCAACCCCCGACCGGGTAATATAAACCCAATCCGGAACCTGATCCGTAGTCAATGCAGTCGAAGAGTTAAACAACTTTGGTTTACTCCACCTTGTAAAATTGACATACCGTCCATTCTTAGACGAGATAAGAGTGGTAGGAGTTGGCGTCGGGCCAGCAACCGAAGCACGACTTTTCATCTCAAGAGTAAAGTTACTAACTACGCTTATATCATAACTCGCTGTGGACGGAAAAAACAGTTCTCCTGCTTTACTCCGCTTAAGAAAATTGGGGTGCGTTGTTTTTAATGCTCCATTACTGGTAGCCGGACTGATTGTATTACCATCCCTAGGCGGGAACACAGTCAACTTGGGAACAGGTGCTGTCGGAGCAGGGCTGGGACCGCCCGTCGAGCCTGCAGCTATTTCAGCACGCAAATCACCAATCAGCGTATTCAGCGCGGTATCAGCAAGTGTCTTACTCTGAATCTGCGCCACACTGGTTCTTGAAATCTGTCGCCCAAGGGTTGCTCGCGAGAAAAAAGCGATAATGACCCCGGTGACAATTACAATGAACGATAAAACAATAATAAGGGCTACACCCTGGCGTTGCGAGGATCTAATTTTCACGGCAAATAAAAGTAACGTTGATAGACACGAATATTCTGACCGACTTCATCCGGATAGCCAGTGATCGGATAACCAGCAACGGAATTCCATGTATCAGCAGCAGTAGTCTTGAAAGGAGCAGACGCAGAGAAATCGACAAAACGCGACGCCAGAGTACTTAATGCTGTATTTTGCTCAGTTAATGTCGCTCCAAGTTTAGCACGAGTTGCGGCATCCATAACGGCCACGGTTACCACTAGACCCTTTAACTCGTCTATTTTGGACGGTGGAAGGCTAGCCACTTCTAAACCGCTGGCTCCTTGCAATAAATAACCAATTTCCAATCGGAAAATCGCGGGACCTATAATATCATAATGGGCAGAGTTTGCTACCAACACTTGAGGATCGGATGGATTTGCGGGTGCAGGTATCGTCAAAACCTGCTCTCCAAAAATAGCATCACTCCATCCCCGAACGGTAGCCCCTCGCTCCAATTCCCAATTGGGATTTACACGATAGTGAACAACCGAGAGCGTCCGGCCATCCGAAGAAGAGGATGCTTCGTAACCCAATGTTTGTGTGTGAAATCCTATTTCATCATTTCCCACTTGTTTATTGAATCGGTATAGCACATCGGGACGGACCAGCATTCGCGCCACATCGTCTTGAAGACGATTCAGCACCACGCGTGCAGCCTCGTCTTTTTCAATGGAACCGTGTCCAGATACAGTCGCTGTCCGAACACCAGAAACAATATTGGATGTTAAGCCTGCTACGAGAACCAATACGGTCATCGCAACCAGCAACTCCAACACCGTGAAGCCACATCGGCGCTGCGTTAAAAAAGATTGATTTTTCATACTATTCCCGGAAAAATGCAGTAGACATTTCAACATGCCCCTGCCTTCGAGTAGTCATATATACAGCCTCGGTGTCACTTCCGTTCCACGCCGGCCACGATACAGAAACAACAAATTGTAACGGATGATAAAGCGTTTGCTGTTTTGCCAATATTTTCACCGTGTAACGTCTTGAAATATCAGTATTAGTCGTCAATTTTTTCCCATTCAAATCGACATTAAATAAACTTGCAGCTGGAGTTGGCAAACTAATTCCATAGAGAGATGTTGCAGAAGCACTAATCGGAGTTTCCTTTAAATCAGTAATAACAGACCCAGCTATATCAACAGCACGTGTCTCCTCAGTGGCGGCGCCTGACGAAGCGAGCCCTACAGGAAGCAAGCCAATAACAGCTATTAAACAGAAGGACGCTATACCCAAAGCGAGCGTCACCTCTACGAGCGTAAACCCAAATTGAATTCTATTCTTCATCATGGTCGGAAAATACGAATCCCTCCAGTTAAACCCGAAATCTGAAGTACAGCGCTATTAGCTTTCTCGGCGTCTGTCGGTGTCGCAGAGACCTGTGGAACAAGGCCGACTTCAACGATTTTATGCAAACTTCCCCCTAACGTAATGACTTCACCCATTGAACTAATTACAAGAGTTCGACATCTATAATCGTCCTGAAGTTTAACAAAACCTTGATAAACTCCAGGAAATTTTGCTAAAGGAACTTCATGAAAAAGATACACCGTAGTGTCATCCTCATCTGCATTAGCGATTCGATTTCCATATGGAGTATCGCTTAAATCCTGAACCGTCATTCCTTTAATTAATTTAGAAGAAACCACATTGAGATTGCCGGCCAGCGTCGATTGGGTTCCGTCCTTAGACGATAACACCACCACTGTCGTACTATACTCTGGAGGAGTGGTAGTCGAGGTATCGTAAAGTAAAACCCACGTATAAGTATTCTCCGACATGGCCACCGCTCGTGCCTGACCAATCAATCCTGAGATTTCCCACGCTGCCTTGTCGGGGTCCGCCCCAAACCGGATCATTGGGATGGTAAATGACATGAGAAGCACCATAATGGCGATGACGGCGAGCATCTCTGCCAGGGTGAAGCCGCCGGTGCGGCTTCGGGGTCGGGACGAAAGCGTCGCCGCTCCCTGCGGGGGGTGGAAACCGGGTTGCGCCGGTGGGAGATTTTTTTTCATGGCACGGTGCTTGGAAAACGGGGGAGCCGGGAACGAACTGGGGGATTTACAATGTGTTTACACGATACATTCTTTCACGCACACCGTTCTGTCAAGCAGATTTACCTTGAAAACGCCCCCGCTTCGCCTCTTGCCTCCCGCCCGAAGAGTGTGGGAAGATGGCGCTCTTCTTATGGCTGCTGCTGACGCTCTGCCCCCGTTGCTCCGCCACAGCCTCCGCCTCTGCGTGGTGCTCTGGTGGTGGCTCTCTTTTGCAGCCGTCCCTTTGCACGGCTCCACGCCGACCCCCTCCCCTTCCCCGACCCCGGAAGCTCACCCCTACTCGGCCACCGAAGCGGGTGATCAACTCGAAAACACCCGGCTGCTACGCGAAGAGGTGGAGTCCGACCTCGCAGCCGACCGGATTCTCACCCAGCTTAGCCCGGAACTCGAACAAACGCGCCGAGAGATCCGCCAGCGCCTGCGCGAAACGGAAACCCTCCTCGCCGCGACGCCGACGCTGGAACGGCTGCGCACTTCGGAGGAGGTCTGGCGCAAGTTTGGCGATCAACTCACCGGCTGGAGCCGCGACCTGACGACCCGCGCCCAACGGATCGACCAACTCCTCGGCCCGATCCGCTTTCAGGAGTTGCGCTGGCAGGAGACGCTGCGGACCTCGCGCCAGAGCGAACCGCTCCCCAAAGAAATCGAGTCACGGATTGAGGAGGCGATTTCCTCTCTGGCCGCGACGCGCAAGCGGGCACAGCAGCAGCGGGGCGATCTCCTCAAAATTCAAAACCGCGTGCTCGATCAAAACCAACGGGTGACTTCGACGATCTCCCGCATTAAAGGGGCGCGCACGGCGGCGCTGGAGCGGTTGTTCACCCGCGAAGCCCCGCCGATCTGGCGGCTCCCGGTCGGCCCGGGAGAGTCGAGCGATTCGGAGATCGCTTTTTTAAGTTTCCAGATGACCGAAGTGCGCGACTATCTCCGCGCCCACCCGGAGGCGTTTCTCTTCCACGGGGTCGTCTTCGTGCTGGTGGCGCTGGCGGTCTTCGCGATCCGACGGCGCGTGCGTGAACTCGAACCGGCGGGCGGGGAAGGGACGCTCGAGTACGCGTGGCTGATCTTCCGGCTGCCACTCAGCACGGCGTTTTTGCTCACGCTGCTCACCTGTGGATGGATCTACCCGGAGGCGCCGCATCTCTTCCGTGTGATCTGGGGCGCGGCGGCGTTGATCCCCTCGACGATCATCCTGCGCAAGCTGCTCGAACCGGCCTTTTACCCGCTGCTCAACACGCTGGTGGCGTTTTACCTCTTTGACCAGATGCGCGAAGTGGCGACCCCTTTCCCGGTCCTTTCGCGCTACCTCTTTACCGGAGAAATGGCCGCCGCCGCGGTGATCGCATGGTGGGTTTTGCGCCGGATGAGCGAGGGACACTCCCGGGCGATCGCGGCAGCGGCCCGTTTCGCGGTGATCGCCTTTACGGTGGCGCTGGCGGCCAATCTGGTCGGGTATGAACGGCTCTCGCTTCTGCTCGGGGAGGGGTTGCTCTGGAGCCTTTATCTGGCGGTGATCCTCGCCGGGGCGCTCCGCGTGGTCGACGGGATCGCGCTCGGGGTGTTGACCTTTGGGCCGGTGTCGCGGCTGCGAGTGGTCCAGCGGCACCGCGATCTGCTCTGGCGGCGACTCCAGTGGCTGCTCCATTTCGGGGCGCTCCTTTTCTGGATCGGGGCGAGCTTGCACCGCTTTGCCCTGCGCGATCCGTTTCTCGAAAAAAACCGGCAGATTCTCACCGCCAAGCTTGAAATCGGTGGGGTTGGCCTCTCGCTCTCCAACGTCCTGCTCTTTATCGTAACGGTTTGGGCGGCGTTCCTCCTCTCCCGGGTGATCCGCTTCGTGCTCGATGAGGAGGTCTACCCCCGGCTGCCGCTGGCGCGAGGGTTGCCGTACGCGATCTCGACGATGCTCCACTACGCGATCCTGCTCTTCGGGTTTTTCATGGCGGTGATCTTCCTCGGGTTTAACCTGACGCAGTTCACGATTCTGGCCGGGGCCTTCGGCGTCGGCCTCGGGTTCGGGTTGCAGAATGTGATCAATAACTTTGTCTCCGGGTTGATCATCCTCTTTGAACGCCCGGTGAAAGTCGGCGATACCATCGTCCTCAACGGCAACGATGCGGTGGTGCGCCAGATCGGGATTCGCGCGAGCGTGGTGGAGACCCCCGTCGGCTCAGAGATCATCGTCCCCAACGGCCAACTGATCGCCGAACGGCTCACGAACTGGACTTACTCCAACCGGTTGCGCGGTTTTGACATCGAGTTGAGCCTGCCGCCGGGTGTCGATGCCAATGCGGTGCTCGCCCTCCTTAAAACCGTCGCCGGGGAGAATGCCGGGATTGCCGCGACCCCCGCGCCGGAAGCGCTCTGCGTTAAAATCGCCGCCACCGCCGACTTCACGCTCCGGGTCTGGACCCACCACAGCGAGCAGTGGCAGAAGATCCGCAGCGACCTGACGATCGCCCTGCACGCCGCGCTGGAAGCGACACAACTCAAGTAACCCTCCCCCGTTTTACCTCGTTACGACAACTGCCCCGACATGTAGAGGTCGTAGCAGTGCGGGCAGATACCGTGACTGAAATCGCTCCCGGTATGGGTGTGGATGTAATTCTCGATATTCTCCCAATAATCGGAGTCGTTGCGGATCTTTTTGCAATACATGCAGATCGGGATGAGATCCTTCAACTGGCGAATCTGGACGGTGTAGTGGAGGATGCGTTTGGCAACGTGGAGCCGTCGCCAGATCGAGTCGGTATTAAGCGGTTTGACCAGAAAGTCGTCGACGCCAGCTTCGAGCGCCTTGTCGTAATCGGTCGTCTCCGTGCGCAAGGCGGTGACGAGGATGAAGTAGACGTAATCGTTGCCGCGCCGTTTGCGCACCCGTTTGCAAAGCTCGATGCCGTCCATCTCCGGCATCATCCAATCGCTGATCACCACCCGGGCGTTCCCGTGTTGGAGCGCGGCCCAAGCGGCCTTCCCGTCAGGGAAAGCTTCCACTTCATGCCCCATTTTGATCAGGGCCGCCCGGAGCCGCTCGCGCGAGATCAGGTCATCTTCAGCAACAATGATTTTCATCTCTCCCTTAGGGTTACGTTTCAACCGCGCTCGGCCCTCCTGCCGTTTTTTGGATAAACGTTCGACCCTAGATGCCAAGTTCCCGGCTGACAAGGCGATATTGCGCGACGACGGCGTCGAGCAGCGGGGCGAGGGTGGCGATCTCCACCTCCGGCTCGCTGGCGGCGCTCTCCAGCGACTGACAGGCGGCAACCATACGGTCAGCCCCGAAGTTGAGCGCACTCCCCTTAAGCCGATGAGCGCTGGCTCCAAGCCGGGGGATGCTCCCCTCGGCCAACGCCGCCTGCATCTCCGCAAGGGTATCGCGGGAAGTCCGCCCAAAGAGGACGATCAGTTCATCAAGCGCTTCACCGAGTTCTTCGCGTAGGGAGGCAAGCGCCTCACGGCTGATAATGCGCCCCTCCTCCTCGCCCGGTGAGGGAAAAGCGGTCAATTCACAGAGCCGCGCCGCCGTTTCTCGCACGAGCCGCACCGCTTCGCTTTGCTCCGGAGTGAGCGAACCGGCCGCCAACGCTTTCCCGGCTCCGTTGAGCGCTTCGATGAGCGGTAGCAAATCGGCAACCGCCACGGGGCGGGGCCGTCGGGCCGGAGTGTTTGGGGAACGTTTCTGAGACATGGGAGGAAAAAAATGCCGTTCCTTCGGCCCGGGCCGACCCCGGTGTTACAATCGATGCTCGCGACTATCGGAGCGGAGGTGGATCGTCTTGGAACGCAGATCGTGGTGGGTGGTGATCTGGCGCACGGTCTTGCTCTTGGCGCGCATCAGCACGGAATGCGTGGTGGCGGTATGGTTGCGAACCTGCACCCCCTTGATCAACGGGCTATCGCTGATCCCGGTGGCGCAAAAAATGATGTTCTGCCCATGGGCGAGGTCGTCGGAGTAGAAAACCTTGCCGAGTTCGTGACCGTAACCGGCGTCGATGATCGAGCGGCGCTCCTCATCATCGCGCGGCCACATCATCGACTGGAGATCGCCGCCGAGACATTTCAGGGCAGCAGCGGCGAGGACCGCCTCCGGTGCGCCGCCGATCCCCATGTAGAGGTCGGCGCCGCTATCCCAGATCGACGGGGCGATGGCGGCGGCGATATCGCCATCGGTAAACATGCGAAGCGCAGCGCCGGTCTTGCGGATCTCCTCAATGAGCCGCTCGTGCCGGGGCCGGTCCATGACAAGGACGACGAGATCCTGCACCCGCTTGCGCAAGGCGCGGGCGACGGAGAAGATCGTTTCATCAACGCCGTTTTTGATGCTCACGGTCTCAACCCCCTGCCGCTCCATGTAACGGACGACTTTGGGCCCGTAAGCGAGCTTCATCATGTAGAAAGAGGGGATGTCCTTGAGCGCCTGCCGGATGCCCTCCTCGGGGCTGGCGCCGACGAGACACGCGATCGAGTTTGGCGCTCCCTTGGCGATGTTGGTGGTGCCGTCGATCGGGTCGAGCGCGAGGTCGAAGCGGAGCGTCCCCGGCGCCCACGTGCCAAGTTGCTCGCCTTTGAAAATCCCGGGTGCGTCGTCCTTGATCCCCTCCCCGATGACGACTTCGCCACAGATGTTCATCAGATCGAACATCCCGCGAATGGCATCGCAAGCGGCGGCATCGGCGGCGTTTTTATCCCCCCGCCCGAGCCACTGGATGGCGTTGAGCGCGGCATGTTCGGTGGCGCGGACGAAATCAAATTCGATGATCCGTTCGATGTCGTAATACTGTTCGCGGAGCGTTCTCACGGTAGGGATGGATGATAGCGGGGTGGCGAGGGCGGTTTCAAGCGCGTTCCGTCTCGATCCGGGGAAAGAGCGGAGTCGGCTTGCCGAGCTGGTGACCATCAGCAAGCGGCTCGTAAAGATCGTTCACCGACGCCTCCGGGGCGGTCTGCAACTGAGCGGCCATCCCGGCAGCGGCACTCGGGAGGACCGGGGCGATCAAGACCGAGAGCGCCCGCAACGCTGCGGCGAGGTGGTAGAGGACGTCGTCAAGCTGCGCAGCGGCTTCCGGGGAAGGGTCTTTGGCGAGCTTCCACGGTGCTTTCTCCTCGATCATGCCATTACAACGCGAGACGAGCGTCCACGCCGCCTCCAGTGCGCCATGGATGTGGTGCTGCTCGAAGCGCTCCTGCCACGCGGCGATCGTCCGCAGGATCTCCTCCATGAACGGCGTCGCCTGCGCCGGAGCGCGGACAATTCCCTCGCGGTAACGGTGCGCCATGTTGAGCGTCCGGTTGAGAAGATTGCCGAGGTCGTTGGCGAGATCGGTGTTGTAACGCTGAATGAGGCGATCCTCGGAAAAATCCATATCCTGCCCGGTCGTCGATTCGCGCATGAGGTAGTAGCGCAGCGCGTCGGCACCGTGGCGATCGACGAGCAGGTCGGGATCGACAATATTGCCGATGCTCTTGCTCATCTTCGCCCCGGCGATGTTGACGTAACCGTGGACGAGGAGCGGCGGGATCTCCTCATCAGGGAAGCCGAGCGCGTGGAGCATGATCGGCCAATAAACGCCGTGCGCCGGGACGAGGATATCCTTGCCGATGACATGCAGCGCAGGCCAGCGTTCGCGGAACCCGGCTTCATCGCTGAGGAAACCGGAGAAACTGATGTAGTTGATGAGCGCGTCAAACCAGACGTAGGTGACGTAATCGCCATCAAAGGGAAGCTCGATCCCCCACGAAAGGCGGCTCTTGGGGCGCGAGATACAGAGATCGCCCCCGAGGCGTTCCACGGCGTTGCGCAGTTCGACCTGCCGGAAGTCAGGGAAGACGTAGCCGGGGTGGCTCGCGATATATTGAAGGAGCCAGTCCCGGTACGGGGCGAGGCGAAAGTAGTAGTTCTCCTCGCTGATCTCGGTAACTTCGCCCCACTCGGGGCCAAATTCGCCATCCGGGCCGCGTTCCTTATCGGTGAGGAACTGCTCCTGACGCACGCTGTAGAAGCCGGAGTGCTCGGCCTTGTAGATCGCCCCGGCGGCGTGGAGACGGTCGAGGATTTTGCGCACGATCACCTTGTGATGATCGTCGGTCGTCGCGGCCCAGCCATCATAACGAATGCCAAGTTTCTCCCAAAGGGCGATGAATTTTTGGGTCACCTCCCTGGCAAATTCCTCGGGCGGGCGGCCTTCCTTTTGCGCGGTTTGCTGGACCTTCTGCCCATGCTGATCGACGCCGGTGAGGAAGAAGACCGGCTCCCCCTTGAGCCGGTGGTAACGGGCGATCACGTCGGCGAGGATCTTTTCGTAAGCATGGCCGATATGGGGCGCAGCGTTGGTGTAGTCGATCGCGGTCGTGATGAAAAAAGTCTTGGCCATAAAAACAAAAAAAGAGCGGGTCACCCTTCTTCTACAAGGAGGTAAACGGATCAATGCGCAACCGCAAGGAGGAAAACCGGATCGAAAATCTCGCTTTTAACCCGACGCACCGCGTAAAATCGGGCTCACCCTGCTTTATGGCCACGCTCCTGACTTTCGGTGATTCCACAACGGCCCTCCGCAACGGCGTCGAGGTCTATACCACCCTCCTCGCTCAAGAAGGATTCCTGCAAACACTGCACCCGGTGCGTTTCCTCAACCGCGGCGTCCCGGCCAATACGACGGCGCTCGCCCGGGAACGCTTCGAGCGCGACGTCCTCGCAGAGAAGCCCGATCTGGTCGTCATCCAGTTCGGAATCAACGATGCGGCGATCGACGTCTGGAAAGAGCCACCAGCAACCGGCCCGCGCGTCCCACTCGATGAGTACGAGGCGAATCTGCGCTATTTCGTCACCACGCTCCGACAGCAGGGCGCACAGGTGATTCTCATGACCCCCAATCAGATGCGCTGGGCACCGATCCTGCTGGAACGATATGCCAAGCCGCCCTACGACCCGGAGGCCGAGGATGGGTTTACCCGTTTTCTGGCTCTCTATGCACAGCGAATGCGCGAGATCGCCCGAGCCGAAGGGGTGCCGCTCATCGATATTTACACCCTCTATGGAGAATGGGAGGCGCGTGAAGGGCGCTCCTGCGGGGCGTTGATGCTCGATGGGCACCACCCCAACAGCGCCGGGCATCGGCTCGTCGCGGAGACGTTGCGCCCGGTCGTTGAGGAATGGCTACGGGCCTCCCCGGCCATCCCATAAAACCTGCCCCCCCGGCACGCACCATGTCCCCGAAACCGTGTTCCTTCCGCGCTCTCTTCTACCTTGATCCCCGGGGGTTGGCGATTTTCAGGATGTTGATCGGCCTAGTGGTCTGCCTGAAGATCACGCACCTTTGGCCCAATGCAGGGCTGCTCTACGCGGCAGATGGGGTCTTGCCGCTCCATCTCCTCGAACGGGTGACCCCCTTCCCGTGGGCGTTCGCTTCCGCCTACACGTGGGTCAGCTCTGAAGGGGCCGTTCAGGCACTGCTTCTTTTTCACGCCGGAGTGGCGATCGCTTTTGTAGTGGGATGGCGCACCCGGTGGATGAACCTCTTCCTCTGGTTTCTGACCCTCTCGCTCAATTTGAGAAGTCCGATGATTCTCAACGGGGGCGATCGCATCCTGACGAGCTTCCTCTTCTGGGGGATCTTCCTGCCGCTGGGCGCGTGCTATTCCATCGACGCCCTGAGGCGGCACCACCCGCTGGCGACCTCCGCGCTCACGCGCTTCGGGGAGGTGGTCTTTATCCTTCAGGTTTTTGCCATTTACCTGATCTCCGGTTACCTGAAGTGGCACGCGGCGTGGATCTACGACTTCGATGCTCTGGAAAACGCCCTGCTTGATGAATCGTATGCGCTACCGCTGGCGCATCACCTCGTCCATTTCCCGATCTTTCTCAAGCTACTGACCATCGGGACCATTTACCTTGAGCAACTCTTTATCCTGCTCTTTCTCTCTCCGGTCTGGAACACCTTCTTTCGGATCGTCATCCCGGGGTCGTTCATCCTGCTCCATGCCGGGATCGCGCTCACGCTCGACATCGGCGTCTTCCCTTACACCTGTATCGCGGTCTGGCTGGCGCTGCTCCCACCGTGGCTTTTTGACCGGTTGGGCATGAAGCAGGCGCCGGTCAGGGAAGAGTTCCCCTCCCCCATCCGGCCATGGTTGGCACCGGCGCTGGCGACCGCTGTGATGGCGTTTCTGGTGAGTGATTTCCTCTCAACCCGGAACCTGCCACGTACCGAACAGAAAAAGCTCAACCCGGTCAGGATGCTCAATCTGATCCAACGCTGGGGTTTCTACGCCCCCTACCCCGCGACCACCTCGCGCTGGTTTGCCATCCAGAGCGACGAGCCTTCCGGGGCGAAACACTTCCTCTTCCCCTACCCGAAAACCATCACTTCACCGCAGGAGGAGGCGAGCGCCCCCTTCCATAGCGGCACCTACTATTTCCGCAAACACTTCCACGCCCTCACTGATCGTCGCGATCCTGAACTCTACGAAGCTTCCGCCCATGGCTTCCACCGTTACCGTCCGCCTGCCGGGGGGGAAACGCCCGAAAACCTGATCGTGATCCGTTGGGAACGAACCCACTACCCGCGCAATGAGAAGGGGTACGTCCGTACCGTGCTCTATTCCACGCAAGAGGGGATGCCAGAGCAGGAGGAGGATCAGCCCAAAACGGTGCGCAAGTGAGCCTCAATTTCCCCGGCGGCACGCAGCCCCGCCCCCCCATCGCCAAGCGCCGTGATCACTTCCGCAAAGTGGGTCACTTGGGTTTCACACCGGGCCGGATCATCCAGTAACGCAAAGAGGCCGCTGGCGACCGCTTCGGGCGTGGCGGCGCTCTGGAGAAATTCCGGCACCACCTCGCGCCCGGCCAGTAGATTGACCATCCCGAGAAACGGAACGCGCACCAACCGCTTGCCGACAGCCCAAGTGAGCGGTGCCACACGATAGACCAGCACAAAGGGCATGGCGAAGTAGGCCGATTCCACCGTGGCCGTCCCGGAGGCGACCATCCCGACTTGCGCCCGTTGCATGAGCGAATGGGAGAGGCCGGTGGTGATCGTCAACGCCCCCTCCTCCCAACCGGCTTCGCGAGCGAGGGTGCGCATCGTTTCCGCCAGCGGGGCGGAAGCGGCGGCGGCCTCAAAACGGAGGGTGGGACGAGCGGTGTGCATCTGCCGGGCGGCAGCGGCCATGACCGGGAAGATACGGGTCACCTCCTTGCTCCGGCTCCCGGGGAAGAGACCAACGAGCCCCGACTCGCGTTCGGTGTTCTCCAGACGGGCGCGGGCGAGGGTATCGAGCATCGGGTGGCCAACAAAAACCGTCTCCAGCCCCGAAGATGCGTAGAGCGCCTTCTCGAACGGGAAGATGCAGAGCATCAGATCGAGCATCCGTGCCATTTTAGGGATGCGACGGCGGTTCCATGCCCAGACTTGCGGGCTGATGTAGTAGATCAACTGCGGGCCGCGCCCGGTGCGCCGCCGCGCCTGATCGAGCGCCTTGGCCAGCCGAAGGTTGAACCCGGGGTAGTCAATGAAGACGACGGCATCGGGCTGCCACGCCGTGACTTCAGCGAGCATGGCGGCGAATTTACGCCGGAAGTAGCCGTATTTCTTGAGGACATCCCACAAGCCAACGACGCCCGCTTCCTCGCTCCAGTTGTCGATCTCCGGGGCGAGCGCCTTCATCTTAGGCCCCCCTGCGCCATGGAAGGTGACCGGTTCGCCCCGCTCGGCAAAGAGAGTGGCCAGCCCTTCCATCACCTCGGCGCCGCGGGCGTCCCCGCTCGCCTCGCCCGCAATGAGGTAGAGTTTCATGGGAGAAGGGGCAAAATTACGCCCCCGGGAGGATGGCCGATGGGGCGTTGGCTTCGATCTGCCGGGTGATGCTGATCGCCAGTTCCAACGCAGCGGCGGCTTCGTGTCCGGAGACTTTCGGCTGCGACCCGGCGCGGGAACATTCAACAAATGCCGCCAGTTCGCGCAAGAGCGGTTCACCTTTCTCAATCTCCACCGCTTCCCGGGCGATCTGCCCCCCGGCGAGGCGGTAGATCTCGCCACTCTGGCTCTGGTAATCGAGCGAGAGGTAGGCATCGTTCTGGAAGACGCGGATCTTGCGCATTTTCTCCGGGCTGATCCGGCTAGCGGTCAGGTTAGCGACGCAGCCGTTCTCAAAGCGAATCCGCGCATTGGCAATATCCTCCCCCTTGCTCAAAACCGGGATGCCGACCGCATCGACATACTTCACCGGGGAGCGGACGAGATGGAGGATAATCTCCAGATCATGGATCATCAGATCGAGGACGACGCCGATTTCAATGCTCCGCCCGGGATAGGGGGAGAGGCGGTGCGCTTCGATAAACTGGGGCCGGTTGAGCCGCTCTTCGAGCGCACTGAGCACCGGGTTGAACCGCTCGATATGCCCGACCTGCAAGACCAACCCGGCGTTTTGCGCCAGCTCGGCCAGCGCCTTGGCGTCCCGGGTGTTTTCGGTGATCGGCTTCTCCACCAGGCAATGTTTGCCGTGGGAGAGGAGGTGGCTGGCGATGGAAAAATGGGTCGGCGTCGGGGTGGCGATCGTGGCGGCATCGACCAACTCCGTGAACGCTTCGAGCGAACTGACCGCGCGGGTCTGGTAACGCTCGGCCATCTCGGCGGCGGTGGCGGCGTCGGCATCGTAGATGGCCGTAAACTCCACCCCCGGCAGGGAAGCGATAATCCGGGCATGGTTTTTACCGATCGACCCGGTTCCGACAACTCCAACTCTGATCTTTTCCATAAAAAAACGTGGTTACTGCGCAGCGCCCGCATCAACGCCGACGAGCGAAATTTTCTTCTCCTGAGCGAACGCGGCGACTTTCTCGCGCTCCAACACGAGGGTCAACCCGGCTTCCACCGCGATGACACGGACCCCCGCCTCTGCGGCGATCTCCAGCGTGCGGGTCCCGATCACCGGGACGTCGAAGCGGAGATCCTGACGCGGCTTGGAGACCTTGACCATCACCGCCCCGCCGCGCCCAAGCTGGCCACCGCGCAAGATCGCTTCGTTGGTCCCCTCAAACCCTTCCACGGCAAGGACGGTGCCCCCCTTAACGATCACGGTCTGCCCGATGTCGAGCCGGCTGATCTCCTTGGCGATCCCGAGGCCGTAGCGGATATCCTCCCCCTCCCGCCGCGAGAGGCGTGGCCCGGCGATCGCCCCTTCCGGAGCGAGGTGGCGGTCCATATAAGTGGTCGCCGGGAGGAGTTCCACCCCGGCCTTGGCGAGTTCATCAGCGATCGCGCCGAAGATCGACTCGGCGTTACGCTGGCGCAGCTTGGCCAAAACCAGCAGCGCCTTCACATCGGGGCGCAAATCGAAGAGATTACCCGGGGCGATCTGTCCGGCCATGATCGCGTGGCGAATCCCACGGGTGGAGAAAAACTTGATCAACCGCCCGAGCTGGCCGACGCGCATCCACTCGACTTCATCAACCAGCGGGACGAGCGCTGGATCGGTCTCCTTTTCAAAAGCGGCGACGACGATCCGGCGCACCCCGGCGGCCCGCGCCCCTTCGACGAGGGAGAACGGGTAGGTGTTGTTACCGGCGATCAGGCCGAGTTCGGAAACAGCGCTCATGAAAGGATGGGTACGGCTTTCAAGACGTAAACGCTTCGGCGCGGGAAACCAAGAAAACTTGCAAGCCTGCCCCCTTCGTCACGCGAGCGGCCCACTTCGCCACCGGGTAGTTGACCCAAATCCTCCTCTGCGGCAAAGGCTTACGGCTTTTCCTGTTATGAACCCGATGATCTCCCGTCCCTTAGCCTTCCTGAGCGCGCTCGCTCTTTGCACCGGCACCCCTCTCTTACACGCCTCGGAGTTGCGCCCCAGTGACACAGCAGGGAGCGCCGGTTTCGGCGAATCGGTCGCCCTCTCGGGCGATTTCGGGCTGGTTGGTTCGCTCTTTGCGTGGGGGCCTCGTGGCTCGGTCTATGGTTACCGCGATCTGGACGCCTCCTCCGGGGTCATTCAGGAAGATTTGCGAATCGTCAGCGGGGCGACCAGTGACAGCTTTGGCGGCTCGCTCGCCCTCTCGGGGAAAAACGCGCTCATCGGCGATCTCTGGTATAACGATGACAGGGGGGGAGCCTTTCTCTACCGGCAGGTCGATACCACGCCAGTCCTTAGCACCATTCTGACCTCTTCACGCAACAGGAAAGAGCTCTTTGGAGACGCAGTAGCTCTGGAAGGGGAGACGGCGCTGGTCGGCGATTCGTTAGACGGACGGGTTTATGTCTACTTCGATCTTGATCAGGCCGGGGCGACCAAACAGGAGGATGTCATCCTGACCGCTTCGGGGTCGAGTCGCTTCGGGGCGGCGCTCTCCCTCTCGGGCGGGATGGCGCTGGTCGGCGTCGATCCAATGGCCGCCCGCGGCAATGCCTACCTCTTCCGCAATCTGCGGACCGGCGGCTCTTCACAAAACTTCGATATCAACTTCGTTTCCAGCGATCGGCAGGGAGGCGACGAGTTCGGCTCGGCAGTCAGCCTTTCGGGGAGCAACGCCCTGATCGGCGCTCCGGGTTTTAGCGCTTTCGGGACTTTCACCAACACCGGGCGAGCCTACCTCTTCCGCAACGTCGACACCGCTCCGAGCGGCGTCATGAATGAAACGCTCAAGCTGGAGGCTTCCGATGTCGCCCGGGATGCATTCTTTGGCGTAGCCGTTGCGATTTCCGGAGAGCGAGCGCTCGTCGCGGCGACCGGGGATAAGACCAACGGCCCAGCGAGCGGGGCGGTCTACCTTTTCCTCGGGCTTAATACCCCGACGGGCGGGACGGTTAACGAAGCGCTCAAAATCACCGCCTCACAAGGGGCTGCCATGCAGCAATTTGGCAACCAGCTCAGTCTCGACGGGGAGCATTTCCTCATCAGCGCCCCGGGGGAGACGTGGGACTCCTCCACGCAAGGCAAGGCCTATTATGGGAGCATTGATGCGATGACCACGCTCGATCAGGGCGACACTTCCCGGACGATCTCGCGCCTGACCTTCACCTCGCGCACCGATTGGGTGATCGGCAAGAGCACCAGCGGCAATCAGGTCACGCTGGACGCCGGGGATCGCGCCGATTTTCTCGCGGGACAAGGTTCCGTCTTCATCGGGCAAGAGGCTGGCTCCAACCGCAACACCTTGCGGATCAACGGAACGCTGCGGGCCGGGGCGGTCCATATCGGCTCGACGGCGGGAAACCAGAGCAACCGACTGATTTTCGGGGAAGAGGCCGATTTCTCACAAGTCGGGGAACTGCGGCTCGCGCTCGGCAACGCCATCCTCTTTGAAGGGGCGCAAGCTTCACTGATCGACCAACTCCTTAGCGGCTCGCTCAACACTACCCTCCACGGCTGGGATGGAAACGCGTGGCAGGAACTCGACGCCCTCAACGCCTCACACTTCATCGTCTGGAATTACGACGCCGCCGACGCCCTGCTCACCATTCAAACCGTCCCGGAACCGGGGACGCTGGCGCTCCTGCTCGGGGCTGGCGGCGTCGCGTGGCTTCTGCGGCGGCGACGCTAAAGCGCAGGGAGGAGGACTTCAAAACGCGCCCCTTCCCCCGGGCGACTCTCGACGTGGACCTCTCCGCCGTGGCTTTCGACCAAGGTTTTGACCATGGAGAGGCCGAGGCCGGTATGGAGTGAGCCGGTCCGCGCTTTGTCGGCACGATAAAAACGCTCGAAAAGATGGGGCAGCGCCTCGGGTTCAATGCCGGGGCCGTTGTCGCTCACGCTCCAGCCGATGCGATCGCCCCGTTGCACAGTCCGCACTTCGACTTCCGCTCCGGAGCCGCCGTGCTCGATCGCGTTAGTGATCAGGTTGGAGGCGATCAGGCCGAGCGCTTGGGGTGCGCCGAGACAATGGGCCGGGATGGCAAGATCAGCCCGGAGCGTCACCCCTGCCTCCCGCGCGAGCGGGGCGAGATGTTCGAGCGTCTCGGCGAGCACGGTGCCAAGGTCGACCTCCTCCCGTGCTTGCGCCGCCGCTTGCGGGTTTTCGTGACGGGCGAGGATGAGAAGCGCTTCGATCAACCCGCGCATCCGCATCGCAGCGAGCCGACAGGTCTCCAGCCCCTCGCGATACTCCTCCGGGGTGCGCTCGCGTTTGAGGATGCGCTGGGTTTCGGAGAGGAGGATCGTCACCGGGGTGCGCAGTTCGTGGGAAGCATCAGCAGTGAACTCCTTCTGCCGTTCAAGCGCAGCGTGGAGACGCTCGAAGGTGTCATTGAGGACGCGGCTCAGTTCATCCAACTCGTTGCCGGGTTGGGTCAGGGCGATCCGCTCCTGCGTCTTGCCTTGAGCGATCCGTGACGCCGTGGCGCTGATCACGCGGATGGGACGGATCGCCCGACCCGCCAGCCACCAGCCGCCGACCAGTCCAAAAAGCCAGACACCGAGCCCGACCCCGCCGAGCGACCACGCAAAGCGGCGCATCCCCTCCAACTCCGGTGTCATATCGCGCCCGATGACGCCGCGCAACCCGTGGCTGCTGCTTCGTAAAAAGAGCCGTTCGCTCCCGTGATTGCGGACAATTTCCGCCACCCCTTTCTCCGGCACCGGGAGCGGTTCCAGCCCGGCCGGGAGATGGCGCGAGGCGAGGAGCGGGCGTCCGTCGCGATCTTCAAAAAGGAAAAACCCACGCCCGGCCCCGTCGTTTTCGTAGCGCTGCCAGACTTCCTGTGGAAGCGTGAGCGTCCCTTGTTGCAAGCGGGTGACCACCTCTCCGGGCATCGCGGGGATGAAGTTCTCCGGCTTCCCCTCCTCCTCCGTCCCGGCGGCGCGGAAGAGGGCGCGCATGAGGTGGCGCTCCATGGTGAGCAATTCGCGGTCGAGCCGGCGCAACTGGTGATCCCACGCCAGCCGGTACGCGGTCAGACAAAGCGCCACGAGCGTAAGCAGCAGGATCAACCCATACCAGAGCTGAACCTGCCAGCGGATGGAGTGAAAGAGCGCCCTCATTCAATGCAGTAGCCGTGGCCGCGACGGGTGGTGATGAAGCCGCCGCCGAGCTTCTTGCGCAGGTTGGAGATATGGACATCAAGGAGGTTGGAGAGGGAGTTCTCCTCCTCGCCAAAGAGGTGATCGTAAAGCGTGGTGCGGCTGACGACTTCGCCCTGATGAAGCGCGAGGTATTCCAGAAGGAGGTATTCCCGGGCGGTGAGCGCCACCTCCTCCCCATGGAGGGTCACACGGCGGGTGGCGGTCTGGACTTCCAGCTCACCGAGGGTGATGAGCGGGTGCGCCTTCCCGGCGGCGCGGCGGATGAGCGCCCGGAGTCGGGCGAGGAGTTCGTCGGTATCAAACGGTTTGGTAAGGTAATCATCCGCACCGTGGTTGAGCCCGCGCACGCGGTCGGGGACGGTATCGCGGGCGGTCAGCATGAGAAGCGGGGTGCTCTGGTGCGGGCGCAGACGGGCGAGGAGTTCCCAGCCGTCGAGCTTCGGGAGCATGACATCAAGAACGATCGCGTCGTACCCCCCTTCGAGCGCTTTGTAGAGCCCCTCCTCCCCATCGGCAGCGGTGTCGACGGCGAAACTCTCCTCCCGCAAGGTCGCGGCGAGGCTGCGCAGGAGCAGCGGGTCATCCTCGATTACCAGTAAGCGCATACGGAGTTATTCATGGCGCAGGGCGTCGATCGGATCAAGCCGCGCCGCCCTTCGCGCCGGGGCGAAGCCGAAGAGGACACCGACGGCTGCGGAGAAGAGGAACGCGATGACGTTGATCCGGGTATCAAAGAGGAACGGCACGGCGATCACCCGCGAAAGAACGTGGCAGAGGAGAAACGCCAGCGCGATCCCCGCCAACCCGCCGATGCACGAGAGCGTCACCGCCTCGACCAGAAACTGCCACAACACCTCCCGCGCCCGCGCCCCGATAGCGAGGCGGATGCCGATCTCCCGGGTCCGTTCGGTAACCGAGACGAGCATGATGTTCATGATCCCGATCCCGCCGACGAGCAGGCTCACCCCGGCGACGGCGGCGAGGAGGGTGGTCATCATCCGGGTGGAGGTGCTCATCGCCTCGGCGATCTGCCGGGTGTCGAAGGCGTTGAAATTGTCGTCCTGATTCGGGCCGAGGTTGCGGCGCTGGCGCATGAGGGAGGTGAGATCGGCCAGCACGGCGTCGCTATCGGCCCCGTCTTGAGCGGAGATGGCGATCTGGTTGATCCGCCGTGCGGAGGTCCGGCCTGAGAGGCGGCGTTGCATGGTGGTGAGCGGGACGATGATCGTGTCGTCCTGATTGCCCATCCCCGATTGCCCCTTGGCGGCGAGGACGCCGATCACCTCACACGACGCCTTGCCGATCCGCAGACGGGCGCCGAGCGGCTCCTCGCTGCCGAAGAGTTCCTTCGCCACGGTGTCGCCAATGACACAGACGGCCTTGCCTGAACGGAGGTCGCCCTCGTCAAAGAAGCGCCCTTGCGCCAGTTTCCATTTGTTGATCGGGAAATACTCAGGCGTACTCCCGGTGACCGGGGTGGTGCGTGCGTTCTGAACATAAATCGTACTAAAAGAGGAGCTGGCCACCGGGGCGACTGCGGCGATGCCGTAGACCTGTTCGCCAATCGCCACGGCGTCGGCTTCGGTAAAGCTCGGGACGCCAGCCCCGCCGCTACGCGGGCCAAAGCCGACCCCCGGGCGGAGCATGATCAGGTTGCTCCCGAGGTTGGAAATCTGATCTTTAATCGCTTGGGTCGTCCCCTGCCCGAGCGTAACCATCGTGATGACCGCCGCGACGCCGATGATGACACCGAGCACGGTGAGGAAAGCGCGCATCAGGTTGCGCCGGATCTCGCGCAGGGCGATGAGAAAGGCGTTCCAGATCATCGGACCTCCTTCGCGTTGCGGGTGAGGTCGCTGGCGAGGAGGCCATCGCGCACGGAGATGACCCGGCGGGCGTACTCGGCGACTTCGTCCTCGTGCGTGACCAGCAGGATCGTGATCCCGCGCTCGCGGTTGAGCCGGGTGAGGAGTTCCATCACTTCGCGCGTGGTGGTGGAGTCGAGGTTGCCGGTCGGTTCATCGGCAAAGAGCGTGCCGGGATCGGTGACGATCGCCCGGGCGATGGCGACGCGCTGCTGCTGACCGCCGGAGAGTTCCGCCGGGGTGTTGCGCAATTTATCCGGGAGGCCGACCGCCGTGAGCGCTTCGAGAGCGAGCCGCCCCCGTTCCCGCCGCGAGAGGCCACGGTAGAGGAGCGGCAGTTCGACATTTTCGATCGCACTGGTGCGCGCCAGCAGATTGAACCCCTGAAAGATAAAGCCGAGCGCGTGGCGGCGCAGGAGGGAGCGTTGATCGGCATCGAGATCCTCCACCGCGATGCCGTCGTAGCGATAGGAGCCGCGCGTCGGGGTGTCGAGGCAGCCGAGCAGGTTCATCAGGGTCGATTTCCCCGAACCGCTCGGCCCCATG
Source organism: Chthoniobacteraceae bacterium (assembly GCA_037189865.1). GTDB lineage: Bacteria > Verrucomicrobiota > Verrucomicrobiia > Chthoniobacterales > Chthoniobacteraceae > DATMFV01. Next base: position 509,198 of record JBBCIW010000001.1, on the reverse strand, counting down.
ACGGCGACGAACTCTCCGGCGGCGATGTCGAGATCAATCCCGCGCAGCGCCTCGAAGGCGGCATCGCCCCGGCCATAGGTCTTGGTGATCCCGCGCAAGGTGATCAAGGGAGTGGCGGCGGTGACGCTCATGGTGTCGCGGGAGCACGGCGGAGGATGATCGGCAACCCCTCCTTTAATCCTTCCCCGGAGATGGCGGTGTGTCGCCCGTCGCTCATCCCGAGAGTGACCGGGAGCGCCACCGGCTCCCCTTTTTCCAAGACCCAGACCTGCGCCTGCTGGCGGGGAGCACGGCCACCGGCTCCGCTGCCGCCGCCACGCCCGCCCCGACTCCGACGCGGAGGACGCGGGACGAGGTTCTGGACAAAGGAACGTTGCTCCCCTCCCCCCGCTGCCGCCGGGCCGCCGGAGCCGGGAGCGCCGCCGGACTGACCCTCCTGCGGGTCGAAACGGAGCGCGGCGTTGGGGACGCGGAAGGTCGCCTTGCTCTCGGCGACGGCGATGTCGGCGGTGGCGGTCATGCCGGGGCGCAGGCTCAAATCATCATTAGCGACCTCCAGCTCGGTCTCGTAAGTCACCACATTATCGACGACCGCCGAGCCGAACGCCACTTTGAGCACCGTCGCCGTGTAAGTCCGCCCCGGCCAGGCGTCGACGGTGAAAGTCGCCTTCTGCCCTGCGGAGACCCGGGCGATGTCGGCCTCCGCGATGGCAACCTTGAGCTTCATCTGTTCGAGTTTCTCAGCGATGACGAATAACTCCGGCGCGGTAAAGCTCGCGGCCACGGTCTGCCCCGGCTCCAGACTGCGGACAAGGACGATCCCGTCGATCGGCGATTTGATGATCGCCTTCTGCAAGTCGTTCTCCAGCATGCTGATTTGCGCCTCGGCTTCCCCGACCGATGCTTGGGCGATCCCGAGGTCGGCCTCGGCCCGTTCGGCCACGGCGACGGCGCTCTCCATCTCTGCCTTGGAGGGGAGCTTGCCGCCGCTCAAGCGGTGCAACTCTTTCTGGCGGGCGAGCGCCGCCTTTGCCTCGCGCAAGGTCGCCTCTGACTGCGCCACCCGCGCTTTGGCGGAGACGAGCCCCGCGCGGCTTCCCTCGATCTGTCGGGTAATCCGGCTGGTGTCGAGCCGGGCGAGCGGTTGATCCTTTTTGACCTGATGGTTGGTCTCAACGTAGACTTCCTGCGAAGTGCCGGAGACTTCGGAGCCGACGGTGACCTGATTGGTCGGCTCCAGATTGCCGGTCGCGGTGATCGTCAGGCGCAGATCGCCCCGAGCGAGCGGTTCAGTGACGTAGGTGGGAGCGGTTGTGGCCGGTTGGGAACGCGCCTTCCACCACCACGCGCCGCCTGCACCGACGGCAAGCAGAAGGAGGAGCCAGAGCCAGCCGGGGCCACGCCGCCGCCGGTTCGCGGAGATGGCCTGATGGAGATCAATCGGTTTGGGATGCGACATGAGGTTCGGTTATTGGGGCGACCAGCCGCCGCCCAGCGCTTTGTAGAGTTGAAGATGCGCCGAGAGCTGGTTGGCGCGGGTGATCGTCTGCTGCTCCTCCAGCCCGAGGAGGGTGCGCTGCGCTTCGAGGACGACGAGGAGATCGACCACCCCGGCCTCGTACTGCTGCGCGGCGAGCGAAGCGGCGGAGCGGGCGGCGGCGTGGGCTTTTTGGAGAATGGCAAGGCGCTCGCCGGTCTGCCGGACGGCGAGGAGGGCGTTCTCCACCTCGGAGAGTGCCTTGAGGACGGCGGCTTCGTAAGCGATGAGCGCCTGTCGCTCCTGTTCATTGGAGATGCGGATGTTCTGGCGGATGCGCCCGGCGTCAAAGATCGGCGCGGCGAGCGTCCCGAGCAGACTCGACGCGCTGCTGGCCGGGGAGAAGAGGCGACCGGCTTTGAGCGCGTCGACGCCGATCGTCCCACTCAAGGTGAGCGTGGGGAGGCGTTCGAGCACGGCGGCGTCGGTCCGGGCCGTGGCGGAGAGGAGCGCCTCCTCGGCCGCGCGGATATCGGGCCGCTGGCGGAGAGTTTCAGCAGGAATGCCAATCGCCAACCGGGACGGCACGGAGGGGAGTCCGCTCTTTTTGGCCAGAAGGGCATCGAGCGCTCCCGGCGGCAGACCGCACAGGAGGGCAAGCTGGTTGCGCCCCTCGCCGATCGTCTGTTGGAGAGCGGGGAGCGCGGCGCGGGCTGATTCAAAGGTCGAGAGCGCCTGATCGAGATCAAGCGCACTGCCGGTCCCTGCCTCGGAGCGCCAGCGGGTGAAATCGAGCGTCTGTGAGCGAAGGGCGAGGTTGCGTTCGATGACTGCGTATTGCGCCTCGGCACTACGCAGGGCGATGTAGGCTTGTGCCACCTCGGCGGCGAGGGAGACTTGGGCGCTCTGGAAATTGGCTTCGGCGGCTCGCAGATCGGCAGAGGAGGCGCGGAGGCGTTGCGCCTGTTTGCCAAAGAGGTCGATCTCCCAACTGGCGTCGAGGGAGGCGCTGTAGCGTTCGCTCTCGGCAACGATGCCGGTTTCATGATTCTTGGAGCGTTCGGTCCGCCCGGAAGTCCGCCCGGAGATCGTCGGGAAAAAGGCGCTCGTCTCCAGTCCGCGTCGGGCGCGCGCTTCGGCGATGCGGGAGGCGGCGCTCTCCAGATCGCGGCTCCCTTCCCATGCTTTAGCGATGACGGCGTTGAGCGTCGGATCGCGGAAACGCTTCCACCACTGGGCGAGCGCGGCGGTATCAAGTTGCCCTTTGCCGTTGCCTCCACGCCACTCCCCGGGGACCTCAACACGGCTCCGCTCCGAAGCGGGGCGCGTAGCACACGCCGCCAAGAGAAACGGCAGGGCAAAAAGAGGGAGGAGTTGAGAGCGGAGCGGGAGCATGAAGGCCCCACTCTGCCGCAAGCAACCTTTAGAAACGATGAAGAGAAGCGATCTTCTCAAAAAAAAAGAACCCCGTCCTGCTGATCGGTCAGCGGAACGGGGTTCCAAAGAGAAGAGACGCGATTAAGAAACCTTCGCACTACGGCGGCGGCGGCCATGCACGAGCAAGGCGCCAACGCCAACGGCGATCATCGCGTAGGTGGATGGTTCAGGGACGACAGAGAAGAGAGCCTGTGTATTGACTCCATCACTGATCTGAAGCGCCACACCTGAAGTGGAAGTATGGATCGGAATCTCCGAGAAGATGGAGATGCTATTGATGTCATCCACCAACCCGGCGAGATTCCACTGGTAGGAGAAATTATAGGAAGCACCCGACATCCCTCCTCCAGAAACCGCCTCCCCGTAAGTCGTGGCACCGCCCCAATCAGGCAGCAAATTCTGGCTGCCACCATTGAAGCTCAACGTCGGAGTAGGCAGGACACCGCCGTCTGGCGCGCCTTGCACCTGAAACACAACCGTCATGGCATCGAATGAAAAGCTGCTGGTCGCTGTGAGGCTATATGGATCGACACCATTCCATTTATAAAGCCCCTGAAGCGCAGCGTAAGCGTCCCCGCCAACCTGTAGTCGTCCCTCACTGAAGTCGAGATACCGGTTGACCATCGACCCCATCACCATGGTGCCTCCTGCCCAACTGGAGTTGGTGTTGCTTAAATTGCTCTCGGAGAATCCGACCTGCTGCGTCCCTCCAAGGTTATAGTTAACGAGCAGGGACTGCGCTTGAGATGAGAGGGTGGAAGCCAAGGCCAACACGGCAGAGAAAGCTAATGGCTTGAGGATATGTTTCATGAGAACACGAAGGTATAGGAACCGGAGCTTTTCGCGCATGCTCGGGATTGCTTTAAACCATCGCAGGGTTGTGCAGCACCCAAAGCAAAACCGGCTCCCCCACCGAAGGCAAGGGAGCCGAATCGCAAGGTTTAATCAGGCTTTGACCTTCATCCGGCGGCGGCCATGCACCAGCAACGCCCCGACGCCAAAGGCGATCATAGCGTAGGTCGACGGTTCCGGAACGGAAACGATGATCCGCTCATAGTTATCGCTGATGTCGATCCGGGCATTAGCCGTCGCCGAGTGAACGATGATAGGAGCTTCAATCGTAATGGAGGTGATCGTCCCGACAACGTCCGAAAGATCCCACTGCCACGCATAGGTATAGAGATCTCCCGAGAAAGGCCCGATGGTCACATCCGCACCAAAGTTGGTGATGGCCCTGTCGGTTGCCGTCCGATAGAAGGTATCTCCTCCGATGGTATAACTCAACCGGATCGGATTTCCGCTGAAAACAGTGGGAGCTGAGAAGCTCAACGTTTGATCAACGGAATAATCAGGATTCTGCATCCCTACCAACTGGAAAACGACATTGCTGATATCGAAAGCTGCCGTGGTGGTTGCCGTAGCTCCGAAATGGTTGGTAAAAGAATAGAAGCTACCGGTCGAACGAAAACCGGGGGCGACCGGCGCGATCGTACCGCTCCCACTCGTAGGGGTGCTGGTAGGATTAAAGCTGCTGAGATCATGCCAGTACACGGCTGAATGTTGCGTTCCGGAAAGATCGGAAAGGGTGTAGTTGTGCAGCAATCCGCTATCAACGGCTTCCGCTCGGGGAAGAGCGACGGCCAACAGAGCCGCAGCGCACAGTGAGGATGTAAGAAGTTGTTTCATGTGAGGCGGCACGCTACGGCAAAAGCAAAAAGACGTGCATGCTTAGGATTGCTTTGTGGCGGTCTTTGATTGTGATACCGGGGAAACGGGCCCGCCAATGACAAGGCAGGACAAACCGACCACAATCCCCGGCATGTCAGGCTTTCCACTTTCAGGAATAATGGGACCATGTTGAGTTCTCGTTCTCGTCAAAAGTGGCCGCTGGCCGCCGGTCTCCCGGCGGTTTGGGCTCTGGTCTGCGCCTCTACCGCCACGGCGGGGTTCCTCTATCCCCCTGAAGGAGCGCCGACCACCGATAACGGCTTCTTCAAACCAACCATCAATTACGACGAGCTTCACGAATACAGCGCTTGGAGTTACTTCTATTCCAGAGCTATCGAGAAGAACTATCCAACCCTCTATGCCCCCTACGGCAAGGATAGAGTAGCCAATGTAGCGGCAGGTGAGACGAGCGACGAATATGGCAATATTTTCGATGCTGAGGGCAAGAGAATCGTGCGCCCGGTCCCTCTCTCAACCCGCTGGGATAGCCCGGCTCCCGAGCATCAGGGCTTCGCCGACGGGTCAAACCCCGCTAACGCGAATAATCCCTATTACTACCCGCGCTTCAACCCAGACCTGACCGAGCCCAATGGCCCGATCGCTTTCTGGGATAATCGTAACGCTTCCATCACCCAGCTCGAACCGACGGCGTTCATCACCAGCACCAGTAATATCTACTCCTTTAATGCACCGATCCGCTTCAGGCTTGAGAACAGCCCTGATTATTCGGTAGCTAGTGGCGCTAGCGGCATTCTCGGCAATGTCATCTTCCAGTTCGAGACTTGGGGCTCGATCGTCGATTTCTCCAACATCCGGCTTGTCTACCATGACGGCGTAGAGGAAGTTTCCATTTACGCCAAGGAGGCCGAGTACCTGCGCGAATACGGTCCTGTCGGTAATCCGGGCTGGAGTGGTGCAGGGAGTTACGGCAACCGTGTCTCCATTCAGTGGGATATGAGTCGACTCAAGAATCGCCTCACCAATGAGGCGATCTCCTCCTACCAGATCTTCTTTGAATCGACCACCAGCAGCATGAGCCTTGTCGGCGTCGATCTCATCACCACTGACTATTATAAAGCAGCCATCCCGCTCGCTGCCAAATGGACCGGCGGGGACGGGAACTGGGGCGAGAGCAACAAGTGGGAGATTTACCGCAACGGTGTGGGGGAAGAGAACGAGGGCGTCAATCTGCCGCAGGCAAACGGCAATATCAGGTTTGCCAACTCATCGGAGGCCAATGTGGAGCTTCTCACCGACTTCACCTTGGGTGAGATGATCTTTGAATCCGAGCACGACGTCACCGTCTTTTCGCAAAACGGAGCGAAGCTAATCTCCAACACCGGTCTGGCGGTGCGTGCAGGAGCCAGCGGCAAATACACGGTCGAAACCGATTGGGAAATGACGACGATCAACTTTTTTGAGATCGCTGATCCCGATGCGGAAGTGCGTCTGGCAGGGACGCTCCATGGTAGTCACGGCATTGTGAAAACCGGCAAGGGCGCCTTGGTTCTGGAGAAGAATAACCCATTCTCCGGCTCCCTGACCCTTCAGGGCGGCTCCCTGACGTTGGAAGGGGAGAACGTCAACATGGGCACGATTAACATCATCTCCGGTGAACTGATCGGCCACAAAGGGAACGCCTCCTTCGGCTCTCAAGCCAATATCAGCCTAGGGGCCGACGGGCCAAGCTATGAACATGTCAACCCTGCCGGCTCCGCCATCTGGCAGGTCGGCAACCAGACGCTATCCAAGAATCTGCTGCTGGCACGCGGGAACATTGAAAAGCGGATCGGCGCACGAGAGGCAGAGACAGGAGCGATCTATTCCGGAACGGTGAATCTGACGCCGGACGCTCAAGTTCTTACCCCGCACGCTAACAATGTGAAGTTCACAGCAGAAGGAGCCAATGACCGGCTCATCTTCTCTGGACAGATCATCAATGGAACCAACGCCAACACCATCACCGCCGATGGCTTGGGGACGGTGGTCTACTCCGGCGTTAACAAGACTTATCACAACTCCACCATCGTTAACGCAGGGACGCTGCTCATCGAAAGCGGCACTTCCTATACCGGCAACGGCCACTGGAGTGTGAACAGCGGCGCAACCCTCAATGTCAAAGGGACGCTGGCCGGGAACGGCAATCTGACGCTCAACGGCGGGCGCATCACCGGCGCGGGGACGATCAGCCGCGTCTTTACCGTTGGCGCGGGTAGCGTTCTCTCTCCCGGCAATAGCCCGGGGACGCTCAATTCCGTTAGCCAGACATGGGCGGGGGGCGGTTCGTTCCTCTTTGAAATGGCTGATGCTGAAACCGGTCGCGGGACGACAGGCTGGGACTTCGCTAACATCAACGGCACCCTCTCGCTCACTGCGACGGAGGCGGTCAAGTTTACCTTGCAGATCGTCTCGCTCACCACTTCCTTCGATGCCGGGCTGGTCCATAACTTCGAGACGTACGAGGATGGCTCATGGCTCTTTGCTACCGCTTCAGGCGGGATCACCGGGTTTAACGCCGATGCCTTCGCCTTTGACTTGAGCGGCTTCCAGAACCTGACGACCGGTGGAACTTGGAGCGTTTCGCTCACTACAGATAGCCGGAGTCTGGTCCTTAACTACTTCGCAGGAGAGGAGCCGCCTGCCGCTGTGCCGGAACCGTCGACCTATGGCCTGCTTCTGATGGGGGCGGCTGCGCTCGGCTGGGGCTTGCGCGGGCGGATGCGCCAGCGCCGGATGGCGGCTTAAAAAGGCGAATTTCAGGTAAACCTGTCGCGGCAGATCGAGGGGATAAACTTCCCGTGATCTGCCGCTCTTTTTTTGTGAGATGAACGAAGAGAGACAGCGAAACCTCAATCCAAGCTATCCCTCCCAAAACACACCCCGAGAAGCCAAGAGCCGAAAGCAGGCATCACCAGAGAGGATGCCGCATCTTACCTAGCCATCAACACCCCCCGGAGCCAGACATAAAAAAACCGGGGCGGGAGAAGCCTTCACTTCCCCCGCCCCGGCGGACCAATTCAAACAAGGTTACGCGCCGATTGCCTAGTTACGACCGCCGCCGCCCAGACCGCCGCCACCGGTGATTTTGACGCGGTAGCTGGCATTGTTGGCCAACTGGGCTTGCTTGCTCCAGAGGCGCATATCGGTCAGCTCTTCGAGCGTGTGGCTGCGCACACTCCCATCGAGAAACGCACAGATCGCCTTCTGCCCGTAACGCGGGTCGACGTGGCTATCGGCCCCGTTGCTCCCCCAGAGAGGAACCCGGTAGGCGGGAGGGTTGATATAGTGAAAACCGGGGAAGTAGTTTTGCGTCACCCCATCGACTTCGCTCTGAAGGTTGCGCGTTTGCGCGGTGGCGAAGACAATCATCGACGACGGTTTGGGAACATCCGTAATCCGCCGCACCACTTCATCAGGATCTTTGATCGCATTGGCTCCCTTGGAAAAGTTGTACTCCGAAATCCCCCCGAGAAAATCGCGATTAAGCCCGAAGGAAGGGCAACGCAAAATCCCGTATTCGTAGGACCCGCCAAACTCCTTGCGGAATTCATCCACCCGGAAACTGGAAAGGAGCACTTCATCAAGCTTGAAGCCAAAGTACGGCGCCAGCCGGAAAGGGTAGGCTGCCAGCAACCCGGTCTCCACGCGCGTCCCATCGGGTTTGGCAACCTGAAGTTGAGTAATCTCCCCGGCCCCCCCGGCTGCCCCGTCATAGAAGCCGACGATCACCTGCCCGTTGTGATCGGAGGCGTGATTGAGGTAAGCGGCGATGAGGTGACGCGCGGCGGCGACCTCTTTAAGTTGCGCCTGTTTGTTGGCTGCCCCGCGATAAACGCTAAAGGAGACAGCCCCGAGCACGACGAGGATGCCGACCGCGAGGAGAAGCTCCACGAGCGTGAAGGCCGCGTTTCTTTTTTCCATGTTCCGGGGGCGGCGAACGATGGATGGCGATAGGTTCATTGAATTTGGATGAGGCTCCTACCTTAGCGCCGTTGGGGGAAGCGGTGCGTTCTTGGGATTGCCTTTCGTCCACTCGAAATTGCGCTCAAAAAGCAATCTGGAGCTACTCAATGGCAATCTGACAAATGCGCGAAGAGGCACACCCGGGTTATAAAGAAAGCGAGAAGCGCCATGAAACCCGTCACGACCCACGATCAGAGCGAATTGTGGAGCACCCTGCTCCAACGGGAGCCGGGGTTGCGCATCCGCGATGAGGCGGCCGAGCGCGGGGTGAGCGAGGTGGAGCTTCTCGATGCCAACGTCGGCCACGGGGTGGCCCGGCTCGCAGGCGATTGGCGCAAGCTGCTGCGCGAGTTGCCACGACTCGGACCGCTCCTTTGTGTCACCCGTAATGACCACGCCGTCCATGAACAGCGTGGGAGCTTCCGGCGGACCGGTTTTTTCGACGGCGCGGCGGGGGATGGCTTCGGCTCCGGACCGGGGATCGACCTGCGCTACACCCTCTCCCACTGGCACTACGGCTTTGCCGTGGATGAAAAGCGCGAGAACGGCCACCGTCGCGGTTTCCATTTTTTCGACGTCGACGGGACAGCGGTTCACAAGGTCCACCTCCTCGAAGAGAGTCACCCCGATCCGTTTCACGAACTGGTGGAAGCCTTTCTCTGCGCCGATCAGGAGCCGGGGATTCTCACCTTTGCCCTCCCCCATCGCCGGGTACTCCCCGATAGCGAGATTGACCTCGCCGCTTTTCACCGCGACTGGCAGGCGATGAGCGATGCGCACCAATTCACCCCTCTGCTGGAAACCTACGGCCTCCAGCGCGAACAGGCGCTGCGACTCGCCCCACCCGGCTCTGCGCGACAGGTCGAAATCCGGGCGACGCGGCCGATGCTCGAGGCGATCGCCTCGCGCCGGGTGCCGATCATGGTGCTCGTCGGCAATCGCGGGGCGCTCCAGCTCTACAGCGGAAAAATCGCCCACCTCTACTCGTGCTGCCGGGAGGGGGAGGAGTGGCTCAATATTTGCGAAAAGGCGTTTTCCTTCCATCTCCGCTCCAACGCCGTCGCCCGGGCATGGGTGCTCCAACTCCCGGCGCACGATGGGGGAGCGGTCACTTCGCTGGAGCTTTACAGCGCACAGGGGGAGACAATCGCCCTCTTTTTTGGCTCACGAAAGGTTGGGGAATCCGAACACCTCGCATGGGCGGAGACGCTGGCGAGGCTCCCCTCACGTCTCGAATAGCTCGTCGACGCTGCCTGCCCGTTCGATCCGCTCCTGCCACGCGGCGGCGCTAATCGGGTCGAGCACTTCACGCAGGGAGAGGGTCCGCTCCCCTCGCGCGGTGCGAAACGCCACCTCTTCCCATTGGATCGAGGTGATCGCCCCGCCGAATTTCTCCACGGCACGGCCCCGAAAGGCGGCGCGACTCCCGACAGGAGGGGTCATCACCGCACGGGCAACCGCTTCATCGCTGACCAGCCGCCGCTGGGTACAACTGCGGGCCATCTCGTAGTAAAGGCCACTCTCCGGGTCGATGTGGTGATACTCAAGGTCGATCGCCATGAGCCACGGATCGTCCCAATCGAGGCGCTGCTCCTCGCGGAAGGTATCGAGCAGGAAGCGCTTGGCAACCCAGTCGACCCGATCAAGCGTCAGCATCGGGTCGCGTTCCAGATCGTTGAGCACCCCTTCCCATTCGCGCACGACCCAGCGCATCTCCTCGTCGAGTTCATCGTAAAGATGGAAGAGGACGGCTTGAAGATAGAGACGCTGGAGGTCGGGGGCGGAGATCGTCCGTTGATCCCCCCGCGTCACCAGCCACGGCCCATTGGGGTGACGGCTGATTGCCTTGGCATCACCGATCGGGTCGGCCAGTTCGACGAGCGGAGCACCCCCCCGCTCAACCAACCGGAGGACGAGCGCCGTCGTCCCGACTTTGAGCGCGGTGGCGATCTCGTTCATGTTTGCATCGCCGAGGATGCCGTGGAAACGGCGGTAACGGTGGCGCTCGGCGTGCGGCTCGTCGCGCGTGTTGACGATCGGGCGCTGGTTCATGGTGTCAATCGAGGTGAGGACGCTCAGGAAATCGGCCCGCTGGGAGAGCTGGTAATGCCCCGCCTGCGTTGGCCCCCCTTCCTGCTCGATCCCGAGCTTCCCCGCCCCGGCGTAGAGCTGCCGGGTAATGAGAAAAGGGACGAGCGCCGCCACCACCCCTTCCCACGGCACCGAGCGGGAGAGGAGGTAGTTGTCATGGCAGCCGTAGGCGTGTCCCTGAAAGTCGGTGTTATTTTTATAGAGCCGCACTTGCTCCCCCTCCGGCAGCGTAGCGTTCCGGGCGCGGGCACACTGGTGAAGGATCGCCTCGCCCGCCTTGTCGTGGGCGATGAGGTCGGCCAGCGTCGCGCACTCAGGGGTGCTGTACTCGGGGTGGGCGTGGTCGTTATAAAAACGGGCGCCGTTGGTGAGCGCCTGATCGCTCTTGATCTCGCGGAAGGAGAGCGGGCGCTGCTCATCAGCCTCCTGATAGTTCGCCTCGTCGCTATCCTGCCGCAGTTCCGCAGCGCGGAAGCCCCGGGCATCGCGATGGGGATCTTCCAGACGATAATCCCACTTCATGGTTACCGCCGGGCCGGTATAGGCGCGGACAATGGCGATTGATTCGGCGACGACGTCGATCGCCTCCTCCCGTCCCTCAATGGCGATCCCGTACTCGGTTTCCAATCCGAAAAGCTGGTTTGTCATAAATAAAGTCAGACCATATCGCCCAACGGACGCTGTTCCCCGGTTCGCGCCCGGGCCGGAGCGATGCGGACGACGTTCTCGGGATCGTAATCAATGAGTTTGAGCCAATCCTCGGTCATCTCTGCCGGGGGGAAGAGGTCGTTCTCGCGGTACTCGGCGTCGAGCGAGGCGAGGAGGTCGGCTTCACTAATCCCCCCGGCCCCGTCGCCGGAGCGGATCGCCCGCTTGATCGCCAACCCCTTGGCCCGTTCGACGATGGAGGCGATGATCGCCCCGCTCACCAGATCGCCCCGGTAGAGGACATCGCGCCGCCCGCTGCGCAGGATCACTTCGAGAAAACGGCTCCCGTCATCCCTCGAGTATTGACGGCGCACAAGGCTCTCAATCAGCGCCTCGATCACCGCGTTGACATCGCCATGCTCCTCAAGCAACTCCGGGGCGTACGGCAACTGCGGGTCGAGGTAGATGCGGTAAATCTCCCGCGCTCCCTCCGGCGTCGGACGGTTGACTTTGATTTTGCGGTCGATCCGGCCCGGGCGCAGGATCGCCGGGTCGATCAGGTCAGCCCGGTTGGAGGCGAGGATGATCACGACATCGCCGAGCGAGTCGATCCCGTCCATCTCGGTGCAGAACATCGGGACCAGCGTGGAGAGGATGTTCGACTGGCGCGTCGCGCGGCGGGTTCCGAGGATGCTCTCGGCCTCGTCGATAAAGAGGAACGGGAGAAACCCTTCGCACCGTTTTTCCCGCGCGGTGGCGAAGATCTCGCGCACGATCCGCTCGCTCTCCCCGACCCACATATTGAGGATCTCCGGCCCCTTGATGTGCATGAAATACTCGCGCCGCCCGTCGCCGCCCCGTTGTTGGGCCAACTGGCGAGTGAGGTTCCAAGCGGTCGCCTTGCCAATGAGCGTCTTGCCACACCCGGGCGGGCCGTAGAGGAGAAACCCTTTGGGAGCGCCGTGGCGGTATTGGCGAAAGAGATCGGCGTGGAGGAGCGGTAGTTCCACGGCGTCGCGGATCGCTTCGAGCGCTTCGTGCTGGCCGCCGACTTTTTCCCACGGCAGTTCGGGGACTTTTTCGAGGTAATAATCATCGCCACGCCCCCGGGCGAGGAGTTCCAGCGCGACGCGGTAGTTGGCGTCGACGCGGATTTCATCCCCGGAGCGGACCTTCGCTTCGCTGAGCGCCGCGCCGCGTTCGAGGACGACGTTCTGCAACCCGTGATCGCTCCCGACCCGCAGCCGCCCGCTCTCGAGCACCTCGCTCACCTTGGCGACCGGCCCCGCCGTGCCGTAACCGAGGTCGCCGACGATCACGAACGCCTCGTTGACGAGCACGCGCGTGCCGCACTGTAAATTCTTCGGCGAGAGGCGCGGGTCGATGTTGCAATAGTAATCAGCCCCACCGACGACAATCTGGGCGACCCCCTCCTCCCCGATGCCGAGGAAGGTGCCGATCCGATTGGCCGGGGCGGTCAGCTTGCTGATGATCGCCTCCATCTTCTCGATCGCCTGCCGAGCTTCGGCCATGGTGCTCTCCTGTTCGGTCACAGCGACGCGCAGCGCGGTGAGGTCGGCCCGGGCGGGGTGGCCGGGAGAGAGGGTGGCGAGGACGCGGTCGAGATGATCAAGCGGCGTCTCCTCTTCCCCGGAAAAAGCGTGTGATGGCATCGGCATAGTTCAAGAAGCTCTTCGACCCGAAGGGGCGCAATGGCTGTGGTGAAAGGGAAAAGACGAGGCCCCGGCCGGCTCCCTTTTAACTCCCCCCATTTCCGACCGGGGCCCGTCTCCTGAATCATCGGCAGACGTCATCATGGCGGTTGGTCAATTTTACTCGCTCCGCTTTCCCCCCACGCTACAGTATCCTTAATTCCCTGTACCACCGATGTCCAAGAGCCTCATCCTCAGGATCGCCATTGCCCTTGCCCTGCTCATGGTAACGGCGAGCCTTTGCGCCCGTTTCCTGCTGCGTAGCGGCAAGGAGGAGAGCCTCTCGCTGGCACGGGAGATCGGGGGGGAGATCCGGGCGCTCCTCAACTTCACGCCGCTGATTACCGTCAATCACACCGTCGTCTTTCAGGAGAGCACGCCGGTGATGGAGTTGATCACGCTCAAGCGACGGCTCCACCATCGCCTCGAGTGGAACTCGACATGGCTCGGGAGCACGAAGGCGATCGCCATCGCCGGGGACTTCGAGGTGAGCGTCGGCTTTGACTTAAAAGAGCGCTTCTCCCTCTCCTTTGATCACACGGGGAAGAAAGTCTACGTCGTCCACCCGCCGCCCCGCATTCTGGCCGTGGAGATGGACAAGAGCAAAGTGACCCACGACGCCGGTTGGTGGAATACGATCTCCGGGGCTGACCAGACGACGGTTCTTAATGCCTTTCAGGCACAGGCCCGGCAGACGGCGGCGGAGAATCAGGCTCTTTTGCAGGAAGCACGCGAGACGTTGCGCCGCCAGTTGCGCGAACTGCTCGAACCCCAGGGGATCGAGATCGAATTCATGGAACCGGGTGGCCCGACCCCGGTCCGCATCCCGACGCTCCCATGATCGCGCAGGAAGTCCTCGAAGCGGTCGCCCGCGCTAACGACATTGTCGATGTGATCGGCGGTTACTTCCCGCTCAAACGGGCCGGGGCGATTTATAAGGCGCTCTGCCCCTTTCATCAGGAGCGGACCCCCTCTTTCAACGTCAATCCTGCGCGGCAGACCTTCAAATGCTTCGGCTGCGGGGCGGGCGGGAGTGTGCTCCGCTTTGTGGAGATGTACGAGAACATCCCCTTCCCCGAAGCAGTCCGACGGCTGGCGGCACGCGCCGGGATGCAGATGCCCGATGAGCAACTCACCCCCGAGGAGGAGGGGCGCCAGCGGCTCCGGCGGCGGCTACTCGCCCTTCACGCAGAGGCGGCGACGTGGTTCCAGCGCAATCTACTGCGTACCCGCGTCGCGCTCGGAGCGAGGGAATACCTCAAAAGCCGAGGGATCACCGGCGAGATCGCCAAACGGTGGCAACTCGGCTACGCGCCGGAAAGCTGGGACGCCCTCTCGGGGACGCTCCTCGCCGCCGGGTTTACCGAGCGCGAACTGATCGCCAGCGGCGTCGTCACCCCGAGGGAGGGGGGCGAGGGGTTTTACGACCGCTTCCGCGACCGGTTGATGTTCCCGATCTGTGATGACCTCGGCAATGTGATCGCGTTTAGCGGGCGCGTCCTCCCTTCGGACAAGGAGGTCTATGGCGGAAAGTATGTCAATTCCCCCGAGACGGCGATTTTTACCAAGGGGAAAGTCCTCTTTGGCCTCCACATGAGCAAGCGGGCGATCATCGACGCCCGGAGCGCCATTTTGTGCGAAGGGCAACTCGACGTCATCGCCACCTACGAGGCGGGTTTCAAGAACGTCATCGCGGCGCAAGGGACCGCCTTCACCGTGCACCACGCGCAGATCCTCCACCGGCACGCGCAGCAGGAGGTGATCTTGTGTTTCGATGCCGACGGCGCGGGGCTCAAGGCGGCGGAACGGGCGCTCCCGCCGCTACTTGACGCCGGGTTGGCGGTCCGGCTCGCCGTCCTGCCCTCGGGGAGCGATCCCGATTCGATGATTCGGGAACAAGGGGCCGAGGCGTTCCGTACTGTGCTCGATGGGGCCAATGATTACTTCGACTTCCAGATCGAACGTTTCGCCGCCTCCCCTGCCTATCACAACCCGAGGGAGCGGGCTGCCTTCGCCTCCCAAATGGCCGAAGGCGTGGCGATGATCTCCGACGCCGTTCTGCGCGAAGCGGTGATGACCCGGCTCAGTTCCCGGCTGGAGATCGCCACGGAGCGGTTTGCCGCTCTGCTGCCCAAAGTCCGCTCACCACGGTTGGAAACCCGCTCCTACGAAGAGGCACCGGAGGAGGAACCGGCGCGCACCCCGCGCGTCCCGCTCAGCAATACGTTGCGCCTCCTGTGCCAGTTGCTTCTTTTTAGCCCGGAGGTCAAGGCGTGGCTCGC
Source organism: Chthoniobacteraceae bacterium (assembly GCA_037189865.1). Taxonomy (GTDB): domain Bacteria; phylum Verrucomicrobiota; class Verrucomicrobiia; order Chthoniobacterales; family Chthoniobacteraceae; genus DATMFV01. Next base: position 493,860 of record JBBCIW010000001.1, on the reverse strand, counting down.
CACCCAGCCGTATCGCGAACTGATCGGCGATTTTCCCGACGGGGAGTTGCCGCTGGAGTTGATCAGCGGGCGTTTTGAACCGGGGGAGCCGAACTCAATCGCCGCCTTCCTCTCCACGCTCGACCCGGGGGCGCAGGACGAAGTCGCCACCCTGCTCGAACTGCGACATCTCCCGCCGCAGCCGCTCGCCGTGGCGCAGGAATGTTGGTGCGATCTCCTGCGCACGAGCTTGACCCGACGGCGCGAAGCGCTCACCGCCCGGCTCCGTCAACCGGGGTTGGATGAGGGGGAGATCGGTGAATTACAGAAACAAGTCCTTGACCTGACGCGAGAGCTTACTCATATTACGCGGCCTTTGTCTCATTCCTGAATCCTTAAAAAAGAGACAACGGACTGAACGCGCGTGGGTATGACCAAACCGAACGATCCATCTTCATCTTCTTCCACCACCCCTTCAACCCGAGTCACACGAGGAAAGCAGATTTCTCAGCCACGCCATCAAGACAACGCCCCGCCTGCCGACGCCACCGATGACGTCGACATGAGTGTGGCCGTGACCGAGACGACGGAAGTCATCGCGGAAGTGACCGAAGGGGGTCAAAGCGTCGCGGTAACCGAGACGGTCAGTGAAACCGTGGTTGTCACCGCCAAGGGGAAAAAGGTCACCACCAAGGCGACCAGCAAGAAAGAGGCCACGCTCGTCCGCACCAGCGCCGCTCCTGCCAAAAAGACCAAAGTGGAGAGCAAGGCCGAACCGGCCAAGGCACTCAAGGCAGCCAAGCCGGTGAAGGAAAAACCGGCTAAAGCGACCAAAGCCACCAAGGCCGAAGGGAAAGCCGCCAAGGAAGAAGGCGCCATCAACGGTTCCTCCACCGCCCCTGCCGCGCAGGGCGAAGTCCGTACCGAGGCCGAACTCAACGCCGCCGTCGCCCAGTTCAACATCGACGCGCCGGAGATGGCCGAGAAGATCCGGGAACTGATCAAGCTCGCCAAGGAGCAAGGCTACCTCACTTTCGACGATCTCAACGAAGCCCTCCCGGAGAGCGTCAACGAGCCGGATGAGATGGAGACGATCCTCAACCGCCTGCGCGGGTTGGAGATCGACATCATCGACGCCTCTCAGGTCGACAATTACAAGGACGGCAAGAAAGATTCCGACGACGACGACGAGGAAGATAAGGTCGATACCAAGCTCGACATCCTCGATGACCCGGTCCGCATGTACCTCAAGCAGATGGGTCAGGTCCCGCTGCTCACGCGCGAGCAGGAGGTCGAGATCTCCAAGCGGATTGAGGAGGCCGAACTCAACGTCCAGCGTCACGTCAACCGCTTCGGCTTCATCGCCCGCGCTTACCTTGATCTGGCCAACAAGCTCATTGAACAGCGCGAACGTTTCGACCGTGTGATCCTCGACAAAAAGATCGAGAGCCGCGAGCGTTACATGAAGGCGCTCCCGAAACTGTGCGAGCAGGTCGAGAAAGTCGCTCAAGAGGCGGCCCGCGCCTACAAGGCGATCATCACCGCAGAAGGCGACCCCGCCAAAAGCCAGCAGGAGTTCTCCAAAGCGCACACCGCGCTCCAGAAGCTCTACCCGAAATTTTATTTCAAACAGAAGGTGACCGAGGAGTTCGTCAACACCGTCGACGAACAGTACCGCACGGTGACCCGTCTGCGCGATGAGATCGCCAAACGGATCAACGCCGGGGCGACGCCCGAGAGCGTCGCGATGTATGAGACCAAGCAGCGCGAGATCCAGAGCCGCTCGTGGCTTTCACCCGAGGACTTTATCTCCGAATACCAGACGCTGCGGAGTTGGCTGCGCAAGGCGCTCAAAGCCAAGACCGAGATGGTCGAAGCGAACCTGCGTCTGGTGATCTCCATCGCCAAGAAATACACCAACCGTGGCCTCTCCTTCCTTGACCTCATTCAGGAAGGGAACATGGGGCTCATGAAAGCGGTTGAGAAGTTCGAGTACCGCCGCGGTTACAAGTTCTCCACCTACGCGACGTGGTGGATCCGGCAGGCGATCACCCGTTCCATCGCCGATCAGGCCCGTACGATCCGTATCCCGGTCCACATGATCGAGACGATCAACAAACTCATGCGCGTGCAAAAGCAGCTCGTGCAGGAGTACGGGCGCGAACCGACCCCCGAGGAAGTGGCCGAGGAGATTCAACTCCCCGTCGAGCGGGTGCGTGCCGTGCTCAAGATGGCGCAGCAGCCGATCTCGCTCCAGTCACCCGTGGGCGATAGCGACGACACGAGCTTTGGCGATTTCATCGAAGACAAAGGGGCTGAAAACCCGAGCGACATGACCGCGATCACCCTCCTCAAGGAGAAGATCAAGGATGTGCTCGAAACCTTGACCGAACGCGAGCGACAGGTGCTCGAACAACGCTTCGGGTTGGTCGACGGGTATAGCCGCACGCTCGAAGAGGTTGGCCGCCAGTTCAAGGTAACGCGCGAGCGCATCCGGCAGATTGAGGCAAAGGCGCTGCGCAAGATGCGCCACCCGACCCGAATCCGCCAGTTGGAAGGGTTCCTCGAAGCCGACGCCGCTTACGGTTGATGGCTGCTGCGGTGGGCCTCCACCGCCTCGGCATAGATCTCATTGAGTCGCAGGGTGTTTTTCTCCCATGAAAAACACTCCAGCGCCCGTTCCCGCCCTGCTTTCCCCATCCGGGCGCAGAGTTCCGGGTCACCGTGGAGGCGCTCCAACCCGTCGGCGATGCCGGTGACCGCCTCCTCCAGCGTCCGGCAAGGGACGAGGATGCCGCACTCCGGGGTCACCATCTCCCCGGGGCCGCCGGTGTCGATCACCAGCACGGGGCGCTCAAGCTGCATCGCCTCCATGATCACCATCCCCGCAGTATCGCGCAGACCGGTGAAAACCAGCGCACGCGCCACCTTCCAGACCTCCGCATATGCCTCCCTCCCGAGATACCCGGCAAAGTGGAAAAACGCCTCCACGCCAAGCTCCTTAGTTAGCTTTTGGAAAAAAGTGGCATCCCCGCCACCCGCGACGACGATTTGCAATTCGCCCAACACCGGCGCATGACGGGCTTTAAGCGCCGCCACCGCCCGAATCACGATCTCAAGACCTTTTTGATCAACCATGCGCCCTGACCAGAAGACCACAAATTCCCCACGCTGCCACGCCGGGCGCACCACCCCCTCCGGCAGAGGCGGAAGCGGGTCAGCCCCGATCTGAAGCGGAGCAATCACTTTCGCCGCCGCCGCTTCCGGCAGGAACTCCGACCCGGCGCGATTGGCGAGAATAATCCGGTCGGCAAAAGCGGTGGTCAGCAGGAACAAAGGGTTGCAGCGCGTCAGCCAGATCGAAAGCGTCCGCACCCATTCCCGGAAGCGAGACCGAATCACCACCCATCCCCCGGGAGGGCAAATCTGTAACCCATCCACCGGCCCGACAACGCTAGGGACTCCGAGCCGGGAGACAAAGGTAACCCGCGTGATGCTCATCCAGCTCACATGATGGGCCAATTCAATCCGATGCTCTGCCACGAGCCGCCGCGCCTTCCACCACGCCGTAGCGTGCCAGAAAAAATAGTGCCACTCCAGCCCCAGCCCGGGAAGTCGCTGGCCCCAGCGTAACCAACCGGGAAGCTCAACATAGACCCAGTGCAACGTTGCCGGGAGTTGATCACGCACCGGCTCAATCCCGCGCTGATGCTCCTTACACGTCAACACCCACACTTCGTGATGAGCCGCCAGATGCGTCACCCACCCCCAGCCGACGCCGGGTTCCGAACCACGCCCCGGCTCGCAGGCATAAGAGGAGATCAACACACGCATGGAGAAAAAAAATACCGGGTGGGATTGATTCCGGCAAATCATTCCGGCGCTAGGCCAACGCCAATTTCCATGATGCAGTCATTGGCTTGAGGCTGGCCCAAGTTCGTAACGCCCTTGACTTATAATACAGACTTGAATATATTAATCTTTCCGCAACACGACCCGATTTCGTTGATGCAAGCTTTTATCCAAGCCGTACGCCTCCTCACAGCTCCGTTTGTCTTTAAAAAGAGGCTACCCAGCGACTTTGGGCGACAGAAAATCTACGTAACCAGCCGGGCCGATATTCGTTTGATTAAACCCGGCCTTGAGTGGTCTGCGGGAGATCTCTTCCTGATCACAAGGAACTACGTAACCCCCGAATCTGTGGTATGGGATATCGGAAGCAATCTGGGAATTCTGACCTTCTGCTCTGCAATGCAAGTCGGTCCAAAGGGAGAAGTCTATTCGCTGGAAGCAGACCCCCGTTATGCTGATTTGCAATCCCGAACCTTACGAGGTTTCTCACCTGAGGCAGGAAAGGTTTCCATCCTCTGCGGGGCTGCCGCGCATCAAATGGGTATCTTAAACCTTGTGATAGCGAAAAAAGGGCATACCCGGAACCATCTGGAAATCGTGAAGGGAAACTCCGCTGGAGAACCCGACATGACAAAACAAGTGGTCACGCTCACCTTGGATTGGCTCTTGAATCATTGGAAACCTCCGAATTTTATCAAGATCGATGTTGAAGGTGCTGAAAATCTTGTCATCAAAGGGAGTTGCCGCTTGTTTTCAGAAATAAGGCCAATTGGATATATCGAATGCTCTCCAGAGAACACTGATTCGCTAACCGATTTTTTCAAATGTTTAGATTACGCTCTATATACACTTGATCCGGATGGCACAGAGCGCCCTACCGACCAATTCGCCTTCAATACGCTAGTTAAACCCAAGGAACGTCAAAACGACGCTGGCGGCAACCTCTCCTAGATAAAGGGGCTTAAAAGAGGCGAAAATGACCAGCTTGCAGCGCAGCTTGCTTTATTGAGCGTTTCTTCAACTTTCCGACATCACTTACTGCACCATTCGGTAAACCCGTCCGTTATCATACCCAAGGAGGTAAAGCTCCCCATCCCGATCTTCGCCAAAGGCACTCGGATTAAACGGGAGTTGCATGATTTCGACATCCAGCGTCACCGGCTGACCCGGCCCCTCGCAACGCAAGGCCCAAAGACGGCGTGAGGCAAAATCGGCGTAAAAATAGAGGCCGTCGAGTTTCGGAAACGCTTTGCCCCGATAGACATAGCCACCGGTGACCGATAGCCCCTGTTCACGCCCGTATTCCTTAATCGGATCGACCATCGGCCCGACGGCCCGCTCCGGTTTGAAATCGTGCCGCCCCTCCCGTGCGCTCCATCCGTAGTTCTTCCCTTTCTCAAGGAGATTGATCTCCTCCCACTTGTTCTGCCCGACATCCGCCGCCCAGAGCAGCCCCGTCTTGCGATCAAAGGAGAAGCGCCACGGGTTACGCAACCCCCACGCCCAGATCTCAGGCCGTGCCTTGGGGGTAGCGATGAAGGGGTTGTCAGGCGGGATGCGATACGCTAACCCTTCCGTCGATTCCCCATCGACATCGAGGCGCAGCATTTTACCTAGTAACGTCTCCAGACTTTGCCCCGCCTGCTCCGGGTCGCCACCCGCTCCGCCATCCCCCGTGGCGATATAGAGCATCCCATCCGGGCCGAAGGTGATCTGCCCGCCGTTGTGGTTGGAGTAAGGTTGCGCAAGGGTGAGGAGCACTCTCTCGCTCGAAGCGTCAGCTTTGGCAGCGCCGGGGGGGGCGTGGAACTCCGCCACAACGGTTTCCAGCGAACCGCGCCGGGTCGTCGTGTAGTTGACAAAAAAGCGCCCGTTTCTGGCAAAATCAGGGTGAAACGCGAGGCCGAGCAGGCCGCACTCGCCCCCGTCCTTCACGCGATCGGTTATCTCCAGCCACGGCTCGCGCTCCAATCGTCCAGCGACGATCAACCGAACGCGCCCCGCCTGCTCGGTGACATAAAGCCGTGCGCTGCCGTCATGAGCAAAGGAAGTCGGCTGCGCCAACCCGCTCACCAAGGGCTGAAGGCGAAGATGCGGCGTTTCGGCCCGGACGGCCACAGCAAGCAGGAACAACGCGAGAAGGGAACGCATCCCCCAAGTTTAACCGCAACTGCTCCTCCACGCATTCAAAAAACCGTGAAGGCGAAAACGCAAGCAAATCGCATCTTTTTGATTGCAACTCGTTTGCATTTTATGAGAAACCCTCGTTTCCACCATGCCGCTCCGCCTCCTTTTCCTGCTCCTCTTCCCGCTGGTCTTTTCGACCGCTCCGGCAGCAACATTCCAGCTTGAGCACCTTGCCTATAGCGTCGACACCCGCCCGCTCACCAATCTCGGCTCACCCAACCCAACCTACCGTCACCTTGTCATTCGGGATCACCATGAGGATCACTATCATGACTACTCGGGGACCGAAGGGAACGATGCGCGAAATGCCCACGTAGCCGATCCCTTCAAGCTGGCACCGGACCAAAGCTCCGCCGCCGTGCACCTCGGGGCATGGAACTTTTCCCCTGATGCCCCCAACAATTACTGGACGATTCCTGTCGGGCTGGGCGCTCCCGATCCTCATCAATTTCAACTAACCCTCAGCGCCATCACCACGCCGATAGGGGGCGAAAGTGCGCTCACCCTCTTCCTCAATGAAGCGCCGCTGACCCTTTCCATCGGGAGCACGCTTGCCTTCGGCTCCACCTTTGACGCGCTCCATGCGACACTGGCCTCCGACGCCCCATTGGGCCTTTATACCGCTTCCTTCATCGTCTCCCATCCGGAAGGAACCTACATCTCCTCAGCCCCTTTTAAGCTCCATTTCCAAGCCGTGCCGGAGCCGTCGATGTTGGCATGGATTGGCCTTTTCGCTCTGGGCGCGATGAGCCGACGCTTCATTAAACGCAATTTAAATGCATAAAGCGTTTGACGCCTCCCGGCCTCGCGTGAAAAACTCCCGATCGTCATGATCCCGTCTTACCTCGGTTCCCGTTTCGCCACAGCCGCCGTCACGGCCCTGATCGCCCTCGGCTGCCCTCTCTCTGTCGATGCGGCGTCAATCTGGACAGCCGGCCACGGCGACATGCGTGCCGAGCTTGATCTGGTCAACCAACGCTTCCATCTCGGCTGGGGCTTGGATGGAGGGGCGATCGTCGATGGCGCCCCGCTATCGGGAGCAGTCTTCTACGCGCCGGATGAACTCATCGCCCATGGCGCCACTTTCGCCCCGGTTGAAGCTGCCTTTGCACATGTTTTGGGCGTTGCTCAGGGGACGCAGGTCTATACCGGCGGCGCCAATTCCTCCCTTCTGCCCTATGCCGGGTTTAGTTCCACTAACGGGTTTGGTGCAGGCGACTGGGTTCATGATGAGATCATCATCTCCCTCACCGGATGGTCATCCTCCAACCCCGGCCACGTCGTCTTTATCAAAACCGACGCCCCTTTCATTGGCGATGCCCTGCTCTTTACCACCAATGAAACTTATCTGGGCGAGACCTACGGCGCGCTCTACCGCGACGTGGTAGCCCCCAATACCTGGAACTTCCCGGTCAACACCCACGACCATATCGTCCTCCAGTTCAGCGCGGAAGGCTATTACGAACTGGAGTTTACATGGAGCGGGACAACGGCCGAAACGGGGGATCTCTACGAAGGCTCGGGCGTCTTTGCCTTCCACGTCGGAGAGATCACAACGGTACCCGAACCGGGAACGTGGGTCCTGCTCGGTTGCGGAGTTGCCGTGCTTGGGCTAGTGACACGACGCAGACGTCTCGCTTCCTGAAAATGAAACCGCAACACCTGCCGGTTCGCCCCCCGCGCGACGGCACGCGCGGAAGAACAGCCTTCACCCTGCACGAAGCGCTGGTGGCCATCGCCATCGTGGCGCTCCTTGTTGCAGTGGCTCTGCCTGTCGTCAACCACGGCCTTGCGCTCTCCCGACGCGCAGACTGCCTCTCCAACATGCGCCAGATCGGCACGGCGATCCATCTCTACGCCAACGACCACAACGGCAAACTCCCACCCACGACCCACTCCACCGGCAACCTTAGAATCAGGCTCAATGGAGAGTGGGTTTACTCCATTGAAGCAAGCTGGATCTACGTGCTGGCAGACTACCTAGCCAAGATTGACGAAGTGCGTGTTTGCCCAGCAGACGAACCCGAACGCCGCCGCCAGATCCTTGAGATCAACGCCACAAGCTACCTACTCAACGATTTGGTCTTTGACTCCTCCAAATACGATGCCGTCCAATACAACCGGCTCATTAACCTTCCCTTTCCTTCAAAGACGCTCCTGATGGTGATCTCCAACCGCAGCGTCAGTAAAACATGGGACCATGCCCATTGCGGCGGTTGGACCTCTTGGGCTGCGATGACCACCGACGCCGCTGTGGATCGACACCGCGCCGGAAGCCGCGCAGGCGACTTCTCCAAAGGCTCGTCTAACTACCTCTACGCCGATGGCCACGTGGAGAATATCCCGGCAATAGAGATGCGGCGACGCATCGAAACTGGGATTAACCCCGGGGCCGTCCCGATTCGCTAGTCTTTTTTTATCCATTTAACGCAATTTACTTGCGTTTAATGGATATTGATTCAGAATTCATCCTGATTTATCCGCGGCTTCTTCTTTCAAAGAAGCCATTCACTTGCATTTTATGAAAATACGATCTCTCAAATCCTTCACCCGCCGCTTCCTTCTGCCCTCTTTCATGGCATGCGCCACGGTGATCTCCACGCCAACTTCGCAGGCGTGGGAGCCTAATAACTCAGGCGATCCCGCCAGCGGCGGGCTTTTTCTCTCCTTTGGGCATCAGCGTCGGAGCAGCAGCAGCACCTATCCCGTCAATCCGGGACATCTGATCATCCGTGACTACCATAGTGATGATGGCGATCCCCACTACCACTACTATCAGCAAAATCTCGGCACCACCAGCGCCTCTGACCATAGCCCTTCCCGGCTCTCCCTGATCGCCGGAGGCGCGGCTGCACGCGTCGGGTTGGCACCGCAGGACGGCTCTCCTGTGGGCTCTAACACTCCGCAATTTCTGCTCAACCACCCCAACCCCAGCAGCTTGACTTCGCCCGTTGTGGAAAATTTCAATCGCGATTTTCTCAATGCCGAGTTCAAGCTGCAACTCGTCAGTACCACCGGCCCCTCAACCCCGCTCTTCTCCATCTCCCTCTGGGCCAGTCATGATGGCGACCCTTTCCAACTCGCCGGAACCTTCGGCCCCTCTTCCACCCAGCTTGATCTCGAAGTGGCTGAGGCCCATGGCGATCACTACCATCTCTTTGAAACAAGCTATCAGATCCGTTTCTCCCTCGATCCGAATGCTACCCTTGGCGATTACAGCGCCACGTTCCGCATCGTCGATCTCAATGGAGGGGCGCTTGCCTACGGTGATTCCAACGATTTCACGATCCATCTCAATTCCGTCCAAGCCGTGCCGGAGCCTTCCACGGTAGCGCTCCTTCTCGGTGCCGGCGGGGCGATGCTGCTGGCACGCCGTCGCCGCGTCTCCTCACACTCCAACCTCCAACCCTGATCTCTTCTTTCCATGAAAGCTTTCTCTCTTTCCCTACCCTCTGCCCTCGTTGCATGCGGCCTCTTTGCCTTCTCAGGTTTAAGCTCCGCATCGGCCCAGCATCACGATCACGACCACGAAGAACTCTATCTGGCATGGGGCCAACCCCGCACCGGAATTAACCTCAACGTTTTCGACCTCCACGGCGATCACTACCACACTTTCTCCGGCAATTCAGGGAGCAGCAGCCACGTTCCACCAAAGTTCGTGATCACTCCGGGCATCAGCCACGCCAGCTTCACCTTTGGCGCATCGGACTTCTCGCCTTTTGATACCTCCTACCTCATCGATTCCAGCAAGTTCGTCCTGACCAATCCAGCCTATGCCGGTTTTAACGACCGCGATCTGCCCGGGGCAGACTTCCGCCTCCAGTTGGTCTCTGCCAGTGCAGCCTATTCCATTAGCCTCTTTGAGGGAGAAGCGCATGGAGACCATTTCCATTTCGATGATCTCGTGCACGATTTCTCGCTCGATGGCAGTTTTGCGCAGCTTGACTGGAGCAAAACCTATCAGGTCCGAATCGAGCTGGCACCGGGAAGCGCCGGTGGCGTCGACCATCTGGCGCAGTTCAAGTTCGTCGATCTCAATCAGGACGGTCTCCGGCTTCACTATGGAGATTCGCCCGAGTTCACGATCTACACCCAAGCCGTGCCAGAACCCTCGACCGTTGCCCTCCTGATCACCGCAGGCGGCGCGGCGCTGCTGTGGCGGCGGCGGCGGATAGCTTGAGGGGGTCGACAGCGGGTTGTCCTTTCTGGCATGTTGGGTGGCGATGACGCTTCCCACCCGCCGCTGGCTCCCGCTTCTGACGCTGCTCCTGCTTCTTGGGGCGGTGGCGGCCGTTCGTTTCTGGAATCTGGCCGATGTGCTGGTCGCCGGGCAGGTCTTCTTTCTTGATCCCGACTGTTATTCACGGATGACACGCGTGGCGGCCGTGCTCGATGAACCGGGTACGGTCCTCACGCGTCATCTTTTTGAGAACTGGCCACACGGGACGATTCCCCATACCACCGCGCCGCTCGACTATCTCCTCGCCGCCTTCGCGCTCCTGCTTCGCACGTTTGGCGTGGCGGCTCCGCTCAACTGGGCGGGGGCGTTGATGCCGGTGCTCCTCGCCGTGGGGGCGGCGGCAGCGCTCTGGCGGTTGTTGCCACCGGGGCGAGGACGGATCTTGGCGCTGGTGCTCTTTACCGTTAGCCCGATGCTAGTCCACGGGACGGTACTCGGGCGGCCCGATCACCAGTCGCTTCTCATTGCCCTGCTCACCGTCGCGCTCGGTTCGGAAGCGCTCCTGCTGGGGCGCACCAGCGGCAAGTGGAGCCTCGCCAACGGAGCGGCGTGGGGGATGGCGCTCTGGGTTTCCCTTTATGAACCGCTCATTTTGCTCATCGCCTCGCTCCTGCTGGCCGGGGCGCTGAGCGGGCGGCGGCTCTGGAGCCGGGAGCGGCTGCGCGGCTGGGGGGTGATGCTGGCGATCGTTGCGCTGGCGCTGGCAGTGGAAGGGTGGCGCACGCCGCTGCCAGAGGAGGAGGTCGCACGCGCCTTCCCGTATTGGGCGCAGACGATCGGTGAGTTGGCCCCCGCGCCATGGCTTGCACTGCTGCAATGGTCGCTCGCGCTTCTTTTTCTCTCGCCGCTACTCCTCTGGCTCGCCGCGCAACGCGTCGGAGAGGCACCGCAACGTTCGGCGATCTACTTCCGGCTCGGGCTGCTGCTTTTCACAGCCGGGCTAACGTTGTGGCAGGCCCGCTGGGGGTATTTCTTTTCTCTGGCGTTTGTCCTCTCCCTCCCCGATCAACTCTCCGGCCTGAGCGCCCTCCTCTCCGGGCGGGAGCGCGTGGCGCTGATGGTGATCCTGCTGGCTGGCTGGCCCGTGGCACAGGAGTGGGAGCACCGGCTCGGCCCGGAGGAGGAGACGCGGCGGGTGGAAGAGCGGCGCGACAACCTCTCGCTGCTTGATGTGGCGATCCGCCTGCGCGTGCTCGCGGCCCAACAACCCGGCGGGGAACCGTTGCCGGTCGTCGCGCCGTGGTGGTTCTCCCCGGCTCTGGCATACTGGAGCGGCCAGCCGTGCGTGGCGGGAAGCTCCCACCAGAGCCTGCCGGGGATCGTCGCCACGGCCCGTTTTTATACGGAGGAAGATCCGGCGGCAGCGCTCGATCTGCTCCGGGAGCGGCAGGTCCGCGCGATCGTCCTCTACGATCCGCAACGGGTGCTGACCACCTCCGCGGCGATCCTCGGCCGCCCCCCTATCTCCGAAGAAGGGCCGTTTCCGCTCGGGGCGACGCTCTTTACCCGTCCGCACAGTTCGCCCCCGGGGTTTGAAGCGTTTTACCGCAACGCCGGTTTCGTCGTGATGCTGGTGAAGTGACCTCGCGCCGGGGGAGGAACTTGCCAAAACCGCCCGCGCTCTCATAGAAAGGAGGCCGACATGGCCCGCAACATTGTTTACTTCGACCTCGAAACCCAACGTACCGCCAATGATGCCGGAGGGTGGGATCGCAAACGCGACATGGGGATGTCGATCGGAGTGACCTATTCCACAGCCGCCGGGGCGTATCGGATTTATCGCGAAGCGCAAGTCAACGATCTCGTCGACGAACTGATGCGGGCCGATCTGGTGATCGGCTTCAACGTCATCAACTTCGACTACGAAGTCCTAATGGGGTACACGATCCTCGATCTCCCCTCCCAGGTGCCGACGCTCGATCTGATGGTCGAGGTGGAGAAGATCCTCGGGCACCGGCTCGGGCTCGATGCCATTGCCACGGCGACGCTGGGGGTCGGCAAGACCGGCGACGGGCTGGATGCCATCCGGTGGTGGCGCGAAGGGAAGTTACTGGAGATCGCCGAATATTGCTGTTTTGACGTGAAAGTGACCAAGCTTGTGCATGAACACGGGCGCGACGCCAAGCACCTCTATTACAACGACCGCTTTGGACAACGGCGCAAGATCGAGATCGGCTGGGAATAAAAAAGTGGTTGATCGAAACCAAGAACGTTTCCATCAACCACTTTCATCAAATGCAATAAAAAATTGCGTTATTTAAGAAAGTAACGCTTGGAACGCATCACGCCGGTTGTCTTGAACTCTCGCGCGTTGTTTTTAAGATAGATCACCACAGTATTATAGTTAAGACCGGTGATTTCAGAGATCTCCTTCTGGCTCAACCCTTCGGGTGCGCTGGCGAGGCTCTTGAGAATACGCCCGCGAACCTCTTCGGAACTGGTCCGCTTGCGACGGCGCGGGCCTGCGCCCAAAGCAGCAGCAGAAGTGGCTTTAGGGGCTTTCTCTCCGGTGATGGAAGCAATCTCCGCCTCCAAGGCGGCGACGACTTCGCGGGCTTTCGTTAGTTCTTCCTGAAGCTCCTGAACCTGAACACGCTTTAACTCACGAATCTTCGTTTCAAGTTCTTGTATCTGTCGCTGGACTTCGGTTTCCATAATCAATGCCGGTAAAGTAATCCTATGATTTAGGGTGTCAAGGAATTGCTGTTTAGGAAGACGTTAATTTAATGAAGTTTGGCAAAAGTGCAGACCGTTTCGATCGAAAAGAGGCGAAAATGACCAGCTTGCTTTATTCAGCGTTTCCTTAATCGCTCAACCACTGAAACGGTTGGGCGGGTTCAAACGTCCCGGAAACTTCACCGGCGAGTGACTTCCCGCGCTCGATCCTGATCGCCTTAACGCCTGCCTGCTCGGAAAAATCGACTTTCTTCAAATCAACCCAGCAAAGAGTGGGAGAAACGACGGATTCAAAATAGTAGACCTTTGCTTCCTGATCAGCCACCACGCGCCAGAGCGTCATAGCAATATTAGGCTGCTGCGGATCAGCCATCCCGAGGGGGACGCTGACGGCGCGTATTTGTGAAAAGACGGAGGCGAGAGCCAGATCCGGCTCCTTGTATCGAGGCGAGGTTTTGAGGAAGTAACTCAAACGAACGAAACGATCGGCTGCCTTAATCGTCCCGGGAAGCGCGTGATCGCCGCCGATCAAATCCCAGTAAACATTAAGCGCAAGCTGTTGATCATAGACGGGAGAGTTCGTCATGACCTGAAACTCTTTCCCATGGTGAATCACGAGTTTCCCGCCGATGTACTCCAAAACCGCCGAGTCCCCACTGGGATCGGAAATGGCAAGGTGCAAGCTCGTGGCCTTCCCGTTTGGCAACGCGGGAGCGACGATGACGAAAGGCGGCGAGGCCATCGCGGCGACCGCTTCTTTCACCGTCGCGTAATGATCCAGAAAGTATTGAGCCCAAGCGCCTGCCGAGAGGGTTGCTTTGCCTTCCTTTTGAGCCTCTCCGTAATCGGCCTCACTTAAATAGAGAAGATTGGCAACCAACCCTTTTTCATTCATCCCGTCAGCCGTACCAAGGTCATAAAGCGAGGCTGCGATCGACCCGTACTTCGCCTTCCATTGGACCGGGTTAGAGCCAACGCCGCCGTCCCGTTTCAACCCTCTTGGAAAAACCCAGAGAGCTGTCTTCGCGGCGGGGTCAGACCAATCCATCGTTCTCCCTGTCAGGTAGGTTTTATTTCCCGTTTCGTAGAGCAAGCGGGAACATGACTCCCCCTCCACCACCGACAAAAGAACCAGCAATGCAGCCATCGATCCGATCAGTTTCATCCTCCATCCTCCTTGCTCGTCGTTTCAGTTGATCATGAACAACGTCAGGGAATCGGCGATCATCGACTTTCCGTCTGCATGAAGATCCGCGAAAAGACGCGAAACGACCAGCTTGCGGCAGAGCTTGCTTTATTCAGTGTTTCCCTAAGCAGAGATCTCCCTGACAAACTCCCCGATGCGTTGCATCGCTACCTTGATTTGATCAAGGCTTGTTGCATAACTACAACGCACAAACCCTTCGCCGCTTGGGCCAAATGCCGTCCCGGGGACGACCGCCACTTTCTTCTCTTCCAAAAGGCCGAGGGAGAATTCGCGGCTGGTCAAACCGGTGCTAGTGATATTCGGGAAGACGTAAAAAGCGCCATAGGGGTTAAAGCAATTTAACCCAAGTTCATTAAAGCTACGGACGATGAAGTTACGCCGGGCTTCGTATTCCTTACGCATCCGCTCCATATCGGGCGCACCGTTTTTGAGCGCTTCGAGCGCGGCGTCCTGCGCGGTGGTTCCGGCGCAAAGGATGCCGTATTGATGGATCTTCATCATGGCGTCGGTCAGCGGCGCCGGGGCGCAAGCGTAACCGATGCGGAAGCCGGTCATGGCAAACGCCTTGGAAAAACCGTGGAGAAAGACCGTCCGCTCCTTCATCCCCGGCAGCGAGGCCAGCGAGATGTGGCGATTGCCGTCGTAGCTCAACTCACTATAGATCTCATCGGAGAGAACAATGAGATCGTGCCTGATACAAAGCGCAGCGATCTTTTCGAGTTCCTCCCGATTGAGCGTCGCCCCGGTCGGGTTGGTCGGGAAGTTGAGCATCAAGACCTTGGAACGTGGCGTGATCCGGGCCTCCAGAGCAGCAGCGGTGAGGCTGAAATTCTCCTCGGGGCGTGTGGCGACGGCCACCGGGACGCCGTGGGCGAGGACGATGCTCGGCGAATAGCTCACATAACACGGCTCATGGTAGAGGACTTCGTCCCCGGGGTTAAGGAGCGCGCGCAGGGCGAGGTCGATCGCTTCGGAGACGCCGACGGTGACGATGATCTCACTCTTGGGTTCGTAACTGACGCCAAAGGTTCGGGCGACGTAGCGGGCGATCTCCTCGCGCAGTTCGAGCGTCCCAAGGTTGGAGGTGTAGCCGGTACGCCCCTGTTCGAGCGAGTAGATGGCCGCCTCGCGGATATGCCACGGGGTGTCAAAATCGGGCTCGCCGATGCCGAGCGAGATAACGTCCGACATGGTCTGGACGATTTCAAAAAAATCGCGAATGCCCGAGCGGGGAATCTCGCGCAAATGGTTGGCGATATAACGGGAAAAATCCATAACAGGTTTGGCGGTAACGGCTCCACGCACCAGCGCGTCGGCCCCCACTTTTTTTTCGGGACAGCGACGCCAACCGGCTGACGGCAACCGGGAGGGGAAAACCCCCTCCTCTTGTTTTTGCGGTGGTTACATTAACCCCGGCGGGAGGCCCATGCCGCTGGTGAGTTTGCCCATCTCCGCTTGAGTGAGTTCTTTCCCCTTGGCGATCGCCTGCGTGACCCCGCTTAGCACGAGGTCTTCGAGGAATTCGACATCCTCCGGGTCGACCACCTCTTTGGCAATTTTGATGGAGACGATATCGCCTGCGCCCGTTGCCACCACGGTCACTTTCCCCCCACCGACGGTCGCCTCGACATGGCGAGCCCCGAGTTCTTCCTGCGCGCGTGCAAGCTCAGCCTGCATCTTCTGCGCCTGTTTCATCATTTTCTGGATGTTCATAGGTCTGCTTTCCTTCGTGTTTGCCGTGGCAACGGCGGCAGTTCCCGGCAAGAGGCGTCTGCCACCCTCTGTTATTGGATCTCCGCCTTGAAGAGTTCAAGCGCTTTTCGGATGAGAGGGTCGTTTTTGAACGCCTCCATCGGATCAGAAGAGGGGACGACCTCCTTTTCAGGCAACTCCACCGGGGTCACGACCAGACCGGGGCGCAGCTCAAAGCGGAGATCGACCGGGTGACCCAGGTGAGTCGCGAAAGCCTCTTCGAGAAAACGGCGCTGGGTCGGCTTGGCGAGCGACTCCATGGCGAACTCCTCCTGCGGCGGGAAGCCGAGGATGCAGCGCTCGCCCTTGATCTCCACCAGCGTACCGGCCTGCGCCCAGACGACCCAGAGCGGCTTCTGGTCGCGCACTTCGGCGAGCACTTTGGGCCAGAGATCAACGGGGTCGGTGGAGGAGGGCTCCTCGGCTGGCGTCGGCTCGGAAGGTTGAGGCGGCTCGGGCTCTCGAAGATCGGGAGCAGCGGGCGGCTCGAGAGTTTCCTCTTCCCACGGTGGGACGGAGGCCGCTTCGGGTTCAGGCGTTGGCTCCAGAACAGCTACCACGGCTTTCTCCTCCTCTGGCTCCGGTGCGGGAGCGGGGGGAGGCGGCGGCGCTACTTCCCGGACGGGGGCCGGGGTCGGCCGGGGCCGCGCTTCGACGACCGGGCGCGGGGCAGCAAGCTTAGTCCGCTTCTCGCGGGGGCGGGGCGGTTCGGCTCCGGTGCGGATGGCGTTGAGGGTGTCGAGAAGTTCGCTCGTCGTCGCCTGTCCCAAGGTCTGGATCGCCTTGATCACGGCGATTTCAAAATGGAGCTTCTTGTTAGGAGCCCATTTCATCCGCCCTTCGGCAGCGGCAAATTGTTCGATCAAATCGAGCAGACGCTCCAGCGAGATGCTCTCGCTCTGCAACTGAAGCCGTGAAAGTTCCTCTCCGCCCAATTCGGCCTTGATCCCCTCCGGGTCGGCTTTGGCAACGAGGAGATTGCGCAAATGCCCGATCAGATCGCCCATCAGACGGCTCAGATCCCGACCGGCTTCCGCCTGCTCGGCGACCAGCGCGAGCGCACCGGGGGAGTCTTCATCCAGAAGATGATCACACAGGGCGGAAACCGTTTGCGAAGCGGTAAACCCGAAGACCGAGAGGACATCTCCCTCCGTAATGGTCTCGCCACAGAAGGCGACGAGCTGGTCGAGCATCGACTCGGCATCGCGCAACCCACCATCCGCCCCTTTGGCAATGGCGCGGGCGGCCTCCTCCTCCAACGTGATCTTCTCCTGCGTAGCGATGTATTGAAGATGCTGTGCGATGAGTTCAGCGGGAATCCGTCGCAGGTCGAAGCGTTGGCAGCGGGAGAGAATCGTCGGGAGGACTTTCTGGACGTCGGTCGTCGCGAAGATGAATTTCACGTGCTCGGGCGGTTCTTCGAGCGTCTTGAGGAGCGCGTTGAAAGCCGCCGTGGTGAGCATGTGCACCTCGTCGATGATGTAGAGCTTGTACTTGCCGCGCGTTGGGGCGAAGCGGACATTCTCGCGCAGTTCGCGCACCTGCTCGACGCCGTTGTTGCTCGCACCGTCGATCTCCAGCACGTCGAGCGACTGGCCGGTGGCGATCTCGCGGCAGACGTCACAGACGCCACACGGCTCGACCGTCGGGCCGTTCACGCAGTTAAGCGCCTTGGCGAGAATACGCGCCGTGGAGGTCTTCCCCGTGCCGCGCGGGCCGACGAAAAGGTAGGCGTGGGCGAGCCGGTCGGTCGCAATCGCGTTCTTGAGCGTCTGCGTGATATGCTCCTGACCGACGACTGCGTCGAAGGTCTGCGGACGGTATTTTCTGGCAAAGACTTGGTAGTTGCTCACGGGTAAGCGGCGGGGAAAGAGGTGGGTCGCCCTTCAATCTATGATGCAACGCCCGCGAAGAGAAACCTCTTTTTCGCCTTTCGCCCCGCCTCCCCGCAAGAGCGTCTACCAGCGGATCGCTTTGATCCGCCGGGCGACTTCCTCAACGTTGGCGCGGCTGTTGAAAGCCGAGATGCGGAAATACCCCTCCCCACGCGAGCCGAAGCCGCTCCCGGGAGTGATCACGACGCTCGCTTCCTCCAGCATCCGGTCAAACATCGCCCAACTGCTCAACCCCGCCGGGGTGCCGACCCAGATGTACGGAGCGTTGACCCCGCCAAAGACCGGCAGCCCGATCTCCTCCGCCGCGCGGCGCAGGATGGCGGCGTTGCCCATGTAAAGGGTGATCAACCCGGCGACCTGTTCGCGCCCTTCGGCGGTGTAGAGCGCCTCGGCGGCCCGTTGCACAATGTAGCTCACACCGTTAAATTTTGTGCTCGAACGGCGGCTCCAGAGCGGGTGAAGTGGCAGACGCTGACCATCGGCGGTATCGGCAAGCAAGGTCTTGGGAACGACAGTAAAAGCGCACCGCGTCCCGGTGAACCCGCCGTTTTTGGAAAAGCTGCGAAACTCGATGGCGCATTCGCGCGCACCGGGGATCTCGTAGATCGAATGCGGGACGTCGGGATCGGAGATGTACGCCTCATACGCGGCGTCAAAGAGGATCAGCGTGCGATGCTTGAGCGCCCAATCGACCCAACGGGTGAGCTGCTCGCGCGTGGCGGTCGCTCCGGTCGGGTTGTTGGGGAAGCAGAGGTAGACGACATCGAGCCGTTCGGCAGGGACTTCCGGCACGAAGCCGTTTTGCGCGGTGCAAGGGAGGTAAGTGATCCCTTCGTAAGCACCGGTGGCGTCCCCCTCACCGGTATGCCCCGCCATGACGTTGGTGTCGACGTACACCGGATAGACCGGATCGGTGATCCCGAAACGGTTACGATCGCCGAGAATGTCGAGGATGTTGCCGCCGTCGCACTTGGAGCCATCAGAGATAAAAACCTCGTCATCAGCGACTTCCAGCCCGTGATCGCGGTAATCGTGCTGCGCGATGGCGTGGCGCAGGAACTCGTACCCCTGTTCCGGGCCGTAGCCACGGAAGCTCTCGGCAGAGGCCATTTCGTCCACCGCGCGGTGCAGAGCGCCGACCACTGCCGGAGGGAGCGGCTCGGTGACATCGCCGATGCCGCAGCGGATCAACCGGGCGGCGGCTTCGGGGTTGGATTGGGAAAAGCGTTGGACGCGCCGTGCGATCTCCGGGAAGAGGTAGCCGGCCTTGAGTTTGAGGTAATGCTCGTTGAGAAAAGCCATAGCGGCTTTAGGTAAGTAAGGCCAGAGACGGCTGCGTGCAAAAATAAAATCGTGGAGGAAGCCGTCGCCGGCACATTTTTTTCGAGCCGGGACAAAAAGCGGCCTGCCACGGAGCGTTTCGTTCGTCCCGTAGCAGGCCGTTACTCATCAACTTCCTTGAAGTTACTTCGAGACGTGATCGACCGTCCTGCCAATCTCCTTGCCGACCATGCCACCCCCCGGGACGAGGACTGGCGCGGTCTGGAGGATCACTTTCATGATCGAAACCGTCCCTTTCGCCAGCTTGCCCACCGCCGTCGCCCCGGCCAGCGAGATACCGGCTCCGATGAGCGCACCACCCCATCCTCCAATCTGCTCAAAGCTCAACCCGCCGCTCACCCCGGCGAGGTTTTCATCGCGCAGTTCGCGGGGGTCCTGATCCACGGTAACCGGTTCGAGAAAATCCTCGCTCGAAAAAGGGGCCACCGTCCCTTGCGAAAGGGCGGAGAGCGCCTCTGCCGTCTGGCGCGAGCTACGTTCGAGGACGGCGAGCACCTCTTTGCGGAGGTTTTCGTCATCGCGGATCAGTTCAAAGAAGGCGTCTACGTTGTTATTGCTCATAAAAAAGAAAAGTTAGCGGGTTTCGCTGGAGTTGGATTTGCCGGTGATGACATCGAAGGTCTGGCGGATAGTGGAGCCGATCCCGGTCGCGACGGGTTGAATGTAAGGAAGGGCGCGGAAGCCGGCCTCGGTCAACCCTTTCACGACTTTGAAAACCGTGACGAAGACTCCGCCTGAGACGTTCTCAAGCTCAGCATCGCTCAAAGAGGTGTTGCCCCCTCCGGTGATCTCCTTCGCCTTCTCTTCCCAAGCCGCGTGGAGATCGGCCTCGGTGAAACGGTAACCGTCATCGCGCAGTTTCTCCCCGAGCTTTTCGGGTGTGGCCTGAAGTGCATCCACTTCCGTTTGAAACGCCGTGTCGTTGATGAGGCGCTCCACGAAGTCGCGGGCATCGAGAACAGTTGGGTTCATGAAGTTTTTTCCTCTCTTGTTTTAAAACAACCCTTTGATGAACCGGGCGGTCCCTTTGATGCCGTTAGCCGTGTGTTTGGCAGCCCAATCGGTGACACCGCTCAGGTTGACAATCAACGCGGAATCACCCACCTCCTTGGCGACGTTGAGGACGGCGCGCCCGACATCGCCCCACCCACCCCCGGCGACCTGCGCGAGTTGGGCATCTTCGAGCGCACCGGTGGGCGCTCCGTCGGTTGCGGCAGCTTTAAGATCAGCGACGGAAAAGTCATACCCCGCTTCACGAAGACGGCGCTCGATTTCAGCGTGATCGCTCTCCCCTTCAAAGCGGGCGCGGAAGTCGTCATCCCCTGCCATCCGTTCGAGGAAGGCGTTGATTTGTTCATTGATCGTTGTGCTCATAGTAGTAAAAAAAGTTTTAGAGTTCGCTGGTTGGGAGTTTCACCGGCCCGGGACCGGCGAGGGAAACGATGTCGGGCTTGCCGAGACTAGCAGCTCCACGTCCGCTCAAAAGTTGCAGGAGTTTGTCTCCCAAAATCCCGAAGCTCAGGGAGACGCCGCCGCCGGAGACCGCCGCGAGATCGTCATCACCGATCGCGCCATCTTCTGCCTCCTGCCGGAGTTGCAGGCGGGTGACCGCCTCTTCGAGTTCCGCGAGGCTGAAATCAAACCCCTCGGCGCCCGCCCATTGCTGGAAGGATTCTTCCGTATCGGTTCCAATCCGTTCGAGCCAGGTTGGCTCTGTGGCGAGGCGTTCCATAAAACGGGCAATCGATTCAATTTTAGTCGTGTTCATAAGAATGATTAATTTTGCGTAAAATACTGGAGATGATTTGGAAGCTTTCTGCCTTACGGCTTGATCGATTCCCGGCCCTTCAGGATGTGGCTACCGTTTAATCATTGGGTTTCACCTACAATGTGATAAGCGATTTACCTCAATCGTCGTTGACGATGTTTTCGCCAACCTTGATTCCGAAGCTGCCAGCGAGGAGGCCGGCCCCCAACTTGGCAAACTGCACGATCTTCGGCCCGATCATCACACCAACACGAGCCACAACCCCCCAGATCCCCCCGGCGGCGCTGGCGAGTTGTTCCTCACTCAATTGGACCCCTTCCCCGGTCAGATCGAGGTAGGGAGCGGCTTCCTGAAAAGCGCTGGCCAACTCTTCATCGGTGAAGGTGTAGCCGTGGGCGCGGCCCCATTCTCCGAGCTTCTCCGGCGCGGTTTCGCTCGCTTCAAACTGCTGGTTAAACGCTTCGTCGGTCAGGAGGCGGAGGACGAAGGCCTGGGCGTTGGTTTCGTTTGGATTGGACATATCTTTATTTAGTTAACTTGCGACGAGTTATATTGTTTAATTTCCTTGAATGTTTAGCAAGAAATATAGCAAGAGGTGCTCGGAAATCGGGGTGAAGAAGTTCGTATTTTGACGGAGTAAAGGAAGTTTTGGGGCCGAAGGTGGCGTGTTCTATCTCTTCTTACGATAACTTTGACTCTCGTGGTTGGGCTTCGTTCATTCTTTTTCTGTGAAAAGATAGCAACTCACCGGGCTACTCTAGGGGATCATCATGGAAACAGCGATAGCTTCTCCGTGCTACAAACAAAAGTAGACGGTTTTTGCCCCGATCGTCCACTTTTTTTGTGTGAAAATACGAAGACAACGCTGAGTTGCATCCGCAAGGAACTTCGGCCTACCGTTGATCATGACACCACCCGCCGATCCTTGCATTGAACACTGGCCGGAACTCTCTTTTAACGGACGTTTCCCGCATGCTTTCCTCGGAAGAGTCCCGGGGCTGGAGGTCGCCGTGGAGCGCGAGGCGGCGCTGACGCGCCTGGTGGGAACTCATGCTGCGGTGCGCCAGCGGCTCGGGCTGGGAGCGATGCCGCTGATTACAGCGACACAGGTGCATGGGCGCGAGGTGGCGGTGGTCGAGGCCGCGACGCCGGTCCCGGTGGAAGGGGTTGATGCGCTGGTGACAGCGTCGCCGGGGGTTTGCCTCGGGATTTATGTGGCCGACTGCGGGGCGCTCTACGCCGTCGACCACGAGCGGGGGGTCATCGGGCTGGCCCATTCCGGGCGCAAGGGGACGGAGTTAGGGGTAGTCCCGGCGATGTTGACCGTGATGACCCAACAATTCGGGAGTCGACCGGGAGCGATCACCGTGGCGCTCGGCCCGTGCATCCGCCCGCCGCATTACGAAGTCGACTTCGCGGCAGAGATCGGACGCCAATGCCGGGAGTTCGGCGTCGGGACCGTTATCGACCACGGAACCTGCACCGCCTCCCACCCGGAACGTTATTACTCGTACCGGATGGAAAAAGGGCGCACCGGCCGGATGCTGGCGCTACTGGCGATCAAGCCTTAGGCGGATCGAAGGTAATCCCCTGTTCAGCAAGAATCTCAAACGTGTAGCCGAGCAGGTCGCGGTAATCGAGGCGGAAGACGCGATCAAGCGGGTCAAGCCGCATGGCACCATACGTCTCAAAGGTCTCGGCAAGTTTGATGCGCAAAAGAGCCTTGAGTTGTTCGGCGCTCCCCTCCGGCAACGGCTCGTCGGTATGGAGTTTGCGGCTTTCGGCGACCGATTCGTGATGCGCACGGAGATCCTCAAGCTGCGTGCGCAGATCGGCGATCGTGCTCTCCAGTTGGACATTGTGGCGAAGGAGGCTCTCGGCATCGACCCCGGGGCGCAATTCCTCCGGGCCGCTGCGGCGCGAGGAACCCCGGCGGCCTTCCTCCTCCCGACGGCGAAGCTGGGCCTTGGTCTGCTCCAATTCATTGCGCAGGGAGTTGATATATTGCTCGATCCCCCGCAGCGATTCGCGCGGGTCAAAGGCAGCCTGTTTCTGGGCACGGGCGGCGCGGTCCTTCTCCCGTTCCTCACGGCGGGCGCGGTCGCGCTCCTCACGGGTGGGACGAGGGGGACGGGCAGGGCGTTCCTCGGGCGTCTTCTCTTCCACGGCCTCCACAGCCACCCCCTCTTCTGGCGCTTCCTCCGCTACCGGAGCGGCATCGTCGGATTCTTCCACAGGAGATTCCGGTGCCTCCTCCTCAGCGACTGGCGTCTCGGGCGCCGCGGCCTCTTCTTCCGAAGGGACTTCCTTTTCCGGCTTCTCCGGGGCAGGTGCGGGCGGCGCTTCCTTGCGTTCAGGTTTGAAGACGGCGGTGATCGCCTCGGGCAATTCCTCGACATCGGTGCGCAACTGACGTTGCAGACGACCATTCCAACGGGCGATCCCCTTGGCGAGTAGGGCGATCTCCTCCTCGCTCAATTTCTTGAGCCGTCCCCCGGCTGCGATCCAGCGCATGAGCGAAAGCTGGCTTAAAGGAGCGCAGAGGCCGAAGACCTCGACCGCACCACGCACCAGCGCCAGTGCTTCGGAGGGCTTTAACTCATCGAGGGAGAATTGCAAAAGCCACGGTTTCCCCTTACCGATCAGGACGTTAAAGAAAATCTGCCGATGGCGCGGCGGGTAGAGGCCGCTCTCGGGATCACGCAACTGCGCCACAACCGTCGCGGCGAGTTTGAGACCAGCCGCCGGTTCGATCTTAAAGAGCGCACGCGCGAGGCTCAGACGCAGACGGCGGGCGGCTTCGCTCTCGTGCTTGGCCAGCCCGGAGAGGACCAGACGGCGCATCGGGATGCTCAAATCAGGCCAAACACCAATGATGGCGTTGACGCTGACAATCCACGGCAGGGCCAGAAGCGGTTCGAGCGCGGCAGCGATCCCGCTCCGTTTGGCGTTGAGCAACTCTTTGAGGAGGAGGGTGGCGCGCTCCTCATCGGCAGGGGAGAGGCGTTTAGCGCGAGAGGCTTCCGCGAGGGCGCTCAAGGTTTCGAGCGGAGGACTTGGGGTATCGGAGGTATCCACAAAAAAAGGAAGAAACGGTTCAGACGACATCGGGGAGGGGAAAATCAGTGGCCTTCTTTTTCCATCCGTTCGCTGAGCCATTGTTTGATCATGCTCTGGTAATTGAGGTAGCGGGAACGGGCGAGCCGTTTGATCCGGGCAAGCATCCGGGGGTCAAACCGCAAGGTGACGGTGGTCGACTCCTTGGTATCGGTTTTGAGGAGCGAGCCGTTCATCAACCGCACATCGAGCCGGTGCTCTGCCCAGAAATGGGCCTCCTCCTGCTCGTCGTCGAAGCGGGGGATTTCGGACCATTGCTGGATGACATTCATGGGTGGAAGCAGGTTGCTGGCGGGAGCATAGTGAAGTTTTTGTTCGGGAAAAGGGGAAAGTTTCCCAAAAACAGGTCGTGGAACGCTGGCCTACAGCATCTCCAGATTCTTGCGCTCGTAGAACTGTAATTCCTCCGGCGACATCTCGCGGGCGCAGATGACACGGTAATTGCGCCCGTCAGTCCAGAAGAGCGCAAAGATGGCGCGGCCTGCCATCGACTTCCCGAGGTTGAAATAACGCGCCGTCGTCTCGGACTGCGAATCGGGGAGGATGCGCAGGGAAAACGGGTCTTCGAACGACTCCTCGATCTCCTTGGGCGGGAGAGCTTTAAGGTCGAAGGGGGTGTCGATCCAATCAAATTCCATGGGCTTTTTTTACGAGGTGGGAGCCGGTTGGATCAGTTCGACCTCGTACCCTTCCGGTGCGTCGATGAAGGCGATGAGGCTGCCGCTCTCGGTGCGGTGAGGACCGTCGGAGAGGGGGTAACCGAGCGCGGCGGCGTGCCGGGCAAAGGCTTCCATATCGGTGACTTCAAAGGCGAGGTGCGTCAGATCCGGGCCGACGACGACGGGGCCGCTTTCGTCAAACTTGCAAAGCTCGATCAACTCCTCACTCCCCGGTGCTTTGAGGAAGACCAACTGCGAACCGCGCCCGGAGGTCGATCGGCGCACCTCCTCCAACCCGAGCACCTGTGTGTAGAACGAAACCGTTTTGTCCAGATCGGTCACCCGGTAGCGTGTGTGGAGGAGTTTGGTAATCATAAAAAGAAGACGAAGCTGGCTGACACCTTAAAGATCAAGGGGAGTTCGTGCAACCGTGGAGAAACGGGCGTCTTTTTGCGATGCCATAAAACAGGTTTACAGACGGGCGGAAATATGGTCTGTGACCGGTAGTTTATGCTCGCACTTGGCATTGATAGTGGCACGCAAAGCACGAAAGTGCTCGCGGTGGACCTTGATACCGGCACGCTGCTCGCCTCAGCCCGTTCGGCCCACCGGATGGTGCCGGGACTCCCCGAGGGGCATATCGAGCAGGAGCCGCAGATGTGGTATGAGGCGATGTGCGAGGCGGTCCGCTCCTGCCTCGACCAGCTGGGACCACGGCGGGAGGAGGTGTTGGCGATCGGGGTGAGCGGGCAGCAGCACGGCTGCGTCGTGCTCGATGAAAACGACCACCCGATCCGCCCGGCCAAGCTCTGGTGCGATACCTCCACGCAAGCACAATGCGAGACGATCACGGAAGCTTTCGGCGGCGCGGGCGGGGTGATCGAGCTGGCCGGGAACCCGATCCTCCCCGGCTACACGCTTCCGAAACTCCTCTGGCTCAAGGAGAACGAGCCGAACCATTTCCGACGCATCCGCTCAATTCTGCTGCCGCACGATTATCTCAATTTCCGCCTCACCGGGGAGAAAAAGATGGAGTATGGCGACGCTTCAGGGACCGGGGCGCTCAATATCCGTACCCGAAGCTGGAGCGTGCCGCTGCTCGACTATGTCAGCCCGACGCTCAAGGCGTGCCTGCCGACGCCGGGGAGTTCACGCCTCCCCAACGGGTTGCTGCGCGAGGAGTTGCGCGAGAGCTGGGGGCTGCGCCACCGCCCGGTCGTCAGCGCGGGGGGCGGTGACAACATGCTCGGCGCGATCGGCACCGGCAATGTGAGCGAAGGGCGGGTGACCGCAAGCCTTGGAACGAGCGGGACGCTTTATGCGTGGTCGCCAACGCCGGTCATCGATCCGCGCGGGGAGGTCGCCGCCTTTTGCGATAGCACCAACGGCTGGCTCCCGCTGGCGTGCACGATGAATGTCACCGTGGCAACAGAGGAACTGCGGGCGCTCTTTCACTGGGACCTCGCCGAACTGGAAGCGGCGGCAGCCTCGGCGGCACCGGGCGCAGACGGGGTCCTTTTTCTCCCGTACCTCCAAGGGGAGCGGACGCCAAATCTCCCCAACGCGAGCGCTCTCTTCCACGGTTTACGCATCGGGAAGATGACACGGGAGAACCTCGCCCGTGCGGTGATGGAAGGGGCGACACTCGGGATGGCTTATGGTCTGGCGCGGTTGCGCGAACTCGGGATCACGCCGACGGAGATCCGGCTCACTGGCGGGGGAAGTGCCAGCCCGCTCTGGCGACAAATTTGCGCCGATACCTTTAACGTGCCGACCGTCGGCCTTGCCTCCCCGGATGGAGCCGCTCTCGGGGCAGCGATTCAGGCGGGGGTGACGGCGCTCAGTGTCCGGGGGGAACTGGTCAATTTACAGGAGATGGTGGAACGCAATGTGGCGCTCGATGAGTCGACCCGCACCATGCCACAGCCCGAAAACGCCGCGCTTTACGAAGAGGCGCTCGCCCGTTTCTCCGCTTTGAGCCATCAGCTTCATCAGGGAGGGTTTCTGTGAAACTGGTCATCGCTGCGACCGGGGCGAGCGGGTCGATCTATCTCCAGCGCCTCCTCGATGCGCTCGACCCGCAGCAGCACGAGATCCACCTCCTTTATAGTGCCTACGCGCGACAGGTGATCGCGGAGGAACTCGGGACGCTCCGGGTCCCGGCGGGCGTGCGCGAGCATGGGGACCGTTCGATGAACGTCCCGTTTGTGAGCGGGTCGGCGCTTTTTGATGCGATGGTGATCGTCCCTTGCTCGATGGGAACGCTCGGGCGGATCGCCGCCGGGACGAGCGATTCAACGATCCTGCGCGCGGCGGATGTTTTCTTGAAAGAGCGGCGCAAGCTGGTGATCGTCCCCCGGGAGACGCCGTGGAGCCTCATCCATGCACGCAACGTCGTGACGCTGTTGGAAGCCGGGGCAGTCGTCCTCCCGGCCTGCCCGGGGTTTTACTCCAACCCGCAGAGTGTCGAGGCGGTGGCCGACACGGTGGTGGCGCGGATTCTCGATCAAATCGGGGTGGAAAACCCCGGCACTTATCGCTGGAGGGAAGGTTGAACCCGACGCTGGCCAAGGCGATCCCGTATGCGATTGAGGCGGTGGTGCGGCTGCTGGCCGTGACGCTTCGTTTTCGGATTGAGGATCAGAGCGGGATGATCGCCGGAACGATCGAGCGCCCGGTGATCTGGTGTTTCTGGCACAACCGCATCCTCGGGGTGACGCTGGCCAAAGACCGCTTTTGCCCTAAGCGCTCCGGCTCCGTCCTCTCCAGTCCGAGTAAGGATGGGGCGATTCTGGCCGGGGTGATGGCCCGCTTTAGCATCGGGAGCGTGCGTGGGTCGAGTTCGCGGCGGGGGGCGACCGCCGTGCGCGAGTTAGTCGGGGTGATCGCAGCGGGGGGTGATGTGGCGATCACGCCGGACGGGCCGCGCGGGCCGTGCTACCGCTTGGCGCCGGGGGTGATCAAGCTCGCGCAGGTGACCGGGGCGCCAGTGCAGCCGATTTACGTCACTTACTCCAACGTGTGGAAGCTCAAAACGTGGGATCGCTTCCGTATTCCCAAACCGTTTTCGACCGTCACCGTCCGCTTCGCTCCGTTGCACGAAGTCGCCCCTGATCAGGAGGAGGAGGGCGAACGGCTGCGGCTTGAAGCGAAGCTTGGCGAAGGCGAGGTCCCTATTTCGGAATAAGATCGCCCAAGCGTTCGATCCACTGCCGGGCGGCGCGACCGTCGAGGCGCAAGACATCTTTGTCCTTCGGCTGCCAAGTGTGGGGTGGGAGCGATTTGCCGATCGTCAGATCATCGACCCGCGCGTGGAGTTCCCAGCCGGGGCGGGCGAGTTCGACCCGCATCAGGCGCGGGGCGTTCGGGTCGCTCTCATCGAGGAAGAGCCGCCCCTGCCAATTCTCGACCTTGAGTTGCTTGGCAAGCGTCTCCATGAAACGGACGTTGAGGACGCGCAGGCCCCCTTGAGAGGGTTCATCTTCCACGATAAAAAGGACCGGCAGAAGGGCGAGCTGTTCCGGCGGGAACGGCAGGGAGACCGGCGGGATGCGATCTTCACGGCGGCGGCGACGGCGTTGATCGGGCTGTTCTTCCCCCTCTTTGGCGGGCGTGGCGGCAGGTTCCCCGGCCTCCTCCCGCGGTGGGCCGAAGGCGGCGAACCGGCTCCCCGGCGTTACCCAGATTTCGTGTTCCACGCGGCAGAACGCGACCGGCGTCTCCCCCCATTGACCGTTAACCCGGAAGCGGAACGGCGGCTGGAGGGCGAGGTCGACTTTCGTCCCGGCGAATTCCGGCGGCAGGCCGGTCATCTTTTCAAGTACGAGGGTGAAGGAGAGCGCCTGCTTCTCGCCATGGGGAGCGAAGACGGTGGCCAGCGGCGTCAACGTACGGCTCAAGGCGTCGTAGCGGTTGAGCGCCTGTGCGGTGAGCGGCGTGCTCCAGGCCAACGAGAGGGAAGTCAAGAGGAGAAAAGCGGTTTTCATGAAGGCGTGATTGCGTTTTGGCAGGGAGGAGTTCTACTATTGACCCGAAAAAGGGAAAGTGTCTCCGGTTTTTTTAATTTCCTCCATGCCACCCTTCGCGCCTCTTCTAGCTAACGGCAGCCTTCTTTTTGCCTTCGAGCAATCCTCCTTCTCAGGGCGGGCGATTCTGGTCTGCCTCTTTTTTGCTTCGGTTTTCTCCTGGTCGGTGATGGTGACCAAGCTGCGGATGGTCCGACAGGCCAAGCGCCAGTCGGAGCTTTTCCTCGAAGTCTTCCGTAGCCATCGCCAGCCGCTGCACAGCTACGAGACGAAGCTGCGCTTCCCCGGCTCACCGCTCTGGAGCGTTTATCGCGCGGGGTGTCGCGAGTTTACCTTTCACCTTCTTGGCTCGCAGGAAGTCGATGAGACCTTTCAGGCGCGGCTGGAGAGCGCGCCCCGAATCTCTCCGGCGCAGATGCGCGTGGTCAATACTTCCATGGAACGGGCGGTTGGAGAGACGTCGCTACGGCTCGAATCGCAAATGATCCTGCTGGCGACGGCGGTCAGCGGGGCTCCCTTTCTCGGGTTGCTCGGAACGGTCTGGGGGGTGATGGAGACTTTCGGCGGCGTGGCAGCGGCGGGGTCGGCCAATCTCGCGGCGATGGCGCCGGGCGTCTCGGCGGCGTTGATCACGACGGTGGTGGCGCTTCTGGTCGCCATTCCCGCGATGTTTGGCTACAACTATCTGGTGACGAGCATCCGCTCGCTGGTGATCCAGATGGACAATTTCGCGGCGGAACTCTCCTCCGCTTTTGAGCACCAGTATGTCGACCACGGCAACTCGTCTTCTCACTCCTGATTTCATTCACCGTGCGCCGCTTCTCTGACCGCAACCAGCTAACGACGCTCTCTGAGCTTAACGTGACGCCGTTGCTTGATCTCGCCTTCGTGCTGCTGATCATTTTCATGATCACGACGCCGCTCATGGAGAATTCGAGCGAGTTGGTGGTGCCGACCTCCAAGGCAAAGGAAGGAGCGCCGCCTCCTTCGCAAGTGGAGACGATCTCGCTCGACGCGCAGGGGGGGATTTCGATCAATGGCAAGGAGGTGAGCGATCTCGAAGGAACGCTCCAGAGCCTTAAAGTGGGCAAGCCGGAGATGGCGGTCGTGATCCGGGCGCATCGGGAACTGCCGGTGCAGGAGGTGGTCCGGGTGATGGATGAAATCAAGCGGGTCGGCGTGACCCGAATCGGCCTTCTGAGCACGGAGCCGACGGCCGCTCCTTAACCCGCCAAGGCTGCTGATGAGCGAAAACGATCCGGCCTTCAAGCGCAACGTGGTGGTGATAACGATCCTCCACCTTATTGCCATTGCCGGGATCGTGATCTGGAGCCGCGTGCCGGAGGCGAAGCCTGCCGAGGAGATCAGTTGGCTCGACGGTGGCTCGCCGCCTTTGATCTCTGCCGGAGAAGGGGAAGAGGGCGCTGCTGACGAAGAGGACGCCAGCGAGGGCGAAGAAGAGGACGAAGGGAGCGAGGAAACCGCTGAGGAAAAAGAAGAGGAAAAGCCGTTTGGCTCGGAGTCCGACCCGGCAAGCGAGATCGCCTTGACCGGCGCGACTCCTACACCGACTCCTACACCGACGCCAACTCCTACACCGACGCCAACTCCTACGCCTAAACCAACCCCCAAGCCGACTCCTAAGCCAACGCCCAAACCGACTCCGAAGCCCACCCCTAAACCAACGCCCAAACGGACGCCGAAGCCGACTCCAAAGGCGACGCCCAAACCCAAAGCCACCCCTAAGGCGACGCCGAAAGCGACGCCCAAAGCGAGTGCTTCACCTAAAAAGGGAGGAAGCGACTCCTCCAAGAGCAGCACTTCCTCCTCCGACTCGAAAAAGAGCACGGCCGCTTCCTCTCCCTCCAAGACAGCGGGTGGCGGCAAGGGCGGTTCTTCCGGCGGAAGCCCGGCAGGCGGCGCTGGCGGACAAGCCGGGGGGCAAGCGGGAGGGTCCGCTCAAGGCAAGGCAGGCGGCGTCGGGACGGGACGCGGCGGCGGCACGGGCGCGGGGCGCGAAGGGGGCGGCAACCGGGAGAGTGATTTCGGCTGGTATCACTCGATGTTGCACGACCGGTTTTACGCCCGTTGGGATCAACCGATCTCGCTCCTTGAAGGGGGGGAGACGTTTACCGCTCTGGTGGAGATCCGCATCAACCCCGGGGGGGAGATTGCGGGGGTCACCCTCTCGCGTTCCTCGGGGAATCTGACGATGGATGATAGCGTGATGATGGCGGCGCGGCGCGTCACGCAGGTCGAGCGGCTCCCGGCGGGGCTTGGCAATGCCTCCGGCTACAAGGTGAACATCGAGTTCAAGCTCAGCCCATAAAAAAACCGGCAACAGGGAAAACCCCGCTGCCGGTCGGTTGGATAAAATTAACCTTCGATCGTGTTGATCTCGACCGGCTCCACTTTGACGCCGATCTCTTCGAGCCATGCGATGGCCCGTTTGATCTCTTCGCGTTCACCTTCGAGTTCCAGCGAAACGATGCCGACTTCATCGGCCACGCTCGCCTGACGCACGTTGGTGATGACTTTGAAGGTCTGCCCGAGTTCGTAAACAACCGGACGCGTGATGAGCCGCGCCGGGAACATCAACCAAAGCCGACTTTTCTGGTTAGCCATAGAGGTCAGAGTGCAAACGGTTAAAGCCTAGCCCCCGGCGATCGCAGGGACGATGGAGACTTCGTCCCCGGCCTTGAGGGCGGTCGCCTGATCTTCGAGGAAGCGAATATCTTCATCATTGACGAAGATGTTGACGAAGCGGCGCACGGTGCCGCTCTCATCAAGGAGGCGATCCTGAATACCGGGGTAGGTCTTTTCGAGGTTAGTGATGATTTCGCCGATGTTGGAGCCTTCGACCTGAACGGTGTCGAGCTCGTGAGTCAGCTTTCGGAGCGGGGTAGGGATACGGACGCTAATAGCCATAGGATTGAAGTGAATTACGGTTGGGCGAGTTCTGCGCTCACGAGCTGTTCAAACTCGCGCAGGCTCGGGTTAATGAGGCGCGGTTCACCGCACTGGCCGGTGATCGCTTCCTGGGTTTTGAGGCCGTTGCCGGTAATGCAGAGGACGACGCTCTCATCCGCCGGGATCTGGCCTGATTCGATCAGTTTCTTGGCACAGGCGACGGTAACGCCCCCTGCGGTTTCGGCAAAGATGCCTGCGTATTCGGCCAGCAGCTTGATCCCTTCGATGATCTCGGCATCGGAGGCGTCCTCGGCGGAGCCGCCGGTCTGGCGCATGGTGTGGATCGCGTAGTAGCCGTCGGCCGGAGTGCCGATCGCGAGCGATTTAGCGATGGTGTCGGGCTTGGGCACCGGCTTGACAAGGTCGGTCCCTTTCTTGAGCGCGGCAGAGATCGGCGAGCAGCCGGTCGCCTGAGCGCCGTGGATGCTGGCAGCGCTCTCTTCGACGAGGCCGACCTTGACCGCCTCATTGTACGCTTTCTGGATCTTGGTAAGCAGCGAGCCGGAAGCCATCGGGACAACGGTGTGCCGTGGGATCTTCCAGCCGAGTTGTTCCACAATTTCAAAGCCCATCGTCTTGGAACCTTCCGCGTAGTAGGGGCGGAGGTTGACGTTCACAAAACCCCAGCCGTACTTCCCGGCGATCTCGGAGCAGAGGCGGTTGACCTGATCGTACGGCCCATGGATGCCGATGACGTTCGTGCCGTAGACGAGCGAGCCGAGCACTTTGCCCTGTTCGAGATCGGCAGGGATGAGAACGTAGCTGGTCAACCCGGCAGCGGCGGCGTTAGCAGCGACGGAGTTGGCAAGGTTCCCGGTAGAGGCGCAGGCGACGACCTTGAAGTCGAGTTCCCGCGCACGGCTCAAGGCGACGGAGACGACGCGGTCCTTAAAGGAGAGCGTCGGGTAGTTGACCGTGTCGTTCTTGATGTAAAGCTCTCGCACGCCAAGTTTTTTGGCGAGGCGGTCGGCCTTCACCAGCGGGGTGAAACCGACCTGCGTGCCGACGGTCGGTTCTCCGTCGATCGGGAGCAATTCCCGGTAGCGCCACATCGATTGCGGGCGGGAGGCGATGACCTCGCGGGTGAGCGAGGCGCGGATGGCGTCGTAATCGTAGGCCGCCTCCAGAGGGCCAAAGTCGTATTCGCAGACGTGGATCGCCTTTTTCTCGTACAGGCGGCCGCATTCGCGACATTTGAGGTTGGTGAAGTAGGGATTGTCCATAGGTAATACGACCCTTTTGGGTATCGAGAGCGCGAGTGCGTCTGCGACGAGAAGGACTCCCTTTTCCCCCGGTTTTTTAAGGAAAGCCGCTCCTCTCTCGGGGTTTTGGCTCCCCGCTTCTTTTGAAGCGTTTTGCCGTCACCACCGGAAGAAGAACCTTCCCCTCCTTTTTCAACCGGAACGTTGAGGTTCCCCTCTCATCTTCCCCGTGTTCGCTGCCGGATCAAAAGAGAGCATCGCTCCCCCTCTTCACCTTCAGCATCACGAGCTGGATTTGGCACCTGGGCCTTACTTTCTCCCCCTTCCTTCGGATAAACAGAGCGTATTCCCCTCTGTTTGACCTCGAAATGGAGAGACCGCAAGCGGTTGCCGTGACTTCAACGGGCCAGTCCCTCAGTCACTCTCGATAAGAGTCGAGGCCAACGGTAGGGAGCGCAGGGAGCGAAGTCAAATGGAAAAGTGGAGGTGGCCAGCACCCCCGTTTTTCACCCACCGAGCGCCTCACGCAGATGGGAAATCCAAATGGCGTACCCCTCGGGGCTTAAATGCACGCCATCGCCGACGTGGTATTCGCTGCGCAGATTCCCTACTTCGTCGACGAGCGAGGGGCCGGCGTTCAGGAAAGTGATCCGTTGCGGTTCGGCTTGAGCGAGGGCCGCCAAGGCGCGGTTGAGCGGGATGATCCGCTCGGCGTTGCACCCCCGGTTGCGCCGGGAGACTGACTCATCAAGCGGCAGGATGGCGCTCAAAAGCAGGCGCGGCCCGGGCGGGAGGGCGGCGATGATTTTTTGGAAATTGACGAGGATCGCTTCGTTGGAACGGCGGCTCAAGTCATTGACGCCGATGGCGAGGACGACGGTGGAGGCCCGTTCCAGCGAGCGATAGGCGGGGAGGCGAAGGAGGACCCCCTCGGTGGTGTCGCTGCCGATGCCGTAATTGACGCCGAGCGGGGTGACGGCGGCGAGGCTCAACCCTTGAGTGATGCTGTCGCCGATAAAGATAACGGCACCCTCCGGGGCGCTCGCGTCGGCGTAGCGATGGTAGCGGAGCATCCGGTGGAAATGCTCGGTGATCTCGGAAGCGGCGGGGGCTTGCTCATCGGGGCGACGCTCCGGGAGCGGCGGGGCGAGCAGTTCGGCGATCGCTCCCTTGAGCAGCGGCTCGATCTCCGGGGTGGCATCGGTCGCGGTCGGCTCGTAGCCACCCTCTTCGTACATCGCTGCCGTTGGGAGGTAATGATAGAGGCCGTTGGCGTAGGCGGCACAGGCGACGAAGGCTTCCGGCGCGAGCGATTGGGCGTAGAGCTGGTACTCGACACAGACTTCCGACGGGAGCGAGAGGAGGTGGACCCCTTCGGCAAGGGTCAGCCGGTAGAGGGAGCAGGTTTCCCATTGGGCGAGATCGGCGGCGATGGCGCGTCGGATCGCCTGGCGAAACTCGGGCAGGTCCTCAGTGATTTCCAGATTGAAAGGGAACTTGAAGCTCGCTTCTTTCAGGGAAAGGGCGACGGGCGTGCGCTCCTCAAGGTGGCGCAGGTTGGCGAGCATCCCCTCCCCCAACCGTCGCCCGAGGAGATCGAGGCTCTCCTCCTTATCGCCGGTGTAATATTTGCCGAAGGTGACGTTTCCGGCACACCCGGTCAGGTAGAGTTGAAAAACGTCGACGCCTGCGCGGGCTTGGCCGAGCGCGACACCGGGGACATCGGCGCTCACCTTGTTGCGATGGTAGGCGGCCATCGGGTGGGAGGCGTAGAGGTGAAGCGCGGCGAGCAGGGCGCCATCTTCGCCCGTGAAAGCGATCGTGCGCAGGAGCGGGTCGATTTTGCCAACCGGCAGGGCGCGCAGTTCGGGCTGCTCACACAGGCTAAAGCGCATGGCATAGCAACGCCCATCGGCATCAAGCAGGCGGCGGTTGGAGGCGAGGCCGCTGATGCGCCGCTCGGCCGTGGCGACGGTACGGACCTGCCGCCATGACTCCGGCGCTGCGGCTTGGGCGACAGATTGACGGAGTTGTTGAAGGGTCGTTTCGATATAGGCTGATTCCCCGGCGTAGTCGCCCAACTCCGGAGGGGTCATCCGCATGCTATCGTGCTGGTGGACACTATGGAGGAAGATCGCTTCTTCACGCGCACCGAGTTCCTCCGCAACCGCCCGCCGCCACTCCAGCCAGGTCCGACCCCAAAAATAGAGGTAGTCACAGGCGAGGACGGCGGCCCGCATCGTTCCATCATCAAAGAGGAGACCCCGAATGAAAATCGGGGAATCGACCGCCCGATTCTCACCATAGGCAAGGCGAGCACCGACGGGAGGGGTAACATCCAAAACGAAGGAGGAGATTTTCATGACGCAACCGGTGGAAGGGGCGCATGTTGCAGGCGGAGCGGGCGGCAGGCAAGTCTGCTTGAGCTAAAAAAGAAGACGGCTTGGAGCAGAACGCCTAACCTTCCACGTTCGACAAAATAGGAATACCATGGCGACCATCAGCTTGACTATTTTAGCGCTCTCAGAAGAAGCTCAAGAGCCCCAGTAAACTCCAGACCCGTACCCATGAGTCCATTACTCAAAAGCATCTCCCCACTACTTCAGGTCGCCAATCTCGACAACTCCATTGAATTCTATACAAAGAAATTAGGGTTTGAGGTGAAGGGAAGCGATGGAGACGGTTTCGCTATCTTATCCCGTGATGGATGCGACATCTTTCTAGGCCAAAAACAAACCGAGGTGGATTTACGCAATATCACGGCACGAGCCAAACCGGATGGATATACTTCCTATGATTTGCACATTCATTGTGCGCCGGGTGCCGTTGACGCTCTCTGGAAAGAGTTTCATGCAGCAGGAGTCGATACTCCCCAAAAGAATGGCCCGGTGAATAGGGATTACGGGATCAGGGATTTTGCGATCATTGACCCGGATGGCTATGACATCGTTTTCGGTTCACCGATTGAATAAGAACTAGCGATTGGTGCCTTTACACCGGACCGCACAGTAGCGCGGTTCCGATCCCGGTGGCGCCGTAGCCGTTGCCGCAATAGAAGAGGCGCAGGTTCTCCCCCTCGCGGACGAGGTGCGGGTAGGTGGTCATTTCGCTCTCCCAGCCGTCGCCGATTGGGGGAAGGGCGAGGTTCTCTCCGGGGGCTCCACGTTCCCATTTGAGGCCGTCGGGGCTGGAGGCCTCGCAGATGGAGTAGGCTCCGAAGCGGCTTCCGATCCCGGCGTAGAGGGCGCGGTAGCCGCCGGGGACAGGCCATGGGTTGAGCGCGATGACGGCGGCGTTCTCGTAATCGGCCTCGCGTCGGGGGGAGAGGATGACTTGCTTTTCGCCCCAATGGATACCGTCATCGGAATGGGCGACGACGGCGTGCTTCTCCTGATGAACAAGGAGGTCAGGGTGCGGGATGCCGTTGGCGATCGTGTAATAGAGACGGTAACGGACGCCGCCATCGGGTCGGGGAATTTCGAGAATCGGCCCGCCGCCGGCGATGCCTTTATTCTCGGGCCATTGCGCGAAGCCGTCGCTAGTCAGGATGGGGTCGCGGCTAACCCGCTGCCAATGGCGCAGATCGTCGCTCACGGCCAAGCCGATCCCGGTAAAAGATTGGAGGCCGAGGGAGGTCTGGCTATGGCGGCCGGTGTAGTAAAGATGCCAGCGCCCGTTGACGCGGTGAACTGAGGGCAAAACGCACCACCATTCGTCAAACGCCCCCGGCTCCCCCGGCTCTAAGACCGGCCCGTGCCGCGTCCAATCATACGGATGCCCGAAGGGAGCCGTCGCCAGACAAATCCGCCGCTGCCCCTGCGCATCACCCCCGGCGTAAAAAAGCCAGTAGAGTCCGTCATGAACGACCACCGACGGGTTCATGCAAGCGGTGGCGTCAAAGGAAGAGGGACCGGGCGGGAGGATCGGGTTGCGCGGATCGCGCGTCCACGAGTGAGGGGTAAAGGAGGACATAACGGCCTTCATTAAAACCGCTTTCCCGAGCGATTGCATCGCATTTTGAGCAATGACGGGATGCAAATAAGGCACTATCGCCTCACCCCCCATGACCCAATGGCGTAATGGCTTAAAGATTTAATGATAAAATCTTTGACTTAAACCATTCGGCAACCCATATTCACCTCATCTTATGCCACCTCTTTCCCGTTTATGGCACCTGATGCTCCCCCTCCTGTTTGCAGGAAGTCTCCTCCATGCAGAAGAGGGTGACACGTTGTTGCAAGACGCCCGCTTTAACGACGACACCATTCTGAGCGACACGGCGGAGGTGGCTCCGGGAGGCTGGTTCATCCGGCAGGGAACGCAGGAGGCACCGACCGGGGAGGTGACGATTGATACCGAGGAAGGGAGCGAAACAGCAGGAGCCCTCCGGCTGACCAACCGTGATCCCAACCAGTTCAGCGCCGTGGCGCAGTTGATCACCGTTGATCCGCACAGCAATTATATGCTGCTTGCGAAGGTCAAAACCTCGACGCTGACCCCGGCGGAAGGGGGCGCCGGAGCACGGCTCTGCCTCTCGGAGCCACAACCGCCCAGCCGCACGCTCTACGCTTCGCCTGCGGCAACCTCCGATTCTGATTGGCACGAACTTGCCCTCTACTTTAACAGTGGGGAGTCTCCGCAGTTCAAAGTTCTGCTCTACCTTCATCAAACCGCAGGGACCGTCTGGTTTGACGATGTCCAACTCATCAAATTATAGCCCCGGTTTCCGCCTTTTCTTCCATGACGACCTCCGCTCCCGTAGAACCCCCCTCGCTTGATTTCAGCAGCGCCGAGCCTCTGCTCAATCAGGTCGCAGGGCATTATCGGGAGAAAATCCGCAACCGACTGCTCCCGATCGGCACGCGGCTCCCGACCTGTCTGGAATTGAGCAAAACCGTCGGCGTTGCGCCACAAACCATCAACCGCGCCTTCGATCTCCTCGCCCGCGAAGGGTTGGTCTATCGACGGCGTTCGGTCGGGACGGTGGTCGGCCCAGCTCCGGCAGATCGCCCGATGCGCGCGACCCGCCAGCGGCAACCGGCCTCCCGCGAACGGCCGCTCTGCGTCTCCTTCAATGACTGGAGCACCACCGACGACGAACTCGAATACATCAGCAGCGACTATTTCTCCGGGTTGCAAGAGGGGTTCGCCCGTTGCGACAGCGCTTTTCAGATCGCCTACAGCAAGCCCGGACAGCGCCGCCTCGATACCGTCAAGGAACTGATCGCCCACCAATCCCCCTCGGGCATCATCAGCACGTTTTTGGAGGAGGAGGTTATCGACTTCCTTCTCACAGAGAAAATCCCGCTCGTCTCTCTCGGCGAAGATCTCACCCATCGGGGCATTCCGAGTATTATCGCCGACCACATCCGGGGTTATGCCGCCGCGTGGAAAGACGCCGCCGCCAAGGGACACCAGCGGGCCGCCTTTCTCGGTTACCGGACGCGCAACCCGAAGCGCCGCAGGGAATGCGCTGCCGGTCTGGAGCTTTCCGGAGCCGAGATCGCGCTCAGTCACACGCTTCTCCTCCCTGATCTCGGTGATGCCCGCAACATCGAGCAACAGATTGAGGAAGAGTGGGGCCCGTACGATCCCGAAACGTGGCCTTCGCTTGTCTTCACGCAGACCGACTTCCTCGCCACGCAGCTCTACCGGGCGCTTCAAGCATTCGGCCTCTCAGTTCCAGCGCAGATTTCGATCATCGGCTTTAACGACACGCCGCTGGCGCGCAGCTTTCACCCGATGCTCTCGACGATCTCCAAGCCGCGCTGCCAGATGGGAGCCGCTGCGGCCAACCTGCTCAACGAGTTGCTGTCACACGGCCCGACCGCTGTGGAGGGATTGCGCCTTTTTAACCTGGAACTCACTTTGAGAGAGACCACCCGTTAAATCCCAAGTTCCCCCCACCCGCTCCCTCCAACGCGAAGCCAACCTTTCCCAGAGCCACCCCTTTTTTCTGTTTCATATTTTACTTTTCTCTTTACGCCTTACTCTCCCATGATCTCCTCCCCTCTGGCGGCCTCCGCTTTCTCAGTTTGCCTCTTGTTGATCACGACGATGACTCCCGTTTTGGCTCACTCCCCCAATCTCGCCCTCGGGCGCTCCTACGAAATGGACCCGATGCCGCGTTATCCCATCGGCGTGGAAGATCCTGACGATGCTGTGCAACTCACCGACGGGCGCTATAGCGATGATCCGCAACATCTCTTCTGGCGCAACCCACTCACGGTCGGGTGGATGCTGGCAGCTCCACCCATTGTGGTGGTCGATCTTGAAGCTTCTCAAGCCATCACCGGGGCCTCCTATAGCACTGCGGCGGAGCATGGAGGGGTGACGTGGCCACGCCAGATTCTCCTTTTTTCCAGCGAGGACAAGGAGAGCTGGACGCTTCTGGGCGATCTGGTGGAACTCACCGGCAACCCCGCTTCAAGCGATCGGCAGAGCAACGCGGCAACGCTCCGTCGCTATACTACCCGGGAACTCAACGCCAAAGGCCGCTATATCGCCTTCGCGATCCAACCCGAGCCGGGCAAGGAAAACTATGTCTTTTGCGACGAGATTGAGGTTTACGGCGGCACTCCCACGGCAACCGGATCAACGCTAGCAATCGAGGGCAAGGGGCTGGAGGCGATCCGCAAGACGCTTCTCAAACGCCACATCCTCGTCAACATCCGGGAGCGTCTGCGACGCGATGCCGATGGCGTGACCCAACGGCTCAAAACCATCTCTGACCTCCCTGCTGCCCAAGTAGAAAAGATAAAGAAACGCCTGCAAGCCGTCCGGGAAGAGATCGCTACCCTCCCCCTGCCCGATCCGGAGCATTTCCGCGCCCAGTTCCCGATCAATGCTCTTCATGCAGAGATCCTTAGTCTCTATGGTGAGCTTCTGGCACAGGCGAAACTACCCGCGATCGCGATCACGCATCAACCGCGCTATCAACTCCCGACGCTCTTCCCTACCCCCGATCAGCTTGCCTCTGCCGGGCCGGTGCGCCTTGCCCTCAAAATGATGCAGCAGGAATACCGCGCTGAAACGCTCCTGCTCACCAACACGACGGGACGCCCGCTTCAGGCACATCTCCAATGGCGGAACGCCGACGGCACGCCAATGACCTTCGACAAGGAAAAGCCGTGGCTGAAGGTCCATCCGATCCCGTGGACCGACACGCTCCAGCTTCAACCGGTGGCCAGCGCCCTGCCCGAGCATGCCCCGGAGGCTCCCTTTACCCTTTTGCCGGGGATGACCACCAAGCTCTGGCTAGCGATCGACTCCCGCCATCTGCCGCCGGGGGTCAAAGAGTATCAAATTGCCGTGATTGAAGGGGAGAGCGAGCAGGTGATCCCGATGCGCCTCGAAGTCTCCCCGGTCCGCTTGCAACGCCCGCGCCTTGCGCTCGGAGCATGGGAATACACGAACCCTAAGCCCGGGCTTGCTCTCACGCCGGAGAACCTCAAAGCAGCCCGGGAACTGATGCGCTCTCACTATGTCAATATG
The DNA here is from genome assembly GCA_037189865.1 of Chthoniobacteraceae bacterium. Lineage (GTDB taxonomy): Bacteria > Verrucomicrobiota > Verrucomicrobiia > Chthoniobacterales > Chthoniobacteraceae > DATMFV01. The sequence goes on along the minus strand of JBBCIW010000001.1, from coordinate 453,496 downwards.
ACATGGGCCACGCGCACGATCCTGCCATGGCCGGAAGGCTCTGCCTTCAATGCGCAACATGAACTGATGGAGCCGCTCGATTTCACACTGCTGGAGCAGTGGAAGAAAGATTGGGAGGGAGCGCGTCACTTCTGCGTCTTTATCCATGCACAACCGGAGTTCGCCGGGGTCGCCATGGAGACACCTGCTTTCCAGACCCGGGTAGCCGCATGGGCAAAGGCATTGGGAGAGAAAGCGGCGGCGCTCAAGCTGCCATTAGTGATCCAGATCGTCGATGAACCGCACAATGAGAAACAGGACGCCATCGTGATCGCATGGGCGAAGGCCATCCGCGCCGGAGCCCCCCACCTCCAACTAGTGGAGAATCCCACCTGGCTGCGTCCGGACCAGACGCGTCAACAGCAGGCGATCACCCTCCCCCACATCCTGATGCCGTACATCATCCGCTATCAGGAAGGGGGCGAGCCGGTATCGATCTTCTTCGAAGCACGCCGCCGCGCTGGGCAGACGCTATGGTTCTACCAATGCTCAGGCCCGATCCGTCTCCTCGACCCAACGCGCTACTACCGCAGCTTCCCGTGGTGGGCCTTCCAGCGCCATGGCGAAGCGATCACGGTTTGGGCCTTTGCCGATACGGGTGTGGGCGGTGCTGGCCATTCGCCGCTCACCGGCAATTCATGGAACGAATATGCCGGGAATAACTTTAACTATTCACCCGTTTTCCTCACCCCGGAGAGCGTCACCGATTCGCTCCATTGGCAAGCGATGCGCGAAGGGGTACAGGATCACGAATATCTGGCAATGCTGGCTGATCTCGTACAGGAAAACCCCGACGCCCCGTGGAGCGGACGGGCGTTGAGCTTGCTGGAGAACGGCCCTGCTGCGGTGATCGAGGCCGGACCGCTCGACGCACTGTGGCACAGCACCACGATCCCCGCCGATCTCCCTGACCAATGGCGGCTCAAGGCTCTGGAACTCCTGGAGGAAGCCAGCCGCCGGTAACTAGCATCTCACCCTCATGAAAAAGTCACAACGCCAACGCTCTGCTGCCTTCAGTCTGGTTGAGTTCCTCGTGGTCATTGGCGTGCTGGTGATCCTTCTGGCGCTGGCTTTCCCGATGATGAGGAGTGTTGGCGAACGTGGCCGACAGACGACTTGCCTTAACCAGTTGCGGGAACTCTACGCCACGATGATGCACTACGCTGTCGACCATCAGCAGACCTTACCTAAAGCCTACAACTCCATCCCCCACTGGAGCAACTGGTGGGATGGCCCGCTCCAACGCTATGCCCCCTCCGGGCGGGACGCCTTCTACCAAGCCTGCGTCTGCCCGGCCAATCGCAAGCCCGACGTCGTCCCGGCGACAGGATTGAAAGGCTATCCCTATGTCGTGAACTACAACCTCATCCGCCCCACCGCCGCGAATGATCCCCATGCCCACCCGGCGACGCGGCTCTCGGCCATCTCCAAGCCTTCAGGGACCATCCTGCTCATTGACTCCAAGAACAATCAGGATTGGTACATCGGTTTTTATAACATGACTCTCCCTGACGGCTGGGGCCGTGTGGCGGCACCCCACCTCAACACCGCCAACATCCTCTGGGCGGATGGTCACGTTTCCTCCACTCCTCTCACCTCCATCACTCCACAACAGCTCAAACTATCCCAATGAAAACCTACCCTGCTCTTCGCTCATGGCTACCGTGTGTGGCTGCTCTCCTCCTCCCCTTCGGGGCTCAGGCAGCCCTGATCTCCTATGAAGGGTTTGCGGGAAGCCTCGGCAACCTCTCCGGCCAGCATCCCTCCGGCTGGAACGGCGCATGGACGGTTCCCGCTCTTTATCTGGACGATTCTCAAGTCGTGACAGGATCGCTCACCTATCCCACCGGGGTTGATCTGACACCGACGGGCAACCGGCTCTCCTTCACTGGCACAGGGGATCGCAGCGTTAGTGCAGCCTATGGAAGCGCCTTCCAATACGAGACCGGGACGCCGGCGACCCGCTACGCCAGCGTGCTGATCAATAAATCGTTAGGACACTATCTCCTCTTCCAACTCAGCAACGATGCCCACCGCTGGAGTTTTGGCGTGAATGGGTCTAACCAGTTCCTGCTCCGCACCCACAATGGCACGAGCATTGTCGCTGATACGTCCACAGCGCTCCTCTCAGCCAACACGACCTATTTGCTAGTTTCCAAACTGGAAGTTCGCAGCGATGGCACCCAAAGCGTCTACCTGAACTGGTACGCCGATGGCGACGTGATCCCTACCGATGAGCCGACAAGTTGGATGCTCACGGCGACGACCAGCAATTCGGAAACAACGCTCAATACCACCCTGACGATCCTCCGCGGGGGGAGTGCCAACGCGGCTTTGATTGATGAAATCCGTCTGGGTAGCGATTGGGCGGCTGTCGCCCCGGCCAGCATCCCCGAGCCGGGCGCTTTGGCTCTCCTGACGCTGGCGGCCGGTGGCTTCCTGCTCCGTTCCCGACGGAAGTAAACCAGCAGAAGAGAGGAGCCGCTTCCGGGCAGTTTCATGAACACGCCCGAGGGAGCGACGGCACGATGGAAGGGCCCTTACCGTGAACGGAAGAGCGAGCCCCAGATCGACGGGCCGCCCTCCTCTTCTTTCTGTTGCTGGACCTTGAGACGCCCCAAGAGCGACTGCATGGTGAGGTAGGTCTTGTGCCACTGGCTTTCAATGCCGGAGATGGCGCGGTCATTCTCCGCCAGATGGCGCAGGGAAGGGACAGCGTTGGTCACGGTGGTGACCTCCTCTTTACGCGGGCCGCCGTTCTCGACGGTGGCGAGGATCACCTCCAGCCCCTGCGTGATGAGGCTCTTGATTTCGAGAAACTGCGCCTCGTCCTCCTCGGTGAAGCTCCGCTGCCGGGCGAGGTTGAGGTAATGGTTAAACTGCTTCCAGCACTCGATGTAGGTTTCGAGATAGAGGATGAAATCGTCGAGATCAGGATTGCTCATGGCAGGAAGGGTGACCGCCGCGCGACGGCAGCCGGTCGGGTTAAGAAAAATGAGCGCACCGCCGCGCAAGTCAACCGCGATGATCTCCATCTCCCCGTAACGGGTCACCAGCCGGGTGAGCGGGGAGCGGATGCGCCGGGCGGCGGCAAAGGCGTGCAGGACGGTACGCCCGATCTGGATGAGCGTCTCCTCCCCGAGCGTGCTGGTCAGCGTGCTGGCGACGACCGCCCCGGCGCGGGTGACGACGAGGGAGCCGGTCGGCGGCCCTTCGACTTTGGGACGGCCCCCGGCGGATGGTTTGGAAAACAGTTTCAGAAACCCCATTGGGTCAAAATCTCCTTAAAGGCGCTTCGGGTCTGCTCGGGCTTGAGCGTCGGTTCGAACCCGGCGACCATCGTGGTCTGGCCGTTGGTGGCTAGAGCAAGATGGCGCTGCGGGCCGAACCCCTCGATCTGCTGCGGCCCCCGGGTCAACCCAAGCTTGCGCCCCAGTTCGGCATACTCCTGTAGCAGACGTTGTGCCCATGCGGCAACGGCCTCCGGCTCCTCGCACGACCATGGCTCGATCTGCCCGGTCTGCTCGTCCTGTTGCAACAGGAATTCGACCCCCTGCTGGCGGCCCAGTTCGGCGAGAGCGGAGGGGGGACGGCTCTGCTCGGCGGTCTGTGCCTGAGCTTCATCGAGCGTCTGGGCAAGATCAAGGAGCAACCCGTCGCAGGAGGTGTGGATCGTCCGCTTGCGGTGGGGGTCGGGCGGCAGGAGATCGAAGCTGCCGACGTTCCATGACAGGATCTCCTTGAAGGCGGCTTCCGCCTTGGCGGTCGCGGTGGCGGCGTCGATAATCTCACCTTTGAGAATCCAGATGTAACCGATGTTCTTGTCGCTGGAAATTTTCAGGATGCCGGAATTCTGCGTCAGGCACTCCATCTGCACGATGTCGACCAAGGTTTTGTGCTCGACGACACCCCGGAAGCCGCCCGGTTTGTACCCGCGTTCGAGCATCGACTCGATGCACTCGAAGAAAAGTTGCGTCTCGGTACGCGTCTTGGGCTTCTCGATATAAAGGTCGATCCCCATGGCGTATGCCTTGGCGCGTAGCACCTCATCGACCACACCGGTCATGACGACGATGCGCTGGCTCGGCAGGCGGCGGCGGACGATCGCCAAGACCTGAAAGCCGTCCATGCGCGGCATGCGTAAGTCGGTCAGCAGGAGGGAGAAAGACTCGCTCTCCAGAAGCGCGAGCGCCCGGGAGCCGGAGGTGGCGGTCAAGACTTCCGGCGCGCTGGGCAGGGAGGCAAGCATCTGCTGGCAGACGTCGAGGAAGTCGGGATCGTCATCAAGGATAAGAACTTTGGGACGTGACGGCATCGCACCTCCATTTTGCCTTTGTTGCTTGCAGATTCAAGCCAATGCGTGCACAAAAAAAGGTGGTGCCTCTGGCGCGAAACCTGCATCTGAAAAAAGCTCCCCGATGTTTGGCTTTATCAAAAACCTTATAGGCAAGCGTGGAGAAGCCGCCGAAGCTCCCGCCCCCGCCTCTCCCCCCTCTCCGACACCCGGCGCGGCGGCCCCGCCCTCGTCTTCAACGCCGCCACCCTCCCCTGTCCCGCCGCCGGCTGCGGCAGTGGAGCCGACGGGCGGTTTATCAGGGTCGACCGTCGTCCGTCCACGAGGACGGATGGAACGGGTGCTCCTGCCGCTCAAGGCGATTACCGATGCCTTCCCGGCGGAGTTGCAACCGCTCGTTGCCCGTGCACCGGGCAGTAGCGTCATGGTCGCGCTGCCGGTCGAGCGACTGGTAAGCCAGTTGGCGACCGGGAAAGTGGAGGTAACCTTTGGCGAACTGCGCAAGGTCGCGCCGATGACGATTTTTTCCACCGATCCGGCGCAGGACGGGACGCTGGTGCCGCTGCCGCTCAAAGAGGTGGTCTCACGGATTGATCCCTCGCTGCTTCGCCATCAGGGGCAGCGGCGGACAGAACTCCCGGCAGATATCGGCGGTGTTTTTGCCAGACAGGGCGAGGCGATCCCCGCGCCGGAGGCCGCTCAAGTCGCCCCGCCGGAGCCGCCGCCTACTCCAGTCGTCCCGGAACCGACGCCCCGGCCCCCCGCCGGAGGGGATGCACCGCTCGCCTTCCGTCTCTCGCAGGAAACGCCCGATGTCGCCCCGCCGCCTGCTGTGGAACCTTCTCCGCAGGATGAGGAAGCCCCCGCCCTCTCGCTCAAAGAAGAGAGCTTGCCGGAGAATGCCCCGCTCTCGGTCTCCTCGGAACTAAAAGCCCTCTTTGCCAACGCGACGCCGGAGCCAACACCCGAGCCACCCGCCCCGGAGCCAGCCCGGCACGAAGAGGGGATGCCGATCCTCAAACTCAGCTCCGAACCGAAACCAGCACCGCCTGTTCAACCACCACCGGCGCCGGAACCGATCGAGGAGGAGGAGAGCGCTCCGATCGTCCCGCTTCTCATCCCGAAACCGGCGGCAAAAGCCCCTGCGGCAGCGCCGATCGAGCCGATAGCGATGCCGGAAAGGGAAGCGACGCCTCCACCGGAAGTCGCAGGTGCGCTCCTCTCCCTCCCGCTGGAAAAGATTAGCGAAGTCTGGCCGGAGGCGATCCGTGAAGAGATCGCCAGCGCCCCACATGGCAGCACGCTGGAGTTGCCGGTCGAGGAGATCGGCGAGGCGCTTAAACGCGGTAAGATCACGCTCCCTTGGGCGCGTCTGCGTGCGGCGATCACCCCGCCGCTCGCTACCCCTTGCGATGCGCTTTATGCCGAAGCGATGCTGGAACTACCGCTCCGGGTCGTCGCCCCGCTTTTCATGGCGGTTGCACCAACCTCTTCGAGCCGCCGCGTGACGGTCGATGAAGCGATCCCGGCCCCCTTTGCCACTGCGGCGACCCGTCGTGCGGAAGCCGCTGCTCTCGCTCCGCAAGAAACTACCGGAGCGCCGGACGCTATTGCCGCCACTGGCGGGGGGACGCTCGGTTTCGACGGGCGACTGCCCAAAGAATTAGTCGAACGGGCTTGTGCGCTGAATGGCGTCGCCGGAGCGGTTATCGCTTTGAAAGAGGGGTTGCTCGTCGCGGCCCAACTCCCGCCGGAATTCGAGAAAGAGACCTTTGGGGCCTTTCTGCCGCAGCTTTTCAACCGGGTCGAACAGACCATGGAGAGCTTACAAATCGGTCCTCTCCAGAATCTGATGTTCACGGCGGGGGAAAGGCCGTGGCAAATCTGGAAGGCGGGGGAAAACGTCTTTTTCGCCGCGATGGGGCGGCCCGGGGAACTCCTCCCCGGCGCACAGCTCAAACTGATCGCCGCCCAACTCGCGCGGCATACGAAAGGGTAAACACACCATGGCGCTCATCAATCAGGCCACCAAGGAACTCCACGTCAAGATCGTCTACTACGGCCCTGCCAAATCGGGCAAGACGACCAATCTCGAACAGGTCCACGCCCATGTGCAGACGGCACGCCCGGAGGAGAAAGGGAAACTCGTCTCCCTCTCCACCAGCGCGGATCGCACGCTTTTCTTCGACTTCTTCCCGCTGGAAGCCGCCGTCATCAAAGGCTTTACGACAAAGTTCCAGCTCTTCACCGTCCCCGGTCAGGTGATTTACAACACCACGCGCCAGCTCGTCTTGCGCGGGGTTGACGGGATCGTCTTCGTCGCCGATTCGCAATATGAGAAGATGGAGGAGAACGTCGAGAGCTTCCGCAACATGGAGGAGAACCTGCGCTCGCTCAATCTCAACCTCGACGACATCCCTTACGTCATCCAATACAACAAACGCGACCTCGACAACGCCGCCGACCCGCAGTTTCTCGACTACCTGCTCAACAACAAGGAGGTTTACGTCCCCTCCTTTGAGGCTTCGGCAACGAAAGTGGAGGGGGTGTTTGAAACCCTCAACGGGATCACCCGGCTTCTCCTCGCCAAGTATATCCAGCAAGGGGCCGCCGCCCGCTCCTGATCACCCGCCCGTGCGCCACCCTCTGCCAGCCGCTTCATGATTCCACAACTTAATGAGGAAGATATGGCCGTCTTTGAGGCCGTCCTGCGCGATCTGGTGGAGAAAAGCGAGGCGAGCGTGGCGCTGCTCGTCGACCGCGCCGGGTATCTCATTCACCAGCATGGCCACCTCGACGGGTTCGACCCGACGCAGGTCGCTACCCTTGCCTCCAACGCTTTTGCTGCTACGGAATTTATGGCTAACCTCATGCAGGAGCCTGATTTCTCCGGCATGTACCAGCAGGGGAGTATGACGAGCACCATCACGCTCAACATCAACGCTTCAAGCCTGCTTTTCATCGCCTTCCGCTCGGAGTTGAGCGTCGGGGCGATCAAGTTTTTCTGTAGTGAAGCGGTGCGTCAGCTCGCCCGTCAGTTCGACGCCGCTGACCGACGCGCCCCGGGCAAAGGGGTCGATCTAGCCGACCTGAACGCCGAGAGCTTCCAGAAGGTCTTCCGTCAAGGACAGCCGTAGCGGCGGGCGCACTGGTTGCACTGGAACACCAGATGCTTTTCTTTGGTATCGCAGGCGTGTTACGCGATGCTAGGGAACATGAAACCGACGTTCCCCCTGACACTGGCAACCCTCCTGCTCGGCGTTTCGAGTACGTTTGCCTCAATCCTCGTCTATGATCCGTATCCGCTGGGGAGTTCTCCCACCGGTTACACGGCGGAAACCAGCCTCTCCTTTCCCGTTAACTCCAGCGTGCAGGCGACTGCGGGGGCATGGAGTGGCTCCATCGTCGGTTCCAGCACCTACCTTGTCTCTGCAACCGGCCTGCAATACAAAAACCTCGCCGTTCAGGGAGGTTCGATCACCAGTTTTTCCAATGGGGTCAATACGCGGGCGTTCTCATCCGCCGATCACACCGGCGCGGTTTACTACAGCTTTCTCCTCAACGTCTCTTCCTTCAACGGGGCCGTGTTGCTTGGTTTATCAAACAGCGCTGGCACGCTCATCTCCGGCATTCGCCTCGATGCTGTCGACGCCACCAACGGCACGCTCAAGATTCGCTCCAACGGAGTCGACAGCGCCGCCTCCCTCGCGCTGAACGCCAACACCACCTACCTTGTCGTCGGCAAATGGACCCCCGGCGAAACCAGTGATACCACGGCGTTCTGGATCAACCCCACCGTCGGGAGCGAGGAACCGCTCACGCCCAGCCTGAGTTACACCGCAGGCAAAGGCACCGGTGTCGCCCAATGGTATTCCTTCCTCGGCAATCCCACCACCACTTTGAGCTTCGATGAATTCCGCGTCGGCACCACTTGGGAGGAAGTGACACCGTATGCCGTTCCCGAACCGGGCGCTTCTGTACTGGGCGCGCTTCTGCTGATGGGGTGGGGCGCACGTCGCTTGTGGAAGCGCAACCCGGGATGCTAAGCATTGAGCATGCCCCCTCCCCCCAACCGCGCCGCGTTTACGGTGCTGGAAATGATCGTCGTTCTCTCCGTCGTATTGGTGCTCCTTGTGCTTTCCATGGCGGGTCTCAGTAACCTGCGCTCCAAAGCCACCAGTGCGAGTTGCCTAGGTCAACTCCGCCAGATCGGCGCGGCGATTCATCTCTACCTTGGCGAACATCGCGGTCACTTTTTTGAACAGGGAGCACCGGGGACCTTGAATAACTGGATCAAACAGATTGATCCCTATGCTCCTAGCGAACGTTCGCTCTATAAATGCCCCGCAGACAAAACCCCGACCCGCATTGAGCGCACCTACCGCTTCAATCGCACCCCCGGAGCCTCTGGAGCCGCCAACACCGCCTCTCTCTACGGAAAACGCTATCAGCAGGTGCTCTCCCCCTCCTCGACCATCATGCTCTTTTGCATTGCCTATAACGGGCCAGCCTCGATGCCGCTCTTCAAGGTTGATACCGATAGCTGGTCGATCGCGCTGGATCGCCTGATGGAATATGCCCACGAGTACCCGCGCCTGCACGATCCCGGCGGGGTCAATCTCCTCTTTGCCGACGGGCATGCGGCAGCGATGCGTTATCCCATTGAAGATCGTTATTACTACTGGGACCGCCCGTAACCGGGGCTTCACACGCCATGAACATCACGCCGCCCACGCGCTTCTATGCCTTGAGCTTTCTGGTCAACGCCTTGCGTCAAGCCTTGCTCCAGGGACAATGGCAACACGTCCTCCCCCCGGAGCGTGAACTAGCTCAACGCTTCAACGTCAGCCGCTCCACCTTGCGCAAGGCGCTCCGCGTTCTGGAGGAGGATGGACTCCTGCAGATCCAACAAGGGAAGCCAACGGCCGTCTGCCTCCCCGCAGGGGTAGCTAGTGCTCCCCGGCCAAGGCAGGTCGTCCTCGTCAATGTTAGCGGAGAGGAGCCCCCCTCCCCTGCCCGGCGGGAGGTGAGCCTGACGGTCGCCAAGGAACTGGGGCAACTCGGCATCGAATATAGGGAAGTCACCATCTCGCCCCACACCTTCCGGGGGCCAGCACAGTTGCTCGGACAAGTGCAGGAGAGCGAGGTGCGCGAACCGATCTGGATTGTTTTTTACCCGGAGGAGAGGATTGAAGCATGGTTTGCCGAACATGCGCCGGAGACGACGCTGCTCGTCGGCATGGGCAATCCCCGCCATCAACTCCCCGGTGTTGATAGCGACCAGCAGGCGATCGGACGCCATATCGGCATGATTGCTAACCGCCATCGCTATGAACGGCTCTGGCTCCTTTGCGACGGGCCTCCGACGAGCCGGCTCCGGGTACTCATCGATGGCATTCGCGAAAAAGCGGATCATCTTACGCTCGAAGAGTGCCACCTTGAGCCGCCTCTCTTCTGCGAACGTTTCCCTGACCTGCTGGAGCGCATCCGCCCGGTGCAGCGTTCCCTCCTCCTCTTCCATGAGCCGCAGCAAGTCGCCCCCGCTCTTTTTCACCTCGCCGCCGCCGGCCAGCTCTCCAGCAAGCTTTCGCTCCTTTCCATCGGCACGCCGGGGCGTCTCGACGGATTCGGCATCGACCTTGCCCACTATGAAAGTCTGGAGGCAAAGCTCTCCAAAGCGGTCGTGCAACAAATCGTCGATCTCTTCCTCTTCCCTGAACAACGTCTGCGCCAGCGTCTTTTTGTCCCGGCGTTTCACCCCGGAAAGACGCTAACCACCTTCATTTAAACCATTCCTATCCACCTACCCTTCCATCATGAATTCTCTACCTCATCCTGAACCGACCCAATCCACAAGGGAAGCTTTACGCACCGTCGTCGCCCTTGCCAGCAAGGAACACCGACGCTCCACGGAAGCCTCTCTGCTGGCGATCGCTCCCGATCACTACCTGATTGCCTACACGGCCTTCGGCTCCAGCCCCCGTGATGATGCCGACGCGGTGATCGTCGGCATCGAAAGTCACGACGCTGGCGTTTCGTGGGGAGAGCCGCGTCTGCTCGCTCGCAAAGAAAGCGGGATCAACGTCATGGCTCCCTCGCTCCTGAAGCTCTCCGATGGAAGGGTAGCGATGGTCTACCTAGCCAAGCAGTCAATGCAACACGGGCAGATTGTCTGGATGGAATCGGGTGATAACGGCCAGAGCTGGAGCGCTCCCCGGATTATCTACGACACGCAATGCTATACGGTCTGCCTCAATGACGTTCTCATTGAACTCTCCAACGGTCGGCTCTTCTTCCCGGTTTATGAGCGGATCCCGGGGCAGGTCGAGTGGGCTGATGATGAATGTTGCCGCACCTTCTGCCTCACTAGTGATGACGGAGGGGCAAGCTGGCAGCGTTCCGAAGGCTGGATCGAATGTCCCAGCCGTGGCGCGATGGAGCCGGTCGCCTACGAACGCGCGCCGGGCAAGCTCAAAATCTATCTCCGCACCGATCAAGGCACGCAGTGGGAGGCCGACAGCGAAGACTATGGAACAACATGGAGCAAAGCGGTTCCCGGTCACTTTGAAAGCCCGGAGAGCCCGTGCATGGTCTATCGTCTACCGGGGCGCGATGAAGTGATCTTTGTGAGCAACCCCAAATGGCAACCCGAGTTGCCTGCCGGTGGCCCACGCATTCCCCTCACCCTTTCCCTCTCCCGTGATGCGGGTGAAACGTGGCAGGATAACTACTTCGTTCTGGAGCCTGAACACAACGCTACCTATTCCTACCCCAGCATCACGTCTGATGGGCAATATCTGCTCCTGACCTATTACCACACCCTCTACCGCGCTTCGCTATGCGACCGGCCTGACCTGCTGGTCTCTCTCTGTTTCCGGCGGATTCCTCTGGAGGCTTTGGAAATTACCCCGGCATGAAAACCCTCCTTCTTTTTCTAGCGATGATGCTATCGATCGTATCACTGCGGGCGCAGGAGGTGGCGATCTATGATGCCGCCCAAGGATTCTCCGGGTCATGGAAAGCAAAAGTCACCGATGGGGTCACCTTGCACGAGGGCGAGAAAGGATTGGAACTTGAGTTTGCTGCCTATCATGAAGGTGCTTACGAATGGCCACGCCTGCTGGTCACCAGTGAAGGGGAGGACCTTTCGGACACCTCCCGTCTGATCGTGGAGGTCGAAGTTCTGGGCAGCGAGGAGACCACGGTGCTCTTGAGCGCTAAGGATAGCGATCTCAAACGGGGTAGCCTTGCCGGGATTTCCGGGCCGGTGGCACCGGGTGGGGTGCATCAAATCAGCGTCGACATTGGAGATGGTGCGCCGCTCGATGCGTCGGAGGTGCAGGAGATCGCCTTTGGCCAGTACCGACCTGAGCGGGTGGCTCGTCTAATGATCCGCTCGATCCGCGCGATCCGTAACCCCGATTTTATCCCTACACGGATCGCTCTGGGCGAGCGACTAGCGGAAACGGGACGGATGTTGGACCAGATCAACGATCTCGCGGGGGCGGCTACGCTTCGGGAACGCTATACCAAAGCGCAGGAAGGCTTTGAAAAGCGCGAGCCTCGCTACCTCTCGACGACAGAGGAGCAGCTTCTGGAAATCGGGCGCGATCTCTCCCGTCTGGCGATGCAGACGCGCAAAGAGAAGCTAGTGATCTGGCGTTCCCCCTTGGCGATGCCGATCCGGCAGGGGACGCTCCCGCTGCCCCACGATCCGGCGCTTGAGAGCGTTAAAGAACGGGTCGCACGAGGGCAGCACCGTCTGGTTTGCCTCAATTTCTCCAGCGCGGCACAGGAGCGCCACCTCACGGTGAGCCTGAAGCTTTCGCCGGAGTTACAGAAACATGTCTCGCTGCGCCCGACCGCATGGGCCAAGGCGCGGGACCATTCCCTGACGGCGGATGCTATCGGGGCAAGCGCGGCTCAAGTTAATCTGAAAGTCGCTCCGCAGGAGACCGAGCAGGTACTCCTTTGGCTCGATGCCAAGACCGCGCCTCCCGCTGTGGGGAAAGGAGGTGGTAGCGTTGAGGTTTCCGAAGATGGCAAGCTGGTGGCTTCCATTCCGCTTGAGGTCGAGTGGCTGGAGATCGGGCTACCGGAGCAGTTGCCGATCGCGACCAGCAACTGGGCCTATTTCTATACCTCCAATGTCAGCCAGATCGCCGGGATGGAAGTGGAAGCCCGTGATAATCTGCGCGACTACGGGATGAACACGTGGGTGATTCACTATACCCAAATGCCACTCCCCCAACTCGATGAAAAGAAGCGTTATAGCGGGATGGAACCCGACGCGCTGGCTGAGTTTGAGAAAGTGATGGAACTGCTCAAAGGCAAGCCCCATGAGAATTTCATCCTCTGGCTTGGTTTCCAGCGGGAGGACCTGGTGGAACGGCTCTCGGAGCCGGGGGTTCTCAGTGCCTACCTGCATGAACTCGACGAAAGACTCGATCACTATGGAGTGGCCAAAGATCGGCGTTACCTCAAGTTCTGGGATGAACCCAAGCTCGATCAGATCATGGAAACCGCACGGTGGATGGGAGAAGTGCGCAAGGAAGGGTTAAGCTTCCAGCTCTTTGACAACGGCTCGATGGTCCCTTCAAAGGAGGAAGATCTCCGTGCCTACCTGCAACAGACCGATCTCTGGCTACCCAACTGGGAAGCGCTCTTTCTCAACAAACCGCAAGACGCGCAACGCGCACGTGCGGCGCTCAAACACCGCATCGGTTACTACCGTTGCCTCATGACGCGCAACAACCGTGGCGTGAACCTCTATGAGTATTACCGACTCAATGGATGGCGGCTACTGGAAGGCGATTTCTCGGGATTTCTCTTCTGGGTCTATGTCTTTGCCATTGGGGAAAAAGATGCGTGGGATGGGACGCTCGGCTCATCAAGCGGCGGGCAGATGATTTACGTCCGCGATGGCAAAATCTGGAACAGCCGCCGTTGGGAGCTGGTGCGCGAAGCGCTCGATGACTACCGCCTCGCGTTGGCTGCCAGCGCCAACCCAATGAGCGATCCCGCGATCAGGGAATTGGCGCGACAGGCGCTCGCGGAGCCCAACCGCCCGGCGCTCGCAGATGAACTGCGGGAGAAGCTCATCGACCTTTCGCTGAAACGTCAAGCAGCAGCCTCGAACTGATACCTTAAAACACCACAGGGCAACCGAACGCCGGTTGCCCTGTGGCTTTTTAAAAAATGAAATCCCCTGCTCTTACGCCCCTCCCTGCTGCGCGGAGGGAGCGACGAACGGACGACCGATGGCGCGGTAGGTAAAGCCGTGGCTCGCCATCGTGGCCGGGTCGAAGAAGTTACGCCCGTCGAAAACCAGCGGCGTGTGCATCTTCTCGCGCACTTCGGCGAGATCAACAGCAGCGAACTCTTTCCACTCCGTCGCGAGGATGAGCGCTTCGGCTCCCTCGACCGCTTCGAGCGCGGAGTCGGCCAGCTTGACGCCGGGGATCAGGTTGAGTTCACGCGCTTTTTCAACCCCCTTGGGATCGTAAGCGGTGACGATCGCCCCTTCCTTGACCAGTTCGTTGACCAGATCAATCGGCACGGAGCAGCGGATGTCGTCGGTATCGGGCTTAAAGGTCAACCCCCAGACGGCGATCCGCTTGTCGCGCAAGACCCAGAGGGCGTCACGCACACGCTTGATAAAGCGTTCCTTCTGGTCGGCGTTGATCCGCTGCACCTCTTTGAGCAGGGTGAAGGGGACGCCGAGGTCGTCGCTGATCGCGATGAAGGCGGCGATATCTTTCGGGAAACAGGAACCGCCGTAGCCAAGCCCGGCGTTAAGGAAGTTGCGCCCGATGCGGCGATCCATTCCGATACCGTCGGCGACTTTCTCCACATCAGCCCCGCTCGCGTCACAGATGGCGGAGACGGCGTTGATGTAGGAGATCTTGAGCGCAAGGAAGGAGTTGGCGGCGTGTTTGATCAACTCGGCGGAGTTGATGTCCGTGACGAGGATCGGCGCATTGAACGGTTCGTAGACCTTCTTCATCAGCGCGATCGCCTGATCGTTATTACCGCCGATGACGATGCGGTCGGGCTTCATCAGATCAGCCACGGCGCACCCTTCACGCAGGAATTCCGGGTTGCTGACGACGTCGAAGCTTGCTTCAGGGTTGTAGCGTTTGATGGTGTCGGCGACCTTCTCCCCGGTTTTGACCGGCACGGTGCTCTTGTCGACGACGACGCGGTAGGCATCCTTCTTGAGCGTGTTGGCGATCTCGCGCGCGACTTTCTCAATAAAGCTCAAGTCGACGCTTCCGTCAGCCTGCGGCGGGGTCGGCACGGCGATGAAGATGACCTGCGAGTGGTCCACCCCTTCTTCAATGCTATTGGTGAAGCGAAGGCGGCGGGCGGCGACGTTGCGGTGGACGATCTCTTCAAGGCCCGGCTCGTAGATCGGGATCTGCCCGGCCTGAAGCGCGTCGACCTTGCGCTGATCGTTATCGACACAGATGACCCGATGGCCGACTTCAGCAAAGCAGGCGCCGCTGACGAGACCAACATAACCGGAACCGATGATGCAAAGATCCATGATAGAAATAAGGTGTGTGGAAGCGAATCGCGCGACCGTGATTTAGTCGCGGAAGGTGGAGCCCGGGTCAAACCCGACAGGGAGATTGACCGAGGGGAGATCCTTGAGCGTGAAGGTCAGCAACAAGCCGAAGTCGGTCTTGTCATTCCCGCGCACCGGGTTGCGGTGATCGCGGACCTGAAAACCAAGCGAAGCGACCCAGCTCGAAAGATCGCGGTGAATCGTATACTCCTGCACTTCGAGGACGTTATCGGTGAATTCGTACTGTTCGCGGAAGCTAAAGGCCCAGTTGTCGTTGATCCGGTAGTAGGCTCCAAAGCGCATGCTGTTGGAGTTGGAGAAGTACGGGTTGCTGCTCAAGAGGCGGTGGCCGAGGGTGACGCGCAGGTCGCGGTTGACCATCCACGAGATAGAGCTGTTGAACTGGGTAAAGCCGTTGCTATCAAGCGGGATCTGGGCGTCGACGCCGACGCTCAGCCATGGCAACGGACGCCACGTGACTTTGTTGTAGAAGTTGGAGAGCGTTCCGACGTTTTCATCCGCGCCGGGGAAGCGGGGCGAGTCGATATTGATGTCAAAGTAACTGTGGAGTTCAAGCCACGTGAAGTTGCGGTCGTCCCGGCGGGTCTGCCACCGGTTAAAGAGACCAAAGCGCCAGACGGTCCAGTTGGAGATGGTGTCGATGGTGGTGAACTGCGGGAAGTCGATCGGCGCCAACTGTGTGGAGGGGTTGAGCCGATCGAATTGCAGGATTTCATCCGCATCGTTACCGGTGTAGACGAAGGAGAAATTGGTGTAGGGCTGGACGATATGGCGCAGGCCATCAAGCCCCCAGCGGCGTGATTGCACCTCTTCCCACGTTTTGGAGAATTTGAAGGAGAATTCGACCCCGGCATTGATCGTCGGGCGGAAGACGGAACCGCCGGATGATTCCTGATAGAGATTGCGAGCGTTGGAGCGCAGGTCGAGGTTCTCCTCGTAGAGCGAGGCCATGTAATCCTCGACGACGCTACGTGCCCCGTGGCTGTAGTAGGTGCCGCGCAGGCCGATCCGTGGGACGATCGAGAGCCAGCCACCGACAAACTGCGGGGCGATAAACTGATGGAAGGTGTCAAACCGGTTCGCCTTGTAGTCGGAAAACGGGGTGGTGGTGGTATCCTCAATCGTGCCGAAACGGCGGCGCAAACGGACGAGGCTCGTCTCGCCTTCGTAGAAGATCTGGCTGCCAAAGAGCGGCTGGCGCTTGATGTCGAGGACGATCTCCGGCAGGCGCTCGGTGGTGTCGAAAAAGTCGTTAAGATGGGTGCGGACGATCCCGGTCAGGGTGTAATTCTCCGAGCGGTAGGTGAGCGAGCCGACGCTATCGGGCTGCGGATGGTCGCGGTATTCGCCGGGGTAGAAGTCGCGCAGGAAGCGGCTGTCACTCAACTTGTTGAAGTTGGTGGTGGCGTAGAGATTCTCGGTGAAAAAGGTCCGGCTCTGGAAGGAGAGGCGGTAACGGTCGGAGCTGACCTCCTCCTGCCGCTGGGCGGTCGGGTTGTTCTCCGGCTTGGCGTCAAAGGCGTAGTAGCCTTGCAGGTTGATCCAGCTCGCTTTATCGCGCCCATAGCTCCCTTTGATGTCCATCCCGAGGGCGACGCCACGCTCGGTGCGCAGGTCGAGGTGAAGGAGGCCGTGGAGGTTCTTGGAGATCGGAAAACCGTACTGGGTCAGGACAAAAGCGCCCCAGTTGCTGTCGTAGCCGGGGGTGAAGTTGAACCCTTCGTTGCGATTGAGCGACTGGTAGACGTACGGGAGCCAGAAGACGGTCGTATCGCCGATGACGATACTGACGTTTTTAAGGATCACCCGGTTGCCGGGGTAGATTTGGACGCTCTTGGCTTTGAGCCGGTAGTCGGGCTTGGAGGAGTCGCTGGTGGTGAGGACGGCCCCGTTGATCTGGAAGGAGCCGGCTTCCATTGAGCTGATCGACTGCCCTTGAAAAAGGTACGGATAGACGGCTCCCTGAAAGTCAGCGGTCCGCAGCAGCTTGGTCTCGAAATTGTAGAGGGCGCGATCGCCCGTCGTGAGATGCCCCTCGCGGTAGATGCGGACGTTGCCGACGATGAGGACGTCGCGCGTGTCGGGGTTGTACTGGGCGTAATCGGCGTAAATGGAGGTGGAGCCATAATGGATCACCACGTTGTTCTCCGCTACAGCCACGCCGCCGATGAAACGCGTTTCCCCATCGGCAGTGATCTCAATCGGGATGTCTCCGAAGCTTCCGAATTGTGCCTGAAGCGCCTGGGCACCCAGCAGGAAGAGGGCTAGAAGCAGGTGACAGATTTTCATGAAAGGGCCTGAAGCTACCGAAGGGGATTCCCCTTTGCCAAGCCATAAATGGGTCACCCCCCGCTTTCCCGGCAAGCCGTCCTTGACAGGAGAGGGGCCGCCCCGCGAAGTTGTGGCGTTTACCGCTTATGGTCTGCCGCCTCTCCAAAGAGTTTCATTTCGAAGCCGCTCACACCTTGCCGATGGTGCCCAAGGATCACGCCTGCGCACGGATTCACGGGCATAGCTTCCGCGTGGTGGTGACGATCGAGGGGGAAGTCGACCCGGCCATGGGGTGGATCTACGAGCATAAAAAAATCAGTCAGGCGATGGCGCCGCTCTTAGCCAAGCTCGACCATCAATATCTCAATGAAGTCGAGGGGCTGGAGAACCCGACGCTGGAAAACTTCGCCCACTGGCTCTGGGTGCGGCTCGAAGGGAATTGCCCCGGGCTCTACGAGATTCTTATTCAGGAGACACCGACGGCGTGGTGTACTTATCACGGGCCGAAGCGCCAGCTACCGCCTCCAACCGTTTGACGAGGGTGAGCTGCGTGCCGGAGGGTTGACGCGGCGCAAAGGCGACTTCGTCAAACGCGAGCCGGATGAGATGCAAGCCGAGGCCACCGGGGGTCACCTCGTCGATGGAGCGTTGCTCAAGCAAGGCCGGATCGACCATCAGCGCTGTGGGATCGACCGGGCGCCCGTAATCCCGCAAGGTAAAGCAGACGCTTTGGGTGCGGCATTCGCACGAAAGCTCAATCGGGCGGGAGGGGACGCCTTCGTAAGCGTGGCGGATGATGTTGGTGCACGCCTCATCGACGCCGAGCACGAGCAACTCCGCCTCCTTCCCCGGAAGCGGCAAGGTTTCCAGAAACTTCCGGACGAAGCGGCGCACCGCTGCGAGATTTTCCGGTTGGCTGGAAAATTCTAACGTCTGTTTCATGAAAAAAGCCGGCGTTGGGAGAAGGCGCGCAGTTGAGCGCACCCCGGCACCGGCAGGGGTGAGTCCCAAAAATGACACGGCTTACGGGGGGAACGCAACCTGAAATCGCTCCCCCGCCCCGATTGCGCTCTAAAAACAGCGCTTAGGGTGCCTCGCGTTTCTGCAACGTCTCGGTCTTAATCTGAGCCTCAATGGTCTTCTGATTAAAGCGCAGGAGGACTTTACCGTCACGGATGGAGAAGACCTGAACGTTGACGACGCGTTCCCCGTCCCGGAACGGGATGAGGTCGCCCTCGCCATAGGCGTTACCATTGACGACGGCCAAAGGGAGATGGCTGATCGAGATACTGCTGACGACGAAGCGCTCCGGCGTAAAGAAGGCATCCGAAGGGGGCGCAGGGGTGCCTGTTTTAGTCACCACGGGAGCCGCTTTTTTCGACTCCTTGCTCCAGCCAATCGGCCAAAACGGATTACGGGCGCTCGGGGCGGCGGTAAAGCTGGAGCGCCCGGTGATCTCCAGTTCCTCAACGTTCTGCCCGTGAAGCAGGGAGAGGGGGGCAAGGAAACCGAGAGCGATCAGGGGGAAAAGAACGGTTTTCATGGCAAACAAAGGGGTCACTGCCGGGCGGTGGTGATCAGTTCAAAGGAAAAGCGCTGAAACTCGGTCTTGGCGAGAATCGTTTCCACGGAAAGCTGGCTGATCTGGGCGAGACCCTCCTGATTCTCCAACTGGGCGAGCGCCTGCCCGAAGACCAGAAAGTTCCCTTCGGGGACTTCCACACGCCAAGTGGCCCGCTTGAAGCCGGGTAGGAACGGGTCGTCCTGTTCCTGCAAATGCCTCACGGTGGCCCGCTCCAAACGATGGGTTTTGAAGACTTCGGTGATCCGCTGGGGCAGCCAGACGATACTCGAACCGGTTGGAACGCTGGCGTCGATCACCTCCTGCAACTTTTTGACCCGGTCGGCGTGTTGATCGCCCGCCGCAATGGCGCGAGTCCGTGCGATCTGCCCTTCGGCCTTGCGGATAAGTGGTTCGAGTCGGGAAATTTCACTCTTCGCACGTTTTTCCGCTGTGCCAAGCGGCCCGAGCATCATGGAAAAATAGACGTAAAGAGCGAGCAGCGCGGCGATGCCGATGAGAAGATAACGTTGAAGCGTTTCTTTTTTCATGGGAGGCAAGGGGGTTAAGGTTTCTTCTTTTTCTCCGGCTCGGGTGGTGCCGGAGGGCGGCCATCCAACGTCAACCGGATATGGAAGCGCGCGGTGTTGAGTGCCTTGCCTTCCAGAGCGACTTCATCGGGGGTTTCTTCGAGCGAATTGGCTTCAAACTCAGCGTTCACGTCGCGGTATTGCTTGCCGAGAGCCTCCTGCAAAGCGACGCGGAAGCTCTCCGCCGTGGTCCGTGGCTGCTCCCCGGCGGCGACGCCTTGCAGGAAGATCTCCCACTTGCCCGCCGCCCCTTTGAGTTCCCCGCCCTTGAGGGAGGCGATCTGGATATGAGTCGGGATGGAGGCGTTGAGCAGATCAAGGAAACCCGCCCAGTAGAAACGCCCGTCGATCCGCCCGATGAGCAGCGCGTTGCTTTTGGCGCGTTCCGTAAAAGTGACGGCCTCGGTTTCAGCCTTCTTCATTGCCGGTTCGAGCTTGCGCCATTCGGCACTCATCGAGTCCGCCTCGGCCTTGAGGGTTTCCACCTCATTGAGCCGCAGGAAGTAGTAACCAATGAGCAGCAGAACGACGGCAATCCCACCGATCATGGCAAGTTTGGCCGGATCGCGGGCGCGTTGGTGCGCTGCGGTGTGGATCTCGTGGTAGAGGTTGAGATGAAGAGCCATGGGTCAGCCTTGAAGCAACTCTGCCGCGCAGCCGATGGCCGCTCCCAGAAGCGGGAGGGCGTTGGCCAGCGGTTGTTTTTGTTGAGGGGAGACGTTCGCTTCGCAATGCCCGAGCGGGTTCCAGATATCGCACGGGAGTTGAAGTTCTTCGGTGAGGATGCGCAAGATCGTCGGCACCTGTGCCATGCCGCCGGAGACGAAGATGCGCGGGATGGTGGTCTCGCGCCGGGCCTCGACAAAGCCGATCGACCCGCTGATCGAGCGGACCAGTTCCGCCAGCGCAAGGCGGGCGTTTTCGACCGTCAAGACCTCCTCATCGGCGAGGTATTGCCAGACTTCGTCGTAACTGGCGGCGCCGTGGAAGATCAACTCTTCGAGGAAAGGTTGGGAGCCGAACTCCAGCGAGCGGACCATGATCAACTCCCGCGCGGCCCCGACGATGACGGTGGTCGTCCGGTAGCCGATGTCGACCAGCACGAACGCCTGACTGTTGAAGGTCTCCGCCTCGCCAAACTCGAAGGCGTTCAGGAGCGAGATCGGGTTGAGTTGAAGGCGCTCGGTCGGGATCTTCGCCTTCTGGCTTGCTTCAGCCAGTAGCGTCACCATGCTGCGCGGCACACCGCCGACGAGGTAATTGCGCTGCGGGACGACCCCCGGCTGGGGTGGCGGCTGCGGCTCGCTGGAGACGATCACGTCGCAATCGAGCACCATGGAGCGGCAATCCTGATTGAGCAGCGAGGCGCCGTTGAGTTGCAAGGCGTTGCGCAACATCGCGGGGGGCATCTCCGGCTGTTCAATAATCCGGACAAAGGAATCGCACCCCGAGAGGGTAATCCCGAGTGCTTTCGCCTTCCCTCCGAGACTCTGGAGGAGGGCGCGGAGATGAGCGGCGAGCGCCTCGGCATCCTCGGGCGCCTGATCAAACTCGCGCAAGGCAAAGTGGGTCAACGCAAAGCGGTTGGCCCCTCGCCGCTGGAGCAGGACGGCTTTGAGCGAATGCCGGCCGAGGTCGATGCCGATAGCTGAAGAAGGTGGCTTGGCCATGAAAAAAGGTGGAAAGGGGGTAACGGAGCGGCAGTTTAGGAACTCACCTTCATTTGGGCAAACGAGAAGTTGCCACGATAGCCGCCTCCGGGAGCAGTCCGGGCGGCGGTTCATTCCTCGGGAACGCTTCCAGAATCATGTAAAGGGCAAACAGCGCCAGAAAACCGAGTGTCACCACCACTGCCGCGACCAGCAGCAGCGTGCGGTTGCGCCCGGCAAAGCCGCCACCGTCGTATTGACGGGCGAGACGGGCGGCCTCCAGCTCAGCGAGAAGTTTCTCCGGATCAGGTTCGCTCATAAAAGGTCACGAAAAGTTTTGCCTTGAAGTGGGGGTGAGGGCAAGCTCCGGCCCCATCTATGGAAGAGCGCCCCCCTTTTTTTACCCCCGCTGTACGGGCCTTCACTGCTCCGTTTCTGGTGTTCATGCTCTTTTTGCCTTTGGTGCAGGGCGTACGATGGCTCGGTGAACAATTCGGAGCCGACCATCTGCTGCTGACCCACCCGGAACATTGGCTCTACCCGCTCCAGACGCTGATCTGCCTCGGGCTGCTCTGGCATTACCGGGCGTGGTATCCTCTAACGGTCTCAAAAAGTGCGAAGGCATGGCTGGGAACTCTAGGTGTAGCAATTCTTGTTCTCGTTATCTGGGTTTCTCCGCAGGAGATCTTCGGCGTCGCCCCCCGGCTCGACGGTTTTAACCCCGAAGTGCTCGAAACCGGCTCGCCGCTCTATTGGAGCACGCTCTTTTTCCGGTTCCTGCGCCTGGTCGTCGCGGTGCCGCTTTTGGAAGAAATTTTCTGGCGCGGTTTTCTGATGCGCTACCTTATTAAAGAAGATTTCCAGAGTGTCGCCTTCGGGACGTTCACCCGTTTTTCCTTCTTTGTCGTCGCGATCGCCTTTGCCGCCGCCCACCAACAGGCCGACTGGGCCGCTGCTTTCCTGACCAGCCTTCTCTATAACGGGATCGCGGTGCGTACGCGCAACCTGCTCCTCTGTGTCGTTGCTCATGCAATCACCAATCTGTTGCTGGGCCTCTACATCCTGCGCACGCTTCAATGGGGTTTCTGGTGACAGATTGGCGTGAAACCGGCTACACTCAGGTTCCTCCATGCGGCACACTTTTTTCCAGAAACTGATCCTCGTCATCCTTGCCGGAGCGGCGACGGCGGGGCTCTATGAGTTCTACCGGACGTTCGTGGTTGGCGCCATGGATGCCGTCAATGGCGGCTATGAACAACCGGGCGAACGGACACCGCAACCGACACCCCGCCGTTTTTGAAGCCTCGTTTATGAGAATCGGTTTTGCGCAGATCAACCCAACGGTTGGTGATCTCTCCGGGAATTTAACCCTCCTGCTCGATGCTTACCGGGCGTTGGTGGCACAGGGGGCGGAACTGGTGATCTCCCCCGAACTGGCGGTGACCGGTTATCCGCCGCAGGATCTTGTCTTTAAATCACGCTTTGTCCCGCGCACGCTCGAAGTGCTCGAAGCGTTGCAGCGCGAGATCGGCCCGGTGCCGCTCATTACTGGGTTTGTCGATCGCAACGACGGGCCGGGCCGACCGTTCCGCAACGCCGCCGCCGTGCTCGAAGCCGGCAAGCCGATCCGCAAGGTTTATAAAACGCTCCTGCCGACGTACGATGTCTTTGCGGAGGATCGCTACTTCCAGCCTGCCTCCGAGGTGGAGCCGGTGGAGATCGGCGGGCGCTGCATCGGGATCACGATTTGTGAGGATATCTGGAACGAGCGCTACCTGCCACGCCGCCTCTATGAGTTGGACCCGGTGGGGCATCTGGTGGCGCAAGGGGCGGAATTGATCGTCAATATCAGCGCCTCGCCGTTTTGCGCCGGGAAGGCGTCGCAGCGGGTCGAGATGCTCTCGGGGCTGGCCCGCCAGCACGGCGTCCCAATCGCCTACTGCAACGCGGTCGGCGGGAATGACCAGTTGATCTTTGACGGGCGCTCGCTCGCTTTCAACGCTACGGGGGAGCTTCTCGGGAGCCTCCCGGCGATGCACGAGGCGCTGGTAGTCGTCGATATGGCGGCCCCCCCGGCAGCCCCGTGGATCCCGCCCGATCCGGTGGCCGAGTTGCACGAAGCGCTCTGCCTTGGCTTGCGCGATTATGTGCGCAAGTGCGGGTTTAAGCGGGTGATCCTCGGGTTGAGCGGTGGGATCGACTCCGCCGTGGTCGCCGCGCTGGCGGTCGATGCGCTCGGGCCGGAGCATGTCTCGGGCGTGGCGATGCCGACCGGTTTTTCCTCGCAAGGGAGTATCGACGATGCGCTCGCCTTAGCGGCGAACCTCAGGATCGACTGCCCAGTTGTCCCGATCCAGAAGCCTTTCGATGCCTTCCGCACCCTTTTCTCCGAACACTTCGGCAAGCTCACCCACGGCGAGACGCAGACGACGGAGGAGAACATGCAGCCGCGTCTGCGCGGGATGCTGCTCATGGCGCTCTCCAACCAGCGGGGCGATCTTGTGTTAAGCACCGGTAACAAGAGCGAACTGGCAGTCGGGTACTGCACGCTTTATGGCGACATGGCCGGGGGGCTGGCGGTCTTGAGCGATCTGCTTAAAACCGACGTCTACGCGCTCGCCCGCTACATCAACCGCAACGGGGAGCGCATCCCCTCCTCCACGTTGACCAAGCCGCCGAGCGCGGAGTTGAAACCCGATCAGGTCGATCAGGATACACTCCCGCCTTACGATCTGCTCGATGCCATTCTCCACCTCTACATTGAGGAAAACCTCACGGCGCGCGACATCATCGCCAAGGGGTTTGACGAGGCGGTGGTCCGCTGGGTCGCCCGGCGGGTCGATCTCAACGAGTACAAACGCGAGCAAGCGGCTCCGGGGTTGAAGGTGACGAGTGTGGCGTTCGGGATCGGACGGCGAATGCCGATTGCGCAACGGTTTGTGGATTGATGAATCGACCTCGCCTCTCACTCAAATTCGTAAAGACACCCTGATGCAGACGCTGGCGATCATTGGCGGCGGGGCAGCCGGGTTTTTCGCTGCCGTGACGGCGGCGCAGGCGGCTCACGAAGCGGGGCTGGCGCTCCGGGTGGTGGTGCTGGAAAAAGGAGGGGCGTTTCTCTCCAAGGTGCGGATTTCGGGCGGGGGGCGCTGTAATGTCACCCACGCCTGCTTTGACCCACGTGCGCTGGCGACCCGCTACCCGCGCGGCGAGCGGGCGTTGATCGGGCCGTTCCGCCGGTTTTCGCCAAAGGAGACGATCGCGTGGTTCGCGCAGCGCGGCGTGGAACTCAAAACGGAGGAGGATGGGCGGATGTTCCCGATCACCGATGACTCCCGCACGATCATCGACACGCTGATGGGCGAGGCCCGCCGATGGGGCGTGGAGCTACGCGGGCGGTGTGGCGTGGCGGGGGTCGAGCGGCGGGCCGATGGGGGGTACACCCTCGCGTTGGAGGGAGAGGCGGGACGGCTGGAGGCTGAGGCGTTGATTCTCGCCAGTGGCGGGAGCCGAAGCGCGGATGAACGGCATCCGGCGGTCGCGCTCGGGCATACCGTGGAGGTGCCGGTCCCTTCGCTCTTTACCTTTCACATTGAATGCGACTGGCTGCGAGGGCTGGCCGGGGTCTCGGTCGACCCGGTCGAGGCGACGGTTCCCGGCACACGGCTACGCGAACGCGGCCCGCTTCTGGCGACGCACTGGGGGGCGAGCGGCCCGGTGATCCTGCGCCTTTCAGCATGGGGAGCGCGGCTTCTCCATGAGCGAGACTACCGCTTCCCCCTTGAGATCAACTGGCTGCCGGAGTGGAAGGAGGAGGCGCTCCTTGCCGAACTGGCCCGGCGGCGCGAAAGCGAACCGGGGCAGCAGGTCGCCCGCTCGCCGATCCGCCCGTTGCCGCAACGGCTCTGGGAGGCGCTCGTCCACGCAGCGGGAGTCGCGCCGGAGCGCCGTTGGGCGACTTTTACCCGGCAGGAGCGGCACGCACTGGTCAACCAACTGCTGCGCACCCGGCAGGAGGTGACCGGCAAGAGTACGAACAAGGCCGAGTTTGTCACCTGCGGCGGAGTGCGGCTCGCGGAGGTCGATTTCCGTACGATGGAGAGCCGTCTTGCCCCCCGGCTCTACTTCGCGGGAGAGGTGCTCGACATCGACGGGATCACCGGCGGGTTCAACTTTCAGGCAGCGTGGACGACCGGCTGGATTGCCGGAAACGCGGCTGTAGAAGCATTGGCGAAAAGCTGATTTTTAGTTGCCATCGCGCCGGGGAGAGCAAAGATTGCGTTGCTGCGCGTCCCGATTTTCTCCCGATGAATCGTTTCTCTTCCTCCATTACCGTTGCCTGCGCCGTTGTTTTGCTCACCAGCGCGGGATGCTCTCGTGAAACCGGCCCGCCGGGGCCGCCACCGGTCCGTTCCGTGCCGGTGCTCACCGCCAAGGTCGAGCAGAAGGCGACCCCGAAGATCATTGAAACTATTGGCCAGATCGAGGCGTTGGCGACGGTTTCGATCAAACCGCAAGTCACCGGTCAGCTTGCCGAAGTCCACTTTGAGGAAGGGCAGGAGGTCAAGGTGGGGCAGCTTCTCTTCTCCATCGACCGGCGTCCCTTTGAAATCGCGCTCAAGCAGGAGCAGGCCGCTCTGGAAAAAGCACGCGCCGCCGCTGAGAACGCCCGGCGACAGGCGGAGCGCTACACCGAACTCAAGCGACGCGGCGCGGTCGCCGCTGAGCAATCGGAGACGATCACGCTCAACCGCGACACCACCGCCGCCGCCTTCAACGCCGCAGAGGCCGCCGTCCGCAAGGCCGAACTGGAGCTGGAGTATTG
Organism: Chthoniobacteraceae bacterium; assembly: GCA_037189865.1. Lineage (GTDB taxonomy): Bacteria > Verrucomicrobiota > Verrucomicrobiia > Chthoniobacterales > Chthoniobacteraceae > DATMFV01. Next base: position 427,676 of record JBBCIW010000001.1, on the reverse strand, counting down.
CTCGATCCGTTCCCCGATTGCCGGGCGCACCGGTCACCGCCTTGCTGATCCCGGCAATGTCGTCAGCGCGAACACCACCGATCTGCTGGTGATCAACCAGATTGAGCCGGTCTATGTCACCTGCACGGTGGCGGAGCGGTTTCTGGGTGAGATCCAGCACTACCTCGCCCAGCCGGGTGGGATTGTGGCGGAGGTCCGGCCGGAGGGGCAATTCACCGAAGCGGTCGAGGGGCCGGTCACTTTTGTCGATAACACAGTCAAGCCGGGAAGCGGTACGCTGCGGCTCAAAGCCCGCCTTGCCAATGAAAAGCAAGCGCTCTGGCCGGGGCAATTTGTCTCGGTGGTGCTCCGGTTGACGGTGGAGGAAGGGGCGATCCTCGCGCCGCAAAACGCCGTCGTCACCGGGCAGCGCGGGGAGTACGCCTTTGTCGTTAATGCACAGGGGGAGGCGGAGTTGCGTAACGTCAAAATCGACCGGCGCATCGGCGCTCAACTCGTGATCCGCGAAGGGTTGAAGCCGGGGGAGGAGGTCGTTGTTGACGGGCAGAGCCAGCTCACCCCGGGGGCGAAGGTCGAGGTTCGCCCCGAACTCGAAGCCGCCGTTCGCCAGCCGGAGCCGAGCGCATGAATTTCAGCGAACTTTGCATCCGCCGCCCAGTCATGACGACGCTGGTCATGATCGGCCTGCTCCTTTTCGGGACGCTCGCCTATTTCCGGCTGCCGGTCAGTGATCTTCCCAACGTCGATTTCCCGACGATCTCGGTCTCAGCCAATCTCCCCGGGGCAGGGCCGGAGACGATGGCCTCCTCCGTCGCTACCCCGCTGGAGAAGCAATTCTCCACGATCGCGGGGATTGAAGCGATGACCTCCGTAAGCGCCCTTGGTTCGACTAGCATCACGCTGCAATTTGCGCTGGAACGTAACATTGACGATGCGGCGCTTGATGTGCAGGCGGCGATCTCTGCGGCGATGCGCCGTCTCCCGCCCGATCTCCCGAACCCGCCCTCTTTCCGTAAGACCAACCCGGCAGAAGCGCCGATCATCCTGCTCGCGCTCGTCTCCGACACGTTGCCGCTCTCGCAGTTGGACGAATACACGCAGACGCTCATCTCGCAGCGGCTCTCCACGATTAACGGCGTAGCGCAGGTGCAGGTCTATGGAACGCAGAAGTATGCCGTGCGTGTTCAGGTCGACCCGCGTCTGCTCGCGGCCCGTTCGATCAGCTTTGATGAAGTCAAAACCGCAGTGCAGGAGGGCAATAGCAATTTGCCGACTGGCACGCTCAAAGGGCGTTCGCAGATCTTCACCGTCGAATCGAGCGGACAGTTGGAGAACGCGGAGGCGTACCGTTCGCTAGTCGTCGCCTATCGCGACGGGGCGCCGGTGCGGCTTGGGGAAATCGCGAACGTGCTCGATGATGTCGAGAACGATCAGATCGCGACTTGGTACCGCGACAAGCGGGCGATCGTCCTCGCCGTCCAACGCCAGCCCGGGAGCAACACGGTGCAGGTGGTGGATCACATTCACCAGCTTCTCCCTTCGATCCAGCGGGAGCTTCCGGCGGCGGCGCAGCTTCATGTGTTGATGGATCGCTCCGTGCCAGTGCGCGAATCGGTGGCTGATGTGGAGTTCACGCTCCTGTTGAGTATTGCACTGGTGATCATGGTAATCTTTCTCTTCCTGCGCCGGATGGCGGCGACGGTGATCCCTAGTATCGCGATCCCGCTCTCCATCGTCGCTACCTTCCCCGTGCTCGATCTCCTTGGCTATAGTCTCAACAATATCTCGCTCATGGCGTTGACGCTTTGCGTCGGGTTTGTCGTCGATGACGCTATCGTCGTGCTGGAGAATATTGTCCGGCACATTGAGAAAGGGGAAAAACCGTTTACCGCCGCGCTCAAGGGATCGCGGGAGATTACTTTTACCGTCGTTTCGATGACGATTTCGCTCGCGGCGGTCTTTCTCCCGGTGTTGTTGATGGGTGGGATTCTCGGGCGACTCTTCCGGGAGTTTGCGGTGACGATCGGGGTCGCGATTCTGGTCTCCGGGGTGATCTCGCTTTCGCTCACCCCGATGCTTTGTAGCCGTTTCCTGCGGCCCGGGGCACTCTCGGAACGCAAGACTTCGCGCTGGTTTGCCCCGGTGGAATGGGTGCTTAGCGGGATGGCGACGCTCTACCGCGTCACTTTGGGGAGCGTGTTGCGGCACCGTTTTCTAACCATGGTGGTCACGGCAGGAACGGTCGCCCTGACCGGTTACCTTTTCATCAAGATCCCTAAAGGGTTTATTCCGACTGAAGATATCGGGATGATCCGCATTATGACCGAAGGGGCGGAAGATGCCTCGTTTGAGTCGATGGTGCAGCATCAGCAGGCAGTGGCACAAGTCCTCCTTGAGAATCCTTACATCGCCGGGTTCAACTCTTCGGTCGGCGCGGGTGGGCCGAATGCGACCGGGAACGGTGGGCGGATCTTTGCCGCGCTGGTCCCACGGGGGGAGCGCCCTTCGGCGACAGAGATTGTCAATGATCTGCGTCCGAAGCTAGCGAAGATTCCCGGTATCCGCTCCTTTGCCCAAGTCCCGCCGGTGATCCGGATCGGTGGCACTTCTTCCAAAAGCCCGTTTCAGTTCACCCTTTATGGGATTGATCTCGAAGCGCTCTACGAAGCCGCCCCGAAGCTGGAGGAGCGGATGCGGGCAATCCCCGGCTTGAGCGATGTCACTAGCGATCTGCTCATTTCCAGCCCGCAGGTTTTCATCAAGGTCAACCGCGACAAAGCGGCGACACTCGGTGTTTCCGCGCAGCAAATCGAAGATGTTCTCTATAGTGCTTACGGTTCGCGGCAGGTGTCCAGTATCTATACTTCCGCTGATACCTATAATGTGGTACTGGAGGTCGGGCCGGAGTTCCGGGGCGATCCCAACGCGCTGCCGCAGCTTCATTTGCGCGCGGCCAATGGTGATCTGGTTTCCTTGGATGCCGTTGCGGAGCTCTCCCAACGTGCCGGACCGCTGACGATCAATCACTTTGGCCAGTTGCCATGCGTCACCCTCTCCTTTAACACCTTGCCGGGGGTTTCACTAGGCGATGCGGTGGCGGCGATTGAAGCGGCAGCGCGCGAAGTCCTCCCGGCGTCGATCCTGACCGGGTTTCAAGGGGAGGCTGAGGCGTTCCAGAATTCGCTCAAAGGGTTGAGCCTGCTTCTGATCATGGCCGTACTGGTGATCTATCTGGTGCTAGGGATTCTCTATGAAAGCTTTATTCACCCGATCACGATTCTCTCCGGCCTCCCTTCCGCCGGGGTTGGGGCGCTTTTGACGCTTCAGCTTTTCGGGCAGGATCTTAATGTCTATGGATTTGTCGGCATCCTGATGCTGATCGGGATCGTCAAAAAGAACGCGATCATGATGATCGACTTCGCCCTCGAAGCCCAGCGCCATGGCAAGCCTCCGGCAGAAGCCATCTACGAGGCGTGTCTGATCCGTTTCCGCCCGATCATGATGACCACCTTTGCCGCGCTGATGGGAGCGCTCCCGATTGCGCTCGGACACGGAGCCGGGGCGGAATCGCGCCGCCCGCTCGGGTTAGCCGTGGTCGGCGGCTTGCTCCTTTCCCAGTTGCTCACGCTCTATATCACACCGGTCTTTTATCTCTATATGGAGGCGTTGCGAGAGTGGATCTCCGGCGGGAAGCCTCCGGTGGAGGAAGAGGAGCCGGCACTAGCGGAGACGACGGCGTAGACCGATCATCGCCAACAGAAGGCCGCCTCCGCTTAGAACAAGAGCCGAAGGTTCCGGGATGGTGGCGACCACCGCGTTGTCGTAATAGGAATAGCCGTAGCTCCCGGCGCTGGTGAAACTGTTGCGCAGGAACGGGTTGGCGTCATAGGGGGTCTGCCCAACACCTTTCCCGAGGATGATGAAGCTCTCGCCGGTAAAGGTGGTGGGAAGGGGTTGGGTTAGCGTGCTTAAAAGGGTCAACGGTTCGCCCGCCTCCCCGATCCAGAGCCGGATCTCCTGCTCCGGCGTGTTGACTTCAATGCGCAAGGTGTACCATTGCGAAGTGCTCCAGCTATAGTCATGGGCGACCTCTGTCGTCGCGCTGTGGTTGCCGAGCGACCAGCGCAACTGCAACTTGTCGGTTCGGCGCAAGCCAAACTGCACCCAGTTATCGGCATCGTAATAGAGCATGAGCGAAGGCGCCCATGATGCTCCGATATCCGTGCTATTGAGCAGGTCGGTTTGAACATAGAAGTGGGAATGCTCCCCTGCCGAGGCGTAGAGATTGCCCCAATAATGCGCCGCCTGATGGAGACGCACGGTGCCATCGGGCATCGCCGTGATCGAACCGGTGACCCCATCGACCGCCGCATTCCATCGGGTCGGATCGAGAGAATCGAACGGATCGTGAAACTGGGCCTGCAGCGGCGCGAGGAGGGCGCAGGTGAAAAGAAGGGTGGTCGTGAGGAGGGAGGGTGTTTTCATAAGCTAGTCTTCTACCTGAACCCGGAGGCGGGAGAGTCCGACGCGGTCGCCACCGTCGCCTCCGGCGGTAGCGTAGTTGGAATTGATCTGCAAACGGAGATAACGGGCACGCACCGGTTGCTCCAAAGTAAGCGTTTCCGGGGAGATCGTGGCGCTCGCCCCCTCTTCTCCCGGCGCCGCAAGTTCCATCGGCAAGCTCGGTCCCTCGAAAGTGTCCGTACCTTGAGCCTCGGTATTAAACGCAAAGGTAAGCGAACGGGTAGCGTTGGCTTTCGCCACACCCGAGGAGGCCAAAGCATAGTTCCAGATGAGGACGGCAGAGAGCGTGCGATCCCTACCCAGATCAAACAGCAAGACCGGCTGCTTGACCGCTTCCGAGCTAAAATAGCCACCGGGGCGGCTCTGGGTAAACCAATGGGCATCGAGCCGATTGGTACGGGGAATTTCCAGACGGGGCGACACCGGGCGCTCTTCGCGAATCAGGCTCTCGGCATCGGCCTGTGGAGCGGTATCGGCGCCACGATCATCCACGGCAAGGGGAGCAAGGAGTTCCCCGGCACTCAAGAGAGCGGGAAAACAAAGAAAGGTTAGCCAACGAAGCTTCATCATTACGGAATGGGATATTCTTTGAAGATGTAGAGAGAGGCATTGATCGTCGCCTGATCCAGAGCCTCAACGCTGAAATCAGGAAAAAGGAAATTTGCGCGGCGCAGGTGGCGCAAGGCGGTGATTTTCGCGGTACCCGTCGGGCCATTGACGCCGTGGGAACGTTCCATGAAGTACCAGTTGGCATCCATCACCAGCCATCGCCTTCCCAACACGGGCTGGTTCCCCTCAAGGTTACGCGCGAGGTCGGCCAGACGGCCTTTGCTGGCCCGGCGTTCAAAAGCATAGCTATAGAGATCGACGCCGCGTGACGGGCAAAAGAAAATCGGGTGATCCTCCAGCCGCTGCCCCCCGCCGGAGTAGGGCCAGAGCGTCTGATGCCAGACGGTGAACTTGCCATCCACGGTTTCATGCGCCACCGGGAGGCGCGCCTGATGATCGTTAGCATACAGCGAGAGAAGGATGCCGATCCCGCGCAGGTTGACGATACACTTCGCCGCCCGGCTCCGTTCCCCGCTCTGCCCCAGCACTGGAAGAAGAATCGCGAGAAAAACCGCCGCCAGCACCAGCACGACGAGGAACTCGCTCACGCTAAAGCCGCTTCTGCACTGGCGGTTTCTCTTCATTATTGGCCATCAATTTCCAGCGTGGTGCTCTCTCCGCTAATGAGTTCCTTCACCACGATTTTCCACGTTCCCGGAGCATCATTGAGAGCGGCAGTAACCGAGAACGATGCTTCTCCCCCAACGGTGTTTCCATAGTGCGTTGCAGAGGTTTCCATCCCGCTGCCATCGAGGACTACGATCTTGAGCGGGATCACCCCATCGAGCCGCTGGCCGGAGGCCCCATGCATGCTCACGGTATAGTCGGCCTTCTGCCCCCGTTGCAAGGTGGTGGGGCCGTCGATCTTGGGAGCCGCTGGCGCCTCGGGTAGCGAAGCGATGATTCGCCCATCGCCAGCGGAGAGGAAAAGCTCGCAATGGAAGCGCCCCTCCTTCCACTCTCCCTCCAATCGGCGCTGGCTTAGAATATCGTAAAAGAGCGTCCCGGATGGACGACGCAAGGCGAGGTGGGCTTTCTGACGCACACCGAGTTCAAAGAACAGCTCATGGTGGCCAAACTCGGGGCCGTAAGCCCGGTCATCATTGATGGCAAAATGGTAATGAACCGCGCCGCCATGCAAGGTGTTGGTGAGAACGCGGGGGCTACTCGCGGTCGCTTCTCCAGCGTAGGCGGCGACGAGCGGAGCCAGCTCTTTGCTATACCCTTCCATGAGCGAACGGGAAGCCTCGGCGGTGGTGAACGGCTCCCCTTTTCCGGCAACACGGCCATCCTGAAGCGTGAGCGGGGTAAAGTCAAAACGGGTCGTCTTCGTCGGAGTGAGAGCAGGCGAGACCGGTTCATTAGCAATCACGCTCCCCCCCTTTGCCGCGAAGGTCTTCAAGCCGTCGACGATGGAGGGGGTGAGCGTCTCGGGATAGGGAAGAATCACCGCTTCATAGCCGGCGAGCCGTTCCGGGGTGAAATCATCATCGAGGATCACTTCAAAGGGAACATGATTGGAGACCAGAAGGCTGGTATAGGGAAGAGTCTCCTCGCACTTGTTCCAGCCAACCTCGCGCCGGGTGAACCACGTCGAGACGGCTGAGAGATGAACGGCGACCTTCGGTTTCTCCGGTTTTGTTGCCAGAAGGGCTGGTCCGAAGGGTTGAAGCACCCGCTCCGAAAAATCGGCGATCACATCGAAGGTCTGCGGATTGGTGAGGTGGTTATCAAGCTTGGGGTTATCAGCGGCGTGGCGACTCCCCCAATAAACACAGATTTCATCAGGACGCTGGGAGAGATAGATCCAGAGCGCCTCCCGCGTGTAATCGGGCATGGCGTTGAAGCTCGGGTCTTCACCCGGCATGTCATCGCTGACCTTTGCCGTCGAGTTCCCAAGCGGCATGACGGTATAGCCATAGACAAAGATGCTCAAGATAGCCTGCACCTTCTGCTTCTCTTTAGCGCCGGGGGTACGCAGATAGGTTGCAAAGAAGAGGCGTTTGAGATCGGCCTGTGCATAGGTCCAGCTCCCGATGAGATCGAGATCCTTCGCTGTCCCCGGGGTCGGAGCGAGCCGCCACGGTTCATGGGAAGTGCGGATATCAGGGCGACGCGCTTTAATGATGCGGTTCATTTCCGCATTGAGCACCGCCGTGCCGTGGCCCCGTACATGGAACCACCACATCGCGCGGTAGAGCGGATGATCATCCGGGACCAAACCGGCGTCGAGCAACTCCGGGGCAGGTTCAACGAAAAGGAGCGATTTGACATAGGGAGCGAAGTCAAACCCGAGTTCCTTTTTTGCTAGGGAAAGCACCGCTTCACTAATGCCGGGATAAGTCCGCTGCTCGGAACAAAGCATGGCGTAACGCAAGGCCGGATGCTCCCCATAAGCGGCCAGCGCCCCGTGCGTCAATTCCCGGGCATGGTGCAAGGCCGGTTCCGAGAGCGGATCGCCGGGCCACGGCGTCGTCGCCGGGATGCGTTCCCCGTCGGGACGGAGTACCCGCGCCTCGGGGTTAGCCATTAAGGTTTTGGAACTTAGCGGGTGAAGATAGAGACCAATCTCAAAGCCGGTGGCAGCGGCATGATCGAGCAAGCGCAAGGTCCGTTCGCGCAAGGGGCCGCTGGTCTGCTCCCGATCGGCAATCGCCCCAAGCGTGCCGCCGCTAAAGCCTTTATCGAGCAACCAATCGATCCCCTCGGTAGAGCCGACATGCCCCCAGCGGATGAGCGCAATGCCGTTGTGAACCGGCGCGGGGCCGATCGTCAGCGATGTTGCCAGCGGCTCTCCCCCCGAAGGGGTAGCATGCAAAGTATAGCTACCCGGCTTGAGCAGAGTGGTATCGAGATCGTACCGGGCGATGCCAAACCGGTTGCTCCGGATGGTCTGGGGCAGCCAGCCGTTGACGGAGAAGGCGACCTCGACCTCCGGGTTGGTTTTCAAATAAAGGGCGGTTTTCTCCCCGTGTTGATAGACACGACGGCGGGGTTCATGATCAACCCAACGGGAAGGTTGAGCGGGTAAAAGCGTAGGCATGACGGCAAACAGGAAGGTGGTCCCGAGAAAGAGGCGCAGAGGTGACATGAGGGGTAGGGAAAGCTAGGCTGAGGGGCAAAGCGGGATCGCAGCGTTTGCCTTGCGGTGAGGGAGGGGAACAAGGTTGCCGGTGATGACACGCGGCGTCGGCGTAGAGGGACGCCCGAGAATGCGCTCCTCCAGAACGCTTGCCAGAGCATCGGCGACCTCTCCCATCGGGTAAAGATAGCGGATCATCTCCATGCCATACGGCTGCGGCGCACGATCGTTACCGCCACAGGCAACCATGAGATCTTCCGGAATGCGCAAGCCCGATTGCAGCAACGCCATCGCCACGGCGTGCATCGCGACATCGTCCTTGATCACGAGCGCCTGCGGCGGTCGCCCGCCCCATTGGGCGATCAATTCGCGAGCGGCTTCATAGATCGCCGAGCCCCCTTCCGCTACCGTCCCTTGGTGGAGAATGCTACCAAGCATCGGCTCGGGGAGGCCAAGGCGTTGCGCCGTCTCCACGACCCCGGCAATATCGCGCCCGCGCACGCTGACGCCGGGTTGAAAACCGGGTCGGAAATAGGCGATCCGCCGCCGCCCTTCCCGAGCGAGATGCTCGACGACCGTCTGGCCAAAATGGTAGTCATCCAACGTGACATCGCTCGTCTCGCCCGAGTGAAATTCAACCGTGGGGAGCGCCGGAAGATCGGCGAGGGCAGCATCAAGGCGGGGACTGGTAGCGAACCGGATCACCCCGGTAAAGGGATATTGCCGCAGGTCAATCCTAAGCTGGCGGAAAGGGGGGAGATCGCCGGAAGGATCGTAGATGCGGCATTGCCAGCCGCGCCGGAGGAGTTCGTCCTCAATCGCCTTGGCGGCAGCGCGGTAGAAGTCGGCGCTCTCGTGGTGAAGCGAAACACCGAAGAGGACCGCGATCAACGGTTGATCAGCCGCCGCCTGCACAAACGTCCCCAGCCCGTGGCGACGCAGAAGCAACCCTTTTTTCTCTAGCAAACCGATCGCCTGCCGGATCGTCATCCCAGCCAGTCCAAAAATTTTGGCGAGTTCGCGCTCCGGCGGCAGCCGGGAGCCAACCGGGTATTTCCCTTGCGCGATCTCCTGCTGCAACACTTCCGCGACGGCAACGTAGCGCGGCTGCGGGAAGGAACCGGAGAGCACAGGGGGGAGGTCGGAGCGAACTGGCTGCGTCATGAGATAGAGTTCTAGATCTCTATACTTTGGTTGTCGAGTTCTTTTTTTCCGGATCGCCTGCAAAGCCCAAATGTGGAAAAATGATGGTGTCTTGATTGCGTTCCTCCAACTTGGTCTCATCGCCCTATCGCTCCTCCTCATCCAGTGGATGATCGGTGGCACGCGGCTTCTCTTTGCGTTCCCGGCCTATACATTGCTCGCTCTCGCCGCGATCGCCTCTCTCGGCCGCTGGCGGGAACGGCTCAGCGCGCCGGGGTGGCTAGCGATCGGGAGCGCTCTGGCGCTGGTCGGGTATGTTGGCTGGCGGGGGTTGACTTCGCCGGTCGCCTATCTGGCATGGCGCGATCTCGGGATCGCCCTCTCCTGCCTGATCGCCTATCTGCTCATGGCGACCCAGATCACCACCGCCCGCCAGCGGATGATGATCGCCGGGGTGCTTCTTATCGCCGGTCTGGGAGAGGCGCTCCTCGGGCTACTGCAAGCAGGGTTGTTGGAAAACCGCTTCCTCTCAGGGCTGGATGCCGAACACTTTCTGGTCCCGCTGGAGAACCGCGAGCCGCTCCAACGCGCCAGCGGCACATTCGTGAGCGCCAATCACTATGCCGGTTTCCTCGAAATGGTGACCATGGTGGCGCTGGCGATCGGGTGCTGGAGCCGGTGGAGTTTTTTGGGGCGGGCGGGAGCGCTCGGGATCGCGGGGGCGTGTGCGATCGGGGTGGTCATCAGCGGCAGCCGGGGCGGGTACGTCAGCCTAAGTGTGGCTGTTCTTCTTTTTGCGCTCATCAGTGTCGTCGTTTATTACGCGGCGTGGCGGCGGCGCCTTTTGGGGTCGCTCGCGGTGGCGGCGCTCGGCTTGAGCATGGCGACGCTCGGGGTGCTGGAGTTCGGGGTGCGCAACCCGGTTGCATTGGAACGCTTCAACCAAGGCTTCCAGACTGATATTCGCCAAGCCAACTGGCAGGCGGCCCTCGACCAGAGCGCCCTCAACCCGTGGTACGGAACCGGGGCCGGGACGCACCTCATCTATGGGCGCTTCTACCGTCGGGCGGTCTTACAGGTCGACCCGATCCATGCTCACAACGACTATCTTGAAATGCTCGCGGAATATGGACGGATCGGGCTCACTCTGGGGCTCCTCTTTGCCATGGTGCATCTCGGACAGAGCGTCATCCAAGCGGCCCAGTTGGCACGGCGACGCCTGCTCGACCATCCCGGCTCATGCCGCAGCAACGCGCTGGCGCTGCAACTGGGGGCCTTCGGTGCGTTGGTGGCGATGCTGACCCACTCCGTCTTCGATTTTAACCTTCACATCCCCGGCAACGCCCTCACGCTCGCCCTTCTGCTTGGGATCGTAGCCAATGGCAGCCTGCGGATGACACGCCCCTACCGGTGGGCCACCGTGGCGCTCCCTCTACTGGGGGGGCTCATGCTTTGGGCGATCGTGCCTCGCTGGGAAGGAGAGGCCCAGGCGGAAAAGGCACGGGTGGCACTACGGGAAGGGAAGTTTCATGAGGCGAAAACCGCAGCCGCCCGGGCGGTCGCCACGCTCCCGGCCAATCCGTACGCGTGGTTCCACCTTGGCGAATCGCAACGGGCGATCGCCACCCTCTTCCCAATCGAAGAGCTTCGCCGCCAGAATTTCAACATCGCCATCGACGCCTACCTCCAAGGGTTGGAACGTTTTCCGCAAGATACCAACCTCCTCATCCGGCTAGCGCAGGCGCTCGAAGGGGCGGGGCGAGCGCAGGAGGCGGAGGAGACCTACCGGCGGGCGATTCTACAAGACCCGCGCCTGACCGTCCTGCGACGGGCCTACGAGGAATTCCTCAAACGTCAGGGGAGACCAAAGGCAGCTTTTCACCTCCGCTGGGCCGATGGCCCGTTTTTTGAAAAACCGCTCTCTGAAATGGAAGCGATCCTTGACCACATCCGCCACCTTGATCGCGAGGAGAACCAGCCGTAGACTCACAGTAAATGGCCACGCCCGTCAACTGCCCCATCTGCCAGACCCGGCACGACTTTTTTGCCGACCCCCTCGGCCCTTTCTGCTCCAACCGATGCAAAATGATCGACCTCGGGCGTTGGCTCGATGAAGACTACCGCATCGGCGAGCCACTGGAAGAATTGCCCTCTGAGGAATCGTACGATTCCTGAAGAGGGGGAATCCAGCGGATGGCCGAAGGGGAAAAAACGATTGCTTTCTCCCTTTTTTTCCTCTACCCTGCGTCAGTCTCCCGCTGTGAACCGGCGGGGAAACCAACCCTTGCCCTGCCCTGCCCTGCCCTTTTTGATCATGACTCCACTTTTCTCCTCTGCGCGCTCCTCCGGAAAGCTGGCTCTGGCTGCGGCTGTGATCGCCGGTTTTACGCTCTCCTCCCTCCCTGTTTCGGCACAGGCCGACCGCTCCTCCGAAAGCGAAACGCGGCAGGAGACCAAGCGCCTTTCCGTTGAAGAATACCTGCGGCTCATCTCCCGCCACCTCCCAGAAGGGGTAACGCTCCAGAACGCCAACACGGCCCAGTTGGTCGCTGCCGTCGTCGCCGCCATCAATGCACAGCCGCACCACGCGGCAGGGATTGCCGGAGCGATCGCCACGGTGGCCACCAATCAACAGATTCAGGCGATTGCCCACGGGATCGGCGGGCTTTTCAAGGAGAACCCGATCGTCCGCAATCAGGCGCCGGATATCGCTCTGGCAATGGCGATCAGCATCGAAGCCAAGCCGGAGGGACTCGAATCCCGGGCGACGGTCATCGGTGAAGTCAGCAGCACGCTTATCTACTATTTCGACCCGTCCAGCCCGCAGACCAAGGATCTCCTGAGCGGGGTGGTGACCAATGTTCTCGGGGTCAATGCCGAGGTGGTCTTCTCCGACATTGTTGTGGAAATCATCCTGCGCATGGTGAAGGCGATCGGCTTCCCTGATGAGTACCTCACCCAGCTTTACGCCGACCTCGGCTCCCGCTACGGCAATAATGGTGCCCTCCTGAGCCAGATTGCCAACGCGATCGGCAAGATTGAAGGGGAACTCAACTTCCCGCCCTTCCCGACGATCCCGATGGAATCATCGGTCACCGGCCCGGTCTCCCCGACCGAATCGCCAGCGGTTAATTTCTGACCTTTTCCCGCTCTCCCTTCCCCTAGCCAGCCGCCTCTTCTCAACGAAGCAGGCGGCTGGCTCTTTCTTTTTGACGATCAGAGCGTGACCGGCCAACAATAGCCCCTTCCATTATGCGCACGCTCCGACCTTCCGACGCCGATTACGCCCAGCAACTCGCCGCCCTCGACCGACAGGCCGCCCCGGGGGATGAAGTCGAAAAAACGGTCCGCGAGATCATCACGCGCGTGCGGACGGAGGGGGATGCGGCTCTTCTTGATTATACCGCTCAATTTGGCGGGCCGACGCTTACCGATGCCGACGCCCTGCGCGTCTCGGAAGAGGAGTTCCAGAGCGCCATCGCCTCCATCCCCCCTGAAGTGCGCGAGGCGATCGCCCTCTCCCACGAAAACGTGCGCCAGTTTGCTCTACGGAGCCGCCGCGAAGCGTGGAACGCCCGCAATGCCCAAGGAGCGGAAGTCGGCGAACGCTTTGACCCGTTTGAACGCGTCGGGATCTACGTCCCGGGTGGAACAGCACCGCTGGTCTCCACCGCGATCATGACCTGCACGCTCGCGGCAGTGGCAGGCGTGGAGCAAATCGTGGTGACCACTCCGGCGGATGCGTCCGGCAAGGTCAACGCAGCGCTTCTCTACGCCCTGCGCCACGCGGGAGCGACGGAGGTTTATAAAGTCGGCGGAGCACAGGCGGTGGCCGCGCTTGCCTATGGCACGGGAACCATCGCGCCAGTGGCCAAGGTCTACGGTCCGGGCAATGCCTACGTGGTCGAGGCGAAGCGACAAGTCTTCGGACGGGTCGGCGTTGATCTGCTCCCCGGGCCAAGCGAGATCCTCGTCATTGCCGATGAAAGCGCCAACCCGGCATGGATCGCGGCCGATCTGCTCGCCCAGGCAGAGCATGGCCACAACAGCGCCGTGATTCTGGTGACCCCCTCCGAAGCGCTCCCCGGCGCAGTGGAAGCGGAGATCGAGCGGCAGGCGGCGACCCTCTCGCGCGGTGTTCATATCCGTGAAGTTCTGGAGGCGAGCACCACGCTCGTCCTCGTCCGCGATCTCTCCGAAGCGGTCGATCTCTGCAACGGTTATGCTCCGGAGCATACCTCTGTGGTGACCCGGGAGGATGACGCCATCGCCGCCCGGTTGCGGACCTCCGGAGCGATCTTCCTCGGCGGTTATTCCCCGGTGGCGGCGGGTGATTTCCTCGCCGGACCCTCCCACGAACTGCCGACCGGCGGGGCGGGTAAATCGTTCCCCGGGTTGACGGTCGACCAGTTTCAGCGCCGCACCAGTCTCGTGCGGCTCGACCGCGACGCTCTGGAGCGATCCCTGCCGACGATTGAGACGTTCGCCGCCATTGAGGGACTTGATGCCCACGGGCGCTCCGCCGCGATCCGGCTTGAAACCCCGCTCTCATGAAAACGCTTCACCCTGATCACCCGCTAGCCGGGCTGCTGGCCCCGCTCTTTGCCATCCGTTCGGAGAACGACCTCGGCATTGGTGACACGGCTGCCTTGCGCGAGTTGATCCTCTGGGCGCGGGAGGTCGGCTTCCGGCTCATTCAACTCCTCCCGGTCAACGAGACCGGCAACGATCATTCCCCCTACAACGCCATCTCCTCCGTCGCGCTCGAACCGACCACGCTGGCCACCCGACCGGGGGAGCTTCCCGATCTTGAACCGGACGATTTTGAGGCAATTCTCGCCGATTTCGACCTCGACGCGATGCGCAGCGGCCCGGTGCTTTACGAAGCGGTCAAGCCGCTCAAACGTCGCCTGCTCGAAGCGGCCTTTGCCACCTTCCGCCGCCGGGGCGGGGAGCGAGCCGACGCTTTTGAGAGCTGGCGCACCGCTCATGCCGGTTGGCTCGAAGGGTACACGCTCTTTCGCTTCCTGATGGATGAACACGGTAGCGAACTCTGGGACCGCTGGCCCGCGCCAGTCCGCACGCTCGCACTGGCACAGGAATGGCTCGCCACCCGAACGCAGCAAGAGGGGGAGCATGCCCGGGAGCGGATCGACTTTTTCGCCTACGTGCAGTGGATTGCCTTTGAACAATGGGCAGCGCTCAAGGCGTTTGCCGGGGAGCACGGCGTTGCCCTGATGGGCGATGTGCCGATCGGCGTCAGTTATTACGGCGCTGATGTCTTCAGCAACCCGGAGCTTTTTAAGCTCAACTGGTCGGGCGGAGCGCCTCCTGAACGGGTCTTCAAGAGCGATCCTTTCACCGAAAAATGGGGGCAGAACTGGGGGGTGCCGATCTATCGCTGGGAGGAGCACCGCCGCACCGGTTACGCCTGGTGGAAGCAGCGGGTAGCCCGGGTTGGCGATTTTTTTCATCTCTTTCGCGTCGATCATATCCTCGGCTTTTACCGGATGTATGGCTTCCCGTGGAGGCCCGAGTGCAATGAAACCTTCCTGCCGCTTTCGCAAGAGGAGGCGCAGGCGCGGACCGGCGGACTGTTGCCGCACTTTATCCCCCGTGATGACAGCACCCCGGAGCAGTGCGAAGCCAACCGCCACGAAGGGGAGGCCCATCTGCGGGCGCTGCTCGAAGCGAGCGGCCCCTTCCGCCTCATCGGGGAGGATCTCGGGATGGTCCCCGACTATGTGCGCCCGAGCCTGACGCAGCTCGGGATCGCCGGGTTCAAAATTCCGCAATGGGAACGTGGCGAACATGGGCGGCTCACCCCGGGGAGCGAGTACCAGCCGCTCTCGGTCACCACCTATGCCACGCATGATCACCCGCCGCTCGCCGAATTCTGGCGCTCCATGAGCGACGCGGCAGCGCAGGGCGACGGCCACCAACGCTGGGAACTGGAACAATTTGCCGCCTTTGCCGGCCTCTCCGTTCACGAGCCGACACCCTACACGCGGGAAGTGCAATTGGCGCTCCTTGGCGCTTTGATGCGCAGCCGCTCCTGGCTCGCCATCGTGATGATCTCCGACCTCTTTGGCAGTTCGAAGCGCTTCAACGTCCCCGGCTCCGTCTCCCGCGCGAACTGGAGCGAGCGGCTGGAGCGGAGCGTCAACCGGTGGCGCGAAGACCCGGAGGTCGTGCCGTTAATGGAGGCTGTCCGGGTGTTGATCACCGAGAGCGGACGGGGTTGACCCCTTCTGCTCGACCTCCATTTCAATCCCGCCGACCCACGGTACAATCAGGTTATAGAGGAAAGCACTGACAAGACCCACGATCACACCGACCAGAACGTAAAGAATCGGGTAGAAAAGGGTTAAAAGCAACGCTCCCAGTCTCGCCCCAAATCCACCGGGGAGAAAGAGAGCATTCAACATCATCACCGGCGTCACCAACAACCCAATGGCTCCGTAAAACACGGCGAAAACTTTGGCGAGTCGGGCGGGTGATACACTCTTGATTTCAAATTTCATAAAAAGAAGTCTCCTTGCCTGAAGCGTTCGGAAGACGGGGTGCGAATGGCCTCCCGGGAAAATGAAGAAAAAAATCGGGCCGACTGGATTCGAACCAGCGACCTCTTGAACCCCATTCAAGCGCACTACCAAGCTGTGCTACGGCCCGTTTTTTTTGGAAGAGTGATCTAAACGGTTGCGGGGGCGGATGGCAAGCGTGAAGTGCGCAAAAAAAGAGCCCCCGTTTTCTGTCATCATCTTGTCACACAACGGACGTTTGACAACGATGCCACGCGGATGTTAACCTCCGCGCATCTTCGACGGGAACACGCTACTTCTCAACCGGCAGGTGCTGGTGCTGAACCGACTGTGGCAGGCCATCAACGTCACCACGGTTCGCAGAGCTTTTGTTCTCCTGTGCCAAGGCCACGCCGAAGTGGTCGGCACGGAGGGGGACGAGCGTTTTGCGACGTATGACTTTGAAAGCTGGCGCGACCTCTCCCGGCTGCGGCCGCGGGAGGAAATGGTTCACACCGTTGCCTACCCTGTCTTGCCGCCACGTGTCATTGTCCTCGCGGCGTATGACCGGCTGCCACGCAAGGAGATCCGCTTCACGCGCCACAACATCTTTGAGCGCGACCGCAACACTTGTCAGTATTGCGCCCGCCGTTTTGACCGCAAGGAGTTGAACCTCGACCACGTGCTCCCGCGCGATCGCGGCGGGATGATGTCATGGGAAAACATAGTCTGCTCCTGCATCCCGTGCAATTCACGTAAAGCCAACCGCCTGCCGCACGAGGCGGGGATGCGCCTCATCCGCCAGCCCAAACGGCCCCGCTGGAGGCCCTTCTACGATATGGGACGGCAGGGCGAAAACCTCCAGCACTGGAAACATTTTGTCGATGTTGCCTATTGGAATGTTGAACTTGGGGATGATTTCCCCGATCATGCCGCATGAAACCACTTCTGATGCTCCTTAGTCTGTTACAATGGCTTGGCTTGAGCGCAATCGCCGCGCCGCTTGAAATCGGCAACGCCATTCCCGCACGGGAGGTGACGCTGGAGGATGGGAGCCAGATCGATCTCGCCGAACAGGCGGCGCGTGGCTACACGCTGGTCTATTTCTACCCGAAGGCGAATACCCCCGGTTGTACGGCGCAGGCGTGCAGTCTGCGCGATGCCTATAGTGAATTACAGGAGCGCGGGGTGCGTATCTTCGGCGTGAGCGCCGACGGGGTGGAGGCACAGGCGAAGTTCAAAGCCAAGCATCAACTCCCCTTCTCTCTGATTGCTGATCCGCAGCGGGAGTTGATTAAAGCGTTCGGCGTCCCGCTCATGGTCGGGATGCCCCGGCGGCAAGCCTACCTCTTCAAAGAGGGGGCGCTGATCTGGAAAGATGAAAAAGCCTCCACTAGCGAACAGGCCGCTGATCTGCTCAAGGTGCTGGAGACGGAGCAGCCTTGAGACGGCGTTGCTTGGCGGGATAGAGGCCGCGCTGGTAGTAAAACTGGCGTGAGAAATGGTAACGATCGTAGAAGCCAAGCCGCTCGGCGATCGCTTCGATCGAAAGCTCCGAGTGTTCGAGCAGATGCTCGGCTTCATCAATCCGCGCCCGGCTCAACCAGGCGTGCGGGGTCCAGCCAGTCGCCTTTTTGAAGAGGCGCGAGAAAGCATTCGGGTTCATCCCGACGTGTCGACCGAGTTCAGCCAGAGAGACTTTCTCTCCCATGCGTTCGAGAAGGTAGGCTTTGGCGGCGTCGATCCGCGCGGAGATTTTTTCCTGCCTGAGATCCCCCGCTGGCAATCTTGAGAGCACTTCCAATACGAGCTGAAGCGGAGCGGTCTCTTCCTCCTTTTCCACGATGCGTTGGAGGAGAGCTTCTAACGTGGCGTCCAGCGGTATCGCCAGAGCAC
This sequence comes from Chthoniobacteraceae bacterium, assembly GCA_037189865.1. Lineage (GTDB taxonomy): Bacteria > Verrucomicrobiota > Verrucomicrobiia > Chthoniobacterales > Chthoniobacteraceae > DATMFV01. Next base: position 409,901 of record JBBCIW010000001.1, on the reverse strand, counting down.
GTCCATCGAGATGGTGGTTAGCCTCCGGCGCATTGAGCGAAAAATGAATATAGTATTGCAAGGCGGGCGGCTCGGGCAATCGACTCTCATAATCCGCATGGGCCGGAATCAGGACGAGGCGATCCGGCCCAAGGGCGACCCGATGCTCCACCCCTTCTTTTTTAGAGTAGACAAAGGCCCCCGGAGTGGTGTTCCAATAAAGTCGCCAGAACGGCACGATGTAGTGAAAATCCCACTCTTCAAGCCGTTTGCGGATGCATAGCATGATGTGGACCTTCGGGTCCCAGATCGGGATGACATGCCGGATGGAGGGGTTGCGCTTCATGGACGGGAAGCTCTGATCCTTCCATATAAAGGAGCAGCGGGTCAATCTCCCGCACCGGCTTCCCGCCGCAGAAGTCTTTTTTTTACATAAAAACGGTGGGCGCGTCCATTGTTCCCAACCGGGGGAAGGGGCGATGATGAAGGACGTCCTCACTCTTTCATGACTGCCCTGCCACCCCTGGATCAACGTATGCCGCGCGGCCCTGCGATGGACGCGTTGGAATACCCCCATTTTCCTGCGCGATTTCAGGCTGTCCTCTGGCGGAACTGGGGGCTGGTGCCGCTGGAGCGTCTCGCTGCCATCCTGCAAACGGAGTGCACCACGCTGGAGGCGGAAGGGGCTGCGCTCGGTCTCCCTCCCTACCCGCCCGTCAATCCGCTCTGGATCAGCTCGGGGTATATGACGCTCCTGCGCAAGAACTGGCATCTTCTTTCCTACGACCAGTTGGCGCATCTGCTGGGGTGGAGCGAGGAGGAGTTCCGCTACCGGCTTAAAGAAGACGACGCACTCTGGAGCAAGCTCGGCCACTGCAAGCCCAAGGGGAGCCTCATTCAATGGGAGCCGCTCACCCCGGATCAGCAACAGGCAACCGAGGCGCTTCGCCAAGAGATCAGGCGTCTCTTTCCCGAGCCGCCGCAGGAGGTAGCGTTTGCCTTCTTTCAGGAACTGGAGAAAGCGCCCGCTCTTGCGCCCCCACTCGCGCCTGCGCCGCCACAACCTGCTTCGGAGGAGGTCTGCCGCCTCGATGGCAAACTCTGCTTCCAGCTTCCCGAAGATCCGCCTGAGGATCTGCTTCTTTTCATCCGGCGCTACCGCCAGCGCTGGGAGCGCCCTGATTCCGAGAGACGGAGCGGCCCAAAGCTCACGCTAACCCTCTCCCTCACCCCCAACCCGCACCTTAAAGCGGAAAGCCACACCATTAACATTGCGCGGGATGAGATCACGATGGATGCGGTCGATGCGCGCGGCATCCTGCGCGCCCTCCAATGGATCGACGCCACGATGCGCAGCCGGGGCACGGCCACGCTTCCCACCGGCTTCCACCGTCGGGAGACGCAATGTGAACTGCGTCTCATCTATCCCTACCATTTCCCGTACGGGGAGCCGCTGCTGCATCACGATACGCTCCCTGAAGGGTTGCTTGCGGCGTATAGCGAAGCGGGGATCAACGCGATCTGGCTCCATGTGGTCCTCTCCTCGCTCCACACCAGCGACGACTTCCCCGGTCTGGGAAGCGGACAGGAGCAACGCCTCCAACATCTCGAAGCAATGGTGGAGCAGGCGGCCGGTTACGGGATCGACCTCTTCCTCTTCTTTAATGAACCGCGCGCGTTGCCGCTCAAGGCTTTTGAGCAACGCCCCGATTGGGCCGGCATCCACCTCACGCGCACCGGAGAGGAGATGGCTACCCTCTGCACGTCACACCCCGGTGTGCTAGCCTACCTTGAAGAAGCGACCGCCGCCCTCTTCCGCCGCATCCCCCGGTTGGGCGGGCTGCTCACGATCACCATGGGGGAGCATCCAACCAACTGTTACTCCGCCGGAATCGCGCGGGGACGGCGCTGCCCGCGCTGCGGCCCACGCGAACCAGTTGAAATCGTCGCGGAGGTCAACAACGCCTTCTGGCGCGGGATGCAACGCGAGCAACCTAACGCCCGCCTGCTGGTCTGGACATGGGCGATGCGCAACCTGCTTGGGGAAACGCTCTTTAGCCTTCCCGAGCGTCTCCCGCCGGGTACGTTCCTTCTCTCCACCAGCGAAGATGGCAAGACGATCGAAGTCGCCGGGAAGACCTACGGCCCGATCAATGACTATTCTATTTCCCAAGTCGGCCCGAGCGGTTGGTCACGCAGGCTTTGGCAGAGCGCACGCTCCGCCCAGCTCAAAACAGCCGCCAAGCTGCAAGTCAACAATTCATGGGAACTCTCCGCGATTCCCTCCCTGCCGGTTTACGATCTGGTGGAGGAACATCTCGAAAACCTTCAGGCCGATACGCCTGATGCCCTGATGCTAAGCTGGTCGCTGGGAGGCTACCCTTCGCTCACCCTTCATTTCCTACAAAGCTATTACTGGAAATCCGACGACACCGATCGGCTCAATACCTTTCTGGAGACCCAATTCCCGCAGGCACAGAACGTCTGCGAAGCGCTGCAATGGCTAGGCAAAGGCTTTCGGGCCTTTCCCTTTCACCAATGCGTGGCCTACCATGCCCCTCTCCATTACGGGCCGATGAACCTCCTCTTTGAGCGACCGCTGCTCTACAAATGCAGCATGGTCGGCTTCCCGCAGGACGATCTTGGCAACTGGCGCGCCGAGTATAGCGAACACGAGTTTGAACGCCAGCTCGCCCGGCTCTGCCGCGACTGGGGCCGTGGCGTCACCCTCCTTAAAGAGGCTCTCAACGCCTCGCCCGCACCGCTTCTGGAGAAGATCCACCTCCATGCTGAAGTCGCCCTGCTCCACTTTGCCAGCACGCTTGAGCAAGTCCGCTACCTGCGGTGGCGCAACCGGCTCTTAACCATGCCGACCAACATCAGCTTTGCCACGGTTCGCCATACCTACAAAGTGCTCCACCGGCTGCGCCGCTCCCTGCGCCGCGAAATCGAACACGCCCGTCGGCTTGAAGCGCTCCTGCCACGCGACGCCACGATCGGCTTTGAGAGCAGCAATCACTATTACTATACCTGGCACGATCTGCGCGAAAAGGTGCTCAATCTCCACCATCTGCTCGCCCGGTATCAGGAACGCTTTCAACTCCTGCCGCCCTACACCCCCGCCAACACCGCTAAAGCTCTATGACTACCCTCCTCCACCCCCGCCTGCCCGCTGCCGCCCTCGCCGTCCTCCTTTTGGGGAGCGCCACGCTCCATGCCCAGCATACCTTCCAGCCCCGGAGCGGCAATCATCTCTGGGCGCTGGATAGTAACTGGAGCCCCGGTACGATTCCCAATGCGACCGATGCCCACATCATCCTCCAAGGTGTCAACCCGGTGACCAGCCCGATTGGCAACGCAGGAGCGCAGATCACTGAAGTCATCCGGCTCGGCAGATTGGATGTCAATCTCACTGGCGGAAACTGGGGCATCGCTGCCACCAATTCTCAGGGACGGCTGAGGTGGTCGACCAGCGGCGCAGCTCTACCGACGCTCAACCTCAACTATACCACCGGTAGAGGATCGCTAACCATCGGGGCTAACATGCTCGATGATGAGACCGGCCCCGCCAAAGCACTGGAGATCTACGGGAGCGGTGACAACGGCGGAACCATCGCCTTTACCGGCAATAACACCGGTTTCACCGGAGGATTCGCCCTGCGCAGCAGCGTCGAACAGAACCTCACCTTCATCACAGCAGAGGCTCTGGGAGCCAACACCGTTACCGCCTATACCTCGAACCAGAAGATCCGGCTCGGCAGCGGCAATGGCACGCGGACTTTTGCCAACGACTTCAAGATGGAGACGGGGGTGACCCAGCTCTACCTGCAATCCAACGCTACCGCAGGGGGCAAAACGATCCTCACCGGTGAGATCAGCGGCGCTGGCATCGTCGATTTCCGAACTTATAACGGTGGCAATTTTGAGATCAACGCCAACAATACCTATACAGGCAAAACCGTGCTGACGGGCGGTTTTGAAGTCACCTTCCATGATGTTGCCAACTTTGGTACCGGCGATCGGATCGAATTCGCTATGGCAGGCACGACCAGCACCAAGCTGATCTTTGCCGAAGGCAATACCGATGATCTGACGAAAAAGGCAGATGGAAGCGCCCGTGTGGTCGATTTGCGCAATGCCATCGCTACCTTCAACACCGGAACCAATGAGGTCACTTTTGCTAATGCGATCGTGACCGCCTTTATCGCCGACCCGAATCCGTACGGCGGCATCATTAAAGATGGAAGCGGCATCCTGCGTCTGGAAGGGGATAATCGTTACAAAGTAATCACTCGCGTTGACGCCGGGACGCTGCTCATCAACAACACCGCCGGCTCCGGAACCGGCAGTTCCGCCGTGGAGGTCGGCGCTACCCTTGGCGGTATCGGCACGCTGCGCCCCGGGGCAGCCAACTCCATCCTGATCAAAACGGATGCTACCCTCTCCGCCGGGGATGCTGCCAGCAATGATGGAATCGGAATGCTAACCCTTGATCTCTCGGAGACCACTGGAAAACTCACGCTACAGAACGGTTCGCGCGCGCGCTTTGACCTCGGTGCGGGATTGAGTTCTGATCTTCTCTCCCTTAACACCACTCGCACCGGGAGCGTCGAGTTCCTCGGAACGACTTACCTTGATCTCCATGACGTCAGCGGCGGCTCGCTCAGTGACGGCGACTACACGCTCTGGAGCGCTTCGGGCGATGCGGTCTACCACGGTTTGCAACTCTCCGGCGGACAGATCACCGGCGGTCTGGTGCTTGGCGATTTTATCCCCAGCTATAGCGCTACCCTTTGGTTGGAGAATGGCGACGTCATCCTGCGCATGCAGGCGGAGGCTGTCCCGGAACCGGGGGTCACGGCGCTCTTGATTTCCCTCGGCCTGGGGGCGATGCTACGCCGCCGTTTTGTCGTCCGCAACCGGTAAAAGGGACTATCGAACATGCACCGCTTTTTCTCTTCCATCACGACTTCTGCCCTCCTCTTCCTGCCGATGTTCCCGCTGACGGCTCAACAGGCTCCTCTCTGGCAGGCAGACGCTACGGCATTTGAAGTCGCGGAGAATCCCTACCATGGCTGGAAAGTTACCGAAGGGGCGCTCAAAGTCAGCCCGGAGGGAGTCCAACTCTCTCCACAAGGGGAGCCATTTACCCGCTTCTACCACTATCTGCCCAACGATTTTCAGACAGAGACGCCGTACTATCTTCAGATCCGCGCCTCCTTTCAAGCAGGCGAAGGGCAGGGAGAAGCCTCCAATGCCAGCGAAGGGGGCGACCGGCTTGGGCCTTGGATCACGGGGCTGACCACCTATAACCTCGCTCATCAAAGTTACTTCGCGGAGCGATCCGAACCCGGCGGTCAATGGGCGCTCTCGCTCTGGAGTTCAAGTCCTGCGCTTCTCCAGTCACTAGCGACCCGGCATGAGCTTGAAGAGGGCGTCACGCTCAAACTCGAAGGTGATCCGCAGGCTCCGCTCAAGGAAGGCGATCACCTCATCGTCACCGTCCGCACGACCGATGCCGAGACGCTCAAACAGGAGAAGCTCCCGGCGGAGTTGATCTGCAACACCGGGCAGAAAGCGATCGCCTCATGGAACGGAAGCGGCGGCCCGACGCTCACTTTAACCAAAACCCCGGAAGGCGATTTTACGACCCGTCTCAAACTTGACGCCGCGACGCTCGCGCTCCTTGCCCAGACAGGCAAAGGGGGAACACTAGGCATCCGGGTGCGCACCGGGGCTCTCCAACAACTGGGGTGGCTGGCATTGAGCGTCCCACCGGCCAGCGGAGGCGTCGTCGACTGGCAACACCGCGTCGGCGAACCGACCGATAGTCATCTTCAGTGGCGTGAACTAACCAAAGGGGAAGAATTAGCCCGTAACCGTCGGGTCAAACTGATCCCACAACCTGACTACCGGCTCACCAATGATGAGAACGATCCGTTCGACCTCACCGATGGCCGACTCTCGACCCGCCGCGATGATCGGATCTGGTTTCAGAAAGATGCGGTCGGCTGGTATGGGGCAGGCGGAGCGATCCCTTCTGTTACCCTCGTCATTGATCTGGAGAAAGAAGAGCCGGTTGGCCAGATCGCCATTCGCCTTCTGGGTGGCCGTGAACAAGGGGGGCTAAGACTCCCCAATGTGATCGAGTTCCTCGCCAGCAGCGACGGGAAGACCTACCATAGCTTGCAGGCGATGCAGAAGCTCATGCCTGCGGAGCGTGATCTCTCCGACCAGCGCCGCGCCTTCTATGTCCCCGAAGATGGCAAGGCGTTTGTGCACGCCTTTGTCTGTCAGGAAGCGGTGCGTGCCCGCTATATCGCCATCCGAATCACCCCGGAAGCCTCGGTTTTCGCCGATGAACTCTCCATCCAACGGGCGGCGGAGGGGGTAGCATTCAACGCCCTCGATCGCTACCCGGCAAGGACGCTTTACACCGATGGCGTCATTGCCCGTCCGCGCCAGCCGGAGTTCACGATCACCCAAGGGGTCTTGACTCACAACTGGATCGCATTAGAAACCTATTCAGAAAAGCCTTTTGAAACCTTGGGATTGGAATTGCAACTCCCCGCCGGGATTCGTTTGTTGCCTGATGATGCCTTTCCGACCGAGGAGAAGCCGGCACCTGATGGGAAAGGGAGCATCCATACCTTCTCCAAGCTGGAGAAAATCGCAGAAAGGCGTTTGCATGTCTACCTTGAGGGTGAGAGCGAGGGGGAGGTTTTCCTGACCACGCTAGTCGATGGCGTTCCCTCACACCGTCTTGCCTACCCGCTACGGGTGCGCAAACTAGCCCCCGGGCCGTTCCCACCTCACCTCGACATCAGTCTGGCATGGATGGGGCACGAACATCAGATGGCATGGCCTCGCTTTCTGGAGGATTTCAAAAAGCTTGGCTTTAACTTCATCTCCTCCTTTCCCCGCTTCTGGCAACATCGCAATGCGGCGCGGAGTTGGTACGCAGGGCGACACGATCCCGGGCTTGCCCTTGTGGAAGAAGCGCGCACGCAGGGATACAAGATCGTGATGAACGAATCGCCGTTCCACGAGATGGTTCATACCTTTGAAGCAGCGCGGCGCGAAGGATTGGTCAAGGCGGGGGAAGAAGATACTTTCTATCTTCAGGACGCCGCCGGGGAGCCGACTGAATATGCCAACCCATTCTATCGCGGGCGTTATTATGAGCAGGAGATCGAGCGGGTGGCCACGCTAGTGGAAGTCACCAAGCCCGATCATCTTTATCACGATATCGAACTCTGGTGGAAATCGGCGATCCGGGCAAAGGACGACGCGCGGGTTCGGGCCGAGTGGGAAGCCAGTGGCAAACCGTGGGAGACCTTCCTGACCGACGCCGGCACGGCCATGATGCGCGATCTGCGCGAAGCCGCTGCACGGGGAATGGGAGAGAAGCCGCTCCCGCAGATCGGACTCTATGGTGCCTATGCGATGCAGCCGGTGCCTAATGACGGGGTGTTTGACTGGAAGGCTATCTTCCCCAAGGAGATTCAACTCTCCATGCCCAGTCTTTATGTTCAGGGGCGCACACTGGATGTCGCCAACCGTGTCCGCAATGACTACCCAAAAGTAGGCCGTCGCATCATCCCGTGGCTGACGGCGGGAACCTACGGGGCGGTTGCCCCGGAGGCGATTGAGACGATGGTACTCGAAGCGATCCTTAATGGGGCCTTAGGGGTTACCTATTACGAATACCGCGATTTCGACCCGTTGCACCTCCTCTACCACACGCAGGCGCTCTCCAAGCTGGGGCGCTTCCCGACGCTTCTGGAGAAAGGCAAGCCGCAACCGTACGAAGGGAGCAACCCCGCTCTACACTACACCTGCTTTGCCTCAGAGGATGAAGCGCTCATCCTCGTCGGCAACTATGCACGGGCAACGACGACCGGGGTACGCCTGCCGGGGCATCTCAAAGGGGCGCTAACCCAACGGGTGGAGAATGACGGCCCATCAGAGTGGAGCACCACCGACCACCAGTGGGAAGCGGACGTACCACCGGGGGAGTTCCTCCTCTTTCACCAGAAACGGCAACCATGAAGAAGGCTCGCAGCGGAAAGGGATTTAGTCTGGTGGAGTTGCTGGTCGTCCTGACGGCCATCACCCTCCTGCTCATCCTCGGCTTTGCTGCGCAGCAACGGGCGATTGCCGCGGGGCGCAATACCCGTTGTGTTGGCAACCTGCGCCAGATTGCCGCGCTGATGCAGAGCTATCTGGCGGATCATCGCTATACCTACCCTCTGTGCGCATATCGGGAGAAAACCACCGATCCCTTTACGATCTGGGTGAAGGATGTCGTGGACCATTCTGGCAACCCCTCCTCGCTGGCGAGCTTTATCTGCCCGGCAGTGACTCAGATCCCCGACGATTTACGCAACCTCCGGGGTGCGCATGCCTATGTTTCTTATGGCATCAATCGTTACGGAGTCTCCCCGGCCAGCAGTGAGGTCCCGTGGCTTCACCCTGCTGTACAAACCAGAATCGAAGAACCCTCCCGGTTGATGATGATGATGGAGTTTGAAGCTGACGTCCAGCCGTGGGATGGCTGGTATCAATCCGACCAGTCAGCGCTGGATCGCAACTGGTCCCATCTCGTGCGTCGCCATCGCGTGGTCAACGCTCTCTATTGCGACGGACACGTTGCCCCGGTGACTAAAGAGCAACTTCTGGCTGTTCCCTTCACGGAATACCCGTGGGGCGGCTATAAAAACACGCTCTACCGATAAAAAAACAACCGCCTTCCAAAAGGGTATTCCCCCTTGGAAGGCGGTGAAGCATCAACCAGCGCTCTTACTTGATAAAGAGCATCTCCTGGTAGGTCGGCAGCAGCCAGAGATCATCAGCGACGATCCCTTCGAGCGCATCCGAGGCGGTGCGGACCTTCTCGATGGCGGGGATGATCTCTTGGTGCGCATAGTGGGCCTGATGCTCGATCTCCTCTTCCCTGCAAAGCCCATCGTTGGCTTTCTCCAGTTGGGCAATGCCATCAAGGAGATCGCCAACGAGCGCGTTGACCTTGTGAAGCACGGAGGTATCGGGGCCGACCCCGGCTGCCTTGAGCTGAACGGCGGTGGTCGCCAGTTCCCCCTGATAGCGGGCGGCGGCAGGGTAGATAATGGTGCGGGCGATCTCGATCATGAGGTTCGCCTCGACGCGGATCGTCTTGACGTACTGCTCGTAGGCGATCTCCGCACGGCTTTCGAGTTCGCGTCGGGTGAGGATGTAGTATTTCTCGAAGAGCGCGGTCGTTGAAGGGAGAGTGTAGGCAGGAAGCGCGTCGACAGTGGTGCGCAGGTTAGGCAAGCCACGTTCCTGCGCCTCTTTCTGCCACTCTTCCCCGTAGCCGTTGCCATTAAAGATGATCCGCTTGTGTTCGTTAATGACCTGATGAAGCACCTGCTGGATCTTCTCATTGAGGCGGCCCGGTTCGGCTTTCTCCAGCTCAGTAGCGAGGTAATCAAGCGATTCGGCGACGATGATGTTCAACACCAGCGCGACACCGCTGATCGACTGGTTGGAGCCGACGGCGCGGAACTCGAACTTATTCCCCGTAAAGGCAAAGGGGCTGGTGCGGTTGCGGTCCCCGGCATCTTTGGGGAGCGGCGGCAGACAGTCGGCGCCGATGTTGATCGTGCCGCGCTGCTTGCTGGTGTTCGCCCCGCCGCGCGAGATCTGCTCGAAGACATCGCTCAACTGTTCGCCAAGGAAGATCGAGATAATAGCCGGGGGTGCCTCATTGGCCCCGAGGCGGTGATCGTTTCCGGCGCTAGCGACCAGAGCACGCAGCAACTCGGCATGGAGGCTGACGGCGCGAATGACCGCGGTACAGAAAACGAGGAATTGCGCGTTGGCGTGCGGCGTATCGCCCGGATCAAGAAGGTTACCCTGCGTGGAGTTACCGAGGGAGAAGTTGACATGCTTGCCGCTGCCGTTAACCCCGGCGAACGGTTTCTCATGGAGCAGGCACGCCATACCGGAACGCTCGGCCACGGTGCGCAGCGTCGCCATGACGAGCTGCTGGTGATCAGAAGCGAGGTTGGAGTTCTCATAGACCGGCGCGATCTCGAACTGGCCGGGAGCGACCTCGTTGTGGCGGGTCTTGATCGGGATACCGAGTTTGAAGAGTTCGCGCTCGACCTCCATCATGTAGCCGAGGACACGCTCAGGGATCGCCCCGAAGTAGTGATCCTCAAACTCCTGCCCCTTGGGGGGACGGGCGCCAAAGAGAGTGCGCCCGGCGGTGAGGAGATCGGGCCGCGCATAGTAGAAATTGCGGTCGATCAGGAAATATTCCTGCTCCGCCCCTGCCGTGCTCTTGATGTGGGTGATGTTCTCGTGCCCGAACAGCTTGAGAATCCGGCGGGCCTGTTCGTGGAGCACCTGCATGGCCCGCAGGAGGGGGGTCTTGTTATCCAGAACGTCGCCGGTCCATGAGATGAAGGCGGTCGGGATGCAGAGCGTGGAGCCGTTGGGCCCTTCGAGGACGTAGGCCGGGCTGGTGACATCCCAGACGGTGTAGCCGCGTGCCTCAAAGGTGGAACGCATCCCGCCGCTCGGGAAGCTGGAGGCGTCGGGCTCGCCCTGAATCAAGGTCTTGCCGGAAAACTCGGTAATCGTGCTCCCGAGGCCATCGGGGGAGAGGAAGGAGTCGTGCTTCTCTGCCGAAAGGCCGGTGAGCGGGAAGAAGACGTGGGCGTAGTGGGTCGCCCCTTTTTCAATCGCCCAATCCTTCATCGCCGCCGCCACGATGTCGGCCACCGCCGGGTCGAGCTTCGCGCCGCTCTCGATCGTCTCCAGCACGCTCTTGTAGATCGTGCGCGGGAGGCGCTGCTTCATGACCGAAGGGCTAAAGACGTTGGACCCGTAGAGATCCGCCGCGAAGACATCGTTGAAACGGGCGGGCGAGGTCGGTTTGAAATTGGTAATCGCGTTGATGGCTTGAAGCCGGGAGATGCTGGCGCTCATTTGAGTGTGGAAAGGTTTAGATGTACTTGGATGCAGATCGGTTTCCTACTATAATTTTCACGAATCAAACCCGCGGCCCGGGGGCTGGCGACAGGCACGGCGGGCCATCAAGCAAACGCCATGCCACCCCCCGCGTCCGAGAGAGAAACCGGAGCGGACGGAGTGGAAAGAGCGTCGAAGTTGGTTTTTTTTGACCACCATGGCTAAAAAACGCCTGCTATTCCCGCAGGAGGCGGCGAAGGGTCGCCTCGGCGTCGTAACGGGCATTGAGGGTCCGCAGATGCCCTTTTTTATCGAGCACCCAGACGGTCGGCAGGGCGTTGATGCCGAAGGAGCGGACCAGCGGGCTTTGCCACCCCTGCCCATCGCGCACGATCGGCCAGTTGAGCTTGAGCGGAGCGATCATGGCGGCAAGGGTCTCCGGCTTTTCATCGAGGCTGACGCCGACGAACCGCACCCCCTTAGCCGGAAGGCGGCGGGCAAGCTCGCCCATCTCCTGCAAAGCGACAAGACTCGGCACCGACCAACCGGCAAAGTAAACGATGACGACCAACTCCCCTTTGTAGGTCGAGGTGTCGACTTTCGCCCCGGCGTCGGTCGGCCCGGAGAGCGTCACGGGTTGACCAAGAAGATCGAGCCGCCGCAGATCATCGTGGATGCGCGCCTGTAGATCGGGGTTGGAGGTCGCCGCCAGCGCTTGAGTCAGCAAGGCGCGTTTCTGCCGCGGGGCCGCATCGTAGAGGGTGGCGATCTCGGCTTTCAACGCAGCAAGGCGGCGGTCGGCGGCGTGCTGGCGCTCGAAACTCTGAAGCTGGGCGGTCAAGGTAGCGCGTTCGCTCTCGCCCGGGACGAGGGAGGAGCGGCGCATCGCGAGGACGATCCGGGCAAAGGCGAGATCGGCCCGACGCTCCAAAGTGGACGGCTCGCCCCCGGCATTGAGGTGGACCAGCGCCTCGGCGTAAAGCGCCTCCTGCCCCGTGAGAGCGGCGCGATTGGCGAGGACATGGGAGAGGCGAATCCGGGCGTCGAGAGTGCGGGGATCGCCCGGGTAACGCGAGATGAAGCCTTTAAGCGCACTCTCCTTGCGTTCCAGAAAGCGAAGCGCACTCTGGATCACCTCCTGCGCAGAGGCCCCCTCGATATTGGGGGCTTCCTCGGCTTCCAACTGGCGAATGGCCGCCCAGTCGCTCTCCCGGTCGGCAACAGCGGGGAGGAGCAGGGCGAAAAAGAGGAGCAGGACGAGCTTCATGGCTTGGGGGTGGAAGGGAGGAGCGTGCGGAAACGCGCTACGAGTGGGCGATGATCACTGGCGACCAGCCCATCGGGCGAGCGATGGATGTAACAGGCCTTGCGCAGCACCGCGCGGGCGGCGGCCCGGTTGAGGAAGAGGTAGTCAATGCGCGAATAAAGATCGGCCGCCTTCCAATAGTGCGTCCAACGATCGCCGAGGGCATCTTCCAGCGGCAGCGGCGTCATCACTCCGGGGGTGCCGGAAAGGCCACCGATCTCGCGGATGTTGGTGCTTTCACGCGTGTCGTTGAAATCGCCGTAGAGGAGCACCGGCATCTCCGGCTCAGCGGCAATGATGGCGTCGAGGTGCTGGCGCAGGAGATGGGCCTCGTGCCGCCGGATGAGCGCCTCATCCTCCCGCGCGGCGAGTTTCGACTTGAAATGCACCCCGATCAGGCGCATCCGAAAGCCGTTGGGCGTTTCGATCGTCACATCGAGGATGCCACGCCGGATTTGTTCGTAAGAACCGTTGGCGTCAAAAGCAACATCAGGCCGCGACTGGCGGGCGATGATCGGAAAGCGGCTCACCAAAGCGAGGCGGCGGGCCGGGTCAGCTCCCTCAACATATTCAAACGCGGTATAACCGAGTCCGGCAGTCGCGAGGCGTTGGCGGAAATCCTCGAACTGCACCGGCGAGCCCATCTCGCACACGCCGATGATGTCGGCATTGATCTCGCGCAGGATGGCGATCAGCGCCTCGGTCGCCTTGGCGCTTTTGGCCGGTTTCTTGCGGCCCGGCTCCAATACCGGGCCGTAGTTGGCCACATTGTAGGCTGTAAAAACAAATTCACCCCCACGAAGCATCGTAGGGGTGCACCCAAAAATCAGAACCAACGCCAGAAAAGGAGCAGCGGCGAGAAAGCGGCCTCTTAAAAAGAGAGCGGCTCCGTCGAAGCGTCCGGCGTCAGGTCGCACAGGCTGGCAGGCGCTGGCAGAAAGCTGTTTAAGCCTGCTTGGTCTCGGAAGCCTGCGGCTCGACCGGCGCGGCGGCGGCGACGGCCGGGGCAGCCGGAACAACCGGGGCGGCTCCCTGATGCTCGCGCGTGTCGACCGGGGGGCGGACGGCGGGCTGATCAGCATTGGCGATATGGCGCTGCATATCGTCCTTGGCCTTGTTAAACTCGTTGATCGCCTGACCCAACCCGCGGGCGAGTTCCGGCAGACGCTTGGCCCCGAACAGGAGCAGGACTACCACGAGGATAATCAGCATGTTCGGCCCGGCGAAAAGATTGTTAACCCCTGCGGCGACGATATTCATAGAAACCCATTGTGGCATCTTTTGCCAACCGGCGCAAATGGTAATTTACCCCTCCGCAGGAGCCAGAACCGGGCGGATCCGGACCATTCCATACGCTTCGAGCGTCTTGCCGGGAAGGCTCACCCGATAGAGATCGCCACCCAACGCTTGCAGCGTCACCGGACGGCTCCCCTCGAAGTCAGGAGAGACGAAATCGGCCTCGAACCGCCCTTGCGCCGACGCCAGCCGGATCTCGAAGGCGATCTCCCCACTCACCGGTGGAAAGGCGACAACGGGCGGCTTCAGAGGGGCTGGCTCGCCATAAGGAAGGGTCGCCCCGGTTCCATTATAGAGATGGACAAACGTCGTCGGCACCCCGGAGGCATCGCTCTGTTGATAATGCGTGAGGCGGACTCCGGTCGGGATCGAGAGCGGACGCAAGCTTCGCGCTTTGGGGCTGATTCGCTCAAGGGCGGCACCAAAAAGGCGCATCGCCTCCGGGTCGGGCTGGTAAGTGGAGCGATGGGCATGGGTCAACTCCTGTTCATAATTGGCGCGACCCAACCACGGGGCTGACCAGAGAAGCTCCCCCTTGCCCACCGGAGCGACCGCCATCGCCACCTCCCCGCCCGGTTCGGTACGGGCGAGAATCTCCAAGCCCGGGGCCGGGGCTGGAGCAAGAGAAGCCGGACGTAGCGGCAGGCGATGGCGCAAGGTCGCTCCTCCGATGAAAGCACCCTGCAGGTTCACTTCCCCGGCGATCTCCTCCCCGCCATCCAACCCGAGCCACTCCCCAAAGGGCCATTTGGCACGGGGGAAACCGAGAGCATCCTCCCGCAAGGCATCGCCGGTCGCCCAGACGCGCCCCCCTTCTTCGAGATACTGCCGGATAGCGGCGATCTCCCCATCGCTCAACGCCGGGGAACCGGGGACGATCAGAAGCGTGAAAGGAGCCAGCCGCTCCCGCGTCAGATCACGCTCCAGGAGCACCTGATAAGGAACATGATGGTCATCCAATTGTTCACAAACGCCGATCAACTCCTCGGTCACCCAGAGGGAGCGGGAAGAAAAATCACGGGAACGCTCCGAGAAGAGAACGGCGACCTCCGCGACCGGCTTTGCGGCCCGCACATCCATCCCGCCCGACCATCGGACATAACGGGAGGCGTCACTGGCAATCGCCGTGCTTCCTTGCAAAGTCCAGGTCAACTGCGCGTGCATCTGATTCTGCGCCCAGCCAGCATAGGCAAAAACAGGCTCCCCCTCCGGGTAGACAAGCGCGAACATCGGAACGGAAAAAGCATAGCGAAGACTATTAAAAATCGCACGGAGAGCAAGATTAGCACGGTAATTAGCGTAGACATTGCGGCTCATGACTTCCGTTCCAAGAAAGTGATTGGCCCGTGCGGCGTCACTCATGTTTCCGCCCCGGCCCTGCGTAAAAAGAGAGGTCGTGAAGCCGATCGGCGCTGCATAGTTCATCAACACAAAATCAGGCCGCTTGACACGGACCGCTTCGAGCATATCGACAAACCAATCCCCCACCGCCTTGTTACGCCATGCCAGCCAGAGCTTCCAGAGACGACTTTGTGGATTAAGAAGATCAGGATCTTCCTCATCCAAGGGAAGCACCTGACCGGTGTCGCGGTAGAAAAGCGTTCGGCAATCGTGACAGCCGCAAAAAGCTTCCGTGTGAAAGGTCACTTCATCGAGCATTAAGCCGTCGATCCCGGTCTCCTCGACCCATTGCTGAAGGTAGGGAAAAAAGAAATCGCGAAACGCAGGCCGGTTGAGACAATAGCCACGGGAGATCTCGCCCCGGCGGACATCACGCAAGGTCCATTGAAGGTTTTCCACCATCACCTGATACGCCGCGCCATGGTAGGGAACGACGGAGAGATCAAAATGCTCGACGACTTTAATCCCGCGCTCATGCGCCGCCCGCACGATGCTGGCCAGCGTCGTCTTCAAGCGCTCGTGCTGATCAGGCCAGCTTAAACGAAAGTGCATCCCGTTAACCAGCACCGCTCGATGACCCAGCTTCGCCAACTCATCAAGACGTCTCTCGATCTGCTCCTGACTCTCAAACTCATAAAAACTCCCGTTATTATCGGGTCCAAGCGAAGGAATCGTCCCGCTCCAGCGCCACGCCGTTGCTTCATCCAAAGGATCGGCAGGCAAAACCCGCCCGGGCGGCACACTCGCCCCCTCCAATGGACCGCGCGGCGTCAGACGATCGCTAACCTTCTCACTCACCGCCAGCGAAGGCGGCGGGCGGCGGGGGAACCGGTAGAGCGAAGTCGGCGCAGGAAGTTCCTCTGCCAGCCAAACGCCCCGGCGAAAAGAGACATCTTCCTTCTCATGAAGCAGCGGCTGAACCGCTAGGGAACTCACCGCCCATGCTCCTTCAAAAACGACCGAAACCGCTTCGGGCCGATCAACCCAACGCGTGAAACTCCACGTCATCACCTCGCCGGGAGCCACCTCCCCCTTTTCGACAGCGATCTCTCCCACTCCAAGAATAGAAAAAGGCCCCAACGGCTGATCTTCGGCACGGGTGCGGACGGTAAACACATAAAGGCCGGGAAAGGGAAGATCCAACACCAGTTCATGCCGCCCCTCTCCCTCAAGACGACTTTGCAACACGCCCCCCTTGCCTACCCGACGAATCCCGTTCGGATCGATCCAACCGGCAAAGCCACGCTGCCGTCTCTCGATTCCCAGAGCCTTCCACGGCCCGGCATCGGCCTGCCCGGCCGCATTAAGACGCACCACAGCGGGGAGTTCGCTATAATAGCTATAGTGTTGATGCGCGTGGGCGCTCCTCCCCTCCTCCAAGCTCTCTTCGGTAATCCGGCACTGGCCTAAGAAAACGCCATAATGCGGAAAGGAAAGCGCCTTGGGATAGCCAAAGCGGAAGTGCAGATGCTCGCCCTTCTTGTGAATCTGCCACCCTCCCTGTAACGCGGTCGGGCCGCCATAGCGATTGAAGACGACCGGCCCCGCCGGGTTGAGATCAAAGAGGAGCGGACGCCCTTCCGGGAGCGTAAAGGAGATCATCCGAACATTGCCGGCCAGCCCCCCTTCGGGTAGCGAAGAGGAGATCACGCCGCTCGTCACCTTCCCGTCGGCACTGCTCAGAGCAGAGTAGGAAGCCCCTTCCAGTCGGCGGATCGGGACGCGGAAATGGTAGAAGTGGTCACGATCTTCCGGGGTAGCATGATAGGCGGGGACGCGAAACTGGGCGTTCACCTCCACTCCCCCGCTCCAAGCCGCCACCTCCCGGCGATAAGTGATCTTCCCATGGGGTTGCCCGGTCTTCCAGACATTAGCGATGGCCATCGGGCCTTGCTGCTGAAGGTCGGTCCCCTCAGGTCGGAGGAACCCCTCCTCTCCCAAGGCTTCAATCCCATCGGAAATCACTAGCGGCTCCTCGCCCCAAAAAACCTGCAGCGGCCCTTCACCCAAAGCACGAAAAGAGAACGGCCCCGTGACGCCCAGCCCCTCCTCCTGAAGCCATTTCTCCACTCGTTCGCCCTCCACTTCAAAGAGCGCGAGGTGCGTGATCCTGATCTCAGGCACCTCTTCGCCGTCGAGCAGATTGAGCGCGAGGTTTTCAAACTCCAACGTCGCCTTGCCAGCCTCCGAGAGCAGATCACTCACATCGAGAGCATAGGTAAACCCCTCCTCCTCATCGGTCACCTTCATATCAAGCTTCTCAAGACGACGCATGAAGACGTTGAGCGCAGGGGTCCCATCACGCACACCCCAATGCGGCTTGGCGGGGAGCGGCTCTCCCTGCGATGGAGTGACGACGAAGGCCGGTTTGCGATTGAGCAGGCGCGGCGCGCCCGAGAGCGTCTGCCCATCGAGCGGATGCCCATTGAGCCGCACGGTGAGATAGTATTGATAACCGGCACGCAAGGCCATCCGTGCCGAGAAGAGAAGAATCCGGCGGGTTCCCGGTGCAGCGGCTGGCAGATCCAGCTCCAGCGCACCATTCGCCTCCCCGGGGACTACTTCCATCGAGGGGCCGTTCCAAAGCGCCTCCCCTTGCAACTTGGCGAGCTTGCTTGGGGGCAAACCGAGCGGCGTTGCCGCCAACAGCGTCGCCGCCCACCCTAACCATAGAAGCCCTATAGCGATCCACCCTCTCATGCGCCCGCTCCTCTCTGCCGACGCCAGCGCATTCCGGCGAACCAAAGCGATCCGATCGCTGCCAAAAGCATCAGCGAACCCGGCTCCGGCACGGCGTCGACGCGGAGCGTTCCGTTCACCAACAAATCGCCGGTATTCCAGAAAAGACCCTCCTCCAACGTGGGTAAAGAAAGAAGATCAAAACTCCCCGATGCACTAGCGAAGGAGAAGAGGGTAAAGGTCTCTCCTGCCGTCGGCACAAGACCATCGAGGGTTAGCGTCAGGTTTCCGGCAAAGGTTGCCGCTCCGGTCATCACCAACCGATCGCTCTCCCCGGCACTCGACCCCAGTTCGAGAAAGAGGCTTGAGGTTTCCAAAAGGGTCAATTCCCCCTCAATGGTGAGCCATCCACCCGGTGTTAAGGTTCCGCCTTGAGTCAGATCACCTTCAATCGTCCCCGCTCCCTCCAAACCGTTCCCCTCACTAATCCAAACATCCGCTTGCAGCGTGCCGCCATCAAGAATAACCTTGTTGTTAACCGCGCCGGAGAAAGCCCCACCGACCACAATGCGATCGGCGCTCACCCTCCCCCCGGAGGCGACTTGCAACTCGTTCTTCTGGCTATTGGCGGCATTTCCGAGGACCAGTTCCGCCAGTGTCCCGGTAATCGCCAATTCACCCTGCTGGCGCACGACGATGCGGTTACCTGTCGTCGCACCTCCGTAGACAGAGAAGGCGGCCGTCGTCGCGTTGACATCACTCTGATGGACGCTCCAGCGTGAGCCTAGTCCATCAATGAGCACCTCATTATCATTCCCCGCGCCAAGGCCAAGCGAGGCAGCGGCGCTCTCCACCTTCGCCCCTTCGCTAATAGAGAGGAGCGAACGGGTAGCGATATTGCCGATGCGAACCTCGCCCTTGCTCGTT
The DNA here is from genome assembly GCA_037189865.1 of Chthoniobacteraceae bacterium. Lineage (GTDB taxonomy): Bacteria > Verrucomicrobiota > Verrucomicrobiia > Chthoniobacterales > Chthoniobacteraceae > DATMFV01. Next base: position 391,354 of record JBBCIW010000001.1, on the reverse strand, counting down.
AAGCTCGACTCCTCGCCTCGCACGCTCAGGCTGGCTTGGGTCGCCCCGTTGTAGCCGACCACCACGGCTGCGGTCCCGGTTTTGGCGCTCTCCACCTTGCCACCCCCGGCGATCTCCATGCTATTGCCGGTATTCGCCCCTGAACCGATGATCACCTGGCCGTTGGCACCGGTTAAGTTGAGCGTCGCAGCGGCGCCGATCACCTCCAGCTTATTACGGCTGGCACTCGCAGTCTGCCCGACATAGACGGTATCGCCTCCCACACTCAAGGCTCCTTGCAAGACGCTCAAACGGTTGTCGCTACCACTAATCCCGACACGCACGGAACTATTGGCCAGAAAAGAGACACCGGCTCCGTCAAGGGTAGCGATATTCTGGTTTGCTGTAGCGTTATTACCCAGCACCAGCAAAGCAGCCGTCACGGAGCCACTCGTGAGTTTCACGTTTGAGGCAGCGCCAGCAGCCTGCCCGAGGGTGAAGTTCCCGGTGATATTCAAGGCACGCGCCCCGGGATCGAGAGTCAATTCGCCGCTGGTGTTTTGAAAGAGCACTCCGGCGACGGTGGTGGCGGCGCTACTAAAGGTTAGCGTTCCGGTGGCGTTATTGTCAAAAAGCGCCGTATCAAGAGTGCCGGGAACGAGATCTCCGTTCCAGTTCGTCCCGAGATTAAAGTTACCGCCACCCGCCATCTTCCAACTGATCGTCGCAGCGGAAGCGGTGAGAGGGAGGATAGAAAGCCCCGCGCCAAGCGCAAGACCAAGGAGGGCAGAGCGTTTCCAGCGAGGAAGAGCGCGATCGGTCGTTTTCATGATTGGGGGTCGGTTCTTTTCAGGGTTAGGGTTGGGTGAGGTAATCCTTTTCGGGATAAACGGCGGCATTAGGAAAATAGTCGCCAACATGACCATCAAAGAAGAGGGCCAGCCGCGTCTTGCCAAAGAGCGGCTCCTCGGGAATCCCGGCAGCCTTGAGCCCTTCCGACCAGTGACGATAATAGCGATCAGCCATGAAGAACATCGGCACCTCTGAGAGCCGTGCGTAAGGAGTGATCCGGTTATGGGCAGCGATCACTCTCATTGGCAGGACCACCGGCGTCCCCGATTGCATGACGCCGAAGGGCTGAAAGCGCACTCCGGGGTGAGTATAAATATTGATATTGATGAAAAACTGCGTGGCGTCATCGCCCAAAGGAGATCGCTTGCGCATCGCGGGAGATTGAAAGGCCCTGATCGTGTAAGGCTTGGTTCGCTTGAGCTGGCCCTGCCCTTCGAGATCAGGCGCGAGATAGGGGGCGAGGTAATACCCAAGCGCTCCGGTGACCGGATAGCTAACCTGTGACACATAATAGGTAGCCCGTTGACTGGAGGCCAGCGGCCCGGGGAGCATTCCCTGATGCTCACCACTATAGAGCGCAATGGCGGCGCTGATCTCGCGCCAGTTGGCTACGGTAACCGCCTTGTCGGTCCGGCGCATGACATAGCCACTCCCGCCCGCTACCAGCAAGGCCAGCACGCTAATCAATGCGAGCACGACCAGCAGTTCACTAAGGCTAAAGGCAGCGGCTTTTTTCATGGCATTCTGGGTAACGAGGCTCTCAGGCATTGACTGGAAGAGCCACCGCATCACGGTCCGGCGTCCGGCCAGTGGCTGTCTTCCAGTTCGCTAGCCATTGAGGCGGGCGCGTGGCCCATGCGTTGATAATATGGCGCACCGGGCCAAGGCGGTAAAGGGTGCGGTGCAAGGTTTCATACCACATCTGATAATCGTGTGCGGCGGCCGATTGCTCCCTCGTGAAATGCGTTCCAACACTACCTGACGCCGTAGCATCGTTCCAGTGAAGGTGGCTTTTACAGACCCATTGCTCCTGTTGCCATGGACGTTCTCCATTGCTTTCGGCAAGCAGGTGTTCCAGTTCCTCCAACGCCAATCGGGCATCGACCTCCTCCATCCGTCCCCACGCTTTTAACCAAGCCACCCACTCCGCGATCTCTCCGGGGGTAGTGGGCTCGAAGTAGCGCTCCACATAAGCATCAAGGAGCGCATCGGCATTAGGGAATCGCCCCGAAGCCATCCCGGCAAGGAGGCTTTTATTGACATCATCATAGAGCCCTTCGCTATAGGCACTAAAACCGGCGACTCCGTCAGCCTCCAGCGCCGCGAGGGTTGCGGTGAGGCGCTCCGGTGCGATGACCGGCCCCATGCCGCCATAAATATCGCGACTCGAAGCGGAGATCCCTTCCCCATAACCGATATGCACGAAAGCACGCCGTTCAATGCCATCAGGGAGGTCACCACGCACACAGTTCTCCTGATTATAATGGATATGGAGGTTCATGAAATGGAGCCAACCGGGGGCGTGCTCCTGCTGCCAGTTCTTAAACAAAGTGTAATCCTCCGGGGTCCACCACCATGTGGTCATCCCTGCTTTGATGGCGGGAAAGAAGCGTTGCGCTTCCGCATGAATCTCCCGGCAAAGGTTAGCGAAGGTGACGATCCACGGCTGACACGACGCACAAAGACAACCGCCGAAGTCATACGCATAAAATCCGATCTCATGAAGATGCACGCCTCCCGTGCTCAAATGGCGAAACCAGTTGCGGCAATTCTCCAGAATGATGCGGCGGGCTTCCGGCTGGCTCGGGCAAAGAAGTTGGCCAAAGACTTTCTCCCCTTGGATAGCTAAAAGCTCGGGCTTGAGTTGATCAAGGTAGACATGATTGGGCGTAAGGCTGACGCGCACCTTGAGGCCGCTCTCCTGCGCTGTTTTTAGGAACATGCGGCGTTTTTCGAGCAACTCCTTCCCGAGATGGTGCCAGCGGTCGCCGGGGATGAAGGGATCGCGGGCGTCGGTAGCGTTCAGCCACGTATCAATCTGATTAAAACCCCAGTGGCGGAGTTCCTGAAGATAGACCTCGGTCTCTCTCTCCCACATCGCTTCGTACGAGTTTCCAAAATGAAGCGGGCAATAGCATTCCCTCACCGCGAAACGGGGCGCTCCGGCAGCGGGGCGGTTCTCGGGAGAATGCAGAAGGGAGGATGAGGCGACCATGTCACCGGAAGCGTACGTGTAAAACGGCTTTTGCAAAATGCACGATCTTGCCCCTCCCCTGCCCGATCTTCTCCTCTCTGGAAAGAACTTTTCCACCTGTTATCCTGAAAAAACGTTGATAGTTTAGGGGATGGCTTCTCCCCGATCCTCTTTGGCTACCCCTTACGATTTCTCCCGTTTTCTCAGTGTTCAAGAGCAGAAGAAGCTTTCCGACACGGGAGGGTGGCGCTGGATCTCCTCCCTCGAAGGGATAGGGAAGCCGCCACCCCTCACCCATCCCGCCCACCGGCGCTGGATCGCCGATCCCACCCATATCCATCGACCGGCCCATCGGGAGATCATGCTAACCTTGCGCGGTTCGATCCCGTACGGTTTTGAGGAAAAAGTCTACCGGTTACGGTGTGGAACGGTTCTCCTCTTTGATCACCACGAGGCGAGGGACTACCGCGTTCCTCCCTATTCGACCGGCTTTACCCAGCTTTGGATTCACCTCATTAGCCCCCATCTGCTCACCTACAATACCTTTGGCGCGGATGAGCAAGGGCGGCTCTACCGCGAGATTCCCCCGCGCATCCTCCCCGCTTCAACGGCTGCCTCCCTGATGAAAGCGTGGGACCATTGCCGCGATCACCCCTGCGACCCGATGGCGAACACTTTCTTTCGCCATCTGGTGACGACGACGCTGCTGGAAATCCTCGCCACGGCAACGCGAGAACTGCCGCCCGATCACCACCGGGAAGTGGTCGAGTCGATCCAAGGCTACATCCGCAATCACCTCAAGGAACCGCTCAACCTCAACCGGCTCGCGCGGATCGCCGGGTATAGCCCCTCCTTTTTCCATCGGATCTTCCACCAGCACACCGGGCTGACGCCGCAGGGATATCTCGATGAAGCACGGCTCAACTACGCCAAAGAACTCCTCAAGGCGCACTACACGATCGAGGCCGTCACTGAACAAATCGGGATGGCCTCGCCGTCGTACTTCCATCGCTTCTTTCGCAAACGGGTCGGCTCGCCCCCCGGGGAGTGGCGACAGATGCAGTAGAAGACGCGCTAAATCCCCATATTGGAGAGGATCAGGGCGATGCGGTTGATCGTCGCGGTCAAGGTCGGATGAGTCGTTTCAAACGCCTCGACCGATTGGCGCAACCCCTCCACGGCGGTCGCGAGGACCTGCGGGCGCTGCTCCGTCCGTGTCGCTTCGTGGGCGGAAGCGTCGGCAAACCGGGTGATGCTCTGGGCATCATCGGCATGATGGTCAGGGAGGGCGGCGATCTCGGCCTCCAGCGCGTGCAGGAGGGTGAGCAGTTCCTGACGGGAGGCTTCCGGCAGGTGGGCGGATTGCCGCAAACGTTCGCGGATGGCTTCGAGGCGATCTTCAATCATGGTACAAAAAGGAGGCACATCGGCTGGCTCAGCGGTACGGCGGCGCTCTCCGGGCCGGGGAGACCGGTCGACGGGTCGAGCGGGTGAACGGTGACGAAATTGGCATCGACGTTTGCGATGAGAAGGTGTCGTCCCGACGGGTCGATCGCAAAATGCTGCGGCTTTTTCCCTTTCGTCGTGAGCCATTGCGGTTCGCCCAACTCCCCGGTCGTGGCGTCGTAGGGAAAAAGCGCAAGCGAACCATGCCCGCGATTGCTGGCATAGATCATCGGAGCAAGCGGGTGAAAATCGATCTCCGCCGTCCAAGTCTCTTCACTGAAACCGGCAGGGAGGGTCGAGCGGGTGTTCCCTTTAGTTAGGAGACCGTCCTTGGGATCGCGCCGGTAGAGCGTGGCGGTGTTGTTTAATTCGTTCACCACGACCCCAAGACGCCCGTGGGGATGAAGCGTAAAGTGCCGAGGGCCTGCGCCAGTGGCTTCCGTGACAGAGAGTTCCTCCTTCGCGCTCAAAGCGAGGGAATGCGGGTCGATCCCCAAGCCGATTACACGGTCGATCCCGAGATCGGCGGCATAGAGATAATCCCCCGCTTCGGAAAGGGCGACGCCGTGGGGATGGGCATGGGCCTGACGCTCGGTATCCGGACCACTGCCGGTCGGTTGGTAAACGCTGGCCGCTTCGCCCAGAGCACCATCAGCCCCGAGAGGATAGGAGACGATGCCACCATTGTAGTTGGCGATGACCAAAAAGCGCCCCTCGGCATCGAGCGCAAGGTGACACGGATCAGCCCCCCGGCTCGCAACAGTGTTGATCGCCGTGAGCGCCCCTTCTTCGCCGATCTGGTAGGCGCTGACCTGATCATGCGCCAACTCCACCGAATAGAGAACGGGGAGCTTGGGATGACGGGCGAGGAAGAAGGTGCCGTTCGGCCCGGCGACCGGTTGCGGCGCGGAAAGCGTGCCGGTTTCGGGGTCAAATCGGGAAAGAAAGATTCCCTGATCGTTGGAGGAAAGGTAGAGAAACCGCGTGGAGGCCATGGCCCCTTTATCAACTGAAGCCTCCGGTTTGCCAAACCCAAAAAGAGCACTCCCCATCAGGAGACTCCAGAGCGCCAGCCAGCGGATCAGAAGCGGTGGACGGAAGGCGGGGCGCAAGACTGCGCGAGGTGGGAAAGACATGGGCGATGACGGATTCGAACCGCCGACTGACTCGGTGTAAACGAGCTACTCTACCGCTGAGTTAATCGCCCGGTTGTCACCGGCTCTCCCTCCAAAAAAATCGCTTTGGAAGGAAGGGAGGGCCGGAATATAGGAGGTTGCCGGGTGGTTTGCCAACCTCAAAAATCAGGCACGTTTTACTTTGCGCCCGGGGTCTTCAAATCGTTCTTGAAGACGGAGGAGGAAGCTTCCTGCTTTTTAGGCGTGTGCTTGGGGAACTGCTTGAGAAACGCTTCGCTCCCGCCTTCCTGATAGCCCCCCTGCCCCACCGGTTTCCCCTTGGGATTGAGGACAACGATCGTCGGAAAACCACGGATTTGGAATTCCTGAAGGAGCGCCTTGTTCTGAGCTTGAAGGTCAGCCGGAAGCTCCTTCTTTCGTGGAGAGTCGATCTCCAGCAGAATCAGGTTCTGGCTGGCGTACTCCTTAAACTCAGGGGTATCGAAGACCTCTTCCTTCAAACGGATGCACCAGCCACACCAGTCCGAACCGGTGAAATTGATCATCACCTGTTTGTCCTGTTCCTTGGCCAGCTTGAGGGCCTCTTTGTGATCGGTGATCCATTCCTGCGCCGTGGCCGAAGCCACCAGTGCGAGAGAGGCCGCCGCCGTGCAGACGATGCGTGTGAAGGATTTCATCATACTGGGTACGACTCTATCGTGACAGCCCGGAAAACGCAAGACCGGAAAACGAAGCTCCCCGCTCCTCCGATCAATCGACCGGAGAGGCGGGGAGGAAGAATTTAAGGAAAGCGCAGCGAGCGATCAGGCAAGCGCCTCGATCTTCGCCAGCAGATCTTTCTTGCTGGTCATCCCGACGACCTGCTCTTTGACTTCACCGTTTTTGATGAAGAGAAGCGTCGGGATCGCCCGGATACTGTAACGGCCTGCGATTGCCTGATTCTGATCGACGTCGACTTTCGTCACGACGACGGAACCAACCTTTTCGTCGGCGATTTCGTCGAGGATCGGGGCGATCATCTTACAGGGACCGCACCAGGTCGCCCAGAAGTCGACAAGAACAGGAGTGGAGGCATTGGCGATGACTTCATCGAAATTCGCCTCCGTGAGATTGATCACATTTTCGCTGGCCATGATGTTGGATGAAACAAAGGTAATGGTTAGGCCGAGTGGGCGAGGAAGGCGGCAACGGCCGCTCCAAGCGCCACGACGGTGACTGCCACGCTCAAGATTTTCATAAGGGGATCGTTTTCTTCGTCGTTAAGGTCAGGGGTGACGGCGGCAGTCCGGACCGCTGCTGCGGGAGCCGAAGAGGCCGGGGCTTGCTGCGTGAGCTTGACGGTTGCCTTGGGCAAGGTCTTGGGGTCAGGCGGCAACTGGATGCGCGTCGTCTCCTTTTTGGGAGCCACCGGCTTCTGCAAAACAGGAGCGGGGGCCGCTGCGGCGACTGCCGCAGCAGGAGGGGCCGCCGGGGTTGGTGGAGCGGCGGGTGGTTTCGGCGCGGCTGGGGGCACTCCCGGCGGCTTCGGTGCAGCGGCACCGGGCGGCTTCGGTGGTGCGGGGGGAGCCTTCGGCAACCCGGGAGGGGCCGGTGGCTTCAACCCGCTCAAGCCCGGCGGCTTGGGAGGCGGTGGAAGTTTTACAGCGGGAGGCGGCGGCAGCGGTGCCTTCGGCGTCGGAGGCACAGCGGCGGCAGGCGGGGCACTCTTGGCCACTTCGCCTTCCGGGACGTTGATCCGCATGGTCGTGCGCGCTTCGCCACTCTCGGGCAGGTCGATGCGCATGGTGGTGCGGGAAGCCTCAGCCGGTTGCTCAGGAGTTGCCTCTTTTTTGCTGTCGATACGGATGGTGTCGCGCTTACCTGCCTGCGGGGGCAGGGTAATGCGGATCGTCTCCTTCTTGGCCCCTCCGATCCGGACGGTTTCCTTTTTGGCACCGGCAGCAGGCTGCGGGAGAGTGATTCGGATCGTTTCCTTTTTCGTCTCGCCGCCAGCGGCGCTCGGTTTGGGCGGAAGGGTGATACGAACCGTCGCTTTCTTGGAAAGGTTGGGATCTGGAGATGCCGGGGGATGCTCGTCTGCCATAATTATTCGATACAGGGTTCTGGTTCTATCTCATTGAAGGGCCGGGGTGTCAATGCCGGTCTCCCCTGACGAGCAAAGAAAATACACCACTTTTAGAAGGAGGCGAAGGCTTTTCTACACGCAAGGAGCTTTCGCGTGGCGTATCACACCTTCCCCGGGGTGTTGAAGAACTCTCAACCTGCTTGCGTTGAAAAATGATTTCCCCTACTTTGCCGCGATGAAAATTGCGGTCACCGGCGGCGCCGGGTTCATCGGCTCTGCGGTGGTGGAGCGTCTGCTGGCAAACGGGCACCACGTCGCGGTGCTCGATGAATTCAATGACTTTTATTCTCCTGAGATTAAACGGGAGAATCTCCGTGCCGCACGCCCGCATATCGAACTGCACGAGGTCGACATCCGCGAGGCCGACGCCGTCAACCGGATCATCGCCGCCGGGCGCTTCGATGCGATCATCCACCTTGCCGCCCGCGCCGGGGTGCGCCCGTCGATCAAAGAGCCGCGCCTCTATATCGACACCAATATCACCGGGACCTTCAATCTCCTCGAAGCGGCGCGCAAAGCGGGGGTGCCACGGTTCATCAACGCTTCCAGCTCGTCGGTCTACGGGACCCTCAAAGAGGCCCCTTTCCATGAGGAGCTTTGTTTAAACCAGACGATCAGCCCGTATGCAGCGACGAAGCTGGCCGCCGAGCAGCTCTGCTCCAATTACTCCCACCTCTACGGATTGCGGACGATCAGCCTGCGCTTTTTCACCGTTTACGGCCCACGCCAGCGCCCCGATCTGGCAATTCACAAGTTCTCCCGCTCGATCCTTGAAGGCAAACCGATCGACCAATATGGCGATGGTTCGACCCGCCGCGATTACACTTTTATTGATGACATCCTCCAAGGGGTCACGGCATGCCTGAGCTACGAAGGGCCGCTTTGCGATACCTTCAACCTCGGCGAAAGCGAGACGACGACTCTCTCCGAATTGATCGCACAGATCGAAGCGGCGACCGGCAAAAAAGCGATCATCCGCCACCTCCCCGAACAGCCGGGGGATGTCCCGCTGACCTATGCCGATATTTCCAAGGCAGGCCGTCTGCTCGGCTACCGCCCCACGACCCCAATTAGCGAGGGGATTCCCAAATTTGTCGATTGGCTCCTGCCACGACTCTGATTTTCTCTGATTTTTTTTATGAGCGATAGCAAAACCGCCGTCTCCCCCCGCCGGGAGGAAGACTTCCCCGAATGGTACCAGCAGGTGATCCGCGCTGCTGATCTGGCCGAAAACTCTGATGTGCGCGGCTGCATGGTGATCAAACCGTGGGGGTATGGCCTCTGGGAAGCGATCCAGCGCCAGCTCGATGCGAAATTTAAGGAAACCGGGCATAAGAACGCCTATTTCCCCCTCTTTATCCCGCTCAGTTACCTTGAAAAAGAGGCGACCCACGTCGAAGGGTTCGCTAAAGAGTGCGCCGTCGTGACCCATCACCGGCTGGAAGTCGGCGCTGATGGCAAGATGCGCCCCGCCCCTTCGGCGGAGTTGACCGAGCCGCTGGTGGTCCGCCCGACTTCGGAGACGATCATCGGCGCGACCTACGCCAAGTGGGTCCAATCGTACCGCGATCTCCCGATTTTGATCAACCAATGGGCCAACGTGGTCCGATGGGAGATGCGCCCGCGCCTCTTTTTGCGCACGGCGGAGTTTCTCTGGCAGGAGGGACACACCGCGCATGAAACGCGCGAGGAAGCGATCGCGGAGACTGAGACGATGCTCGGCGTTTACGAAAGTTTTGCACGCGAACACCTTGCGATCCCTGTCTTTAGCGGGGCCAAGAGCGCCAGCGAGCGCTTCCCCGGCGCGGTCGACACCCTCTGTATTGAAGCGATGGTGCAGGATCGCAAGGCGATTCAGGCCGGGACGTCCCACTTCCTCGGGCAGAACTTCGCCAAGGCGAGCGGGATCAAATTCCAGTCACGCGAAGGGCGCGAGGAGATCGCCTGGACCACGAGCTGGGGGGTGAGCACACGGCTCATCGGCACGCTGATCATGACGCACGCTGATGACGACGGGATGGTGATCCCGCCCCGGGTTGCCCCGACGCAAATCGTGATCCTCCCGGTCACGCCGAAGCCCGAGACGCGCGAGGCGGTCTGGGCGGCAGCCGAGGCGCTGGCGACGGAACTCCGCGCCCAATGTTTCCACGGCGAACCGGTGAGCGTGGAGATCGACCGGCGCGACATCGGCGGCGGCGTTAAAAACTGGGAGTGGATCAAAAAGGGAGCGCCCGTGCGGTTGGAGATCGGCCCTCGTGATCTGGAGAAAGGGAGCGTGGCGGTGGCCCGACGCGACCGTTCGCCCAAGGAGAAGGCGTTTGTTCCGATGGCCGAATTCCCGGGACAGGTCGCCGCTTTGCTCCAATCCATTCAGGACGGGCTCTACGAAAAGGCGCTCGCCTTCCGCGAAGCTCATACCCGGCGCATCGACACGCTCGAAGAGTTTTACGACTTCTTCACCGCGAAGAACTCCGACAAACCGGAGATCCACGGCGGCTTCGCGCTCGCCCACTGGGGCGGCAGCCCGGAGAGCGAGGAGAAAATCAAGCAAGACCTCAAGGTGACCATCCGCTGCATCCCGCGCGATCTCCCCGAGGAGCCGGGCCGCTGCATCGTCGACGGCTCCCCCAGCCCGCAACGGGTGCTATGGGCGAAGTCGTACTGAAAGGCGAAAAGCCTAATCCAATCGTCCCCGGTCACAGGAACCACCCCTTCCTTGGCCGGGGCCATTTTTAGATTACCGCCCGGTGCGCAGGTCGATGTACTCCAGCCCGGTCAGCGTGCCGAGTTGAGTGGTGACCGGTTGCTGGTCACGGCGCTGCGGCTCTGTGCCGGCCAGTCGGGGACCGGGTGAAACGGGGACGGTGAGCGTCTCGCCGCTACGCAGGACGGTGACTTCCACTGCCTCCCCTTCGGTCAGGAAGAAAGCGGCATTGAGGAGATCCTCCGGCGCGCGAATTTCAAATTCGCCGATCTTTTGCAACACGTCGCCCGGTTGAAGACCGGCTTTAAGCGCTGGCCCCCCCTCCTCCAGCCGCTCAATGGCGACGGTGGAGCCGTTGGGTGCCGGGTCGACCGGCTCGATCATCAACCCGAGCCAACCGGGACGCGGCGCACCGAAGCGGACGTAATCGCGGTGGACCTTCGCCGCGGCTTCGACCGGCAGGGCAAAGCAGGCCCCTCCGCCCTCAAGACTGCTGACGACCATCCCGACCGCCTCTCCGCGCATGTTGAGGAGCGGTGCGCCCCCTTCGCCCCGCTTGACCGGGACGTTGGCACGGATGTGCGTGGTGGCAAAATAACGATCAAGGTACTTGCGTTCAAACCCGGCAATCATCCCGAAATTGGGCGCTAGCGGGAGGTCCATCGGATGGGCCACCATGATCACCGGAGAGGCAACCCCAAGCTCCTTCGAGCGCCCGAGACGCAGGAACGGCAGGGCGCTCGTCTCTTTCTCCAGTTTGAGAATGGCGACGCCGCTGCGGCTATCGGCTGTGAGCCGTTTGGCGGGGCAACGTTTCTCCCCATAGCTCACGACGATATTAAAGCTCTCCCCGCCGACCGAATAGGAGGTCAGCAGCGTGCCGTGCGGGTCGATGAAAAAGCCGTTACCGACCAACTGCCCGTTCTCATCGCACGCCTCGATTTTCACCACGCTCCCCTTTACCCGCTCAAAGACCGAGCGAACCTCCTCTGCCAAGGCCGTGGCGACGCTCCCCGAAGGCGGCTCCCCCTCCCCATGGGCCGCCGGGCCAAAGCAGATGGCAACGCCGGAGAGAGTGACTGCCAGTGAGGCTTTCCAGAAAGAACGCCGGGGTGGAAGCAAATCAGGGAGAGCAGACATGGAAGGATGGAACGGCTAAAAACTGATCGGTGCGTCGTAACTGACCGGGCGCGGATCGAGGATGTAGCGCGGGTGGCTGTGGGTGGCCCCGGTGCGGACCGGCTGACGGAAGAAATCCGGGGCGACTTCGATCTGCGGATTGAGCGTGAACGGCGCTCCGGAGACTTGTCGTACCGGAAGGCTCTCGCTATGAGTCGCCGCATAGCGCGGAGTGTTAATCGAGCGGCCCGGCGGAGTGACCCGCTCGTGATGAAGCGGTGCCGAGAGCGACGGGTCGACCGGGTAGCTCTGATAAGCAAAGGAAGCCGCCGGATTCGCCCCGCCCGGGTGTTGAAGCATATCCGCCGTGAAGACGGCTGCGCCAAGGAGAACAGCGGCGCTCGCTCCAGCGTAGGAGAGCTGCGAGAGGCTTAGCTGGTTCCAATACGCTTCGATCCGATCCAGCCCGATCCGCCAGAGCGGACGGCGGAGCATTTCGGCACGCTGGCGCTGCTGGAACTCGTGAAGAAATTCCTCAAAGTAGTGGGGTGGTGGTTGCTCGTAGCGCTTGAGGCGCAGGAGCCGGGCGATCGTATCATCTTCCTGTGACATGGCGAATCATCTCAAACGGTGTTGGATCTCTTACGAATGAAACTCTTGAAGGTAATTCTGTAGCTGGCGGTGAGCATAGAAGAGGCGAGAGCGGACGGTCCCTTCAGAGACCCCGAGGATCTTGGCGATCTCCGCATGGGGCATCCCCTGAATATCGAACATCGTCACCACTGCTCTATGATCATGAGACAATTTCATCATCACCTCGTTCAATCTCTGTTGGAGTTCGGAGAGGTCGGCCTCGCGCACCGGGGTGGTGTTGGAGGTCAACTCGACGATCTCCTTGTCGTTGGCGACCCCGGCGTCGAGGTCATCCAGGCTCATGTGGAAACGGCGACCCCGCTTTTTGAGGAAGTTGATCGTCATGTTGACGCCGATCGAGTGAATCCACGTGTAGAAGCTCGATTTCCCCCGGAATCCGGCGATGGAACGGTACGCCTTGGCGAAGATATCCTGAAGGAGATCGTTGGTATCCTCGTGGTTGGAGGTCATGTTATAGACCAGCCCGTAGAGACGCGGGGAGTACTTGACGACGAGGGCATCAAACGCCGCCGGGTCGCCCGCCTGCGCGCGCCGGACCCATTCGGTATCGTCGATTTCCTCTGTCATCCCGCAGGTTGCTATCAGGTCAGGCGCCTCTTGGGCAATCCTATTGCAAACGGGAGATGTCAGAGCGGCAGGCACAGGTGAAAGAAAAAGCAGTTCGGCCTTCTTCGACAGCGCGGCGAACGCGGCGTTCAATCTTCGAGCGCGGCGGCGACCTCCCACCCGTGCTCCTCAAGACGTCGGGCGGCCTCCTCCCGGCTCTCGCCCCGCGCCTGAGCGACAAGCCGGATCGCCCGGTCGCGCAGCTTGGCGTTGGAAGCGCGCACCCCGCTCATCAGGTTGCCGCGAACGTGGCCGAGCGCGATCATGACACCGGTGGAGAGGAGGTTGAGGGCGACCTTGGTCGCGGTTCCTGCTTTGAGACGGGTGGAGCCGGTGAGAAGCTCCGGGCCAGTCGGCAGGTCGATCTCCACCTCCCACGGCGGGTCGTGCCGGGGGCGTTGAGGGTTGCAAGTGAGCAGCAGCGTGTGCGCTCCGTTGGCCCGGGCCTCGCCCAATGCTCCGAGGACAAAGGGCGTGCGCCCGCTGGCGGCGATCCCGCAGACGACATCCCCGGCGCGGACTCCGCGATCCAACATCGCAAACGACCCGGCTTCCGCATGATCCTCCGCCCCTTCCGCAGCACGGCGCAAGGCGCTCTCCCCCCCGGCGATGATCGCCTGCACCAGTTGCGGGGCGACACCGAAGGTCGGCGGGAGTTCGCTGGCATCGAGCACGCCGAGCCGACCGCTCGTCCCAGCACCGATATAAAAGAGCCGACCGCCGTGGCGCAGAGCATTGGCCGTAACCTCGATCGCGGCGGCGAGTGGCTCCCTTGCAGCGGCGAGCGCGGCGGTGACGTGACGCTCTTCCTCGACAAAAAGGTCGACCAGCTCCAACGGCTTCAGGCTGGAGAGGTGGGCGGAACGGGGGTTGACCTGCTCGGTAGCGGCGGTGGCGAGCGCGGCAGCATCTTCAGGTAATGAAGCGGAAAGATCGGCCACCTTCACCTCCACCCCCAAGCGGCGTGCGGCCAGTTCTGCCGCCCCGTGCGCCCCGGAGCGAGAGCAGACGGCGACATCGGCTTGCGCAAAGACCGCTGCAACCCGTTCCCGAAACCGTTCAACATACGGTGCGTAATGGACAAAAAGGCCGCCTTGGAGCCGGATCGACGGTTGCTTCAAGCCGAGGCGTTGGGCGACGGCGATCGCCCCTTCGGCGAGGGTTTGCGCCCCGGTGTCCCGGATCGCTTCCATGGCGCGGTCGCCTTGTTCGGCGGCTTCAAAAACCACGGGAGCAAGGCTGGCGACCGCCATTTTCTCGGCATCAGCGGCCCAAGCGATCAGATCTTCGAGCCGATTGAGGCCAAGTCGGGCGAGGATCGCCTCTCCGGGGGAGGTGATCCGGCGCGTCAGATCGTAGTGCCAGAGGACGGCCCGCAACGCCTGCATGGCAAGGTCGTAACCGCTCCCCTTGCTCCCGAGGAGGTGGCCCCACCCCCCGGCGTTATCGGTGCGGGAGCCGCGCTTGCCGGTGATCGCGGAGCCGGTCCCGGCGATGACGGCAACCCCCTCCCCTTGCGGAAGGGCAGCGGCGAAACCGCTCTCGCGATCGCTCCCGATGGCGAGGGTGGCAGCGGGCCAGACGCGCCGGGCGATCCCCTCCAGCCGCGCGTGATCCCCCGGCGTCACGCATCCGGCAAGGTAAACCCCCACGGCATCGACCTCCTGTGGGAGCAGACGCAACATCTGGTCGAGCGCTTCATCCCCGATGAGGCGGAGATTAGCGGCGGGGAGGAGGCCGCTGCGGTTCGCGTTCTCCCCCGGCTTGAGAAGGCACCACTCCGTTTTGGTTCCGCCGCCTTCAATGCCGAGGATCGTTTTCATAGGAGGAAAAGCTGTCGAATCAGAGTGAAGACTCCATAGAGCGCGAGGCCGATCACGGCGGGGACCAAAAAGATCAACCCGCAGACAAAGACCCAATCCCCCACCGTGGAAGCCCGCCGTTTCCCGGCGTGTTGTAGGAGGAGGCGCTCGTTCATGGCGTTGGACTTAAACCAGACCGAAAAGGCGTCACCAAAGAACGGGATCGCACCAACGACGCCGTTAATGAGAATATTGAGCGCCATCCGCGCGAGGACGATCTTCGGCACCCCGTGGCGGGCGCTCGCGCCGAGGAGCGCCACCGAGACGATCGAGCCGAGCGCATCGCCCACACCGGGGAAGAGCCCCATTAGCGGGTCAAGCCCGAAGCGGATCTTCGTCCCGGGAATGCGGAAAATATCGTCCATCAGCGAGACGACCATTGCGATGAGCGGGTCCTTCCCCTCCTCCTCCTGCGAAAAAGCCGATGCGCGATGCCGAGGCGGCGGGATGACCTCCGCATACCCGGCCTCTTCTCCGTCAACGTTCACTTGATGTCTCTGCGCCATGGTACCTGAAATGGATTACGAAACTGCCGCTGCCACTGCGTCCTCAACCTCCCTTGCAGCGGGGCGAATGTAAAGCGCGCACCGAAGTTTGCCACCCGGAGAAGAGAAAGGCGGTTGACACGACGGCGAAAACTGCTATATAGAGCTTTACGTTACCGATGAATCCGAAGCCAACCCCATCCCGGAACCGAGGTCGTGAGCCCTTTCGTTATCTCGCCGTAGCGGGAGCGTTGGAGAAAGAGATTGCAGCGGGGCGCTATCAACTCGGGGAGAAACTCCCTTCCGAACGCGATCTCGCCGAGCGGATGGAGGTTAGCTACCTGACGATGCGACAGGGGGTTGACGTGCTGGTGCGTAAAGGTCTGGTCCGTCGTGAGCTCGGCAGCGGCACCTATATCAATGCCCTGCGGGTTGATCCGATGATCGCTATCCTTTTCGGGCCGAGCGTGGTGGAGGAGAGTGCCCATTTCTATCGCGCACTCCTCACCGCGCTGGAGGAGGAGTTTGAGCAAAGGCAATACGCCTGCCGCTGTTACGCCGGGTTTAATCTCCATGAGGCCGACCAGCCCGAAGGGGCGCCACCGTGCCAGCAACTCCTGCGCGACAGCCGCAGCCATCCCATTCAGGCCGCCATCACGATCAGCCTGCGCGATGAACAATGGCTCAAACTGGCCCCGCTCAAAGGTGTCCCCCTCGCTAGTCACAGCGAAGTGGTGGCTGATGTGAGGTTCGATTTCGCCTGTTTCGGAGAACGTGCGCTGGAGGAGTGTGTGGCACGAGGCTGCCGCGATGTCGTCTATCTACGCCATTTTCTGACCGAACGAGCCGATCTCAAAGGGCTCACCCGAGCGGCAAAGCGGTTGCAAGTGCCGTTGCCGGAGATTGTTAGCATTGTCGAGGACGAGCGTCCAATGGATGAAATCGCCCACGCTACCCTTCTCGACCATCTCCGCCGCTGGAAGGGACAGGGGCGCAGACCCGATGCCCTGATCATCTCCGATGATATTGCTACCCGAGGCGCGGCCATCGCGGTCATTAAGGAGCAAATCGCCGTGCCACAAGAGATACTACTCATCACGCTGGCTAGCGAAGGGATCGAGCACCACTACGGCGTCGAGGTCAAACGTTATGAAACCTCCAGCCGTGAACTGGCCAGCCATCTGGTCAAAGTCTTGGAGCAACGCCTCGCCGGAGAGCAACCGAAGATCCCGATCGTCATTGAAGGCGACTGGAGTCGAAAGCTCCCCCGCCCTTCCCTAGCGACCACCCTTTGCTAACTTTATGAAACGATCCACCCTCCGAACTCACCTCATGGCGCTCTCTGCGCTCCTCCTTGGCCCGATCCTCCCTGCTTCCGCAGCCGTCTCGGTCTCCTTTTCGACGCTCAAACCGGATGCCTCCGGTATCTTCGCTTCCTATGAACCGGTGTCTCAGGATGCACTAGGATGGGTCCGGCTTGATGATTCGCCCGGAGAGGATGTCATCCGCACATTCGGCCAATCGTTTCTGGTCCCCGCGGAAGCCAACTATCTGATGACCGGATTGACGATGCAGCTTTTCGCACCGGTAGCGGAGGATTTCGCCGCGCCTTCAGAATTTACGCTCGTGATCCTCAAGCTCAACAACCCCGGCGATTCGCCCATCTCCGGGCAGGTGGTTGATGAACAGACCGGGTTCGTCCAAGCCACCACCGCCACTGCGCCCGGCGGTTCCTACCTGACGATGACGCTGGATGAAGCTATATCACTAGAAGCTGGCGGGGTTTACGCCTATTTCCTCGGCTTCAACCAAACGACGACCTATAACCGCTTCCTCTTCACGATCAGCTCTAGCGCTCCCGACCCGTTCGGCACGCGCGTTTCGCAGCCGAACATGGGCGTTGTGCACAACGAGACAGCGCTTTACTATATCCATGGGGAGATCGACCCGGCAGCGGTGCCGGAACCGGGCTCCGTGATGCTCGGAGCAATCGCCCTTGGAACGATCACCCTGATGGCTCGCCGTCGGAAACTTTCGCTCAGGTGATGAAACGCATTCCTTCCCCTACCGGGCAAAGGCAGAGCGCCTTCACCCTTGCCGAACTCTTAGTCGTCATAACGATTATGGCCGTGCTGGCCATGGTCCTCTTCCCGGCGATTGGAGCGATGCGCTCCGGGGGCAAGAAGACGCAATGCCTTAGCAACCTTCGAGCGGTAGCAATGGTGGTCCTTCAGTTCAGTTCGGAGCATAACGGGAAGATGCTGCCCGCCATCTCGGGAGCCAACGGTTGGATGAGCGATACAGCGTGGTACGAGTTGCTCGATGAAGTGGGGCTTTTCCCCTCCAATCCTTATAATCCGGCCAATACCGGGCGCGATCTCTGGGGTGGAAAATGGAATAGCATCATGAGCTGCCCGGAACGCAAAACCCCGGCCCGCCCCTACTACACCGCAGGGCGGCACGAGTTGCACTATGCCATGAATCAGCACCCCGGCTTTCTCAACCGGGTCAACACCGTCGACGGACGCTGGCCACGGCTCGCCTCCATTCAACAGCCGGGACGGACGATGATGCTGGTGGAGTCAGAGTATTTCCTGACCGATCATGTAGGGGAGAACCTCGTCTACCCGCATCAGGAAGGGGTCAATATGGTCTTCTTTGATGGACATGCCAAGTTCTTCGAGGGCCGCCTTCCCGCCTTGCCGGGGGCTGGTTATTCCCAAATTGACTATGCAGGCGTTTCTCCCGCCGATAGCTACCCGTGGTACTAACCCCATGAAGTTTCTCCACTGGATCGCGGCGGGGGCGATGGCTCTCTGCCAAAGCAGCGCCCTTGCTCAAAAACAAGACCCGACATGGCTCATCGCCAGCAACGGGAAGGCCGCTTGCACCATCGTCCTCGGTAGCGACGCCACCGCCCCGGAGCGCCACGCTGCCAAGGAACTCCGTCATTATCTCAGCAAAGTCACCGGAGCGACGTTCCCGCTGGTTGACCTTGCTGAAAAGGAACAGGCGGTCGAAGGGCAACAGATTCTGATCGGCGCCACCCGGGAAGTGCGCGAGCGTCTGCCGGAGGTCAACTGGGAGCAACTCGGTAAAGATGGGCTCCTGCTGGAGACCAAAGGTGATACTCTGATTCTGGCCGGGGGCCGACCGCGCGGCACGCTTTACGCGGTCTACGAATTTCTCGAAAAATACGCGGGGTGTCGCTGGTGGACACCGACCGAAGGGACTTTCCCGCAACACAAAGAACTCGCCATCGGACCGATCGCCTACCAATCGCTACCCGCCTTTGACTACCGGGAATATTTCAGCTCCGACACGGTCAACCAGCCTGAGTTCGCCACCCGCCTGCGTCTCAACGGGGAGCACCAACGCCAACCGCCGGAATGGGGCGGCCATTACACGTTGCTGGGGTTTGTCCATACCTTTAGCGAACTTTTACCGCCGGAACGCTTTTTCAAAGAGCATCCCCACTGGTACACCGATCAGGCCAACGGCAACCGCCCTTCCCATCCCGGCTCGGCCCTCCCCGAAGGCCAGCAGACACAGCTCTGCCTCAGTAACCCGGAGGTGATCAAAGCACTAACGAAAGAGGCGCTGGCATGGATCAAGAAGAACCCGAAAGCCGGTTACATCTCCATCTCCCAGAACGACAACTCCAACTATTGCCAATGTAGCGAATGCGCTCAAAGGGCGGTGCAGGAAGGCTCAGAATCGGGCTCGATCATCCGGGCGGTCAACGCGGTGGCCGGTGAAATCGGCAAAGCCTACCCCGATTTCCGCGTGGAGACGCTAGCCTATACCTATAGCGAAAAGCCGCCCCGGCATGTTCGCCCTGCGGAGAATGTTGTCATCCGGCTGGCACTAGCGCTGGCTGATTACGGTCACCCGATGGAGAGCCGCTGGAATCGGGCAGCGGCTGATCTGATCGCCGCATGGGGAGAGATCTCCCACGAACTCTTCGTCTGGAGCTACGCTGCGAATTTCAAACGGGCGATCCTCCCCCACCCCAACTGGAGTGGAGCTGCCAGTGATTTGCAGTTCTTTAGCAAAAGCAAAGTACGCGGGATGTTTGTCCAAGGGAACAAATACTCCGGTCCGGTTGGCGATTTCAATCATCTGCGCTCATGGCTCTGGAGCCGTCTCCTGTGGAATCCGCAGCAGGATCAGCAGGCGCTTCGGGAGGAGTTTCTTAACGGTTATTACGGAGCCGCAGCCGGGCCGATCCTTGGTGAATACCTCGATCTGGTCACCAACGCTTTTCTGGCACAGGAACGGGGGTTGAACACGAACAATCAGGATCTCTCCTTTTTGAACCTCGAAGTCATCACCCGGGGAGAGGCGCTCTTTACCCGTGCGAAAGAAGCGGTGAAAGGGGATGCTACCCTGACCCGCCGGATCGAACGCGATGAGCTTTCGCTCCTACTAGCACGGCTTGCGCGGGATCGGGCGCTCCGCGCGGAGGCGAAAGCCAAGCAGCTTCCCTACCCCTCCCCCGAAGAGATCGCACAACGCCGAAAGGCGTTTGAGGAAGCGGCGCGGGAGCATGGCGTGGAACTCTGGGGCGA
Source organism: Chthoniobacteraceae bacterium (assembly GCA_037189865.1). Taxonomy (GTDB): domain Bacteria; phylum Verrucomicrobiota; class Verrucomicrobiia; order Chthoniobacterales; family Chthoniobacteraceae; genus DATMFV01. The sequence continues at coordinate 371,621 of JBBCIW010000001.1, read as the reverse complement.
GAATATCCCGTTTGAAACAGGGCTGGCGGAGATGGATCGAACTCTGCAACGCCCGCAGGTCGCACTCCCGCCGGGTCTCGACACTCAAGATCGGGAAGTGATCGATTTCCAACCGTCCATGCTTACCCTCGCTTTCCGCGATATTTTGAGCGAAATCCGCGAAGACGAAGCCGCCTCCGGCAAAGAAGCGGTCGTCATTAAGACCGCTTCCGACGCATGGCTGGTCCAGGCGCAACTCGGGCCGCACCTCGACCAGAGCGGGAAAACCTGGCGGCTCTACGCCGTCATCAAAGCCGAAGGAGCGCAGCCCGAAGCCACGGCGATTCTCGAAGGGGGCGTCTATGATGACTCCAACGCCTCGCACGAAGGGCGCTTCACCATTCCCTATGAGCAGCTTGCCGGGGAAGAGTATCAGCTACTCGAACTCGGTCGCTACCGCCTCACCCCGGGGATGACCGTCTGGTTTGCCCCGATGGGGGGAGAGAGCGCCGACGCGATCCGGTTTGACCGGGTGATTCTGGTGGCGGAGTAGCAAGAAGCGTCACGCCAGCGCAAGAAACGGCTATCGACTCAAGGAGAAGCAGGGTAGTTTCTCTCTTCCGTGAGCCGCCGCCCGCCCGAGCCTCCTGCCGCTGACCGCCTCCTCCCTTCGGAATGGGAGCAGGTGCTCACGACGCTACGCTGGTATCGCGAAGAGGAGATCGAGACCCCTTCGAGCCAGTACCGACGCTGGATGCATCTCCACCAGCACTACCACAACCTTGTCGAAGTGGTCGTGGCCCTGCGCGGATCGCATCTCTACGGCATCGGCGGGGAGGCGATCCGGCTCACCCCGGGTGTGGCAGCGATGATCCCGCGCCGCAGCCCACACGATGCCGACTACGGGCCGCATCACGAGAACTGCGTTGACTTCTGGTTCCACTTCTTCCCCGCCGGAGCGTGCACCCTCAACTACGCTTTCCACACCCCGCAACACCCCTCGCGTATGGTGAGTGCCGGCGGCCCGCCTGCCGCGCTGGCCTCGGATTTTGAGAAGGCGACACGGCTTATCTACCACGGCGAGCGCCGTCTGCCACAAGAGAAGGCGCGGCGTTTCCTCCTCTATCTGATTCACGCCTTTTTTGAAAACCTGATGGAGACCGGGCTGTCGCCAACCCTCCCCAATCGGCGCGGGATTACCGCTGCGGTCAAGCAATATATGCTCGATCATTTGAGCGAACCGCTCTCCCTGCGCGATCTCGCCGCTGTTGCCGGATACAGTCCCTACCATTTCCACCGCCTCTTCCTTCAAACCGAGGGGGTGACGCCGCGCCAGTTCATGGAGCGGGCCAGAGTCGAACGCGCCTGCCAACTCCTCAAAGCGGGCCAGTCGGTGACTTCCGTCGCGCACGATGTCGGCTTCTCCAGCCACACGCAATTGGACCGCGTCTTTCAACGATTGATGGAACGCTCGCCGACCCAATGGATCAAAGCTGAAACCTACCCATGACCCTCCCCACCGTTTGGACCAATGACGATATTCACGCCGGACAGGCCGAGGCGCTCCGCCGCCAGCTTGCCCTGCTCGACCGCTACGCTATCCCCGGTGTCTTCTTTGTGATCCCGGACAATGGGGGACTCAAGCCGCTTGACCACGATACGGAACTGCTCCGCGTCATTGAAGCCGCCCGCAACCGGGGCCATGAATTTTACCAGCATGGCTTCCACCACACGGCGTTTGAATGCGGCATCCCGGCGCTGGAGATGCTCGCGCTCGACCCAAAGGCGACCAGCCGCTTTGAGAGCGAACGGGCGGAGATCGAGGCCGGACACACGCTGGAGCGACAGGTCGAAATGCTTGAGAACGGCCAGCGGATCTGGCGCCGCGCTTTTGGGGAGAACTCGCCCGGATTCCGGCCCGGTTGGGGAGCATTCTGCACCAACTTTTACCGTGCGCTGGCGGCGCTCGGTTACCAATGGGTCTCTTCGCGCATCCCTTCGATGACAGCCTACCACCAGCGGGTCGGCACGCCGATCACCTTTCACCCCGGAGTGCCGACCGGGCCACATCAACTCCCCGGCGGCGTGTGGGAATTCCCAATCGGCGCAGAGGTCGGCTGGCGGGTGCCGAATGATCCGGCGATCATCGAGGGGATGGTCGCCCTCGGACTGGAACATCACCGCCATTTGACCCGGCTCGGCGATCCCCATCTCCTGCTGAGCCACCCCCACGGGTTGGCGTTTGAAGGAGCGCTCGACGGTCGGCCCCCGCTTGCGAGCGGGACCGGCTATGCGGTACACGAAAAGCTCCTCCCGCTCCTGATCAAAGGAGGGGAAGCAGAGTTCATCGGGATGAAGGAACTGTTGGCCCGCACCGTCGCGAAGTCATGACCCGACCCGCTTGGCATCTCCGCTTTCAAGTCGTCCCGGGGCTGAAGGAGACGATCGCGCCGCTGGTCGACTTCTGCGTGCGCCATCAGGTGGCGGAAGTCGCCCTTTTTATCGCTGCCGAAGAGTGGAACAACGCGCTACTTACCCCGGAGGCGGAAGCCCGCTGGTGCGCCTGCGTCGCCGAAGCGAAGGGGGCGCTTGAGGCGCGGGGTATTTCCGTGAGCCTCAACCCATGGATGAGCGTTCTCCATACCGACCGGGGCCGCCGGATGCCGCCTGCGCTGGCGCTGGAAACGATGGTCTCCCCTTCCGGGCAAAAGGCAAAGGCGTGCGCTTCCTTTGGCGATCCGGCGGTGGTTAGCTATATTTCCCGACTCTACGGACGCTTTGCGGCGCTCGGCTTCCGGCTGCTTTGGATTGAGGACGATTTCCGCTTTCGCAACCATGCGCCGCTCGACTGGGGCGGCGGGTTTGAGGAAGGAATTCTGCACCGCTTTTCGCAGGAGATCGGCGAACCAGTCACGCGGGAAGCGCTCGTGGCAGCCCTCCTCGCTCCCGGCGAGCCGCACCGGTGGCGCGGGCCGTGGATTCAGCTCTGGGGGAAGCTCCACCGGGAGTTAATGGCGGCGATTGCCCGGGAAGTGCGTGAACATGGCAGCGGGAAAACAAGCCTCGGGTTGATGTCCTCCTCGCCACCCTTTCACAGCCTTGAGGGGCGCGATTGGGCGGCGCTCTTTGGCACGATGGAGATCAGCGGGAAAGCCGCGCACCGGCCCAATTTCTCCGCCTATAGCGAAGTCGCCCCCTCCTTTTATACCCAGCCGATGTTGATGCTCGACCTCCAGCGTCGTCTGCGCCCGGCGCATGTGGAAGTCGCCCCGGAGATTGAGAACTTCCCGTTCACGCGCTGGAGCAAGTCGCACCGGCAGACGTGGGCTGATCTGGTCGTAGCGACGCTCTACGGAGCCGATGCGCTCCTCCTCGATCTCTTCTCCTTTTGCGGCAACAGCGTCGAGGCCGACCCGGAGATCGGCCCGCTGCTCAATGCCAGCCGCCCAACGCTCGACTGGATCGCCGAGCGCCTCAGTAAGACCGATCCACTCGAAGGATTCGGCGTTTATTGGCATGAGGAAGCCGCCCAGCGCTTTCACCTCCCCGCGCCGGGCGGGAGCGATCTCGCGGCGTTGACCCCCTCGCCGTTTCTGATCGGCGACGGACTGTTGCGCTACGGCGTGCCGGTGACCTTTGGGGCGGGAAGGCGCGGTCTGCTCCTCTCCGGGGCGATGGCATGGCTGCCGGGGGTGGAGGAACTGCGCGAGCTTCTGGCGGGGCCGCTCCTGCTCGATGGCGTGGCGGCGGCGATTCTGGCCAAGCGCGGGTTTGGGGCGCTCATCGGGTTAAAAGGCGTCGCGCTCTGGGAGCGCGAGGAGTACCCCTACTCGCTCGAACGGCTCCTCCCGCCCTCGGGGGAGGCGCGGCATCTTCTGAGCGTCAATCTCCTGCCGCAGTTGGCGGCGCTGGAGCCGGAGGCCGGGGCGCTCTGGTGGAGCGAGTTGCTCCGCGCCGATGGCGAACCGACCGGGCATCCCGGGCTTTACACCTTCGAAAATGAACACGGCGGCCGGGTTGCCGTCGGAGCCGCCGGGGAGTGGCACCGCCTCTCCCCCAACCCACAGCGCCAGCGCCAGATGCACGCGCTCATCGACTTCCTGCTCGGCGAAACAACGCTCAAAGTCACCGGCGGGCCGTACCTGTTGCCGATGCAGAGCGTTGGGGCGGGGCGGCGACGGGTGGCGGTGATCAACGGATGCGCCGATGAAGCGGTGCCGCTTCTCCACGGCATCGCCGAGGGGGTAGCGGTCACGATGACGCTGCTTGCCCCGCTCCAGCCGCCGCGCGCGCTCGGGGTCGCCCGTAGCGAAGGCGAACCGCTCCCTTTTCCCGCAACGGTGCCGCCGCTCGGGGTGGCATTCTTTGAGTTTTGACTTTGCAAACGGGGCAAAGCGGAGCACTCTTGCGCCTACCCCGATGCGATTTCTCAACCTCACGCGCCAGATCGGCATTGGCGCGAATTCGTACCTCCTGGAGATTGCCGGCAAGCGGATCGTCCTCGATTGCGGGCTTCACCCGAGAGAAGAGGGGGTCGCCGCGCTGCCTGATCTCGGCCTGATCCCCGATGACAGCGTCGACGCCGTGCTCCTCTCCCACGCGCATCAGGATCACGTCGGGGCGATCCCGGTCCTGCTCCGCCGCCACCCGCGCGCGCGGCTTTTCACCAGCGGCGTCACCCAGCAAATCGCCGACGTGATGCTGCACAACTCGGTCAACGTCATGCTCCGCGTGCGTGAAGATCGCAAGGTGAGCGATTACCCACTCTTTACCCATCGCGAGATCGAGATCACCGGACGGCGGTGGCACCCGGTCCCGCTCGAACAACGCTGGAGCCTCGAAGGCGAACGGCTCGGGCGGCGCGACGAGGAGGAGCCGCTCAGCTTCGAGTTCTACGATGCGGGGCATATCCTCGGCTCGGTCGGGACGATGATCCGTAGCGGCGGCAAGACGATTTTTTACACCGGTGACGTCAATTTCGAGGATCAGACCCTCTCGCGCGGGGCGACCTTCCCGGAGGAACCGCTCGATGTCCTGATCGTCGAGACGACCCGTGGGGAACAGCCGGACGACCCGGCGCTCACCCGACAGACCGAGGAGCAACGGCTCGCCGCGACGATCCGCGAGGCGTTTGCCAAAGGGGGGGCGGTGCTCATCCCGGTCTTTGCCCTCGGGAAGACGCAAGAACTCCTCGCCATGCTCGCCGGGATGATGACGCGCGGGGAACTCCCGCCGGGGTTGCCGGTTTACATCGGAGGGTTGAGCGCGAAGTTGACTGAGCTTTACGATAAACTCTCCGCGCAATGGCCCCGGCAACGCTCAGGGCTCAAGCTGCGTGATGCCGTGGAGCCGTTTGTCGTTGGCGGGACGGAGATCAACCAGCTCCAGCTCCGTTCCAAGCGAATCTATGCGCTCACCAGCGGGATGATGACCGAGCGGACGCTCTCTAACCTCTTCGCCGACAAGGTGATCGGCAACCCGCTCCACCAGATCCTTTTTATCGGTTATGCCGATCCCGAAAGCCCGGGGGGACGCCTCAAGGCAGCCAGCCCCGGCGATCTCGTGCAGCTCGATTCCCGCGAACCGGCGGAACCGCTCCGCGCCCATGTCGATGACTTCAACTTCAGTGCTCACGCCTCGCGCACGACGCTGCGCCGTTGGATCAACAAGGTGCAGCCCAAGAAGATTTTCCTCGTCCACGGCGACCCGGCGGCAATCGAGTGGTTCCGCGCCACGCTGGCGGAAGATCTGCCGCAGAGTGAAATCGTTGTCCCTGAGCCGGGGCGCTGGTATGATGGCTTCCCATCATGAGCGAGCCTGCTGCTGAGACCCCCGCCCCACGCCGCCGGGGTCGCCCCCCCTCGGGCGTCCCGCGCAAGGAGCAGATCCGCCGGGCCGTGGAGAAGCACCGGCGCAAGGCGAAGTTTGGCGATGGCGGTCTGCTGCAAGTGGAGTTGCCGGTCTATCTTCTCATGGAACTAAGGGCGATCGCGACGCGGGAGGGGAAGAGTCTGCGCGAGGTGGTGACCGGTTTTCTTGCAGAAGGGTGGAAGGCCGATTATCTCGCCCGTTGCCCCGAGGGGAGCAACCCGGAGGTCAACCGGCAGGCGGCAGAGGCGATGATCGGGCAGTGGGAGCGCGACTTTGACCGGAGTTTTGGCCGGGAGTAAAAAAGCTGTGTTGCTGTGCGGCAGAAGCCGTACATTGCTGGCGATATGTCCGAGCCTACACCCACTGTTGAAGTCCCTTTGCAAGTGATGTTTTTTGATACCGACGCCGGGGGCGTGGTCCATAACATCGCCTACCTGCGTTTTATCGAAACGGCGCGCACACTGCTGGCCGATCAGTTCGATCTCTCGATGAAAACGATGGTGGAGACCGGGCGCTTCGCCGTGGTGGCCCGCACGGAGATCGACTACCGCCGCCCCGGAGCGCTGGGGGATCACCTCGTCGTCCACGGCTGGCTCGAAAGTCTGGAAAAGAGCCGCTTCTGGTGCGCGTTTGAGGTCAAACGGGTCGGGGACGGAGCGACGCTAGTCCGCTGCCGCCAGAAAATGGCGATGGTCCAGATGCCAGAAGGAAGGGCAATCCGACTCCCCGAAGCATGGGCCGAGCGTTTCCCCCACCTCCTCGCCAAAGGCGAAGAGGTGGTTGGCTAACGTATCTTTCGTTGGAAGAAGGTGCGTTCGCCTCCCCTTTCGTGCAGAACCGTGCACGCTGTCCACATCGTGAGGGCATGGTAAAATCCCAAAAAGAATGAGAAGGCAAGTTCCCTCACGGTCGATCTGGAAATTAGGGTGGCCAGACCACCCGCAAACGGAATCCAGTGTGCGATCAGCGGCGCTGTTGAGCAGCGCTGGCATTGATTCGGTCAAACACCTGATCGAAGCGACCTTCGCGCTCTGCCAGACGCTGCACACGAGCACGTTCCACGACAATTTCATTCGGGGTCGGCTGCTGGAGGAATTGCTCCATCACCTCGTCGATGAACTGATCAAGCGGCATGTAGCCTTCCCTACCCGATTGACCAGGCGTAAGCTCGGTCCGCAGCGCTGGGGGAATAAGCTCAACAACTTTGACCCGGTCTTTGAGCTGCTCTCGAAGCGATACCGTGTAGCTATGAATAGCTGCTTTGGTGGCACTATAAACAGCGGCATCCGCGCGAGGCACAAACGCCAAGCCGGATGAAACATTGACGATGGCGGCGTTGGGCCGTGCCTTGAGGTGATCAACCAAGGCATTCGTAAGCCGGATAGGCCCCAACAGGTTGGTAGTCATCTGTGCTTGCGCATCGTGCAGGTCACTCTTCCTGCTCAAATCCTCATAGCGCATGATGCCTGCATTATTGATCAGGATATTGATCTTCGGGTACTCGGCCACGACTCGCTGAGCGACCGCATTGATCTCATCAGGATTGTCAACATCCAGTTCGATCGCATGCATGTTTTTGCGGCCTGCTATCGTCTCCTGCAAGGGCGCTATACGTCTGCCGGACACAATGACCGTATTGCCTAGATGATTGAAACGCAGCGCGAGTTCGCGACCGATGCCCGAACCGCCGCCGGTGATAAAGATAGTGTTGCCTGTAGATTGCATTGTCAGTTGTTTCGATGGTTGAGGTGCGTTGGATTCTAAGGGCGCTGCATGGCTGAGGCCGGTGAGCGTCGTGGCCGCGAAGGCGACAACCGCCATGCGTTTGATCAAAGTCGTCCGTTTCACAATGGAAGCAATTTTAATGGGCATTAGTAGACCGGAACACACGACAGGAACTTCCTTCTGCTCGACATTAAATAGCTTTGCTATGACACCTACCAAGGGTCGGCTGGGCGGGTTGGACATATTGATTCCCTAAGGATTTGAATTTCACGGAGAATAAGTTTGCTTCACACTTTTGGGAAGTAGGCACTTTAAACTGCCATAGTTACCGTTTAGTAACCGTGATGGATTCGACCAATCCTCTTGATCCTCGCTGGCAACCGCCGCAAACTACCGGAGAGTAAGAATCCAACCGGGGCATATCGCCCCTTTAGAGAGAAAAATGTCCGTCGACTTCACTAAACATGCGGAGGTGCAACGCAAACTGGCTCAGGAAGAGAAGCTGGATCCGCGTGTGCAGGGTCTCGTCAATGAGGTCATTGCTCGTGTTGCGGACAAATGGACAATGACGATCCTCGATGTATTAGCCGAGCATGGAGAGCTGCGTTTTACGCGCCTGTCGAAGTTAGTGACTGGTATCAGCCAGAAGATGCTGACGCAAACGCTGCGTGAAATGGAGCGCGAAGGGCTGGTGATCAGGACTGTCCATCCTGTGGTGCCGCCCAGAGTGGAGTACCGTCTGACGGATCTTGGGCTCGGCTTAGGCGCCGCCTTCTGCGGCGTTTGGGTGTGGGCTGAACAGAATCTCGCCAGGATCGAGGAGGCCCGCACCGAGTTTGATCAACGCGCCGCCGATGCTCAGCGGGCCTATCCCCGCACCTAGGCTACGAGCCCCCATCAGAGGTGACGATCTCAACCGATCGCGCAGCCCCTTACACCTCTCTCCCCCCAGAACACCCCACCGGCGCACACCATCGCGGCGATGGGCTGCCCCGGACGCTACTCAAACACCGGCCACCACGGCATCAGGCTCAACCCCATGCCATCATGAAGCATCGCGTGACGCCAGCGGGCAAGCATGACGTTACGACGGATTTCCGACCTTTAACTCCTCTTTGGTGCCTTGATGGGGATACGGTTTCTCTTCAAATCTTATGTCAAAAAATGCACGGGAAGTGCACAATGGGCCGCGAATCAAGATTTTATAGAGAAGAAGTGGTAGGTTCGAATCCCACTCCCTCCACCGTTCTCTTTGACCGATGTCTGCACCAACCACCTTGCCGATGGATGCCCCGATGTTGCCGCCGCTGGTGCTGCGGCCGCCGCTTGGGCCGCGGGTGTTGCGGGCGATGGTGCTGGTGCTGGCGGGGCTTTTTCATATCGCCACAGCGGGGTGGAGCCTTATTGCCAACGGGCGGGAGGGTGATCTCGCCGGGGCGGCGCGTCATCTCCTCCATGAACAGGCGTGGATGCCGACCGGAGCTGAGACGCCGACCGGGCCGCTCACCGTCTGGCTCGCCAAAGGGTCGATGAACCTCTTCGGGGTTAACGAATTTGCCGCCCGATTGCCGACGGCGGTGGCGGTGCTCGTGGCGCTTTGGTTTATCCTGCGCATTGGCGAGCATTTCGGGGGGCCGTGGCGCGGGTTTGCCGCCGGGATGCTCTATCTTTGCACGCCGGGGATGTTCACGCTCGGGCGCACGCTCACCCCCGCGCCGCTGGAGACGGCCCTTCTGGCGGCGGCGTTCTACTTCCTGCTGCGCGGTTACGAAAAGAGGCCGGAGCGCCGCCAGTGGTACTTTCTGGCGTGGGGCTCGCTGGCGGCGGCGTTTTTCGCGGGAGGATGGATGGTGGTGGCGATCCCGATCGCCACGATGCTCCTGCTCTCACTTTTTCACCGCGAGGCGCTCGGGAGATTGCGCGCCCTCCTCTCCTGGGAAGGAGGGGCGATCCTCGCGGCGACCCTCGGCGCGGCGGCCCTTTGCGGCTATGACGGCCTCCTCCCGGCGACGACCGGGGCGGGGCCCGGGGTGGTCGCCTGGTGGCAACTCTGGCTCCTTTTCCCGTGGTCGGTGATCCTGCTCCCCGCCGCTTATGCGTTGTTACGGCGTTGGACGCTTCGCCCGGCGCGGCCTTTGGAGCTTGAAGAGGCGTTGCCGCTGGCTTGGATGGCGGTCGGTCTGACGCTGGCTTTGGCGTTTCCGAGCCTTTTTTCCACCCTCTGGATCTGGCCTCCGTTTGCGCTCTGGGGGGCGCTCCGGCTGGAGATCATGCCGCGGCGGCAGTTGCTGCGGATGCTGGCAATCGTCTTTGCCATGGCGGTGATCACGCTCGGGGTCACCGGGTTTGCCAAAACGATCCTCGCCGCTCTCTTCCCGGTGATTGCGGAGTTGATCCTCGGGATTCCGGAATTTTTCTGGCCCTCGGTCACTTCGGTGGCGTTTATCGCGGTGGTGGCGTTTGCCCTCTTCCTCGGGGCGGCGTTCTGGCTGGAGTTGCATCACCGCCGACGCTTTGCCGTGGTCGCGCTTTTCGGGGCGATGATCCCGGCGGGGTACGCTTTTGCCGATGCCTCCGCGAAGTTTGCCCCTTATTTCTCCTATGCTGACTTCGCCCGTACGATCGCAGCGGGCGAGGCGACGCGGCGGGAAGTGACGATCGACGGCTCACTCCTCTCCGCCAGCAGCCTCCGCTTTTACCTGCGGCTTAACTACGCGATCATGCCGCTACGGGGCGATTCCCCGGAGCCGGGGGGGTATCTCGTCACGCGACGCACCCGTCTGGAGGAGTGGGAGAAACGCTCCGGGGGGCGGCTCCATGTCGCCTGTCAATCGGGCGGGAGTCTTCTTTTACTCGATGAACTGAAAAAAACTCCCCTACGCTCAAGAGAAGGGGATTGATAAATTGTGGGGAGCACTTCTTAATTCAGAACTTTTATTTTTCCAGCATGCCCAAGAATACCGACATTAAGAAGATCCTGCTCATCGGCTCCGGCCCTATCGTGATTGGCCAGGGGTGTGAATTTGACTACTCCGGTGTTCAGGCCTGCAAGGCGCTGACGGAAGAAGGTTACGAAGTCGTTCTGGTCAACTCCAACCCGGCAACGATCATGACCGACCCGGAGTTCGCCTCGCGCACTTATATCGAGCCGATCTCGGCAGAGATCGTCGAACAGATCATCATCCGTGAGAAGCCCGACGCCCTGCTCCCGACGCTCGGGGGGCAGACGGCGCTCAACACGGCGATGGAACTGGTCCGCAACGGCGCGCTGGAACGCCACGGGGTCAAGCTGATCGGCGCCAACGCGGAGGCGATCGAGAAGGGGGAAGACCGGCAGAAATTCAAAGAGGCGATGTTGCGCATCGGCCTCGACGTCCCGCGTTCGGGGATCGCCCACACGATGGAGGAGGCTCGGCAGGTGGCCGCCGACATCGGCACCTTCCCGCTCATCATCCGTCCCGGCTACACCCTCGGCGGAACCGGCGGCGGCATCGCCTACAACCGTGAGGAGTATGAGGAGATTGTCGCCCGTGGCCTCGACCTTTCGCCGACGAGCGAGGTGCTCGTAGAAGAGTCGCTCCTCGGGTGGAAAGAGTACGAAATGGAGGTGATGCGCGATCGCAATGATAACTGCGTCATCATCTGCTCGATCGAGAATTTCGACCCGATGGGGGTCCACACCGGCGACTCGATCACCGTCGCCCCGGCCCAGACGCTCACCGACAAAGAGTACCAGCTCATGCGCGACGCCTCTTTCGCGGTGATCCGGGAGATCGGCGTCGAGACCGGCGGCTCCAACATTCAGTTCTCCGTCAACCCCGAGAACGGGCGGATGATTGTCATCGAAATGAACCCGCGCGTTTCGCGCAGTTCGGCGCTCGCTTCCAAAGCGACCGGCTTCCCGATCGCCAAGATCGCGGCGAAGCTCGCCGTCGGTTACACGCTTGATGAGGTCAAAAACGACATCACGCGCGAGACCCCGGCCAGTTTCGAGCCGACGATCGACTACTGCGTCGTCAAAATCCCGCGCTTTACGTTTGAGAAATTTGCTCAGGCCGATTCCACGCTCACCACGCAGATGAAGAGCGTCGGCGAGGCGATGGCGATCGGGCGGACCTTCAAAGAGTCGCTCCAGAAGTGCCTGCGTTCGCTGGAAGTCGGGCGTTTCGGCCTCGGCGGTGACGGCAAGCGGCTCCCCTCGCTCCTCCCGGACGGAAACTGGGATGTCGATCTCATCACGCGCAAGCTGGTGACGCCGAACGCCGAGCGGATTTTCTACCTCCGCTATGCCTTCCTCGCCGGGTTTAATCTGGAGAAGATTTTTGAACTGACCAAAATCGATCCGTGGTTCCTTGAACAGATCCGCCAGTTGGTCAACGAAGAGGTCATCTACGACAATAACCCGACCGATATTCCGCTCTGGCGTGCGAAAAAGCTCGGCTTCTCCGATCGGCAACTGGCCCATTTCGCCGGGATTTCCGAAGAAGAGATTCGCGCCCAGCGCAAGGCGGCGGGGATCTTGCCGACCTACCGGCTGGTTGATACCTGCGCAGCGGAGTTTGAGGCGTACACCCCTTACTATTACTCCACCTACGGCGATGAGAACGAGACCAAGCCGAGCGATGGACGGCGCAAGGTGATGATCCTCGGCGGTGGGCCGAACCGGATCGGTCAAGGGATCGAGTTCGACTACTGTTGTGTCCACGCCGCCTTCGCGCTCAAAGATGCCGGGTTTGAAACGATCATGGTCAACTCCAACCCGGAGACCGTTTCGACCGACTACGACACCAGCGACCGGCTCTACTTCGAGCCGCTGACGCTCGAAAACGTCCTCGATATTTACGAGCAGGAAGGGTGTTGGGGGGTGATCGTCCAGTTTGGCGGGCAGACGCCGCTCAACCTCGCCGCCGGGCTCAAACGCGCCGGGGTCAACATCCTCGGCACGCAACCCGAAAGCATCGAAACGGCGGAAGATCGCAAGCAGTTCTCCGCAATGATCGACAAGCTCGCCCTCCTCTCCCCGCCCAACGGGACGGCGACCAACGAGGAAGAGGCGGTCGAAGTCGCCAATCGGATCGGCTACCCGGTGGTCGTCCGCCCGTCGTTTGTGCTCGGCGGACGCGCGATGGAGATCGTTTACACCGAGGCCGATCTGCGCCGCTACATCCGCACGGCGGTTGAGGCGAGCCCGGAGCGTCCGGTGCTGGTCGATCGTTTCCTCGAAGACGCGGCAGAGGTCGACGTCGATTGTATCTCCGACGGGGAGACGGTCGTCATCGGGGCGATCATGGAGCATATCGAGTATGCCGGTATTCACAGTGGCGATAGCGCCTGTGTGATCCCGCCGTTCTCCCTCTCTGATCACGTCCGCAACGTCATCTCCGACGCTACCAAGGCGATGGCGAAGGAGTTGGGGGTCAAGGGGTTGATGAATGTCCAGTTTGCGGTGAAGAACGAGGTGGTCTACATCCTCGAAGTCAACCCGCGTGCGTCGCGGACGGTACCGTTTGTCTCCAAGGCGACCGGCGTGCCGCTGGCGAAACTCGCTGCCAAAGTGATGGCGGGGGAGACGCTTGAGGCGCTCGGCTTTACCAAAGAGGTGATCCCGAGCCACTACGCGGTGAAGGAGGCGGTCTTCCCGTTCATCAAATTCCCGAACGTCGACATCGCCCTCGGGCCAGAGATGAAATCGACCGGGGAGGTGATGGGGATCGACGACGATCTCGGCCTCGCCTACGCCAAGGCGCAGATGGCGGCAATGCCTCCGCTGCCGATGAGCGGCAATATCTTCATTTCCGTGCGCGACAACGACAAGCGCGACGTGGTCGAAGTCGGCCGGGAATTTGCCCAGCTCGGGTTCAACCTCTTTGCCACCTCCGGGACGGCGACCGCTCTCTCCGAAGCAGGGGTTGCCGTGCAGAGGCTCTACAAGGTCAACGAAGGGCGGCCCAACGTTCTCGACATGGTGAAAAACGGCGAGATCAACTTCATCATCAACACGCCGAGCGGTAAGATTCCCCGGCAGGATGAGGTCAAAATCCGCAGCGCCGCTGTCGCCAACCGCATCCCGATCATGACCACCTTGAGCGGGGCGCGGGCGAGCTTGCGCGGGATTATCTCGATGCGCGAGCGCGGGGTGGAGGTCCGGCCGATTCAGGATTTCCACCGGGCGCTGCGCGAGCGGCTGGAGCGCGACGAACGCCTCCCGGTGTGATGAAACCGGGGGAGAAAGAGGCGGCGACAAGCGAGGGGGAGGCGAATGCTTCCCCGGGAGCAACCTCGCCGCTGGCCCTCCTCAACCCCGGCAGGAGCGATCGCTACCAGAGTTTTGCGGCTGGCCCCGGGCGACCGGGAGATCCGGGGCATCCGCCGGTCAATTATCACGCTTATGCAGCGGCGACCGGCGGGGCGTTTCACCGGGAGGTGGCGACGATCCCCCCTTCGGTGCGCGTGATTGTGCTGTTGTTGCGGCGCGATCTCAAGGCGGCTCAGAAGGCGCTTCGCACGTTGCAGAAGCGGGGGCAGCGGGTCTGGGTCGCTCTCAAGGAGGCGGGGACTCATCAGGTCGCGGAACTTCTCAATCATCGCCAACGGCTCATGCTATTGAGGGAGATCGTTGCCGAGGCTGACGGGACGCTGGCGAGCACGCCGGAGTTGGTCCCGTTTTTTTGGGGAGCGGGGGCGCGGCGGGTCGAGTTCATCCCGACCCCGTATCCAGTGGAGAACGCGGAGTGGGATTTTTCACAACCGGCGCAGGAGCGGCGCGGCATCTGGATCGGCACACGGGAGTGGGAAGTCCCTTCGCGCGGGCATCTGGCGGCGTTATTGAGCGTGGCTTCGATCGCAGGAGAGGAGCCGGTCAGCGTCATGAACCCCGACGGATGGCGCGGACGGCGGCGGCTGCAAGCGCTCCCGTTTGCGCCGGGGCAGCTTCGCATTATCGAGGGCCGTCTCCCTTACGGTGACTACCTCCGAACGATGGCAAAACACCGCTTCGTCTTTCAGTTGGACCGCAGCGCCGTGCCGGGACAGGTCGCCGGAGATGCGCTGCTATGTCGGCTCCCGTGTATCGGCGGGGATGGGGCTATCGAACGCCTCGCCTTCCCTGCCCTTTGCGGCCACGGGCGCGACGCGGGAGAGTTGACCGCGCTTGCCGCGCGATTGCTGGCTGACCCGGCCTTCGCCGCGCAGCAGGTGGCTGAAAGTCAACGACTGGCGCGCGAGAGGCTGGGGTTTGAAAGAGTGGCGCAGCAGTTGGGGCGATTGGAAACGTTGTAGTGCCGTCTCATGCTTTTCCGATTGATGCCGTGACGTTGACCCGTTCTGCCACATGGGTTTGCGATCACATTGCAGGGAGATCGAAGGCGTTATACCGTTTTGCCCATAAAAACGATCCTCAAAATCGTCGTTGAACGCCACGCTGACGGGTATGGTGCCTACCCTCTCTCATTGGAACGCGGCGCTATCGTCGGCAAAGGTGAAAGCGCAAACGAAGCGATTGAGGATCTCCGTTCAGCCATTACCTTCCATGTGGAGACTTTTGGAAAAGATTCTTTGGCTATTGCTGACGACACCCCGGTTCTGGCAAGTGTGGCGTGACGTTTAAGGAACCGCGGCTGAGATGCAGCCTCAAAAGAGCGCCGACAGCTTCGATCGAATCATGGAGCAACTCTACAGCAACCGACAAATCAAACTCGTGACGACACGACGTGAAGCTAAAAGACCGAATTGACCACCCCGCGTGGATCAAGCCGACCTAACAGCACGAAGAACGGAAGGATTCCGATCAGCGCCAGCGACCCATCGAGCCAGCCGTGACCCAATTCTTCCCACCAGTAAATCACTGCGAGTAACATCCCGAGTGAACAGAGAAGACCGGTAATCGTGATCCAGTCAACCACGATGAACTCAGCCCCCTGCACGGTGTACGACCGGGTCGATAGATAAGCCGTCAGCAACAGGAGCGGCACGATCCCGAACTGGAACACCCTTTTACAAAACAGCGCCAACTGATATTCAATGGATTCCAACATAACGTGATGAAACTTGGGCTTGTTCTGTCGAGCTTAATGAAACGCGAACCGACAGCAAAGAACAAATAGCAAGAAGGGAGGTGAGGACGAAAAGGTGCGGAAATGAACAGCATGCTTTATTCTGCGTTTCCTGAATGAACCTCAATCACTTCTATTTAGAAATTGAAGCGTGCATTTCAATCGCTTCGTCTCAGATGTTGCAATATTCGGACTTCAAATACTTTCTCCATCGCCAGAATGATATATGACATTCCTTTAACCTTTTCCTCGCAATTAGTTTATATAAAACGAAGACTTCCACAGGTTCACATTGGCCTAAAATGATAAATTTACTTGGATAGAAAGCTTCGTAAGCCAGACGCTTCCATGTTACGACCTTTACCATTCCAGAAAGCAAACCGCCCGGCGTGTTCGCTTCTTCCCGGCAAATTCAGCTTGAGAAAACTCATCCGTCGTTCCATAGACGACAGTTTACCAAACCCACCCTCAATCGTCACTGGCGTACTGCAATTCAATCAGTGTTTCCTGAGCTTCATTACCGCCCATTCAGTTTCCCGAATCAAACAGCTCTTCCCACGAACATTGTAATACCATTTTTAATCTCTGAATAACCGCAAGAGAGGGATTGGTACCCTTTCCCCGCTCCAACTGCTGGATGTAACGGGAACTTAAGGAAGTTGCCTCGGCAAGACGCTCCTGCGTCATCCCCACCCTGTGCCGAAGCCGGGCGACATTCCTGCCAAACTGCACGGAGGAAACTTCGATCGGGGCCTTGGACATCCCAACGATGATCCACCGCTTCGCCGAATCGGAACACGAACTATGGTTCGTGTTTTTCCTTGTAACGATGCTTCGCTCCGAACACAATGCCGTCTTTGAGCCATCGCTAACTCATTCTATACCGGGCCGAAACGAACTTTGGAGTGAATTAAAATACCCTATCAGACTCCTTCCGCCTTGTGATCTCTTTATTCTGGCACGCTTTCCAGACCTCCATCTCATCGATTTTCACCATCCATCCTATCCCCATCACCCCTCTCTTATCATGATCGATACCAATCGGGGAAAGTAGATGATCAAGCTTGATCCACGAGCAGGAGAGAATGCTCCGACTCAGAGCGTTCTTCCCTCCCCCTCTTGAGCAATCCACCCGGCGCCACGGCTCCTCTCCTCAAAAGAACATCCGCTGGCTCTTCCCGGGACGTAGGGTTAGGGTGGTGCCTCAATCCTTGAACTCCTATGCCTGACTCCTTTATTCACCGTTTTACCCCCGGCTCGGGGTCCGGGCCGTTGTTGTTGCTCCTCCATGGAACCGGGGGGCATGAGAATGCGCTGCTTGGATTGGGGCGGGCGCTTGATCCGACGGCTCCGCTGCTTTCCCCACGCGGGAAAGTGTCGGAAAACGGGATGCCACGCTTTTTCCGACGCCTTTCCGAAGGGGTCTTTGATGAAGCCGACCTCATCGCTCAGACCCGTGATCTCGCCGCTTTTATCGAAGCGGCGCGACGGGTCTACCAACAGGAGGATCGCAAGCTGGTCGCGGTCGGCTATTCCAACGGCGCGAACATGGCGGCGAGCCTCCTCCTTCAATACCCGGGCCTGCTCGACGGGGCGATTCTGCTGCGGGCGATGGTGCCGCTCCATCCCTCCCGGGAGCCTGAGCTGACAGGTCGCCCAGTGCTCCTCGCTGCCGGACGGCACGACCCGATGATCCCGGCGCAGGAGAGCGAGCGGCTCGCCCGGCTCCTTGAGGCTTTTGGCGCGGAGGTGTCGCTAGTCTGGGAGGAAGGGGGGCATGAACTGGCGACGGCGGAAATTGACGATGCCTCGCAATGGCTGGCCTCGCATTTTGGCGAACCTGCCCCTACCGTGTAGACCATGCAACTCCACGGCATTCACCATGTGACGGCGGTCTCGGCCCGTATCGTCGAAAATCTCGCGTTCTACACCGGCACGCTCGGGCTGCGGCTGGTGAAAAAGACGGTGAATCAGGATGACACCACCGCTTACCACCTCTTTTACGCCGACGGAGCCGGTTCGCCCGGGAGCGATCTGACCTTTTTCGATTGGCCCGCCGCGCCGGAACGCCGGGGGACCAACAGCGTGACGCTCACGGGGTTGCGCGTCGATGGGGAGGCGACGTTGCGCTGGTGGCAGGAGCGGCTGGAGGAACACGGAGTGCGCCAACAACCGATCACGACACTCGATGGCCGTCTCACGCTTGAATTTGAAGACCCTGAGGGGCAGCGCCTTGCGCTCGTCGATGATGGCGGGGCGGGGTCGATGGTGTCTTGGGAACGCAGCCCGGTGCCGCCGGAGCGTCAGA
Source organism: Chthoniobacteraceae bacterium (assembly GCA_037189865.1). GTDB lineage: Bacteria > Verrucomicrobiota > Verrucomicrobiia > Chthoniobacterales > Chthoniobacteraceae > DATMFV01. The sequence goes on along the minus strand of JBBCIW010000001.1, from coordinate 353,687 downwards.
TTCGGGGACTCGGGCCGGTGGTGATGAGTGTGCCGCAACTGGGGCCGAGCGATACGGTGCTCCGCGAAGTGCTCGGGATGCAGGTGTTGCGCCGCTATGATCGGCCCGGCGGGGTGAGCGTGCAGGTCTACGGCATGGGCGACGCGGAGGGGCCAGCCTCGGAGTTGCACGTCGCGCTCGAACCGTATGCGGAGCGCTTCCGGCTTGGCGCAGGCGGAGTTCACCATATCGCTTTCCGGACGACGCTCGCTGATTACCCGCTCTGGGCCGAGCGGCTGGTCAAACTCGGGATGCCGACGAGCGGCCCGGTCGACCGGTTCTATTTCCGCAGCCTCTACTTCCGCGAACCGGCGGGGATTCTCTTTGAAATCGCGACGGATGAACCGGGCTTTGCCGCCGACGAAGCGGCGGAGAGCCTTGGTGAAAAGCTGGCGCTCCCCCCCTTCCTCGAAGGGCGGCGGGCGGAGATCGAGGCGCGGCTCAAGCCGTTGGGATAAGGGCGGCGAAGCGCTCCCGCAAGGCCGGGGTGGCCCGTTGCCACGGCGGGAGCGCGGGAGGCGCAGGGGTGCGCTGCGTGAGCGCCTGCTCCAAGGTTGCCTCAAAGAGTGCGATGGCGTTGCGCTCCTCCTCTTCCTCGAAGCGGAGGGCGTTGATGGCGGCGAGCGCGGCAGAACGCCGGATCGCCTCTGCCGCCTCGCGCCGGTAGCTGGAGAGAAGAGCGTCGAGGAACGGGCGCTCGGGGCGGACCCCTTCAGCGGCGAGATGGGTCAGCAAGGTCCGGGCGATCTCCCCGCACATCCGTACCAGACCTGCTTTTTTATCGCCGAGCGGCTGGTGTTTGTGGTCGTAGCGAATCCCGGCGTCGACCTGACAGACGGCCCTCGGGTCGGTCTGGCGAAAGAGGGTGCACAACATCCCGATCTCCAACCCCCAGCCGTTCTCCAGCGGGAGGGCGCTCGCCAGATCGAGCGAAAGGCCGCACTCCCCGGCGAGCGGGTAACGGAAGGAGCGCAGGAAATCGAGCAGCGGCAGATGCCCCCCGGCACGGACGAGCGCCTGAAGAAGCGGGGCGACAAAGAGGCGGCTGGCGCGGCCATAGATCCGGTCGGTAACGCGCGGGTAGTAGCTCTTGGCAAAGGAGAAGCCGAGCGCGGGATGAAGCAGGGCGTAGCCGAGCCGCGCGAGCATTTCGAGCCGGAAGGTGGTGACGTCGCCATCGGCGAGGAGGACGTTGTGCGTCTCCCCCTCCTTTGCCAGAAGGCCGAGGGCGAGCCAGACGTTGCTCCCCTTGCCGGAGGTCAACCCGGGGACGACCTCGGCAAGCGGGGGGAGGAGCGGGTCGCACCAGAGGAGGCGGTGGCGCACGGCGGGGAGGCGATCAGCGAGGAAACGGCGCACGGCGGCGACCTCCCCTGCGGGGAGCCCATTGGCCGGGATAAGAATCTGGGAGAGGAACGGGGCGGTGTTAAGTTCCGCAAGAATCTGGGCGAGTGCCGGACGGGCAAACTCCCCGGCGTGACACGGGAGGATGAGCGCAAGCGGGCGTTCGCGGCTTAAAACGGCGAGTTCCTCTGCCAGCCGGGGATGCTCCCGCAATCGCTGGAGGGTGCAAATGAGCGAATGCTGGCTGATGTCACTCACAACGGCGCGCCGGGCGGCTTGGGGTCGTGATCGTCATCAGGGTCTTCAAGCTCCTGCCGCATCCGCCGGGAGAGCGACGGGCGCAGGAAGCCGTAGAGGAGGTAAGCAATGAAGATGACGGCGGGCATCCACATGTAATTCATCACCGTGAAGATGACCAGCAACAGGATAAAGAGGAAGCGCGGGAGCGATTTCTGCGTCCGCCAGTTGAGCGCCTTGAAGCTCGGGTAGCGAAAGCGCGAGAACATCATGAAGGAGAGAAAGAGCATCAGCGCGGCGAGGAGGTATTTCCAGTTGCCGATCTCCCGCGCCTGTTGCTGGAACCAGAGGACAAAGAGGGTGACCGAGGCGATGACGCCCGCTGCTGCGGGGATCGGGAAGCCGCTAAAATCACTCCCGCCGCCGCCCCCTTTGGCGGCGATGCAGTTGAAGCGGGCCAGCCGCAGGGCGCCGCAAAGGAGATAGATGAAGGCGAGCATCCAGCCGTGCGCAAAATCGCGCAGGACGATCTGGTAGATCAGCAGCGCCGGAGCGATGCCGAAGGAGATAATGTCGGCGATGGAATCAAACTCGCGCCCAAATTCACTCTCGTGTCCCCCCATACGGGCGAGCCGACCGTCGAGCAGGTCGAAGATGCACGCGCCGAGGATGAAGAGGATCGCCTGATGGAATTTCTGGATCGGGTCGAGGTCGCCCGCGCGCAGGAGCGTCCCTTCGAGGATGCGCACGGTCGCGGCAAAGCCACAAAAGAGGTTCCCCGCCGTCATCAGATTGGGCAGGAGGTAGATCTTGGGGAACTCTTCGGGCTGGTTGCTCATGGCACGTTACGCTTTAAGGCGGCCGACGATCGTCTCCCCGCCGACCACTTTGTCACCGACCTTGACGGTGATTTCGGCATCGAGCGGGAGATAGATCTCCGTGCGCGAGCCAAAGCGGATCATCCCAAACCGCTCGCCACGCGCAATGTCATCGCCGACTTTGGACCACGCGACGATGCGCCGGGCGATCGCCCCGGTGATCTGGCGCACGACGATGGTCGCCCGCTCGTTACGGAAGCCCCAGATGCGGTATTCGTTGAGCCGGGAGGCATCTTCGTGCCGGGCGTCAAGGAACTGGCCGACGTAGTATTCGCTGTGGATGACTTTGCCGTCGATCGGGGAGCGGTTGGTGTGGACGTTGAAGACGGAGAGGAAGATTCCAACGCGCTTGGTCCGCGTCTGCGTGACCTGATTCTCATCGACTTCGGTGATGTCAGAGACGAGGCCATCCGCAGCGGAGAGAACGGCGAGCGGGTCTGCCGGAGCGGGGCGCTCAGGATCGCGGAAAAAGCTCAAGGTAAAGAGGAGAAGCAGCACGCCGAGGACGGCCAGCCACGGAGTGATCATGTAAAGCCCTGCTGTGAGCAGAAACTCGATCATGAAGATCCAGCGGGCTTCCCGTAGTGTTTGAAAACGCATAAACGGCACGGAACCTATCGGGAAGATGATCTCAAGGCAAGCACCGCCTCGCCGTCAATTCCCGAGCCGCTTCAAGCGATGGCGACCGGTCGCGCCATGGCGTGGAAGCGAACGGTTAGCTCTCCCTCGGCACGGAAGACTTCGGAGGAGGCCGTGCTATCTTCCACGGTGAGTTGCCACCCTTCGGGGAAGCGCAAGAGCGTTCGCCCGTGGCGTTGATGGAGTTCTACGAGGAGTTGCCCCTCCTTTTCCTCGACCGTTAACGATCCGCCGGACCAGAGGAGGGCGCGGCGCGACAGGGAGACCGGGGCGATGAAAAACGTCAATTCCCCACGGCTCAAGTCAAAGCGATACGGGAGCAGCGCGGCGGCGTGTAAGGTCCACGCGCGAAACAGTTCTCCGGGGGCTTGGGTGGTTTCGAGGGCGTCGGTGTCCCAACCGGTGGAACGACCGCTCAAGGTTTCGGCAAATTCGCCCCGATCGCACCATGCCTTTGAGCGATAGACGCTTTCGGGGTAAAGGGCGTAATGCAACCCGGGCCAGACGGGGCTTTCCACCAGCAGATGTTCACGGACGACACTCCCGTAATGCTCAAACCACCGTTGCGCTTCACCACACGGCCCTTCCCATGCCTGTGCAGCGGCGAAGGCCGTCATCCATTGCGCGGCGAGCAATCCCCAGCCGAGTTCGTGAGGGAGAGTGGCGACCATCGGGAGGAGGAGCTTCTCATCCGGTGCATAAGCCTGCGCATCGGCGAGGCAGGCGGCGATCTGCCCCTCATGGAAACGGCGCATCCGTTGGTCCCCCAAGAGACGGTAGAGAAGGGCGTAGCTCTCGTTGTTCCAGAAGCGGCATTGGTAGTTATGGTTCCACTGGGTGGCGCTCATCTGCTGCGGCAAGCGGGAGAGGAGGCGGTGGAGATCATTCAGGAAACGGGGCGATTGAGTGTATTGATAGAGGCGCACGAGATCGCGCAGGACGATCCAGACGCGATCGCCATCAAACGGATCATCGCGCTTGTCCTCGAACATCTCAAAAAGACGGCGGTAGAGCCGTTCAAAGGCAGGCAGGAGCATCGGCTCGCCGGTACGGCAGGCGGCGGTGTAGAGGGCGAAAAGGAGCCGCCCGGCATAGGCAACGTTGCTGGTGGAAGGCACGGCGCAGGAAACCTCCCGGGAATAGTGACCGCGAGGCACCCTCGCTCCATAGTAACCGATGTCGCAGAAGCCAAAGCCCCAGCGCATCCGCTCCGGGGCGAGGTTGACCGGCCACGCACGGGCTTGAAGGGCGATGATCCGGCGGTCGGCGGGAGAGCCTCGCCATGCCAGCAGGTGGAGCCCGTCGCCTTTCATCGCCCGGGGGCCGAACGCTTTGGGCTGCTGCCCATGGAGCGTGCGCCAGCCAAAACCGTAGAAGTAGGCGCTCTCCCAATTGTTCCACTCCTGCCCGTCGATGCCGTCGTGCGGATAGTCGGGGGAGAGACGCGCTGAGGTCAAACCGGTGGCAAGGGCGTCGAGCGTGTCGCCGACCTCTGCGGGAAGGGTGAAGCGTTCTTCGAGGAGTTGCGCCGGATCGGGCGAGTGCGGGAGGGAGGCGGTTGGCCCTTCGAGCCGGAGTTCGCGGCAGAGCGTTTGGGCAAGGTGCTCCTCGCCGCCCGGGGCTCCCAGAAGCAGGGCGGCTTCCCGCCAATAACGGGCGACCCAGCACGGGCCATTCATCGGGCTTTCGCCGGGGCGCGGAGAACTGATCGGTTGCCAGAGTACCTCCTCCCCTCCCGGGATCGGCTGGACGAGAAAGTTGGCGGCGCTTCTGACTCCCAATTCGCGTAGCCACGGGAGGAGGAGGGTTGCACGGTAGCCGTTGCGCTGGCCGAGGTTCAGGATGCCCGTTCGGCTCACCGGGCCAAAGCGCGATTCCTGCCGGGGTTGCACCGGGCCGTCGCTGAGGAAGCGACCCCGGAAGGCGATCTCGCGCTCGACGAGCGGGTGGTGCTGGTAATCATCGCGCTCACCCCAGCTATAGAGGCGCACCCATGGCTGGCCGGTGATGAAAAAGAGGTGCGTGGTCATCCGCATCTCCTCGCCGTCCTGCCACGTGGAGAACCCTTTCTCCACCCGGGTGAAGACTTCGCCGCTCTCAAAGCGGCAGGTAACGTTATAGCCATGGGCGGGATCGCGGAAGTTGCCGCTGGTGGCGTCCAGAAGCGCCCCGGCCCAGCAGGCTGCTTCCCCGCCTTCGGGGATGAAGTCGACGCTATCGCGCTCGGCGGCGATGACCTGCTGCGGCCCCTCCACCGCAACGCGGAAACGGGCGACGCCGGTATCGACCCACCCGGTCGATTCATCAACGTGACAACCGGGGGTGCGCTCCGGGCGAACCCCGGCGATCGTGACGGTTTGAGACGCTCCTGCCGGGAGGTCGAGCAGGAAATGGAGCCGCAGATGCTGAACGCTACCGTCAGGCCAAAAGATGATCGGCTCGACCTGCGAGGGGAGCGAGACAGCTCCGGCCTTCACTTCCAGCGTAGCCCCTTGGGCTGGCAAGACCCCGGCGGGAAGGGAGAGCGGAAAGGCGATCGGCCAGCCGGTGCGGGGCAACTCATCGCCCGGCTCGACCCTAACCTCGATCGGAAACCCCGGACCGTCGCTCCAGAGATCACTCAGGAGCAGCAGACGGCGCGGAACACTCCCCGGAGGAGGGGATGGCTCTGATGGCGACTCCATACCTATACCTATCTTCCGGAAAACCGCCTCTCTCCCTGTTCGCAACGATCAGGCCCGTCCGCGACGGCGCCAGACCAGCAGCCCCGCTCCGGCAAAACCAAGGAGGGCCAGCGTGGAGGGTTCAGGGACGACGACGATTTCCAGATAAGGATGGACCAATGGATCGCTGGCGCGCGTGCTTGCAAAGAACAGGAAGCGGGAGTTGGCGCCCGCTTCGTTATTGAAGAGGTGCATCGTTAATCCCGCTGACTCCAGAGCGCCGTCCGTATTCCATTTAAGGATTTCATTTTTGTCGAGTTCCACGGAGTAGACATTTCCTACGGTTACCTGAGAGATTGCCAAAGACCCCACCATCGGACCGGCATCTCCGTAAAGGTAGCTAAAATTTGCATGACCCATGGCCCATTTGGTTCCTGTGTGAACAGTAGGACTGGTATAGGAAGTCTGGTTCTTATAGGCACCCGTCACCCCCTCACGATCAGTACTCCCGGAAGCTACCCAGTCGCTATTGCCAGCAGCCACCTGATAGACCCGCAAGACATCCTGATTGGCCCCGGTGTAATTCTGAAGCGAACCGGTCAGCTTCAAAGTGATGCTAACCACCAGATCGGGATCAAGTAGCTCCGGGAGATTGAACCGCATGATCGCCCAATCCCCGCCCCCTTCACCGGTCCCTCCGCTAATGCTGACAGAGAGATGTTCTCCCGTGCCTTTATTCAAATAGTTATTAGCGCTACTCGCATTGTTACGATTAAAAACAGCATCGGCTGTCGGGTCGACCCGAATGATGGTGGCCGCCTCCAGTGAAGGATTTCCCAACAGACAGAGACTGCTGGCGGCAGCAGCAAGAAATAACTTCCTAACGATCCGGGGGACGACAGCGGTTTTCATACCACCCATTCAATCCTCTCCCGCCTCTCACCAGAAGACCCCCCTTTGCCTCGGGATGACTTTTCTTGCTCTAGGCCGTCTCGTCACAAATCACTCTCGTGACGACACTCCCTACTTCTGAATCGAGTGAATGGTGCGCCAGCCCGAGGGGGTAAGGCGGGTATGCTTGCGAAAGAAACGACTAAAGTAAGAGGGGGAGACCATGCCGATCGCTTCGCTCACATCCGTCACGGAATACCCTTCGCGCAGGAGCGCCTTGGCCCGTTCCACTCGCGCTTCGATGACATATTGATGGAGCGGTTTGCCAATGCAGCGATGGAAAAGACGGTGGAAGAAAAAGGGACTATACCCGGCGATAGCTGCGAGCTTCTCCACCGTAAGCTCCTCCCCCAAATGCCCCTCGATATAGGTACAGACGCTGCGGATCACCGATTCCTGCGGGCTGGCAGCGCTCCCATCCTCGCGCAGACTCAACGCTTCAAAAAAACAGGCACTGATGAGCGATTGCAGAAAGCTCCACTGCACTCGCGAGGCACCTTCACGAAACGCCTCCACCCAGACTTCGGTCAAAAGCCGCGCCTGCCCCTCCGACATAAATTTCAGGAAAAGATCAACCCGATGGCCGGACCGATCGACCTGATTGAGATTGGAGGTCAAAACATAGCGATTGGAAAAGTGGAGCCAGAGATGGCGATAGCCACGGTGGAAGGTCGATTGGAGGTCATCATGCGGCTCGTGGCTATTGAGCAGGACAACCATCCCCGGTTTGATCCGGTAGCAATGGCCGTTAAGATGAAAGTACGCGTCGCCCGAGAGAACAAGAAAAGCCTCGCGATGAGCATGGCGATGGAGATTACCGGGGATGCGGCTCCAGGCGTCGTGCCCGGGATGAGCCGTGGGGGCGACCTGCGAGCGAATGTTAGAGGTGATCCAGCGCCAGCGCGACGGTTCCTCCAGAATCTTCTTCTCTTCCGGTGGGAGCAGATCGAGGTAACGGGCGGTTTCAGGGGGTGTCGGCATCTTCCATCACCCACGCTACCCGAACCTTTCTGTCGTGCCAACCTTCAAAAAACCGGTGAGTTATCTGCGCGGCTGCCAGTAATCGACATGACGCAGCATCTCGCGGTCAATCCCACCGACATGCCCATCGACGAAAACAGCATTCGCCATGCCACTATGCCGATAGTCGGGTCCACGCTCGAAGTTGGCATGCGCATCACTCTGGAAGTTACTCAGATCAAGAAGTGCTCGTTGCGAGCCCGGCGCTTTCGAGGTGGGTAAGGTATCCGCAGCGAGGATAAGCTTATGGGCATTGGCGATAAAGCGCAAGTTGACCGGTGGGCGGTACCAATCGCGCTGGCTGGTCAGGTAGGCATAGTTAAAACCGTAGCTGATGCTCCAGTTCCCCGCAGCGGAGATATAGTTACGAGTCGGAGCACGCGCATTGCGATCAGGATCAAGAGGGCAATCGAAGATCGCCGAGGTCAGATCGTTACGATCCAACCCCATGTAGGGGGCAATATGTCCGTGCCAGAGGTAATTACCCAAGGGGCTGTTGCGATCAAAGAAAGGATTGCCCCAATGGGGCGGCGCATACCCTTTGTGATCCTGAATATAGCCACGGAACCCGACCCCGATCACCCTAAGGTTATTGAGGCAGCCGACCTGTCCCTGCGCGTTGCGCATCCGTCCCAATACAGGAAAGAGCAACGCGAGCAACACGGCAATCACCGCGATGACGACCAGCATCTCCGTCAAGGTGACACCGCGCAGGCGAAAGGCAGGAAGGCTACGGGGTTTCATATTCAAGAACAAGTTGAGGCGGTTGGCCTGATTCCCTGCTTTGGAAAATCGCAAACCGGGAGGCTTCCACCGGCTCCTCCCCGCTGCTCATCGTGATCCAAAGCCCTGCTTTGGGCAGATCGGGGTTCGCTAACCATGATCTCAGGAGGGTCACATCGAGTTCCATCAAGATCGTGCTGTTTTCCATCAGACCACTCTCTCCAAGAAGGTATTCGCCAAGCCGGGCCCCTTCCCGGTCCATCGCTCCGAAACGTTCGCCGCTGAGCCAACGGGTACCAAAGTGGTCGATCTCGCTCTGGTAGCTTTCCATGTTAAGATAGGCAGCATTGGCACCGGGGGTGGTGACCACGGCGCTCTCCACGTCCTCATGACCTTCTCCGGTTCCTTCCTCCCACGCTTCATTCTCCGCTGCGACCTGCCAGACTTCCAGCCGTTCCCCATGTTGGTAGGCACGAGCAGCATAAGTCGCCGCAGGGATGAGTTGCAGCGTCGCTTTTCGCAGCTTGGCTCCGCTAGGCACAGCCGAAAGATCAAACCTCAGGAGGAGGGCCGTCCCCCGATCCCTTCCCACATAGCGGGAAGCAGAGATCGTCAGGGAAGCGCCGTAGTTAAGGTAATTCTGAACCTTAGGTGGGTTGGCAGAGAAAAGAAGGGTGGTATCTGCGATGGCAGGGAGTTCAACCTCCTGCACGGCCCCCTCTACCGCCAGCACCGGGAGGAGGGCAGCGAGCACCAGCGCCGGTTTCAGCAACGAAACTTTGGAGAGAAATAACATCGGGAGGGAATCTGCTTCCGTTTTATCTTCGGAAAAGATTCTCTTAAAAGGAAGCTCCCTCCTTGCCCACCCAGTACTTTTCTTGCTTTCGGTTTGGTCTCGAAAAGCAAGGGAAGTCAAGTGAGGGCAACCTGACACCTTCCGCTCAAACCCTTGCCAACGCTAGGTTAATCCCCATGTTACGGTCCTGTTCCCTCGCTCTCACTCTCTTTTTTTCATTCGGTTGGTCGCCCCTTTCTGCGGAAATAGCTCAAAAGCTGGCCTTGGCCCGGGAAGGCAAGGCTGCTTTTTACTGGGAAGTCGACCCGGCGGTGCGGAGCAAAGTGGAAGCGCATTTCTCCCGGAACAAGCAACTCGTCAATCCGATGAGCGATTTTTCCCGCGTTTTTGAAGCAATGACCGGTGTGACTCCAGCCCAAAAGGGGGAAGGGGTACCGCTACGTCTTGTTTTGCTGGAACGCGGGGCGGAGGGATCGCCGCTTGCCGGGGTCGACGCGCCGATGCGCGAAGTCGCCGGGGAACTCGACGTGCGTCCTGACGGGATCACGATCACGGCAGAGACGCCCCATGGGCTTTCCAACACGCTCTATTACCTCTTGGAGAACTGGGGATGCCGCTGGGTGGTCCCCGGACCACTCGGGGAGGAGATCCCAAAGCTGGCAGAACCGACCTTGCCGCTAGGTAAGAAGATCGTCCATATCGGGGTCGATCCGGCCTTCACCGCGCACCGTCCGACAGCGGAGCTTCTCTTCCAGCGCAACCGGCTGCTGCGGGCGAGTTGGCTACCGTGTTTCCACTTCTGGTTTGATGGGATCAAGCCAAAGGAGTACTTCGAGAGCCACCCGGAGTACTATGCTCTCGTTGATGGAGAACGTCAGCCGACCCAGTTAGAGACGATCAACCCCGAAGTAATCGCGCTCAAGATTGCAGCGGCAAAAGCTTTCCTGCGCGAACGCCCGACGGCACGTACCTACCCAATGGACCCGGAGGATAACGGGCGCTTTTCGGAAGCTCCAGAAGCGGTCGCGCAAGATCCCGACGAGAAAGACTCCGCCGGGCTTCCGATCATGACCGATCGCGTCGTCCGCTTTGGCAATGCGGTGCTGGAGGGGATTCGCGAGGAGTTCCCGGACCGCTCGATCGGTTACTATGCCTATGCCCGGCATTCGCAACCGCCCGTCAATGTCAAGCCAGACCCGGCTACGGTGATCGGTGTGACGCGCGATGGGTATTGCAACCTGCGCCTGACCCCGACGGAGAGCACCCCTTCCCCTGCACGGTTTGAGGAATTGGTGAGCCAATGGCTCAAACTCACTCCCAACGTCTACATTTACGAATACAACCCGCTCCCGTGGGCTGGTTCCCTCCCCTTCCCTAATTACCTCGATCTGGCAGAATCGATGCGGCGGCTGCACAAGATGGGGGTCAAAGGGTTTTACTCCGACACGCCGCTGGGCGAGTTTGCGCCGGGGATTTTTATTAATAACTATTTCCGTTACCGGATGATGGTCGACCCGACGCGGGAGCCGCTGGAATTGCTTGCCGATCTCTGCCAGTCGTTCTTCGGCCCGGCGGCTCCGGCAATGCAAGCCTATTACGAGACGCTGGCGAAAGTGACGCAATATAACGACCCAAAGCGTCCGACGATCGGGGTAGCGATCTTTGAAATTGATCCGATCTTCCCCCGACCGCTCGTGCAGGAAGCGAGCGCCCACTTCGCCAAGGCACTCCAGACCGAGGGGTTGGAGGAGCGCCATCGACGGCGGCTCGAATGGATCAAACTCGGGCATGACTATCTGGTGAACTATCTCGCCGGGTTTGATGCGGCGCGAGCCGGGGATTACGAAGGCTCTAAAGCAGCGTTTGAAAAGACATTGCGCCTCGCGGCGATGCAGGAGCGCCAATCGGGCGGATTCCTCCAGATGAGCGATGCGCGGCGGCGGCTTGAGGCGGCCCGCTCGACGGTTCTCGCCGAGAAATTCCCTAAGGAAGAAGGGATGCTCACGCACTGGAGCCTGCTTGGGCCGGTACCGCGCAACGCCTCAACGCTGGAGGAAGAGTACCAGCTTCTCGAAAACGTTTCCCCGGAAGCGAAGACGCAGATCGGTGAGAAAAGCTACCAATGGAAAGCGTACCTCGCCCCGGACGGGATCCTCGATTTCAACCGGGCGTTTGAACGGCGCGGAGTCGACCATCCGGTGAGCAAGGCATGGGCAGCAACCGTGGTGGAGGCGCCGGAGGAGATGGAGGCCGATCTCTTCTTTGGATGCTTCTTCCCCTTCACGATCTATCACAACGGCAAGCAGATCTTTGAGCGGCGGCACTCCAACTTCAACCACCCCGATGCCAATAAGGTCCGGGTGAAGCTCACCAAAGGGCGCAACCTCTTGACGGTTCTCTGCAAAGAGGGGCGGGTGAGCACGCCGGAGAATACCGGTTTCCACTACACTTGGGGGGTGTCGCTGGCGCTGCGGGATGCCGAAGGGCGCCCGCTCGGGCTGCCGCACGGGCCGCTAGTGCAAGAATAACTACGGCTTTTCCGTCTGTTGCTGGTGGAAGATCCCGATCGCGGTCACGAGGTCGACGGCGCGTTGCAGCGCGGGATCAGCCACACGGCGGGGCCGATTGCCGCGACGCTGGGCGGCTTCGGCTTCGTCCAACTCGGGGTTGGTCCCGGCGACGAGCGCTGCCTCGTTCATCCGGGCGCGCTCGGTCTCAAAGACGAGCGTGCTGACGCCGCGCTCGCGCCCGATGGCGAGCGCTTCGGCTTCCTGTTTGGGATCGACGGCGACGAGGACGTCGGGTTCCAACCCTTTGGGGAAAATCGTCAGGTCATCGGCGAATTTGACCTCCGCCACGGCGACGCGCACGGCCCGCCCGCCACGTAGCGGAAGGGTGGAAAACTCGGCAGCTTCTCCCGCCGTCCGTTCCCCGACGACAAGGCTATTACCGACTGCACGCAGGACGGCGGCGATCACCTCCCCTGCCCCGGCGCTCTGCCGGTTGACGACGGTGACGACGACGCCGGAGAAGAGCGGGTCCTGACTGGAGGTAAACATCTCCTCCTGCTTGTCGTTGGGACGGCGCACGCCAAAGAGCATTTTCCCCTTCGGTGTGAGGCGTTTGACGAACTCGGCAGCGAGGGCGAAGTCGCTGCTTGGCGGGGTCGAACGAAGGTCGAGGACGAGGGCGTTGAGCTTCTTTTCGGTGAAGTTGCCGAGCGCCGCTTCGAGTTCCCCAAGGCGATCCTGCGTTAAGGAACCAAGCCGCAGGTAACCGACGCGATCATCAAGGATCTCCGCGCGAAACGGTTCGTCGACCGGGGCGGCCGGTTGCGCCGGGGCGATGACGACGCCCGGGCCGAGCCGCTCCAGAAGCCCGTGCAGCGTGGCGCGGTTGAGGGCAGCCTCGCTCAAGGCGGCGGCATTGACGTAGTTGGAGCGGATCAGATCGAGCGCTTGGCGGATGTCGGCGTCGGAGAGGGCGTCGACAGCCTCCTTGGGCGCAAGCGGAACAGGGGCCGGGGTGGCGGCAGCCTCGGGCGTTGACTGCGGCGAAGCGGCGGGTGTCGCCGGGGCGGCAGGCGGAGTCGCAGCCGGAGGGGTAGCGGGCGGAGCGGTTGGCGTCGCCGCAGGGGGAGCGGGTGGCGGTGTCGCGGGAGCTGCCGGGGTGGCTTCTGCCGGAGGGGCGGGGGGAGCCGCCGGGGCTTGAGCCAGAGCTGAGGCCCCGGTGAGGGCCCATGCGGTGGCGATCGCCCCTGCTACAACACGTCGTGCGCTTTTCATGGAGGGGGAGTTTACAACCCTTTTGCCGCGATGTCGCGCCGGAAGGTGACCCCTTCAAAATGAATCAGCGCGGCGGCTTGGTAAGCCTTTTCCCGCGCGGCGGCGAGGTTCTCGCCAAGGGCTGTGACCCCGAGGACGCGGCCCCCGGAAGTCTCCAACTCCCCGGCGGCGTTGCGACGGGTACCGGCATGGAAGACATGGACCTCTCCGAGCGCTTCGGCGGCGTCGATCCCGGTAATGGTCTTCCCTTTTTCGTAATCACCGGGGTAGCCGCCGGAAGCAAGGATTACGCAGACGGCGTTGCGCGAATCCCATTCCGGGGTGATTTCACCGAGGCGCCCGTCGATCGCCGCTTCGAGCAGGTCGAGCAGGTCGCTCTTGAGCCGGGGGAGGAGGACTTGCGTCTCCGGATCGCCAAAGCGTCCGTTAAATTCGAGGACGCGCAACCCGGCTTGCGTGATCATCAACCCGGGAAAAAGCAACCCGTCAAAGGGAACGCCATCGGCTTTGAGCCCGGCGAGGAACGGGGTGATCACCTCATTGCGGATCGCTTCCTGCACTTCGGGGGTGACGAGTTTGTCCGCCGGGGAGAAAGTCCCCATGCCGCCGGTGTTGGGGCCTTTGTCGCCGTCGAAGATCGCCTTGTGATCCTGCGCCGAGGGGAAGAGGAGCGCTTCGCCGCCACCGATCATGGCGTGGACCGAACATTCCTGACCGGTGAGAAATTCTTCAATCACGACCTGCGCCCCGGCTTCCCCGAAGATGCGGCGTACCATGATGTCGTGGATCGCCCCGGCGGCGATGTCGTAGGAATCAGCGATGATGACCCCTTTGCCCAGCGCCAGCCCGTCGGCCTTGATGACGAGCGGGTAGCTCCCCTGTCGGCAGAATTCCAGTGCGGCGGCGCTATCGGTGAAGTGACCGCTGGCTGCGGTCGGGATGCCGTGGCGGCGCATGAATTCCTTGGCGTAGACTTTGGAAGATTCAAAGCGGGCTCCCGCCTGAGTCGGGCCAAAGATACGGAGGTTGGCAGCCTGAAAACGGTCGACGATCCCGGTGGCGAGCGCGTCATCCGGGCCGACGACGGTCAACCCGATCCCCTCCTCTTGCGCAAAGGCGACGAGCGCGTCGTGATCGGTGATTGGGATCGGGACGTTGGTCGCAATAGCACCGGTCCCGGCATTACCGGGGGCGCAGTAAAGGGCGGTGACTCGGGGTGACTGCCGCAGCTTCCAGACAAGGGCGTGTTCGCGTCCGCCGCTACCGATAACAAGGATTTTCATGGCTGGCGCAAAGGAAAGCAGGAACAAGGGAGTCTCTTCCAGCAAAAACCGGTGCTCCTCAAGGAGAAGCAGGCGCAGCAGGCGCAACAGGCGCGGAAGGGAGGCGCGAGCGGATCACCTCGGAGAAACGCGGATCGCCCTCTTCGAGCATCTGGGCGAGAGCGTTGATGCGGGAGCGCTCGTGGAGTTCAGCAAAAGGGAGGGCGTTGTCGATGATGCCGTATTGGTAGAGCAATTCGTCGATGTAACCGTTGGCGAGCAGCCGCCAATCCCACGGGAGCTTGTCCATGGAGGAGGTCTGGAAGCGGATGCCGGTGGTGCAATTATCAGTCAGCGCATTGTACCACGACGGCTGGAGCGCGAGGGCGTTCATCCGTTCAAGGTAGCCAAGGAGTTGAACGCGGAGGCGCTCCGGGGTGATTTTTAACGGATAGAGGCGGACCTCCTCCCCCTTGCAGTGGCGGGCGCGCACGCCGATGACGTCACGCTCATCGGCGGCGATGCAGATCAACTCGAACTGGCGGTAAAACCCGGCGATGGCGGAGTAATCCTCGCCGTTCTCGGGCCGGGTTTCGAGACTGAAGGCGAGCCGCCCGTCGGGGCCGAAGTCGAAGGAGAAGATCGGGTGGGCAATGGCGGGGGAGCCCCAGTGGGTCAAAAAGAGGTCGAGGCCGCGCAGGTTGCTCAGGTGGTAGCGACGCGTTTCGTAGCGGATCGTGTAGTGGTTCTCGCTCTGGTAGAAGAAGTTACGCACATTATGGATGGTCACGATGTCGCCCTCCAGCTCCGAGGTAGCGAGCCGGGCGACATCGGGGCGCCAGTCGCGCTTCTGCTGGGGCGCAAGCGTGAGCCACCAGCCGAGCACACCGAGGAAGACGATGCCGATCACCCCGAAGCCGAGCTTGCGCGGGCGTACGAGGCCGACGAGCGCCAGCACCACGCCGACCCAGAGCACGGCGACCATCATCCGCAGCGGCTTGGGGATCGGGAGGTCAAAATAAAACGCCCCGGTCAGCCATGTCGCTGCCAATAACAGCAACACCACCATGAATAGGGCCAAAACAGGACGCAACCACCTCATACCGTGAGATGTAAGCCTCGTTTTCCCTCTTTTGGCGAGCGAATCTGTACGGCGATCGGCACGGGCAGAACTTCACCTTGCCTCCCGATTGGCGCTCCGACTAAAGTAACCGCCCTGCGTGAGCCGGGGGATGATCCCGCCCTGCTCGCGCCGCTTTTTCCCATGACCGAGAATCCCTTTGGCGAAGCATTGAGCAGCGGCCCTGCCATCGAATATATTAAAAAGCGCATCCTCGACGGGACGTTCCCCCCGGGGAGCTTCCTTTCGGCCAAGGCGATCGCCAAGGCGCTTGGGATGAGCCGTTCGCCGATCCGCGATGCTCTGCGAATGCTGGAAAACGAGGGGCTGGTCCGCTTTACGCCACACCTCGGCGCTGCGGTCATCAAACTGACCGAGGAGGAGATCTCAGACCTCATCGGGTTGCGTCGCATTATGGAGGCTTATTGCGCGGCGCTGGCGGCGCAACGGCGCACGGTGCAGGAGTTAGAGAAGCTCCATGCGACTCTGGCCGGGATGGAGGAACTCGCACCATTGGCTACCCCTGAGAATGTCGCCCAATGGCGGCGGGAGATGGCTGACCTTGATGCGCTCTTTCACCGCACGATCATTCGCGCTACGAAGAATCACTACCTCATCCGGGAGATCGAACAGTCGCGTACCCTTCTGACGATTCATTTCAGCCTCTCAGCCAACGATCCTCATCTCATTGCCGAAGGCTACCTGCCGGAACTTCACGCTGCCATCAACCGCAATCACCGCGCCATTTATGAGGCAATCCGGGCGCAAGACCCGCTCGCCGCTCGCCGGGCGATGGAAGCGCATCTTTCCGTCGGTTCCGGCATTCCGGTGATGTAAAAGGCTACCCTTTGACGCCGCCGAGCCGGATGCCGCCGACGAAGTAGCGCTGGCCAAACAGGAAGATAAGGATAATCGGGATAATAGAGAGGAGACTCGCCGCCATTAGGCGCGGCCAGTCGGCAGCGTGCAGGTCAACGAAATTGAGCAATCCCAGCGGCAAGGTTTTCAGCGAATCACTATGGATCATCACTAACGGGTAGAGGAGACTTTGCCAGTTGCCTAAGAAAGCGAAGATGCCAAGCGTGGCTAGCGCGGGGCCGGAGAGCGGGAGGATTACCCGCCAGTAGATACCGAAGACCGAGCAACCATCGACCATGGCTGCCTCCTCCAGTTCCACGGGGATGCCCATAAAAAACTGCCGGAGCAGAAACGTCCCGTAAGCGCTGAACATCGGCGGCAGGATCAAGGCCCAATAGCTATCAACCAGACCTGCTGAAGCCAGCAGGACAAAGGTCGGGATCAACGTGACGGTGCCGGGAACCATCAAGGTACCCAGATAACAGAAAAAAAGCGGATCACGACCCGAGAAACGCAGGCGGCTGAAAGCATAGGCTGCCAGCGAGCAGGTCATCAGTTGCCCGAGGGTGACGATCGCCGCTACCATGAGGCTATTGAGGTAATAACGGGCAAAGCTAACCTTGCGGAAGACCTCAGCGTAGTTCTCCCAGTGTAACACTTCCGGGAAAAGATCGGCAAACGGGTGGCTGCCGGTTGGGAAGATCCCTCCGTCCGGGCTTTTGAGCGAGGTCGCTACCATCCAGATCAGCGGAAACATCATCACAAGCCCCCCGGCCAGCAATGCCAGCCAGAGGATCACACGGCTCCAACGGTTTTTCTCAGGCATAGTGTACTTTCTCCCCTGCCATTCTCCAGTTGAGCCACGTAAAGATCATCACCAGCGCGAAAAGGAGCAGGCTCGCCGCGGAAGCACGGCCCATCTCATACCAGCCAAAAGCGTTCTCATAGATAAAGTAGCTCGTCGTCGTGCTCGCTCCTGCCGGGCCACCGCGTGTCATGACATAGGCAGCATCAAAGCCTCCTTGGAACCCGTGGATCACCCCCATGATCAGAATAAAAAAGCTGGTGGAAGAGACCATCGGCAGGACGATATGGCGGAAACGTTGCCACGGCCCCGCCCCGTCGATCCGTGCAGCCTCGACCAGTTCCGGGCTGATATTCTGCAAAGCGGCAAGGTAGAGAATCATATTGGTCCCACCGACGCTGCCCCAGAAGCCCATTAGCATCAGCGCGGGCTTAACCCAGAGGACCGATTCGAGCCAGCGCGGACCGTCGTGTCCGCTTAAAAAGAGGAAAAGCTGCTGAAGCGGACCGTAGTCAGGGTTGAAAATCCATTTCCAGAGCAGATAGATCCCTACCCCTCCGACCATGGAGGGCAGGAAGTAGATGAGGCGGAAGAAGCGGTTCCCGTAAAGCGTGCGATTGAGCGCCATCGCCAGAACTAGCGAACCAAGCATCGAAACCGGCAAGCCGAGCATCAGGAAAAAGGTATTGCCAAGGCTTTGCCAGAAGCGGGGGTAGTGCGGCTCGATCTCCCGGAAGAAGCCCCACAGAGCCATGACGGAAAGCGAGATCAAACCTAAGCGCCACCAGCGGGGCAACGGAGCAAACGCTACTGCTGCACTGATTCCAGCCACCAGTAGCAGCCATCCGTTCGCCTTCTCGGGCAGGGTAAAACCGAGAAGGTCGCTCAGATTCCCGAATCCCACCCACTGCGGCGGGCTGAAGAGATCCCAGCTACAGAACGCCAGAGCGAGCGATGCCAGAATCGGCAAAAAAGTGAAAGCGAGGAAGCCCAAAAGGTTAGGCAAGAGGAAGGGCAAGGCGATCCAACGACTGACTTTCATGGCTTCTCCTCCCTCCGGCCACGTTGAAGGATCCGCTCGAACCGAGCCTGCGCCTGAGCCAGAGCATCCGGGATGCTCCGCTGCCCCTGATGGGCACGTTCCCGCCAGTAAATCCACTCGGAAAGAAGCTCATCCTGCTGCGCGACGCGCGGGTCAGGCCGCAAGACCGGCAGCAGAGAGGTCATAACAGCGTAATCACGCGCATGCTCCCCACCTTGGGCAATATAGGCATCGTGCAGCGAACGATCAGTTGGCACGGTTTGTTCCATCAAAGCTTTTTGAAAATCAGAGCCGATCAGATGTCGCAACAGTAACCACGCCGCCTCCGGGTGGCGCGTCGCTTTGGTGATAGAGAAGCCCGAGCTTGACGCCCATGCCCCCCGATCTCCACGCGGTCCACGTGGCGGCGGCAGAAGACGCCACCGGAAATCCGCCCGTTGTTGCAAGATGGGAAGGTCCCACGTAAAGACCTCCATCAAGGCGATGCGTTGGGCAAAGAACTCACTGAGCCGATCGAGATCGCCCTGCCCTGCTGACCTTAATAGAACCCGTTCACGCGCCAGTTCGCTATTGAGCTTGAGCCACGCCTCCCCCTCGGGCGAAGCGAGCCCGAAGCGCCCCCCTTCCTCCAGCAACGCTAATCCAAAGAGAGCGGGGCGCAACTCCTCCATGCCGATCCCATATGGAATCGGACGCTCCGGGCTCGAAGTGGCTTTGGCGGCACGCCCGAGCGCAATCATCTCCTCCACGCTCCAATCCGCCTGTGGCAGCGCAAGCCCCAGTTCTTCAAGCAGCGAATCATTACAGACCACTGCCTGGATATCGACCCCATACGGCAACCCGAGCAATGCCCCCCTATAGCGATACCATGCGACCACCTCCGGGGTTAGCGATTCGAGCACGGAGGGCCTTTCCTTCCCGGCATAGGGAGCGAGATCAAGCAACGCACCACGATCAGCAAACATCCCAAACCCCATCCCGAGCCAAAGGAGATCGACCTGTGCACGCCCGGCGAGCATCGTTAACCCTTTGGTATAGTAATCCCGCCCGGGGGAGGCGATGGTCCGTACGGCGATCTGCGGATGCTCGCGCCGGAAGCTCTCCAGAGAAACTTCCAGCGCTTGCGCAATCCGCCCACCGGGGGTCAAGAGGACCAACTCAACCCCGTCCGCTTGCGTCCGCGCCTGTTTCTGACATGCCGCAAGAACCAGCGTCAGTGCGCCAAAGAGAAAAAGGAGCAGACGACTTCGTCTCATCGGGCCATCGCCGCCGCCATTTTGGCGGTGTATTGATCAAGTGTGCCATCCTTGGTTGTAATAAAACTCATCCGCTCGAAACGCTTGCGCTCCACTTCGCCAGACTGTTCGAGCGACTGGATCGCCAGCGGCAAGGTTTTGCTAACACTGCAACGATAGCTAATGAACGGTTCGGCATAAGCAACACCGCACGCCATTCCGGCGCTCCCTTCGACTGTCTCCAACCGCTTGAGCGCCCATGCGCCGTCGTACTTCTGGCTTTTCATCTTATCGAGCGCTTCACGTTTAAGATGAATCACATCGCTCACATCGACGAAGACGTCGTACATAGGGGAGAAGGTCGTTCCCAGCGTGTTACTGCGGGCAAAGCTCGATGGAAAGCCCATAAAAAAGACCTGAGCGACCGACCACGGCGGATTGCTATCACCCGGCTCCACTGAATTAGCGTTCCAAACCGCGTTCACTACCGATTGACCGGTGATGGCGTGTTGATCCGCCATCCCACCGTGATCATACGGGTAGTGAGTGATCACGATATGCGGGCGGATCTCGCGGATGAGACGGGTGATTTCATCAATCACCTTCGGGTTGAGGACAAAGACACCGTCGTCATGGATGGAGAAGCGGACATCGTGGATTCCCATGATGGCGCAAGCCTCGAAGACCTCCTTCTGCTTGACGGCGATACGCTCTGCCATCAGCGCCCGCAGTTCCGCTTCGGGCGGGATAACGCTTTGGGTGCGCATATAGTCACTGATCACTTCATCATGAACCCGTGCGCCGCCGGTCAGAATAAAGCTCGTCACCGTATCGCCGCGCTGAGTGTGATAATAGCAAGTGCCGCCGGCGTTATCAAACGCATCAGCAGGGTGAGCGCCGACAACCAGAAGGCGCAGCGGAGGAAGAGAATCAGACATAACTAAGGTTGGGATGAGTTGGAAACCGCAGGGTTAGGAATCCGGATCTCCACCCGGTCAAGCCGCACGAGAACATCGCGCGCCGGGAGGAAAACCAGAGCGTTGTAGTTTTGACCCGCTTTGAGCGGGAGTTCCGGGGAAATCTGTTCGCCGACCGCAACGCGGTAGTGAAGATGATCGAGATCAGCCATGATGCGAAGCGCGAGCTTCTCACCTGCTTTTGCATGAACGCCGAGTGGCTGGCGCTTGCCATCCTCTTTCATGGCGTGAAGCGCCCCCTGCGCATCGAGATAGAGTTGCAGAGTGGAACTGTATTGACCCGAGGGGGTGAAAAGGAGGGAGAACCCTTCCCCGAATGCCTCAGGGGTAAGATCGACGCCGATCTCGACCTTCCCCGCGCGAAGCGGTTCATCGTGTCGCGCTCCGACCACCGTTCCCGGCATCTTCTCGCGGGTGTCGATCCAAGCCTGCCCTTCGCGCACGCGCCCTTCCAATCCTTGCCAGCGGGCGGAAGCATCGCGGGGATCGCCGAGGCTGCCGTCTTTGGCAAACTGCGGCTCTCTCCAGTCGAAACGTTGATCAAACCAGTTGATCCACTCCGGCTCTTTGACGGGAGGTGGCGCGGAATGCGGTTCCTTCCTGATTTTGGGATGCTCCTGCAAACTCGCCTCCACTTCTTCATCACTAATGATCAGAAAGGTGCTGGGACTCGCCTTTACATAGAGAACATTCCATGCGTGATCGGCGAGGGTGGGATCAGCCGGTTGGGCAAGAGCGCGACGCAACACCTCCTCCCCACGCGGCCCGAGGCGTTCGAGCGCCTCCCCCAGCGGTCGCCAACCCCACTCCCGATCATCACCCTTATACTTCTCTCCATAGCGGAGAAAACGCTCGCTCAAAGCTCCGAAAACGCTCCATGCCTGAGGCCCCAGCCACCGGCTGGTGCTCTGATACATGGTGGAGAGCGTGACTGCGGCAGCAGAACGAACGGTGGGGTGAGAGTCATCCAAAAGAGTAAGGAGCGTCGCATCCATTTCCGGTGAACGGTAGCGAAGCGCGTTTGCAGCAACCGCCCAACGGACACGGGGATCGCTATCCTTGGCTAATTGATGATATTGCGGTGGAACCGTGATGCGATGTCTACCCCGACCATACGCCTGTAGACCGAGGTAGCGAAGAAGAGGGTCGCTATGTTGGAGCGCAGTCAGGAGAACCGATGAATCCTCAAGATTAGCAAGGCCGGAACCGGCGGCAAAGGTAACCGTGGGTTCAAAACAGTCGGCGATGCTATCCAAAAGCAGCGGCATCATGGCGGCATCCCCCAACTCGAACCCGGCTGACACGGCGAAGCTACGCACGGCATTAACAGGATCAGAGAGACGCTTGCGAATGACAGCTAAGACAGTCTCGTCTTTCGACTTGCGGACGAGCAGTGCTTCGAGCGCACGACGGCGCACCCATGGATGGGGGTCATCGGCGGCCTCAAGCACCGCTTCGAGATTCCAACGGGTGTCGTCGTAGGTCAACTGGTGAAGCACGCTAACTTTATCGAGCCAATCACCCTCCTTGAGCAGTTCCACCGGTTTCTCCTCAAAGGCGCCATATTCCAGATCGCGGTACTGGCCCGAGATGATCCGATTCACCCCTGACGCTGGAAAATGAGCCGCTTCCGGCGGGTAAGTCGCGCTATGAAGGATGCCGACCTCGACGCCTTTGCCATCACTATAGGCAAGGAGTTCCTCCGCCAAAGCAAGGTTGGGACCATTAGCGTAGGAGACCAGTTCATCCACGAGCCCGTCATCGATGTAGCGTCGCCAGTCGACTTCAATATTCCCTGCGGGAGAGAAATCACGCTGGTGGCTGGAGAGCCATGGGGCAGGGCGATGGGGGCGCTTAGGGTCAAGTCCAAGGCTAACCTTGATTCCATGCGGACGAAAGGCCGATTTGAGTTCCCGCAAGAATTGGGTCAGAAAGTGCCCGCGCACCGCCGCAAGCTTGCTGCTTTCGTACGGTTGCCTGCGCGGGTCGACGCCGTGGCGTTGGCGGTATTCTTCGGCAATCGCTTCACTAAAACCAAATTCGTTCTCATTTCGTACACCGAACTGTTCGGTATAGGCATGAAAATAGATCCCATGGTAGCCACCTTGCAAAGCAAGCTGGAGGTAGTGATCGACCAATGCCTTCCGCGCCTCGGGGTAGGAAAAGCATAAGGGGCCGCTCATCCGGCGCAAGCCATAGCGATCGCGCGGAATCCATTGCGGGTTACGAAGGCGTAGGAAGCTTTCGATAAAGGAAGGGCCATTCCCCTTGCCCGAATCGATCACCTCATGCCCGCCAAAGTCAAAGAGCGCGGCCCAGCCAAAAATTTCCATCCCACGTGCCTTGGCGGAAGCGGGGCCGGTGTGAGTAGGGCTGGTCTTGGGATCGCTATACTTCTGACGCAGGTATTCGATGAGAAAGGAAGCCGTGAAGTATTCCTGCCGCAAATGGGAATGGGTTACTAATTGCTCGATCTGTGCGGCACGCCAGTAGATGCGCTTAACCCCATAGAGACGCTGGAGCGCTTCAAAGAAGGCGTCGATATTCTCCGGGGTATCAAGCGGGGGAGCGTAGGAGATGATGTCGTTATCGCCATTACTAATCAGGGCAGAGACCATCTCGCCTTCCACAGCGGGCTGGGCAAAGCGTTTGGCTGGGACAATAGCCGGTGTTGCGTACAGAGCCGTTGGGAGCACCCCCAACAGAAGGAGACTTCTAAGCTTCATGGTAAAAAGGGAGGATTCGCTAGCGTTGATCCCAACGGCGTAGTTTTCGGGCGCGTTCCTGAGCAGAATCGCCCGGCTGGCTGACAGCTTCCCGGAACGGGATCTGCTCAATATGGCCGTCAACAAAGAGAAAGTTAGCCCCGCCGCCGTGGCGATCGGCAATCGGGTTGACGAGGTTATTCTGAATCATAAAGCCACGCGCGTCAGCGAAACTCCCGCTATAGGAGATGTGGTCAGGGTTGGCATCAGAGCTATCGGCAATCAGAATCGCTTTGGAGAGTTCCCTGATTCGCGAGAAGGCAAGGTTAGTATGGATAGTATTGATCCCGTACCGAAGGCGGTAACCGATGCGAAAGGGGTCCTTCTGAGAAGGGCATTTGAAAAAGTCGACGCCTTTGCCGGAAACAGGATCAGGGGAGCTGGCATGGGGGCCGTACCAGAGCGTTCCTGAGACCCGCCAATCTCCGGGAATTCCGCTGTAATCAAGAAGGTAGTGACTCCAAAGCTTGGTAGGGCCGTTGGTGCCGGGAGCCGGAGCGGTCTGGTAGGGAACGGTGTGTTGCCGGTGATCCTGACTATATAAGGTAGCGAGCGCTCCCATCTGACGAAGGTTGGCAACGCACCGGCTTTGTTGAGAGCGTTTGGAGAGCCAGCCATAACCGGTTCCAAGAAATAGCAGCAGGAGAAGAAGAAGAGCCATGCCCACCAGAAGCTCCACAAGAGTAAAGGCGCGTCGTCGGGTAGGAACGGGGGGTGACGTCATGGGGGTGATCATCGGAAGCCATGGAGGAAAGAACTAGCTTTTTCTTCTCCTGCGCCCAATGACAAAGGCTGCGCCGCTCCCCATTAAAAGAAAAGCGAGGCTAGAGGCTTCCGGCACGGCGACCACCTCGTAGTGAAGGTTATCCCAATAGGTGATCGAATCAGTGGCTGGGGCTTGTCCGGGCTGGTTGGAGAGAATGGCCTGAAGCCCGCTCCCTTCCGTAAAGCTCCGGGTCGTTAACCCTTCTGCAACCTTGACCCTCGCCCCACCGTCGGGGGTGATATGGAGATCATAGACCGTGTAGAGGCGGTTGACCTCGGCTTGTTCAAACCGGACAGAGAGTTCAAAGGTGTGCCAGACGTTGTGCGTTATCTTAAAGCTGGTGTCAGTATAGGCCGTTCCCGCTGAATTGAGCAGGCTCACAAAGCTCTGCTGTCCCGCGTGTTTGATATAGACAACGAGAAACTGCTGGGCGAGATTTCCATTAGGGGCGAGAGCGAAAGTACCGGTATCACTCGTTCGCGGGACGAGGAAGTCAAAGCGGAAGGCGAGCGTCTCATTAGCATGCGGGATATAGTCAGCGGGATCACCACGCAGTTGAAGCGCAGAGGAAACGGTGTCACGAGTCAGGCGAAGCGCTTTTCCGCCACGAGCGATCTCATCCTGCACTTCGGCACGGCTATGCGGTAGAGCATTGGGAGCAAGGCCGGTGATCCGCCCCTCCTGCGCAGCGGCGTTTCCGTTTGGAAGCTGACCCAAGGCTACATTTTCAAAATCAGCGGAGAAGATGACCTGCGCTTCAGCCCTGAGAGGGGCAACCGCGAGGGAAAAGCCCAGAATCAGGGAGGAGAACCAAAACAACCGGCGGGAGGGAGGTGTTTTCATAGGTATGTCGACATAGGAACACATGCAGGAAAAGCACGCAACCTTTTTCTGCTTTTTTGTGGAATGGCGGGTCAAGAAGGGGCGACCTCCCCGGGAAACAGGAGGAGAGAGCGCGACAGAAAAGTCACGCCGGTTGCCGCAATAGGTAAGAGGTCACGACCAGACCTCTGCGCTCTCCTTTTTAAGAGAGGATGGCGTGTTTTTCTTTCACAGGAACATCGCGTTGACGTCCCTGCCAACTAAGAATGACGACCAAAGTGATGATCGGGAGGAACAACGGCACACTGAGCCATTGGTAAAACGGCCCTCCCGCTTTAAGCAAAGTCATCCCCGTTCCGATGGCAATCCCGCCTGTTGCCAGAAGGAAGAGGGCCAACGGATGAAACCGCAGGAGGCGATCAAACAACCCGAAGAGGAGCGCCATGATCAGGAAAACACCACCGGCAAAGAGCGCCCCCTCCTCCAGCCCCTCCACGCTAACGAAAATCAGGATAAAGAGAGAGGCGACCAACGTCGTGAACCATCCGATCGCCAGTCGCGGAAAACGTTGGCGGAGAAGGTGAAAGGAACCAATCAATAGCGATACCACGATCACTAACCAAAAACCGGTCCAGATCGCTTCTTTCCAATGCGTGAGCCATGGGAAAAAACCGGTGATCGCTGGAACGGTCATCTCGACCGGCTTGCTCAACGGGTCGGCGAGGTGCTCCGACCATTGGATCCCCGAAAGGAGAGCCAGACAGGAGAGGGCCAACCCGGCCCGTATCGTAGCATCGCGCCAAAGCTGGAAGCGCTCGCGAGAGTCCCGAGGCCAAAAGAGGGTCTCCAGCGCCCTCCCCTCTCCTCTCCGGGTATAAAGACCGAGCATCACGCCGAGCCCGAGCACTGCCATCAGATAGTAGACCATTTGCTCTACGAGCTTTTTACTCCCCGCCCCCAAGAGATGGAAGTGCCACGATGTCCCGGGCGGGCAGGAAGCCAGAAACTGATCGGCCTCATTAAGCTGGACCAAAACCGTCAAACCCAAGAGCGGCAACGCCAGACGAAAAGCGATGCGCCACGGCACCACACCCCGCATCACTACCACCACGCACACTCCCAATAAGGAGAAAAGCGTGAGCAACGTCACCGGAATCGCAGCAAACTGAGAGAGGAACTCCCGGCGACTCTCGTCCTTCTTCACCTGATTGAAATCAGCGGGTTGTAGCGAGAAGGAACGGGTGAAATCGACGACTTCATCCCCTTGCAGGGTGAACGAAGTGCGTAAGGTAGCGTTATGCATCGAAAACCCATTCCGGTTAAAAGCGAAGTACCAGTCGCGCCGATGGGGACGCTCCTGAAAGCTTTCGCTCACGAGCTTTTCCTCCTCAGGAGAGAAGCCAAAATCGCGCGCGGCCAGTTCCAGACTTCGCGAAAGGGCGGCGTCACGCTCCAGCCGGGGACCGGGAGCCTCCTCCGCCACCGTGTGGGTCATTTCCCGGAGCTTCCCGTTCACGTCGAAGGTTAGCTGATAAGCTTCCCTGTCCAGAAACCGGAAATAGCGAACTTTCCAGAAAGCTTCCCCCCACTCCCGGGCGAAAAAGTCGAGGTAGGTGGAACGATCACCATGTTTAAGATAAAAGTAGTCCCTTTCCCTAACCTCGCGGGCATTCAGGGAGATGACGTGATGAAACCGCGCCGGGTCAGCCCCACGTTCTTGCAAAAGATGATCCGCAGCCGCTTTGATCCCGGAACGGGAGGTCGCCAGCTTGACCGGGGGCGGCTCCTTTGAGGGAAAAAACGTGATCACTAACCCAAGTGGAGCCAGAAGGAGAAGGGCGCCGATCGCCAGCCGGGGCCGTCGAAACGTCAACACAGGAACAGGACAGGGAACCCACGCCGATGGCTCGCGCCGGGGCGGCATAACCTCGGCAGAAGCGAAAGAGGAGACCGGCTCGACCTGCTGGCGGCCACGCCACCAGCTCCATCCCAACAACGCCACCGGCCAGAGCATAGCGCCCCAGATGGTTAGCGAATCAAGAAGCGAAAGACCGGGGACCACCAGAAACGACATCCCTTTGAGAAGGCTATTGTAGAGCAAATGCGCTACCACCGGCGCGATAATCCCGTAACGCTGGAGTAGCCAACAGTAGAGAATCCCTGAGGGAAGAAGCTCCAGACCCCGGATGTAACCGGGCATCTGGGGGTAACTACTATGCAAAAATGCCCAAATGGCGGAACCGAGCAGGATCGCTACCCATCGATTCCCCAGCAAACGCCACAGCACGACAAAGATGATCACGCGATCCACCAGTTCCTCCCTCAAAGCAGGCAGTAGCCCACTCTTCACCACACTCATCCACGCTAGCCAACTATCGCCCCCATCATTAAGATGGGCCAAGGGAACCCAAACGCCCCATTGCTTCCCGATCAGATAAAAGAAGGTGCTATAGACCATCTTGACCAGAGCGAAAACGACGCCGACCCCGAGCGCAACCGTGGTCTCCCTGCGACCAAGCGCCGCCGGGCTAAAAGCGGTTGCCAACGGGGCAAATTGAGGAAAACGCTGGCGATAGAACCGATCCGCCAACAGAGCGATGATCCATAGAACGAAGACTCCGAAGGCCGCCTCCCCCAGCCCGGCAAGCATCTTTTGCGCGATCCATGCTCCCCACGCATCGATCGTCCTGTAGGTCATCAGCAAATAGGGGATCTCGCGGATCTCATCGCCGAGCAGCAACACCCCAACCACCAGATACCACCCCCACGGCAGCACTTTTTGCAGACGGAACTCCCCACGACTCATCGCGCGAAGCACCATCACCACTGCAATCAGGATGACCACGCTCGCCGCCAAGCCGGCGGACAACCCGGCGAGCCGATTGACGGAACGCGCTTCCCGGCGGGCGTCCTCCCATGCTTGCGGAATTTTAAGCCCCTCACGGTAGCGGACAACCCGGTCTTGATCGACACCCACGGAAACAAGCACCGGTGCGCCCCAAGTTTGAAGATCGCTCCGTTCCCACTCAAAGGAGTAATAGCGATCAGAGGTGGCGCTCTCCCGGGTGAGTTGGAGCGCCTGAGGCGGGTGCCACGGCGTTTTCTCACGCAGATAGGCTTGCGCCAAAGCATAGGCTTCCTCCCGGGAAAAGGTCTTATCCGATAACGTCCCATCATGCTGCCAGTTCCACGAAACCAGCCGCCCGTGTTGATCAAGCTCGACCCGGTAATCAACGCTGGAGCCGGGTTTAAACCATCGCCCCCGCCAGATCCAGACGGCGACGCCGTTACGGTCAGCCTCCCGGATCGCCTCAACCCCGTAGAGCTGATGAAGATAGTCGCGCGTTGTTCCCCGACGGGTAAAGAGAAAGTCGAAACGGTACCCTTCCTCCAGTTCCCCGACTTCGTCGCTGAGAAAACGCTGCATCCTCTCGCCAATCTCGCTGCGGGAGAGAGCGTCGACATCACGGTAGCGCGGGAGCACCTGCGGGCGAACCTGCACGATGATCCAAAGGCTAAGTAAGGCAACCGCCAGCCATGGCAAAAGAGGTCGAAGGGGGGAACGAGCCATCTTGGGCTCTGAAGCGTGCCGGATGAGGACGGCACAGTCAAGCTCCGCCCCCCCTATCCATCGGGGAGAGCGGAGGAGTTAAACACTTATCGTGACTCGTCAGGCAAAGCTGCCTTAACAATCGCGCTAAACGCACGGGGATCGAGGCTTGCGCCGCCGACCAGAGCGCCGTCGATATCAGGCTGGGAGAGGAGGACGCGGGCGTTCTCCGGCTTGACGCTGCCGCCGTATTGAATGCGAATCTTGCTGGCGGTTGCTTCCCCGGCCATCGCAGCGATGACGGAGCGGATGAAGGCATGAGCCTCCTGCGCCTGCTCCGGGGTGGCGGTCCGCCCGGTGCCGATCGCCCAGACCGGCTCGTAAGCGATCACCGTGTCGGCCCACTCCTTCTCGCCCAAACCGGCGAGGCTCTCGCGCAACTGGCTCTCCAGCACGGCTTCGACTTTCCCGGCGTCACGTTCTTCGAGCGTTTCACCGACGCAGACGATCGGCTTGAGCGCGGCTTCATGCGCGGCGAGGACTTTTTTGTTCACGATCGCGTTGCTCTCTCCGAAAAGGGTGCGCCGCTCGCTGTGGCCGAGGATGACGTAGCGGACGTAAAGATCGCGCAACATGGCGGCGCTGATCTCCCCGGTATACGCTCCGTTCTTCTCCCAATGCATGTTTTGCGCACCGAGCTTGAGATTGTTGGTCGGCTCCAACGCGGTGTTGACCTGGGCGAGCACGGTGAACGGCGGGACGAGCACGATGTCGACCCGTTTGTCGTCTCCGGTTTCGCGGACGAAGACCGGCAGATAGGCCGCCGTCTCTTCGCTGGTCATGTTCATTTTCCAGTTGGCGGCGATGATTTTCTTTCTCATGTCAGGATAGGGGGTTAACGGTTGGTGAGCGCGGCAACCCCGGGGAGTTCCCGCCCTTCGAGCAGCTCCAGACTGGCACCGCCGCCAGTGGAGATAAAGGTCATCTTTTCAGCGAAACCGAACTGCTTCACCGCCGTCACGGAGTCGCCGCCGCCGACAATCGACTTGGCGCCGCTCTGTGCGATGGCTTCCGCCACGGCGCGGGTGCCGTTGGCGAACTCGGTGATCTCGAAGACGCCGACCGGACCGTTCCAGAGGATCGTCCCGGCGTTCTGGATCTCGTTGATAAAGGTGGCCGTGGTCACCGGGCCGATGTCGACCCCTTCCCACCCGTCGCTAATCCCGCTGTTGGGGGTGGTGGCGCGGGTTTCGGCCCCGGCCTTGAATTCCTGCGTCTCGATGCTGTCTTCGGGGATGAGGAGTTTGACCCCCTTCTCCTGTGCCAGCGCGAGGATCTCTTTGGCGAGGTCGACTTTATCCGGCTCCACGAGGCTCTTGCCGACCGGCAACCCTTTGGCGAGGAAGAAGGTGTAGGCCATCGCGCCGCCGATGAGGAGCGTGTCGGCCTTCTCCATGAGCGCTTTGATAACGGTGATCTTGCTCGACACCTTTGCCCCGCCGAGGATGACGACGAGCGGACGGGCCGGGCTGGCGAGTTCATCAATGAGGTATTGCAACTCCTTCTCCATCAGGAAACCGGCGGCAGCCTGCGGGAGATGGTGCGTGATCCCCTCGGTGGAGGCGTGGGCGCGGTGCGCGGCCCCAAAGGCGTCGTTGACGTAGAGATCGCCAAGGGAGGCGAGTTCACGGGCGAACGCTTCGTCGTTGGCCTCTTCCTGAGCATGGAAGCGGACATTCTCCAAGAGGGCAACATCGCCGGGATGAAGCGCTGCGACGACCTTACGGGCGACGTCGCCGACGCAATCGGTGGCGAAGAGGACCGGGTGCTGGAGCAGTTCGTGGAGATGATCGGCGACGCGGCGCAGCGAGTTCTTCTCGCTCGGCTCCCCCTTGGGCCGCCCGAAGTGGGCGAGGAGGATCACTTTTGCGCCGTGTTCGCGCAGGTATTGGATGGTCGGGAGGCTTTCGACGATGCGGGTGTCATCGGTGATGCGGCGTTTGCCGTCGGCGGTTTCCTCGGTCGGGACGTTGAAGTCGACCCGGACGAGGACCCGTTTGCCCTGCACGTCAAGATCACGAAGGGAGAGTTTTGCCATAGAAAAAAAGGGCCGCAAGCATTGGCCACTTGTGTACCAACCCTTGCGGCCTTGAAGTGTGAAGATTTACTTACCGAGGAGTTCGAGCGCCTGCACGATGCGGTTGCTGTAGCCCCATTCGTTGTCGTACCAGCTCACGACTTTGACGAGCGTGCCGCCAAGCGTCATGGTCAACTGGCTATCAAAAATGGAGGAGTGCGGGTTGCCGACGATGTCCTGGAGGACCAGCGGTTCTTCCGAGTATTCGAGCACCCCTTTGAGCGGCCCTTCGGCAGCAGCCTTGAACGCGGCGTTGATCTCTTCGACCGTCGTCGATTTGCTCAAGACAGCGGTGAAATCGGTGACGGAGCCGTCCGGCGTCGGAACGCGGAAGGAGCCGCCGTTGAGCTTGCCTTTGAGTTCCGGCAGGACTTCCCCAATCGCCTTGGCAGCCCCCGTGCTCGACGGGACGATGTTCACAGCAGCGGCGCGGGCGCGGCGCAGATCCTCGTGCGGGAGGTCGAGGATGCGCTGGTCGTTGGTGTAGCTGTGGATGGTGCTCATGAAGCCGCTCTCGATTCCAAACTGGTCGTGGAGGACTTTGACGAGCGGGGCGAGGCAGTTGGTGGTGCAGCTCGCGTTGGAGACGATGAAGTGCTTCTCGGGATCGTAGCTGCTGTCGTTGACGCCGAAGACGATCGTGACGTCCGGGTTCTTGGCCGGGGCGCTGATGAGAACGCGGCGCGCGCCCCCTTTTTCGATGTGGAGGTTGGCCTTCTCGCGGCTGGTGAAGAAGCCGGTCGATTCCAGCACGACTTCGACCCCGAGTTCCTTCCACGGAAGGGCGGCGGGATCGCGCTCGCGCAAGATCTTGATCTTGTGGCCGCGAACGATGATGTGCTCCTCATCAAACGTGACGGAGCCGTCGAACTTGCCATGCACGGAGTCCCACTTGAGGAGGTGGGCAATCGTTTTGGTGTCGGTGAGATCGTTGATCGCCACGACGTTTTCCACTTGTGCCTGAGTCATCGCACGCAAAACGTTGCGCCCGATCCGTCCGAAACCGTTGATGCCAAACTTTGCCATAGAAAGAAGAGTATTCGTTGAAGTTGCCTTGCCACCGCACGTTAACGGGCGGTTCGCGGCAGCGTCAAGGAATCGCTGTGGCGATTTCGGTCGCGCTTACTGACCGCGAATCTGGCGCTGACGCCGTAGCCACCGCTCGCGCCGTTCTTCCCGCTGCTGAGACCACTGGAAACGTTGGCCGGGGTGCTGCCCCGACTCGGCGCGGCGTTCCCGACGCTCGCGGCGGCGCTCCTCCCACCCGTCGCCGCCCCCGCCCTGCCCCGCGCCGTGGTTGGCCATCTGGGTCGGCTGCGGGACGACGGGAGGGGCACTCGGCTGCATTGCCGCTTCGTCAAAGCCGATGACGCCAAGGGCCTCGTCCTTGCGCAAGGTGACCTTGCTCTTCCCCACGCCCGGGAGCCATTCGACGTTGGTTAACGTGATCCCGTCGGCGGAACTCTCCCCGAGCGAAAGGGAGAAACGCCGCTGGCGATCCCGCGTGGAGATGGTGACAAAGGGGGTCTCCCCGATCTGTGCAATCCCGACGACGTAAAAATCTTTAGCAAAAGAAGGGGTCTCCTGCGCGGCGGCGACCGGGGCCACCGGAGCGGTTGCCAAGGCAAAGGGGGAGTTTTTCATCAACCCGTCGTAACGCTCCAGCGGCAACGCTTCCGGCACGGAGGCCGCTAGAGGCCCCACCGTAACGATGGAGAGAAGTGCGCTAAGGAGGGGGCGTTTCATCGGGAGGATATTTTGTCAGTAATGGAGCCGATGGGGAAGCTTTGTAAAGCAGGAATGGCTTAGATCGTGAAAAAACGTCACTTTTTTCTTGGTTCCCGGCTCGCTTTGAGCGATTCCCCTTGCTGCATGATGAAGAAAGCTGGTTTGACCGTGATCGTCGCGGGGGTGGTGGCAGGCATTGCCACCAGTTTCGTTCTTCTTAATAAAGGTGGCCGTGGCGCTTCATCGCTGGAGCCGGCACGCCTTCTTCCTACGGAGACGCTCTTTCTGGCCGAGCTGCCCGACCTCCCCGGTTCGCGGGCGCGTTGGCAGGAGACCAGCCTCGCCCAGATTCTCAAGGAACCCGAGGTGGTCGCCTTTCTGGAGCGGCCGCTCTCGCACATCCCCAAGGATAGTACGTTGGACGCCGCCTGCGGTCAGTTGAAGAAGGCGGGGGTGGAGCGTGGCTTCCTCGCCGTTACGGGGCTGGAGGGGAATTTCCCGCTGATGGCTGCCGGTTTCTCCTTCACCGGGCCCCGGAGCGAGGTCACTGCGCTCCTCGAACACGCCCGCAAGGCGGCGACCAAAGCCTCGCCCGGCGGCAAGACCGACCTGACCAAACACCTCGACTACGAGATCGAGAGCTTCACCGATAGCGATATCACCCTCGCCTGGGCTTATGACGAGCGCTGGTTCTTCATCACCAATCAGGTCGAGCTGCTAAAGACGACACTGGAGCGCTATCAGGCCGATAAGGAAGAGGGGACGCTCGCCGCCGGGGAGAACTACCGCAAGAGCTTTGCACCGCTGACCGGTCAGAGCGAAGCACGCTTTTTCATCCAGCCCGGGCCGCTGGTCGACCGTTGGATCGGCCTGATGAGTGTCTCCGGCCAGCAGGTGACCGAGGAGCAGGCTGCTGCGATTCGCGCGATCAAGGGCATTGCCGGACACACCCGCTTTGATGGGCGACTACTGCGCGATGCGATCTATCTCTACGCCCCGGACGCGCCGAAGCTTCCGGAAATGACGGCTGCCACGCTCGCCACCACGACGCGCGACACCCTCGTGCACTACGCCGGGAGTTTCCTGCCGCCGGATAAACTCGAAATCCCCGACGCGAGTGGTATCCCCGACACCACGGGGCTGTTGAGTTTCCTCGAAACGACACGCAACCGACTCGCCGCCAAGGGGTTAGCTGATACCGACCCTAAGACGATCTTTGGCACGGAGTTCTCCCTTCAAGCTGATTGGCCCGCCTCGGCCCTCCACCCGCTCCCGCTCGCTTCGCTCAAAATTGCTGATGCAACCAAGGCGCAAGAGTGGATCGACACCGTGCTCGAAGGGTGGACCAAGGAGGTGAAGGAAGGCATCCCGTTCTGGAGCGCAAGCGGAGCACCGGGGGTCGCCTCGATGCTCCCTTCGGTCCGTCTGACGGCGGCGCTGACCGGGGAACACTTCATTCTCGGCATCACTCCCGAGAGTGTCTCCTCCGCAGCGGCCCGCCCGGCAGGGAGCGAGACGCTCGCCGGTGGCGAGAGCTACGGGCAGGCGTTCGCGACGCTGCCGAAGGCGAACACCTACACCGCTTTCCTCGATACCAAGCCGTTCTTTGAGCGTCTCTACGGATCGCTGCGCCCGATGGCGATGCTCTGGGTCAACTTCATCCCCAACGCCAACACCTACGTGGAGATCGCCAAGCTGCCGCAGACCGAAACGATCGCCAAACACCTCCTGCCGATGGGGCTCTCCTCCCAGCAACAGGCTGAGGGGACACTCATCGAGAGTGCCGGTTCCTTCACCGCGCACCATGGCGGGGCGTTCATTGGCCTCTCGGTCGCCGCTGTCGCCATCCCGTACGCACAAGGGATGATCCCCGGGGTCACGCCGCCCGCTGCCCTTCCACAAGGCAACTGGCAGCCTAAAGGTGGGACCGCACCGGCCCCGACAGCCGAACCTCCTGCTGAAGACGAGCAGGAGAGCGCTCAGCCTTAGGCCCGTTCAGCTCGGTTTTTTCAAGGTTGCCACCCCGGTGGCAGCCCGCTTTACCCTATCGTAAAAGCGTCTATTTTTCCGTAGAGTGAAATTTCCATTCGTGATTCCCGAAATCTCTGTTAGGTTACTATTCTATGCCTATTCAGAAGAAGACAGCGTTTTCCCGTCGCCTGCCTGACCTCGTCACCGAGGAACTGGTCAGCGTCCTTTCGCGGAAGAGTTCTTTCGAGTTCAAGCAACTCTTTGATATCGTCCATGAAAACCTTCGCGCGCGCAACGCCGCCAGCGGAGGCGAGGAGATGCTTCGCTTGCGGGCTTACGAAAAGCTTCAAAACCTCGTCGCACGAGGATTGGTCAAGAAAACCGGCAAGAAATATCGCGGTCTGGCAGCACTTGCCACGCTGGCGCCGACGCCGGTGGCTCCCGCTGTTGCCGCCGCCGCTCCTGCCGACACGGCAGAGGCTGCGATCGCGTAACTCAAGGGATTTCTTCCTTTCCCAAAGGGCCTGTCAACAGGAGGCGTCTACGCTGGTTCCTGTTCACAGGCCCTGTTGCGTTTGACGGTAATGGCCGGGAAACACTTGCGTCCGGGCTTCCGGGCTTGAGGCCACCTTTTTCCCTTGGTTTTCACCGGTGATCTCCGCTAGGGTACGGGCGGCTTGCCTTCGCGCCCATGAGAGGGGGCCGTTTACTTCCCGTAAGTTCATCGTATGCTCAAAGATTACCTTCCCGTTCTGATCCAGATTGTCGTTGCGATCGGCTTTGCCGCCTCGGCCCTGATCTTCAGTGTTATCCTCGGTCGTTCCGCCCGGCGCAATCCCACCAAGGATACCCCCTATGAATGCGGCATGTTGCCCGAGGAAGGGACTCAGCCGCGCTTCGCCGTCAAGTTCTACCTGATCGCGATGCTTTTCATCCTTTTCGATCTGGAAGTGGTCTTCATGTACCCGTGGGCGGTGGTTTTCCGTGACTTTGTGGCGACGCAGGGGACTTCCATCCTCTGGAGCATGCTCAGTTTTGTCAGCATCCTGACGGTCGGCTACGTCTACGCGATCAAGAAGGATGTCCTTAACTGGAAGAAGAACTAAAGCGGGAGAGAGGCGGTATTTCCGACCGGCACCCCGTTTTTGACCTCACCTTCCCCCACCGGCTTCGACTCTTTTCATGCTCAAACATATCACCCTCTATCAGCTTGATCCCGGGGTGACGCATGAAAAGCTTGAAGCGATGATGCGCCAGACGCGCATTCGCCTGCTCAAAATTCAGGAAATCCTTGCCGTTAAATGCGGCCGCTCCATCCGCCCGGAGGAAGGGCCATGGGGGTTTTTCACGGCGATCGAAGTGGAGTCGAGCGAGAAACTCGCCGTCACTCAGGAAGATGCGATCTACATCAAATACATGGAGGAAATCATCAAACCAAACACGGTAGCCCGGATGGCCCTCGACTACGAAATGGACCCCGCCCGGGATATCCGCTATTCTTGACCACCACCCGCGCGCTCCGGGGAGGGGGGAACCGAAAAGTCGCTTGCGTTGCTTTCGGCGCTTCCCTAGAGTCGCCAAACAGGAATCATGACGCTGGGGCACTTACTTTCCGTTGACCAAATCATCCCCGAGATGAAGGCAACCGACCGATGGTCGGCGATTGTCGAACTCGTGGACCTTCTCGTGTCGCTTGGAAAGATCAAACCGACCGACCGTGACGTCGTGCTCACCTCCCTGCGCGCCCGTGAGGAGACGATGAGCACCGGGATCGGCTTCGGCATTGCCATTCCCCACGCTTCCTCCGATCGCGTCACGCAGGTCGTCGCCGCTTTCGGACGCTCGGAACACGGGATTGAGTTCGACTCGCTCGATAATCTCCCGGTCAAGTTCATCGTCCTTTTCATCGTTCCCAAAAACCAGTTTCAGTCGCACCTGCGCACGCTGGCAGCCATTGCCAAGTTCCTCAATGACCGGAGCGTGCGCGAGCGTCTCGCCACCGCCCCGCAGCCGCACGACATTCTGACGATCTTTGAAGCGCCGCCCCCCACGCGCCCGTAGTCGATCTTTTTCCGCCACCGCAGCCGCCCGGTGGCTGCCGATTCCCTTCGGGAACCGTTGGCTCTTTTTCCTCACTCCTTTGTTATGACGACTATTCCGCACCTTCTGGCAGCCCGGCTGCAAGCCGCCTTGCCCGAAGGGATCACCGCCCACGTCACCGCCGCTGCCGACACCCGCTTTG
The DNA here is from genome assembly GCA_037189865.1 of Chthoniobacteraceae bacterium. Classification (GTDB taxonomy): domain Bacteria; phylum Verrucomicrobiota; class Verrucomicrobiia; order Chthoniobacterales; family Chthoniobacteraceae; genus DATMFV01. Next base: position 317,332 of record JBBCIW010000001.1, on the reverse strand, counting down.
GCGATTACCAGACTAACGTCGCGATGTTGCTGGCCAAGAGCGAGCGGACCAACCCGCGCGCGGTTGCCACGCGCATCCTCGAAGCGCTCAATGTCGACGATCTCTGTGAGAAGCCGGAGATTGCCGGAGCCGGATTCATCAACTTCCGGCTCCGCCCGGAATTGCTCGCACAGCAGGTCCGTTCGATGATGGAAGATCCCCACCACGGCGTCCCGCAGGCGACAACGCCACGCACGATCATCCTCGATTTCAGCTCGCCCAACGTCGCCAAGCCGATGCACGTCGGCCATATCCGCAGCACGATCCTTGGCGATTCACTCACCCGGATCGCCCGTTTTCTGGGCCATCAAGTGGTGACCGACAACCATATCGGCGACTGGGGGACGCAGTTTGGCAAGGTGATCTATGGCTGGAAGCATTTTCGCGATGATGCGGCGCTTGCCCAAAGCCCGATCAAGGAACTGGTGCGCCTCTATAAAGAGGCCAACGCCCTATGCGATTCCGACGAAGCGATTCTGAGCACTTGCCGCGAGGAATTGGTCAAACTCCAGCAGGGGGATGAGGAGAACCTCGCTATCTGGAAGCAGACCGTCGCCCTCTCGTGGAAGGAGTTTGAGGCAATCTACGGGTTGCTGGATATCGAGTTTGATGAACACCTCGGGGAGAGCTTTTACAACGACCGGCTCGGCCCGCTCGTCGACCGGCTGCTGGAGAGCAAGATTGCCGAAATCAGCGAAGGGGCCGTCTGCGTCTTCTTCCGCGATAACCCGGCACTGGCGGAAAAACCGTGCCTCATCCGCAAGAGTGACGGCGGGTTTCTCTACGCGACGACCGATCTCGCCACGCTCGAATACCGGGCGGAGCGGTGGCGGCCACACGCAATCTGGTATGTCGTCGGTGCCCCGCAAGCACTTCACTTTGAGCAGGTCTTTGGCGTCGCCAAGCAGCTCGGTTTCAAGAGCGATCTGCGTCATATCGCCTTCGGTAGCATCCTCGGCGAAGACCGCAAACTGATGAAGACCCGCTCCGGGGAGAACGTCCAGTTGCGCGATGTGCTCGATGAAGCCCAAGCCCGGGCGCGCGCTCTCGTCGATGAAAAGAACCCTGACCTCCCGCCCAAGGAGAAGGAGGCGATCGCCCGGACGATCGGCATCGGAGCCGTCAAGTATGCCGAGCTTTCCCAGCATCGGATGACCGATTACGTCTTTTCATGGGATAAAATGCTCTCTTTCCAAGGCAACACGGCCCCCTACCTGCAAAATGCCTATGTGCGGGTCCGCTCGATCTTCCGCAAGCTCGACACCGCCTTCGTCCTCCCGGAGAGGCTCACGCTGGAAGCCCCGGCGGAGCTCGCGCTCGCCAAAAAGCTGGCGCAGTATGGAGAGACCGTCCCGCAGGTGCTCGAAGACTTCCGGCCCAATCTGCTTGCCAACTATCTTTACGACCTTGCCTCGACCTTCCATAGCTTCTTTGAAGCCTGCCCGGTCCTCAAAAGCGAGGGGGCCACGCGCGAAAGCCGTCTGGCACTGTGTGATCTCACCGGACGCGTGCTCCGGCAAGGGTTGGGACTGCTCGGGATCGGGACGCCGGAGAAGATGTAGGCTAGGCTAAATCAGTAAAACGGGTAGGAATCACCGCTCTTGGGCGTTTTCCATGGGCCGTGGAAATACTCACCATGGCCATCCATGAAGATGATGTTGCCACCACCCCGGTGAGGGTAGGCAACCTGAGTGAGATTGCTACTCTGGATCATGTAAAAGCGCTGCACCTCACCGATGAGCATCGTCTTGGTCAGGTTCTTGACGCGGCTTAAATTAAAGGCCGGCTGCCCCTTGCGCATGGTATTGATAAACCCCGGGTTCCAGTTCATTCCATAGTGGAGCCGGTTGTAGGCAGAGGTGACGACCAGATCCCGCTCCGGACAGTTCATGATACTCTCGCGCAAGCCGCTGTAGGATTCACGCAGAAGATACCCGGCGTCATGCAACTGGTAGTTCCACGGCTCTCCCGCTGTTGCCGCCGGGTTGGTATAGACAATGGTCGGGATGAGACGGTTGTTATTCTCCGCGGCGTAACGCAAGATGATCTCCCCGACACGGCGCATGTTCGTCATACAACGGGCGCTATCGGCGGCGGAACGCGCCCGTTGCACCCCGCCCAGAGCCAGCGCCGCTAATACCAACACCAACGCGAGAACGATTAACGTCTCCAACAGGGTGAAGCCGGTGCGATAGCGAAGGACGAAGGGTGAAACGCGTGATTTCATGGGGGGAGAAAAGTGAGACTAGCGATTTCGTCGTAAGAGATAGAGCGGCACAAGCACGCCGACGCCAAGCATGCCTAACGTTCCGGGTTCCGGAATGGCTTCGATTTTCAAAGCATTGAAACGCCCGCTTGCGTGGGTCGTAGGCAAGATGAAATCGATGACCATCACGCCAGAAGGATTTGCCTTGAGAGCGAAGACTTCCAGTTCCGCCTCCCGTGTTCCGTTGGGGACGTCGAGATGACCGACGTTGACACCATTGATTGAAAGCGTGATCCGGGCATCCGCCGTCCCGGCGCCGGAACCGTAGAAAGTCAAATGGTACGCCAGTTCAGGGTCCAAGCCACTCAAGGTGACCTGAGCTTCGGAGGAAACAGCGCCCGGAGAGCCGCTCGAAGCAAGGTAAAGCCCATTTTTAGCTACCAGATCGGGGTAGCCAAGAGCACTGGAACCCGGCCCGGCACCACTATAATAGGCAAAGCGTTTCGTCGTCGTCCATTGAACAGCAGAAGCAATTCCGTCACTATTCTGATAGACGCGTGGAGTGGAAGGCCACGTCAACCAAGTTGGGATATAGTTCCAGGTTTGCCCATTGTTATCAACCCACTGGGAACCCGGAGAGGGCGAGAGATAGGTGGCGTGGAACAATAATGTTTCTGCCTTCAGGCTGATCGGCAGAAGACTGGCGCAGGCGAGAACGCCGGGGAGGCAACGACGGAAAAGCGATGGGAGTGCGATCATAGTGAGAAGTAAGCGGATTCAGGGTAGAGGGGTGGATTGAAGACAGAGAGTGGTCTCGCGATGGAGGAATCGGGGTTGGACAAGATGGACCGGCTTAACCGGCTGCCCGTGCAAGCGCTGAAGAATCGAGTGCGCAGCGAGTTCCCCCTGTTGACGAAGCTGAAGATCGAGCGTGCTAATCCCGCAATGGGAATGCTCACCGAGCAGATTGCCCATGCCGAGCAACGCTACCTGTTCCGGGACTTTAATCCCCCGCTTCCAAAGGGTATGCAAGGCCCCCAGCGCAATGAGATCATCCCCCGCGATTACAGCGTCAAGATCGGGGCAGCGCTCCAGCAAACGAGCCATGGCACGCGCCCCAGAGTTGGCGCCCCACTCCATGGCGTACTCCAGTTGACTTGGCGGAATCGAGAGGCCCAGCCGGGTCGAGGTTCGCATCAGACGCTGGTTACTAAGCGAGCTATCGGTGGTTTCCCCTCGAACGATCGCTATCTTGCGCCGCCCCGCCGCTTTCATATAAGTTAACGCCTCTTCGAGCACCTCGGCCACTCCGATCCCGATCCCCATCACCCCCTCGGGGAGATCGACAAAGTGAAGGCCACCGATCATCACGACGGCGACTCCGGCCTCTGTCAGCCGCTTCATAGCGGCAGGATGAAGCCGTGCCAGCGAAATCACGCCGCGGCAACGGGTATAGGCAACCTGTTCCTCAATCGCGGTGTCATCCGCTGATTGTTGCTGAATCGGCGGCATGGCGGCGAGGTGCACCCGGAAAGGTGGAGGCATGACATCGGCCACACGACGCACCCCTTCGAGGATGTGCGCCGTGTAAGGATAGCTAATGGGCGATTCCGAGGCATGGATAAAGAGCAGATTGTAAACCGATGCCATGTGGGACGGGTTGACAAACGTACCGCTCCCCTGCCGGGCAATGAGCGTCCCCTCCTGCGTCAACCCTTGAAGGGCGCGGCGCACCGTGATCCGGCTCACGCCGAAACGCTCCATCAACTGAGCCTCCGTCGGCAACTGCGCTCCCGGCGGCAAAACCCCGTCGGCGATCTCCTGCTCAATGGCGCGCGAGATCTGCAAATGCTTGAGCTGCCCGCCACGCGCGGTCCGTTTCTGACGGGAAGAGGAGGAGGCCATCAACGAACTTGACATGACCTTATAAAAGCATACGATGATCACGACTTCAAGAGAAATTCTTGCCATTCCTCCCTTTATCGCGCCATTCTCTTTCGTAACCCTCCGTACTCACCCGATGATCCCTCCTCTGAACTCATGAATTTGTCATTACAATTTACCGCAACAACCCCTTCGACTTCCCGCCGATGGATGGCGGGGATGCTCGGGGCGTTTTTTCTGTTCTCCGCCTCTCCTGCCATGACTGCTCCCTCTTCCCCGCTGGCCGCGCTCTCGCGTGAATATCTCGAAAACGGCGATTTCCAACAATGGGAGGAGGGCAAACCGCTCGGGTGGTCCACCGGTGCCAAGGAAGCCTACAGCCCCGATCCGACGATGGCAGGCCAAAGCTCGCAAGCGCTGCGGATCGAGGCGCTCCCGCCCGAAGAAGGGGAGAAGAAGGGGCCGCTTACCCTAACCCAATCGGTGCGCTTGGACCCGGAGCGTGACTATGCTTTGAGCCTGCGCACGGCGCAATCAGGCAACGGTACGACGCTCATCCGCATTCATGCGCTTGAAAACAACAAGGTAAGTGGCGAAGCCGTGCTGGAATGGAATAACCACTGGAGTTCCGGCTACCCGTGGCACCCGCTCACGCTCAAGTTTCGCACCGGAATGGAAGATCACTACCGGATCACGATCATCCACCACGCCAAGGCGGGCGATGCGCTCTGGCTCGAAGGGGTGAGCCTGCGAACCGTTGAACCGGAGGGGAGTGATGTCCCCTTTGTTCTAACGACCCGCTCGATCATGCTCCCACCCGGGGAAGCGATGGAAGCGGAGACGGAGGCGACGCAACTGCTGCTGCGCGGCTGTCCCGGAGAGTTTGAACCGGGGCAACTGGTGATCAAAGCAGGGAAAGCCCTTAAAACCGTGGAACTCCGGGCCGAAGGAGCGTTGACCGGACCCGACGGAGCGACGATCCCGGCCGATGCCGTGACGATCCGAATGACGGCGGAGCAGGCGCTCCTGCCACTCGCCCGGCCCCGCGCTCTGCAAGCGGGAGAGACGCTCGGGTGGTGGGTCACGGTGCGCCTTCCCGGGACGGCCAAAGCGGGTAGCTATCGCGGAATGCTCAAAGTGATCGAGGCGGGTCAAACGCTCCGGCAACTGCCGCTGATCGTAGAGGTGGAACCGTTCACCCTTCCCGAGCCGAAGATCGCTATGTTTGTTTACCATAACGAACGCTACTTCCCCAAAGGAGGGTTTCTGAACGCGGAGCTAAGAAGCGCCTATTACCGCGATATGAAGGAGCACGGGATGAACACCGTGACGGTCTATAACAACCCGGATGTCGACGGAAAAGCGATCGACCTCGATCACGATCGAAGCTGGCTGATCAAGCCGGAGCGGATCGCCGAGATGAACAAACGTGGCTACCTGCTCGATGAGCAGGAGGTTAGCGAACGCTACCGCTTCGGGCTGCGGCCGGTGATGGAGTTAATCCACCGCAGCGGACTGGTCGCTCCGCAACAGCCGATCCTCCTGCTGGCCCACAAGGCAGGGATCTATAACTGGGGCGGCATCCCTTCCGAAGCGCTCAAGGCGATGATGGATGAATGGCTACCACAGTGGCCCAAGCCGCTTTACTATGTTAACGACGAAGTCGAAGGACACCCCGATCGGATCGAAGCCGCGCGAAAGGTTTTCGACCGCCTCAAGGAACTCGACCTCCCGCTGACGACGGTCTCCGCCAACATCGCGGTCAAGGAACTCGGCCACGATTACAACGTCTGGATTCAGCTTGAGAAGCGGATCACCCCGGAGATGAAGCAGTTCGCCAAAGAGTACCAGGCGCAGCTCTGGGCTTACAATTGCAACATGCACGCCGAGAACACCCAACTCACCCGGGCGCTCTTTGGCCTCTGGGCCTATCGCAGCGGGGTGGAAGGGGTGGGGCTCTGGGCCTATTACGATGCGATGAACTGGTACGCGGATCGCGACGGAAAGATCCACGGGACCAATGGGCGCTTCTCGCTTGCCCGCGTCTGCCCCTCCCCGGACGGGCCGATCCCGACGGTGTCGTGGGAGACCACGCGCGAGGGGGTGAAGGATTACCGCTACGCAATGCTCTTTGATGATCTCCTCGCCCGACTGGAAAAGGAAGCGGGCCGAAGCGGGCTTGCGCAAGCGAGGAAGGAACAACTCGCCACTCTGCTCGATACCACGCGGCGGGTGCGCAAGTCGCTCATCGATTCGATCCCGTTTGATGCCATGGCGCCGATCGGCAGTTCCCCCTACGGCGCGGCGATCAGCGCTTTCATCCCGGTGCTCGGGATGGGCGATGCGCGGCTGGTCTCCGAACAAAAACGGGCCGGACTGGCAGCGGCGATCAGGGCGATGACAGCGGCGTTGGAGACGGAGAAGCCGTGACCGGCGGCTCCTTCTTCTCCTGCGGTTGGAGGCGCTGGTAGTAGCGGAGCGCCTCGATGCGCGGGGCCAGCTCGCTTAGCCGGTAGAGACCGCGATCAGGCGCGCCCGGGTCGGCGATCAGATACTCGCGGCCCCGTTTCCCGGCGATGACGACGAAGTGATTGTTATTAGGCATCCGCACCCGGACGATCACCGGGTTGCCGATGAGCAGGTTTAAGTCGATCCGTGCATAGGCGGGGAGATCCTCATACGCCTTGGCGGCGACGCCGGGTTGGAACTCCGCTGCTTTTTCCCAGTAGATCCACCCTTCGGGGGTGTACCCTTCGTTGGCGCTCAGGAAGGTATTGAGCGTGCCGGGGTCGAGGTCGACGCCGTAGGCCGACATCACCATCGCCGCGCTCGCCACGGCGCACCCTTCGGCGTGAAGCGTTGCCTCGGTCGGGCCAAGGAGATCGCTGCCCCATTTCGGATCACCCTGAGCAAAATGAGGGACCGGCAGGATCACTTCCACGGGAAAATAGAACCCGCCGCGCGAGGCGATCGGGCGTGCCGCCAGCCAATGCCACCCGAGGCCGAGCACCAGAAGCAATACCAGACCACGACCCACCCAGCGCCACTCCCGGCGCAACCACTCGACGAGAAGCTGACAAGGCGACTCCAGAGGCGCAGGGGGCGATGGCGGCGGCGTGGCGGCAGCGGGGTCGTCAGGAATCATAGGGTAAAAGAAAGCGAGAAGGAGGCTCGTGGCAAGTTATTGCGGAGGCCGCTCCTGCTGGCCGGGGCTTTTCGGCTTTTTGGCCGAGTAACGGAAATAGAGATTGCGAAGGTAAATCGGGAGCGGCAGGAGATTCTGGATCACACCGACGGAGTCCTGCCGGTAGATGGCAAAGTAACTCAAGGTCATCAAACTCCCCAGAAGACTTAACTCCCAGAAACCAAACGGGATGATGCTCGCCTTAGCCCGCTCCGATGCGATCCATTGCAAAAGAAAACGTGAGCCAAAAAGCGCGGCACCGGTCAACCCGACAATCTTCCACGGGGTCACTGTGATCCCCAACACGATCAGTTGCGATTCTGCTGCCATAAGTGCGGCGATTTCTGGGGTAATTCCGCTACGATTGCAACCGCGGAATCACCCTGCCCCGGGGCGATCGCTGCAACCGCTTCCCCATCGGGAGGCGAAAAACATTTGCCCCCACTCCCGTTCCATCCCCTATAATCAGCGCCGATATGCCTGCCGCCACCGCCCGCGTCCCCTCCCCCGCTTCCACCACGCTGCGACGTGTCGCCGTGACCGGGCTGGGAGTGGTCAGCCCACTCGGGATCGGCGCGGGGGAGAATATCGATGCGCTGCGGTGTGCCCGGGGCGGAATCACGCCGGTGCGGCTCTTTGATGCCAGCGGTTGTCGTTCACAAAGCGCGGGACAGGTCGATGAAGAACGCCTTGAGCCTCCCTCGCTTGCGCCACGGCTCGCCCGGCGGTTGCACCGCTCCGGCAGGATGTTGCTCTACGCCACCGGCGAGGCGTTCGCTGGCGATCCCGGCTTTCGCCCCCAAATGGCCGTGATCGGCACGACCAGCGGCGGGATGAGCTTTGGTGAAGCGTTTTTCCGGGCGTTATCAGGACCCAAACGGGAACAGAGCCTCGGGGCGCGACGGCTCGCGCACTACGCCCCGCAAAAGGCGGTGATCGACACGCTCGATGCTTTCGGCGCAGGGGCGATTCCATGCCAGATCGTCGCCAACGCGTGCGCTTCGGGGAGCAACGCCATCGGCCACGCCTTTCACCTCATCCGTCACGGGCTGCGCGAGCAGGTGTTGGCCGGAGGGTATGATGCCATCTCCGAGATGGTTTTCATTGGGTTTGATTCGCTGCAAGCCTCCTCCCCCGGTTCCTGTGCACCTTTCGACCGCGATCGTACCGGTCTGATCATGGGCGAAGGGGCGGCGGTGGTCACGCTGGAAGCGTGGGAGAGTGCTCTGGCGCGGCGGGCGCCGATCCTCGGCGAGATCACCGGTTACGGCCTTTCCACCGATAATCACCACCTTACCCAGCCCCACCCCTCCGGCATCGGTCCCCGGCAGGCGATGGAACGGGCGCTCGCTGACGCCGCCCGCACTCCCGCCGAGATCGGCTACATCAATGCCCACGGCACGGCGACGACCTTTAACGACGCCACCGAAGGGGTAGCGATCGAGGAGCTTTTCGGCAAAGGCAACGTCCCGGTCAGTTCGACCAAAGCGCTCATGGGTCACTCGCTCGGGGCGGCGGGGGCGATTGAAGCGGTTTTCTCCCTCCTTGCTATGCAACACGGTTTTCTCCCACCTAATGCCAATTACGCCACGGCTGATCCGCAGTGGGATCTCGACATCATCGCCAACCAGCCGCGCTGGCAAAGCGTGGAACGGATTTTAAGCAACTCCTTTGGCTTCGGCGGAACCAACGCGACTCTGGTTCTGGAACGGGGGGTAGCAAAATGAGTCTGGCGATTCGCGGCATCGGATGGGTCACTCCACTGGGGAGCGACCTTCAGGAAACCTACCGGCGGTTGCAGGCCGGGGAGTTGGCGGAGGCCGCCCCGTTTGCAGGCCGTCAGAACGCGTGGCATTTCCCCCTTCCGGCTTCACTGGTCGCTAGCGTCGCCCGCATCCCGCGTATCCGTCGTTCCAGTGTGATCACGCACTATAGTCTTGCCGCCGGGTTGGCCGCGATGGAGGCAGCAGGATTTCCGAGCGCGCCGGGTGGCGAGGCGTGGGAACCGGAGATGGCTCGGCGCACCGCCGTGATTTTCGCCATCTGTAGCGGTGGCGTTCACTATACACGGCGACTGTATGAGAAAATCGTGGCCGAAGGAGCAGCAGGTGCCAGTCCGCTTCTCTTCCCCGAGACAGTTTACAATGCCCCGGCCAGCCACCTCGCCGCGCAGCTCGGGCTTGATGGCATGAGCTATAGCGTTGTCGGCGATGCCAGTGTTGGCCTGACGGCGCTTGGGTTTGCGGAGGAACTGCTCACCTGTCACCCAGAACTGGAGCAATGCGTTGTCGTCGGCAGCGAAGAGAGCGACTGGATTCTCCACGAAGGGTATCAGACTTGGCGCTTGTGTGCACGGGAGCCAAACGTTCGCCTCCACCAACAGCCGCCTGCCGGGATGTTGCTGGGAGAGGCGGCAGCGGCTCTGGTCGTCACCCGTCCTGCCCCGGGGAGCGGCCTACCGCACCTGCGCGTCGCCACCAGTTCCTACCCTCAACGACGACATGCCCTGCAAGCGCTTGATGCCGCATGGGATGCGATGGGCGGAGACACCCCGCTGCCGTGCGACCTAGTCGTCGGCTCAGCCAATGGGACATGGGTCGATCGCGTGGAATCCGAGTGGCTCGCCCGCCATCTGCCGGGTGTCGCTGCCTCTTTTCCAAAAGGACAGATCGGCGATCCACTCGGTGCAGCTGCTTTGGTTCAGGTGGCTCTCGGAGCGTTGGCTCTCGAAGCGGGCGATGCCAAGGAGGGGGTAGCGATCACCGCGCTCGGGCTCAATCAGCAGGCCGGGGTGGCATGGGTAGGACGATAAAAAATTCTCTAAAACCAAGCCTCACGCTTTCCCGCGCTGACGACGGAGCGCCCAAACGATCACCCCGCAGGAGATTCCTAGCAAAGCCACGCTCCCCGGCTCCGGGACGGCGGCGGGAAGTTCCAGCTCGAAACCGCGCCCGTCATTGTAGTTACGCAAGCCTAACTGGATCGTATTGAAGGCAAAAAACGGGCTGTCGCTATCACTGGTGACGCTCAAGACATGGCTACCCACCTTTCCCGAAAGCTGGATGGTCGTAAGAGTTGTCCGAGTCACTTCAAAGAAAACTTCCGTCTCTTGCGTGCCATTGGCTAAAGAGAAAGCGCCCACTGCCGATCCAAGCTGGACATTGCTCGATCCCGAGCCCGAAAGCGGATTTTGAAGACCAGTGTATTTACGAAAGACGATATCGCCGCTCCCGGCGACCGACGTTCCCGTGGTAGGAATCCAGAGAAGATAGCCATCCCGCGTTCCGGAAGCCCAATTCGGATTCGGGGTAGCCACATCACCCACGCTCACCGGCATATTTCCAAGCGCGATCCTCACACCGGCTGCGGTGGCCACGGTGTTGAGATCCGTTAAAGTAAACCTGAAGGAGAAGGTCTCCCCCACCCCCAGAGTTACCTGAGGAACCTGAACATAGACCGACTGCGTATCGTTGGTTGCGTCGCCGCTTCCACCCGTCACTCTCAGAGAAGTGCCGCCGGTCAGGTTCATCTGCCCATTCCCGGTTCCGTTACTAATCTTCTGGAAGGTTACCCCGTTGACAACGACCGCCGCTTGCGCGGCTCCACTCATCAACACCAACGCCGCTGCTACCCTAACAGGGGCCGTCCGGCGGAAAAGAGTCGGTAGCGGTTTCAGAGAAAAGGAAGGAAGAAGATTTTTAAGCATAGGGGTAGAAATGGATTGACGGAATCCATAATACGAATAATTAAAAAGGTCAAATCCATTTTTTATGAAAGCTCAGAACAGCCTCGACCGTCTCCAACTGTCCCGAAAGTCGATGAGGTATTGACGTTATAAATTATTCGTATAATTTGATTCATTCTCACGTGGCTACCCAAAAAGACATCGCTCTCTCCCTTGGTATCTCCCAACCCACGGTCGGCTCCGTGCTTGGCAATCACTCCAAGCGTTCGACCATTCAGGTGACACCGGAGTTGCGCGAGCGCATCCTTCAACGGGCGCGGGAGATGAACTACCGCCCCAACCTTTATGCCCAGCGGATGCGAGGTTTGCCTTCGCGAATTATCGGCATTGCTCAAGTCACCTCTCTACTTCAATCGATCATCCAGCGGCAGGTTTTCGCCGCCCGGGAGATTACCAAAAGAGGCTACCAAACCGTGACCGCCGATGCCGTGGCCGATGGCGAACTCTCCGCAGCGAGGCAATCGACGCGGCTGGTGATTGATCAGATGATCGATCTCAAAGTTGATGGAGTCATCCTGATGGTTCCCGGCTTAATCCAGCCCGAGGATGTCCAACGTCTCCATGCAGCAAAGATACCGACGGTTTCCGTCAGCGGCGGGATCTACCCCGGCACTCCGTTTGTCGGGGTTGATGTGGAACAGGGGTTTCGCATCCTGACCCGCCACGTCATTCAACAAGGCTACCGCCGGCTGATTCTCATCACACAGGAGCACTCACGCGACCCTCTTCTGCCGACTCATTTCTCCATTCAGCCAAGGGTGAACGGCTTTACTAGTGAGATTAAGCAACAGGGGGGCGAGTTGATCATCGTCGATGAACTCGACCACGCGCGGCGGCTCCTTCCGAAACGCTCTGGAAAAGAGACACTGCAAGGGTGTGTTTTAAGCACCGTTGCCAATCAAACCTTTGAAGATACCTATGAAGTCGGCTATCGGGCAATGAACAAAATCCTTGATTTCGACCTTGAAGCCGATCTCATCATGATGCCTAATGATAATTGGTTACAGGGCGCGCTTCTGGCCGCCTCCCAACGTTGCATCCGCATTCCTGAACAGCTCGGATTAACCGGTTTTGACGCTAGCCCTTTCGGGCAATATGGCTACCTTCCTTTCACCACTGTGGCACAACCCACGGAGGCGATCATGACAACGGCAACGGAGATTCTTTTCTCCATGATTGAGAACCAACGCTGGGACGGCCCGATGGAAACCCGGCTCCCGTGCCACCTCATTCCGGGGAACACCACCCGGTTACACCCCCTTCCTTCCCCCGATGCACAGCAAGTTAGCTAGTTCCGGTTTTCACTTCGACAAGCGGGAGCGAGGGCTCTCCCTTTTGGAAATGATCATCGTCATCGCCATCACTGGCGTCCTCTGCTTTTTGCTCATGTCTGTTTTCTCGCAGAGTATCCTCAAGTACCGCAAGGCCGCGTGTGCAGGCAACTTGCGCACCATCGCTGCGGCCTGCGAACTCTGGTCCGCCGAACATCAGGGCCATATCCTCCCCGGAGATGACCAATTGCTCCGCTTCGGGACCAGCCGTTCTTGGTATGTGAATCTCTCTCCCTACCTCGGAACGCCGCCGCCCGCCCTCGCTCCAGTGTTGATCTCCCCCGGCAATCCCAAAAGAGAGCGAAGCTATAATATCAACAACCATATCCGCGCCAATAGCCGTGGATTGACTCCAAAAAAACTAGCGATCACCACCCCTTCGCGTCTCCTCTTTTTCGGCAACAGCACCGCAACAGAAAGCCATTGGCTGCGGCCCTCCAACTACGACAAGATTCCCCGTGACTGGTTTGGAGACGGGAGCGCCAACTTCCTCTTCCTTGATGGCCACGTGGAATCGATCCGCGTGGAAGATCTGCTGCCCCCCAACGGATCACGGCAGGAAGCCTTCACCGCAGGGCTACCCTGAACCCGCCCCCCCAAGGAGGTAGAAAAAGCCTCCCTCATGCCTTCATTTCATGACCAAACCGAGTTTCCTCCAACTATCCGGCCTGCTCCTGGTTAGCTTGTTCATCGCTCTGCTTCTCTATCTCCTCCCTTCCCGTCCGGCTCCTCTGACGCCTCTGATCATCCTCCCCGAAGAAGCCGGGCCGATGAACCGCCTCGCCGCTCAGGAACTTGCTCTTCACCTAGGCAAAGCAATCGGCAGCCAACCCCAAACCATTAGCGAAACCTCGCTAACCGACTCTCCCCCCGGTCGCCTCCGCATCTTTCTCGGCCCGACCATGATGGCCAAACAACAAGGGATTGATGTGGAGGCTCTTGGTGAGGAGGAGGCGCTCATCCAAATGATCGATGGCGATCTCTACCTTGCTGCCCGCCGGGAGCTTCCCCGCTCGCAAAAGGAAATTGATACCGTTCGCTACCTTTCCGGTGAGTTGGTGGGTGTCTATGAATTTCTGGAACGCTTCATCGGAGTGCGTTGGCTATGGCCCGGAGAAACCGGGACGGTGATCCCAGCGATCCGCAGATTGCACCTTCCCGAAACGCTCCACCTTACCGTGAAACTCCCACTCTCCTTTCGGGGGATGCGCTGGGACTCGATCCGGGAAGCAGTTTTCTCTGATCAAGCCTACACCAGAGAAGCAGAGGAAATTGGCTTTTCACGGGAGGGGCTGCGCCACTATGGAAACGCTCTGCGTGACTACCTCAGACGCCACCGGATGACCGGGAACACCCGCAAACCGAAGGTTGGCCATGCGTTCAATACCTGGTGGAAAGCCTACGGGGCAACGCATCCCGAGTGGTTCATGCTCAATTCCAAGGGAGAACGCGGACCGGAGCCCGATGCCAGCCCCTTTGCCAAAGCTAATGTCAGCATGTGCGTCTCCAACGAATCCCTCCATCGCACGTTAACCCAAACCATATGGGACGGGGGTGATCTATTGCGTCTCGGCGAATCAGACAGCCGTCAATTTTGCCATTGTGAACGATGTGCCGCATGGGATCACCCCGTGCATCCACCCGAGGAACTGCCTGCCAGCCTGCGGGAGACCTATCAAGCCACGCCGATCACCTCCAATCGCTACTCGCGCTTCTGGGAAGCCGTAGCCAAGCAAGCCACTCAGCGTAACCCAAACGTCACGATCACCACGTTCCTCTACCTTAACTATTTCCCGGCACCGACGACCAAGCGTGATCTCTCGGCCATCATGGCTGACTTCTGCCCTTGGGGAGACAACGCCATGGATCACTATCCCATGACACCGGAGGTCGATCAATGGGTTAAAGCACAGTGGGAAGCATGGAGAAAAACCGGAGCGCGGCTTGTCTATCGGCCCAATCATATGGCCAAAGGCAATTACATGCCTTATCTCAATCTTCATCAAACAGCAGCCTTCTTCCAGTTTGCCTACCAACGCGGCATGACCGGCACCGACTACGATACCTTAACCGGCCAATGGGCTGTGCACGGACCGGAGATCTATTTACAGGCACGTTTGTTTAATCATCCCGAAAAGGCAATTGATGATCTTCTCTCTGAGTATTACTCCGCTTTCGGCGATGCTGCCGGAGAGGTCAAAGTCTATTTCGACTATTGGGAGCGTCATGCCCTTAAACTAGTCAACGGTGGCAATCATGAACGTTTGCGCCGTACCCCTTCCATTTACAAAACTCATGAATTATTCCCCCCTTCGGTTTTCTCAGAATCGGAAAAGCTGCTTGAAAAGGCAGAGAGCGCCGTCGAGAAGGAGACACAGGAAGGAGAAAGGGTAGCTTTTCTGCGTCTCGGCTGGCAGCACGCGGAGATGGTAGCCCGCCTTTCCGCAGCCTTTAACGGGATCCGGACGATCTCCCCTCAAACGCCCGGTTTCAAAGAGGCACAACAGCTCGTGCGCGAACTTTCCACCTTCCGCAAGAGACATGAATCGACCTTCTTCTCCGACTTCTATACGCCGGGCTGGGATCGCAAGGCATGGGATATGAACGCCTTACTAGGCAAACCACCCTCCATCGCTACCCCACAAGAAGAAGAAAACAACCCGGCGCTGGCTCCTCATCTGCGCGACACACGATAACAACTTTTTATGATGCATCCACCTGAACCGTTCACGATCTGGGGCATTACCGAACTCTCCTGCTGGCTAGGTCATCGCAACCCGGTCGCCGCCTCCCCAAGCGGCCATGATGCGGAAGATTGTCTGGATGCCCACCTTGCCGCCGGCATCCGGCATGTCGTGTGGGATCTGGGACGGAGTGTACTTTGCTATCATAGCGATCTTGCCGAGTCGACCTGCCGGGGCTTTCAGGGCGGAGAGGAAGGGTGGCGGGTGATCGACCGGGTGATCGAGAAGATCCACCGGGAGCGTTGCCAGCTTAGGGCCGCGCTTCGGTACCGGCACGAGCGGGGAATGGTGCTCTATGGTCGCCTCTGCATGAACCGTCACTATCGCTCCCATCCCCTGCACCGGAGCCGGTTTGCCGAGCAACACCCTGAGTGGTGCGAGCTTGGGAAAGATGGTTGGCTCGACCCGACACGACTCTCCTTCGCGATTCCTCAATACCGGGCTGAGAGGGTCAACATTCTCATGGAGGCGGCGGAGATTGGCGTCGATGGACTCCACCTCGACTTCTGCCGACAGCCTCCGTTTGTGCGGTATCATCCGGCATTAACCAACGGCTACTATCAGGAACGTGGAATTCATCCCCAGTCGATTCCTGTTGAAGAGAAGGCGCTTTTTCTCGATTGGTGTCAGTATCGCGCGGGGTTCATTACTGAAATGCTGCGTGAACTCAAAGCAAAAGTCGCGGTCTTCCGCTCTCGCTGGCTCCACCCTCTGCCGATCCAAATCCGCATTCCCAATGATGGATTTGAAGCCAATCTCATCGCCGGTCTCGACCCGCAAACGTGGGTGGAGGAAGGTCTGGTGGACGAATTGATGCTAAGTGAATTGCACTGGTTGGAGGCAGGTCAATCCTACAGTGATGAACCTTATCTTGATCTAGGACGCAAGGCTGGCATCCCTGTCTATGCTTCGAGCAACTGCCTTCCCTTGCAGGCGGGGGGATGGGGCGGCGCGGTCAACCCTGCGGGCATTGATCCCGAAGCGCTGGCACAACGCACGTTGCGCTCACACGCCATGGGGGCTTCCGGCGTCGCCCTTTATCAGACCGACACCGGCGTGCAGCACCCCCAGCTTCAGTCCTTGATTGCGCTCATGGGAGATCGTGAAAGTCTTGAGCAAGCTCTTCAACAGGCACGGGTCATGGCCGGAAAGCATCGCAATCCCGATTTCGGAATCGATAACCACTCCAAAATACCCGCCCCTTTCCGTCTCACTAGCCCTTATCATTCCGACGGCGTTTAATCTAACGCTCGTGCTCTCATGGAACCAGAAACACAACGGAAAAAGCGGCCTCTCGTGCTTATTCCCAAAAGTTATTATCAATCACTAAAAGTTTCATAACCTTTCCTCTCCGTACCGGTGATAACAATCAAAGGCATGGACAAGTCTGCCTGCACCGATACTGAATGGGGAACTCTCGATCTTCCGATTTTTGATGGCGGCCCTCGACAAAGAGGACGGCAGGTGGTGGAACATTTTAGCGAAGCGCGAGCGCAAGTCTTGCGCCACGCTCAGAAGGCGTGTGCTTTGCGCGACAAGAATGGTGAACACGACTGGATCAAGGAGAACTGGCGTCTTATTTGCCTCCATCTCCCGGAAGTTGCCGAATATATGGAAGGGCAAGCCGAGGCGCTCGGCATCGGGATGGAGACCATGATCGCCTCATTACATGGGGACGTCTTAAACACCCGCGATCGGCTTGCGCCCCCTCCCCCCGAAGAGTGTTCCACCTTCGCCTTTCCGCTTGAAGGGAGCGGCGTGCTGGTTGCCAAAAACCGTGACAATCCACCGGGAGCTTCTGATCGACACACCATCGCTATCCATCGCGATCCCGCATGGGCAACCGACTGGGTCGTAGCGATCTCCTCGGTCGGTAGCGCCATGACCGCTTCAAGCGCTATGAACAGCCATGGTCTCATCATGGTCTGCAACGCCTGCCACCATCGCGAGGTCGGACAGGGGCTCCTCAAAGCCTGGATCACCGACGTCCTACTCACCCGCTGTCAAACGGTGCAGGAGGCCTTGGCGTTTCTGCAAAAACTACCGTTGATGGGCGAGGGAAATCTGATCTTCGGCGATCGCACGGGCTGCGTCGCTGCCGTTGCCTTACTGGCGCGCGGGGCAATCGTTGAAGAAGCGCCAAGCGATGGCTGGGTCGCGCGCACTAACCATCTCGACGGGGAAAAACTGGCATCGCTCAACCTCTTCCCCGCCGATGATCTCACACGCGGCCGCAATACCCGAGGCCGCCTTGGCTACCTGCGTCAACAACTCGCCTCCCTCCCCCTCCCGTGGAAGGGAGGGTGGCCAAAAGCGCAATCATGGGCGATGGAGCAACTCGCCTTTTGTGAAGAGGGCAACGCCTGCTCCCTAAGCCTTGATCATCCCCATGTCTATACGGCTAGCGGGGCGATCTTTGGCAACACACCCCCTTCTCTCATCATTTCCGAGGGTCCGCCGGATCGCGGCCTCTGGAGGATAGCTAACCTCCCGGCGACCCGTGATTAGAAATTGACGATCAACGAAAGCTGAGGCCCATGGCTGACGGTATCGAGCTTGAGATCGCCGCTTTCATAGTTGATTCCCATGGCGCGATAGCTGGTCATGCAAGAGATGTGGGGAGAAAAGCGATAACCCACACCTCCCATCACCTGCCACGTAAAGCTCGAACCGACACTGAAACCACCAACATCCCCGGAAAGCAGGCCAAACCATTTGTCAGTGAAATTGTAAAGATGGCGCGCACCGATGATCGGGTCGACCCAGTTTTCGGAGAAGACCATCCGCCGATTGATCGTACCGTTGAACGGGCGTAGCAAAGGCTGTGTAAACCGGATGTTGCTATGAACGTCGACCTCCGAGCGAACGTAGTTCCAGCGAACCCCGGCGAAGAGATCAAGCTGATACCGCTCCGTATCGATCAGCCGATATTGAAGACGCCCCGTAAGGAAAACCTGTCGGAGTTTGAAGTCAAGATCGCCACTGATCGGCCCGAAATGGTACCCCATGTCATTGGAAAACTGGGCATAAATCAGATCCGTCGCCAGACTCCAGCGTTGGTAGCCGACTTCCAGATATCCCATATAAGCGAAATCAAGCCGCTGAAGCGTTTCGCGCATACTGGTGTGCGCTGAGCCGGTTAACCCCTTGAATCCGGCTGTTCCCTCCATAGCGGTGACCCATGAGTAGGCCCCAATCGTCAAATGCCAATCCTTAGGCGCTGCTTCACTAGTTAAAGGAATAGTGTCCCGATCAGGAGGCAACGCTTCTCCGGCAAAAAGCGTCGGCGAAAGAGCGAGCGTCAGGGCGAAAAGAGTGTTTTTCATAGAGCAGAAGAAGAGATCGGCGCGATCGCGTTGGAACGGGCACAATTGCCGTAATAAGTTAAACTCCGCTTAGGATAGCGGGTCTGGGTTTCCCGATCGACCTGCACCAACCCGAAGGTCTTAGAAAAGCCAAAAGCCCACTCCCAATTATCCGTTGCGCTCCAGTAGAAGATTCCTTTGAGCTTAACCCCCTCCTCGATTGCCGCTCGGGCCGCCCCAAGATAAGAGTGAAGATAACCGACGCGTTTCGGGTCCTCCACGATGCCGTTCACCGGTTTGGCATCATCAAGGGCAAACCCGGTCTCGGTCACATAGATCTCCGGGGCTCCATATTCACGATGAACGCGCAGGAGCGTCTCCGTAAACCCATCCGGCTCGATCAGGTAGGCTTGGGTATGCTCGGTGTTGGGAGGAGTGTAAGCCATATCAGGAATGAAACCGATCGGCGACTCCTTGCTTGGCCGCACATAGATACGACAATAATAGTTTACCCCTAGAAAATCAGGTTTGGCTGCGATGGTGGAGAGATCCCCTTCCTGAATATAAGCATCCACCAGAGGGCGAATCCTCTCAGGGTAACCTTTTCCAAAGAGCGGATCAAGCCAGGTACGGTTCCACCAATCATCAGCAAAAGCTTGAGCCGCCTCCGCTTCCGGGCCCTCGCCAATGGCGCGCATCGGAGCCAGATTGATCGTCGTACCGACTTTGGCATCAGAGGGAAGATGCGCCCGCACGGCCGCAATCATGAGCCCCTGCCCCAGCGCCTGATGATGAATGGCAGCCCCCATTGCCTCTTTGGAGGAAATCCCGGGAGCGTGAATTTTGAGGGCATAACCAGCCGTAGCCACCGTATTAGGCTCATTGAGAGCCAGCCAGATCTTGATACGATCCCCATACCGCTTGGCAAGGATCTCGACGTAGTCGGCCATCCGGGAGGTGATATCACGCTGGCGGAAATCGCCCGCCCACAGCGGGAGATCCCAATGAATCATCGTCGCGGCTGGCTGGATGCCAAGAGCCAGCATCTCATCAATGATGCGATCATAGAGATCCAACCCTTTGCTATCCGGCTCGCCCGGGCCGTTGGGCTGAATCCGGGGCCATGCAAAGGAAAAACGAAGACCATTCAGGCCGTGGTCAGCCAGAAGCTTTAAATCGGTTTTGTAATACTTCTCAAACTCCGTATTGATCGCATTGGTCGAACCATCAGAGATGTGACCTTTGCCATCGGCGAAAAGATCCCAGTTACTCCTCCCTCGTCCGGAGCGACTCTCCACTTGCGCAGAAGCAGAAGCAGCCCCCCAGACGAATCCGTTCGGGAAACGGGCATCGGGAGCACTTCGTCCTATCTTTGGTAAAAGTAAACCTGCACCGGTTAAAGCAGCGACTTTCATAAAATGGCGACGATTGATGGATGGGAGGGAGAACGACATGACGCCCAACGGATTAAAACACTTTGAACCCATTGGCAAGACTGGAGTCGCCGCCGCAAAGCTGCGCTTCATTCAGGAAACATCTAAAGTCGTTCTGGAACCGTCGTGGGAGAACGATGGTTAGCTATAGCGTTAAAGCATGGTGTGATCGCAACGAATACCGGGAGCGCCCGATGAACAACCAACCGTTTCGCGGATCAAAGTTCGGCGTCTTCGCTCGCCATACCAGCATCGCTCTTATGCGAGAAGCTCGGAGAGAAGTAGGTTCTCTTCCATAGTCACGGTCGAGCCACCGACAATAGGGATGGGTAGGTATCGCCCCGGAAACCGGGGGTTGCCTGAGTCGAGGCTTTCGATAATCAGGCGGACGACCTCCTTGCCGACTTCCTTAAAAGGCTGTCTAAGCCGGGCCAGAGCGCTCCATTCAGAATCCGGAAAATCCAAACCTGTTCCTCCGACGATACTGAGATCCTCCGGGATTCGGATTCCCGCTTTACGCAAGGATTTGGCAAGCCCAATGGCGTGGTAATCTCCATCGCAAACCACAACGTCGGGCAAATCGGCGTGAGAACTTTTCAAAAGAGCCTCCCCCGCCGCAGCGCCAGCGGATTCTGTTGAATCCTCGGTCCAAAGAACCTGCACGGGGAATTGCGTAACCCCTTCCATGTTCATGCCCGATTGTAACCCAGCCATGATCAATAAGGTATTGGGCGACAGCGATGGAAATCCCTTGGCCATCAGGTAACTCAAACGCCTACGGCCCGAACGACCAAAAACCCTACCCAAGGTCTGACCCGCGAGGAAATAGTCCGGAGAGACG
Organism: Chthoniobacteraceae bacterium; assembly: GCA_037189865.1. Taxonomy (GTDB): domain Bacteria; phylum Verrucomicrobiota; class Verrucomicrobiia; order Chthoniobacterales; family Chthoniobacteraceae; genus DATMFV01. Next base: position 296,620 of record JBBCIW010000001.1, on the reverse strand, counting down.
AAATTCGATGTCGCATTGATTTGTGGCGGCAGAATCGAGACAAGAGGCAACCCCTTCTCTTCATACATCCCGATCAGTTCCTGCATCCGGGTAGGCGGCAATTCGCCTCGGGGAAAAAAAATGACGGCGTCCACCTCGTCTTTTTCCTCCCGCAGCATAGCAAACAGGATTTCCGGATCTTCGGATTCCGAAGGCAAAGGCACTAGCGACACCCGGCGTTTGCTTCTGCCTGCCGCCTCCATGATTGCCAGATGAAGCTCATAAGCCCATGGAGACCTTGCGGAGACGCTCTCGTAGTTCAACGCAATGCGGATACTGCGATGCTTGCTTTTCTGGACGGCTTTCGGCTTCCAGAACGTTCCCCGCCCGACCTCTCTGCTGATCAGGCCTTCTTGAGAAAGCGTCTTATAGACATGAAAAACCGTGGCTGTACTGACGTTGAGATGTTTAGCAAGCGTACGAATAGGAGGGAGCCGGACATTTTCGCCGGACTTCAGAGACCCGAATTCCTTCATGATATATTGATGAATCCGCTCGGAAGCGGAACCGGCGTCGGGAGATGTCTGATCAAGCGGCATTGATGGGCCATACAATTTAAAAATTGTATTACCACAAATCAAGGAAAAAGTGGCCAGTTCCCACTCTGTTTACGTCGGATTCCGTCGATGATACGTTCTACTGCCTGCTATGATCACCCCAATGAGGGTTTCAGCTTCCGATGGGCACATCGAACCATTGATCCGGAACGGACAAGGCGCGATGACCAACCTCGAGTAGCGCCGCGATTTCAAAAAGCTCCGCTTCAGGAACCAGACTCTCTCGGGTCTCGAAGAAGGTGAGCATTCCTTCCACGAAACGGGGAAAGAAGCCCTCGATTTTGGGGAGAAGGGAGATCTGCCCCTGCCCGTGACGAATGGAGATCTGAAAAGGATGGGCCTGCATCAAATTAATCACCCCTCTTCGTCCATCAGCATAGTCGATGAGCATCACATCCGAATCAGCGTTTCCGGCCTGCATCACCCTTCGGGCCCCGACACCCAGCGCCATGACTAGTATTTCGAGTTGATGGATAGCATACTCGTGGAAAAGCCCCCCTCCGCGAGTGGAGACAAAATGAACGTCGTTCTTGCCGACCTCATCAGCCAGGATCGCCTGCAAGGTGTCACTGAAACGCAAAGCCGAGCAGGACATCAGCGGCGTGTTGTGAGCTTTGGCCCTGTCAGAAAGCCGCCGCGCTGCGGCTAGCGACGTCGCGAACGGCTTGTCCACATAAACGGGCTTTCCGCTACCTAGTGAAAGGTCGGCAAGCGCTTCATGCTCTTCGGGATGGTCAGGGGAGAGCACGACGAGGCAATCGCATTCCGCGACCACTTGTTCCATGCTTTCAGCCGCTCCGCCCCCCTGCTCCTCACACCATTGTTTCAGGCTCTTTTTATCCGGGGGCGAAATCGCCTGCCAGGCAAGGCTGACTTCATAACGATCACCATAGGAGGAATCGCGGATAAGGGTCGGATAACTATTTGCGTGCCCTTCATCAATATAATAGTCAATAAAACCGATTTTCTTTTTCATCAGATGTTCCCTATTGATTAGTGTAAGCGTTTTGAATGACCTCAAGTGCGCGGAATCCATCATTGAGCGTGCATTGAAGGGCTTCCTCTCCACGAATGGCGCAGAGGAAATGCCCGATTTCCTCTGCAAACCCCGAGCTTGGCTGAACTTCGATGATTTCGGAATGTTCGCCTTGAATCAGGCTAATCTTCGCGGGTTGGGAATAATCGTACGTCAGGCGCCCCTTCTGTCCCAAAAGATCGATCACATCGCTCCCGGCTCCGGTAACCCATGAAGCAACTAGCGAACCGATCGCACCCGATTGGGATTTTACCGACAGAAGATTGGTATCCTCGACGTCAATCCCCTCCAGCACCCGGTGGGTGATCGCGCACTGCTGAACGACCTCCCCGCACAGGAAGCGGAAGAGATCCACGGAATGGCTGCTGGTATCCATCATCGTTCCCCCTCCGGCAATGGCCCGTTTGCTAAACCAGCGGTCGCGCATCTCAAAGGCCGGACCGCAAAAAACATTGTTAAAAACCACCACGGGGCCGATCGCCCCCTCTTCCAGAAGGCCGCGAATCCGTTTCATAACGGGAAGAAACCGATGCCGGAAGGCGGGCATCAAAAGCGCGCGGGAGTTCAGGGCCGCTTCGCGGATGCGAACGCCCGATTCAAGGGTATGGGAGAGGGGCTTCTCACATAGGACATGAATGTCTTGGCGCAGCGCGCCGATGGCCGACGCCTCATGCTCCGAGGGGGGAGTGCAGATACTCACCGCATCAACGATGCCGGAATGGAGCATCTCGGCGCTATCGTCGAAGATGACGGCTTCCGGAAATTGCTTAGCTAGCTCTTCCGCAACCGGCCGGTGAAGATCCGAGATGGCAGTGACGGTCGCATGGTTTTGACGCCATGCTGCGGCGTGGCGTACTCCGACGCCTCCACAGCCGATAATTCCGACTCGTAAATTTGTTTGCATAAAAAAATCTTAGGGTTCGTTTTTTGCCAAGAGGGTCATTTCACAGTTCTTTCGCACGGTGGAAGGCTCGCGGCCAGTTGCCGTGATTCATCACACAGAACAAGATCGGCTCCTTTCTTTCGAGGAAGACGACAGACGTATTCTCTTGTCTCGCAGGAATTGCCTCAGCGTCGGGGAAACCACAAAAATTTTCGGCAGGGCCACTCTCTGGAGAGTTTTTTCGGAAAATAAAAAAGTGAATCATAGGGCGCGGTCAATTGTTGCAATTCAATATTGCTACAATATGACATTTTTTGGAAACAACAAGAGCAAAGAGAAGTTTTACGCTTTTTTCCAAAAATAGCGTTTCTCTGCCCGGAACATCAAGACGGTCAGCAAAGGTTGAAGAGCGCAGTTCCGGAAGCCGGAAGAAATCTGTTCAGAGCATCTTCTCCCGTTAGGAGAAACAAAGAGCCACTTCAATTTCGCAGAAGTGTTGTGATACAAAATGAAGCGAGATTCCATCTTACTTCACCAGCAGAGATCTCCGTAAATGGGTCATCGAGGGCGGCTATCAGGATCAACATCTTACCTCACTTTCGGAAGACGGGGGTGGACGCCTCAGACCTGTTGCTGTTCTTGTTTATGATTGTTTAGAGAAGCCGAAAGGAGGTATCCTGCTCCGAATTTTCCTCCTCTCGTCGATGAACCTCCTGCCCTACTCCTCATTGATGGGATGGCTTTTCCCTGCACACCGTCGTCGCCTCACGATGAGACTCCCTTTAGCTATTGGGCTTTGTGTTTTGCAAACAGGGAGTGCCTATGCAGAAGAGAACGGCGGGGAGCGATTTCGCGAAATTCGCCTGCGGGTATTAGATCTTGATGGGACACCCGCATCAAAGCGTCAATTGACCCTGCACGGTCTCTCCCGAGGTGCCATGTTTGGAGATCCGCCGTGGAGTTACACCACAGATGATCAAGGCCGTGTCACCGTGCGACTTTTCCAACTCCGCACCTGGGAGGATGAAAAGCAACGCCCCGGCTGGGGTAACTACGCCGTGACGATAGCGCCAAAAGTAGGGTGCGATGCCGGAGCTGTCTCTCCTATTGTCATGAATGTCGGTGAGATGGATGGTTCAAGCTATGGCGGTAACCGGGTGGCCGACTGCTGGGGAGTCCCAATTGGCATACCGGATGATGGGATCGACCTCACGATGCAGATCGCCCGAGGACGGGTCATCGAAGGAATCGTCTGGGATTATGAGGAGCCGGAGAAACCGCTGGCGGGCGTGTCCGTGAGTCTATGCCACGATTTAGGCGCCGAAACCCATACAGGAAGCGGTGGCGAAATTCTATGGCAAAACACCAGGACCGATGAGAAAGGGCGATACCGCTTTACCCAAGTCTATCCTCAACCGGTTATCTTGAATCCAACGGGCCGCGCCAGCATTCCTGATGGCGAATACTATTGGCTTCGCACGAAAGTCGGCGAAAAGCCGTGGCAGGAAGAGGCCATCTATAAGATAACACCCTCCATCCACGAAATCACTCGCATCGACCTTGGGGTAACGAACAAGAAACTCTTTCGCTACTTTGGCAAGGTCAGCGACCTTTCAGGGGCACCTGTGGAAAATGCCAAGGTCACCTTTGGCGTCTCACTGCACAAGCAACCGGAGACCCATCGCGATGATCACCATTTCCTCCATACCACCACCGGTCCGAACGGGAGCTACGAGATTCTACTCCCGACTCCATGGATTACAGGAATGAGCGCCGCTACCGACGAAAAAACACGACAAGACCGCTGGGATGGTGACTACGCGCCGGGAGAATACAATTTCATCCTAAAGCGTTAAGCTCACATTGACTGAAACTCCCGAATCCAGATTTCCTGCCGTTTCTTTTCGGCTCGGTTTTTATCGTGTTCAGGAATCAACGCTGCTTTTCACCATCCTTTCGTAAATGCCTTAAAATCATAGCTGCAGGCTTGCGATGCTTCCCGGTCATATCGGATTCAGCATGTCGGAATTGAGTGGGGGTGAAGCCGGTTTCCTCTCGGAAAAAAGCGCTAAAGTGACTCTGGTGAGTGAATCCCAGACGCATGGCTACCTCTTTGACCGATAGTTCAGGTCGGACAAGCAGGACGCTTGCCTTTTCCATACGCCAGCCAGAGATGGTCTGCCCAAGGGTTTCTCCGCATAGTTGATGATAACGATGAGTGAGCGTCGATAAGGAAATCCCAAGAAGGTTAGCCAGTTCCGCTGAATCGGGCGGAGATTGCTTCCCCTCCAGCCAGTCCCGAACAATAGCCCGCCACGGGTGGACGGGGGCGGGGCCTTTCACAGGTACAGGAGGGCGGTGTTCGTGGAGGTCGAAGAGTGTGCCGAGGATTTGGTGTAATAAGGCATTGAGGTGAAAGGCTTTGCCCTCTGAAGGGTTGAGGCTCAGATTGACCATGGAGGCAATCGCTTTTCGGATGGCTTGGTATGGGTCGTCAAAAAGAGCGAAGCCTTGCTTCCCGGTAAGGGTACGAAGCTTGGAAGGGGACCCGGTTTCCTCCACGAGCAGCCATGTCCATGAAACAAGCTGGCCTACCTCCAGTTGCTCTTCGTAGAGGGTTCCCGGTGCATAGAGTCCTACGGAGTTGCTGTTGCGGTGGCGGATCTCGCCATGAACCCGAACGCTGGAGCGTCTTGGCCCTACGTCGATAACCCAATAGCGGTGTCGATGGGCTTGCCATCCGGGGGTGCTAAAAATGCTCTCCCGCGATTCCGCAGATCTAATCCGATAGCGGCACCGGGGCCAGTCAATGGGCTTAAAATGAATCGGCATTGCCTGATTATGTTAAATCTCGCTTGAATCTTCAAACATTTAAGATGGTGACCATCGTTGATTGGGGGGAGAACCGTGGGCATGTTGTTACCTACTAAGCTGTTTCTCCGTTGGGAGCGTGCGGAAACTGGAATCCTCACTATTTTTGGGGGCGAGTGCATGGGTGTTACCATTGAGTCGGGAGAAGGACGTCTTGAGGGGATGGCTTTTACTTCAACCTCTGAAGGCGAAGTAACTCTCGCTGTTGATCTGGCGATTGCTCCCTTCCGTTATGGAAGCAGTGCGCCGCGTCTCCAGTGGACGGGGAGGGAAAATTTCACGCTTCTGATAACGCAGATGCCGAAAGAAACGCCGGTGCGTATTCCGGATTTTGGCGTTACTATTGCGCGAACGGCTGCCGCGCTGGATCTCGCGCCGGCGGCAGAGGTTGAGCCACCTGAGTTTCTTCCTGTGGAGCGTCAGATCACACGGGAGGCGAGCGAAGCGCGCACACAGCGTTCCGCTGTGGTGCCAACGCTGCTTGGTATTTCCCGGGATCAACGTTTTTTCATTATCGATAGTGAAAAAGGCACTGCGGAAGCGATGATTGATTTGCTAAATCCGGTGGCCGGTTATGACCTCTGCCGGGCTTCTACAGCAGAGAAACCAGCAGTCCGTACTCTTGATGGTGGGGCGTTTCCGATTCTTCACACAACGCAGCGGCAGGGTCCTTTGGTGGTGGAGGAAACGTTTTTTACAACCCTTTCGGTGTTACCGTTAACGGATGAGAATGTTCAAGGTACGCCAATGCGCTTTGCTCATCTAAAGAGTGCTTGTTGCACCTTTCCCCCAGGGGTGCGGGAGGAGGAGGAGCGTCGCTATGAGAGCTATCTGCCACATGAAGAAGTGGTCCTGTATCATCGGATTATTTTGAGGAATACCAGCCGCACTCCCCGCCTTGCGGTTCAACATTTTCCAAAACTGGAATGGAGGGGGAACCGCGAGCGGCTTCGCGATGTTTCCTTTAGTCTTGATGAGCAGGGGGTATCGCGTTTGGGAGAAATCGCGGTAGGGCTGCATCGGATCAATGGTGAAATACCTAAGTCGCTTCAGCCTGCATTTCTGTTGGAGGCAGGCGAGGAGATGGTGCTTGATTCCGTGCTGCCCCATCGTTCCGATGGGTTGACGCTGGAGGCCATTGCCGCAGGGCTGAATTGGGAGGCCCGGCTCAAGGAAGCGCGCACTTTCTGGCAGCAAAAGCTACCTGTCCTGCCGGAGTTGCCTGATGCGTGGCTGAATAACTTCTGGAGGACCGGATTACTTCATCTTGAACTCAGCACTCTGGGGGAACAAGGGGGACCCCTTGCTGCGAAGGTGGGTGTTTACAGTGCCATCGGATCAGAGTCGATTCCGATTATCGATTTTTATGACTCCCTCGGGCTGCATGATACCGCCCGACGGTGTCTGGAGGGCTTTTTGGATCTCCAGCATCCCTCTGGCCGTATTAACCATTTTAACCATTACGATATTGAAACCGGTGGCTTTCTCTACCAAGCGGGTCAGCACTATGCTTACACCCGTGACAAGCACTGGGTAGCCAGGCATCGGGATCGCTTTTGTCTGGCTGCGGATTACCTCCTCTCCCTGCGCCAGTTGAATGAGAGCGCGCCAGACTGCTACGGGCTTGTCTCAGGCACCTGCGCTGATCCCTTGGAGAAGACAACTTCCTTTATGCTCAATGCCTATGTTGGAGCAGGGCTGCGGGCTGTGGCAAAGATGCTCAAGGCCATTGCCGACCCTTGCGCATCGTACTACGAAACGGAGGCGACAGCGTTGGTTGAACGCTACTGCGCTGCTTTTCGAAAAAGCTTTGGGAGCGGCCCCGTGCTTCCATCCACAGAGAACCGCTGGGTGCCAACCATGGCACCATGGGTTGAAGGCATTGGGCTTCAGGCCTTGGGTTTGAAGGACGAACGCTGCTACACGCACCGAACCTATGCGGCGTATGATGCCCTTCTTGGTCCGCTCTACGGAGTTTATACCGGCTTGATTGATGTAGAAAGCCGCGAAACAGGTTGGCTACTGGAGGTCAATGCGACCCATTTCAATCGTCAGGGAATTACTGAGTCGCAGCCATACTATGGACGCCATCCCGAAGTGCACCTGATGCGAGGTGAGCGCGAGGCGTTTCTGAATGCATTTTACAGCGGCATTGCTTCGCTTGCGGATCGGGAAACCTTTAGCTTCTGGGAGCATCTTTATCGCGTCTCCATTCATAAGACTCACGAGGAAGCGTGGGCACTAATGCAAGCCCGAAGAATGCTTTGGATGGAGAACGGCTCGCGATTAATGCTCCTTGCAGGCATCCCGGAAAGCTGGCTGGACGATGGAGCGAAAATCGCCTTCAGCGGTGTCAGTACCTTTGGAGCCTTTAGCTTTAGACTCGCCAGAAAAGGTTCCGAGATTTCTGTTGAATGGCGACCCGACCTCCATGAAGCCCCCTCCAGCCTCTGTCTTTACCTCCCCGGCGTGAAGGTTGACGACGCCGGGGTCGGCAAGCTCCATCCCAAGGGTTGGATTGAGCTGCCGGGGATGGAAAAGCCTGCTGACTATCTGATCACTGTGCACCCCACCTTGTCATTGTGAAGGTGATTGAGATTCTCTACCAAATTTTGCGCATTGGCACGGGCACAGGCCCTAAGGGCATTGGCGAGGCCGATGCTTCGCTGGAACTTCTCAAAGGCATCACTAATGGGCATGGACCCCTGATAGGCAGGTTGGAACACGCCATGTCAAAACCCTCAGTCAACCAGCTCAATTGGCCTCGGCAGGCGAGTGCCTTACCGCTTCGTGACTTCCTGGAAGCGGGGTACATGGCTCAATGCATTCCATCCCAACCACTGATGGCATCTGCGGAAGGAGGGAACGCAAATGCCTAAATCTGTTAAACTATGCCCGGATTAATAAGACTAAAGGATATACAAACTTCAATCAGGTTTGGATACTCCCACAACCCCCTCCCCCTATATTCAAGAATGTCTGATACGTGGATCCATGGCTGAAACTTTCATCGCCTTTCATCTCCTTCAAGTTGTCTTCTGATATTCTGATATCACGATGTACCCTCCAAAATGCCAATCCGCAGGCTTTCTCCCTGCCAGCCTGATGCAAAACCGGACAGCTGCTGGGACGTCCGCCTTTTCTTTGACAGAGCTGCTACTGGCCACTGCTATCGTCGTCGTTCTCGTCATTCTGGCAGTTAGCAGCGCGGGCTCGATCAGGAAGAAAGCCAATGGGGTTCGCTGCTCTTCCAATCTCCGCGATATGACGTTCGGCTGTTTGAAGTTTGCACAAGATCACAACGGCCTCATTGCCGCAACGCGAGGAAGCGGGGCTGGACCACGCCAGTGGTGGTTGGAGCTACGCCCGTACCTGGGGCACCCTGATCCCACCGACTCGTCGGCCTGCCAAACCCTGATCTGCCCGAGTGACCCCGACTTAGGCACCAAAGCCACGGTGCCGCAAGATGCTCCCGATCCGAAAAATTGGCGCAGCTATTCCGTCAACGCCAATCTCGAAAACAAGAAGCTTCTTTCCATTGTCAATCCTGCGCGCAAAGCCTATGCGGCTGATCTGGATGCACACAAAATCGGCTCTTACTATATACGAGGCGAACCGACGTGGCTAAATGCCGTCCCCCGAGACCGCCACAACAACAAGGTCTACTTCTCATTTCTGGATGGCCACACGGAACTGCTTTCCGTGGATAGCCTTTACCCCGGCAAGGAGAACAACGTCATCTTTTGAACCACGCTACAGCATTTTCCCTCACGCTTTTCAATTTCATTGAACACTCATTTCGTTATGTCCACTGTTCCGCTCCTCACCTCCTGTATCTTCCTTCTCGCGTCTGTCCTGCCCGTATTTGCAGATCCGGCCATTGAACTTACCCAGATTGATGCCAAACCCCTCGATGAGCGTCGGGTGCTCATTACAATGGCGGCCATAGGCCATGAAATCAACGTGGGGTCGTACTTCATCCGAGGGGAGAACAAATCCGATCCTAACGGCCCCCTTCCCGGTTTCACTATCCTCCAAGGATTTGACTATCTTGGATCGGGCATGATTGTTGATGGTAGCCCACTTGACGAAGATCCGCGAGAAGAGATTGTCGCGTGCGTTGTGGACACCTCAGCCTGGACTCCAGGGCGATATTTGTTACGCGCTGGCGCTCATAATCGACCGGCGGAGGGGGACTATGTGCACGACTCCAAGGCTATTGAAATCATCGTCGATGAGAACACGACAAAGGCAACGGCTTTTGCCAAGCCTGAGATCACCTTAAAGAAAGCTGAAGTAGTAACGGTAGAAGGGAGAAAAAAGAAGGTGCTCCTTACCGCTGAAGGCACAGGCGTTGGGGTGGGCTCTTTTTACATCTCTGTTCAGAAGCGACCGCCGCTCGATGCGCCTCACCTGCCCGGGTTTTATATCAATACTTCGTCGGGCGGTTACTCGGAGTTCTTCAATGGAGGAGACGCAGACCGGCCGGTAGGAGCGATCCTGGACAACAGCCCAAAAGACGAAGACCCCGTGAACGGCGCGTTTGCTGTTACTCTGGATATGGAAGACTGGCCAGAGGGAGAATATTGGTTCAAGGTCGGTGCCACTAATCGCCCCGCCGAGGGCCCTTATATCGAAGGGAGCACTTTGTTGAAAATCCAGCACGGTACTGAAACTCAACAGGCCATTAGCAACATCCCTTCTGCTATCCACACGGTGGTCTACATGAAGGAGGGACTTTACGCCTGCTTCCCAAACCTCTACGTGCTTCCCGACGGCCGCTTCGCAACAGAATTTGCAGCAAGGCCATTGCCTAGTCACTACGACGGAACCGGACAGAGCCACCCAAAGCGTATTTCAACAGATGGGGTGAACTGGGAGCCTTATGAGGGGGCGATGGTCGACAGAAAGTGGCGTACCAGGAATGGGGACTTTGTCATTGCGACCGCAGGGGAATGGACGCCGGCACCTGTCGGGGAGCGTGGCGCGTTGGAAGCTCAGGGGAAGGTTGTCATTGGGATTAACGAATCGACCGTTGCCACGTGGGGCGGCGCGGAAACACGGAGGTCATCGGATGGTGGATGGAACTGGCAGGTCTCCGAGATTCCCTTGCCTGAAGGATGCCGTGGTATGATGCAATACCTGCTTGGAGCAAGTCATCTGGTTACCTCCAAGGGAACCCGTTTGACGGCTGTTTATGGAAAGCGGAAACGTGCCAATGGGCAACCCGAGAACGCCGACTTTGGCACCGAGATCTATATCCTCCGCTCGGAAGACGATGGAGCGACGTGGACTAGCGCCCCATTACAACCGAACGGGTTGGAGGACCTCAATACCAGCTTTAATGAAACCGCTCTCGTAGAAGCCGCGGATGGCACTCTTGTTGCAATGATGCGCTCTACGGGGAATGACTATCTCTGGCAGTCGGACTCCAAAGATGGGGGGATGACTTGGACTCCTCCGCGAAAAACAGCCATCTACGGTCATCCCGCAAGCCTTCTTCGGTTAAGCGATGGGCGGCTATTCTGTACTTACGGATATCGGAAAGCCCCCATGGGCATTCGGGCCGTGTTTAGTGATGATCATGGAAAGACATGGGATACAGAGAACGAACTGATCGTCCGGCAAGATGCCATAGCGAGCTTTGCAGATGTAGGGTACCCCTCCGCCGTCGAGTTGGAAGATGGCTCGGTGCTGCTCGTCTACTATATCACTACCGACCATGAGAACACGCACATCGCCTCGACGAAGTTCCGACCGGCCGCTACTGCCAAGGCAACGATTTCTGAGAAATAAAGACGGCTCCCGGATCCTTCCTATCCCTTTTTATGATTGAATCCCACACACAGGCCCGCCCCTTTGTTGCTGCCCTGCTTCACCTTAGCTACAACCTCTGGATGGAGGCTGATGCGCTGTTGCCTTCGTTCAGGCGAGCTCAGCCAGCCCTCCAGTTTGATGATGCCGTATGGACGAGGACAACGGCCCGAATGTCCAGTGCAGGCTTCAACATGATTGTGCTGGAGCTGGGGGATGCCATTGCGTGGCGCTCTCATCCGGAACTCGCCGTGCGTAACGCATGGAGCCTGACGCGACTCAGAAGTGAGCAGATGAGGCTCCGGGATTTAGGCATTGAGCTGATTCCAAAGTTCAACTTCTCCAGCAGCCATGACATCTGGCTTGGAGTTTACGGGCGGCAGGTGGCTACCGAACGCTACTACCAGGTCTGCCGGGACCTGATCACGGAAGCTATTGAAATCCTCGATGCTCCTGCCTACCTACATCTAGGGATGGACGAGGAAGGTATTGAGCATCAACACGCTTACAACTACATTTCCAGCCGCCACTTCGAGCTCTTCTGGCATGATCTTACGCTCCTTTGTGAACACGTTCACGCTCATGGAGTACGCCCGTGGATCTTCTCCGATGCACTCTGGAAAGACCGGGAAGCCTTTGGACACAATATTTCCAAACATGTTCTCCAGAGCAACTGGTACTATGGAGTTAACTTTGATGAATCTGAGCAGGATGGCACCGTGCGAAATCACGCCACAGCAGTGCAGGCATATCGCGATCTGGTAGCCTTAGGCTACGATCAGGTGCCGTGCTACAGTAACTGGCAACACCGATCCAACATGCGCCGCTCTGTTGAGTTTGCCCGCAAAGTGATCCCTACAGAAAAGCTTAAAGGATACCTGCATAACGGCTGCTATCCTATGACTCCAGAGTACGAATCGCTTCATGAAGAGGCCATTGCCACCACCCAAGCCCTGGGTCTAAACGGTTAGAAAATCAGGACTCATGACATCATCTATCAATAACAGCAGCACCAGCCACTCCGGTTACCTCTGGGCAAATCTCCTGCACTTGAGTTACAACTTCTGGAATGCAAAGGAAGACCCAACACCTTGGCATGGCCGGGCAAGGGAAGGGCTCCAGTTTGACGATCAGGTTTGGACTACCTTAACCCGTCGCATGGCAGAGGCAGGGTTCAACATGTTGGTGCTTGATCTCGGAGACGCAGTCAAATACACCTCACATCCTGAAATTGCGGTCAAAGGGGCATGGGAACCCACCCGGCTCGTGGAGGAGCAAGCCCGTTTAAGAGAACTAGGCATCGAGCTGATTCCCAAGTTAAACTTTTCCACGGCTCACGACGCATGGCTTGGCCCCTACTCTCACTGCGTCTCTACGCCAGATTATTACAAAGTCTGCGAAGACCTTATCTGTGAGGTCATGGAACTCATGGGGCGGCCACGCTTTTTTCATTTGGGAATGGACGAAGAGCAGGTTGAATTTCAGACCAGTTACACCCGTCCCACCTCGCGCAAGGGACCGCTCTTCTGGCATGACTATTTAGCATTTTTCAAGGTGGTGGAAAGCTATGGGGCACGCCCGTGGGTGTGGTCCGACTACATCTGGAAACACCGCGAAGAGTTCGTTCAGCAGATGCCCAAAAACGTTCTGCAAAGCAACTGGTACTACGGCATTGAGTTCGGCAATTCCGAGGAGAACGGTAAAAAATTCAGCCACAACCCCCAAGTTCAGGCCTACCTCGATCTGGATCATAACGGCTATGAGCAGATGCCCACACCGAGCAACTGGTGGCACCGTTTCAACCCCGAACTGACCCTCCGCTACGCCCGGGAAAATCTTACCCCCCATCTGCTCAAGGGGTTTCTTTTAGCAAGCTGGTACCCGACGACCCCAGATTATCTTGAACACAACCTTGAGGCGATCGAGTACATCGAAAACGCCCGGACCAAGTGGCAGCTTCATTAGAATCTGCAAATCCCACTTCTCTGCAATAACCGGACTTTGATGCGAGGCATTGGAGAACCATACCTCTCACCGTACGACTCGTTACAACATCAATGATCGAAAAAAATGAAAACTAATACCCTAAGACAACTGGTTATAGCCGCGACAGCGCTGGGAGCAACCCAGCTCTCATCATTCGCAACAAACGGCACATGGGATGGGAGGCCGGGAAACTGGAACGTTTCCGGCAACTGGCAGGACGGAATCATTGGCGATGGCGCGGGCAGTGAAATTTCGTTGAGAACCACCACGGGGGCGCTCTCCCTCTCTCTTACCGATCAGAGAACCGTTGGCAGTCTCCTCTGGAACACCAACCCTACTGTTGGTGCCATCACGATTTCAGGCGGAGGAACGCTTGTCTTTGACGGCAATGGAGCCCGCCCTCTCATTGACCTCAGATCCAGCGCGGTTGGCGCGTTTGGAGGTATTGAAAGCAATGTGGCTGGAAGCAACGGTGTTTCAGTCGTGGGAAGAAGCTACGGGCAATACTTCCTATGGAACCCCCTGATCAATTCGCTAACTGGCGGAATCTCCATTTCAAACGTCGCGTTCTCGGTGAACGACCCCTCAAAGCTGGGGAGCAATCAGATCACCTTCAATACCAACACCACCGCGACTCAAAACGGTGCGGCGCTTCGGATCACCAGCACGACGGCCTCAACCGCTCTTGCTAACCAACTGATTCTTGCGAGCACGATGGGGAAGGATTCCCTCGTTTTCGGGCGCTCAAGCGTGGCCTTATCCGAAGTACTCGTTACCGGATCCATCAGCGAAAGCGGAGGACGACATGATCTTTCGTATCAATCCTCCACTGGCAATACTGGAGGAGGTCGGTTTATCGTTAGCGGAAACAATAGCTATACTGGAGACACCAACATTGGGGGGAGCGACTATCATGGCGCTCCCGGGTCTGTCATCGTGCGGGCCTCAAGCGACAACGCGCTTGGCAGTGGGATGGCAACGGTTCGCATAGCAGCAACTCACAATGCTCTTGAGCTTTCCGGCGGGCGAACCATTGTCGGAAAGACAATGATCCTCAACGGCAGAGGCTACGAAACAAAAGGTTCACTCAACAGCGTTGATGGAAATAATGCATGGGAGGGCGCCATCGAGCTTGGCGGTACTGCCGACGCCACCATCGGCGTCGCAGGAGATCGGCTTCGGATCACCGGCGACATCTCGGGAAGCAGCGCCGGCGGGCTAACTAAAGTCGGCGCGGGAGCTTTGGAGCTTACCGGTAACAATACCTACTCCACAGGCACCACCATCAAGGAGGGAAAGATGATCGCCGGGAGCAACAACGCTTTGGGTTCGGGAACTGTCGCCCTTGAGGGAGGAGAGTTGCACGTAGCTACGGGAGTTAAGCTTGAACTTCAGGGGTTGGAGTTGACGTCGCCTTCCCTGCTTTCCTTTAGCTTAGATGACGATTTCACGGCAACAAGGATCACCGTCGATGGCCCGCAAATTGGCGCAGGGATTTACGATGTCGCTATTGACGGCACGGGTATGATTGAAGGTGTTTACACCCTTCTCACCATTACCGATACCAGCCAAGCTGCGGGATTTAACCTGCTTTCCATGCCGCTAGGGGTTGACGGCTCGTTGGTGTGGGAGCAGGGAGTGCTTTCCTTTATGGTCGTTCCGGAGCCTTCGACAACCATGCTGCTGGGGGTTGTGTTGAGTGGTGCGGCGCTGCTTCGCTTACGTCGCATGCGTCGCAAGTAAGGCGCTACGTCATTATAGAATGATCTCCTTTCACCAAGCCTCATTGAAGAGTTTCCTGGTCGTTACCTCCTTCAGACTCGCCTTCGCTCTTGGCTTCATTGCGCCCTCTCTACTGTTGCTGACTGGCTGCCCTCAGCGCGACAATAGTGCGCTGGTTCTGCTTTGTCCTTCAGGGAAAGTCACTGATACCATCACGCCTGCCCTGAAGCAATTCCAGTCGGAAAATCCCACCCTTAAAGTCCGCCTTATCTCCTGTCCTCCTAAGGACTACTACACCAAAGCCCTCAGCCTTTTTGCTGCACGCCAAAGGGTGGACGTTGTATGGTTAGGGCAGGGCTTCGGGATGTTTGCGAGTCGAGGTACCCTTCTTCCGCTGAATAAGCTAATGGAGGAGGAAGCGGGCAATGGGAAGAAAGCTACTGCGCGCAACGCCTTTATCGATTCGGCGCTGTCGCTCTATACCTATTCAGACCAACTTTACGGTCTTCCTTACGGGCTGGATCTTGAGGTGCTCGCCATTAACGAGGACCTCTTCCATCAGGCTGATATTCCAATACCTGATGATCTCTGGACCTACGAAGACTTCCTGAACATTGCCCGGAGCATTGCCGGACAAACGGCGTTGAGCAAACACCGGATTTTTGCTTTGGGTATGAGCGAGATCCCCCCCGGGTTCATTGGGTTATCGTTAGTCTCACAAGACGGCAACCATTTCAGTTTTACTGGAGCAAAAGCACTCAACTGGTTACAAACCAATATTGACCTTAGAGCGAGTGGGGCCCTCTTGCCTACGGCTACAGAGGGACAATTTGACCGGCTTGAGGAGTTTCTCTCCAACCGGATCGCCATTATGCGAATCTTCACATGGGAAATCCGTGATCTCAAAGAGCGCGCCAAGTTCCAATGGCGTCTGCTGCCGCAGCCCAAAAACACCGACAACAGCCAGTACGCATGGGCTTCCTCTTCCGGATTCTCGATTGTCAAAAACTCACCAGATCCCGAAAAAGCATGGAAGCTTCTCAAATGCCTAATTGCTCCGGAGATGCAAGTGCGCTTCTCGGAAACTAGCGTTCCCGCGTTAAAATCGCTCTGGGAGCAGTACGCAGACAACCTCGATGAGCGGGAACGCGCCATCATTCATATCCTACCAACTATCGTGCCTGAGCCTCGCATTCGCACCGCCGAGAAGGTGGCAAGTGAGTGGCGTTATTGGCAGGACAAAGCGATGGAAGGCCAGATGACGCCGGAACAGGCTCTGGAGATTGCCTCTAGGCGAATTGACCAAATTCTTCAAAAGCCCTGACCTCCAGAGGCTCCTTCCACCCCTTTTTTATGAAAGAACGCGGCACCACCGTTCTCCTTTTTCTCACGCCCAACCTGGTGGGATTTCTCCTTTTCACCATTGGCCCCATCTTCTTCTCCATTCTCCTCTCCTTCTTCGCATGGGATCTTTTCTCCTCGCCCACATTCGTAGGGTTGGATAACTTCACGGACCTTCTTGGCCTGGAGTTCTCAACCGGCTCCGGCGTGATCTTTACCAGCCTTATCGTCGGCGGGGTAGCATTCATCAGTGCCTGCGCTTTGAAAGGAAAGCCTGCAGTAAGGGTCGCATGGGGGAGTTGCGTCGCCGCATTCGCCGTTGCGTTTACCGCCGTTGCCGTTTACGGAATACCAACATCGCCAAAATTCTGGCAAAGCATTGGCAACACCCTTTTTCTGCTCATTGGCCTGCCGGTGGGAATGCTGGGTTCCCTATTCCTCGCTGTTCTTTTGAATGAAAAAATCTTCGCAGGGCGGTTCTTTCGCCTCACCTTCTTTCTGCCATCGATCGTGGGTGGCGTTGGCATCTTCCTTTTATGGAAATGGATATTCAACCCCTATTATGGCCCTCTCAATACTGCTTTGCAAGTGACCCTCGGAATCACCGGCCCGGCATGGTTTGAGGCCTCTGCGTGGGCAAAGCCAGCCATGCTGATTATGAACTTCTGGAGTCAGATAGGGGGCGGCAATATGATTCTCTACCTCGCAGCGCTCCAGAGCATTAACCCCAGCTTATATGAGGCGGCGCAAGTCGATGGTGCCAACGCGCTCAAACGGTTTTTTCATATCACTCTGCCAATGGTATCGCCCACCAGTGCGTTTATTTTAATTATGGGCATCATCAATGGGTTTCAAGGAGGGTTCGACGCCGCCTACGTGATTACAGGAGGCGGTCCGGCGGGTTCTACCACAACCGTCAACTACTTTATCTTTGAGAGCGCTTTCAAGCACTTTGAGATGGGCCGAGCCTCCGCAGCCAGCGTCATCCTTTTTGTCATTGTACTAGGAATCTCCTGGATCAACTGGAAGTTCTTCGCCTCCCGCAACTATTAGCTAGTTTCATGAAGTCTCCCTACCAGCTTTTTGCTTCCTTAAAGAAGGCACTACTCTTTATCGGCCTTTGCCTGATTGGAGTTACCATGATATTTCCATTCCTTTGGATGTTGGCCACCTCCGTAAAAACGATTGATCCGGAGTTAATCGCCATAGAAGGGGGCCGCTCAGGCATCTTCCCCACTGATGGCAATCCGCTCGCGCAACTCTTTCCCAAGGTTTGGCATTGGGAAAACTATGTCAATGTCTTCCGGGAGATTCCCTTTGCCCGCTATTACCTTAACAGCCTGCTCGTGGGTACGGCGGTAACGGTTGGTCAACTCCTCACAAGTTCCATGGCGGCCTTTGCTTTCAGCCGGCTTAGCTTTCCCGGAAGGGACAAACTATTCATGCTCTATCTGGCAACACTGATGATTCCCGGCGTTGTCACCATCATTCCCACCTTCATTTTTTTCAGCCGCATCGGCTTCTTTGATAGCCTGATTGCGCTCATGCTTCCTCCGATGTTCAGTGCTTACGGAACTTTCATGCTTCGTCAATTCTTTCTCGGCATCCCGAAAGATCTTGAAGAAGCGGCAACGCTGGATGGGTGCGGATCGTGGCGAATCTACTGGACGATCATTCTTCCCCTTTCTTTGCCCGCTCTAGCCACCCTTGGCATCTTCACCTTTATCGCGAACTGGCAGAGCCTTTTCTATCCCCTGGTTCTTATCCATTCCGATGAACGCAAAACGCTGCCTCTAGGGATTATGAGTTTTGTTGACATTAACTCGGCAAACTGGCCTCATCTAATGGCTGCCAGCATACTCTCTCTCCTTCCCATCATCATTATCTTCCTGCTAGGGCAGCGATTCTTTTCTTCGGGATTGCAAGTCGGCGGGGTCAAAAGCTAATGATTCGTAAATGAAGCGGCACCAAAGTTCAGCAGCGGCGATCTTCAAATCTTCAAAATGGATTTGGTCCTCCAACGCCGTTTGGGACTTGCGAAATTGCTATGTATTGTTTCGCAAGGAATTTGATCTTCAGAATCTCCCGAACGCTGCGCCAATCGCTATCACGGCAGATCAATCCTATCAGCTCTATATTAATGGTCGCTTCGTGTGCCGAGGTCCAGCGCGCGGTTTTCAAAGCAGTTGGCCTTATGACACCGTTGATCTCCTTCCCTTCCTGCGCATCGGCAAAAATGTCATCGCCGTCCGAGCACATAACCCCGGATTTAGTAATTTCTCCTATATCTTCCAACACTTTGCCGGGCTCCTCGTAGCAGCCCAATGGGATGATGTTTCTTTGGCTAGTGATGAAACGTGGGTGTGCCGCCATCAGACAGAAGTTTTCAAGGATGCTGCCCTGAGCAGCATCCAGCTCTTTCCGCAAGAGCATTTTGATGCCCGAGATCACCCTGAGGATTGGACTGCGATCGATTACGATTCGAAAGGATGGGAGGCTATATCCGGAGGGCGATGCTGGAATGCACCACCATGGTTTGATCTGGAGGAACGCGGTATTCCTATGCTTTGTGAAGAGGAATTACCTGCTGGAGAGATCATTGGTACGGCCAAGGGAAGATGCCTCGATGGATATCGGACTTCAAAAGATACGGCTTTGCTTCACTACACTGAGTCTGTCTCCCATGAGCCGTGCAATGCCATTGACGGCTCGATCACGGTGGCCGAGCCGACCGGTGAAGGGAATTTTTTTAGTTACCTGATCGATTTTGGTCACACGGTTGTAGGCTCAATGGAGTGCGAGATTGAAGGGGGACAGGGAGGAGAATACATAGATATTGTTTATGCAGAATCGCTCGATGCAGGTGCATTGAAACTCGCCCTCGTCTTTCCGCATTATTGCAAGATCGCCTTTGGATCCAGAATCATTTGCGCAAAAAGTCATACGCGACATCGTTTCTATCATATCTATGGGTTCCGCTATGCAGCCCTCATCGTTCGCAGCTCAAAATCTGCACTCACACTGAAGGTTAAACTGCATCGTGTGGGGTATCCGCTGGAGCGAAAGGCGGTATTTCAATCAAGTGATCCTACCCTCAACCTGATCTGGAACGCCTGTGTGTGGACGCAGCAATGCTGTAGTATTGACGCCTTTATTGACACCCCGTGGCGGGAGCAGGCGCAATGGTGGGGCGACGCCCGAGTGCAGGCCCGCAATGTGTTTTACCTGAGTCTGGATAGCGCTCTGCTCCGGCGTGGAATTACCCAAATCGCCTCTCAGCAAACTCCTGACGGGCTTACCTATGGCCATAGCCCTACCATGGCGCACAACTGCGTCATTCCGGATTTTACCTTAGTATGGCTGCTAACCCTTTGGGATTACTACTGGCAGACAGGTTCACTGGAGCCGTTTCTTAACCATCAATATCTCATAGAGAAAACGCTGCGTTACTTTGAATCTCAACTCGATCCTAGCACAAACCTCTTAAGATACGATCCACGATATTACCTCTTTCTGGATTCATCCTCTATCCTCAAAAAGGGTTTTCCTTGTCTCTACAGCCTTCTCTTCCTAAACGCGCTTCAACATCTCTCAAAGCTATCGGAGGTTGCATTTGGAGGGTCGCCCGAAAGCTGGCGGCTTGATGAGCTTGTCCACCGTGTGCGAACCGGGCTATGCCGATTGATGAATAAAGAAGGACTCATCTCCGAAGGCATTTCCCCGGAAGGAACGATGAGTGGCTCGGTCTCAGTTCACTCACAAACTCTAGCTATCGCAACGGGCCTCTTCCCTGAGTTTGAGCAGCAAATGCTTGCTAAAGTGCTTGTACCCTATATTAAAAGCATCGATTGCTCTGAAACATCTCCCAGCGCCTACTGGTGTACGCATGTCTTTGAACTTCTCATTGAGAGGGGTTATAGGGATGAGGTTTTGAGTTTTATTAAGGAAGCCTGGCTACCAATGGCGCGCTATGGCACCACATGGGAGAGCTTTAAGCCCCAGCCAGGCCAGCAAAGCCAATCCCATGCATGGTCCGCACACCCCCTCGTCCATCTCCACCAGATTCTGAGCGGTGTTACACAACGCGCCGTTGCATGGCAGGAAGTGCATGTTAGGCCAACCTTTTACGGCGACAGCTTTTACGGTCGCATCCCTACGCCGCAAGGCGATCTTACGACAGAGTGGCAACGACATCAAGGCCACATCCAATTCCACCTGAGCCTGCCAGAAGGAGTGCTTGCTGAAGTTATTCTGCCGGGGGTGGCCCCCTGTCGGGTGCGGGGGAGCCGGTCCTGGCAAATCAAAGAAGAGATGCTCTAAGGCGTTCGCGCATCTCAATAGCCCCATCCCCGCCGCAAGTGACGGGAGATCAGATCCCAAGGGTGTTGAATCTAGGGTCCAACTTTCGATCGGATCAGATGGATACCGCACTGCACCAAAGAAAAAGACCATCGCTTGCACTCGGTCTTCAAAGTCTCTGTTGATCAGCTCTCCAATAAAAATGCCGGGGAGGGGACTTGAACCCCTACTCCTTGCGGAACCAGATCCTAAGTCTGGCGCGTCTGCCAATTTCGCCACCCCGGCTCACTGCCCCGCACGGTAGAGTTCTCTCCGGGCGTTGGCAACTGGAAAACCACCCCCCGCTCTGCCCTACCCCTTTAAGCTCCGACAGGGATCTCTCTACGACGATGCACCCTTGCCACCACCGGGAGCCTCCCTTTAGGTTGAGGACTCTCATGCAGGAACGTACTCCCGTCGCCCCGTCAGACTACACCCTCGCTACGCCACTCTCCGGCGTCGCTTGGCTGGCGGTGCCGCGCCTTGCTGCGCTGGAGCGTTTTGGCCTCAAAACCGTCGGCGATCTCCTCCATCACTTCCCCCACCGTCATGAAGACCGCCGCGAATTTGACGCTTTCCCGCGGGATGCCGCCCAAAACCCGGTCTGCGTCTGTGGAACGGTGACTAAAACCGCGTCGCGACGCTTCGGAGCAGGGCGACGCATGATCGAAGTGCACCTTGAAGAAAGCGGAGGCCACGCCTTGAGCGCCCGACTGGTCTGCCGCTGGTTTAATCTCCACTACGTCGCCCGGATGATCGCCACGGGGCATCGCGTCGTGGTCTACGGCAAACCGAAACGCTCCGGCAAGACGGTGGTCATGGATCACCCGGAATTTGAAGTCCTCGAAGAAGAGGACGATACCAACGTCTCGATTCATCTGCGTCGGATCACCCCAATCCACCCGGCTACCGAAGGGATCTCCGCGCGGCTGTTGCGCGGCTGGATTCATCGCCTGCTCGGAGAGATGCCGCCAACGCCCCACCTCCTCCCCGGGTCTCTGGCCGGGATGCCCTACCTCGAAGCATTGCGCGCCTACCACTTTCCGGAAAACTGGGAAGCCCTCCACGCTGCCCGTCGTGAACTGGTGCTCACGGAGTTCTTCAAGATGCAGCTCTTTATCGCCCGTCGCCGCCAGCGCTACGCCGCCCAACCGGGCGCGATCCATTGTGGTCCGGGCCAACTCCTGAAACGCTTCCTCGCCCAATTGCCGTTCGCCCTGACACAAGCTCAGGAAAAAGCCATTGCCGAAATCCGCGCCGATCTGCGCGCGCCTCGCCCGATGAACCGCCTGCTCCATGGCGATGTCGGTTCGGGAAAAACCGTCGTCGCCTTTGCGGCGATGCTACTGGTCGTGGAAGCCGGCTACCAAGCGGCGCTGATGGCCCCGACCCAGATCCTCGCCGAACAGCACTACCTCCAATCACGACGCTGGCTGGAACCGCTCGGGATCCGACTCGCCCTGCGCACCGGCTCGCGCAAGGAAGAGAGCGCCCTGCCGCTCTTTACCAACGGAGCGCAAGAGACGCCGCAGATCGTCATCGGAACCCACGCCCTTCTCTATGAAGGAGGTGGCCTTGAGGAGCCGGGGCTGGTGATCATTGATGAACAACATAAATTCGGTGTCCTCCAACGCAGCCGCCTGACTCAAGGGACAACCACGCCCGATCTCCTCGTGATGACGGCGACGCCAATCCCGCGCAGCCTCGCGACGACGGTCTATGGCGATCTCGACATCTCCCGGCTCGACGAACGCCCCGCCCATCGTGGGACGATCGTCAGCGCCGCGCGGCCTCTGGAAAAACTCCCCGAAGCGATCGCCTTCCTGCGCAAGCAGCTCGATCAGGGACGGCAGGCCTATATCGTCTACCCGCTCATCGACTCCTCGGAACGGCTCGAATCAAAAGCCGCCGCTGAAGAATTCGGGAAGTGGAGCGAAGCGCTCGCCCCCTACCGGTGCGAACTCCTCCACGGACGACTCCCGACCGAGGAAAAGGAGGCGGTCATGGAACGCTTCCGCACCAATGAAAGCCAGGTTCTCATCGCCACAACGGTGATCGAGGTCGGCATCGACGTCCCCAACGCCAATTTCATGCTCATTGAGAACGCCGAACGCTTCGGGCTGGCGCAGTTGCACCAATTGCGCGGTCGCATCGGTCGGGGGAGCCACCGTTCCTACTGCATCTTTCTCCACGCTGCCGAGACAGAGGAAGCGAAAGAAAAAATGGCGACCATTGAAGCAACCAGCGACGGCTTCGAGATCGCCGAGGCCGATGCGCGGCTGCGTGGCCCGGGTGATCTGCTCGGCTCCAGCCAGAGCGGACGGCTACGAACCCGTCTCGGCAATCTCTTTGAGGATGCCGGGTTGATGCACCTCGCCCGGGAAGAGGTCACCGCTCTTTTCCGGGAAGATCCCCAGCTTCTCAAGCCCGAGCACCACCTCTTGCGCGATCTTCTTTCGGAGAAAGAGGTCCTCCCCGGGGCGGGTTGAGATTGACGCTACGGGGGGAGTCCGGCACTTTTGACCCCTCTCTTTGCCCCTTCTTTTTTTCCCATGAAACGGTTTCTGATTTTCGTTATCGCCGTCGTGCTGGTGGTCTACGGGCTATCGCGCTGGAATGAGCGCCGCTCCCCGGCGGCGACGCCCGAGGCCTTCACCCCGGCAAGTGGGGCGCGAGTTGATCTCAAGGAGGTCGAAATCCTCGCCGCCATGGATCGCGAATACACCCGGCTGGCAGAGGCCGTGATGCCCTCGGTCGTCAGCCTTTATACCGCGCGGCGAGTGCGTCAGGGGGCTGATCCGTTTGAATTTTTCTTCGGCCCGAGGCGGGGACGGGCGATCCCGCGTGATTTCGTCCAGAATTCGCTCGGCTCCGGCGTGATCGTCTCCGAAGAAGGGCATATCCTGACCAATAACCACGTCATCGCCGATACCGATGAGGTCAAAGTCAAACTGCGCGACGGGCGCGAGTTCACAGCGCGGATCGTCGGGGGCGATCCCAAGGTTGACATCGCCGTCCTCAAGATCGACGCCCCCAATCTCGTTCCGCTGCCGCTTGGGGATTCCGACATCGTCAAGGTCGGCTCGCTGGTGCTGGCGATCGGCAACCCGTTCGGTTTGCAGGAGACCGTGACCCACGGGATCATCAGCGCCACCGGACGCCAACTCTCGGATGAAAGCAGCGCCGATTTCTTCCAGACCGATACCGCGATCAACCCCGGTAACTCCGGTGGCCCGCTCATCAACCTACGTGGAGAGATCATCGGGATCAACACCGCGATCGGCAACTTCTCCGGCAGCGGGACGTGGCAGGGGGTCGGTTTCGCCATCCCCTCCAACACCGCGCGCCGTTCCCTTGAGAGCATCATCAAAACCGGACGCGTCATCCACGGTTACCTCGGCGTTGTTATCCAGAGCCTGACACCGGAGTTAGCTCAACAGGCCGGGATTGCCAACGGAAGCGGAGCGCTGGTGGTCGATGTCATGCCAAACTCCCCAGCTCAAAAAGCCGGGGTGCAGCAGGGGGACGTGATCGTCTCCTTTGACGGGCAGGCCGTGGTCGACATCCGCCAGATGCTCCGGCGCGTCTCGCAGGTGACCGTCGGCTCGAAAGTGCAAATCGACATCATCCGCGACGGGAAGAAGGAACACTTTGAAGCGTTGATTGAGGAGCGTCCTGCCGATTTTCAAGCCGCCATCCCGCGCCGCCAGTTAAACCCGCAGCCGGGACATCCCGGACACCCGGGCCAACCCTTTGGCAGAGCCCCCTTCCAGCAACCGCAACCCCCGACCGCGACACCACCCCCCTCTTCCGGCTCAGGAACTCTCGCTGAAGATCATCCGCTGGCCGGGATCAGCGTCGCACCGATCCCCCAAAACCGCCGGGCTGAACTGCCGGAAAAGATTGAAGGCGTTCTCATCACGCGTGTTGATCCCCGCTATTTCCCCAACGAACAACTCCGCCCCGGCGACGTGATCGAGGAGATCATGCGCGAACCAGTGACCAACGTGGAAGAGTACCAGCGCATCGCGCAAAATCTCCCACCGGGGCAGCGGGTGCTCGTCTCGATCTGCCGGGGGAAGGCGCGCTCGTTTGTCGTGCTGCCTTGAGGTTAGACCGCCGGTTTCTTCGCCAACTTCGCCTTGGCGACCTCCCAAACAATCGGGAGGACCGAGACGATGATGATCCCGAGGATCACCACCTTCATGTTGCTCTGAACAAAGGGGAGATTACCAAAGGCATAACCACCCCCGATAAAGAGACCGATCCAGACAATCGCTCCGGTAACATTGAAAAAGAAGAAACGAGGATAGTGCATCGTTCCAACCCCCGCCACAAATGGGGCAAACGTCCGGATGATCGGGACAAAGCGGGCCAGGACAATCGCCTGTCCGCCGTACTTTTCATAAAACGCGTGCGCCTTACGCAAGTGATCCTGCCGAAAGAGCCAGTGGGACTCATATTGGAAGACCTTTGGCCCGAACCATTTACCAATCGAATAGTTCACCGAATCCCCTAATATCGCTGCCACCAACAGCAGCGGGACGACGATGCGCCAATCCATCAACCCCTGCGCTGCGAGCGCACCGACGGCAAAGAGGAGGGAATCACCCGGGAGAAACGGCGTCACGACCAACCCCGTTTCGCAAAACACAATGGCGAAGAGGAGGAAGTAAACCAGCAAACCGTAGTTTTGAATAAACGTCTTGAGGTGAACCTCAACATGCAGGATGAAATCAATCAATTCGGCCATAGAAGAAAGGAGCGGTTGAGCGGCCCTGAATCTTCCTGCGTGCCGGAATGATGTCAACAGCAATGCGAAGCGAGCCGATGCTCACCTCGGCGCGATCAAACCGGCGCTTCTTCCTCCTCCTGTTTCGCCCCGGGGCGGCTGAACTCCTGCTGACGACGGCTTGGCTCGGGATAGAGACGGCTCGCCACCTGTCCGACCGCAAACGTCACAACAGTACCCAGCGCAGCATACCACATAAACGAAGTTGAGGTGAAAAACGCGACCACGATCACTGAAAGGCAACCGCAAACCGCCCCGATCAATGCCCCACGGGCGTTGGCCCGGCGCGAAAGAATCCCCAGTAGGAAAATCCCAAGTAGCGGACCGCCAAAAAGGCCGCCTATCTTATTGGAAGCCTCCACCAATGAACCAAGCCGCCCGACCACCAAAGCGAAAAGCGCCGTCACAACGCCATAAAAAAGCGTCCACCATCGGGCAACACGCACCCGCCGTCCCTCCTCCTGCGGCGTTTGTTCGCCAGAGTTGTGCGTATAGAGGAAATCAATGAGCGTCGCCGTGGTGAGCGAGTTGATCCCGGCGGAAACCGTCGACATCGTCGCCGCCAGAATCGCCGCCACCAGCAAACCGGGAATCGGGGAAGCGATCTCGTTAATCACAAAATGTGGGAGCAGGCGGTCGGCCTGTGTCAACGTCGCCGCGGCGGCGGGATGGCTCTGATAAAAGGCATAAAGCACAATCCCGACAAAGTAGAAAATCCCTACTAACGGAACCGTCAGCCAGAGCTTGAACCAAAGCGCCTTCTGGCTCTCCTTGAGCGATCGGGCCGTCAGGTAACGTTGCACGGCGACCTGATCGGTGACCATCTGCACCAGCGCGTTGACCATCCCGCCGATGAACGCCCCCCAAACCGTCATCCGCACCGTCGGCGAAAGACTCCAATCGGTCCATTGCAGACGACCTCCCGCTTGTGCTACTTCCAGCGTCCCGGCCAGCCCACCGGGCACCTTGCCCACGGCAATCCAGATAATCACCAGAATCCCAACGAGCAAGACCCCTAATTGCATGACATCTGTAGCGATCACTGCCTTCATCCCCCCAACCATCGTGTAGAGAATCGTACACCCTCCGGTAATCCCGATGGAAAACCAAAGCGGAATCCCCATTACTTCCGAGATCACCAATGAGGGAGCGTACTGCGCCAGCGCCAACCAAAGCACCACGCGAAAAGTAAAAATCGCCGAAGAGAGTCGACGCAACCGCAGATCGAAGCGGTGCTCCAGATACTCATAAGCTGTATAAAAGTTCAGCCTGAAAAAAAACGGCAGGAAGAGAAGCGTCGTGAGCGGTGTCGCGATGAAAAATGCCGCGATCGACCAGAGATAGATCAGGTTATGAGTATAGGTTTCCGCTGGAGCCCCCAGAAAACTAATGCCGCTAAAGAGCGCCGCGAGGACTGAAATAGCAATGAGCGACCAGTGAATATTGTGTCCGGCGAGAAGGTAGGTTCGAAGACTCTTCTGCTTACCCCCCACCCCCAGCCCAAGGGCGAGCGAAAGAGCAAGGTAACCAAGAAACACGACATAATCCAGAGTGGAAAGGGTAGCGTGGGGAGCCGCTGCGAGCGGTGCAAAATGGGATAGCATAGAAAAAGACAACCCTGCCCAGTGATAGCATCACCGGCTGATCATGGAGAAAAAACGGAGGGGCAATCGCCGAGCCTCGACCCGGGTCACTTTCACTGATTTGGAGAAAATCAGGCCGGAAGGCAAGCTTTTATTGGAACGTCACAATAAAGAGACTTGACGCTCAAAAGTTTTATTGCGACGTTCCAATCAATGCGAAGAGTTACCCAGCTTGATTTGGCGAAAGCCCTCGGTGTGAGCCCCTCCACGGTCGGGCTCGTCGTCGGCAATACCAACTCGCCCCTTCGCAAACACCTCAACAAAGAGACCATCCGCCGGATCGAAGAGAAAGCACGGGAAATGGGCTACCGGCCCAACCGTGCCGCCCGCGTCATGCGGCAGGGCAGGACGAACCTCATCGCCTTCCTTCACATGTCGAGCCTCTCCGAACTGGTCGACCATCAAGCCTACCATATCGGGCGGATGTCGCACGAGCTTGGCTATGACTACCAGACAGTCGATGCCTTCTGGTGGGTCGGAGAAGGAGCAAGGGTCATCGACCAGTTGGCTTCACTCAATCCGGAAGGACTAATCATCGGCGGCTCGCTTCAGGTTGAAATCGATTTCAACGTCCTGCGTCGCCTCGGGATTGCAATGGTCTCCATGAACACCAACATCCCTAAAGTGGCCCATGTCCGCCACGAAGTCAGCGCCATGTTCAGGGAATTAACCCTTGCGGCCTATGCCAACGGAAAGCGCAAACCGGTGCTCATTCTCTATCGCGAAAAACATGGTGAGCCTACATGGCAAATGCAACACCGCAAAGAAGGCTTCCTTAACGCTCTTAAAACCGTAGGAAAATCAGCGCCGATCGAGATTCAGGCTGATTCTTCCTTTGATTTCAAAAGCCTCAAAGGAGCTGCCATCTTCCATTGCGACCCCCCTGCTGATCTGTTCCAACCTTTTATCCCCGGGATGCAGGCTGCGGAACGAATTGCCACCGATGCCGATGCCCTGATCTGCGCGAATGACAAGGTAGCTACCGGTGCACTCACTCACTATGTACGCCACGGCGTCTCAGTGCCACAACAAGTTGCCATCAGCGGATTTGACGACATTCCAACCACCACCCAAGGAAGCGTTTACCTAACCTCGGTGACCCACCCGACCGAAGCCATGTGTGAGAAAGCAATGGGGCTTCTCGTCAAACAGATCAAAGAAAAAACACCTCTCTATGATGAGGTGGTCTATTCCGGCGAAATCATCTGGCGTGAATCGCTACCCCTCGTCAAAAAAAGAACCCGCCGTACCCGATCAGTTCCTATTAGCTAACCTTTCCTTCGCTCCCCCAGCCTGCATTATCTCCTCCAGATCAACACCCCTTTTTCCTCCAAAAAATCGCCGCATCTTTCTGGCGACAACTCATCCCCATGCCTCTATCCCTCCCGTCCTTCATCCCTCTCGCTGGTTTAATGACCCTTTGCGCTCTCTCCACGACCCAGATGGCAACAGCCGAGACGGCTCAGGTTAGCGTTGTCTCCTCCATGGAAAAACTGCGGCCCGATCAGAAACCACAGGCTGGATCACAAGCGATCGAACTCTTTGCCGCTCGAGGGGATGCGGAGAATCGCCAGATCATCCTGAGCGCCCCCAAAGGAGGACTCGGCAAGGTCAAGATCACCTCCTCCCCCCTCACCGGTCCCGATGGCGCCACGCTCACGCCAGAGACCAACAAAATCGGCTATGTCCACATTGAACACCCGATCCCGGATGGGTTTGATGAAAAAGGAGACTACCCCGATATTCTCTACCCGTTGGAAACCTTCGACCTCAAGGAAGGTCTCTCCCAATCAATCTGGTACGCCGTCTGGGTTCCCCTCGATGCCAAGCCAGGCGTTTATCAGGGAAAAGTCACCATCGAAGCCGACGAGCAAGCGCCAATCACTATCCCGGTCTCTCTCCGCGTCTTTTCCACCGTCATTCCCCGTCAAAGCCTTCTCAACACCGCCTTTGGCTACGGGCCATGGAATGCTGAAAAGCCAGCCTATTACGGCGAAGCATGGAAAGAGCTTGAGGAAGATTTCCTCGCGGAAATGCTCCGCTACCGGATGACGCCAGAGAACAACGACATCGGTGGCATGCTCCGCTCACTAGGCAGCACATTCAAAAAGGGAGAAGATGGCAAGTGGACCGCCGACTGGAGCCGCTTCGACAAAGAAGTAACCACCCGTCTTGAACAAGGCTGGACGCGCTTTCACCTCTCCCTAGTCCCACTTCCATGGTGGCAGCCTGATGAAAATGGCATGCTTAAACAGGTACCCAACCGCTGGATGGAAGTCACCAAGCCAGAGCAGGGGGAGATCCTACGTCTTCTCAACGATCACCTTGTTGAAAAAGGGTGGGCGAGTCGCTTTGCCTACAAGTGCTTTGACGAACCTGCCATTAACGAAGAGAACGCGGCGATCATCCGCGAACTGGCTGAGTTTCTCCATCAACACGCCCCCGACCTCCGCTTGCTGATGATCACCACCGACTGTCGGGAAATCCAGCTTGCACAGGACTACCCCGCCTACATCTGGGTGCCCCACCTTCCCAACCTCGATCTTTTCCCCGGTTACGCAGAGTTTCAAGCCGAACGGCAGAAGGTGGGCGAGCCAGCGTGGTTCTACATCTGTGAAACACGCTCTTTCCACCCGGTTAGCCACCCCTTTGCCGATGCTGGTCCGATCGACCGACACGGCAGCTCCCAGCGGGCGCTTGGGCTTCTGGCATGGCGCAACCGGCTCGATGGCTTCCTCTACTGGAACGTCAATGAATGGGACAATCGCGGCGGCTACCTCTCCCCTCAAAACGAGTACATCGGCGAAGGCGTCCTCTTCTACCCCGATACCGAAAACCATGGCCTACCCTTCGCTTCCATCCGCGCTGCGCTCCTGCGCGACGGGTTTGAAGACTACGACCTCCACTACCTGCTCAACGAACAGATCCAGCGCCTTCAAAAGCAGGTCGATCGGCTCACGCTAGAGCACAAAGAAGCCTTAGCCAAAGCCAAATATCTCCTTACTCCTAACCAACTCGTCCCCAACATGCGCGAGTTCAACCGGGAATCAACCCCATGGGAGTCCCATCACCGTGCCGTACTCGAAACACTGGAAACCTTGACTGGCATTGAAGCTGAACTCTCAGAGAAGAAAGCCTCGTGATGAAAACCTTTCTCTTCCTTACCTTCTTAAGCGCCTCTCTCCTTTCCGCACAGGAGAACGCTACCCTCGCCGACCAACCATTGCGCCGGGTGGTCGAAGAGTTCAAAGCGGCACCGATCGTCGACAGCGGGCTCTGGCCCAACCTACAAATACTAGAGAACGGCGACATCATCCTCACCGCCTTCAATAAGCCGCATCACGGCTGGGTACCCGGGGATGTCGATGCATGGAAGAGCAGCGATGGAGGTGAAACATGGAAAAACCTCGGTGCAATCGCCAAACGCCCGGATGAACAGTCCAACCGGATGAACCACGTCATCGGTTACCTCAAAAAGGAACAACAACTCATGGCTGTGAGCAGTGGCTACATCAACAACGGTACACAAAACCAGTGGGACCTCGCCCTACCAGTTACCGTCATCTCGACCGATCAGGGAGCAACGTGGGAACAAATCGGTGAATTGGTCGTCGAACTCGATCCACCGGAAAGAGTGATCCCTTTTGGAAACCTGATCGAAGCCAGCGACGGCACCTTGCGTTTCAGCGCCTACCACTCCGCAACCGCAGAGGGTGAAGCGCGGGACCCCAGCTCCTCCTACATGATCATCAGCCGTGATAAGGGAAAAAGCTGGAATGTCCATAGTCGCATTCAACCTGAAACTAACGAAACGGTGATCTTTGAAGTCGCTCCCAAGGAGTGGATAGCCATCTCAAGAATGACCAACGTCAATGAAGAGGGAAGAGGCCAGCAAATGCGTCAATCGCGCTCCCTTGACGACGGAAAAACATGGAGCGACGAAGGCGTTATCACTAAAGCTCTCCATCATCCCGCCAATCTGATCCGGCTCAACAATGGCGACCTCCTCCTGACCTATAGCGATCGCATCGGTTGCCGCATCCTCGCTCACACCAGCTCCGACAAAGGGAAGAACTGGGATGCACCGATGCTTGTCTATGCTAGCTGGATCGGCGACGGTGGCTACCCATCGAGCGTTCAACGTACGGACGGGAAGATCGTCACCGCCTTCTACGCTCACCGCTCTCCCTTAATCGACATTAACAAAGTCCAGTATCACACCGGCGTCGTGATCTGGGATCAACCTTAATCAACCTCACTAGTTATCTCATGAAAAAGAACTCCTTCCTCTTCCCATTCCTGCGGGTTGGCTGCCTTTTGGGCGCCGTTACCTTGATAAGTCTGGCTTCATCCCAAGGGGCCGTCATCTCCAGCACCCCTTTCTCTATTGGATATGGAGCGAATGTAGAAGGCAATACCTGGACACAAAACACACCAACTACTCTGCCGACCCCAGGAGCGTTTGCACTTACTCAAACCCTTGCAGGCACATTTGGTAGTTGGCGTGGACCAACTTTCCCTAGCAGAGTGCTGACGAATTCCAATGTTAATTTAACTAACTTTTCTGCTAGAAGTGACGATTTCCAAGCTTCTCTCACCGCGACATGGAATGGCGATCCGGCCATTACCTTTCCCGGGGTCGACCCAGCCAACCTTGTTATCCGCTTAACCCTCACGCAAATACGTATCTACGGAATTTACTTTGGAGCAGAAACCGGATCTATCCTCCTTTCCTTTCAGGAAACAACACCCGGTCATCTCCAAACCTCTGACACCATCTCACTAAACAAATACAGCGGCGACCAAACACCATTAACGGTAGCTGGTAACTACCGTCAACTGATCTGGAATCCCGACGACCAATGGGTGTCAGGAACCTCCGCCACCCGTACCTTTTCACTTTCAACCAATGTTGGTGCCGCTCTCGTAGACGGCTTTGAAGTCTTCGGCTACATCGAAGTAACCACCGTTCCCGAACCGTCCGCGCTCCTACTCTCCAGCGGCGCAGCGGGGCTGCTCCTGTTCATGGCACGTCGCCGCCGCACTCTCTTGAAAGAAGAGGGGAAATCGTGATCCTGCTTTTCCCTCCATGACCTCCTTTACCCCTGTTCTATTACGAGCTTCCCTGCGGGCTTTCACCCTCTCGGAAATTCTGATGGTCATCGCGATCATCGCAACGCTCATGGCGTTCACGCTTCCGATGGTTCAGGGACCGGGAGAAGGTCAGAAGCTCCGCTCGGCTGCCGATAGCATTGATGGAATGGCTCGATATGCACGGCAACAGGCGCTCGGTCGCAATACCCTAACAGCGCTGGTCCTCATCGGTAAAGATGGCCCGGAAACCCATGCGCTGCGCAGTGTTGCCGTCTTTGAGCTACAAATGCCAGCCAATGGAACGGCGCCGACGGCTGCGGACTGGAAGCCTTTGACCGCGTGGCGTCAGTTCCCCCTCGGGGTCGTCTTTGACCCGGCTCGAAGCACCTTCTTCGATACGCCAACCCTCCTCTCCTCCCCCACACTGGATGGCCCCTTGAAGATCGCCGGTCAGAACACTGAGGAGTTTCACTATCATATCTTTCTCCCTAATGGAAGGTTACTGGGCAATACCACACGCACGCTCACCCTAATCCCCGGAACGGTTCAGGCTACTACGCTCATCCCCGGCGGGAATGCTTCTACCCACTATCTGACGCTTTCGCTCATCGCTTCCACGGGCCAAACCCGGTATTCCCAGCCATGATCGCTAACCTCGAAAAAAAACATGCTTTTAGCCTTATTGAGATCGTCCTCGCTCTCGGGTTAGTCAGTTTCGTGATGGTAGCGATTCTTGGTTTGAGTGCTCTTTCCCTTGATCAATCACGCCTTTCACAGAGGGACAACACAACGACTTTGATTGCACAAAAAGTAGAGGCTGATCTTGCCAACCGTAACTGGTCTGACCTCGGCACCGTCCTCCCTCTCAACTATTACTTTGATGTCGAGGGTAAAGAGCTCCTCGATACTGATGGCAACCGCCCGGGTACTAAGCCAAGCGATACGGTCTTTCACGCAGAGGTGACTTCCGTCCCCACCACCCTGCCCAACACTCCCGCCGGCGCCGTTAACCATACCCATTTCCTGCTACTAACCCTCGCAAACCCGTTGACGACAGAGAAACAGGTCATCCCGTTCATGTTCACGCGATATGACTAGCTATTCTCAGCCAAAAGGGAGAGGTTTCACGCTGGTGGAACTGCTGGTGAGCGTTTCCATTCTTTCAATCCTGGTGATGCTGCTTTTTGAAGCTGTGTCGCAGGTTAGCCGGATCGGCCAGAGCACCCGAGCCCAATCCGAACGGATCGACAACGCCGCGATGATCTTTGACATGATGCGGCGTGATCTCTCCTCGATTCTGCTGCCACAGGATGGCAACCAGAGTGACAGTCTGGAGTTCGTCCTTAATCCTCCGACCGCCCGAGGAGTTCCCGCCACGCTCCAAAAACCGCACGCCTTCTTCTGGCAAAGCGCTGTCGCCGCTAATTTGAGCCATGGAGACATCGCTATCGTCGGTTACTTCATTCGACAGGATTCCGCAAGCACTCCGGCTCGCAGCACGCTCTGTCGCCTCCAGATCGACCCCGCAGATGGCCCCGCCCTCTATCTCATTGACCGTGAAGCCGATTGGCTCGCCGCCACCAGCGGGAGCGTTCTCGATACGGTGGCACCTGCCGCTAGCCCTGAGTATAAGGGGTTGCTCGCAGAAGGAATTTTAGCACTTTGGATTCGTGCCGTCGATCGTCATGGTGGCTTTCACTACACATGGAGTTCGCGCTCACCTCCAGTTGCCGGGGAGGAACTCCCGAGAGCGCTGGAAATCGCACTGGTCATGGTCGATCAACAGGCGGCAGCCAATCTCTCCAGCTTGCCTAACCCCATCGTGGGAACTGACGCCAACGCCATGAATCAGGAACTCGATACCTTCATTGACTCGCTACCCGTTCCGATCCAACAAGGAGCCCGCATCTTTCGCACTACTTTCCTGATTCCTAACGGTAGAGGTGTTACTCCATGAATCACCATCGTCAAAGAGCAAGCGCTCTGATCATCACCCTGATGATGATCGTCCTGCTCACGGTGCTGGTCCTCGCCTCCTTCGTCCGCACCCAATCTTCCCGGCAGCTTCAGCGCTCCAACATCGATACCTTCCTCGCCCATCGCTATGCACGCGATGGGGTCGAGCAAGCTACAGCGCTCCTTCGCTTGGCAACGCAGGATCGCACCATCCCCTGGTCAAGCCAACCCGGAAGGATCATCCGAATCGTTAAAGACGACGATGATCTGCCGGTGGAAGAGGCGATCGCGCTTCACTCCGGTTCTACCACTTCGATCACCACCGGCGTTAATCTGAATGCTCCTCTGATTCAAAACCCAACCGAGGGAGTCGTTTCCTATCCGGCGGCTCAAGAGATGCCGCTGGCATGGCTTTATTTGCGAGAGGATGGGACACGTAGCGATAATGCCACCTATAGCGCCTCCAATAAAGTGATCGGTCGCTATGCTTTCTGGGTTGATGATGAAACAGCGAAGATCAATCTCAATACCGCGTGGACCCCGTCCACCACTTTGAACCCTACTTATGGCCCGGCTCACCCCAGCCGTATCCCCCTCAAGGAAGCGCTGAGCGATCTTGAGGATAGCGATATAGCTACCATTCAAAGCTACCGCGCAACGCCCCGCTCCTTCCAAACATCGCTGGATCTTCTCAAAGCCTTTACCACCGATCCACAGAATTACCTGTTACCACTTCAAAAGGCCAAATTTTGGACGACCACTATCAATAGCACTCCTGAAGAGGGGTTAACCTTCTTTGGACAGCCCAAGATCGTGCTGACAACTCAGGCTAACCGCGCCCTTGCCGCTGATGGAACACAACTTCCCTATATCGACTTAAATAATCTGGTGGCGACACGCAACCTAATCGTTTCTTACCTCTCCCGAACTGATTGGCCTATGGCGAGCGGAGAAAGTTTTCAAACCAAGTTTTACAGCAGTCAACCCGCACTGCTCCATCAACTTGCCCAGAATATTATCGAATATGTCAAGGCAAAGGAATCTTCCGATGATATTATCAAACCTGCTCGCTTTGATATCACACTTAACAAAGTCCATGCGGGGCCGACGCGTCGTCCAAGGCTGGTGGAGGCGGGATTCTGGCGTAATGCCTCCGATCCAGCAAGAGGACTTCTCTATTTGGTGATCCATCTCCCTAAGAATGGCGGATTGACCAGTTTTACGATGAAGGACTGGCGTCTTCAAGTCTCTAGCAATTGGCCACCCGATGACATCTGGTTGCCAGATACGACCTTACAAACTGGTGAATACAAGTTACTGGCACGGCCTTGCACTGTGCCAACCAGTGGGTTGATCTATAATTGCTATCTAAAGTTTTTTCGTTACGACAACAACAACAATCTGGATATGTTCGATGTCTACCCCACCTCCAGTGCGGCTATTCTCTCTGCCCATATCCCATGGCCGGTCACAGAGAGCCCTCCCTCTGCCACCTCCCCCGGTGAACCTGCTGATGTCTCGATCATCCAGACTATTCAAATCAGCGACCCATGGCTAGGTGGCGCCGTTGATGATTGGAGCGCAAGAGGCCCCAACCGTTTCGGGCAATTGACCGATTCTGAAGCGATGCTAGCGAGCACCGGACTAGGGAGCGCGCCGGCGGATTTGACGCTCGGGCAGGATCTCGACCATCTGGGGAATCTTAGTGACGATGGCTGCATCATCCCCCCGCCAGCAGGGACGCCGGGCAATGAAGCAGGTTATGTCGAATCGCTGGCTGAATTGGGGCGAATTCATACCGGCATCCAGATTGAAGGGCAGCCCTCCGTTCCGTTCCGTACGCTCCGCTTCCAGCCGCGCCACCCCTCGGCCACTGCGCACCTTGCCTCCCTCCCCGATTGGGCAATTCTCGATCTCTTTGCCCTCCCTCAACTTCCCAGTGAACCGGTTCACCCGTTCGTTAACCGCCACAATGGCCGGGGCGGGCTAGTCAACCTCAATACGATGTTGGAACCGTTCCCTACCCTGAAACGAACGGAAGCCCTGATGGCGCTCCTCGCTGTCAACTCCCGCTTTACCACAGTCGAGCGATCACAAACCGCCGACAACATCACCGCCCGCACGGCAGCGGATTCCACTTTGGGGAAAGGTATCCTTAACGGTTCGACTTACCGCTTCCGGGGGGAACTGGCCGAGGTCGAGGGAGTTAGCGATCGCGGCGAGGCAACCGAAGCCCGCCTGAACCGATTGATTGATCTGGCGACGACCCGTAGCAATACCTTTGCCGTCTGGAGCATCGGCCAAAGCGTGCGACAACTCCCCAACGGCACCCTTGTACCGCAAGGAGAATCGAGACAACTCACCTATCTGGAGCGATATGAAACCGCTGCCGGTGAAGTCAAATTCCGCCTTCTCTCCTCCCGCCCGATCGGTTTCTGAAAAATCAGCAACCGACGCTCTTGCGCCAGAGAGCCGCCATTTCAAAATGCCCCGCCGGGGAAGGATGAACGCCATCTGGCAACCAGAAATCTGCCGGAGCTTTGGCTAGAAGCTCATTGAAACGTTGCTGAAAAGGGACGAAAACAGCGTCAAACTCCTGTGCCAACTGCCGGACGGCTGCGGCCCGTGCATAGAGATCCTCCAGCCACGGCTCCTGCTCCTCTTTCACAGCGAACGCAAACGGCTCACAAAGGATAAAGCGCGTCCCCGGGCGTTCCTTCAACGTTTCGCTTAGCAAAAGACGATAGACCCCTTCGTAAAGAGAGAGCGAAGTTCCCGTATCCCGGACGAAATGGTGCCAGGTATCGTTAACGCCGACCAGAATGCTAATCCAATCCGGGGCAAGATGAATCGCATCTTTGCGCCAGCGGGCCAGCAGATCACTAACCCGATTGCCACTCACCCCACGGTTGTAAAACTTCATCCCGGCCTCCGGGTGTTCAGCAAGGAGATCCCCCATGATCCGATTGGCGTAGCCGCCGCCAAAGGCGACAATATGGTTGGGATCACCAAGCTCGTAGTTGCGCCCGGCATCGGTGATCGAATCGCCCTGAAAAAGAATCGTCTGATTGGAGAATTTCATCCTCCGTTGAACCTCTCCTACGACCAGAAAAAAAGCGAGCCGCCGTTATTAAAAAAACAACGGCGGCCCGGATGAAAAAAAGAGCGTTTTAGACCTCTGGAGTCTTAAAGAGCTGCTCCGACCAGATCGGCAACGCCAGGGAGAGAAGGGTGTAAACCAGAGCGAGGACAATCGCGATGATCCCGATGACTTTTGCATTCCGGCGCACCCATGCCAAAATCTTAAAGAAAGCGTTATCACGCAACTCCGGCTTGTTCGTCTCCAAAAGCCCGGCAAGATCCCCCAGCAACAGGGAAACCAGCAGCAACTCGATCACCGGCGTCAACTGATACGGGATCGACATCATCTTGGCGTAAAGATGATAGGCGCTTGTCTGCAGAACATCCGGGGAGATCGGCGCCTTCCCATATTCAGCAGGGTCAACCGTTGCCAGCATCACCAGCCAACTGATCGGCGTGTAGATGATGTAGATGCCCCACGCGATCCAGACCCACTTAATCGATTTGAAATGAAACGATTTCCATAAAATGTAGGTCATCAGGAAGACCAGGACCCATTTCAGGAAATCAACGCTACTTTGGAGGTTATGAAGAAACTCGTTCATGGTCGTAGGGAGGCGTGGGTAGGTTGGGTGGTTTTGAACTGCTTTTATCTGAAATTGAGATGGTTGGGAGGAGAAAAGCGTCAGGGAATCTGTTAAAAGAACGTCTCAGACCGGTCGCCAAGCCGTTTTTTTCCTCTTTTCTTATCAAAAGGCTTTCGGCAAGGCTCATCGTCGAAGGAAGACTCCGTTTCATCTTTTCAACCGCTCCATCACCATTGTTAGCTCGATACGCAGCAAGGGGAATGCCTGCGAACCAACAATTTATCTCAAAAATGCCAAAGGAATGCAATCACCTTGTTTGAGAACGCGAGCGTGCTATGCTCTCGCGCTGTGATTTCCACGCCACGTCTCATTGCCTTTTCCGGGAGCCTCCGTGCTCAATCCTACAATCATCTGCTGGTGACCGTCGCTGCCGAAGCGGCCCGCTCCGCCGGGGCGGAAGTCACGATCCTGCGGCTCGCGGATTATCCACTGCCGCTGCTTAATCAGGATGTTGAAGCGGCCCACGGCCTCCCGGAACCGGCACGCCGCCTCAAGACACTTTTTCGCGAACACGACGGTTTCCTGATCGCCTCCCCGGAGTACAACAGCTCCCTTTCCGCAGCGCTTAAAAACGTCATCGACTGGACCTCCCGGGTTGAAACGGAAGACGAGCCGCCCCTCGTCGCTTTCCGCGGAAAGAGCGCCGGGTTGCTTGCCACCTCCCCCGGTGGGCTGGGGGGTGTCCGCGGGTTGGTGCACCTTCGCTCCATCCTCGGGAACATTGGCGTGATCGTTCACCCTGATCAGATTACCCTCCCCGCTGCCATGGAGGCGTTTGACGAAAATGGAGCACTCAAAGAGAGTTCCAAAGTCCGTAGCGTCGAGCGTTTTGCAGCAGGTGTTGTCGAACTCACGCGCAAACTCCGGGCGTAGCCGATCGCTCCTTGCGGTGGAAAACGGAAGTCCGCTTGCGATTTTCGTCATCTTCGCTCATCTTTGCTGCCATGTACTTGACGTTGCTGAAGTCAAAGATCCACCGCGCCGCTGTTACCGGGGCCAGTCTTCATTATGAAGGAAGTATGACGATCTCCGCCGATCTGGCTGAGGCCGTCGGCCTCCTCCCGTACGAGCGCATCCTCGTCAGCAACATGGCCAACGGGGAGCGCTTTGAAACCTACGTGATCTACGGACGACGCGGTGCCGGGGTCATTGAGCTTAACGGCGCCACAGCTCACCTCGGTAAAGCCGGTGATCGGCTAACCATCATGAACTTCGGCCAATTCACTCCCGAAGAGGCCGCCGTGCACCAGCCGGCCGTCATTCTCCTTAATGAGCAGAACGAGGTCATCCGCTCTTCCCCGGAAGTAGTGCGTAGTCCCAACGCTCTTTTTGGTTCCGTCGTGTAACCCCCGCCTCCCCTCTTGAACCTCGAGTTTCTTCTCCATCCCTTCATGCTCGGTCTGGGCCTCGGCCTCTTTTGTGCCTTTCTTGCCCTCTGGCGGGTGATGACGCTCAAACTCGAACTCCGACGCTTCCGCCAACACCTCTCCGAGCGGGTCGAACTTGAAGCGACCGCCGTCGGCAAGGTCAGGAACGAACTGGAAACCTTGCGCAAAGAAAATGAGCAAATGCGCATCAAAATCGGGGCGCTCAATGTTCAACCCGCGCTTCACAACGAGCGCAACCTTGAGATTTTTGCCCGGGCGGAAAAACGAATGTTGATGAGCGCTCCCGGCTTCGCTCCAGCTTGGGAGAATGCCAAAAGCGCTGCCGAAGCCGAATTGCAGGAAGAAGAGGCAGGGCGCAATCTCCCCAAACGGGTCTTTACGCGGCTTTTCGGTTCCTCCTCCCCATCTTCGCCCCCAACGCTTCCTCCTTCGCCCCCCGGAACACCGGAAAAAGGGTCATGATGACCGATACCCCCCAGCCGACGCTACAGAGCCCCCGCCTCCTGTTACGTCCGTTGGAGTGGGAAGATGCTCCTCGGATCGAAGAGCTGGCCGGAAACCCGCAAGTCGCCGCTACCACGCTGCGCATTCCCCACCCGTATCCCCCCGGCCTCGCCGAACGTTTTATTGAAGAGCAGGAGATGCTCTACCACTCCGGGCAAGGGATCTCCTTCGCGATCGTCGAGAAAAGCAACGGCATCATTTGTGGATGCCTCGGGTTGGGCCGTGAGGAGGAGCACCTCCGTGCCGAACTCGGTTACTGGCTGGGACCGCAATTCTGGGGACGCGGTTATGCAACTGAAGCGGCCCGGTTACTCCTCGGTTACGGTTTTGCCGTGATGCGGCTCCAACGTGTGATTGCCCATCAGTTTGTTTTCAACGCCGCTTCAGGTCGTGTCCTCGAAAAGCTCGGGATGAAGCGCGAAGGGCTCTTACGGCGTCACTTTTACAAGCCAGGTCGCGGCTTTGAAGATGCTTTTATCTACGGTCTCCTTCTTGAAGAGTGGGTAAAAATGGGAATAACCGGGGCATCCGTACCGAACAACCACCGCTAACTGGCTTCCCGAGGGACTTTCTGAACCTCATTCCCTGCTGCCTCCCGGCTTCTTCACACCCTTAAAATCACGGGAAACCTTCTTCCAGACAGGCTAAATCGCTCTGAAGGTGAGTTATTCACACGATGATGATGAAGAGAATCTTTTTTAAAAAACCTTCTCTTCTTCTTCTCTCCGGGAATAAATCGCGCCAATTTTAATCCATCGCGATTAAAAAAGATAAAACCTTCATCTCTAAATTCTTCACCTGTGAAGCGAATGCTTTTGGGAAAAGCGTGAGCAAGAGACTGAATAACTTCTAAAAAGTCAGGCTCAACCCAAGTTTCTCCTATCAACCAACGAGTCATTCAAAAGTTATTAACACCTTTTTCAAACGTCAAAACCTTGTCCAGTAAAGGAGATTTTCAAAACGGCCCAAGTTATTCACAGGATGATGATGAAGGATTGGAGCTTTAAAAATTCTTCTCATCATCTTCATGCTGTGTATAACCCGATCCCCATTTCAAACGACAAGACCCCGAAGCTTGCGCACGTCTCACACGCCAACTTCGGGGCCACAGGTTTCAGGTTAAAGCAGTTAGATCATCGGGTCATTGCCGGGACGGCGTTCCCCTTCGCCGGGCGGCAGATCGGTTGAGTAATGAGGGCGTTCAACCGGATGGGCTGAAACGCGATGCTCAGGGTGGGAGGTTCCATGAAGTTCCCCACTCATAGCAATATCCTCCGCTTGTAACCCTTCGAGAATCTGGCGAGCCCGTTCGGCTTCACTTTCATCCTCCGTATGAATGGAAAGGAGGGCATTTCCTTCGCGTACGCGCGATTCGTAATGCTTCGCTTCATGTTCGGGAATACCCATCCCGATCAATGCCCCAGCGAGACCACCCACCGCCGCCCCTACGGCCGCCCCTCCCAGAGCGCCGAGAATCGGCCCTGCGGCGATAAACGGCCCGAGGCCAGGGATTGCCAGCGATCCGATCCCAGCCAGCCAGCCAAGGACGCCTCCGACGACGAAACCGGTGGTGCCACCCGTTGTCGCCCCTTCGGGAGCTTTTGTTGCTTCCTTCTCTGTGAGAGCATTCCCTTCATCGGGAAAGAGAACTGAGATATCGTGACTGGAGAATCCGGCATTTTTAAGGCGCTCCACGGCCATTTCCGCATCTCCACGGGTTTTAAGAATTCCAAAGACAGATCGTTTCATAAAATGAATCAGGGTTGAACTTCGAGGTGATTGGTCACGTTGGCCATTCCGGCGATGGCCTGTGCCGTAGTGAAGATAGCTTCGCGCTCCGATGGCGTAGGAACATGACCACGCAGGGTCACTTTTCCATCCCGGGTGATAATCTTGACGTTACGTCCAGCTACGGAAAGATCGTCCTTCTCCATCAGGGAGGCCCGAATCCGGCTGGTTAATTCCCGATCCAGAGGCGTGTTGCCTTGATCCTCAGCGGTTAAGGAGCCGGAGGGGTCGTGAGTGGCGGGTGGCTGATGTTGGTCAGCGATCACCGGGGCCACGCCCAGCGCTCCCGCAAAGAGGATAGACACAAACGTTTTCATCTTAATGATGGTTTCGGATGATGATTGAGGAATGGCCGCTTTCCTGATCATTCAACCTTCGAGGGCACAAAAAAACCCGGATCGCACGATCCGGGTTTTCACTAGCTATAGAAAGTTAGCTTAGGAAAGGTAGCGTTTGAGATTATCCAATCCGATTTTCGTCCCTCGGGTGCATTCTTCCATACCTTCAAACTCCAGAGAGACAAAGCCGTCATAGCCTGAAGATTTGATGATCTCGGC
This sequence comes from Chthoniobacteraceae bacterium, assembly GCA_037189865.1. Lineage (GTDB taxonomy): Bacteria > Verrucomicrobiota > Verrucomicrobiia > Chthoniobacterales > Chthoniobacteraceae > DATMFV01. The sequence goes on along the minus strand of JBBCIW010000001.1, from coordinate 254,583 downwards.
GACTGCTGGAATATCAATATCCCCATGTCCGACGATGGCTCCGCGAAGGTGATAGCCAGCTTTGGACCGGAACCACCCTTCGCCGGGATTGCTATTGGGGTGGCGGCGATAGAAGTCCTTAAAGTGGACCATCGAAGCATAGCTAATGTTGTTTTTGGTCGAGGCAATCGAATCCTCATCAACACAAAGGAAATTACCTATATCAAGGGTCGTACGGAAATTTTCCCGATTGACACCGGCAATCAGACGCAAAACCCGTTCGCTAGCCTGAAGGTGGTAGCCATGATTCTCAACACTAGTAACAATATCGTAACGTGCCGCATAGTCAGCAATCGTCTGGCAGGCAGCGATGAGTTGAGGAAGATCGGCGTCGAAATTCTCCTGCGTGGTTTCCTCCACCGGGCGGGACCCCGCGTCGTGTCGCATCCGTTTGACACCAAGAATGGCAGCGATCTCTACCTGATTGAGAATGCGTTGCACTTCTTTTTCAAACGCTTCCTCGCTTTCGGTGATGAAATTAGCTCCAACAGTGTAGCTAGAGAGGGCGATCCCGTTTGCTTTGGCTCGCTCGGCGATTTCTTTAGCAAGATTCTTATCGTTGGCAAGTTGGGTGCCCAGATCGACGACTTCGAGATGTTCGCCCCCGTTCTGAGCGGTCCAATCGACAATATCGAGGAGATTCATTTGCCCGGAGAGAAGGGCGCGGTAAAGGCTGTAGCTGCTGAGGCCAATTTTCATAAGAGAGGTGGGTTAAACGGGCGGATCGTAAAAGCTCCTGCCTCCAAGTCAACCCTCGGGAGACAAAAAACGAAACGATCAGGGAGTGGGAGCGGCGGTGTAATAAGGCCGCCAGAACTCTTCATCAGTCACTTCCTCAAATCTCTCAAAAGTGGCAGAATTGATCTGAGGGACGGAATCGACAAAAAACGGTCCATGAGGGTTGCCGATCACATCAAGTCCGGATTTTTCCAGTGATGACCCGGTTTTCAAATACGGTTTAAGTGCGTCAAAGTTGACAGGCGAACCGGTGGGCACATGATTCTCGGAACTGTATTGAATCAGCGCCTCCTCAATAACGCGTAATTCATTGAGGACTGATGTTGCCTGGGCACGCAACCTGCTTCTCATATAAGCCTGAACGCCAATCGCCGCCAACAGTGCGATAATGGCGATAACTACGAGAACTTCAACCAGGGTAAAAGCCTTCATTCCGCTTTCCTTCAAGGGAAAAGGGGATTGAGCGCCTGCCACCTGCGGTTGTGCTTGCACCTTCATGGCTTTGGGGTAGAGAGGATAGCCGAAGGAAAGCGTTAAGACAAGTTTTAACGTTTGGTTTTAGAACCACTTAATGCAAGTGGTTCCATTTAAGATGGTTATACTTTGAAATCACTAGTGCCTCGGCCTCTTTCCGGCAGGCATCACCCCAGTTTGTCCCCTCTTCGATCCGAGGAGCGAGCATCCCGGCCAGGAGCAGGGTAAAGCCATCATCGGGTTGAGGACCCAGGAGGCTCCCTTGGTGGAGGATACCGTGGCGCGTGCGGCGCTGGGCGGCCCCGGCGATCTTGCGTCCTTCGATGAGCAGATCATTCTCCACCGCGTTTTCAAAACAGGCCCGGGAGACTTTTGGCGCTGCTTGTGCACTCAGGGATGCGCTGGCCAAACGGGCTTTGGATAAAGCTCTGCCAACGGCTTCGTGAATGAGACGGTAGGAGATCGACGGTCGCACGGAGGCGAAGGGATCGCTACGTGGGATGATCAGAGAGTAGGTCCAGTCCTCTCCGTGCAGGACGAGACCGCCGCCCGTCCAACGCCGCACCGCCTCCCTTTCGGGATGGGCTGCCGTCAGGCTCCATGGATCGAAATAGCCGATGGAGAGCGAGGGGCGTTCCCAGCGGTAGACGCGCAAAAGGGGACGCGGACAGGTGTGTACCAAAGCCTCATCCCATGCCATGTTTAACGCAGCGGAATGGGGCTGGGGATCGACGAAAAGAGCGAGAGAAGCGAAAAGCACGGCGGCCATCGTGGGGGATCGCGCTGGAAGGTGGCGATCCTAAAAAGAAACCGGGCGCGGTTGCGGTCGCCATTTCAATCCGATGGCAATAGCAAGGAGACTGAGCGCCAGCATCGACGGTTCCGGGACACTGAGAGGATCAACCCCTTTTTCCGCTGAGGAGAGCGGCTCTTCAATGGAAAAAAGCATGTCGGTTGATGCCCCGCTGCCGATCTGGACGGAGCCGATGACTTGATTGCCCAACGCTCCCGGCATCGCCCCGGTATACCCTGAAGCGAGGAGATCGGCTTCCATCAGGGAGAGATTAAGGAGTAGTTCCCATGAACCGACCCGTTGGGCCTCGCTATCCCAGCGCCAGATGACCCGTGCGGTATCGACGCTGATGGCTGAATGGGAAAGATGGCTGGCACGTTGAAGCCCCATGAGCGTTGAATCAAAAGCTTCCCACGTGGCGAGATCGTACCAGCCCGAGGTACGGACGAGAAAGGCCGCATCCCCACCCGAACCGGTGCTACCGCTACCATTTCCGTTGCCGGGAGCAAGAAGGCTAGAGGTCCACGTGGCGTCGGCGGTTCCGATTTTGGCTTGAAGACGGAAGCGATTCTCTCCTTCCAGTGAGCCGTTGACAGCGGCGCCGGAAAAAGTATCCCAACCGGCTTGAGAAGCGGTTACCGAGCGGAAAACCCCGCCGATTCCTATCACTAGCTCTCCCTCTTTCCACGGACGAGCGTCGGCTTTGGTCCAGTGTGCCGTTTCGTAGTAGGGAAGGTAAGCGGCTTGATCGTGATCGGTGAGCGAGAAGTGCGAGCGCTCCGTGATGAAGAAAGCGGTCGTGTAGCTATCAAACGCGAGGTTGCCGCTCCCCCGAACGTAGAAAGAAGATTGGAGGGAGTTGCCGTGGAAAACCCACCCGTCATCAAGGGAAGGATCACCGGTGAAGTCGACCCCTCGTGCCGTGTGGCCGCTCAGTACGGTGAAAAGGAACAGGGGGAGGTATTTGAGTTTCAAGAAGGAAGAGAGAATCAATATTCCTTCTTAAAAAATAAGTAAAATTACGTACAAGGGGCCGGTGATGAAAATGGAAAGTGGTTACGATCGGTTCGGAAGTTTCGGGATACTTTGGCGGTCGACGAAGGTCGGTTTGAGGAGAAGCTGTGCCGCGTGGTGGGGATTACGGATGGTCGCGGTTAATTCGCGCACCAGTGCCGCCCCCAGCTCGCGATGTGGCATGACGAAGCCTGAGTGGAGCGCTTCGCCTTCACTTGCGTAGCTGGAGACGAGAATCGCGACCCGATCCCGCCACCCTTTTTCCTCCAGCAGTGCAAGCGCCGGGGTGGCAATCCCCGGTTCCCAGAAAAGGAAGGCCGTGGGTGGTTGTGGCAGGGCGAGCACCTCCTCCATCGCTTCGCGGATGCCGCCAAAATGCCCGGGGTCCAGCCGCCGGACCCCACGCCAGTAATCATCCGGGGGATAGAACACCCGGTGTCGCTGGAGCGCCGCGAGGAAATGGAGCTTCATGGAGTCGTAATACGCCGGGACGCTCCCTTCACTATAAAAGACGGCGATCCGTGAATGGCCCGCTTCAATCAGCCGCCGGACAGCTTCCGCCGTCATCCATGCGTTGTCGTAATCGAGATAATTAAGCGTCGTCGGCTCGGTCGGCTGGTTGGAGAGGATGACCGGGAATCCCTCCTGTTTAAGAGCGAGCGCGTTGGGATACCCTTCGCCACCGAGAAAAATCATCCCCTGAATCCCGATCCGCAGGCAGTAATCCCGGGTCACCGCCGCTTGCATCGCCAGCTTGGGGAGCAGAACAACGGGGCAATGAGCCTCATTGGCGGCACTCCAGATCCCGTCAAAAATCGAACGGCGAAAGAGATCATCGAGGCCGATGCGTGAGAGCTCCTGATCGGAGGGAAGGTAGCTACCGGTCAAACCGATGAGCGCCTGAGGGACGACGGCGCTCCCGTTGCCTTGAAAATCGGTAACATACGCCCCTTTGCCTTGTAACACCCGCAGAAGCCCCTCTTTTTGAAGCGAGCGGATCGCACCGGTGATGGTTGCTTCCGAAACGGCGTATTCCTGCGCCATCTGGCCGCGGGAGGGGAGCGCCTTCCCGTCGGCCCATTCGCCGGAAAGGATGCGTTCCCGCAAGGCATGGCTCACTTGCTCAACCTTCGTCATCCTTACACGGAAACCTCTTTTCTCCCTCCTTTCCAAGCTTAAAAAGGTCATAAGACCCCGAGGGTTCCAAGCTTTCGCTGCAACCAGTCATGCTCCACTTCCCGCAACGGCCGGCCGGTCCGCGCTGCCCACGCTGCTGCCAGCCCCGCTGCCCGCCCGTACTCCGCGACATGGGGCATCATCCGTACCGCGCTAAAAGCTTCATGACTCGTGCCGATGCAGCGCGATCCGATGATCACATTGTCGAGATCAACCGGTAGCAAGGCCCGTAGCGGAACGTCGTAGCAAACGCCCTCCGGGAGGGGTTCCACGCGCGTCCCGGTCCCGTGGGGGTTATGAATATCAATATAGGCATCGGTGACCATCACGGCGTCGGGGTGGCGCTCGCCACGGCGCATCGCGTCGTAGGTCAAACGATAGTCACAGATGAAACGCCGCGTCTCACGGACGCCGATCCGGTTGGCGATTCGTTGCAGCACGGCGCGTTCAAAACCGGGAATCGCTTTCAGAAAATGGAACATTTCCATGACTTGCCGCCGCCCTTCAAGGGTAGCTAGGGTCAGTTCAAAACCGTCGGTCCCATCGCGGTGAAGGATGCGCGTGGTGTTGAGCATCCATGTCCCCGGTTCCACCGCGCGAAAGGCGAGGAGGTTCTCCCGGGGGTTAGAGAGGGTGCCGCTGGCTTTTGCCTCAAGGTAGCGTTGCTGGATCTCCTCGCGTGGAGGGACGCGCTCCTCCTCAATTCCCGAGACGTAGAAGGCTAGTGTCATCGGCTGACCGTAAGGGCTCTCCCCATCGCCCTGTTCAAAGGCAGCCCCGGCCAGCCAGCAGAGATCGCCATCACCGGTGGCATCGACAAAGATGGGTGCCTTGACGTTAAGGAAGCCCGATTTGTGGTGAAGGATCACCTCTTCCACCCGCCGTCCCTCTTGAACAAGATCGACGAGCGTGGTGAAGAAAAGCGGCGTCGCCCCGGAGTCCAACACCCATTGGTCGAGCAGGACGACGAGATGCTCCGCGCTAAAGGAGCGACGTTCCTGAGTCGCCGTCCCCTCCCCACGCATCACGTCGAGAATCTTTTCGACAAAGGTAGGTCTCGGTTTTCCCGGGAGCGGCATTTGGGAGAAGGAGGTGATGAGCGCATTGGTCCCGACGCCGCCAAATTGCCCTGATTGCTCGACAAGAAGCGTGCGCGCCCCTTCTCCTGCGGCTTCAATCGCGGCGGCCACGCCTCCCATTCCACCGCCGAGGACGACGACATCATACTCTGCGCGTTGTTCTTTTCTCATCGGGAAAGCTCCTCAAAAAGTTCACGTAAGCTCGCCGCGGCGCGGTTGTAAGCGGCGTGGTTGAGTGCATCAGAGCCGTAGCCATCTTCACCAGCCAGCCGCGTGATTTCTTTTTCAAGCTGTTGGAAACGCTCTCTCCACGCTGGCGGCTGTTGTGGACCTCGTTCCCTAAGTTCGCGCAGCACAACGGCATCCTGCTGTCCCGCACGCAACCCTCTCCAGAGAATGGAGGGGACGATCAGTTCACGTGTGACATTGTGCTGAAGGTTGAGCGGGTGAGCTTCGCGACCGTCATAGATAAGGCAATAGTCGAGGATTTTCCCGTCGGTATCATCCCAGGTTGAGTCGCTGGAAACATTGTAGGCCCATGCGCCAAAGCCGGTGAGCCCCGCGTGAACCGCGAGCAAAGGGTAGGCACGCGCTTCTTTGAGCACGTCGGCGCTCTTGCCGGCAAAGACATGGTAGCTCCAGATCTCCAGCCCACGTTCGCGCCGGGCCTGCTCCAGCATCGGCAGAAGGGTGGAGAAATAGGCGGCTCGCGGGTTGTAACCCGGTGGCGCGTTCCGTTTGAGTTCGACCGGTAGCGGCCAGTGCGGCATCGCTACCTGAAGAAAGGGGAGGACCTCCTTAATATCCGAGGGGAAACTATAGTTTCCGATGGTGAGGTAGTTCTTTAATGGAAACTTTTCGCTAATGAGGGTCGCCAGTTTGGTATAGTTAACAATGCGTTCATCTGGCGATTCATCAAGGTGCTTGGAGTGAATTTCATCTTCGAGCAGTAGCGTGAAACGCTCCCGTTTGAGGCCGAGAGTCTCGGCGCGTTGGAGGTAGGCTTCCAGAAGCTGGGCCAATGCCCGGCGTCCAACTTCGGTATGGGCAGAAGTCGGCTTCCCGCCGATATCGAGCGCCTTGTACCCTCCGGCCCAGAAGAGGTTCAGACGCAGGTTGGAAGCAGCCATCCCGCTTAACCAGCGGTCGTGGCGGCTCCAGTCGACTTCGAGCACGTTCCCTTCGGCATCGAAACGGGTGGTCGGCATGTAAGGCCATTCAATGTCGCTGACGCCGTGGGCTTCGAGATCGCGAGCCATGGCGGCCATCTCCTCATCGGCCACATTGCGGTCGGAGTAAAGAAACTGATAGTGGGCCACGCGACTGAGGGGCGGGAGGGGAGAGGTAGCGATGGTGATGGAAAGGGGTAGCGAACTGGAATTCTCTCCTTCGCTAATGATAACTTCACCACGATGTTCTCCACTCTTGGAGGGGACTTGCCATTCGAGGTAGAACCGTGCGATCTCACCCGGATGAAGTTCCACCTCCCATGCCTCGGCATCTTGCGGGATCAGAACCAGAGGATCGGCGACTAGCGTTGCTCCCCGCGTGTACCACGTCTCCATGAGGAGTTGTCGCCGCAGCGTGGCCCCTTTGAGAAGATCGGCTTTCAGCCGCAGCTTCTGCTTTTCTTTCGAAGGGTTAGCTAGTTCAATTCCCCATGCAGCATGTTCTCCCGGCAAGAGGAGGCGTTGGGTGTTAAGCCCCTTCTCCAGCGGCAACGCTCCGGCCTCAAGGCGTTCAAAGGCTTCACTCCAATGGGCGAGGAAGCGTTGGTTAGGGTAGAGCAGGTGGAGAAGTTGCTCGCGCCATGTCTGGACCTTCGCCTGAGTGGTCGAGAAGTCATCCCGACCCATCTCTATTTCCATGGTTCGAAGCTGGTCTTTCAGCGGTGTAAGGGGAGCATCGGGGTGGCGTCGCCGCGCTTCTTCCAACCAGCGGGTGAGGTAACCCAACTCACGCCGGACGATGACGATTTCTTTGGAGTTTAGCTTCCCAGCTTCCCCTTCAACTTCCAGTCGCAGATCGTCGAGAAAGAGTGTCCCCTCTTCCCCGCTCCGATAGAGGCAGAACCAGAATCGCCCTCCGATCGCCTCCTCGGGTAAAAGACGTTCCGCCGTGATCGTTTCATAGCGGGGGCCGATGATCCGATTCCAGACCAGCGGAAAATCGCGCCACTCTTTTTCCCCGGTCTCTCCGGTCACAAAACAGCCGATTCGCACGCCGAGCTTGGCTCCGTCAGGGCTTTGAGCCAACCCCCGGAAGGTGACCCTGCGCCCAGCCAGTTCCTCCACTTCCAAGTTTTGATAAAGCACGGCATACCCTTTTTCCATCACCAGCGCACGGGTCCCGTGGGGGACATCATCGCGGTTAAGGGTGACTTTGGCCTCTTTCCCAAGTTTCCAACCATCGGGGTAGCCAACATTGTCGGCATCCTCCTCAAAACTGGGGTTGGATAAGCGGTTGAATTCCTGGGCAGAGAGGGGCGCGAGGGAGAAGAGCATCATCGCTAGAGCAGATCGGAGCATGATTACGATTTTTTCTTTTTGAAAAGATATTGTTGGCCGTCGATCGCCTCAGTCGGGGTGAGGGCTTCCACATGGCCATCGAGGAAAAGGTAGAGTCCCCGGCCATGAAAGCGCCGGGAAGCGCCCGTGGCGGAGGGGTAGACAACAACGTGACGGGCCACATCGGTCGCGTCGGGGTTATCTTCGGAGGTGCCGATAATGATGGTGCGCGCGGGGAGCTCGACTTCGCTCATCCGGCTTCCCCAACCAAGTTTCTCGGGATACCAGCTTTGAGTATAGCCAAAGAAACTATGATTCCAGCCATAACCGACGCCAACACCGCCGTTGTAGTAGAGAACGGGCTTGCGGAAGACCTTTGCCGGGCAGTTTTGCCACGCTGGTCGTTCCCCTTTGGCCATCCCGGTCGGGAGGTAGTCATCGCCGCCCATGTAGTAGTCCAGCGCGTTAAACCAGTACTTGACTTTCACCCCGTTGAGGGTAGGAGAGAACGCCCCCTCCGGCAATCGCCCGGCATGGTCATTGACATAGCCAATAAGCGCCGGGGCCATCAGGCGCAGGTTAGTGACGCTGCGTGTCTCCTGAAGGCGCTCCCGCACCAGCCGCATTCCTACCAGTGAGAGGAGCAGCAGAATCGCCGTCACCGCGATGACGACCAGCAACTCCATCAGGCTGAAAGCAACCCGTGGGTGGCTGGGGAGGGAGGGAGACCGGAACATGAGTAGAAGGTTAGCGCATTTTGAATCGGTCCGAAAGTCTTAGCGACGGCGTCGCATCCACCCGAAACCGAGCAAGCCGCCGCCGATCAGAAGTGCGGTGACACCCGGTTCGGGAACGCTCTGAAGATAAAGCCCGTCGTTTTCAATCGAGTAAAGAAGCGGAGCGCCGTTGATGAAACGGACCTCCAGATCATCCACCGCACCAGCGTAAGCATTCCACGCGATCAGACGCAGGGGGTTGCCCGGAAGCTCGCCTGCGGCTTGGGCGAGATCAATCGTGAGCGTGCCGCCGAGGGTGAAGGTGCCGTTGAGGGCAAGGTGGTCAAACCCGACACCAGCGGTGGTCGAAGCCGAGAGATCGCCGATATCGAGCCGCAGGTCGAGCGAGGTGTTGAGCCAGTTCCCGCTCACCTCCAATCGGCCGATCCCATCCTTGCCGATCTCCGCCACGGCGCCGCTGCCGCTTCCAAGGTTGGAAAATTGGACGTTACCGGTCAGATTCCCCTCCCCGGAAAGCTTCCCGCCATGGCCAATCTGCACGCCGAGGGCGGTGGTGACGCTCGCCCCGGAGCCGATGTGGAGTTCTCCGCGGAAGAGCCGGATGGATTGGGTCACCGTCGCCGTGGCTTGGTCGAGGATAGCGACTTTGTTGGTCCCATTGGCCTTGGTCCCCGAGCCGACATCAAGGTTGAAGTTCGTGCCGCCGGTGACGTTTAGACGTGAACCGTTTCCGGTGACGGTGAAAGTATTGCCGACCCCGTCGGTACCGATGGAGAGGGTGCCTGCGCTAAAGGAGGCACCGTTAGTGACGAGGACCTGATTGCGGTTGGCGCTTTCGCTTCCCGTTGCAGTGACACGGCTGACGACAAACCCGGCGCTAGCGGCGATCGTGATCGCGCTCCCGGCTCCGGTAACCACGAGTTCATTATCACTAGCCAGTTGCCCGACGATCATCTGATTGCCAAGGCCCGAGGCGGCGCTGCTTCGTAGATCGACTCCTTCGATCGTTACCTTATGGCCGGAAGAATTGAGGCCAAAGCGGAGGTTTTTAAGCGAGGTGTTGAGGATCGGAGGCGTTGTCGCTGTGGAATAGAGACGGACATGGTTAGCTACCCCTTCAAAGCTGAGCCCTCCGATGTTGTGATTGGCAGAGAGCGTGATGTCACCGGTGACGCCGGAGATCACGGCGTCGTTGGTGGAAGAGGGTGCGCCGTTGTCCCAGTTGTTGGGATTGTTCCACGACCAATCTTCCGAGCCGGTCCATTGGGTTGCAGCGGGGAGGAGCGTGGAGCTAAGAGCGCTCAGGGCGGTAATGAAGAGACGTTTTTTCATAGGGTCTGGGGCTGGAGGAGAGGTTGAAAGAAGGGGGCCGGTTCCTCGGCGGCGAAGACGACGCGCATGCTTTCGAGGGAGTCTTCCGGATCGGTATAGGGAGGGAGGCCGTTGGCGACACGATGGATGACATCAAGCGCCTGTTCGGTCGTGTTATGAACCATGCGGTTGTCTTCGGCCTCCGTCGCTTCCCATGTGAGTTCCTCGACGAGTTCACTGGTTAACCCCTCGGGGGAATCGCCAAAGGCCCAGCGACGCAGGCGTCGTTTGAAGACATCGGTCTCCATCGCGCCACGGGTTCCACAGATCAGGTAGCGAAGCTCATGCCCGTCATCGCTATGCGTAGAGATGTGGTTCTGGAGCGGGTCGTGGCGCAAGGTGGGAGCAAGCGCCATCATGAAGGTAAGATGGCTAATGGCTCCATTCGCGAAGCGCAACGTGGTGTGGTAGTTATCGTGGACTTCGTAGTACGGGATGACGTTGGGAGCGCATTGGGAGAGGACTTCCTTTACTTCGCTACCGATCCACCAGCGCGGAAGGTCGATATAGTGACAGAGCTTTTCCCCAAACATCCCGCCGCCGGAGGAGCGCTGGTTGCGCCACGATCCCTTCCCGTGAAACTCCGAGCAGATATAGGTACAATGGGTATTGACCACCTCTCCGAGCGCTCCAGCGTCGATCCGATCCTTAACCTGCCGATAGAGATGGGAATAGCGAAGTTCAAAGCCGATTTGCAGGAAACCGCCGAGCCGCTGCGCCGTGGCGACCATCTCCTGCGCATCCTTCAACGTGGTCGCCATCGGTTTCTCACACATGACCGCCTTGCCAGCTTCCAACGCAGCGAGGGTGAGCGGTGCATGGAACCCGTTGGGGGCGGTGATGAAGATCAACCTAATGGCGGGATTGGCGAGCAACTCCTCGAAACGATCGGTCGTCGCGATGGCGTAACGCTTGGCGGCTGCCTCGCGTCGAAGCGGATCGGGATCAAACCCGTGGACTTGTCCAACTTCCGGTGAAGAGAGAAGAGCCGGGAGGATTTTCGATCCCATGTTCCCCAATCCGGCAACAGCGACGTGCATCATGCCATCACTTTTACTTTGATTGCGGAGAAAGTCAACCTGTTATTATAGATGTTTTTTACAGGTTAATTTATGGAAGAGCAAAAGAACTTCTGGAGCATGGTGAGCAAACGAGTCAGGCGGTTTGTTCGTGATTCGTCTCCTCCTCCTTCGCAACACGGCATTTGCGGGGTGGCAGGAGGCAGGTGACGATCGTCCCTTGGGGTTCGTTGGCCGAGAGGTCGAGCGTCGCCCCGATGATCCGGGCGCGGTAGCGCATGGTGTGCATCCCGAGCCCTCCCCCGCTGTTGCTTTTCGGCTTTTGGGAAGCAGGCAGGCCGCTTCCGTTGTCGATGACGCTGATTTCAAGCCCGCTACCGGGTTGGTAGGCGAGTCGGATGATGATTTCGCTCGCTGCGCTGTGTTTAACGGCGTTGTGCAACGCTTCCTGTGTGATCCGGTAGAGGTGGTTGGCGATATTTTCGTTGCGGATCTCCAACTCGGCGCTTCCTTCAAAGCGGACCGCCGTCCGGAACATCGCGCTGGTAGAGGTGGCGAGTTTGGAGAGGGCTTCGCCCAATCCCTCCTCGATCAGATTGAGCTGGCAGAGCCCACGGGCGAGATTGCGGGCCCGTTCGACAGCATGCTTGGCGAGTTCGGTCACTTTGGCGGCTTCGCGTGCCTCGTCGTAGTTCTTGCGTTCGAGGCTCTGTCGCAGGAGATCGCCGAGCATGGAGATACCGATGAGGTGTTGGCAGAGATCATCGTGGAGATCCTGCCCGAGTCGTTGCTTCTCATGGTCGGAGACTTCGAGAATCTGTTTTTCCAGAAGCCGTTTTTCCGTGATGTCGCGGATGATGACTGAGAAACCGACGACGTGGCGCTCCTTGTCACGCATGGCCGAGAGGGTGAGTGAGACGTCCACCCGCCGCCCTCCTTTTCCATACCAGATCGTCTCGACATCTTCGGCCCCGCCGTTGCGCATCGCCGTGGCGAAAAGGCTGCGATACTCCCGTTCGCGCTCCTGTGGGACGAGGATCGAGAGGTTCTCCCCGCGAATCTCCTTTTCGCTGTAGCCAAAGACGGTGCTCGCAGCCGGGTTCCAACTGATCACCACGCCGTCACGGTCGACACTGATAATGGCGTCGCTGGAGGATTGGATAATCTCACGGAACCGCCGGAGCGCCTCCTCCGCCCGCTTGCGCTCCGAGATCGGGCGTTCATTGACAATCACCGCGCAAACGCTCGGGTCATCGAGGAGATTGGTCATCGTCGCTTCCATCCATTGCCATTCATTGTTGGCACAAAGGGAGCGGTACTCCGCCGTGATCCGGCGTCCCGGCTCCTCCAGCAGCGTCCGGTAGCGGCGGGTCAACTCGTCGAGATCGCCCTGATGGACCCAGAAGAAAAAGTTGGAGTTGAGTAACTCCTCGATGTCGAATCCGAAGAGGCGCTGGCTCGATGGGCTGGTGTAGCGGATGCGCCCTTCGGCGGTGAGTAGGGTGACGCGGTCGGCGCTGTTTTCAATCAGGGCGCGGAAATGGCGTTCACTCTTCTCCAGCGATTGGCGCACGCTTTCGTAACCGGAAACATCCTGCGCTGTACCAAAGACGCCGACGATCTCGTTGCGGTGATTGTGATAAATCCCTTTTTTCACAAGGACCTGCCGCTTGCCTTGCACGGTGTCAAAAGCCAGCTCGAAGTGGAGCGGTTGCCCGGTGGTGAGAGTCAGAAGGTTCTGTTCCTGAACGGATTGCGCCAATTCGGGTTCGAGAATCTCTCCGAGGTGGCGCCCTTGCACCCCTTCCACTGTCAACCCGAAGGCTTCTGCATACAGAGCGTTGGCGAGGACGACGCGCCCTTCAAGGTCGTACATGAAAACGCCATCGCGGGAGTGGTCGATGGCGTGTCGGAAGAGGGCATGGCTTTCGCGCAATTCCTGAGCGAGTCGCACTCGCTCACTGGCGTCGCGGTGGATGACAGCCGTTAACCCCTCTTCGAGCCGTTGGAGCGAGAGACTCCACCAGCGGCGGTGGGCTCCGACGGCTTCCGCGCTGGAAAAGAGAGCTTCCGGGAGCGGTTTTTCCCCCGCCTCCCATCGTCGGAAAAAGCGAGCCAGTCCGTCGTGTTCCCCGGCGGCGGCCTCCTTTTCCAGCCAGAGGCGGTAAGGTGCGCCGGTTTCGAGCGTCCATCGCTCCCGGAACGCCCGGTTGGCGTGGAGAAGGTGTTGCCCCGAATCGAGAATGACGACCGGTTCGGTCATCAATTCCAACAGAGCAGCGGCGCACGATCCGGGGATCGCAGCCCCCTGCAAAGGCTCCTGATCTGGATGCTCTGGCCGATCTCTCATGGGGTACCTCCTTGCCGCCTATCTCCTTTTCGTGACTTCGGAAGGATCGGCCCTACCCCCTTTACTGATTCTCAATATCGCTACACCTCGGGTCTCCGGAACCATCCTGGGGGGGAACCGATTCATCTCAGGAACGCTTTCCTTTCGCGTCACCTGATCTGAAGTCACGTTTTAATAAACGGTGTTCAACACAAGATGTAGCAGTTGTTGTGTCAGGCGCAAGCTCCGAATCGTCTTTGCCATCTCAGGCGGAGAGCTTGCGGAAGTGAAGCTGCTTGACCCGTCGGCCATCAGCCTGCGTGACCGTCACCTTATACCCCTCCACCTCCACCGCTTCCCCTGCTTTGGGAAGGTAGCCGAGCTGGTGGGTGACGTAGCCGCCCACCGTACTGACGTCGGGACTCTCCAGATGGAGACCCGCAGCTTCCGGGAGATCGTGCAGCGCGAAGTCGCCTTTGACGGTAAATTCCTGCTCATTGAGGCGCTCGAAATCGGGTTGATCCACGTCGAACTCGTCCTGAATATCGCCGACGAGCTCCTCCATCACGTTATCGAGGGTGACGATACCGACCGCGCCGCCGTATTCGTCGACGACCAGCGCAAGGTGCGCATGGCGGACCAGAAAGAGATCAAGGAGCTTCTCCAGCGACATCATTTCCGGCACGGTGAGCAGTTCCCGGGAGATCGAGTTGAGATCGGGGGCTTCCTCATCGCGCAGCGCCACGAGGTCTTTGATATGGATCAGGCCGATGCTGTGGTCGAGATGTCCGGCACAGAGCGGGAAACGGGTATGCCGCGAGCTTTTGGCGACTTGCAGCCCTTCCTCAAAGCTATCTTCGACGTTGAGGTAGGTGACATCCTGCCTCGGCGTCATGATCTCGCGGGCGGAGCGCCGCCGCAGACCGAGCGCACGGATGGAGATCGCACTGCCGAGACTGGAGACCGCCTGTGCCTTCTGGCTTTCACCGAGGATCAGGCGCAATTCCTCTTCGGTGTGGGCCAGCTCGGTCTCTGCCACCGGGTTGACGTGGAAGAAGACTTTGAGCACCCAGTTGGCGATGCCGTTTAAGAGCGCGATCGCCGGGCGGAAAAGGAGGAAGAAAAGCTTCAGGGGCCGTGCCACCCAGAGAGTGGTTGCCACCGATTTGCGGATGGCGAGCGACTTTGGCGTCAATTCCCCGAGGACGATGTGCAGGAAGGTGATGATCGTAAAAGCGATCGCAAAGGAGATGGTCGAGACCAGAGTCGGGCTGGTGATCCCGAGAGCGAGGAAGACCGGGTGGAGCATGTGCGCCAGAAACGGCTCGCCGACCCACCCCAGCCCGAGGCTCGAAAGGGTGATCCCGAGCTGTGTGGCCGAAAGGTAGGCGTCGAGATGCGCCGTGACCTCTTTGGCCAGTGGTGCTCCTTTGACCCCCTGATTGACGAGCGCATCAATCTGGCTGCCGCGTGCTTTGACGATGGCGAACTCTGAGGCGACAAAAAAGCCGTTGAGAAAGACCAGAAAGAGAACAATCGCGATCTGGAAAAGAAACATCTCCGGCGAGACCCATTCCGTGGTCAGTTTGCTGGAGATCGCACCAAGCGAGAGAGAAAGGTTCATGATATTCCCCGGCAGAATGCCAGGAAAAGGGAGCGATCCGGTTGACTTTGCGGGGGTTTCTTCCGGCTACTTCGTCGGGGTAAAAACGTCTTCAAGGTTTGGGTTTTGATTGCCCGGAAGCGGACCGTGCCGCCGCTCCGATGTCAATCAAAACTTTGAAAACTCACCCCATACGGGTGTGGAGCATCTCATCGAGGATGAGGACTTCGGGGTGTTCGAGCAGGTAGAGCGAAGGGAGATCATCGAGGCTCTCCTCCATTTCCTCCGCAGCATATGGGAGGACGCCTCCCTCGCCCATGATCAGGTTCGGATCGGTGATCCAGACTGGCAGGATGGCGGTGTAGAGAAGGAGCGCCATGGCGGCGACGGCGCTGTAAGGCTGCCATCTCCAGCCGAAGGCGCGACGGCGCTGGCGGCGTTCGGCCCATTGGGTGAGCGAGCGGCTGAGCACCGGCTCGACCGCTGCGGAGAAGCGCCGCGCCGGGATTTCCAGAAGATGATATCCTCCCCACGCCACCAGCAGTGAGAGGCCGACAGCGCCCCACTGGAAGGCAACCGTCGCCGTGCTCACCCCCAGAGCGGTGCACCAGCGGCTGAGCATCTGGTGGGCGAGCGGGTGGAAGGCATAAATGGAGAGGCTCGCTCCGCCAAAGAAGACGAGCGGCTTGCTCCGCAAGAGCGCCCCGATCGGTCCGAAAAGGCGGCCCGCCAGAAGGGCACCGAAAAAGAGGGTGAGCGCCACGGCTTCGAGCGTCTCAGTTAAAGTCCCGAGCGGCGTGCTGTAGGAGGCGCCGCGCAACCGGTGGGCCATGATGAGGACGGCGAGTGCCACTATGGCCACCCATACGTGCCGCAGCTTGGCAAACCATTGGGGCCGCTCGCGCTCCACCCACGCCAGCCCGATCCCCATACAGAAGGCATCGAGTGAGTTGGCCAGCGGCATCCAGCGGTAGAGATCCCCGGCATCTCCGGTGACGACGCTGATGCGGTGGAGGACCGCCGCGCCGATCCCGGTCGCCAAAACGAGCCACAACCCCTTGCGCGAGAGGAGGATAAAGACCAGCGGCAGGAAAAGGAGAAACTGCATCTGCACCGCCAACGACCAGAAGTGGGAGAGCACCCCGGGCCATTCGCCATGGCTGGCGATGTAGTGGTTGGTGGCAAAGGCAAGGTGCCACCCCCAGCTTGAACGCGCCCCGTCCATGTTGAAGAGGAGCGCCAGCGCGATCACCACATAGGTGAGCAGCCCGAGCCGGATCACCCGGGTGGCGTAGTAGTGGACGAGTTTCGAGGTGGTCTCGGCGGTGGAAGCCGGGGGGCCGCCTGCCCAGAGGACGCGCAACTGTTTGGCGGCAAAATAGGCCGAGAGGACCAGCATGAAGCGGACGGCGAGGAAACCGTAATGCATCCCGACCAGTCGCGAGAGCCCGAAGTGATCGCACATCACCCAGATCGCTGCCATCGCCCGAAGACCATCGATCTCAAGGCGACGCACAGAGCCGGTCGTGGAGGTGGAAGGGGCTACGGACATGGAAAAAAGCAGTGCTTGCTTAATCGACTGTGCGGAAAGCGCAAGCTGTTTCGGCGCTCGGCCAGAGAGAGGAGTGATGCCACAGGTGATTCATGAACTGCCATGGATGGACGCAAAGCAGCGTGCTTTATTCACCGGCTTTCTCAAAATTTTGCGGAAAAGAGAGTGAAATCTCCCGGGAGATGGTGCATCCTCGCCGGTTCCTATGAGTTCCAACGTCCGCGTCCGCTTTGCCCCTTCGCCCACGGGTTATCTTCATGTGGGGGGAGCCCGCACGGCTCTCTTCAACTGGCTCTACGCCCGCCACACCGGCGGCACCTTCATCCTCCGCATCGAGGATACCGATAAGGCGCGCAATACCGAGGAGGCGACGCAGGCGATCTATGACGGGCTGCGCTGGCTCGGGCTCGATTGGGACGAAGGCCCCTTTGCCGGTGGCGATCACGGCCCGTATTTCCAGAGCGAGCGGGAGGCGATCTACCAGCGCTACTTTGATCAACTGCGCGACGGCGGCCATCTCTACGAGGATAACGGAGCGTGGCGGTTCCGCTCCCCGCGCAAGAGCGTCACGCTGGAGGATCTCACCTGTGGGAAGATCGTCTTTGATCTCTCCAACCCGATGACCCATCCCGACATTACGATCCGCCGGCCTGATGGCGGCTGGATCTTCCATTTCGTCAACGTCGTTGATGATATTGAAATGGGGATGACCCACGTGATCCGTGGGGAGGATCACCTCTCCAACACCCCCAAGCATCTCGAACTCTACGCCGCCCTTGGCGCGGAGCCGCCCCGTTTTGCCCATATCCCGCTGATCCTCAACCGCGACGGTTCAAAGATGAGCAAGCGCGATCAAGGGGCTTCCATCGCCGGGTATCGCGAGGCCGGGTACGCCCCCGAGGCGGTCCGCAACTACCTTTGCCTGCTCGGCTGGTCGCCCAAAGACAACCGCGAGATCCTTGAGATCGACGAGATCGTCTCCCTCTTTGAACTCAGCAAGATCAACCGGCGCAACGCCTCCTTCGATCTCGATAAATGCTACTGGATCAACGGTCAGTACCTCCTTGGGATGTCGCAGGAGCGTTTCCTTGAACTCAGCCTCCCATATATCGACGCCGCCGGGATCAACTACGGCAGCCGCGAGGCGCTCGTTCCGGTGCTTGCGATTATCAAAGAGAAGATCAAGCATCTTAACGAAGTCCCGAACTGGATTAGCTACTTCTTTACCGACGCGATCGAGCCCGACGCGGAAGCGGTGGAGAAGACCTTGAAGAAGGAGGGGGTCGCCGGACGTCTGCGGGCGTTGGCTGATCGTTACGAAGCGCTCGATAGCTGGAATGTTGCGGCGCTGGAGGAGACGCTTAAAGCAGGCGCGAAGGAACTTGGCGTTAAAAACGGTGATCTTATTCACCCGACGCGCGTCGCGGTCTCCGGGCGTTCCGTTGGCCCGAGCCTCTACCACATGCTCGAAGTGCTCGGCAAAGAGCGGGTCGTCGCACGGATGCGCAAAACGGCAGACGAACAGGCGAGCGCCTGAGGTTTTTTATGCGCGAAGAGATCGCCCGGCGACGCACGTTTGCCATCATCTCCCACCCCGACGCCGGGAAGACGACGCTGACTGAAAAGCTCCTCCTCTACGGCGGCGCCGTGCAGTTGGCCGGTTCCGTGACCGCCCGCAAGAACCAGCGGGCGGCGACTTCTGACTGGATGGAACTGGAGCGCAAGCGTGGGATTTCGGTCAGTTCCACCGTTCTGCAATTTGATTACAACGGTTACCGGGTCAACCTGCTTGATACCCCCGGGCACAAAGATTTCTCCGAGGATACCTATCGGGTGCTGACGGCGGTTGATGCCGTGGTGATGGTGATCGACGCCGGTAAAGGGATCGAGGCGCAGACGCACAAGCTCTTTGAGGTCTGTCGCCGTCGTGGCGTGCCGATTTTTACGTTCATGAACAAGGTCGATCGGCCCACGCGCGATCCGATCGCGCTGGTCGATGAACTGGAGAGTGTGCTCGGGATTGGGGCCTTCCCGGTCAACTGGCCGCTCGGGACCGGGTTTGACTTCAAGGGGGTCTACGACCGCCAGCGCCAGTCGCTCCACCTCTTTGAGCGGACCCGCGCCGGGGCGTATCGCGCACCGGAGACGGTGACCAGTCTGGAAGACCCGCTCGTGCGTGATCTTCTCGATGAGGCGACTTATCAGAAGACGGTCGAGGAGCTGGAGATGCTGGAGATGGCAGGGCGCGAGTACGATCAGGCAGCGGTGCTCGCCGGGGAACTGACGCCGGTCTTTTTCGGCAGCGCGATGAATAACTTCGGCGTGCAACTCCTCCTCGATGCTTTTTTGGAACGCTCCGCCCCTCCGGCCCCGCACCGTGTGGGCGAGCGGGAGATCGCCCCGGATGCGAGCGCTTTCTCCGGCTTCGTCTTCAAGATTCAGGCCAACATGGACCCGAAACACCGCGATCGCATCGCCTTTGTGCGGATCTGCTCCGGGCGTTTCGAGCGCGACATGGTGGTTCATCACGTACAGAGCGGCAAGAAGGTGCGCCTTTCGAGTTCCCACAAGCTTTTCGGGCAGGATCGCGAGACGGTTGATGAAGCGTACGCCGGGGACATCATCGGGCTGGTCGGCCACTCGGAGTTCGGCATCGGCGATACCCTCTCGGATGATTCCAGCATTGAGTACCGTGAGATCCCGCGTTTCCCGCCGGAGTGCTTCTCCTATCTGCAAAACCCGAATCCGTCGAAGTTCAAGCAGTTCCGTCAGGGGCTCGACCAGTTGTTGCAGGAGGGGGTCATTCAGGTCTTCCACCTGCGCGATGCGGGGCAGCGGGTGCCGCTTCTCGCCGCCGTTGGTCCGTTGCAGTTCGAGGTCGTCCAATACCGGCTGGAATCGGAGTACGGCGCTCCGTCGCGGTTGGAAACCTCCCCTTGGGAATTGGTCAAGTGGCTGCGGCCCGACCTTTCCACGGCGGATCAGGCGAAGATCAAACTGCCGACCGGCTGCCGGATCGCGCATGACAGCGATGAACAACCGGTGATCCTCTTCCCGAGCAATTGGACGTTGCAATACTTCGGGCGGGAGAATCCGGAGGTGGAACTCTTCGACCTCTCGGCAGATGCCGCCGCAGCCGCCGCCCGATAACGGCGGCCCGGGCTACCCTCCTCTCGGCCAGAAGTAGAGGAGCAGGACGGCACCGACGACGACGCGGTAGATCGCGAAGCCGTTGAAGGTATGGCTCTGGACAAAGCGGATCAGCCAGCGTACGACGATAAAGGAGACGACAGCGGAGACGACCGTGCCGAGTGCGAGCAGGCCCCAATCCTCCTGCATCGCTTCCCCTTTGCGTAATTCGCCAAAGATCTCAAGCGCCCCGGCGGCGAGGAGTGTCGGGATGCCGAGCAGGAAGGAGAACTCCGTCGCCCGGGTGCGGGTCAACCCGAGGATCAGGGCGAAGACGATCGTGCTCCCTGAGCGTGAAAGACCGGGGAAAATCGCGGCGAGCAACTGCGCCACGCCGACAATGATCGCGATGGTCCAAGTGATGTCATCGCTCTGCGGGCGTTTGCGAATCCAACGTTCGACGCCGAGCATCGCGATGCCGCCGATGAAAACCGCCCATGCGACCGGAAGCGGTTCGTCGGGAAGTTCCATCCCAAGTTTTTTTAAGATCAACCCGCCGACACCGGTCAGGATGAACGCTCCGCTGAGCTTAAAGAGGAGATCGCGGTTGGCCGGTTCGCGCCATCCAAAGAGCATCTCTTTGAGGCGTTTGGAGAAGAGAGGGACGAGCGCCACCGCCGCTCCGCATTGGATGACGATGTTGAAAAGATCGCTGCGGGCCGGGAGCCACTGCTGGGCGAGCAGGAGGTGGCCGGTCGAGGAGACCGGAATGAACTCGGTGATCCCCTCGATAATGCCGAGGATGACGACAACCAGCCAGGAATCCAAAAGGTGCGGCTCCGGTGTGTTGGGGAAAAAGAGGGACGTTTAGATCGCGTTGTCGCCGCGTTCTTCGGTACGAATGCGGATCGCCTCTTCAATCGGGAGGACGAAGACCTTGCCGTCGCCGATCTTGCCGGTCTTGGCGGCCTGAACGATGACGTCGACGGCTTTCGCCACGCGATCTTCGCTGATCACGATCTCGAATTTCACTTTGGGAAGGAAGTCGACGGTATATTCGCTGCCACGGTAGATCTCGGTATGCCCCTTCTGGCGGCCGAAACCTTTGACCTCGGTGACCGTCATGCCCTCAATGCCGATCTCGGCGAGAGCCTCCTTCACGTCTTCCATTTTGAATGGCTTGATGATCGCCTCGATTTTTTTCATGCGTCTTTCTGGATAAAGCCAACCCCCCTAAATGGCAAGCTTGCACCGTGAAAAAGCCCGAAATTAGGGGGTTGGCAGGATTGGGATTGCCTTGGGGCGGCCAAAGATGCCAAGTTGGGCGTTCCTTCTTCAAACAGGGCGATGACCATGGCGACGATTGAAAACCCGGAATCCAACCTTCTGATTTTTTCAGGGGAAATCGACTTGAGCCAATCCCCGGCGATTCGCGAGGCGTTTCAGAACGTCGCCGCTGCGGAGCCGCAGGTGGTCTTTGTTGATTTAAGCGGGGTGAGCTATATCGACAGCTCCGGGTTGGCCTGTTTGATCGAGGCGATGCAGAAGCTCAAGAAACACGGCGGCAAGCTCGTCCTCTTCGGGCTGCGCGACACGGTGCGGAGCATTTTCGAGATCTCCCGCCTTGATATGGTCTTTAGCATCTACCCCGACCGCGAGGCGGCAGAGGCCGCGCTCGCGTAAAACCCGGCTTGGGTGGTTACTCCTCGCTGATCAGGAGCGGCTGGTACTTGATGGTCCACCCTTCGCGCTGGGCGGCGAGGTTGAAGTCGGCCAGATAGAGGTGCTCGTGCTTTTTGCGGAACTCGGCCAGCGCGTAGAGCGCGGCACGGGCTTCGGCCAGTGCACCCGGGTCGGTCGGTGGCTTGTTTCCTTCCAGCGATTGGTAGAGACGCGCGACGAGTTGGGCATGTTCCAGCCCCGCTTGCAGAAAGGCGACCCGTTCGGCGTAATCTTTGCGATGGCTTTTGGCGGCCTCTTCCCGCGCAGTTTTGAGTAGTTTAAAGGCAGGCGGGAAGATCTCCGGCTCGTAGGAAATTTGCAGGAAGGTATGGGGCAGGAAGAGGGAGCGCCCGTTGTATTGCTTGGACTCGCGCGGCCAGCGGGTGGCGTAGGCCTCCCAGTAGTCGAAGTAAGCTTCAACGCTCTTTGCAGCCGGGCCGAAGGCGGCGAAGTAGTCGCGCCGGATTGCGTCGATCTCCCGTTCCGGGTTCCACATCAATTCCATGAGGACGTAGATCATCGGCCCTTGCGTCGCCCAGTGGCCAAAGAGCGAGTCGAAGAAGAACCCTTTCATCCCGTTTTGTGCGGCGAAGCGGAAAAATTCCCCGGCCTGCCGTGTGCTGATGTGTGGCATGACATGGCCCGCGTGAGTGAAGTTGGGCCGGTAGATCAACTCGATTCCGGTCTTGCGCCAGCCTAGCCATTGTTCGCGCAGCCATTGGTCGGCCTCCTTCGTCATCGGGTAGAAGCTGGTGGCGTCGGACCACGGGGTGAACTCGCCGTGGAAGCCGCCGCTTAAGTCGATCGGCTCCTGCGGCGCGGGGAAGTAGTTCCAGTAAAGGAACGAGCCGACCTTGACCTTCGGGTTGCGTTGCACCGCCAGCTCGCGCACCGCTTTCCAGAATTTGGCATAGCGAAGCGAGGTGAGCGGCTCGAAATCTTCTTTGGCGAACGCCGGGCCGGGCTGGTACTTGCCATCCCACTCCAGACACTTGGGGCAGTGGCAAAAAACGCGCAGGTCGACTTCGCCGAGCGAGAGGAAATCACCCCCGTCCCACCATTCGTTGACGATGAAGCGGTGCAACTCCGGGTTGGAGACACACATGGCCGCCTCATCCGTGTTGGCCGCCTCAGCGGGACCGGCGTCGACCGAGCGGCGCGGCCCACGGGTGCCATCCTCATTCATCATGAACCATTCGGGATGTTTGGCCCCGTATTTGGCCCACCATCCCATGAAGGTGTGGTTGACACCGGGCGGCGCAACGAGCGGCGGTCGGCCGCTCTCCCCGATGCGGTGCCGCCGGAAGTAGAGGAGCAGGTCGCGGTAATAGCGTTGCGTGTTTTCAACAGAGAAGCCTAACCCCGGAACGTCCCACGCCATCGGCGGGATCGCCTTCTTTTCGTTCCACTGTTTGAGGTTGAGATCCTGATGCCACCAGATGCGCGGGGAGAGCTTCGGTTTGCGGCTGGCGTCGTGGGATTTGGCAATGGCTAGTCGCTGGCGTTCCGGGACGTAGCGGCCGAGTTCCCCGGGCCAAAGCCAGCGGATATCGAGCGCTTCCTCCAGAAACTCGTAGACGCCATAAAGCGTTCCGCCGCACGGCGGCTCTATGTCCGCATACGGCCCCTCCTTGCCGACGATGAAGAGATCGCGCTCGTTGGAGAGAATGCGATATTCATCCGCCTGCCACCCCTTGACCTCCAGCCCGGCCTTTGCCGCTGCTGCGCCGGGGCCGAGGAAGAGGCGCGGCCCTTCCCATGTTTCCCCTTCTTGGGGTGAAAGTGTCTCAAGGGTTGCGCCGGTGGCCAGCCGGATGTGTTCGACCAGTTCCCGCGCGGCGAGTTCCTCGCTGGGAGAAGGGGTTGCGGGGAGGACGATGGCGGCATGGGCTTTCCCATGATCCACCAGCACCAGTTCGGCACGAAGGGGTAGCGTCGTCCAGAGACCGCAGAGGGCAGCTAGCGAACCGGAGAGAAAGCGGGAGGAGAGCAAGGAAAGCATTTGTGGTTCTTCTTTTATCGCACAGGGGTGGTCTTCTTCAAGGTGGCTCCCTTGGTGCGGCCATAAGCGATGACCCCAGCCAGAGCGCCCAGCCCGAGCAGGGCGGTGGTCCCCGGTTCCGGAACGGCGTTCAACGCTTCGTAATGGCTGGTGACGGTCGCCTGATGGAGCGCGTAATTGTAGATGGAGATGTCGGCGAACTGCCCCGCTATGGGGAGGTTATCGAAACGCCGCCCAAAGGTGAACAGGTCGATCGCTTCGCTCCCCATCTCGAAATCGTTCAACGTGAGGATGGAGGTGCCATTGAGGTAGAGCGAGAGTACCGATGCGCTTTGGTCATAGGTGAGCACGACCTGATTCCAGACATCGGCTGGCATGACGACCCCGGTGTCCCATGTAACGCCGCCCGCGTCGTTCCATTCTTTGCGAAAGCTAAAACGGATTCTTCCTTGTTCAGACGGTCCGTTGTAGTTGCCCATGACGCTCAGGGAGAGGTAGGTCGCTCCATGCGTCGGGCCTTTGGTAAAGAAATAGCTAAGGGCCGTCGCGTCGCGGTTGCTTTCATCCTTGAAAAGAAACTCCACGGAAAAGCTACCCATCCCTAGTGAGGTGATTTCCGGTGTGGTGATGCTCGATTGGGGGGAGGCGGCCCCCGTGGTACGAACCGCCGGGTCGGAGGTGCCGGGGAGCCCCGGTGTCGGCTGGTTGAGGAGGACATTCTCGTACACGGCATCATAGAGACCGGGCTGGGCCGCATTGGAGGCGGTCGTGCCGGAAGTCTCGCTCAACCGGTAGAAGGCGACCGGGTTGGAGGCGGTGATGGCGTCGACATAAACAGCGGCGCTCGATACCATCGGGGTAGCGGTCAGCAGTGCAGCGCTGGCAAGGCAGAGAATCGTTTTCATAGAGAAGAAGAAACGGAGGATTAAGGAGCAAAGGCGGGCGGGCCGCTGGTGACAGGGGGAAAAAGAATCGTGACAGAGAAAACGATAGCCGACCGGGGGCAAAAACGTCTTGCTCTCCCTTGACGTTATTTTGTTGCGCTTTGATCCCCCCGCCGATTCCATCTTGCCCTTGAAAGGGAGGGGGCTATCTTGTGGGCCAACCGATGAATATCCCCAAAGATCGCCTTTCGACGATGTACAAGGCTGCGCACGTCATGCTCGATGGCTACCCGTTGCATGGGCACGACGGGTTTGGCGAAATCTTCTGGATTGAAAAAGGTGTCATGGAACACGACATCAACGGTGAGCTCCAGATGCTGGCCGCCGGGGATCTCGTCTTTATCCGCCCCTCTGACAGTCATGCTTTTGAGAGCGTTCAAGGTCGCAAGTTCCACCTCAACAACGTCTCTTTTCATTGGGAGACCTATGAATACCTTCGGGATCGCTATTTCCCCAAAAATCGTTCGCTCTACGGGGAGCGGGGAAAGCTGCCGCGCCTCTTCCACCTTAGCGAGCGGCAGATGCAGCGCATTTCGCTCTACTTTCTGGCGCTGTTCAAGGTGCGGAGTTCGCGCATGGAGATCGAGCGTTTTCTGCTCAATGTCTTCGGGGAGCTTTGCACGCTGGAGGGGCACGAGGAGGAGGAGCACCGGATGGTGCCCGCCTGGCTGGTGCAGGCCCGTTCAGCCATTCGCGATCCCGAGCGGTTACGGCTCGGCGTGCAGGAGTTTTACCGGCTTTGCGGCCGTTCCCCGGAGCATATCTGCCGGGAGTTTAAGCTGATCTATGAAGAAACCCCCAGTCACTATATTCAGGAATTGCGGTTACAATATGCGGCAAGCCTGCTGGCGGGGACATCACGTGAGATTCTCGATATAGCGTTGGAATGTGGTTTTGAGAGTCTCTCCTATTTCTATGCCTGCTTCCGTAAAAGCTATGGAATGACACCGCATCGCTACCGGGTGCAGAATCAGGCCAATATGCGTTATCTTTGAAATTTCTACGGGCGGGTATAGCGATACGATTGCCAGTAGTCCGGGTTGGTCCCGGTGACTTCACCATGGCTCATCGGCCGGGCGTGACCATCGCAAAAGAGGGCGTTGACGGTGCCGTGGCGCGGCTCGATGGCCGCCCAGTTTTGATCAAGGGCGGAGGACCATGCATAGTACCATCCTTCGTACGGTTGCGCCGTGTCGTCGAAATCAACCAATAGCAACAGTTTGGAAGGTTCGCTAATAGCGGTCTGCCGGGCGGGGCGAAGGCCGGGAGCATACGTCGTCGGCGCGGCGACGCCGAAGGCATTCACGGCATAAGAGACATAGGCATAGGTGCCGTTTCCGGGGTCGACCGGCCCGGAAGCCGGGGTGTAGAAGGCGGGGACAGCGTTGCGCACACCGGGGCAGAGAAACAGGCCGCGCAGGCTCTCGCGCGTATCCCCGGCGGCGTCCATCAGATCCTTGGGCCAGAAGCGGTAGCCGATCTGGGTATAGGCATGGGGATAGGTCTGGTTGCGATCTGCCAGATAGCCCTGAAAAAGAACGGCGATCTGCCGCAGATTCTGAAGACAACGCACCCCTTTGCTCGATCGGGTCGCCCTCTGGAGACCGGAGAAGCCGATCACCAGAACGACGGCGACGAGGATCAAAGCGACCAGCAATTCCGTAAGGGAGAAGGCGGCGGCGCGGCTGGGCATGGGGGTGCTCGTTCTCATGGGCTTGATTCAGGAAAGGGGCGGAGGCGTGCCACTCTCTACTTTATCAGAAGAGGAGGAGAGCGGTTTGCTTTGGGTTGATGAAATTTTGCTCCCGGTTGATGCACTTTCCGTGAAGATCAACATGGCATAACCCCGGAAGGGCGGAACGTTGACGACGAGATAGCCCCCCGCTTCCTCGAACGGGAGTGGTCTCCCCTCCGGGGCGAGGGAGACGGTGCAACTCCCCTCCCCCCGGCGCAGGGCGACACGGCATCCGGCGATGTGGATCGGCTCCTCGACCATCTCGCTTTTGCCGCGCAGTTCCGGGACATAGGCAAGCAGGTGGACGATCCGACGACCCGGCTGGTGGGTCACGGTGGTTTTGAGGAAGGAGGGGGCGTCACTTACCCGCAGGAGCGGGTCGGGGAGGAGGGCATCGATGGCGTTGCTCACCAATTGGCGCAGTTCAACCGAGGCGACTTTCTCTTCATAGACGGTGAAAAGCGGGTGGGTGAGATGGGCGACACGGCCGTGGAGCGTCAGGAGCGGTTCCTGCGTCGGGGCATCGGGCGGGATGTAGTAGAAGGCGTGGGTGCCGTCCCATTGATGGTTGTAATAGGGACGGGTGAGGGTGGCGCCGATGGTGGTCCCCGGCAACGCCCGGACGGCGAGACCGCCAGTGTAGAGCGCCAGCGGCATGGCGGGAAGCTGGCGGGCAAACGCGGGGGCCGGTTCGAAGAACGCAGGTTGATGCTCGCTTTCCCCAAGGTGTTCCACCCCCCATTCTTCGGGCAACGCCAATGCGCTCTCCTCCCGATTAAGGCCGGAACGTGCGCTCGAAAGGATCGCCCCGCCTTCCGCGAGGTAGCGCTTTATCCGTTGGGCGAGAGGTTCATCGAGCGTCACACTGTCAGGGAGGATCAGGAGCCGGTAGGGGCTCCAATCGCTCGCCGTGTCGATGATGGAGAAGGGATGTTTGAGTTCTGAGAGCATCCGCACGCAACCGTACAATTCCGGAGAGCGCTGGATGGCGATGGTTCCTTTGGGAAAGAGGATGGCGATCTCGGTGAGCGGTTGCGCCTCGTCCCACCACGGTTCGTAACGGCGCAGGAAATCGTAAGTGGCGGCGACGCGATCGAACATCGGGCGGTTGATCGTCCCGCGCGGGTGGAAGTGGCAGCCGATGTTCGGGCGCAGGCCGAGGATCAACCCGTAGAGGAGGTCGTATTCGAGCGCGGCCTGGGGTCGAAGCCCCCCGAAGTCGCCCCAATCGTAGAACCGCCCGGTCATATTTAGGGTGGGGCGGTCGGTAAAGGTGTTGAGGTGGCGCGCCATCAGCGGGACGTAGCGATACCCCCAATCGAGATTATTAGGGAGGCATTCGAGATCGAAGTAAGTCGCAGCGTGTGCCTGTTCGCGGTAGCCGGGGCCGTTGAAGAAGAGAAGGGGTGAAGGGAGGATCGCCCGGACCGCCGTGGCGATCTCTTCGGAGAGACGGATGGCTGAGAAAGCGGAGAAATCGGTCACCGCGGCTTCATCGCGCCAGTCGATCCCCTTGGCCCGCATCTCCTCCATGCAATACCGGCAGACGCAGGGGAAGGAGGCGAGGCAATCGACAAAAAATCCGGAGACCGGGTAGCGCTGCGCGACTTCCCGGATCATGGCGATCAGGTGATCCCGGTACGGGGAGTTGTAACACATCGTCCGCACGTACGGCGTGAGCGGCGGGTCGCGGTGCGTGCGGCCATCGGGGAGGAGGGTGGTCCAATCGCGGTGGAGCAACCCCTCCTCGCTGCTGATCCCGCCGTTGAAATAGGCCGAGATGGCGATCCCGCGCCGGGTGCATGCTTCGGCCAGAGCGCCGAAAAGATCGTAGCTTAGCGAAGGATGGCGGAGGCCGATCTCGGTCGGGTAGTAAGCAAAGCCTTGATTGCAGCGTGCGTGAAACGTGACAAAATCGACCCGGCATCGCACGAACTCGTCCGCGTACGCTTGCGCGTCGAAGGCGGCGCCGACATCGGGGCAGGCGTGGTGGGTATGATTGTCAAAGAAGAGGCTGTATTTGGGGTGGTACATGGCAAGGCGCTTCGATGCTTTGGAGGATAGCGGGCCGGGGCCGCCCGGTCTTGTCCCCCTTTGACGATCTCTTGCTCTGGTTTGATCACCCCCTTAATGGAGCGACTCCCGGTTTGGTTTGACTCCCGCTACCCCATGCGATTTCATGGGAGCCATGATGAACGAACCGATCCCGGCTTTGCCTCCTCTTGAGGGGTGGCACCTCTTTCATCTTTTCTATAAGATCGAGTTTGGCCAATGGAGCCTTTTGAGCGCGGAAGAGAAGCTCAAAGCGAAGACCACCCTCACCGCGTTGGTGCAGGAGATCCGGGCGACGCCGGAGACGCAGCTTCTCACCCTTTCGGTCGTTTCGCCCAAGGCCGACATCGGGTTTATCCTCCTGACGCCTGATCTCCATAAGGCCAATGAATTTGAAAAACGGCTCGGACAGGCGCTCGGGCCCGATGTGCTGACGCCGGTCTATAGTTTCTTCTCGCTCACGGAGTTGAGCGAGTACACCCCGAGCGAGGAAGAGTACGCGGCGGAAGTCGCTCAGGAAAAGGGGCTTGCAACTGATGCCCCGGAAGTCCTCGAAGCGGTGGAGGCGTTCCGCGCGCGGATCGCCAAGTACAGCAAAGATAAGCTCTACCCGAACCTCCCCGGCTGGCCGGTCGTCTGCTTCTACCCGATGTCCAAGCGGCGCAACCCGGAGCAGAACTGGTACGCCCTCCCTTTTGAGGAGCGTAAAAAACTGATGGCGGGTCATGCCCGGCTTGGCCGCCAGTGGCACGGGAAGATCCTCCAACTCATCACCGGGGCGACCGGCCTCGATGACGAGGAGTGGGGCGTCACCCTCTTTTCCCACAACACCACTCACATTAAGGCGATCATCTACGAGATGCGCTTTGACCCGGCAAGCGCCATCTACGCTGAATTTGGTGAGTTTTACATCGGCCTGCAACTTCCGCTCGACGAACTCTTCCGCCGCGTCCAGCTCTGATGCCGACCTTGACCCTACCGCCGGTGCTCGCGGGGAAAGTCGCCGCGCTGGAGCGCGAGTTGGAGTCGTGCGCTCCGCTCCTGATCGCCTATTCGGGCGGGGTTGATAGCGCCTGTCTGCTCGCCTTTGGGCATCGCGTGCTCGGGAACGGGCAGATGCTCGGGGTGATCGCCGATAGCCCCAGCCTGCCGAGGGCGGCACTGGCGGCGGCGCTGGCGCTCGCGGAGCGGCTCGGTGCGCCGGTTGAAGTGATCCGTACGGCAGAGATGGAGAACCCGCAGTATGCGGCTAACCCGCTCAACCGCTGCTACTTCTGCAAATCGGAGTTGTTTGTGAACATGGAGCGGCTCGCTTCGGAGCGTCGTTTCGCCGCGCTCGCTTATGGGGAGAATGCCGACGATCCCGCCCATCTGCGCCCCGGTTCGCAGGCGGCCCGGGAGTACCGCGTCCTCGCCCCGCTCAAAAGCGCCGGTTTGACGAAGGCGGAGGTCCGCGAGCTTTCGCGCCATCTCGGGTTACCGACGGCAGATGCCCCGGCGCAACCGTGTTTAAGCTCGCGCATTCTGCATGGAAATCCGGTCACGGTGGAGGCGCTCGGGATGGTCGAGGCCGGGGAGGAGTGGGTCCGCAGTCTCGGGTTCCGCATCTTTCGCGTGCGCCACTCTGCCGGAGCGGACGGGCAGCCTCGCGCACGGGTTCAGATCGCCCCGGAGGAGATGGGGACGCTGCCGCTTTTAAGCAACAAGGTCGAGGCCGGTCTGCGGGCCATCGGCTATCTTGATGTGGAATTTGACCCGGAGGGCTATCGTTCTTCGACCTGAAGAGGAACCGGCAAACGGCTTGACCGCGCCGCATCAGGAGCGATGATGCGGCCCGTTTTCCCGGCTCGCCAAGTATTCATTTATGAACGGAGACCCGAGCGCCTTTTTCTGGGCCGTCTGCTACTTTTTGGTAGTCGGCGTCCTTGCCCTGTACGGTTTACACCGCTACACGATCCTCTTCCTTTACTTCCGGCATCGCAACGAAAAGCCGACCCCGAAGGGAAGTTTCGCCGAGTGGCCAAAGGTCACCGTGCAATTGCCGATTTACAACGAACTCTACGTTGTCGAGCGGCTCCTTGATGCCGTCGCGGCCCTCGATTACCCCAAGGAGAAGTTGCAGATTCAGGTGCTCGATGATTCGACCGATGAGACCTGCCTTCTGGCCGAGAACGGCGTCGCACGGCTGCGCGAGGCGGGGTTTAACGCCATCTTTATCCACCGGGAGGATCGCACCGGGTTCAAGGCCGGGGCGCTGGAGAACGGGATGGCGAGTTGCGAAGGGGAGTTCATCCTCATCCTCGACGCCGATTTCGTCCCCGGCTCACAACTTCTCAAAGAGACGATACCCTTTTTCACCGACCCGCAGATCGGCATGGTACAAAGCCGCTGGGGGCATCTCAACCGTGATTATTCGCTCCTGACGCGCATCCAGTCGATCTTCCTCGACGGTCACCTCATTCTGGAGCAGACCGCGCGCAGCCGCAGCGGGCGCTTCTTTAGCTTTAACGGAACGGCGGGCCTCTGGCGCAAATGCTGCATCGAGGAAGCCGGAGGGTGGCAGCATGATACCTTGACCGAGGACCTCGACCTGAGCTACCGCGCCCAGTTGGCCGGTTGGCGCTTCCTTTTCCTGCGTGATCTGGTCACCCCGGCGGAGTTGCCGGTCGACATGAACGGCTTCCGCAGCCAGCAACATCGTTGGACCAAAGGGTCGATCCAGACCTGCAAGAAAATGCTCGGGACGGTCTGGCGCAGCCGCGTTCCGTTGGCGATCAAGATCGAGGCGACCTTTCACCTCACCTCGAACTTTGCCTATCTGCTGTTGGTCTGCCTCTGCATGTTGCTGCAACATGCCTCCACGCACAACGGCTTCTTCCCTTCGGGTTGGTGGCGGCTTTTTCTCTTTGATCTGCCGGTCTTCTTCCTCGCTTCGGTTTCCGCTGCGACGTTTTATGTCGCCGCTTTGCGTGAGATGTACCCGCGCGGCTGGGTGAAGGAGTTGATCTACCTGCCGCTGGTGCTCGGGTTGGGGATCGGGATGTCGATCAACAACTGCCGCGCCGTGCTCGAAGCGCTTTTTAACCACCAGAGCGAGTTTACCCGGACGCCCAAGTACGGCATCGAGCGCAAGAAACAGCGTTGGACCGCCGCCCGTTACAGCCCGCTCAAGACCTTGCTTCCGTTGGTGGAAGTTGCCTTTGCGCTCTATTTTACCTACTTCGTCCTGACGGCGATCGCTGCCGGGCATTGGATGTCAGTCCCTTTCCTGATGCTCTTTCAGGGCGGGTTTACCTACGTTGCCTATACCTCCATCCTTCACTGGCTCCCACGGGTCGAGCGGGGTGGAGACGATGAGCCCGATTCCGGCGGGGAAGCGGTTCCGGCCTGATCAGGCGTTTTGGAGGAGGCGCTCAAGGTGCAACTGCGTGATGCCGTAGAAGGTCTTGAGCGCGGCGATCCGGGTGTCGAGTTGCTCGCGCTGGGCCGGGGAGAGCCGGTTTTTTCGGCGCGTGGCGATAAGCATCACATTCTTGGCGGTATGTTCAGCGGCGACAAATTCCACAACGCGCACTTTGTACCCCGCTGCTTCGAGCAGGAGGGTGCGTAGCGCGTCGGTCGCCATTTCAGCGTGGCGTTCGGCAAAGAGGCCGTGGCGTAGCAGGTCGTGAAGCGGGTGGGCGGGGTTCTGCCCGGCGGCGTCGACTTGCGGGCGGACCTCCTGATGGCAACACGGGGCAACGAGCAGGATGGAAGCGCCGGAGCGCACGCCGCTCGCCAGTGCGTCATCGGTCGCAGTGTTACAGGCGTGCAGCGCGAGCAGGAGATCGAGCGGGCGTTCCTCCCGCTGTGCGATCGGCTGGTCGACAAAGCGGAGTTGCCCCTCCATCCTGCAATGTTGGGCGACCTGATTACAGAGCGTGACGAGATCGGCCCGCTGTTCGATCCCTACTGCTTCCACCCGCTGCCCGGCGATTCGTGAAAGGTAGTCGCACGCGGCGAAGGTGAGGTAGCCTTTGCCGCTCCCCATGTCGCAGAGGGTGATCGGCGGGGTTTCGCCCGTGTTTGGCCGGGTGGCGAGCGGACTCTCCCGCCAAGCGGAGCCGAGGAGATCGACGAAGCGCTCGATCTGCCGGAACTTGTCGCCCATGCGCTCGCGCACTTCGCCACGGGCATCGGTGACGCCGAGGGCGGCGAGGTAGGGGGCGCTCCGGTCGAGGTGACGTGCTTTGGTGCGGTCGTGCTCCAAGGTCGCCGGGGCGTGCAGACCGGGGGCGATCCGCAAGGGGCGGCGTTTCTGTGCGAGGTCGAGCGTGACTTCCCCCGATTCGCGCCAGAGATGGGCGCTTAGAAACTCTTTCCCGAGGCGGCGAGTGACCTCTTTGAGCAAGGCGGCGGGGGGGAGGTTGCGCGTTTCATCGCGCGTGGCGAGCCGGGTGACGATGCTGCATTGCTTCTCCCCTTTGAGGAGGACCGGGCGGATGAGGAGGCGGCGTACGGCAGCCTCCGCCCCGGGCGTGGGGACCGGTTGGCCGAGCGTCAGCTTGATGAAGTCGCCCTCCTGAAGAGCGGTGGCGAGTTGTTGGAGGAAGCGGTCGCGCGGAGAGGTGGGAGTCATCGGGAAGGAGCGGGTAGAGAGGGTCGGGCAAAGGTCGCTACGACAGCGCGGTGTTGCGTGAGTCGGTCGGGTTCCACGCGGCAGTCGAGCGGTTGTAACTCAGGGGAACTCAAGATGGAGTCAAGCCGCGCCCATGGTGTTTTGAAGCGTGGGTACTCCGGGTCCCAACCGGGGAAGGTGTAGCCAAAGCCGCGTCCGCTCTGGGCGAAGGCATCGTTGAGCGTTTTGGAGAAAAGGGTGTGGAGGTAGCCGTGGGCGGTGATGTTGAGATCGCCCGCCGCCACCATCGGCCCCGGCTCGGCGGCGAGACGCGCGACGGTCTCCCGATAGAGGGCGATCCGTCGCTGCTGATAGGCGCGGAATTCGGCGATGCGTCCCTTTCGCTCCGGTTTCATGAGGCGCTGGAGGGCGCGGCGTGGCGTCGGCAGGTGGAGCGAATAGACGGTCAACGGCGGGCCACCGGGGAGCGTTACTTCAAAGCGAGCCCCTACCGGATGCCCTCCCAACGGTTGCCGGGGGAGTAACTCCGCCTTGCCGATCGGCCATCGGCTCACTAGCGCGTGGCTCCCGAGGACGGCGATATGGTAGCCGCCTTCCTCCTTTAACTGGCCCAGCCATTTTCTCTCCCAGTGAGCATCCTGAAGAGTGAGGAGGTCAGGCTTCTCCCGGGTGAAAAACGGGTCGAGACGGGTTCCCCGGTTCTCCCCCGCGTTGTAAGTCATGATGGTGAAGGTCTGCCCCTCCCCTTCCGGGATGGCGTGGTGATTCCAGCGCCAGCCGCCGATCATGATGAGAAGCCAGAACGCCCCTCCCGCCAGCCAGAAGAGTTGACGGCGTCGCCACCGCCACGCCATCGGAATGAGGACGAGAAGCGGCGCTCCCCAGACCCAGAACGGAAGATAGAGCGCCAGCGTGAGCCACCACCATTGCTCCCCCACCCCACGAAAAAGAAGGCCTAGGGCGACGAGTGCCAGCAGGTAAATCCGACAAAAGGTGGCCGTGCGGGAGGGCCACGGGGAGATGGACGGTGTGGTAATCAGAAGCGTTCATCCTGCCACACCGCCCCCCCCGTTTCAAGATTGAGGTCGGCGGGTGCCGTTGCGTTGCTGGAGGTGGCTCCACGGCTTGCGCCCGTCGTCCTTGACCGCGTAGACATCAAACACCCGCCAGAGTCGCTCGGTCAGACGCCGCCACACTCCACGCCGCGGGCGGCTGGAAGATTGATGGGCGTGACGGTGATGCGACTGCATAACCGTTATCGTAAGGAAAAAAAGAGGTGCCCGCCTATCCCCCGAATTAAGGGGGTGGCGGAGCGGTGGCGGGCCGGGCCTCCCTGACCATGCAGGCGAGGGTGTCGATCGCCGCCTCAACGGCTGGGCCCCAGAGGCAACCGGCATTGAGCCGCAGACAGTGGCCAAACGCTTCCCCGGGCGAGAAAAAGGCACCGGGGAGGAAGCTGATCCCTGCCGCGCGGGCTTTGGGCAGAAGCGGGAGGGTCTCGATCTCTCCGGGTAATTCCAGCCAGAGGACAAAGCCGCCGCTCGGGTTGCTCACGCGCGTCCCCGCCGGGAAGCGGCGTGCGACGACTTCGCGCATCAGGGCAACTTGTTCGCGCAAGGTTCCGCGCAGGCGGCGCAGGTGGCGCTCATAACCGCCGTTTTTCAAAAACTCGGCGAGGGCGAGCGGTTGGAGCGTGGCGCAGGCGAGGCTGCTGGTGGTCTTGCGGTCGATCATCTCCTGCCGCCAGATCGGTGGGGCGGCGATGTAGCCGACGCGCCACCCGGCGGCGACGGTCTTGGAGAAGGAGCCACAAAGGATCACGTTGGGGTCGAGCGCCTTGAGGGTGTGCGGGCGACCGGTGGCGCTGTCGTGGGGCAGGTCGCCATAGATGTCATCTTCAATGACCGGGACGTGGTGGCGTTCGGCAAGGCCGAGCACGGTTTGCCGCGCGAAATCGGGCATTCGGCTCCCGAGCGGGTTGGAGTAGTTGGGGCTAATCAGGATCGCCGCCACCCGCCGTTGTTGAAGGGTTTGGGCGAGGAGTTCCAAGTCGATTCCCTCGCGCGGGGAGGAAGGGATGGCGATTACCTGTCGCTGGAGCTTGCCGAGCAGGGAGAGCAAGCCGTGGTAGGTTGGCGCTTCGACGATGATCGCATCGCCGGGGCGGGTCAGCGTTTCGATCGCCAACCAGAGCGCCTCGGTTGCGCCGTTGGTGATGATGAAATCGTCCGGCCCGAGTCGACACCCCCACTCCAATGACCGTTTGCTGAGTTCCACGCGCAGTTGGAGGGAACCGGGCGGCGGGTCGTAGCGGGTCCCGGCCCCGGGGTGGGTGCGCAGAACGGTGGTGACCGCTTGGGAGAGGCGCTTGAGCGGGAGGAGCGAGTCGTCGGGGATCGCACCGCCCAGCGGGAGGAGCGACGGGTCGGAGACATCGCGCATCATCCGGCGCAAGGTCGAGTACCCTTCCAGAGAGTTTGGTTCAAGTGGCCCGCTGGCGGCGCGCGGTTCGAGCAGACGTCCCGAGAGCCGGGGGCGGACGAAGAAGCCCGATTTGGGCCGTGCCTCAATCAACTGTCGGTTTTCGAGGACGATGTAGACCTGCATGGCGGTCGGCAGGCTGATCTTGCGCTGGCGGCTGAACTGGCGTAGCGAGGGCATCCGTTCGCCGACCCGGAAGGCCCCTTCGAGGATCATCGCTTCCAACTCGGCAGCAAGTCGCTGGTAGATCGGTAATTTCACCGTGATGAGATTCTACCACTCCCGCCAACCATGACAACCGACACCTTCCCGTAAAAAGAGGTTATACAGATGCCCGCTTGTTTAAGGGGAAAAACGGCCCGGCTGGGTCTACCGGCAGCGGCGTTGAGGTGCGAGAGTGGGTGGTGCCATGAAAGGGAGTCCTATGATCGTTCACCGTCTCCAGCCGGGGGAGTTGGTTGCTTTGCCGCAGGCGCGGCAGCTCGGGGTGGAGTGCCGGGCCGGTCTTCTCTGGATCACAGCTGAGGGGGTGGAGCTTCTGTTGCGCCCCGGGGAGGGGGTGAGGCTCGACGGGGTACGGGAGGTTCTGCTCGGGCCGCCGGGCCGCGCCGGGTGCCGATTTCTCCTCTACCCGGCGGGTGGGGTCTGCCGCGCCAGAGAGGCGACGACGGCGGTGAGCCGTGCCGGTTCGATCGGCTTGGAAAGGTGGACCTGAAACCCGGCAGCGCGGGTCCGTTCGTAATCTTCGGGAGCGACGAAGGCGGTGAGCGCGGCGGCGGGGACGGTCGCCCCTCGTTTGCCTCGGCCCCGAATGCGGTTGAGGAAGAGGTAGCCATCCTCTCGCGGCAGGCCGATGTCACTCAAGACGACATCGGGTTGGTGGCGTTCAAAGGCTTCCACCCCTTCGGCGGCGCTTTGGGCGGTGGCGACGTCGGCCCCGGCATCGCTGAGCACATGCCGGAGCATTTGCAGGGTGTCATCGTCATCCTCCACGACCAGCACCCGCAAACCGTCGAGCGGGCGTGGCGTCGGCGGGAGGTTGACGAGCGGGATGGAGGGCTGCGTGCCCCCTTCGGGAAGGAGGTGATCGAGCGGCAGGAGCGGCAGGCGCACGCTAAAGAGGCTGCCGTGGCCGGGGCCGTCGCTCCGGGCGTTGATCGTGCCGCCGTGGAGTTCGACCAGATGTCGGGCGATGGCGAGCCCAAGGCCCATCCCGCCGTAGCGTCGGGTGCTGGTGTTGTCGACCTGAGTGAAACGGGTGAAGATGGTGCTTAGATGTTCGGGGGGGATGCCGATGCCGTTGTCGCGGATGGTGATGAGCGCCTCTTCCCCTTCGGCAAAGAGGCGCAGGGTGATCTCCCCCTCTTCCTGCGTGAATTTAACGGCGTTGGCCAGCAGGTTGAGGACGATCTGGCGCAGTCGGCTCCAGTCGCCCAGTGTGCAGAGGCTCTCCTGCGGCATCTCGCTGCGCAGGGTGATTTTTTTGGCGTTGATGGAGGGGAGGATGGTGTTGAGCGCCTCCTGAACGACGAGTTGGAGATCGAGCGCGGCGCGGTTGAGGGTGATCTTCCCCCGGGTAATGCGCGAGACGTCGAGGAGATCGTCGACGAGTTGGGTCTCGGCCCATGCGTTGCGTTCGACAATGGAGAGCCCTTCTTCGAGTTCCTCCGGGGTCGGGTTGTCGCGCAGGAGGTTGACCCAGCCGACGATCGCGGTCAGCGGCGTGCGCAGTTCATGGGAAAGGGTGGCCAGAAAGTCATCTTTGAGGCGGTTGGCCTGTTCGGCTTCGGCACGGGCGAGTTGTTCGCGGATGAGGAGTTGCTCGCGTTCCTGATCGCGCTCCTTGAGTTGGCGCGTCATGACGTTGAAGGAACTGGCGAGTTGGCCGAGTTCATCACGGGAGAGGACCGGGACTTTCGCATCGAGATCACCCGAGGCGACGCGTGCCGCCATCCGCGTCAGGTGTCGCAGCGGGGCGAAGAGGATCTTACTGGTCCAGAAAGCGAGGAAGATCACCAGCGTGGCGATAATGGACGACATCAGGACGGTCTCGCTCTCCTGCTTGCGCAGCGGTTCGAGAAAGGAGGCGGAGGGAATGACGAAGGAGACCTGCCACGGCTGGTGATGGAGCGCGGTGCTCACGCCGGCGACGCTCCCCTCCTCCAGCGGGGTATTGACCATCGCTTCTTTAAGAAAGGGGTCTTGCAGGTGGCGGACGTGGAGAGGGAGGCGCGATTCGGCACGTAGGCTCGTTAGCATCGGCTCTTGGGGAAGGGCGGCGAAGGCGAAGAGGGTTTCGAGGGCTTGGCGTTGGGTTTTCCCGGCATACCCGAGGACCATCTGGTTTTCGTCGAGGACGATCGGGAATGATCCCGGCCCGGCCAGCGCGATGCTCCCGACGAGAAGCTGTTGGAGGATGTGCGCATCGTAGAAGGTCCGCAGGATGCCGATGATCTCGCGTTCGCGGGAGAGAATCGGCGCGCTGACGGCGAGGTAAGCACGTCCGCTCTCCGGTTCAAAACAGATGGGCGAGAGGGTCACCATCCCGTTTTCCACGGTTTTGCGGAAGTGGATCATCGTCGATTCGTCGCGCCCGACATAGCTGCCCCGGGTGTCGATGACGTTGCGCCCGCTGGCGTCGAGTAGGGCGGAGGAGAAGATAAAGATCGGGTCTTGCCGGTTGATGGAACGCAGGCTGCGCAGGACGTTATCCGCGGCTTCGGCATCGCCACTGGTGAGGTATTTGCGCAGGATCGGGAGCTTGGCTTCGGTGTCGACGCTGGTGAGCTTCGCCTCAAAGAAGTTGTTGAGGGTGAGGGCGGTCTCCGAGGCGGCGGCGCGCAGGGAGTGGTGCGCCGCTTCCTGAAGGGAGTGGCGCACGGTGCGGTAGTTCATCAGCGTGAGCAGCCCGAGCGGGACAAGAGCCAGCGCGAGGAAGAGGGCAATCACCTTGAGGCGTAGGCTGCGGCAGAAGCTGCGCAGGGCGCCGGAGCGATGAACCTCCGGGAGATCGGCCGGTGGGGTGCTGCTCATGGGAGATGTTCGAGTTGTGCAGCGCGTTGCATCGCCTCAGCAGTGGCGGTGATCGATTGCTGGCCGGTGGTCAGTTTGCCCAGTTCCACAGCCAGCCCGTGGACGGCGATGTCCGGGAAGGCGGGGAGCTTGGGATCGCTCCCCATGTCGTGGCGAATGGCGTCGAGGGCGATCGGGAAGTGCCGGGTCGGTCCCGTGATGGTGCGGCTGAGAGCGACGACGCGCGGGTCGCTGTAGTTGCTGGTGCGGATCGGGCTGGTGCCGCCGCCGAGGATGCACGCGCGGGAGGTGACATCGGCGGAAGTGGCCCATTGGACGAAGACCCACGCGGCATCAAGGTGGCGGCTGTAGCGGGAGATCGAGAGGAGGCTCCCCCCTTGATGGCTGACGCCCGGTGTTTCAAAAAAACCGCACGCTTTGGCCGGGCGCAACGCCACCGCGCGGGGGCATGGGGCCGCTTCGACCAACCCGGCCACACGGGAGCGGCGCGGGTCATTGATGATCGAGAGGTATTCGCCGGGTTGGATGAGAAAGGCGCTCTCCCCCATCATGAAGCTCTCGGCCTCGCCCCCCCAGTCCCAACGGGTTGCGGCGGGGGAGACGACGTTGCCGAGTTTCTGAAGGTATTGGAGCGCGTTGAGCGCTTGAGCGTCGTTGAGCGCGGGCTGGCCGTTGGCGAGGTAGACCGA
Organism: Chthoniobacteraceae bacterium; assembly: GCA_037189865.1. Lineage (GTDB taxonomy): Bacteria > Verrucomicrobiota > Verrucomicrobiia > Chthoniobacterales > Chthoniobacteraceae > DATMFV01. The sequence continues at coordinate 215,747 of JBBCIW010000001.1, read as the reverse complement.
ACCGCCGTGCGCCCAGAGCAGGCTGACAAATTCAATATAGAGGGCGAGATGCCCCGAGCGCCACATCCCGGAGGTGCCGAACATGCGCAGCGCCTTGTCGCGCGTGACAGTGAGGGCGGCTTCGAGGAACTCCGGGCGTGTCGTCGGGATCGGCAGGCCGAGTGATTCGAGGATGTCGCGCCGGTAGAGGAGGAGGTTGATGGTGATGTCGTACGGGATGCCGACGAGGCGGTTGCCATAGGTGGCAAGGTGGCGGACCAGTTCCGGGAGAATATCGGGGAAGTTGTAGCCGGGGTAAGCGATTTCGTGCCGGGGGAAGAGGGTCTGGAGATCGACCATCTCTTCGGCGAACCGGGCGACCCATTGCTGGTCGACGTAGAAGACATCGTGTTGACCATTCTGGCGACCGGTATCGGCAGTGATCCGAGCCAGCACCCGGTCCAGCGGCAGGAGTTCCCATTCCACTTCCAGCCCGGTGAGCGGGATGAACTCCTCCTCCATAATCCGGCGGGTCGCCATGGAGGGGGGGGTATCTTCGCTGACAATCCGCAGGCGGGTTCCCTTGAAGCGGCGGCCCATTTCTTTGAGAAAGGCGCGGATTTCAGGCGACTCCATCACGGAATCCGGCCCGAGCGTCGCCGCGACCTCCTCCGGCGATGGAGCGGCCTTTTCCCCCGATAACCGCCGACACCCGAGAAGGGAGGGGAGCAGAGCGCCAAACCCTGCAAGAAAAGCAGCATGCACGAAGGAGCGGCGTGTCATGGCTCCACCCTGCCACTCTTTGAGGGCTTGGGAAAACCAGCGTCGCTTCCTCCGCTCCTCCTCTTCCGTTGAACCGTGGAACATCATGCTACAATGAGGGCCTCCGACTCGGGGATCGTATCGGGTTTTCTTTGATTCGACAACCACAGAGCGTCGAGCCGCAATTTCAGGACGAAAAAACCCGCTTTGAACCGGGTGGACGGCGCAAAGCGGGTGGTAACGTGAAGGGGGAATGGAGAATTAAGGAGCGTGCTCGAAGAAGTGAGTATGCGGGATGAAGAAGGTCTCGCCCTCAGCGATATTGGGGATACGGCCCGCTGAGGGGTTGGCGGGGTCGCGATGCAACTCCTCCATGGCGGCAGGGCCGAGGTGGATCTTTTGATCGACGGCGACGATGCGGTAGGCGGCGTCGGCGCGTTGATGGTTATCGACGATTAACGTGGCTCCTTTGAGATGGGCGGGGAGTTTTTTCTCTTCGGTCGTGAGGGTGACGTTCGCAGGATCGGTGAGATCAAGGGTAGCGATCGTTCCGCTGGTGCGTGCGCTGGTTTCAATGACTTCGTGACCGGGCAACTTCCAGCGGCTGGCATCACTCAGGAGGCTTCGTTGCAAGGTTCCATCGGCGGCGGTGCGGCTCCAGCCGAGGCGTCCTGTCAGTTCCGGGCCGTCATTGATAGCGAAGGGTTGGCCATCTTCGGTGATGATAAGGGTGTCGCGGCGACCGTCATTGAGCGTGATCTCCAGCGCGGCGGCGAACGAAGCATCACCACGGGTGCCGAGCAGGCGGCAGGAGCGGATGATGGGCTGATCTTCAAACGGTTCCAGAACGGTGATGAACTGCGTGGCGAGGTCGGCCTCCCCCCGGACGGTGCGATGGAGGTAGCGCAGGATCGGCCCCCGGCTGGGAGCTTCCCCATCGGCGAGCATCGCCTCGCTGACCGGGGCGAGGTGATGGAGGCGCATTCGTAGGTCGCGCTGGAGGTTGTAGGGCGGGGCGATTTTCCATTCGACCCGGTACGGCTCCTGTGGGCGGGCGTGGGCGACGTTGCGCAGGAACATCAGACCGCTCCCTCGGTAACTCCACGTCGGTTGGCCATCGTAAAAATGGCCATAGGGGATCTCTTCTCCCGCAGCGCTCCCCTTTTTCTGTGGTTGCCATTGGGTGTGTTGGGTTGTCACCTCGTGGCCACCGCCGTTCTGGATGAGCCGGTGGCTCTTGCCGCCCCGGACCCAGAAGAGGTCGAGGTAATACGAGTTTTTTTCGTCGACATCGACCATCACGACGCAGCGCCGGTAGGTCGTGACGCCGGGGTAGATCGGTTTGGCTTTGGAACTGCGGCTGGAATGCCCTTCCCCGCGCAGAACACTTTCGCCAGCGGCTTCGACGTCGACGATGCGTACCGGCCCCGCTGCGGCAAAGAGGCGTGTCTTGCCGGAGAAAGAGGAGTGGGTCTCCATCACACGGTCGTCGACCATGACGGTGTTGTGGCTGACCGTGTGGTTGCTCCAGCCGATGCGCGGTGGGTAGGGACCGGTGAGGGTCGGGTAGCCAAGATCGGTTGCCATATAGGCACCATGGCTAATGAGATGGAGTCCGAGGCGATCGGCATTCCCGTGGCCCCACCCCATCGGGCCGTAATTGAGGGCGATCATCCGCTGATGCGCGCGGTAGGGTGCTTCCAGTGAGGCAAAGCCGATCCCGCTGGAAAGGCGGCTCTCGGGCGTCGGCAGGCCGCGATCGACCAGTTTGCGGACGGCACGCATCGCCTTGCGGCGCTCCTTTTCCGGCTTGGCGGCATAGGGATCGCCCGGGATTTTTTCCGGGTTGCCGCCGACAGAATGGTAGAGTTCCATCCGGTTCTCCTGCGCTCCGTAGAGTTGAAAGCCAAGGAGCGCCATTTCGACCGGCATCGGGTAGCCATTTTTGAGCATCAGCATCGCCTTCCCGCCGTCGCCCCAATGGAGAATGCTACCCCCGGCGACGCGGACCCGTTCCCCGGCGGCGAGGGCGTTGCGGAATTTGGGAAACTGCTCAAAGAGCGAGGGGCGCTGGTAGCGAGGGTAGCGCATGAGCAGTTGTGCCGTCGCGAAGAAGGAACGGGTAGGGATGCTGGCATACCCGAGGCCGCATTCGTGGCCGAAACCGTCGCGGGAAAGACCATCAAGGAGGATCGAGGAGAGCTGGCCACCTTGAGGATCGTAAAGCCAGTCGAGCAGGGCGGTGGTCTCCTCCCCGGCGTCGAGCGCGATCGCTGCGGCTGCCATGGCGTGCTGGTGCATCCCGGGGTTGCCGCCGATCCGTTTGTCTTTGATGCCGCGGACGAACTCGCGCAGCAGGTTCTCTTCAATATGCGCGGCAATCTGACGGCCCGTTTGCTCCTTCCCTTTGGTTTTCAGGAAAGCGGGTAGCGTTTCGTCGGCGATCAGGGCGTCAAAGATCTGATCATAGGCAAGGCTCAGGCGTTGTGCCGTCCACGTCTCCCATATTTTCCCTTTGACTCTCCCTAACCCTTCGCCGCCCGTGGAGGCTTCCATCCCTAGTCGGAAGTGAGGCATGTAATCCATCTCCGGGTAGAGATCGGCCATGCGGTCGAGCAACAGGGCGGCGCGGCGGGCGTAGGCGGGGTCGTTGGTCAGGGTATAGAGTTCGGCGTAATCGCGCGTGACATCGATCAACTCTGACCAGATGCGGAAAGCATAGTGAGCGGCGAAGAAATAGGTTTTGTCATTGACCTTTGCGCCGCGTCCGTCATCCCCGCCGGACGCCGGGAGGAGGGAGCGATCGCCTTTTTCCGGTTGGAACTTTCCCTCTTCATCGAGGGCGCTCTGGTAGAAGGCGGCGAAGTCGTGCTCCGGGTACCATTTGCCACTTCCGCGTGATTGGATCTTCCACGGGTGGGTAAACGGGTCGATATGGTAGGCACTTTTGATGCCGAAATCGCGGCTGGCGGCAAGCGCGGCGTCGTAGTGATTCTCTTCGGAACCGGGGGGTGGGCCTTCCTGTCGTTCGACATACCACGAACGCGGCATTTTCTGGGAGGGGAGTTGGCTCCAGAGCCATTCATCGGAGACTTTGAGGTAAGGTTGGAGCCGTTGGAGGAGCGCGTCACGTCGGGCGCGAGCCCAGTCGTAGCGCTCGACATTAGCGATGGCGTTGCGCCGCATCGCTGCGGTGACAGTGACGCTCCCTTCCTTTTGGGTTGGTGGGGGGGTGGCGGCAGCCAGAGGGAGCGTGGCGGCGAGGGTCATCAGGAGAAAACGGCGCATGATGTTCTTTTCAGGGATGGCGGCGACGGCGATGCAGCAGCAGAGCACCGCTACCTAAGAGCCATAAGGCGTAAGTCCCCGGCTCCGGGACGATCGCTACTGTCCAAGATCCGTCCTGATGGAAGGCGGAGAGATCCCAGTTTAACCCGGAGGAGAGGGTAGGCAGGTCGATCAGCGCGAGGTTGAAGCTGCCGATAATGGAAGTGGTTTCGCCGCTAAAGAGTTGCCATTGCCCGCCGGAATCGAGATTAAAACCATCGGCGAGAGTCAGGCGTAGTGTGACATCGGAGGCGAGCGTGAGCGAGCCGCCCGTAGCAAGGTGCAACCCGGCAGCGGTGTGGGGATCGAGTAGTTCCAGCTCCAGCGTGGAGCCGGTTTGTAGCGTGATAGAGCGCGAGAGGGCGAGTGCGGTATCGCTAATGGCGAGGGTGCCGGTGGAGGCGATGGTGGTAGTTGCAGTGAGCCCGTTTCCGGCGGCTTCAAAGCGTCCCCCTTGGGAGATGGTGATAGCGCTGGCGGTAAGGGTTCCAGCACCGTCGAGCTGGAGGAGACCGCCGGTGGCCTGAATCGCTCCGGTCAACTCGGCAGTGCCACCAGCGCCGATGGTCAGGCGGTTGCTGCGGGTGGCGAGCGGCTCGCTAGTGTCGTGGCCGTAGATGTAGAGCGTGTTCGTGTGGCCCGTGCCGGAGCGCAAGGCGCCGCCGTTACGCACTTCAAGGTAGTTATCACCAAAGTTGGTGCCGGCGCTGTTGCCGATGACGACGGTGGTTCCTGAAGTTGAGGCGCCTTTGGCTAGTTCCACCACGGAGCCGGCTCCTTCGACGAGCAGATAGTTCCCATGAGCACGTTGCTGGGTGCCGATCCAGAGGATGCTGTTGGCGGTGGTGTTGGAAGTGACGACCAGTTTGCCCCCTTGTTGCACGTGGAGGTAGTTGTTGTGCATGGCATTGGCAAAGCTACTGCCTGCCTGAGAGGTGCCGATGCGCAGGCCGCGCTGGCTGCCCCCGCCGCCGATGGTCAGGGTGGAGTTGGCGCCGCGCACTTCAACGCGGTTGGCGGCATCGCCCAGAGTATAGCCAATATCAAGGTTATCGAGGGTGACGTTGGCCCCTTCCTCGACCCTTAGATAGTTTTGAGTGCCAAAACGGCCAATGGTGGAATTGGAATCTCCATTAAGGAAGGAGGAGGTGACGGTAATTCCGTTGCCGAAAGTGGCGGAACTGCCCACTCCGTCGTTGCTGGAAACGCGCAGCCGCTGGAGTTGCCAGATGGCCCCAATCCCTTCGGCCCGGAAGGAAGAGGAGGCTCCGTTACCGCTGACATCAAGGTAGGCCGTGGTGGTAAGCGAGGTGGTGTCGGGGAGCGTGGGCGGAGCGAGTTTGAGGATAACGTGGGCGTTGGCGGCGAGGGTCAGGCTGCTGGCGGAACTGCCCGAAGCGACATTGATTTCAACATGGGTTGCGCTCTGGAAGTTGGCGCTTTCATCGTTAGTAACGCTCGGGGGGGTATTGTCGCTCCAGTTGGCGCTGTTGTTCCATGAATAGCCGCTGCCATTGCCGCCAGTCCAGTTGCGCGTGGCGGCGTGGGCCGGTAGAAGGGCGCAGGCAAGGATGAGCGCCCCGGTGAGGGGGAAGATGCTTGGTTTCATAAATTTTACTAGCGTTTCCAGAGGGAGCCTTCCAGCACGGTCGTCCCCAGCCCCGCCGGGTAGGGATCGAAAAGCCGGCGGAGGTCGCGCGGTTTGAAGTTTTCAACGTGGCCGTCGACGAAGATGATATTGAGGCTCCCTTGATGGCGCGGGTCGGGGAGATGGGTCGTGCCATTGGGGTTATCAACGGTAATATAGCTACCTCGCGGGATGATGGCAGAGGTAGTGTAGATATTGTCGATGAAAACGATCGTGCGTGCCGGGTGAGTGATCTGGGTAATGCGGGCCGGAGCATTGGGATCACCTCCGGGGTAGCGGGTGGAAGCGCCGAGGTGGTAGTGATTATAACCGTAGTGTGAATAGGTGCCGCGCCGGGTAGCGCCGCCGACGCCACCGGTACGCATAGCGACCTCTTCGGGTGTTTTAAGATCGGTCCCGTTGGAGAAGGCTGGGCAGAAGAAGACGCTGACCGGAAGGGGGAGGTAGCCTTCGTCCATCAGGCGGGCCGTCCATGCATAGGTTCCATCCTGATAGTAGGAGATGAAGTTGCCGTTGTGGTCGTTCTGGTAGCTATGCTGGGCTTGCCAGAGGGCACGCAGGTTGGTGACACATTGGCTTTGTCGGGTGACTTGCAGGCTGGAGGTGAGCGAGGGGAGCAGGAGAAACGCCGCTATCGCCAGAACGGCAACGGTGATGAGCGATTCGATCACGGTAAAGCCGGGGGAGCGGTTCATGGGGTATCGGTGGGGGTGAAGGTGATGGCGTCGATGAGCGATTCGGATTGGGGCCGGGTCAGGTCGACATCAAAACCCGAAAGGCCGATGACATCATGGTTGACCGGGATTTCCTCGGCTTGATGAAGCGGGAGGGGGTCGCCGCTCTCAAGATCGGTCACGGTGATACGGTAGCTCCCGCCGCCGCTCTGGGAGAGGGTCGGGTGAATCTCAACCCGATACCAGACACCATAGCTATAGCGACCGTGGACGAGACTCTGAAACGCTCCCGGCTCTCCGGTATAGCTAACGATCTCCCCGCGATGGTTGAAGGCGAGGCGGATGCCGCGGTTCATGAGCGTCGGTTCCCGGCACGATTCAAAGGCCATAAAGAGGAGGCTGCCGCTAATGACCTGTAGATCGTACCGGATGATCCCGTTGAAAAGGGGTGGCGAGAGGTCTTGAATATGGCGAAAGCCGCGCCGCTCCCCCGTGATCCGCAGGAGCGGGCGTGGGGTAGCCTCCGGTGGTTTGATGGTCTCGATGACTTCGAGTGTGACGGAGGGGTGTGACTTGCCGTAACGCGGGTTGGCTTGTGGCAATTCCCATAGGCCGGGGGAGACGTCGTTAAAGGTGAGCGTCTCCGCGATCAGCAGGGAGGGGAAGGCGAGCAGGGCGATCGCTGTAGGGAGCAACACGAGGGAAGATAACATAGCGGGAGGCGACACGAAAGAATATCGCCCTCCTTCTCCGGGATAGCGATGCACAAAGCGCGGAAAAAAATGTATTTTTCGCTGAAAGGGGTTGAAGAGCTCGACTTGAAGTGTATTTTTCGATGAAAATCGTTTCCTGATGTCGCCCCCGCTCCCCTCCCCTGATTCATGGGATCGCTTGTCGTTGCGTTTCACTCGCTATTCACAAGGGAGTATCTGGCCTCAGGGTTATCAGCTCTCGGCGCGGTGGTTTGATGAGATCATTATTGATGCGACCTACTGGTATTTCTTTAAGGGTCAGGGGGTGTTACGCGATCTGGAGAGTGGCGCTACCTATCCTTTACATGCGGGAGTGGGGCTTTTTCTGCGCCCCGGTGTAAAGGTGGTGGCGGAGCAGAAGGGGAGCGATGGGCTGGGAAATCTCTACTTTCACTTCGATCTTTTGGAGGGTGGTTGTTTGCTTGAACCGGCTCAATGGCCGGAGTTGCCGCTTTGGCAGGAAGTGCCTGACCCCGGCTATTACGAAGCCTCCTTTCGCTACCTGTTGAGTCTGCTCAAACGAGCTGATCTGACCGGTTACGGGGGGTGCCGGGAGGCGCGGACGGCAGCGGGGCAGTTTTTCAAGGGGTTGCTTTGCGACCTGCTTCACCATCACGAGCAGCCACGTTTGCAGAACACCGAGTGGCACCGGCAATGGGCCGTGGAGGCGACGCTTCGGGCGCTCAAGGAGGAGACGGGCTTCTTCCCCGGGGTCGAGGCGCTCGCTTCGGTGAGCGGGTATAGTCCGAGCCATTTTCGGGCGCTTTGCCGCAAGATCACGGGGAAAAGTCCCCGCTCGCACCTGATCGAAGCGCGCATTCAGCAGGCCAAGGAGTTGCTGGTCCATACCCCGATGTCGATCGCGCAGATTGCCGATCATCTTCGCTATGAAAACAGCTATTACTTCTCCCGCCAGTTCCGGCAGGTGACCGGGATGACGGCGAGCGCCTTCCGCCAGCGCGGAAAAATGCGGGATTGACTCCCTTTGCCCCTTCCTTTACCCTCGGCCTTCAATACACCAAGCAGGGGAGCCGTGAGGCTGAGAGTGCTGGTTGAACCATCCGGAGACGGGTGGACCGACCGGCAGACCCTTTGAACCTGATGCGGGTCATGCCGCGTAAGGGAGCCGAAGGAGAAGCCACGCCCTCTTCCCGGCGTGGCTTTTGTCGTTTGATGGCCCGGCGTGAGCCAACGAACCGTCGTTTATAGATTCATGATCGCACCGAAAGATTCCATTCAAGCCCACAGCAGCGACCAGTTGCCCAACAGTACCCGTGTTTATCTGGAAGGGAAGCTCCACCCGGACATCCGTGTCCCGATGCGCGAGATCCACCTCGCGCCGACGCGCGGGTTTGACGATCAGCTCGAAGAGAACGCGCCGGTGCGGGTCTACGACTGTTCCGGCCCATGGGGCGATCCCGCTTTTAAGGGCGACGTGCGCGAGGGGTTGCCCGCGATCCGCGAGCCTTGGATCGCCGCGCGCGGGGATGTCGAGGCGTACGAAGGCCGCCCGGTGCAGCCGATGGATAATGGCTATCTTACCGGCAAGCACGCGGAATATGCCAGCCGCTCGGAGCGCAACAACCGTCTCATTGAATACCCCGGCCTGCGCCGCAAGCCGTTGCGGGCGAGTGCCGGTCATCCGGTGACGCAACTCTGGTACGCCCGACAGGGGATCATCACCCCGGAAATGGAGTACATCGCGATCCGTGAGAATCAGGGGTTGGAGGAGATGCTGGAGCGTTTCAGCGCCGGGGCGGCAAGCAACGACCTCCTCAAACAACACCCCGGCGGCGGGGCGCGGGGAGATGCTCCGGAGCTTTTTGCCCGTTTCCCACAGGCGATTCCGAAGAAGATCACCCCGGAGTTTGTCCGTGAGGAGGTGGCCCGTGGTCGTGCGATTATCCCGGCCAATATCAATCACCCGGAGTTGGAGCCGATGATCATCGGGCGCAATTTTCTGGTCAAAATCAACGCGAACATCGGCAACTCCGCCGTCGCTTCGAGCATTGAGGAGGAGGTGGAGAAGATGCGCTGGGCGACGAAGTGGGGGGGCGATACGGTGATGGATCTCTCCACCGGGAAAAATATCCACGCCACGCGCGAGTGGATCTTGCGCAACTCCCCGGTGCCGATCGGGACGGTGCCGATCTATCAGGCGCTGGAGAAGGTCAACGGCAAGGCGGAGGATCTTACTTGGGAGATCTATCGCGATACCCTCATCGAGCAGTGCGAGCAGGGGGTTGATTACTTTACGGTCCATGCGGGCGTGCTCCTGCGTTATATCCCGATGACGGCGCGGCGGATGACCGGGATCGTCAGCCGGGGCGGGAGCATCCTCGCCAAATGGTGTCTCGCCCATCACAAGGAGAATTTCCTCTACACCCATTGGGATGAGATCTGCGAGATCATGGCGGCTTATGATGTGAGCTTCTCGATCGGGGACGGGTTGCGCCCCGGCTCGCTCGCGGATGCCAATGATGAGGCGCAGTTTGGCGAACTCCAGACTCAGGGCGAACTGACCCGCCGTGCTTGGGAACATGGTGTGCAGGTGATGAACGAAGGGCCGGGCCATGTCCCGATGCACATGATCGCGGAGAACATGGCCAAGCAGCTCGAATGGTGCCACGAAGCTCCTTTCTACACGCTCGGGCCGTTGACGACCGACATCGCTCCCGGCTACGACCATATCACTAGTGCCATCGGAGCGGCGATGATCGGCTGGTACGGGACGGCGATGCTCTGCTACGTCACGCCTAAGGAACACCTCGGCCTGCCGAATAAGACGGACGTGAAGGATGGCGTGATCACTTATAAACTTGCTGCGCATGCTGCCGATCTCGCCAAGGGCCACCCCGGGGCGCAGTACCGCGATAATGCGCTATCCAAAGCGCGGTTTGAGTTCCGGTGGGAGGATCAGTTCAATCTCTCGCTTGACCCGGAGCGCGCCCGTGAGTTTCACGACGAGACGCTCCCGCAGGAGGGGGCGAAGTCGGCTCATTTCTGTTCCATGTGCGGGCCGCATTTCTGCTCCATGAAGATCACCGAAGATGTCCGCAAGTATGCGGCGCAACAAGGGGTCTCTGAGACGGAGGCGTTGGAGAAAGGGATGGAGGAACGCTCCAAGGCGTTTGTCGCCGCTGGAGCAGAGGTCTATACGAAGGGATAAAACGGCTTGGCCCGCAACCGAAAGCCCCCTTCCGCACGTCGCCAGCAAGCCGATGGCGACGGCGCACGGCTGGGCGAAGCGGAGCGGGAGGTCCGCGCCATTTACGCCGAACTGGCCGGGCGACCGATCGAGCGGGCGTGCACGATGCGCGGGGAGTGTTGTCACTTCCGGCAGACCGGCCTGACGCCTTACCTGACGCTCGGGGAGGCGCTGGTCGCCGCGCGTGGCGTGCGCGCTTCCGGGCGGAAACGCCTTCCGGAGAGGAGCGACGGTGCGTGTCCCCTCCTCCACCCGGTTAGCGGGCGTTGCACGATTTATGCGGAACGCCCGTTTGGCTGTCGCACTCATTTCTGTGAAGCGGCAGGGGGCCCGTACGCGCGGCGGGAGGTGAGCGATCTCATCGCACGGCTCGACGCGCTCGACCAGCGGCTTGGTGGACAGGGGGCGAGCCGTTTGCCGACAGCGCTTGCCGCCGCGTTGGAAAGATGGTAGGCATCGTGCCGATGACCCCTCCCGATCTCCCTGTTGGATGGCGTCGCGCCTTGCCGCTTGATCTGCCGGTGGTGCTTGTGCTCGTGGAAGCGTTCTATCATGAAGAGGGACTCCCTTTTCATCCGCAGAAAACGGCGCAGGCGGCGGCGACCTTGTTGGCAGACGACTCGCTCGGGGCGCTTTTTCTTTATGAAGCGGTCGATGGAGGGGAGCCGCTTGGCTATGTCGCAGCGACTTTTGGCTATAGTCTCGAATTCGGGGGGCGCTTTGTCTTGTTGGATGAACTCTACCTCCAACCCGCTGCACGGGGGCGCGGGGCCGGGCGGGAGGCGTTGGAACTGGTGCGGGTCTGGGCGGCTGCGTCCGGGGCGGGAGCGTTGCGGCTGGAGGTCAACCATCACAATGCCAAGGCGTATGCCCTTTACCTCAAAGCCGGGTTTGGTGATGACCGCCGCCATCTTCTCACGCAGCCGCTGTCGTGATGGAGGCTCTCGCGAATTTCGCACGAAGCCAGACGCCATTCGGGTTGGCGGCGATCGGGAGTTTTGTGGTGATCCTTGCTTTGGAGATCAGAGCGGTGCGGCGTTCGCGGCGTTCTCCTCTTCTATGGTGGGCGATTCTGATTCCGGCTTTTCTGGCGGCCATCGCTGCGACGATCCAGCTTCAGAGAGCACGGGCAATTCTGCGGTTTGAGGCGCTCTCTGATCTCTGGAATCCGGATGCGGGGATCACGCTCGGCATTGAGCTTCTCTGGGGAGGGTTGATCCTTTCGCTGCTTCTGGTTCCGATTCCGTTGTGGCAGGCGCTCAGGGCGCGGCGACATAAAAACCGTTGAAAAAAACCGTTGCAGAGCAGGCCGTGCGCCCTTTATGCTGACGGAACCTTTGAGCGGTTTTCCGCTCGTTTTCAAAGGGCGCGGTTAGCTCAGCGGTAGAGCATTGCCTTCACACGGCAGGGGTCGCAGGTTCAAACCCTGCACCGCGCACCATTCTCCCCCTTCCGGTTATTGCACTGGTGAAAGAAGCCGCGCGAGCCGGACCTGCACACGGAACCAGAACGACCGCGGTGCCTTCAGATCGACCTTGGTGCATTGCGCAAAATCGGCTTCCAGCATCGTCTCCACTTCGGCGGCGAAGGCTTTGGAGCGGGTCATGAGCGCCAGCTCGAAGTTGAGGTGAAAGGAGCGGTAGTCAACGTTGACGGAGCCGACGGTCGCCCGGTCGTCATCGACGAGGAGGACTTTCTGGTGCAGGAACCCTTCCCGATAGCGGTAGAGGGAGATGCCTGCGGCGGCCAGCGCTTCGTAATAGGAAAAGGAGGAGAGCCACGGCAAGCGGTGGTCGGGCTTTTCCGGGAGCATGAGGCGGACGTCAACCCCTTGCAGCGCGGCGAGTTGCAGCGCGGCGAGCGCCGCCGGGTCGGGGACGAAGTAGGGACTGGCGATCCAGAGACGCCGCCGGGCAACGTTGACGGTGTGGAGGAAAAAGAGCGAACAGCGGTCGAGTTCATCCGCCGGGCCGGTCGCCGCCACTCGGACGCAAACCTCCCCTACCCGCTCGGGCACAGGCCATTCGAGCGTCGGAATCTCCCCGGTCGCCCAATGCCAATCTTCGACAAAAGCGAGTTGCAGCGCCTGCACGCACGGCCCGGCGATGCGGGCATGGGTATCACGCCACGGGCCGAACCGGGGGCTTTCGCCGTGGTATTCCACACCGACATTCAGGCCGCCGGTGAGCGCCGTTACGCCGTCGGCAACGACTAGCTTACGGTGATTGCGGAAGTTGAGTTGGAGACGGTTGCCGCGTCCGCGCGTGGTGCGAAAGGGGGTGACCTCCACCCCGGCGGCGTGCAACGGCTCGAAGAAGGAGGGCTTGAGCGCGTGGCAGCCGACTTCATCGTAGAGAAAGTAGACGCGGACTCCCGCTTTGGCGCGGCGGGCCATGCCATCGCGCAATTGCTGGCCGAGGCGGTCGTCACGGACGATAAAGAATTGCACGGCGAGCGTCTTTTGCGCCTGCTCCACGGCTTCAAAGAGAGCGGGGAAGGTCTCCTCTCCGTTGCGCAGGAGTTCGACCCGGTTGCCTTCCGTTTCCGCGAGGAGCGGGTCGCCCTGTGGTGCCGGAGCAGTGATGAACGGCTCCATCGCGCGGCAGACTTCTCCGGCGAGGCGGTCGAGCGGTCCCTCCCCGGTCAGCACGGCGCGTCGGTAGCCGATGAACTTCTGCCGTCCGAAGATCCAGTAAAGCGGGATCGCTACCCATGGCATGACTACCAGCGCCAGCGTCCAGCCGATCGCCGCTTGCGGAGCGCGGACTTTGAGAATGGCGTGAACGGCGTTCCCGATCCCGAGGGCATGGACCCCGAGGGCAAAGAGGGCAAGGAGCGTGGTCCAGATCTCGTAAAGCATCGGTGCGGAGGATAGCACCGGCTACGGACGGGAAGCGAGCAAAAGCCGATGGTGGAAAAGGAAACGCTTATCGGGGAGGTGAGCTGTAAGTTATTACGTAAGAATGAGAAAGTGGTTCATCTTGACGGCTGGTTCGACAATCCCCTCGGTGATTTCAGGGTGGAGGATGCCATTCTGGCTCCGTTGGGCGAGAGGGTGGTAGCGTTGCGTGATACCCCTCGCGAAGTGATGGAGGGTGTGGAGGTGGTGCTGGTCCGAGCGGCGAAAGTTGACCGGAGCGTCCTTGCCCGGCTTCCACGGTGTCGTGTGATCATCCGGTATGGAATCGGGACGGATTCCATCGATCTCGCTGAAGCAACCCGGCGGGGTGTGGAGGTTTGTAATGTGCCTGATTTTTGTACGGCAGAGATGGCTGATCATACGCTCATGCTGGCGCTAGTGTTGCTGCGCCGCTTCCCGGCCTTTCTGCAACGGGCCAGGGACGGGGAGTGGTCGCTGAAGGGCGAGCCACTCGTGCATGATTTCTCGACCTTGAGATGGGTAGCGATCGGTTATGGAAGGATCGCCCGTGAAGTCCTTCGACGCGCACAGGTATTTGGTTTTCGTACCGGTGCGGTTGATCCTGCTATAGCGCCGCAAATCATGGCGCAGTCGGGAGTGGAAGCGCTTCCCTGGGAGGCGGGGTTGGCTGGTGGGAATCTCCTCTCTCTCCATTGTCCGCTCACGCAGCAGACCTCTTCCCTGATGGATGCAGATGCTTTTGCTGGCATGAAACCGGGCGCGATGCTGGTCAATACCGCACGGGGAGGACTGGTGGAGACAGGGGCGTTGGTGGAGGCCTTGCGATCCGGGCGGCTGGGGGGAGCCGCTCTCGATACCACCACGCCCGAGCCGCTTCCGCGGGAGCATCCCCTCTTTGCGATGTCGCAGGTTGTCATCACACCCCACATGGCCTGGTATAGCCGAGAGGCGCAGACGCGGTTAAGGCAAGGGGGCGCCAGGGAAGCGGCGCGGGCATTGCGGGGAGAGGCGCTGCTCCACCGCATTAACATCGCAGGGAGCCGTGGTTGACTTCACGGGGGGAACCTGCTCTCTCTTACGAAAGCTTTATGGCTCCTTCACGCAATGTTACTCAGGCCGAAATCGCCAGAAGTCTCGGTATCCACCAAACGACCGTTTCGGCCATTTTGGCCGGGAAAAGGACACATCAGTTCAGCCCCGAGATGCGGGAGAGGGTCGAAGCTGCAGCCCGGCGATTGGGTTACCGGCCATCGGCACCGGCTCGGGCGCTGCGTGGCGTCGGGAGCAGGCTCATCGGGGTTCTTCACTTCGGGCGCGACAAGGATGTGGAGAGTCAGCGATTAACTCAAATTGTGAAAGCGATTCATCATCATGGTTACCAGCCGCTGGCGATGCCGATGGCGGCGGAAGTCATGCAGCTATCCCGGCAGGATGAGATGACGGCCTCCACGGTCATGCTCGATGCTCATGTTGAAGCATTGGTCCTTTCGGGTTTTGCGGATGATTTTGATCTTGGGCAATTGGAGCGCTTCCGTAAAGCCGGGATCCCGATGGTTAGTGTGACCGGTGTGGGGTTGCCGGGAATTGCCTTTTTTGGAGACGATCGGCGGAAGGCGATCTACGACTTGACAACGCATCTGATCGCTCAGGGGCGCCGAAAGCTAGTCTACCTTCACCGTTGGGCAAGTGAATGGGTTGCAAGCGATCTGTTTGCCGATGTGGAAGGCTTCCGGCAAGCGGCCCGTGAGCACGGGCTTCAGTTTGAAGATGCGATCGCCCACACTCAACCCTTACGTAAGCACACCGGGCGGGATGCTCATCAGGCGGGAGAGAACGCTTTTGCAGAAATCTGGGAGAGCGGTGCACGGCCTCAGGCGGTCCTTTGTTATGATGATAGTTGGGCGCTGGGGGTTTATGGCTATTGCCAGCGCCACGGTATCCGTATCCCTGAAGAGGTCGCCATTGTTGGGTATGAGAATCAGCGTCTGGGCTGCCACCTTCACCCCCGGTTGACGACGGCATCTCTACCCTATGAGCAGATGGCCTCCGCTGCCATGGAGTATTTGGCTGGGACGCTCCAGCAGCAACGCCAGCCTGCGGATCTTCCGGTGCATCTCTATCCTTGCACGCTTGAAATCCGGGAATCGTGCGGCGCTGGCTCCTCCAAACAGGTTAAAAGCGGGGGAGGGCGACGGGGACGCCGCTCCTGATGGCTGTAGCGACAGCTTCTCCGGCGGCAACGGCGTAAGCCCCCGCCAGTGAACCGGCCAGCAGGTTGAGTTCGCGGCTTGTCTCCCCGGGAATGGCAAAGAGATCGCGCTGGAGCGGCTCATCCGCGCCGCCGTGCCCTCCTGTCTCGCGTTTCAGCGGGACATCATAGGGGGTTCCAAAGAGCGGCAGAACGCGAAGGTTTCTGTTGCTGCGGTGTTCCCCATCGGAAGAGGGGTGGCATTCATGGTAGCGCGAGAGTTCGATCCGGCCCTTGGTGCCGTTGAGAGCCAGCCGTAATCCCTGTTGAGGGGTTGAAAAGTTAATGGAGTAATTAAGAATAGCCCCCTGTTGATAGCGAATCAGAACGCCAAAGGTATCCTCAATATCAATGGTTTCATCATAGAGGTAGGGATGCTGGTCAGGGGGATACTGAAAATGATAGGGAAGGTGGAGCGGGTCCCATGAGGGGCGCACTCTCTCCTGCTGGTCGCGGTTGTTCGGCGCGAAGTGATGTTGGAAATAGGGGCAGTTTGCCCTTGTCTCCTTCGCACTGAGCGGGTTCCCTTCCTGATCGCGTGGACGGTGGGCTCCCTGTGGACCGAAGTAGTGACGATCGCCAAAGGCGAAAACCGTTTCGGGCCAATCGTCGAGGAGCCAGTTGATGAGGTCGAAATGGTGGCATGATTTGTGGAGATTCAAGCCTCCGGAGAGAGCACGGTGTCGGTTCCAGCGCAGGAAATAGCTAGCGCCATGTTCGCTGCCGGGATGGTAGGTAAATTCGATGTTGACGACTTTTCCGATGCTCCCTCTCATCAGCAAGCGCTTGATCGCCTGCTGTTCGGGTTGATAGCGGACGTTGAAGGCGATCCGAACCTGACGTCCGGTTCGCTTTTCGGCATCGAGGACCGCTCGTGCTTCCTGGCTGGTTAAGACCATCGGCTTTTCGACGATCACGTCGCACACGGCTTCCAGTGCGGTCATGATAGCGTGGAAATGGGTGTGATCGGGGCCGCCAATCAGGAGGACATCCGGGCGCTCCAGACGGAGGATACGGTCCATGGCCTCAGGTGGATGACAGGTTAGATGAAGCCCGGTCTTGCGGTTGAAGTCGAGCACCCGTAGCGGATCGGGGTCGAAGATGGTTTCCAGACGGGAGGTTGCGCTGAAATCATTAGCGAAATCTCCCCTCCCCTTGCCGGTCAGCGGTAGAACGAAGTGGCGGACGGCTCTCGCGCTTAGGCCGCTGAGGGCATAGTGAATTTGAGCCGCAGGAGGAACCTCTGCAGGGCCGAAAGAAGAAGACGGAGTCATCATACTTACGTAATAATAATGCTTTGGCATGTGCAAGCTTTTAAAATCTCCTCCAGCGTGTTCCGTTGATCAGTGTTGTACGGATCGGCAGGATCATTTAAAGCTTGAGCGTTAATATTTTTCTATTACTTACGTAAGCATGAAGACGCTTCCTCCCCTCCCTGTCGCCAATATCTGTGATGCCCTTGCCCGTCTTGGTTATCCTTCACAAACCGTCGATCCTGCCTTGCGTCCCTTGTATACGCCGATGGAGCTGGAGGGGCCGGCATGGCCGGTGCGGTGTTATGCCGGGGCCACGTGGGCGCTTGAACAAGCGATTGAGGAGGCGCCCGAAGGGAGTGTTTTGATGGTCGATGGGGGTGGTTTCGGGGGCGGGGTGCTGATGGGCGGCTTGATGGGGCTGCGCGCCCGAAAAAGGGGGCTTTGCGGGGCGGTGATCGACGGCGCGGTGCGTGATACAGCAGAGTTACGGGCGGCCGGGTGGCCGATCTTCAAACGTTTTGTCACACCGCGTGCTGGAACTCATGATCAGCAGGGAGAATGGGGGCGTCCGCTTTGTTGTGGCGGGGCGAGTGTTGCTGCTGGAGATTGGATCGTCGGTGATGACGACGGCGTGGTCGTGATTCCTGTACGACTAAAGGATGAGGCGCTCCGGGCAGCAAGAGAGATTCAGGCCAGGGAGGAGGCGATCGCGCGTGAAATCGAACGCGGCTATTCTCTTGCTCTAGCGGTGGCGAGGCTCAACTCCTGAAGAACCGGGTTCGGCCAAGAGCAGCTCGTTTTCCTCTTCCCGGGTTGTTTGGCCGATGAGGATTCTCATCGGGAAATAGAGACCGGGGACTTCCCGCAGATGTTGGGCGGAGCGTTTAAGGAAGAGTCGGATGAAGTTCTCGCCGATCTCTTCCATCGGTTGCTGGGTCGCTGTCAGAAGCGGGAGAAGCCCCTTCCCTTCATGGCGGCTCATGCCGTTGCCGCCGATAAGGCTCATCTGTGCGGGGACTTCAATCCCTAGTTCCAACGCGGCATCGAGGACGCCGAGCGCCGCTTCATCCGCTGTGGCGTGGACGGCATCGGGTGGCGTTTTCTCTTTGTTGACGAAAGTCTTGAAGGCTTCGTACGCCAACTTGCGGGAGTTTTCGCTGATATTAAGCCGAAAGACCTCCGGCAGCCGGTCGCATTCCAGCCCGAGCCCTGTTGTCAATCCGGCGTAGAGAAGCTGGCAGGAGGTCGAGCGCTCCGCGCCCGGGGCTTGAAGGAGTAGGAGGCGGCGGCGGCCGGTGTGCGCCCAGATCTGGCCGATCTTGCGCGCGGTGCCAAAGTAATCAGGGGAGAGGAAGTTGAACGTTTCGGTCGGGGAGATCGGGTTGTAGAAGATGCACGGGATCGCCAGTTCTTCGAGAAAGGCGACGATGTGCCGCGCCATCGGGCTAGGGTAGGAAAAGAAAAAGCAGTCGGCCCCTTTGACGTTGTTTTTGAGGTTGCGAAAATCGACGACTTCCGGCGAAGCGAGATCGAACGCCACCGGCTTAAACTTAATCTCGATCCCCTCTTTGACGGCGGTGCGGATCATCCCGCCGTAGAGGCTATTCCAAAGGCGGCGAGCGGTCTCTTCATGGCCGGGATTAACAAAACTGTTAATCCCGATGACGAGTTCCTCCTTTTTGCGGGAAGGGTTAGGAATCCAGAATGCGCCGCTCCCCGGAAAGATCTCCACGCGCCCTTCCTGAGCAAGATGGAGAAGGACGTTGCGCACGCTGCTCGGGCTCACCCCCGCTTCCTGCGAAATCTGCCGGATCGGCGGGAGGCGAAAGTTCACCTTCTTCTCACCGACTTTGAGCTGTTGGTCGAGGTAGGCGTAAACCTTGTCAAAAGTGCGGACTTTCGAGGCGTCTTTCTGTGGCTCGTTCACACGGATGAGGAGAGAAGGACGGCGGAGGATGGTCAAGCCCTTTCTCTGAACGTCGTGCCTTAAATAGAAACAATGTGCTAGGATTAATTAACCATTGATTATTCTAATGGTTGTCATTTTTTCGAGAATCATCGCTGGGTTTAGGAGGGAGCGCCGGAAGGATGTCGATATTGGGGAAAATTTGTTTAAAACAGTTGCAATCAATGATTATTTTTATAGAATCGCTGTTCATGAGATCGAATTCTCTCCCCCTACCCCTTCTTGTGGGCATCCTCTCTTCGCTCCTGCTCAGTGGCGGTTCAGCGCAAACGGTGAACACGTGGATCACTGAAACGAATACGACGGAGAATGCATTGGTTTGGAGTCAGTCCGGCAAATGGGTCGGCGGAGTTTCGCCGGTACCGGGGTCCGGGGCGATGGAGCTTGATTTTAGCGGGCTCACCGTGGCGCGTTCCGGTTCGACTTACTATCGCAATGACATTGCGGGGTCGGGAGGGGCCTCCTTTGATGTTTCCAAATGGAGGTTGGCCAACGCCACGAGCGCAACGGTTTACGGTATTCTTTCAGGCGCTGCGCCGATCCGATTTGTCGCTGCCGGAGGGGCGAATCCCGAGATGATTCATCAGCAGGGGGCGGGGCTTCAGCAATTTCAGTTTATCTCCACGGCTCAGATCGTGGGCGAAGCAACAGTGCTGCAACTCACCGGTGCTGCCACTGGAAGACTAAGCTTTGCAACAACGACGCTCTCGGGCGAAGGGGGGATTCATCTTAACAAGTCAGCCGGGGATGCGATTTTTCGGGATCTCAATACGTTTACGGGAGATTTCACGCTTGGGGCCGGAACGCTAACGCTGACGGCAAGCAGTGCTGGTCCGGTGAACAACGTCACCAACGGGCCGCTGGGGCGCGGCGCCGTGGTGCTCCATGGCGGTCTCTTACGGGCTGAGGGTGCAGAGCGAACGCTAGGCAACCGGGTGCGGATCACGGGGAATCTTCAAATCGGCGACGCCGGGGCTCATAGTAAAAATATCGTCCTCCAAGGGGAGACGCTCCTTGCCGGAAACGGAGTGACGCGGACGATCACCGGCGGCTTTGCCGGGGCGACAGCGGGCGATCAAAATCGGCTGACGTTTGCCGGGGCGATTAGCGATGAGGGCCACGGCAATAGCCTTGCTTTTGCGCTTGGAGCATCTGCGACGCAGGTGACGCTCTCCGGTGCCAATAGCTACACGGGCGATACCATCGTGGATGGAGGAGCCGGGACGTTGATGACCCTTTCTTCCACCGGGAGTTTGAAGTTTGTCATCGGTGCCGATGGCGTTAATAACCGGTTGCGCGGAAGCGGAAGGGTTGAGTTGGAAGGGGCGTTCATCCTCGATCTGGCAGGGAGTACTCATGCTCCGGGGCAGAGTTGGACGTTGGTTGATACCTCGACGCTTTCAGTGACTTGGGGAAGCGCTTTTGAAGTGGTCGATTTTACGCAACTGGGGGCTGGCCTTTGGTCCCGAAGCGAAGGAGCAACGACCTATACATTTGATCAAAGCACAGGTAGACTGGTGACTTCCGTGGTGCCGGAGCCTTCGGCAGTGATGCTCGGTCTGGGTGGCCTGATCGTAGTTGCCCTGCTGCGCCGCCGCGTCGGTTAACGTTTTTCTTCTTTGCTATGAAAAAGGATCACCCCTCCCGCCTGATGGCCTTTACGGTCCTCGAATTGTTGGTTGTCGCCGGGTTGATGGTGGTGGTGCTGATGTTGATGTTCCCGGCCATTGGGGCCGTGCGCGAGAGGGTCAACTCCGCGACTTGTGCCAGTCAGGTTCGCACGATTGTGGCGGCGATCCTGCGCCATGCCGCCGAGAACAACGGTTATCTGATTTCTGCCTGGGAGACCCCTTACAAGGAAGAGACCTATTGGGCCAACCAGCTTGGTGCTTATCTTGGCTACCCTCTTACGACCCAACGCCTCGGGCGTGACTATCTCGTTTGCCCAACCCAGAAGGCAAGCCGGGAGGATCTCCCTTTTGGGACTTACGGCGTTCACTATACTGCCGGGGGAGCGGCCAAGCCGCTCTTTGCCATGCGCAGAGATGGCGGTCGGCTTACCCATTTCCGCGCGACGACGATGTTGGTTGGCGATGCCGCTGGGTTGATCTATAGCCCTTCAGTCTGGAAGCTCAATAGTGCCGATGGCCTCTCCTCCAATAAACATGCTGCGCCGTACAATCAGGCGTTATTCCCGCATCACGATCGGATGATGGCTGGGTTTGTCGACGGGTCAGTCCGTTCCCTTTCGCTAGAGGATTGGAAGAACGGTGCGGGAGAACTCAAACTGCAATAGGGAGGCGTTCGCTCCCGTTTTGGTAAGATCATGAAGTCGGTCAGATTTTTTTTAGCAAGCGTTGTCATGGGCATCACCTTTGGATGGATCGCGGTCGGGGAAGGGGCGACACTTCCTCTTGTCAAGGAGGGTAGCTCTCCCTATCGGATTGTTATTGGCGAGGGGGCTTCGGAGGCGGAGCAAACCGCTGCCAAAGAGTTAGCCCATTTCGTAAAGGAGGCAACCGGGGTGGCTTTGGAGGTGGTGAGCGATGAGGAGTCACCTGTAGAAGCGGAGATCGTCCTCGGGGCGACCAACCGGCTCGATCCTGCGAAGCTACCCCCCGATCTCCTCCCGGCTACGGGAGATGGTTATACCTGCCGGGTCGAGGGGCGGCGTATCTATCTGGTCGGTCGCTACCCGCGTGGCACGCTCTATGGTGTTTACGATTGGTTGGAGGAGAACGTCGGAGTCCGCTTCCTCGCCCCCGATGCTACCCATATCCCTTCCCGTCCGGTGCTGGAAGTGGCGACGCGCAGCTTTGCCTACGATCCCCCGATGGAGTACCGCAACATCTGCACCTTTCAGGATGATCAATGGGGTGTGCGCAATCGGCTCAATGCCCGCTGGGGGGCGACGCTCATGGAGAAAATGCTCGGCGGGGTGCGCTGGGTAGGCAAGTCGATTCACTCGGCACACTGGTACGTCCCGCAGGAGCAATACTTTGAGAGCAACCCGGAGTATTTCGCGATGGTGAAGGGGAAGCGGACTTCTCGGGGCCCTTCGGGTAGCCAACCCAGCCAGTTGTGCTTCACGAATGAAGAGGTTTATCAGATTATTCTCAACCGGATGAAGGGGGAGCTTGATGATTACCGCGCCTCCACCAGTTATAACCCTTCGAGCAAGTTATTGCTGAGCCTCTCTAATAACGACGGCGGCGGCAATGGCGGCTGGTGTTCGTGTCCACCCTGTAAGGCGATCAACGACGAGGAGGAGACCCACGGTGGCACGCTGTATCGTACCCTCAACCGGTTAAGCGATGCGCTGGTCAAGGAATACCCCGAGGCACATCTTGAAACCCTTGCCTATAGCTTTGCCCGCAAACCTCCGGCCAAAACGGTGTTGCGCGATCGGATCGTCATCCGGTTTGCGCCGCTGGAGGCCGATCTCGGGCGCTTGATCACCGACCCGGAGAGTGAGCGCAATCGGAAGCTGATGGAAGATCTCAAAGGGTGGCAGGGCAAATGCAGTCAGATCTACCTCTGGAATTACTATTATAATTCATGGTCATGGCTCGATCTCTTCCCCGATATTGAGCTGTTGGTGGAGAATCTTCGACTTTACCGTCAGTATCGGGTTAACGGATTGTTCGCTGAGTCAAGCTATACTCCGGCTAGCGAACTGCGCGAGTTGCGGCATTACCTGCTGGCGCAGGCGATGTGGAAACAGGAGATGGATGAGAAGGCGGTCATCCGTGAGTTTTGCGAGCTTTACTATGGCGCTGGAGCGACGGAGTTCCTTAACTACCTGCAATTCACGCGCAACTGGTTTCTGGAACAGGCTCCGGCTCCGCTGCTCTGTCAGGGGAGGTTGACTTATAGCGATGCCTTTCTGGAGGAGGCGGATGCCATTCTGGAACGGGCCGAACAGGCTGCTACTACGGCGGAGACCAAGTTCAGAGTGGCCGTGGCACGGTTGCCGGTCTGGTATCAGATCCTCCAGAAGCAGTTCTCCGATGCCGGGAAACTTGCGCAACTGCCCGGGGAATGGAGCTTCCGCCCCGATCCCGGCAATCGCGGGCTTGAGGAGGAGTGGCAGCGCTCGGGAGATGTGGCCCAGTGGGCGAAGATCCCGACTGGTTCGTGGGTGGAGCATGGCTACCCGCGCGGCGTGGCGTGGTATGCCAATACGCTGGAGATTAGTGATGAGATTCCACCGGGGCGTCCGCTGGCGCTTTATTTCGGCGCGGTTGATGGAACTTGTGATCTTTACCTCAACGGTGAAAAGATCGGTGAACAGAAGGTTTCCCCCAATGTGATGTGGGATTCGGGCTTCTTTATCCGACTTCCCGAAGGGATGGCCCCCGGGCGTTATTCGCTAGTGTTGCGGGTGGAAAAGCACCGCTCGGCAGCGGGCATCACCAAGCCGGTTTCGCTCGTCGATCTGACCCGGAGTGTCTCGCCGCGGGTGCGCACGATTGGCGAGCGTTTTATGGAGGTCGCTAAAGAAGGAGGGTTGCGTGGGACTAACTCGATCTGGCGCAAGAGTAATCAGATCGAGAATGATCTCTTTCCCAAAATCAGAACCTTGCTCTCCCAATCTTCACAGGAAGTGATCGACCCTCGCCATTTCCGTAAACCGGCGACGCTGGTGGCTAATATCCACGATACCTGGGCGATTGTGGAGGATGAAGGCTCTCTCTCCGGGGCGTTCGCGCGGCAGAAGAGTGACCGCAAGCGCAATCGCGCTCAAGGGGTGACGTGGCGCTTTGATCAGGAGTTAACGGAGCGAGGGGCCGCGCCGGGGAGCCGCTACCGGTTGCGCGTGCGGGTGCGCCTGCGCGCTTCATCGCCGGAAGGGGTGGCCTTTTCCCTTGGTTATTACGAGGGCGGCGGGGAGCGCAGCGGCTTTCAGGAATGGCCGGTGGAGGTGAGCGATCTCGAACCCAACCAGTGGCAATGGATCGAGGCACCGGAGCCGATTGAATTGCAGGAGACGCGCCGGGTCTTTGTCACCGCCAGCGAGAACCCGACGGTGGAATCGATCGACCTCGACGCGTTCGAGCTGGTGCCGGAAGAACCCTAAACTTCGAGCACTTTCTCAAACCGGCTCAACATCCGAATGCCGCTGTTGGTGACGGTGACGACATCCTCGATCCGTACCCCGCCGATGGCCGGGTAGTAGAGGCCCGGCTCGACGGTGATCACCTGTCCGGGTTGGAAGATGGTCCGCCCGAAGCGCGGCGATTCGTGGATCTCAAGCCCCAGCCCGTGGCCGGTGCCGTGGAAGAAGCCGGTCCAGCGGCCTTTGACCTGCCCGGTTGGGTAGCCTCTTTCGGTGAAAAGAGCGGTGATGGCGTTGTGAATCGCCCCCCCGTCAGCCCCCGGTTTCATCGAGGTGAGCGCGAGCCGTTGCCCCTCGAGCACGGTGTTCCAAAGCTGGCGTTGCGCTTCATTGGAGCGCCCGCGGACGACGGTGCGCGTCATGTCGCCGTAGTAACCGGAACGGGCATCGCGCGGGAAGATGTCGAGGACGATGAGGCTGTCGGCTTTGAGCGGACCGTGGCCCCGTTCGTGAGGGTCGCACCCTTGAGTACCCCCGGCGACGATCGTGTTGGCTGGCTGCCCCCCGGCATGGAGGATGGCGGAGTCGATCTCTGCCCGTAACCGCTCAGAAGTGAGCGCCTTGCCACCCCAGCGCAGGCGGCGTCGCGTGTCGATCTCGCTCGCCCGCAAGACTTCCATCGCGCGGGCCATCCCCTTCTCGGTGATCGCCAGCGCGCGACGCATCAGCTTGAGTTCCTCTGCTGTTTTGAACTCCCGCTTGGGGAAAAAGAGACCGGTCTGGGGCTTGATGGTGATCCCTCCGGCCTTGAGAGTCTCGGCCAGCCCAAGGGGAAAAGCATACGGCACCTCGACGGTGCGCACCCGTAGCTTGCGCAACAGGGCGAGGGTCACCGTTGGCAGCGTCGCTCCTGCGGGAAGTTTCGCCGCCCGGGCGACTTCGCTTTGGGAGAGGACTTCATCGACGCTCGCCTGTTGGCGGCCCCGGTCGATCTCCAGATCGTTGAGCATGACGATCTTGCGCTCTCCCTTTTCGAGATAGACAAACGGGTCAGGCGCGAAAAAACGGGTGGCGTAGAGGAGGTCGGGGTCGGTCTCGCTTGCGGCGATAATCAGACGGTTGGACATGAGCTTATTTTTCGGGACGTTCGATCCGGACCGCGACAAATTCGGTCTCCGGGAGGATGAATTTGCGAATCTCCACGGCGATGCGCCAGATCGGGTATTGAGCAAGGAGGTCGCCCGCGATCTCCTCTGCCAGCGTCTCGATCAAACGGCGGGGGCGCTCGGCGGCGATTGCCTTAACACTTTCGCAGACGGCGGCGTAATCGACCGTCCGTTCGATACGATCCTGCATCGCGGCGAAATGGACATTGGGCTGGATCACCAGCGAAACGAGCAGGCGCTGGGAATGTTGCCGTTCTTCGTCGGGGACGCCGATGTGAGTCTGGACTTCCAGATGGCGGATCTCGATTTGATCAGGGGCGGGCGTTTTTCCAAACATGACGATGAGCGATGGCGACGAAGGTTAACCGATCCGGAAGCGGATCTCCCGCACGGTGCGTGGGCCGAACTGCTCCCGGAATTTCTCCAGAATGGTCCGTTTCCAGACGCGGTCGAGTTCGTAATGCATCGTCGGTTGTAAAACCTGCACGATGAGCTGGCCGTTCTGCAAATGAACCGGCCGGGCATGGGTGGCGATGAATTCGCCGACGATCCCCTCCCACGCGGCGAGGACCTCCTCTTGCCGCAGTCGCTCGCCGAGACCGAGCGACTTCATCAGCTTGACGATGCCGTCAGCAACGGAGACGAGCCGATCCGGGCGGACGGTCGGCTCCGCATACCCGCGCCATTCGGCGAGGGCGCGTTTTTTCAAAAAAGGGTCCATGCGCAGGGAAACCGGGGGAGAGCGCAACCCTCGCACAAAAGCGGGAGGGGAGCGAGAGCGAAATCACCCTTCGCCATGAACGGTCGTTACGAGAGGATGGCTGCGGGAAAGAGAGTCGCCAACGGCGTCAAAGCGACACGCCGCATTCCTCTTAACACAAAAACTTCCACTGCGTCACACGCAGCGCGACTTCCCGAGCGGGGTCAGTTCCCGTCGTCGCCGATGGCTTCGACCGGGCACCCTTCCATCGCTTCCTTACAAAGAGCTTCTTCCTCTTCGTTCTCCGGCTGTTTGTAGACGTAGGAGTGGCCTCCGTCGTCGTTCCGGGTAAAGTTGGACGGTGCTGTCTCCCGGCAGAGATCGCAGTCGATACAAGCGTCGTCGACGTAGAAAAGGCCGGTGACGTTTTCGAGATATTTGTTAGCAAGGTCAGCCATAGGAATAAGATCCAATCAGGGACCGGATACCGTAAGAGCAACGGCGTCGAGGTGCAACTTTTTTTTCGTCAAGAAAAAGCTTTGCCTCTCTTGGGGGCGGCGGTTAAGGTTCGTCCCTTTTCCTTATGATCATTGTCACTAAACCCGATGCTACGGATGAACAGATCCAGCATATCGTCGACCGCATTCACGAATGGGGCCTCAAGACTGAAGTCAGTCAGGGCGCCGTCCGAGTGGTAATCGGGGTCATCGGCCCTGAAGATGTGATCCGTGAGAAACCGCTCGCCGCCATTCCCGGCGTGGAGTCGGTCACTCCGGTCCTCAAGCCATATAAGCTGGTGGCATATGAGTTTCGTGGCACGCGGACGCCGGTCCAGATCGGCAATGTGCCGGTCGGCGGGAACGAAGTGGTCGTCATGAGCGGCCCGTGTTCGGTGGAGAGCCGTGAGCAGATCGTCGAGATCGCCAAGGAGGTCAAGGCCGCCGGGGCGACGATCCTGCGTGGCGGGGCGTACAAGCCGCGCACCTCCCCCTACAGCTTTCAGGGGCTCGGGGTCGAAGGGCTGAAGCTCTTGGCCGAAGCGCGTGAGGCGACCGGCCTGCCGATCATCACCGAGATCATGGACACCAAGCAGCTTGAAGCGGTCGAGCAGTATGCCGACTGTTTGCAGATTGGTGCGCGTAACATGCAGAACTTCTCGCTGCTCAAGGAAGTCGGGCGCAGCAAGCTCCCTGTCCTCCTCAAGCGCGGGATGAGCGCGACGATCAAAGATTTCCTCATGAGCGCGGAGTACATCCTCTCGGAAGGCAACTTCAATGTGCTGCTTTGCGAGCGTGGGATCCGTACGTTCGAGACCTATACCCGCAACACGCTCGATCTTAATTCCATCCCGGTGCTCAAAGCCGAGACGCACCTTCCGGTCGTCGTCGACCCGACGCACGGGATCGGCCTGCGCGAGCATGTCGCCACGATGGCGGTCGCTTCCGTCGCCGCAGGGGCTGACGCGCTGATGGTCGAAGTTCACAACTCGCCCGAACTCGCCAAGAGCGACGGGGAGCAAGCGCTTCTGCCGGATGAATTCAGCGACCTGATCGCCCGCGTTCGCGCGGTAGCGGCTGCGGTAGGCCGGGCCTAACCGGCTGGGCGAGAGCCTTTTAGACCCGATCCTTGCAGAGAGCGGTTTACGAAACCCCCTTGCACCCCGAAAGGTGTGAGGGGGTTTTCTTCTTTTTAGGGAGGGGAAAGGCTGGTTTCCCGGTGCGCAACCTGCTAGAGAAGCGACACTATGCTCAAGGAATTCAAGGAATTTGCTCTTAAAGGAAACGTGCTCGATCTCGCGGTCGGCATCATCATCGGCGCTGCATTCACGGCAGTCGTCAATTCATTGGTCACTGACATCCTCACGCCGCCCTTGGCCGTCTTGCAGCAAGGGGCGGAATCGTTCAAAGAGGTGACGCTCAAGCTTGGGCCGGTGGAGTTCATGATCGGCTCCTTCGCCAATGCCGTGCTGACCTTTACGCTCACGGCGTTTGCGGTCTTCCTCCTCGTGAAGTTCATCAACCGTTTCCGTACCGAAGAGGAAGTGAAGGAAGGGGTGGCGAAGTAACCGTTATCCCCCCTGATGCTCGTTGAACTGGAGGGGTTGACCAAAGCGTACGGCCGCAAGCGGGCGCTTGATCGGGTTTCGGCGAGTTTCTCTCCGGGGAAGGTGGTCGCGGTCGTTGGCCTCAACGGGGCTGGCAAGAGCACGCTCCTCCATGCCATCGCCGGGTTGCTTTATCTACGCCATGGGGTGGTCCGCTTCGATGGCGAGGTGGTGACGCGCGACCGGGTCGACTTGCGCCGCCGGATGGCGTTCCTGCCCGATTTTCCCCTCTTTTTTGAGGAGATGACGGTGCTTGAACACCTCAGCATGGTCTTGCGTTTTTATGAGCGCGACGGGGAAGGGTCGACGGAGCGCGTGCTCGAACTCCTCAAGGCGTTCTCCATTGTCGGGCTGGCGCGGCATCCGCTCGCGGCGCTCTCGCGTGGAGAGTTGTACAAGGCGGCGCTCTGCGGGGTGATCGCCGCTGGGCCGTCGTTGTGGCTGCTGGATGAACCGATGGCCTCCGGCATGGATGGCCTCGGGCTTAAAGCGTTTCGACATTATGCCCGGGAGGCGGTCGCCGCCGGGACGACAATCCTCTATACCACGCAGATCCTGACGGTCGCCGAGACGTTTTGCGATGAAGTAGTGATCCTCGACCACGGGCGACTCCACGCGCACGGTCCGCTGGAGGCGATCCGGCGCGAGGGGGATCTGGAGGTGATCCTCGAAACCTTGAGCGAAGGGTGATGAAACTCTACCGACGCGACTGGATCCGGCGTTTCCTCGCCCAACGCCCGCCGCTCCAGCGCAGGCCGTGGCCTCGCATCCCGTGGTGGACGGTGTTGCGGCCGTTTTTGCTGTTGCTCTTTGCGGTGGTTCCCCAAGGAGAGGTGGAGGCGATGACCGGGTTGCTGCTCTGGAGCTTTTGCACGTTTTATGCCCTGAGTGTTCAGGCAAATCATTTGCGTGAAGGGAACGGGTTATGGCCCTTTACCTGTTTACCCGCATCGGATGAGGCCGTCTTGCGCTATATACGGTGGAAAGTCGTCTGGGCATCGCGATGGTTGCCTCTGGAGGCGGCGGCGTTTTTATACGCAGCTACCGGTGGGTGGCATTCGGTGTCGCATGTGGCGATGCTGCTGGCCGCAGGGGGCCTGATCTGGGTGGCAACGCTGGGTGGCGTCCTCGCTGTAACAGCTTGGCGCTCCCCATGGTTCGGGAAGTTGGCGACCTTGCTCTGTCTCGGTCTCATCGCGATCGGGATCACCGCTTTAAGCCAGACGCCGAGGAGAGGGCGTCTCTTGCAGGCTCCGATTTTAACCCCGACGGCGAAGGTGATCGCCAATACGACTCCGGGCGGCTGGGCAGTGCAGGTCGTCGAGGCGGGGATGATCCGTTCCGGGGAGTGGAAGAGAAGCCTCCCTGCGTTGGGATTGCTGGCGCTTTTGGCTCTCTCCGTCGCGCCTCTCCACGCAAAAATCCGGCGTGAATTTGTGTTCCCTCTGATCCCCACCGAGGATGAGGAGGAAGAAGAGGATGAGGAGTGGGGCGAGCTTGAACCGGCTCGGGAGGAGGAGGTCGTCGAAGAACTTGCCGCTCCGGCGCAGAAGGTTCCTTCGGGTTGGATCGAGCGTTTTCTCGACGCCCGGTTTTCTGAGGAGGAGCGTTGGCTGGCGAATCGGTTGCTCTTCCCGCAGGCTAACTGGAGCCGCCTTTATCGTACGGCGGTGTTGATTCTGCTGGCGCTGCCGTTGCTTTCGCGGCTTGCGGCGCTTTGGATAGAGAAATCTGGTATGATGGTGTTCACCGGAGGTGGCGGCTTAGCGCTGTTTCTGATCGTCCCGGTTTTAGGCAATGTCTCGGATGTGATCGGTCGGCAGACGCCGGTGCAGGGGCGTGCCATTCTGACGTTCGGGTTGCTCCCGGTTGATCTGCGGCGGGTGCTGGCGCTCGATGGCCGGGTCGCCCGCTGGCGGCATCTTTTGGCTTTACCGTGGTTTTGCTGGCTCGGGGCGTGGATCGGGTTGTTGCAGGGCGCTTCGTGGTGGGCAGGGGTCATTCCCGGGGCGCTCGTCTGGGTGACGATCCTGGCGCTGCTCCCGTTTTTTTCGATCTTCGCCATTTCCGGCGGGAGTCGTGATCAGAAGCGGGGGTGGGTATCGCTCTTTTGGATTTTGACGTTGATGGCGGTTGCTTTTAGCGGGATGACCGTTTGTGTCATGG
Organism: Chthoniobacteraceae bacterium; assembly: GCA_037189865.1. GTDB lineage: Bacteria > Verrucomicrobiota > Verrucomicrobiia > Chthoniobacterales > Chthoniobacteraceae > DATMFV01. The sequence continues at coordinate 185,851 of JBBCIW010000001.1, read as the reverse complement.
CGCTGATGGAGCAGTGGTGGAGCCTCTGTGGCTCGGTGGTGGTCTGGGGGATGAGCCTTGCCTTCCGCGAAGGGTATCTGCGCTGGTATGAGCGCAACGGGTTTGACCTCATCGGCTGACTTTCCTTGCCAAAGGGCTTTGCACCGGGCACCGGCGCGGGGTAGACTGACCCTGCTCCCGCAGCCGCGAGTCAGAAAAACAAGGTTTATGTCATCATCCCCATCCCAGCCGGTCCGGCCGATTTTTTGCGGCACCGATTTCTCTCCCAATGCCGAGCGTGCCTCCCGGGCAGCGGCGGTCTTTGCCCGACTGGGCGGCAAACCGCTCGTCCTCGCCCATGTTTCCGATGAATTTGGCGAATATGGCCACACGCAGGCTCATGCCGAGGCGTTTGAACATGCCGTGCGTTTGAAGCTGGAGGAGGAGGCCCGCCAACTCGCCACCGGTGGGGCGAAGGTCGAGCCGCTTCTCTTGCCGACCAGTGGCCACATGGTCGAACACGCGATGATGAAAGGGCTCAAGGAGCGCGACCCGGCGCTGGTGGTCGTCTCTTCGGTGAGTAAAACGGGGTTTGACCGTTGGAGCCTCGGGAGTGTTTCCGAGCATCTCGCCCGTAACGCCTCTGCGCCGACGCTGGTGGTCCGTTCCAGCGAGCCGTTGGAAGCGTGGGCCGCCGGGGAGCGCCCGTTGCGCCTCTTTGTCGCGGCGGATTTTGGGGCGGTGGCCGATGCCGCTATCCTCTGGGCGGGGCAGTTGCGCCGCTTCGGGCCGTGTGAGATCGTCGTCGCCTATGTTGACCGCCCCCACAAGGAGTGGGAACGGCTTGGGCTCGATTGCGAAGTCGCCTACACCAAAAACCCGCCGCAGTTGCAGGAAGCGCTGGAGCGCGATCTGCGCGAGAAGGCGCGGGTGGTGCTCGGAGAGGTCGACGTGACCGTGGTGGTCGAGCCGGTGGCCGATCGTCCCGATGCCCGCCTCATTGAACTCGCCAGCGAACACAAAGCCGACATCGTCGTCGTCGGGACACACCAGCGCCCGTTGCTCAAACGGCTCTGGAAGCCGTCGGTCTCGCTCGGGATCTTGCGGCATGCGCCGATGAACGTCGTCTGCGTCCCCGGAGTGGCGATCCCGCTCACGGAACGCCCCTTGCCGGAAGTGCGCCGTCTGATGGTAGCGAGTGATTTTTCTGAACTGAGCATTCGCGCCATTCACTACGGCATCTCAGTCGCGCCGGAGGGGTCGACGGTGATTTTTGTCCATGTGATCCCGCCGGTGCGCCTCCCTGATTTGTTGCCGCTTCCCGATCCGGCGGAATCGCCCGAAGCCTCGACGGAGCGACGGCACGAAGCGATGGTCGCGCTGGAGCAGAAATTGCGTGCGCTCATCCCGCCGGCGGAATATCGCCCGGAACTCGGGCGTGCGCCGACGCTCCATTACGAAGTCCACGTCGTCGAACATGACGATATTCCCAAAGCGCTTGGGATGGCGGCGGACCGGTATGGGGCCGATCTGCTCTGCATCGGCGCTCACGGGCGTTCCGCGCTCGCTTCGGCGTTGATCGGCTCGGTCGCCCGGGAAGTGATGATCCATAGCCGCCGCCCGGTTCTTTTTGTCCCGCCTCCTCTTCAGTAACCTTCTCTAAAACCATGCAAACACCCTTCAACAAACCGATCGTCTGCGGTACCGACTTTTCCCCCAATGCTCAGGATGCGGCTGATGCCGCTGCCGCCCTCGCCCGGCGCTTGGGAGTGCCGCTGCTGCTGACTCATGCCGAGGCGATGCCGCTCGATAGTGACTTCGCCAAAGCGTGGCTCGCCCCGGTGCGCGCTTCCCTACACGAAGAGGCCGAACGGCTCCGGGCCAAAGGGACGGAGGTGGAGGAAATCTTTACAGCCGGGTTGCCAGATGAAAGCCTCGCGCAACTGGCGCTGGAGCGGCAGGCGGCGTTGTTGGTCGTCTCCTCGCTTGGGCGACGGCTTCCGGCGCGTTGGTTGATCGGCAGTGTGGCGGAACGGACGGCGGAATCGGCCCCGGTGCCGACGCTGGTGGTTCGCAAAGGGTCGCGTTTTGAGGCGTGGGCACTCGGGCAGGCGGCGCTCAAGGTCTATGTCGGCGTCGATTTCAGCAGTAATTCCGATGCGGCACTGCGCTGGATCAAAGAATTGCGCCAGATTGGCGAGGTTGAGGTGACGGCGCTTTACGTCGATTGGCCGCCGAAGGAGCGTGGATCGCTCGGCGTCTACGGGCCGCTCGGTCTGGTCGATAACGAGCCGGGAGCGCAGCAACATATCGAGCGCGACCTCGCCCGCAAGGTGGTCAAACAGCTCGGGAGTGAGGAGAAGCTCACGATCAGCGTCGAAGGGAGCTGGGGCTCGGTCGATGCGCATCTGGTCAACGAAGCGAGCCGCGCGGAGGCGGATCTCATCGTCATCGGGACGCATCAGTGGCATGGGCTCAAGTGGCTGCGCCACGGCTCGGTTTCCCGTGCAGTGGTGCGTCATGCGCCGATGAGTGTGGTTTGCGTGCCGACCCCGCCGCCGGTGGTGGTTCCGGCATCGGCTCCGGCGATTCAGGAGGTCAAACGGGTGATCGTAGCGGTCGATCTCAACGAGCGCGATGAACTGGCCGCTTCCTACGCTTTCTCGGTGGTCAAACCGGGCGGGCGCGTGCGTCTGGTTCATGTCCAGAACCGTCTCCCTGCGCCGCCGCTCCTTTTGGGAGAAGCGGTGGTGGCCCCGGAGTCGCAAGGTGACGACGCCGAGGCGGTTGCCCGTGCGGAGGCAAAGCTGCGTGCGCTTGCCCCGGATGAAGCGGCTGCTCAGGGGATCACGACGGAAGTGGAGATCATTGATGCGGTTGACGCTGCCCGTGCCATCAGTGAGGCGGCGGAGCGTTTCAACGCCGATGTCGTCTGTATCGGCGGGCATACGCGCCCCGGTTTTGTGGCGAAGGTGATGGGATCGGTCGCGCTTGGCGTGTTGACCCATTGCAAGCGCCCGGTGCTGGTGGTCCGCCCGCCGGAGCAGTAAAGCATTTCTCTTTATGTGGGGGCAGGCCCTTCTGTTACCCGTGGCGGTGGCGGCCGGGTATTGGATCGCGACGGCGTGGCTGATTGCCCGCCGCCGGCCCGCCCCTGCGCCGCCGCAAGGGTGGGAGCCGGAGCCGGTCACCTTTTTGCGTCCGATCAAGCGCGGCGTCCCACGTCTGGAAGAGAAGCTGGCCTATCTCATCGCCGCTGCCCATCCGGGGGATCATCTCCTTTTTGCGGTTGATAACGGGGAGGACCGGGCGGTGTGTCAGCGGGCGATGGAGGGGGCTGCGCTGGGAGTGCGCACCGCGCTTGTCACGGTGGAACCGCTCTTATCCTCCGCGCCGTACAATCCCAAGATCGCCAAGCTTGCCGCGATGGAGGCGATCGCCGGGGAGCAGGCGCCGCAACGTTGTATTGTTAGCGATAGCGAAGCGCTGCCGTCCCCAGAGTGGTTCGATGCGTTTCGCTATGAGTGGGAGCGTGGCGGGGGCGCGGCGCTGACGGTCGGTTATCGCTTTGTCGGGGCGCGTTCGCTACCCCAGCAGCTTGACCATTTAAGTGCGCTGCTCACGCTTTGGCCCGGCTTGATGATCGCTAGCGGCGGTGGCAGCGGGTCGCTCGCGTTTACGCTGGGAGCTTGCACCGGTTTGCGGCGCGACGATCTGGCGGCGCTCGGCGGGTGGGAGGCGTTCCTGCCGTACCTCGCAGAAGATAACCGGCTCGGGGCTGCGCTCAAGGCAGCGGGGCGTCCGGTGCGGCTTTCCGCCAACCCGTTGACGCTCGATAGCGATCCGCTTGGTTGGCGCGATTGGTTGCTTCACCAACATCGCGTCGCCGTGACCTATAAAGTTTGCGCCCCCGCCGGGACACTAGGGATGATCGTGACGCATGGGCTAAGCTGGAGCGTGCTCTATGCGCTCGCCGTGCCGGGTGGGTGGCAGGTAGCGATGGCGATGGTCGCGCTCCGGCTGGTGACGGCATGGGTGATGGCACGGCGCTTGGCATTCCCGATGAACCCCGGTTGGCGCTGGGGAGTGGCAGTGGTGCTGGCGTCACTGACGGAATCCCTCTTCTGGCTTGCCGCATGGCTACCGTTGCCAGTGGCTTGGGGGCCGCGTCGCTTTCGCGTGGGAAGGCAGGGGGAATTTCAGATGGGGAGGAGGAAGGATGTACACGGTCTTTAGAGTTACGGCGCGGAACGGTTCCATCGCGGAGGTGATGGCGTTGTTCAAAGCGATTAAGAGCGATAGCGATCTGGCGATCCATCGGAGGGTGGAGGCAACCGCATCGTGCTCCGTAGGGGAAGAAGGCGATTGGCCGCTTCAGGAGAAAGGAATTTTGGAGTTTCTCGATCTTTTCGCCGACCTGCTCAAGAGCCATGCCACCCAATGGAAGTGCGAGTTTGATATTGCGATTGATGGGGAGGACATGGGGCGGCGTCTCTACCTTTCCACCTCGCTTGGAGGTAACTTGCTTCAGCGGCTGGCTGAGTTAGACCTTGCGATAGGCTATACTTTTTATTGCAGGCACGAAGAGGATCGCTGATGAATGCCCCGATCTTCAGCGTCACCCATTTCAGTTGAAGTCATCCTGAAACGTCCTTAAACTAAGATTCTTGAGCGGTAGATATCAATAGCTAGTCGTTGAGGATGCACACGGTTCGGGCCCGTGCTGATCCCAATCTTCTTTCTACGACTCGGCCACTGCCGTCGGGACGAGGATCGCGTCGCTCATGCCGTGGATGAGTTTTTTGTCGGGCGGGCAGATCGTTGCCAGAGCGCCGCCGAGGGTGACTTTCTCCGGGGTCACAAAATAGTAAGGGCAGAGGCGCACGCGCCCTTCCATCGTCTCCAGTGTGCCGTCGCGGCTCAGGTAGCGCTGGCGAACCAGCTGTCCTTTGTGAAAGCGCTGGAGGAGGTACGGGTGGTGCTCCCAGGAATCGAGCGCTTCCTGCAACGCCTTCTTCCATTCGTGCTGCGGGAGGTCGGCGGCCATCGTGACGCCCCGGCTCCCCCATGCCAGTTCGGAGAAACCGCTGATTTTAAGAATGAGATCGCGCTCTTTCTGCGAGAAGGCGGCGACTTCGTCCCATTGGTTGACCTCCAGCCTCGGTAACACGGCGTGGGGCGGTAGCGGCGTTGGGTCGACCAGCCAGGTGTATGGGATGACCTCCTGTAGTTTCAGGAAGTGGCGCTCGCTCAATTCCCGCCGCCAAAAGTCGCGCAGCGGACGCAGCCAAAAGAGGGCGAACCAGAGTTTCTCCTCCAGAAACGGCTTGAAGGGAGGGGTGACGCGCGTGCCATTGGCGGCGGCGACCTTTAACTCCGGGGCGACCGGGAGGTTGGGGAGATCGAAGAGTTCAAAAAACCGGTAGACGTCGCCCGTTGGGCAAAGCCCGGTTTCGTCCCCCCGGACTTCCCATTTTTGCGGGGCAAAACGGTGGTTCAACTGCCCGGCGAGCCACTCCATTTCAGGGCGGTAGGTGGCCGATTCCTGTGAGACGACGATTTGCGCTCCCTCCGGGGTGATGGAGCGAAACCCCTCAAGCATCCCGTCGCTTCCGCCGAGGAGATCGTGGGCGGGGTGATGGTACGCTTGTGCGAGCCATGCGGTCAGCCCGATGCCGCCCGGGACGCTATCCAGCTCCGCAATGGTCACCCCCTCGGGTGTCAGGATCAGGTCGGGCCGGATCACTTGCGGGAGTGCCTCGCGTCGGGCGCGGGCCAGTTCGATGAGTTCCGGCGGTTTGCCCCGGTCGAGAAGTTCGGCGATCCAGCGGGGTTGGCGCCCTTTGACGCTGGCGAAGTAGAGTTGATTGCAGGCACGGACAAAGAGGGAGAGCCGGTAGCCGAGCTTGTCGAGCTCCTGCGCAAAGGCGGGGGAGATGGCAAACGGTTCCGGCGAGACGAGCCACTCTTTTTCGGAAAAAAGGTCAGGGCGCGTGCTCTGGAGGGTCCGGGCGTGATCGAGAGGAGAGAGACTCACTTCAAATCAGGAGTTTAAGGGCGTGGCGCACCAGTTCTTCGGCGCTCAGTTCGTCCGCGGCGGTTTCCTGTGCCTTTTTGACCGCCTTGTGGGCATCGACCTGTTTATAACCGAGCGAGATGAGCGCCAGCACGGCATCGTTGATCTGGAGTTCGCGGGCGGAAGGAGCGTTCAGGGCAGAGGCCGCCTCCCACGCGGCTGCGACGCCGACTTTATCTTTGAGTTCAAGGATGATCCGCTCGGCGGTCTTCTTTCCGATGCCGGAGATTTTGGAGATGAGGCTCGTCTCACCATGGACGACAGCGGCCTTGAAGTTGACGACGCTCATTCCCGCGAGCACAGCCATCGCCAGTTTGGGCCCGATGCCGCTGACGTGGTGAATGAGCAGGCGGAAGAGGTCGCGCTCTTCTCGCGTGTAAAAGCCGTAAAGGAGGTGGGCATCTTCGCGGACGTGGAGATGGGTGAGGAGACGGACTTTCTCCCCGGTGCGCGGCAGTTTGTCGTAGCTGGAGAGCGGGATCAGCACCTCGTAGCCGACGCCGTGCACGTCGATGACGACTTGGGTCGGCAACGCTTCGGCGAGTGTTCCTTCCAGAAAGGTAATCACCGCTCAAGGATGGAGAAGCGGGGCCAAAGTGCAAGAGGTAAAAAAGCGTTTCGCTTATTGACAATGTCACGAGCGAAAGGTTGCAAGGCCGCGAAAAGCAAGTATATATGTCCCCTCTTATGGCCGAATCGCCTCCTTCCCCGCCACCGTCGAAGCCGGACGATCCTTCTTCCCCTTCCTCAGAAGCGGCCCTCTCTCCCCGGCAGGACGACTTCGGGCCGACGTTTCAGGAAGATCTTGCGGCATTTGGCCAATGGTGTTCACGCAATGTTGGCTCGGTGCTTGCTCTGGTCGGGATTACGGCGCTCCTCTGGTATTTTTACTTTTATACCCAACCCTTTATCCACGGTACGGAGTCGATCTTCCAATGGTCGTGGCGGGTTTGGGAGCCGGATGGCGCTTATGGACATTGCCGACTGGTGCCGGTGATTGCGCTTGGGTTGATCTGGATGCAACGCCATGAATTGGCGGCGCTCCCGGCGCGCGGATCGAACTGGGGGTTGGGAGTGATTCTGGCGGGGGTGGGGATTTATCTGCTGGCGTTGCGGTGTATGCAGCCGCGTTTCGCGCTGATCGCCGTGCCGTTTTTGCTTTTTGGGAGTGTCCTGTTTATTTGGGGCTGGGCGGCGGCGAAGAAGTTCGCCTTCCCCTCGGCGTTCCTTTTCTTCATGGTTCCGGTGGCCTTTCTGGAACAGGCGACCTTTCAGTTGCAGTTTATTATCACCGGGGCGGTCGGTTTCCTCTCCAAAATTTTCCAGATCGGGATTGCGGCAGTTGGGACGACGCTGACGGCGACCGATGGTGCGTTTAACTTCGAGATCGCCGAGGGGTGCAGCGGGATCAAATCGCTCGCGGCGATGGTGATGCTCACGGCTGTCTATGTCTATCTGACGCAGGATCGCCTTTGGAAGCAGCTTCTTATTTTCGCCTGTTCGGTCGGGTTTGCGATCATTGGCAACATTGCACGTATTTTCACGGTGGTGCTGGTGGCGAAGTTTTACGATTCCGATTTTGCCGCCGGGCTCTACCACGATTGGTCCGGCTATGTCTTCTTCCCGATCGCGGTGATGGCGATGCTCGGGTTTGCCAAAATCATCAATACGCCGTTTTTCAAAAAGAAGGATGGCGATGACAAACCTTCCACTCCGAACCCGGCTCCCGCGACTGTATGACCCAAACCCGTTATTTCATCGTATTGGCGGTGCTGATCCTCGGGTTTAACGCCGCGTGGATGTTACCGACAGCACCCGAACCGCCAGAACCGGGGCTTGAGCTGGAGTTGCCTTTCATGATTGGGGATTGGGTCGGGCAGGATGAGAAGGTTTCCGATCTGGAACGGACGATGCTCGGGGCTGATACCCGCTTTATGCGCAAGTCCTACACCAACGGCAAGGGGCAGCATATCTATGTCTCGATCGTGTTGGCGGGTGCGGAGATGAACGTCAGTATCCATCGTCCCGAGTGGTGTCTCCCCTCTCAAGGGTATAAGATTGTTGAGTCGGTGCCGACGCCGGTGGAGATTGAGGGAGCGCCGATGACGATGAACCGGCTGATGTTGCACCGTGAACTGCCGCTGCGCAACGGCGGCAACGTGTTGGAGAAGAGCATCAACTACTACTGGTTTACCGGTTCGTCTGAGACGACCCACTCCCACACGACCCGTAACTTCATTGATATCCGGGATCGCTTCATGCTCGGTTATAACCAGCCGTGGGCGTTTGTGATGGTGATCTCTCGCATTGGCGAAGGGTTGCAACCCTTCGGCCTCAATGAGCAGGAGACCGATAAGGTGATGCGCGAGTTCCTTGATCAGTTGATGAGCAAGGTGCAGAAGCCGGGCGTCAAGAAGCGCTGACGCCCGGGTGATGAATTCCGGTTAAGGATAATCGCCGATCTGCCCGACGGTCAGCCCGCCGTCGACGACGATGGTCTGCCCGTAGATGTAGCTGGCAGCGTCCGAACAGAGGAAGACGGTCGCCCCGGCGCAATCTTCCCCCTTGCCGATGCGGCGGGCGAGGATCTTCTTGTTGTAATGGGCGACTTTATCCGGGCTGCTTTCCATCCACCCGGAGGTGAGTGGCGTGACGATCAGGCCCGGGGCGACGCCGTTGACACGGATGCCGTGCGGGGCGAGCGCCATCGCTGTGGAGCGGGTGAGCATGACGAGCGCCCCCTTGGAGGTGTCGTAGGCGGTGGAGCCGTTTTCAGCCTGAAAGCCGTTGGTCGAACTGATGACGACGACGGCTCCCTTGCGCCCTTGTTCGGCGAGTCTCTTTCCGAAGCCTTGAATGAGGAAGTAAGCCTGCTCGACGTTCACGGCGATCGTCTTGTTGAAGCGCTCGTGCGTCATCTCAAAGAAGTCGACATCGAAGAAGCTTCCAGCGTTGCAGACGAGGAGGTCGAGATCAGGAGCGGCTTCAAATGCCTGTTGCAGCAGGGAGTCGACCCCTTCCGGGGTGCCGAGATCGGCGAGGAGGACGTTCTCCTGCCCCGGCTCGGGGGAGCGTCCGTGGCGCAGAACTTGCGCTCCGGCGTCGGCAAGGCCGTCGGCGATTGAGGCGCCGATCCCTCGGGTCGACCCGGTGACAAGGGCGGTGCGCCCGGTGAGGTCAAAAGCGTGGCTCATAGGTTTTTGGGTTTGAGAAAGGCGAGGATATTGTCGCGGGCGATGGCGGCGGTCAGTTCCGGCCCGAGGCTGTGGAGCGTCGCGGCTTCTTCTGCGTAGCTGCTGCGCAGGCTCAGGTTGTGGTCGACGTAGGAGTCAAACGGAGCGTCGCTCCCCCACATTAGCTTGCCGGGGTAGCGGATCGCGAGATCGTACAGGACGCGGTCCGGGTCGTTGTAGTCGGAAGGGACGCGCCGCGCGGCCGGGGCGACGGCGGCGTAGTCGCGCTGGGCGAGCACGCAGTGGATGCGGTGGGCCGAGCAGTCAAACCACGAGTTGGGAAGCTCGGCGACGCGGTCGAGCGTCGGCTGGTCAAACCGGCAGGAGTGAGCAAAACAGAAACGGATGCCGGGGCGGGCCTCAGCGACAGCGAGGATGTCGGCCACCGGCGACCACGGGTCATCGGGATGAACGCTCGTGTGGATGAGGACCGGGAGGTCGTTCTCTTCGGCATAGTCAAGGAGACACGCCCCCGGGCCGAGCAGATCGCGGATGTAGGACTGGATGATCGTCGCCTGAATCTTGAGGCCCGAGCAACGGGCGCTTTGAGCGAGATCGCGCAGCGCTTCGACCTGTCCCTTCTGGTTGCGTGACGGGTCGATCATCCAGAGCGGGAAGGCGCGATCACGCCATTCGGGAAAGAGCGAGTCGATCTCACCCATCAGACGGCGGTTTTCAAAAGCGTAGGGGACGTTTTCCCAAGCGCCTTCGGCGGTGATTTCGCCCCGGCGCAGCGCATCGGTGTTGAGGGCGAGGTTGCTAACCATCGGGAAGACGACAAAGCGCCCGATGCCGTTGGCTTCCCCGGCACGGACGAGCGTCGGCCAGTCAAGCGCATAAGGGTAGTTACCCTGAAAGTAGAAGAGGAGGTCGACGCCGACATGGGTGTGAACGTCGATCAGATCGGAGGCGTGCATTTCGCGTTGCAAAATAGAAATTTCGGTTGTTGGAATCAATAACTTTCGTTTACGCTTGAAAACCTCATGCGGTTGCCCCTCTTTTTTGTGATGTGAACCTCTCCAGTGTCGAAAAAGCGTTTCTCCTGCTGGAGTATCTGGCTGGGACGGGGAAGCCGGCTTCGCTGAACGAAGTGACGCAGGCGGTGCAGATGCCCAAGCCGACGACTTATCGCCTTTTGCGTTCGTTGCAGGAGATGGGGTATGTCGCCCGTCCGCTCGGGAGTCGCGATTACGGGATTGGCCCGCGTGCATCCCAACTCGGCGCGATGGTCCGCGCGTACGATCCCTACCATGCGCTCAAGGAGGCGGCCCGCCCGTGGCTTGTCGCGCTCCATGGCGAACTCGACGAGACGGTGAACCTCGGAGTTCTCTCCGGCAACCATGTCCTCTATCTTGACTATCTTGAGACGACGCAGCCGCTTCGCTATATCGTCACACCGGGGGAGCGCGATCTCTACCACACGACGGCGCTCGGCCGGGCGATCGCCTCGCGTCTTGATGCCCCGACGTTGAAGGTTCTTGCTCCTACCGATCAACTGCGCCAGCTCTTCGCCCGCGTCCGCAAGGCCGGGTATGCCGAGGAGGTGGAGGAGGCAGTCGCCGGGGTGGCGTGTCTCGCGGTTAGTCTCGATGCACTGGGGCACCCGGAGGCGGCGATTAGCGTCGCCGTACCGGTGCAGCGGCTCGACGGGGCGCATCGCGAGGCGATTATCGCGGCGTTGCGGCGCGTGCGGGTTTGAAAATTTTTTCCTTATGTCCAAAAAACGTATCCTCCTTGCCGGTCTCTTTCACGAAACCAACACGTTCGCCCCGGGCGAGATGGGGCTTGAGCGCTTCGCCGTCACGCTCGATCCGCAGGCGTGGCAGGCGCGCAAGGGGGATGGCTCCCCGGTAGGCGCATTGCTGGAAGAAGCGGAGCGCTACGGCTGGGAACTGCTTTTAAGTGTCGACGCCCGGGCGACGCCGGGGGCAATGCCGACCTCAGAGGTGTTCGATTTTTTCTGGCGGGAGTTGGAGGCAGTGGCGACTTCGCCTGCGGCGGAGCAGTTGGATGGGGTCTTTCTCGTCCTGCATGGCGCGATGGTCTCCCCCGGGTTGCCGGATGTGGAGGGGGAGTTGCTGCGCCGTTTGCGCGAGATCCCGGCGCTCGCTTCCCTGCCGCTCTTCGGAGTGCTCGATCTCCATGGGAACATCACGGAAACGATGGCGCGCCATTCGCAGGGGTTGCTCGTTTATCGCAAGAATCCCCACACCGATGCGGCGGAGACGGCGGTGCGGGCGGCGGCTTTGATGGAGAAAACGCTCTCGCAAGGGTTGAAGCTGGCGACGCGCTATGTGCCGACCGGGATCATCTGGCCACCGACCGGGACCGCTACCGCTGCCGAGCCGATGCTCTCGCTCGAAGCGTTTGCCCGGAGCGAGGAACGCGACGGGATTGAGGAAATTAACGTCTTTGCCGGGTTTGCCCACGCTGATACGCCGCAGACCGGCGTTTCATTTACGATCGTCTATGATACGGAGCGGGTCGCTCCGGAGCGGCTGGAGGCGGTTTCGGCGCAACTGGTCGCTCTGGCTGAGGAGAAGAAGCAGCTTGGGCTACCGGAGGAGTGGGATCTCGATGCCGCTTTAAGCGATGCGTTGGAAAAAGGGGTCTATCCGGCTTTGCTGGTGGAGCCGGCCGATAACATCGGCGGCGGGGCGACCGGCGACGGGACGGCGATCTTCCGTGCGCTGCTGCGCCATAAGGTGCAGGGGGGCGGGGTGATCCTCGCTGATCCCGAGAGTGTCGCCGCGTTGCAGGGAGCCGCTCCGGGGAGTCTTCACGAGTTGAAACTCGGCGGGAAACGGTTTCCGCTCGATCCCGGCCCGGTCGCCGTGAGGGCGCGGCTGGTGAGTTTGAGTGACGGGAAGTTTGTGCTGGAAGATCGCCACAGCCACGCCGCTTCGATGGGCGGGGTGCATATCGATATGGGGCCGAGCGCGGTGGTGGAGGTCGAGGGGGTGACGGTGCTCTTAACCACGCGGCGCACCGCTCCGATGGATCTCGGCCAGTGGCGCAGTCAGGGGATCGACCCGGCTTCGCTCAAGGTGATCGGCGTGAAAGCCGCTGTCGCCCACCGGCAGGCGTACGACCGGATCGCAAAGGCGAGCTACTGGGTGCGGACGCCCGGGCCGTGCACGAGTGATCTCCTCTCGCTTCCGTTCCGGGAAGTGCGCCGCCCGGTCTTCCCGCTCGACGCGTAGCTGGTCAGCAAAGGTGCCCATCGCTTTTGGTTGGTGAAACAGAGCGGCTTCGTGTTTCATAACGACCGATTACTTATGAGCATCGAACGCATTACCCAGCTTTCCGACAGCCCGACCAAGCTTGGCGGGCCCTATAGCCTTGCCACGATTGCCGAGGGGAAGTTCGCCTTCCTCTCGGGGTGCGGCCCGTTTGACCCGGAGATTGGCGCCTTTGTGCGCGGGCCGATCGAGGAGCAGACCCGCCTGACGCTTGAAGCGCTCCAGCGCGTCGCCAAAGAGGCCGGGGGCGATATGAAAAACGCCGTCTCCTGCCGCGTCTATCTCCAACAGTTGACGGAGGCGAACTTCGCCGCGATGAACGCCGCCTATGCCGAGTTTTTTGGTGAAAACCGCCCGGCCCGGACGACGATCGGCTGCCAGCTCCTCAACATCGACGTGGAGATCGAGGCGATCATCAAACTTTAAGGATCGCGTGTTTTTTTAACAACCGGGGTTGCGCTCCAGTGGCGTATTCCCCGGTGCTGTGATGAACGCTTCGCTCCCCTCCCCCCCGTGGTTCCCGTGGAGCTTTCGTCTGCTTCATTACGGCGGGTGGTTGGGGTTGGCGCTCATCTCCTTCCCCTTCAAGCTCTACCTGTTGCGCGATTGGGAGGCGGCGTTGATTGTGACGCTCGTGCGCGAAGGGTTGGGGTGTTTCCTCTCGCTCGGGTTGCGGGAGGTCTACCGGCGACATTGGGAGGGCGGGGAACGGCGGCTCGGGCGGCGGGCGGTGCTGGTGGCGGTTTGTTCCCTCGGGCTAGGGGCGCTCGAATTGCTCCTTGTTCTCCAGATTGATTATTTTCTTTTCCCCTTTTTGACGACGCAGGAGGAGCATTACCTCCCGGTCTCTTTCGCCTACCGGACGTTCCTTTTCGCGATTTGGAGCCTTCTGTATTTCGGGATCAAAGAGGCGAATGCCCATCGCCAGAAGGCTGAGGCGGTGCGGGAGGCGGAGTTGCGGATGCTCCGCTCCCAGATCAACCCCCATTTTTTCTTTAACGCGCTGAACGCGATTCAGGCCGGGATCGGCAAAGATCCACAGGCGCTCTCGGCGTTAGTACAAAGCCTCTCTGATTACCTGCGCTACACCCTCAAGCATCGCGATAGCCTGTTGGTCCCTCTCAAGGAGGAGTATGATGCAGTGGTCGATTATCTGGCGGTGGAGAAGGCCCGTTTCCGCGACGGGGTGGAGATTACCACTTTCCTCGCGCCGGAGGCGAGCGGGCAGCAGGTGCCGGGGATTATCCTCCAGCCGCTGTTGGAAAACGCGGTTAAGCATGGGCGGGCGACCTCCCCTTTCCCGTTGCGGGTTGATCTCAGAATTACGCTGGAGGCGGACGGGCGGATCGTGATCCGTGTCGCCAATACCGGTATTTGGCGTGAGGGGCCGCCGCTCCACCCCGCCGGAGGGGTGGGTCTTACCAATCTGCGGGAACGCCTTCGGTTGACTTATCCGGGGGTGGAGACGTTGCAGATTGAGCAGGGCGAGCCGGGGTGGGTTGTCGTCATCTTGCATCTTCCCGGTGGTGGCGCGATACTCTCTCCACCCGATGCGCATTCTTCTCATTGACGACGAACCCCCGGCCCGGGAGCGGCTTGCCACTTTGCTGGAAGCTCACCCGCAGGTGGAGGTGATCGGAGCCGCAGGGCAGGTTGCCGAAGCGTTGGCGCTTTGCCGCACGCTTCAGCCTGATGCGCTTTTTCTCGATATCGAAATGGGGCGGCACAACGGCTTCTGGCTTCTGGAGCAGTTGCCGCTCCCGCGTCCAGCCGTGGTGTTTGTCACGGCGCATGAGCAGTTTGCCGTCCCGGCCTTTGAAGTGGCGGCGATTGACTATCTTCTCAAACCGGTTCACCCGGAGCGGCTGGCGGTCTGTTTGACGCGGTTGGCTGCTTCGGTCGGTGCTCAATTTTCCGGCGGGGAGGAGGTGGTGGTGACTCAATGGGACGGGAGCTTCAACGTCGTGGCGCTGGAGGCGATCACCCATATTCAGGCTGATGAGAATTATACCCGTCTTTTTACCCGGGAGGGGAAGATGCTCTACGTGCGCCGGGGGATTCAGGCTTGGGAGGCGATGCTCGCCCCGGAACGTTTCGCGCGGGTGCACCGTTCGCTGCTGGTGAACCTCAACGCCGTGGCGCAGGTGCGCTCGCTTTCGCGTGATGAGGGGGAGTTGACGTTGCATGGGCATCCGGCCCCGTTGCCGCTGGCGCGGAGGGCGTTGCAGCGGTTGCGGCGGCTCATGGAAAATCGCGGATAAAATTTTGATAAAAATTCTTGCATCACCTCCCCTGACCCCGTAACTTCCGTGCTCTCCGGCGGCCCTGAACAGGTTCTTAACCGGGGTTGTTAGATCAGCGGGTGTAGCTCAGTGGTAGAGCACTTCCTTGCCAAGGAAGACGTCGCGAGTTCGAATCTCGTCACCCGCTCCATTTTTAAGATCCGCTTTTTGTAGCGGATTTTTTTGTTTTTCGGGTTGCCCGTTTCGTGATGAAAACGGCCCGCTTCGTCAGCTTTTCCGGTCAGGAGCTTGACCTCGCTTCCCCCAGTCGTGTTTTACTGATCGCTCACGTTGTCCCGTGAGCTTTTTACCCTTTTTGATGATGATGAAAGACGATCAACCCTCCATCTGCTCCGCTCCCCTGATTGCCCAGACACCTCATGATGCCAAAGGCGATCCGGTGACGGCCGGCGTCTCCCGCCGTCATTTCCTTAAATCAGCGGCAGCGCTTGGGGCGGCTCTGGCCGTGCCGGGGCTGGCTTCGCTGGCGGGGGCGGCTCCGAGCAGTCTCGGGCGCAATCTCATTATCATCCTCAACGATCAGGAGCGGGCGCTCCAATGGTTCCCGCAAAACTGGATTGAGGAGAACCTCCCGGCGATGGCTGAGATGCAACGCACCGGCGTCACCTTTGCCAACGCCTGCTCGAACACGGCGATGTGCACGCCTTCGCGCGCCAGCATCTTTACGGGAACCTACCCGGTGCAGAACCGTTGCTCGGATACCTTGACCGAGGAGTTCGGCCAGTCCGAGACGGAGTTTCACCTCGACCCGCGCCTTCCTAATCTGGCGACGCTGCTCAAATCAGCCGGGTATGATGTGGTTTATAAAGGCAAATGGCATTTGAGCAAGGGGGTGACCGACGGGAATGGCGATTACCACCCGGATAATCTTGCGCGTTACGGTTTTGATGGCTGGGTGCCGCCGGACGCGGGGCAGGATACCAAGGAGGCTAACTATGGCGGCGGGACGGCTGATCACGATAGCGATTATCTGGAGCAGGCGCTCGATTATCTCCAATATCGGATCGACAACCCGGGCGGCAATCCGTTCTGTCTGGTGATTTCGCTGGTCAATCCGCACGACGTGCTCGGTTACCCCGGGCCGAACTCCGGTGATGATGATGACGATGGACCCGGAAATCCCTTTGAGTGGGAGCGCGGGGGGTATACGGAGGAAGATCTTGAGGGTGATCTGCCGCTTCCGCCGACGGTGGGCGAGAATCTCAGTGACAATTTTAAGCCGAATGCGCACCAATCCTTCCTGCTCCGCTCTGCCGGGTTGGGGGTTCTCGGGACCAACCGGCGTCGGCGTAAGTACTTCAATTTTTACGCCAACCTGCTCCGCAAGGTCGACCTTCAGATTAAGCAGGTGCTCGATCTTTTTGAGGCGAGCGAGGCCGGGCAGGCGTTGCGGCGCAACACGTGGATGGTCCGCACCTCCGACCATGGCGAGATGGGGATGAGCCACGGCGGGCTGCGCCAGAAGGCTTTCCAGTGTTATGAGGAGAGCCTGCGGGTGCCGTTGGTCTGGTCGAATCCGGTTGATTTCCCGGAAGGGACGGGACGGGTTTGCCAACACCTCGTCTCCCACGTCGATCTCTTGCCGACCATCTGTTCGCTTCTCGGCGTGCCGAACTGGAAGAGCTATAACCTCCCCGGTTACGATTATCGCATCCTGATTCAGAACCCCGGGGCGGTGCGTGGGGTGCAGGATTATATCCTCTTTACCTTTGATGACATCTATGCGGCAGCCGATAAGAATGTCTTCCCTGATGGGTTAGTCACCGGGGCCAACCGGATTCAGGTGATCCGTACGTTGCAATATAAGTATGCCCGTTATTTTGACGCGACCGGGGGTGTCGCTGATGAAGAGGAGTTCTACGATTTGCGGCCGAAATCGGCAGGCGGGACCGATACCGATGCCGATATGAGTGGGGTAGCGAACCCGACCGGGCTGCCGGTGGAGATGAAGAATTACTCGCTCTGGGCGACGCGTCAGAGCGGCTATTCTCTGAGCGTGCCGCGCGAGGTCGTCCAGCAACGGACGTTGCTCCAGCGCAATCTTCAGAATGCCGTGCGTCGGACGCTAGTGCCGCGCGTGCTTCCCGCGCCGACGGCGCCATCGGTGACGCAGACTGCCGTGACGCTCAACGATCAAACTCCGGCACTGGAACTCTTCTGGTACTCGGTCAACAACGCGATCTATCAGGTGCAGAAATCGGTTAGCGGTGGCGTGTGGGTCGATGAAGAAGGACCGATCCCGGGGACCAACGGGCCGCTTCTGGTGACGATCCGTAACCCCGAATCGGGCGCGAGCTATCGGGTTAGCTATACGGCGCGTTCGGTTTAAGAAAAATCAGCTTTTTTTGTATGAAACGATCAATTTCTTTTTTACGCCGTCCTTTGGTGGCGCTTTCGGTGGCGGCTTCGCTTTTTGGGGCGGTGGCGGTTGAGGCTGAGGATGCGGTATGGATTGGTGCTGATGATGAGGTATGGAGTGATGGCACTCAGTGGGATATTGAACGAGCGCCTAATGCGGGAGATACGGCGACGATTGACAATGGAAGCTTCGTGACGCTCGACGGTGATGTTGAGTTGAATGAAGGGTATTTCGATTTTGGGGGCCTGATCAGTACCGATGATTATTCGATCACAGCCAATCAGATTTTTTTCGGTAGTGAATTCTCGGTGACCGGTGGTGGAAGCATCTCTCTAAATGGCGAGAGTTGGCTTGATGGTAGAGATGCAGGGAGCGGTTTCCTGATCCTTGATCATGATACGACCTTGCAGAACAATGATATGTTCCGGCAGTCGGGCGGTTTGGTGGGCGATGATTTCTTTTTGGTCGGTATCGAGTTCGAGAGTAATGCTGTATTCCGGAATAGCAACACGGCTACCTTTATCACGCGGGCTGACGCTGACCTGGGGCCCTACTCCGATCTTTCGGAAGTCGTCTTTACGGCGTGGGGTGGAGGGAATCTTTTTGAAAATCAGGGGTTATTCACCAAGAGTGGGTACGGAACAACCGAGATAGAGAGCGGGATTGCTTTTGCCAACCACGGTTCGGTGATGATTGAGGAGGGGCGGCTGAGGATCTCCGGTGGAGATGGTGGGTCGACGACCGGTTCTTTCAATGTGGCTAGTGGGAGTTCGCTGCTTCTGGAGATGGGAGATTTCGCTTTCGAGGGTTCCGCAGTTTTCGTGAATGGCGAGGGGACGCTGGAGGTGGTGGGCAACACCGTTACCTTCGACTTGGGAACGACGTTGCAGGTGGATCACCTTCGCGTTGACGCAGGCGGGCTGCTGGAGGTGGAAACCATGGCTTTTTCTGCGCAGAAGATCCAACTTGGAGCAAACGCGACGTTCCGTTTGCTACGTCAAACCGGGGAATCGGTCACGGTGGAGAGTTACTACCTTGATGACGATTTCAATCCGGCAGCTCCGACAGAGGCGAAGATCACGCTGGGCGAAGTCTTGCCCCCGGCGTCGGTGGAGACCTCCTTCACGCAGAATCAAGGGGTGGAAGCTGGCATCGTGGGGGACATCCTTACCCTTGACGGGCTGGATGGGGAGGTCTTCGTGCTGGAGCTTTCGCTAACGACGAGCGATAACGGCCTGCTCCAGCTTGGCTGGCGCAATGAGCTTGGCGATTGGGTCAATGCGATCCTTGGCAACGATGGGAACAACGCCGAAGCGCAGCATCAGAACTTCGCGGGCGATTTCGCAGCCTTTCAGGACATTTTCACCGGCTCGCCCAATGATTATATTGGCGCTTATGGCTATTCAGCAACCGGGGCGTGGGCGATCCTTAACCACAATAGCGACTTTGCCTTGATGCAGGTGCCTGAACCGGGGACATGGGCGCTCCTGATCGGCGGGGCCGGGGTGCTTCTCTTCTTGCGTCGTCGGCGACAGGCGGTGTAACGCTATGGGTTCGTGCTGCCAGCTCTCCGGTTCCGGCGATGATCGGGTGCCGGAGGCTGCGCCGTGGCGGCGGGTGAATGCGGGGAGGACGGAAGGGATGACGCATCTATCCGGGGGGACCTTCCTCATGGGTAGCGAAGATTTCGCTGGCTTTCCTGCCGATGGGGAGGGGCCGGTGCGCGAGGTGACGCTCTCCCCGTTCTGGATCGATACCTGTGCGGTGACGAATGCTCAGTTTGCCGCCTTTGTGGAGGCAACCGGTTATCTTACCGATGCGGAGCGGTTTGGCTGGTCGTGCGTTTTTCATCTTCATATCGACGCGAAGCTCCCCTTTGAAGGCCGGGTGTTGCAGGCGCCGTGGTGGCGCAAAGTGAGTGGTTCAAGCTGGCGCTACCCCGAAGGGCCGGGTTCATCGGTGGAGGAACGTTCCAACCATCCGGCGACTCACCTTTCATGGAACGATGCGCATGCCTATGCCCGATGGGTAGGGAAGCGATTGCCGACGGAGGCGGAGTGGGAATACGCCGCGCGGGGTGGTCTGGTTGGTAAAACTTACGGTTGGGGGGATGAACTGGTCCCGGGCGGAGTCCACCGCGCCAATCTTTTTCAGGGGAAATTCCCGATGGTCGATACGGCGGAGGATGGTTTCTCGGGAACCTGTCCGGTCGACCACTTTGTCCCGAACGGTTACGGCCTCTACAACATGACCGGGAATGTCTGGGAGTGGTGTCACGACTGGTTTTCGCCCGACTGGCACACTCGCCCGCAAGCGACGCGGCACGATCCGCACGGCCCCCCTGCCCCGCTGCCGGATGGACGCCGGGTGCAGCGTGGCGGCTCCTACCTCTGCCATGCTTCGTACTGCAACCGCTACCGTGTGGCGGCCCGGATGGGGAATACGGCAGACACCTCCGCCGCCAATACGGGGATGCGCTGCGTGCGCGATGTCGCTTGAGCGCGCTCACCAACCTGATCCAAGGAAGGGGAGAAAATGGTGCTCACGAGAGGAGTCGAACCTCCACGGGTTTCCCCATACGGTTCTGAGCCGTACGCGTCTGCCATTCCGCCACGTGAGCAACGTGGATGGTCACGATGCCTTTTTGCCAAAAAAAAAGCAAATGGGAAAATGGTGTTTTTTTCGCGGGGGAAAAGAGGCACGATGTCGTCTCACTTTTCATGACACTCCCCGTTCTTCTCCTTGCCACCCGTAACCGCCACAAGACGGGCGAACTCTCCGCGATGCTCGAAGGCCGCTTTCGCGTGAGCGATCTCTCGCAATGGCCCGATCTCCCGGAAGTGGAAGAGACCGGGGTGACCTTTGAGGAGAATGCCCGGCTCAAGGCGGCGACCATCTCGCAGGCGATCGGCGATGATTCGCTCTGGGTGATGGCGGATGACTCGGGGTTGGAGGTCGACGCTCTGGAGGGGGCGCCGGGGGTGCGTTCCGCGCGGTACGCCGGGGAACGCGCGGGGGATGCGGAGAACCTTGCGCTCTTGCTGGAACGGCTCGCGGGGGTCGAGGAACGGACGGCCCGGTTCCGGTGCGTGATCGCGCTTGCCAGAGGGGGCGAGGTGGCGGCGACCTTTGACGGGCGTTGCGAAGGGAGCCTCCTCGATGAATCGCGCGGGGCTGGCGGGTTTGGCTACGACCCGATCTTCGTGCCGCAAGGCGAGAGCGAGAGTTTTGCCCAACTCCCGGCGACGTTTAAGAACCAAGTGAGCCATCGGGCGCAGGCGCTCGCCGGGGCGCTGGCGTGGCTGGAGGCTCTCCCGAATTCTTGACTTCCCGCCCCCAGCTTTTACGCTCCCCTCCCTGTTGTTCCAAAGATTTTTTTACACGAAACCATGACGCTTCCACTCGATCTCCTTTCCCAAGCCGCCGCTGAGGCTCGCGGTCTTGCCATTGATGCGGTTCACCAATGTTCCTCGGGCCACCTCGGGCTGCCGCTCGGGTGTGCTGAAGTCGGGGCGGTCCTCTTCGGCCACGCGCTCCGGTTCAACCCGGATGAGCCGAAATGGCTCAATCGTGATCGCTTCATCCTCTCTGCCGGTCACGGTTCGATGTTCCTTTATACGTGGCTTCACCTCGCGGGGTACGATCTTTCGCTCGATGAAGTGCGCAACTTCCGCCAGCTCCACAGTAAGACGCCGGGGCATCCTGAGTTTGGCGAGACGGATGGGGTCGAAGCGACGACGGGGCCGCTCGGGCAAGGGATCGCCAATGCCGTCGGGTATGCCGTTTCGGCCAAGATGGCCGCTGCGCGCTTCAACACCCCGGAGCATACGATCTTTGATCAGCACATTGTCGCCCTCGCCGGGGATGGATGTATGCAAGAAGGGGTCGCGATGGAGGCGGTCGCTTTTGCGGGTCACGCCAAGCTTGATAACCTGATTCTGATCTATGATGCCAACGAGGTGACGCTCGATGCGATGGCGAGCGCCTCGCAGGATGAAGATGCCGCCAAGCGCTTTGAAGCGATCGGCTGGGGTGTTCAGAGCGTCGACGGGCATGATATGGAGGCATTCCTCGCGGCGTACGAAACGGCGCGTGTTACCACCGGCAAGCCGCAGCTCATCATCGCGCGGACCTTGATCGGCAAAGGGATTCCCGAAGTCGCCGGGACGGCCAAGGCCCACGGCGAAGGCGGGGCGAAGTTTGCGGAAGCTGCCCGCAAAGGGTTGGGGCTGCCGGAGGGGAGCTTCTTTGTTTCTGAGGCGACGCGCACCTTCTTTGCTGAACAGAAGGCGCTGCGCAAGGCCGATTACGAAGGGTGGGTGACGACTTATCAGGCGTGGCGTGTGGCCAATCCGGCACAGGCGGCGTTGCTTGATAGCGGCTTGAACCGTGACGTGCCGCAGGATCTTCTCGCCCGCATTCCGGAATTCCCGGCAGATGCCAAGCTCGCCACGCGTAAGGCGGGGAGCGACGTGCTCCAGCCGTTGTCGGAGGCGCTCCCACTGCTCATTAGTGGTTCGGCTGATCTCTACGGCTCGACGCTTAATTACATCAACACCAGCAAAGATTGGACGCCGGAGAACTTTGGCGGACGCAACATCCGCTTCGGCATCCGTGAACATGCGATGGCGGCGATCCTCAACGGGATTGCTTACGACGGGATTTTCCGCGCATCCGGGGCGACGTTCCTGGTCTTTGCCGATTACGCCCGTCCGTCGATCCGTCTGGCAGCGTTGACCGGGTTGCCGGTGATCTACATCTTCACGCACGACTCGGTCGGCGTCGGTGAAGATGGGCCGACGCACCAGCCGGTGGAGACAGTGAGCGGGTTGCGCGTCATCCCGAACCTCCATGTGATCCGCCCGGCAGATCCTGAGGAGACGGCGGGGGCGTTTGTCGCCGCTGCGGAGCGGACGAGCGGGCCGACGCTGCTTGCGCTCACACGGCAGGTGGTGCCGAACCTTGATTTCGCCCCGGCTTCACTCCGGCGCGAAGGGGTTCGCAAGGGGGCGTATATTTTGGTGAAGGAGAGCGGACCGTTGGAGACGATCCTCCTCGCCGCAGGGAGCGAGGTGCAACATGCCGTCGCCGCTGCAAAGGAACTCGGCGCGGGGGTTCGCGTTGTTTCGGTCCCGAGCTTTGAGCGTTTCGAGGAGCAACCGGCGGCTTATCGTGAGGAGATCCTCCCGGCGAGCGTTCGCCGTCGTGTAGCGGTGGAAGCCGGGGTGAGCGATCTCTGGTACCGCTGGGTCGGGCTGGAGGGGAAAGTGGTCGGCATTGACCGCTTCGGCATTAGCGCTCCGGGCGGCACGGTGATGAAGGAACTCGGCATCACCGCGCAACACGTTGTGGAAGCGGTGAAGGCGCTTTAAGTTCTACGTTTTTAAGAAAAGCCCGATGGCGTGAATCGCTGTCGGGCTTTTTTTACGCCGCGCCGTCAGCCGGTTGGCACGGGAAGACGGTCGCGGTGTGGCCGGTGGCTTCGTGGTAACGGGCGGTCAACTCGGCGGCGATCGCTTCGGCGCGGGTGGCTTCGACCAGCGTGACGGTGGCTCCGCCGAAACCGCCGCCGGTCAGGCGCGAGCCGTAGACGCCGGGGAGCGAGGTCGCCAGAGCGACGAGGGTGTCAAGCTCCGGCGTGCTGTTCTCGAAATGGTGGCGCGAGCTTTCGTGGCTGGCGTTCATGAGCGAGCCGAAGGCGGCGGCGTCGCCCCGGCGCAGGTAGCCGATCCCTTCGAGCACCCGCTCGTTCTCCCCGACGATGTGGCGGGCGCGGCGGCGGGAGAGTTCGGGCATCTCTGTGGCGTCGAGCAGCGCCATCGTGGTATCCCGCAGGGCGGGGACGCCGAGGTGGCTTGCGGCATCAAAGCATTGGGCGCGGCGCTCGTTGTACTCCCCTCCGGCGAGTCGGTGCGGGACGCCGCATTGCGTGATCAAAAGCGCGATGCCATCGGGGAAAGCGACGGTTTCAACCTCCTCCTGACGGCAGTCGAGGAAGATGGCGTGGCCAGCTTTCCCAAAGACGGAGGAGACCTGATCGAGCAGGCCGCAGTTGACGCCGACAAAGCCGTTCTCCGCACGGCGGCAGAGACGGGCGAGGTCAAGCGGTTCGAGCGGGAGGGCGAAGAGTTTTTGGAGCAGCTTGCCGGTGGCGACTTCGAGCGCGGCGGAGCTTGAAAGGCCGGCCCCGAGCGGCAGGTTGCTCGCGATGGAGGCACAAAAACCGCTGACCGGCAGCCCAGCCTTGCGCATTTCGTCGAAAACGCCGAGCGGGTAGTTGATCCACTCGTGTTCAGGGTCGGGACGCAGCGGGGCGTCGAGGTCGATCTCGTGGCTCTGGCCGAGCGCTTCGGAGTGGAGCGAGAGGCGCGGCTCCCCGGTCGCCTTCCCTTCGATGGTGACGCCACGGTCGATGGCGGCGGAGAGGACGAACCCTTCGTTGTAATCGGTATGGTTGCCGAGGAGTTCCACCCGGCCCGGGGCGTAGGCGCGGATCATGGCTGGTGGCCGAGGAAGAAGAGAAGCTCGCCGTCGGTCGGGGCGATCTGTTCGGAGGGGTAGCCGCCGCTTTTGGCGAGCACCTGTTGGATGACCGGTTCCTTGGCCGGGTCGTTGATGAGGAAGACGATCTTGCGGGCGGCGTTGAGGAGCGGGAAGGTCATCGTCAGGCGCCATGCGTCGAGCTTGGGGACGTGGTTGGCGACGATGTTGGCCTCTTTCTCCTCCAGCGCGGTGGTGCCGGGGAAGAGGGAGGCGGTGTGTCCGTCATCCCCCATGCCGAGCAGCAGGAGATCGTGCCGGTAGCGCGGCTCCTGAAAACGGCGGGCGATGGCGGCGAGTTGCGCCTCGTAGGCAGCGGCGGCTTCCTGCGGCGGAAGTTCCCCACGCATCCGCAGGACGTTCCCTTCGGGAAGCGGCACCTGTCCAAGCCACGCCTCTTTGGCCATCCGGTAGTTGCTCTGGGCGTCCTCGGGCGGGACGCACCGTTCATCGCCGAAGGTGATCTGCACGCGATCCCACGGCAGGTCGCTTTTGGCAAGGGCGGCATAGATGGGGCGCGGCGTGCTCCCGCCGCAGAGACCGAGGCGGAAGAGACCGTAGCGGGCGATGGCGGCATGCCCTTGCGCGACGATCAGGGCGGCGGCTTCGGCGGCGAAATCAGTGGAACGGAGGACGGTGGCAGACATAGTGTTCAGGACGTTAGGCGTTCATCCATTTGACGGGGATTGAGAAGTCGAGGATCGCCCCACCGGTGCGAAGCGACTGGACTTCCAGCCCGACGAGCGCGGCTTTGCGGATGTGAAGGGAGGAGGAGGCTCCCAGAAGGGCGGAAGCGAGCAGGCTGAAGTCAGGTTCATGCCCGACGATGATGACGCGCTGGAAGTTCGCGTAGGCCGCCAGTTCTCCAAGCGCCTGCTCGGGACGCATTCCGGAGGCGAGGAAGGAGGCGGTGACCGGCTCGATCTCCAGCGTTTTGCCGACGGCTTGCGCGGTCTGGCTGGCCCGGGTGAAGGGGCTGGTGAGGAGGAGTTCGGGAATCAGACCGGTGGTTTTCAGGAACCGGGCGACCCGTTCGGCCTGCCGTTCCCCTTTTTCAGTCAGGCGGCGTTCGGCGTCGGTGGCCGCGAGCGGCTCGGCGTCGGCGTGGCGAAGGAGGAGGAGTTGCATGGCGGTGCGTGGGGGTGGGGTTACATCACCATGCCGCCGTCGACGGTGAGCGTCTGGCCGGTGATGTAGCGGGCTTCAGGGCCGGCGAGGAAGGCGACGGCGGCGGCGATGTCGTCCGGCTCGCCAAAACGCCCGAGCGGGATCGAGCCGATGACGCTGCTCTTGATGTTCTCCGGGAGGACGTCGGTCATGTCGGTGGTGATGAAGCCCGGCGCGACAGCGTTGGAGGTGATGTTGCGGCTGGCGAGTTCGCGGGCGAGGGTTTTGGTTAGCCCGATCAACCCGGCTTTGCTGGCTGCGTAGTTGGCCTGTCCGGCGTTGCCCATTAGCCCTGCGACGCTGGCGATGTTGATGATCCGCCCGGAGCGTTGCTTGATCATCGTGCGCATGACGCTCTGAATCCAGTTGAAAGCCCCTTTAAGGTTGGTGTCGAGGACGAGATCCCAATCTTCCTCGCTCATCCGCATGGCGAGACCGTCGCGGGTCACCCCGGCGTTGTTGACGAGGATGTCAACGCGCTTGAATTCGCCGATCAACTGCTCGCCGAGTGCGGCGACGGCCTTGCGGTCGGCGACGTCGACGCTGTAAGCGCTGGCGGCCCCGGGGTGGGTGGCGTTGATCGCCTCGGCGACGCGGGCGGCGTTCCCTTCTGAGCGGCTCACACAGAGGACGCGCGCCCCTTCGTCGGCAAGGCGGCGGGCAATGGCTTCGCCGATTCCGCGTCCGGCACCGGTGACAATGGCGATCTGTTGTTCAAGGCGTTTCATAAGTGATGGCGCTATAAGAAGGCCGGTTTGGCGGTCGACTTCAATCCTTAAAATCCCGGCGGCGATCGGGGATGGGGGGCGGTTGGCGCAATCATTTTGCATTAAAAAAATCTCGCGTCCGGTTTTTAAGGCGGTTATCTCTCGTGGTTTTCCCTAACGATGCAACTCAATCTTAAATTCCTCCTCCACTCCTCTTTAGCTGTTACGTTGGTCTGGGCCGTAGGCGCGCTCCCGCTTCAGGCGCACGGGACGGGCCATCGCCACCCCGCCGGAGCGCGGAAGGCTTCGCAGCAGGAGGAGGGGCATCATCACCATCATCATGGAAAGGGGCATGATCACGATCATAGCGCTGATGCCCCGGAACGGCGTTGGGGGGTGGAGCTTTCGAGCGGCTGGGAGGGGCGGCATGTGCACCACGGGGTCGATGAAAGTGGACGCCACGGGGCGTTTACCAATGAACTGACGCTCTGGTACGATCAATGGAGCTTCCAGTTCTGGAATGGGATCGGGATTGATAGCGGGTTTGCGAAGTATGAGTTCAGCCTCGCCTATCATCTGGAGGCGGGGCCGGTCTTTTTTTCTCCCGGGTATCGCTACCGTTATCAGCCGGGGTTCTCTTCGGAAGGGCATCAGCACGGCGCGGAAGAGGAAGCGCATGAGGATCATCATGGCCATCACGGCCACCATGGGCATGAGGACGATCACGATGGGGAGGAGGGCCATGGCGCTCATGCTCACGTGCACAAGACCCATGGGCATGAACTTTTTGCCGTTTTGGGAACGACGGTGATCCCGTACGTGACCCCTTCGGTGGCGGTCGTCTGGGATGTGAACAACACGCCGGGGGCGTATGTGGAGTTTAAGGTTGAGAGTGATCTGGAGCTTTACCCCGAGCGGCTCCGCTTCGCGCCGTACGCGTTGGTCGGGATCAACGGCGGGTATACTTCGCGCGAGGTCAAGGGGTGGAACCACTCGCAAATCGGCGGGACGCTGACGTTCAAGATCAACGAGCATCTTTCGATCTATGCCGGGGCGCATTACAGCATTCCGTTGGAGGTGACCCGCTCGCTTGATCAGCCGCATCGCGCCTGGGCCAATGGCGGTTTGAGCTTCTCCTATTGATTTCGGGGCTTGACGCCCGGGGCGCCTTCCTTTTAAGGGGCGCATGTGGATCAACCAGTTTCCATTGAACGTCCGCAGGGAGGGCGTGGCGGCTTTGCGCTGGTGACGACGCTGGCGATGCTGAGTTTGCTGGCGATCGTGCTGGTGGCGTTTTTGGCCAGTATCCAGAGCGAGACGGTGACGACGCGGGCTTACACGAACGTCGCCCGTGCGCGGCAGGCGGCAGATGCCGGGGTGGAATTGGCGATGGGGCGGATGCGGCAGCTTTTTGAAGCGTACCCGGACGCCGCGACTTTTTGGGCGACGGTGAGCGATGCCGATGGGGAGCCACTCGTCGGGGCGACGCTTTTCTATGAACATGCAGGGGGGCGTTATCATCCGCTCTTTTCCGGTGCTCCGGTCGATGGAGCGAGCGGTTTGGCGGTAGCACTGGCGTTGCCGGAAGCGGCGTTGCCCTTTGGTGATGCCCGCAACAGTGTTGACGTGAATGCCGCCCGCTATCCTGCTGATCGGTATGGTTGGATCGGCTCTCCGGCGGGGGGGCGGGTGGAGCGGCGGGTGCCGTGGGTAGAGATGCGCGGGCCGGACGGAAAGGTGACGGGGCGCTTTGCCTTCTGGATGGAGGATGAGAGCTTCCGGCTGCCGCTCCATGAACTCGGCGTGATGCCGCGTGGGACGGGTGATGGGCTCTCCCCCGCAGAGGTGCCGATGCAACCGGCGCTGCTCGCGATGGGGCGGCAGGAGAGCGAGGCGGCGGCCATTGCCGATCTGCGGGCGCGTTCCCCCGGCGGGCAACTCACCGGGTTGCGGGCGCTCAATCATCTTGATCCGGCAGGGACGCTCGGGGAACAAGGGCGTTTTTATTTCTCGCTTCATGCTTCATCGGCGAATCTCTCCCGCGCCGGGGCGTTGCGCCTCAATGTGAACGAAGTGGTAAAACCTTCTCTTGTTGCCGGGGAGATTCGCACGCAGCTCGATCGCCTTATAGCGCCGTTGGATGCCCAGATTCCTGATTTCGGCGAGCGGTTCTACCCGGCGACCGTGACACCGGCGCATCAGGCGATCTATCTCGAAAAACTGGCGGCGAATCTGCGTGATTATCTCGATGACGATTCGCAGCCGACGGTGGTGCTGGCGGATCGTTCGGTGATGATCGATAGCCCACCGACCGGGGCGTTTGGCCCTCCCGGCAATCCTGTGCAGGGGGAGGAGCATGGAGGCGACAATCCGGTGATCGCGATCGGCAAGGAGAACGTGCCGCTGTTGCAGGAGTATGCCTGTCGTATTCGGCTCACGAAGTTCACTCCGAATAAAGGAGGGGCACAGGTGACGGCGGCGGCGTATGATTTCTTCCTCGATTACTACTTTGAGTTCTGGAACATGGGGACGCGTGATCTGTCGGTGGCGAATGGCGATCTTGGGCCGTCGCCCTTCCTCGCCGTGCATAACCAGCCGGGGTTTGACACTGGCGGCGGGACGAAGATCGCGCCCGGGCGCTCGTTCTCGGTGCCGTTGCCTAATACCCTCGTCTTTCCGGCGGGGCGGGTGACGGTGTTAACGACCGATAGCAACCCGCTCCCGGAGCTGTTGGCGGATGCGAGCCGTGTGGTGAAGCTCTCCGTGCCGGAGTCGGCGCGGCGGTACAAGGGGACGACGTATCTCAAGGTGAGTTCCAATCATTTTCGGGTCAATCTCCTGCCGCGTCATACGCTTCGGACCGACTATGGAACGGCGGTGGTGCTGGGGAATGAGAACGGATGGGTGGGAGGGTTTGCCGGGCTGCCGCTTTCGCGGGGCGATTCACCGGGAAATCTGGCGCTTTCCCTGCATAATGATGACGAAGGGGATGCGCAGAAGGATACGATCGCTAACCCCAAGAAGTTTTTTATGCGGGGCGGGAGCTTGCGCGGGACGAGCGCCACAGCCCAGACCGGCGACCCGCGGACTAACGATGAACAGCTTTATCTGCGGCTCTATTCCCCTGATGATGATGTCGATCAGACCCGGTATTATTCCAGCGAGCTTGGTAATGACAAGATACCGGCGCTCAGTTCGCTAGGTGCTTTCAATAGCAACTTTGTCGATACCACCCTCTGGCCCGATCCCTTCCCTTCCACGCCGACCGGGGTGAATGCCCCGGCGGTGGTGGCGGATGCGCCGATGCGTTCCATCGGGGAACTAGGGCATCTCTTTGATCCGATGCGTGGCGTGGGCACTTCAGGCAATCATCTCTATAGCCGGGGTGGCGGGCGGACGCTGACGATTGGCCAGCCCGATCCAGTTTGGGACGGCGATCCGCGCAGCCGCAGTCGGGAGCGGACGGCGTGGCGCTGGTGCGATCTCTATGCAACGACTTCCGCTGTGAACCTTTCCGGTCGGTTGAACCCCAACGGGGCGTTGCGTGATGGCGGGGTCGGGTTTCGCTCGCTCCTTTCGGGCTTGGTTTATAGCTCGGGGCCGATGGGCGAAGGGGTGCTTGCCGGAGAGGCGTTCCCGGCGGCGGGGGAGGAGCGACTCGTGGGGCGTCTTCTCGATCGGCTGGCAAAAGGGCCGCTGCTGGAACGCGGGGAGCTTTCGGAGTTGCTCGGCTTCCATGCCGATTTCGCCCCGACGGGGGTCGACCCGTCGGCGTTGCACGATCGTGGGCGCGAGGAGTTGTTCCGCCGTTTGGTGGAACTGGTGGAGATGCGCGGGCAGGTCTTTAGCGTCTGGGTGATTGGGCAGGGTATTACCGAGACCCCCTCGGGCGAAAAGCGGGTGCGCTCGACGCAACGCCGCCGGGTCACGTTCGCTCTGGAGCCGCAATGGACGCCGCCGCTCGATCCTGAGTTCGATCCGGGTGATCGCGATGAGATCGCCGCCCGGTTTCGCAAGCCCGATCGCTGGCAGGTGCGGGTGTTGGAGGTCGGCGGGTAGCGGGGCTGTCTACTGCGGGGCGTTTTCGAGGATCAGCCACGCGGCTCCGGCGCGGGCGGCGTAATCTTCATGCTCCAACAGCGGGGCGAGCGCGACCGCTTCCGGTGAGGAGAGCGTGCCGAGCAGGCATTGCGCGGCCTCGTAACGGGCGTTGGCGGGGCCACCTTTTTCGAGCAGGACTCGGAGTTGTGCTTTGCGTTCAGCTTGGGCGGCGGGATCGGCGTTGAGCGCGTAGGCGGCTCCGAGCAGGAAGGCGAAGGCGACGGAATCGGGCGATTCGCGGCGGGCGGCGGCGTCGAGGTTGCGCAGAGCGGTCGGGGTATCGACGCCGAGGCGCTTTAGGGCGAAGGCGGCACGCAGGCGGGTCCCTTCCGCTTCGTCCTCCAGAGCGGCGACGATCTTGCCGATGCTTGCCTGATCCCCCGTCAGCGCCACGACCCAATGCCCGAAAACGGCGTCGGGGAGGGTGGCGGTTTCGATATACGCCCGGATCCCTTCGAGGAGCGCCCCTTGCGGGACGACGCCGAGCTTGCCTAGAGTTTCCAGCGAATGGAGGCGGCGGTTTTCCTGCGGGTTAAGGAAGACCCCTTCGATCTGGGCGATCTGTTCCTCGCGCTCCTGCGGGGTGGCGGCGCTGGCGGCGAGGACGCGCCAGATGCCGATCTGTTCGAACCCTTCCTGCGGCGGGCGGTTTTTGTCGGCTTCAAAAGCGCGTGCAGCCGCCTCCCCTGCCCCGAGCGCGATCAACGTTTCGGCGACATGGATTCTCTGCCAGCCTTGTAACGTTTCCAGATCGCGCTGGAGGGTGGCGCGGGCTTTTTGAGCAACGGCGGCGTGATCGGCAGAGGGAGCGGCGGTGGTGGTCATGGTGATGAGAAAAAGGAGGAGCAACCAACGGGGGAGGATGGCAGGCATGGCGATAGGCTTTAGCATAGCCGATGCGTTTAGGACATCCTGAATCAAGCAAACTCAGCTGTAAATTTGGTTTTCATGAGCGATTCTATTGGGGGAGAATGTCGCAGTGAGCACGCTTTTGAAAGGTGATTCCAGCGGGGAGGATCGGCAGACGGGGCTGGTGCTGGCTCTGTTGCGGGCGGTTTTGGGTGAGGCGCTGCTGGCGTTTTATCAACACGGTTCCACCGTCTCCGGGGGGCTTCAGCCACAGAGCGACCTTGATTTGTTGGCGGTGGTGAGACGGGGTTTGAGCCGGGAGGAGCGGCGGCAACTGGTTGCGGCGTTGCTGGAGATTTCGTCACGCTATCCTGCGGAGCAGCGTGAGCGGCGGTGCCTTGAGGTGATCGTTTTTGGTCGGGACGATCTCGCCGGGAGTGGCGTCTCAATCCGGGCGGAGCTGGTCTATGGTGAGTGGCTGCGGGAGAAGCTGGAAACCGGGGCGGAGACGCTGCCCGGGGCGGACCCGGAGTACACGCTCCTTTTGGTGCAGGCGCGGCGGGAGGCGGTGGCGTTGATCGGGCCGCCCGCCCGGGAGCTTTTACCGGAGGTTGCACCGCGACATCTCCGGGCGGCGTTGCGCGAGGTGCTCCCGACGTTGATGGCAGGGGTGGCGGGTGACGAACGCAATGTGCTCCTGACGCTGGCGAGGATCTGGTACACCGCAACGACCGGGGCGTTCGCTCCCAAGGATGTCGCGGCGGCGTGGGCGCTCCCTCGTCTCAAGGCGCTGCCGGAGGCGGCTCTGCTGGAGGTCGCTCGCGAGGAGTATCTCGGTCACCGGGTGGAGGATTGGAGCCAGCGGGGGCCGGAGGTGCAGCGGCTGGCTGAGCGGCTGCGCGAGGAGGCCCTTCTGGCCCTTGTTTAACGTGTGTTCCGGGCAGTTTCGATGAGGTCGAGGAACTCGGCGCGGTAGCCGCCCGGGTCGTGGGAGAGGGCGCTCTCGGCGAGTTGACGCAGGCTCTCCCAGTTCATGACCGGTTCCTGCGGCTCAGCTAAGAGCAAACCGAAGGCGGCGACGGCAGCGGCGAAGCGGAAATCTTCCGAGCTTTGTTCCAGCGACGTTGCGGGATCGGTGAGCGTGATCTCCAGCAGGCGGCTCTTTTCCCCTTGTGGCTCTTTGTATCGGAGTTTGAGGGTGAGGAGATCGCGGCTGGCGGCGGTGTCTGGCGCGGGGGGAGGTGTTGGGGTCGATTGGTACTTGAGGGGATCGACCGGACGGCCATCCCTTCCCCCGTGGGCGGGGATGATTTCATAAAGGGCGGTGACGGTATGGCCTGCGCCGATTTCGCCGGAGTCTTTCTGGTCATCGTTGAAATCTGCGGCAGCCATGATGCGGTTTTCATACCCGATGAGCCGGTACGATTTGACCTGTGCCGGGTTGAACTCGACCTGCACTTTAACATCCTTGGCGATGGCTTCGAGCGTGCCGCCCCCTTGTTCAACAAGAACTTTGCGCCCTTCGCGCAGGGAGTCGATATAGGCATAGTGGCCGTTGCCGTGGTTGGCGAGGCGTTCCATGGTAGCGTCGTTGAGGTTGCCGCGACCGAAGCCGAGCACGGTGAGGAAGAGGTTCTCTTTGGCTTTCTCGCGGATCAGTTTTTCGAGAGCATCGCGGTTGGTGATGCCGACGTTGAAATCGCCGTCACTAGCGAGGAGGACGCGGTTGATCCCGCCGGGGATCGCCCCGGAGGCGGCGACCTGATAGGCGAGTTCGATTCCTTGGCCGCCGTTGGTGCTCCCACCGGCCTGAAGGCGATCGAGCGCGGCGAGGATTTCCGCCTTGCGATCGCCGGTGGTCGACGGGAGGACCAGCCCGGCGGCTCCGGCGTAGGTGACGATGGCGACGCGGTCGTTCTCGGTCAGGGTGTTGACCAGAAGGCGCATGCTTTGGAGCAGGAGCGGGAGCTTGTCAGGCGAGGACATCGAGCCGGAGACGTCGATCAGGAAGACGAGGTTGCTCGCGGGGCGTTCGGCGGCGGGGCGCTCCCGCCCTTTGATGCCGATGCGCACGAGGCGGTGCTCCGGCTGCCACGGGCAGGGGCCGACCTCGGGGTGCACGGCGAACGGGTGCTCCCCTTCCGGCTGGGGCGGGGCGTAGGCGTAAGGGAAGTAGTTGATGAACTCCTCCACACGGACGGCTGCGGCGGGCGGGCGATTGCCGGAGCGCAGGAAGCGGCGGGCGTTGGTGTAGCTGGCGGTATCGACATCCAGACCAAAGGTGGAGAGCGGGGTCTGGAAGACGTTCTCAAAACGGTTCGGGTTCGCTTTGACGTACTGATCGCCAAAGGAGGAGGAGTCCGGGAGGAGGCGGGGCAGGGCTGTGGCGGTGCGTGAGGTCGGCTCAAGGCGTCGACGGGCGTCGGGCTCGGACCATTCTCCTGTGCCTGAGGCGATCTTAGCGGTTTGTTCGGGGGAGAGGAGGGCGGCGTTAGCGCTTTCGAGTTTTGAAGCCGGTTTGGTTTTCGAGTCGCTGCGGGCGAGTTCTCTGGCAGGGGCGGAGGCCGCAGGGAGGGCTTGTTCCAATGCCGGTTGGAGCGGAGTCTCTTGGGGGAGTACTGTTACGGAATCGCTACCGCTGAAGGTTAGGGTGTCGGGGGGCGGTGGAGCAACCGCTTCCGGGGCGGAGGCTGGCGGTTCTGCGGCGTGTTCCTTCCGGGCAAGGGCGGGTGATGCCTCCTCGATCGGTGCGGGTGCGGGCCGCTGGTAGAGGAGCGCGGCGATTGCTCCGCACAGCAGCAGCATGGCGGCGAGCCGCAGGCCGGGGCTGTTGAGGCCGAAGGGGAAGCGGACGACTTTGCGCTTGGTTTCCGGCTGGGGCGGGGTGGCGACCGGCTCGTTCTGCAACGCTTCCTTGAGGAGATTGCCAAAGGCGGCGCTCTCTTCGACGAAGGCGCGGGCTTGCGGGTCGGTGGCGAGGTGGGCTTCGATCTCGCGGCGGCGCTCGGGCGACAGTTCGCCTAAGGCGTAGGCGGTCAGGTCGGGTGGATCGATCTTCATGGGGTTACTTTCTGTGGTTCGTCGCTCCAGAGTTGGCGCAATTTTCTTAAACCGTTGTGGATGAGGACGCCGACGTGGCTCACACCCAGTTCGGTGATCTCGGCGATCTCCCGATAGCTCAAGTCGCCCTGAAAACGGAGGCGCAAGACTTCGCGCTGGGCCGGGGGGAGCGCTTCGAGCAGGGAGAGGAGCCGGGCGTGGGTCTCTTTTTGCTCAAGGGCGTGGGAAGGGGTGTCGTGGTGGTGGGGATCGGGGAGTGGGCCGGGGGGAGTAGGCGGGTGCATGCGAGCCTCCTTGCGCCGGAGATCGTGGGCGCGGTTGCGGCAGACGGTAAAGAGCCACGGGGCGAGGTGATCGGCCTCCAGCGGACCGTGTTGGGCGAGGCGCACGAAGGTGTCCTGAACAATGTCGCGCGCCAGTTCCCCCGGGGGGCAGAGGCTCGCTGCGTATTGCAGCAGCGGGCGTTCGTAGCGGTGGAGGATCGGCTCGATCCAGTTGGTCGGTCGGTGGGCCATGGTGGTTTTCAGCCAGTCAACGTGGCAGCCTCCGGTTTTATTACAAAAAAAGAAAAAAAAGAGGCCCGGCTTGCACGAAAGGGTGCAGGCCGGGCCGTGGGGAGGGAGATCAGGGTAGGCTCACAATAAAGCAGGCTCCTGCATGAAAGCGATGGGCCGCCGTTGTTCCACGGAGAGGTCGGCGGCGTGGCAGAGGCGCAGGGTCTCCAGAGCATCGCGGGCGGAGGTGGCCGGGGGGAGGCCGAGCGTGACGCGGCGGACGATGTCGTGCGTCTGGTCGCGGGTATTATGGAAATAGCCGTGATCTTCCTCGGGTTGCCAGCGGATGGTTTCGACGAGTCGGCTTTGAAAGCCCTTTTCGTCTTCATGGTATTCCCACCGTTTCAGGAAGCGATGGAACACATCGCTCTGAACGCCGCCTCGGGTTCCCAGAAGGCGGAAACTCAGTTCGTACCCTTCCTCCCTCTGGCGGGCGAGCGTTTCGGTGAGCGGGTCACCGCCGTGGTTACTGGCAAAGGGCATCAGGAAGGTGAGTTGGCTGACGGCTCCCCCTTCAAACCGGGTGGTGGCTTGGTAGTTATCGCACACTTCAAAGTAGGGAACGATGTTGGGGGAGGCGGCGGCGTAGATCTCCTCAATGGGTCGGTCGATCCACCAGCGCGGTAGGTCGACATAGTGGCAGAGCTTCTCTCCGAACATGCTGCCGCCGGTGTCGAGGCGGACGCGCCACGAATCTCTGCCCCAGAATTCCGAACAAACGTAGGTGCAATGGATATGGCGGATTTCACCAAGGACCCCAGAGTCGATCCATGCTTTGATGCGGGTATAGAGATGGGAGTAGCGGGCTTCAAAACCGATCTGGAGGAAGAGTCCTCGCGCTTCGGCGAGGCTGACCATCCGGTGCGCTCCTTCCAGCGTGGTAGCCATCGGTTTTTCACATAGCACGGCTTTTCCGGCCTCAAGCGCAGCGAGGGCGAGCGCTTCGTGGGTAGCATTGGAGGAGGTGATGAACACCAGATCGCAATCGGTCAGGATGGCTTCCAGCGGTTGGGGGGTGATGCCGAATTCCCGCGCGATCGCCTCCCGGGTTGCCGGATGGGGATCGTGAAAGGTGATCTCCACCGGGTGGGGTGATTCGAGGAGGTGGCGGACGACGTTGCGGCCCATCTTGCCGACGCCGAGGAGAGCGGCCTTCATGATTTATCGGGAGAAGTAGAGGGCTTTGAGGCGGGTGATTTCGTCGCTTCCCTTGGGAGCAAGGAAGAGGATCTTCCCTTCGCCGGGACGGACCCAGACGGCGGTTTTCCCATGAGGGTCGACAGGGAGCGCGAGGTCGTTGCCGGTGAGGTCGATCACTTCGGTATCCCGCGTGGCGAGCTGGAGGGGGATTGAGCGGGGGAGGTAGAACGGGGTGTAGTCGATCAGGTTCCCTTCTTCATCAATCCGGAAGAGATCGCTTTCGGAGAGTCGCTCGGGGGAGCGTCCCTCGCTCCAATCGCCAACGCGGGTGTTGACGAGGATGACGAGTTTTCCGGTGAAACCGGGAAGGGTGAAGGAGCGCCAGAGGGCGTTTTCGTTTTCCCCAATGATGATGGGTGGATTCTTTGGTGCTTCGAAAAGAACGGCTTCGTGCCCGATCGGTTCTTCAAGTAGTGCGGTTGTTTCCTTCGTCGCGGAACGCAGGAGGCGGCCAAAGGGGCGAATGTCTTTGGCAAAGCGGGCGTACTCTACGGTGGAAGGGAGCCCCTCACTCCCCCACCCCAAGGTGCCGGAGAAACGGGTCTTTTCCCGTTCCTGAGGGTGGGACCAGGTGTAGTTGGAGATGGCGTCGGCTCCTTCCATCACGGCTAGCCATGCCATGGCGGAGGTGCTGTTGGTGGGTGGACGGTAATACTTCCAGATGTGGACTTTGCCCTCTTTACTGAGATGGAGCCCGTGGTTGCCAGCTTCCGCCAGCCGTAGAAAGCGGGCGACGATCTCCTGCTTTTTGGCGGCGCTGGCTTCCTTGGGATAGATGGAGGCTTCGAGCTGATCCTTGTCACGATAGAGTTCTTGAATCCAGTCGGTCAGGACGACTTCAAAGCTCTGTTGACGGGCCTTGGCGAGTTGGTAGTAGGCATCAATTTGCGTATGGTACCAGCGGAAGGCGGAGGCTGGTGTGGCCCGATTTGCGCCAGTACCAAATTCCCACCAGAATGGGTAGCGATCGGTTCCGCTATACGGCGGGTAGGGAGGCATCTCCATGGAGGCTGCTGCATAGGTATTGTGCATCAGGTAGAGTGGGGCGTCGGGTACTTCTTCCAGAACTTTGCTGTAGTACTCCTGAATCCGCGGCATGAAATCGGGCGAAGGCTCTTCTTTAATCAGGAAGGCAATGACAGCGGGGTGATCTTTGTACTTTTTGATGAACGGGACGGCAATAGCGACTTGCTGATCAATGTTGGATTCCTTAGTGAGATAGGCGCCAGCACCGAGTTGGGCGATGAGGGCAATGCGACGGCGTTCAGCTAAGGCGAGGATGTCGCTCCAGAGCTGGTTATCCGCGACCCCGGCGACATAGATATAGTTAAACCCCATTTCGGCGATGCGTTCCATCTCCCTTTCGACATCGCGGATGGAGGGATCTTTGCCTTGTTGCCACGACCAGAGGTAGAGATAGTAACCGATCCGGTAGTCGCCGCGCAGGAAGGTATCGGCCTTGGCATCCCGCAAAGCAGGAGGGGTGGATGCTCCACAGAGGGAGCCTGCTCCCAGGGCGAGAGCAGAGAGGAGGGAGAGAGGGTATTTCATGGTAAACTAGTCGAGCGCTCGTGGATTGAGGACAAGAGAGTGGGGTTGGTTGGCGGTGATGAGTTCGATATGTCCATCAAGACAAAGCACTTGTCCTACATGGCGGTTGCGGTGGGCGATGGTGGTGAAGTTCCAGCTTTCAAAGCCGCTGCTATCGTCTGCCCGATCGGCAAGGGGGGAGACGAAATCAGCCAGCAGGGCGATCCGGCCCGGTTGCCGCATGGAAGCAAGCCGACGGAGGGGATAAACCCACGTGCCTGCCGTCTTCTCCTGATAACCCATGTATTTGTTATAGCGATAGTTGCCGTGCAAAGAGCGTTGTTGCGGGGAGTAGCGAAATTCGTAGACTTTGGAAAGCGAGGGGCAGCTCATCCGTTGGTTGAAGTTGGCAAAGTCATCGCGTA
This sequence comes from Chthoniobacteraceae bacterium, assembly GCA_037189865.1. Lineage (GTDB taxonomy): Bacteria > Verrucomicrobiota > Verrucomicrobiia > Chthoniobacterales > Chthoniobacteraceae > DATMFV01. The sequence goes on along the minus strand of JBBCIW010000001.1, from coordinate 148,526 downwards.
CATGGACTTTGTACCACCACATCCCATGGGTTTGCCGGGGGGCTTCATACCAGGCGAGCGCGCCGTTGTTTTCCTGAAAGGTGAGCAAGACATCAGCCCCAAGCTGGCGGAGCTTTTGCGCGCAACGTGCCATGCGGGAGGTCTCCGCCGCTTGCTGGATGGCGGGCAGGAGCAGGACGACCAGAAGACTAACGACAACTAGGACGATGAGCGATTCCGCCAGCGAGAAGCCGCTTTGGGGGGAGATGCGGGGGGGCATCAGCGGTGCCTCCGGTAGAGTAGGAGGAGAGCGGCGGCGGAGGAGGTTAGCAAAAAGGTGATGGAGGGCTCGGGAACAGCTTGAAAGCTCAAAATGCCGTTTTGGCTATCCCAGAGGAGTTGGCCTTCGACGTTGGAGGAAGAGGCTAAGGTAAAGCCACTGATTTCACGGTTGGCACCGAAGGTCATCAGAGTATAGGGAGTGCTTTGCAGGGGGCCTTGAGCCTCAAGGGCGATCTCGAAGAAGCCGGAGCCGCTCTGGTCGCCGGTGATGTCGAGTTGGGTTGTGTTGGCGCCGAGGTGGAAGCGGAAGGTGGCCCCCGATTCCAGCGTCAAGTCGCCGACTTCAATCGTGTGGCCTTCGGCAAGGGCGAGTTCGCCATCGCTCTTTAGCGTGACGTTGCCGGTGGCGCCGCCTAGTGCGTTGCGGTGTGCTGCTTGCAAGCTCCCTTGGCTAATGGTGTAGGTTCCCAGCGTGTTGTTGCCTTGTAAGGTGAGGCTGCCGTTGCCGCTCTTGACTAGTGTGCCGCTGCCGCTGACGGCATTGGTGTAGGTAACGTGGTTGGCACCGGTGTCAATGGTGGTGCTGGTATTCAGGGTGAGGGCGCGAGCGTTGCCGGAGAGGTTGGTCGTTAGGTCAGCAGTATTGGAGGCAGCATAGAAGAGGGTCCGCGCGTTGGTGGTGAAGGAGAGAGCGCCCGCGCCGAGGTTGGCTAGAGAGTGGAAGCGTAGGTCGGTGCGGATTTCCGTGCTGCCGGTGTAGCTGTTGGCGCCTTGGAGTTCCGTGATGCTGCGGTGGACCACCTGTTCGGTGGAGAGGATGAGGTTAGCGTTGCCGGTGATGTTGTTGCTCAAGATGACGGTGAGCGCGCTTCCGGCACTGTTATTGACGATGGCGCGTGTGGTTCCTTCGCCTGAAAGGGTAAAGGGATTAGCGAAGGTGGCGGTGCCGCTCCCTGTGCCGAGGCGAATGCTGCCGTTGCCGGAGAGGGTGATCATCCCTGTCCCGGTCATTTCGGGGGTGTAGAGGTAGATGTGGCCGCCGCCACTGATGGTGATCGGACCGCCGATCCGGGTGGCAGTGTTGGTGACTAGCAGGGTGTTGGGTCCGGTAAAAGTGACGCCGCTTGCGGCTTGCAGATTGGCTCTCAAATAGGTCGTTGCGCCGCCAGCATAGATTTCCGGCGCGGGCCCCTGAAGCTGAAGCGTGCCGTGGTTGAGGGTCCAGGAGCCGGTGCCGGTGCCGCCATCACCGATGCGCAGTTGTCCGGTGGTGACGGTGAGGTTGTTGAGACTGAGGGTGTCGGCGGTGGCGGTGCGTTCAATGCGGGTGATGATCCCGGCTGCTGAAGGGTAGGGATTGACGCCCCATTTCGTTGCATTGTCCCACTGTTGGGGGCCGGAGGGATCGAGCGTGGGGTTATAGCTATACTCTTGAGCGTGAAGGCTAGTGAGGGTTGCTAGCAGGATGGCAGCGCTCTGGCGCAGGAGAGGATGGATCATGGGGAGGTAACGGCTTGGGATTTGGTGTGCGCGAAGTGGAACGCGACAGGGGTGATGCGGGGGACGGGTTGATGCTGGAGACGGCGTTGCATGACCTCAACCATCGCTGTTCCCGTAGCGGCAACTGCATGGAGGCAGTGCAGGAGGTTGGGGCGAGGGGCGACCTTCACAGCATCAGAACCAAAGAGGGCGAGCGGGATTTCGTGGCCTGCTTCGATCTGAAGGTTTTCGATGGTATCGAGACACTCTTCTCCCAGTACATCGCAAGCGACGTAGAAGCTATCAGGGCGCTCCGGTGTCGCTCTCCAGATGCGTTCGATGGCTCTCCGCCCATGTCCGGCTTCCAATCCGGTGACATCTTCACACGTCCATTCCTTGCGCACGGTGATCCCATATTGTGGGGCGAAATTGCGCATGAGCTGGATGGTAGGGAGTTGCTCGCGGTGACGATCATTGTGGCCGACCAGACCGAGGCGTTGGCATCCCCGGGCTTGCAATTGGGCGAGAATGGCATGGGTCATCGCTTCCAGATCGACGCCGACGGTGTACTCCGATGATTTGCGATGGCCCACATAGGGGATGGCGCGTTTGTGAAGTTCTGCCGCCCAAGAGGGGTGATTTTGGGCGAGGATCATGATGACACCTGCGATCCGATCCTCGCGCAATTCTTCAAAAAACTCGCGGCAGGTTAGTTCCCCGATTTCCACGCCAAGACGCAGGTAGCCGAGGTAGGGACGGTGGGAGTAACCGGCTTTGAGCAGGTTCAGGCGAACTTCCTGTAGAAGACGCAGGTAATAGGGGGAGAGATTGGGACTGGAGATGTCGCACTCCAGGACAACGGCGATGTGCTTGCGACGCGTGGGAGGGGGGAGGACGTAGGTGCCGCTCCCCTGCCGCCGTTCGACGAGTTGATCCCGCTCCAGTTCGCGTAGCGCCGTGCGGATGGTGACGGCGGAGACGCGTAGATGTTCGGCAAGCTGCCGCTCGGGAGGGAGGCGCACCCCCTCGGGTTGACCGGTGACATAACGCTCGCGGAGCAGATCGGCAATCTGTCGGTAGAGCGGCTGGCGAATGAGGGGAGTATCGTCGGATTGCATGAAGTGCTTCCAATGAAATGCTTGGAAGCACTTTTGTCAACGGGTTTCTGATAGTTTTCTGTGGATGTCGACCCCACTCAGAGATTTTGAGCCAGTTTGATTTTTTCCCGAACGGCTTGCAGCCAGATGCGACCGTTGCGCTGATGGAATTTTTCGAGGGAACTCAAGTACATGGCCTCGGCTTCCTTGTGGCGGTTCAAGGTCTCCAGTGCAATGCCGCAAAGTTCGTAGGCGGTGGCGAGATGGGGGGCGAGCGGAATGGCGCGGCGAGCTTCTTCCAGTGCTTCGGTGGCGCGGCCCTGACGCAACAGCACCTCCGCCAGCCGCAGGCGCGGCGCATGGTCACGCGGGGAGAGGACGGTGGCGTTGCGGAAGGCTTTCTCGGCGTGGAGGAGGAGGGTGCCATCGCGCTCGGCCAGCCCGAGGCGCAGGAGGACTTCGCCGTGGGTGCGCCAGAGCCGGGGATGCTCCCGGTTGATGGCGAGGCCGTCGCGCAAGGTTTGATGAGCTTGGTGTAGGTGACCTTGCAGGGCGGCATTTTCCCCGGCGAGCCAGTAGGCTTCGACTCTCCCTTGCCAGACGAGGGTTAGCAAGGTGCCGCAAAGGAGGGCAAGTGTGGCGATGGCTCCAAGTCGCCCGAGCCGACGCGTCAACGGGTGACGAGGGGCGGGGGGCTTCCCTTCCCGGGAGACGAGCATCCCCAGACAAGCGGCGGCCAGCAGGGCGTTGGCGGGGATTTGGAGGTTAAAATCAAAAAGACTATGGATCAGGGTGGCGGCGAGGATGGCCATGGCGGCGAGGGTAATGGCAGCGCGATGGCTGCCGCTGCGCAAAGTGAAGCCAAGGCGGTGGACCCCTTCGCGGTAGAGACGCAGACCGCCAAACCAGTGGCACCCGGCGACGAGGAGTGCCAGTAATAGCGCTGGGAGGCCGAACTCGGCGGCAGCCTGTAGCCAGTCATTGTGAACAAAATAGTCGTCATGCGGAGCGGGGGCAACGCGTTGTTCTCTGGCTTGATAGAGAAAGCTGCCGGGGCCACCGCCCAGAAGCGGAGCGGCGCTGCTTTGGCGTAGGGCGGTTTGCCAGACTTCCATGCGATAGTGATCGAAGAGAAGGGATTGGCTCTGCATGGGCAAGGAGGCATCGCTGCGCCAGATTGATGTGAGAGCCAGAAGTGGAAGCGCGAGACAGGCAAGGAGCATCGCGGCTCGCCAGCGGCGTTGACGGCGTTCCCCATGATAGAGGGTAGCGATGGCGAGGGCGGCGAGGGTCGTCAATCCGGCAAGGAGAGCGATCGCCCCTCCCCTACTGCTGCTCAACAGGGAAACGCCAAGGCAGAGGCTCCCCATACCGAGCCAAACCATCCGGCTCCAGACCCGGAACGAACCGAGAAAGGCGAGAGCGACCGCAGCCAGCCCGGCGGCGTTGAGCATCCATGCATAGTGATTGGCATTGAGGTAGGTGCCGCGCACCGGGGGGCGGCCGTGTTCATACCAGAGGCGCAACTGTTCGCTTTGCCAGCCGAGCGGAACCCCCCACCAGCCATGGTGTTGCCCCCAGCCCCAGAGAGCCTGAAAGGTGGCGCCAAGGAGGATGCAGCCAAAGAAAAAGAGGCGGGCGCGGGTGGAGGTGATGACCCATGCGCCAAGCAGGTAGGCAGCGAGTGCGCCAGTGATGAGGCGTAGCCAAAGGGCGCCCAGCCATGCCTCTTGGCTTTGGTGGCAGCGTAGGGCGAGCCAGCCAAAGAGGGCGAAGGCGCAAAGAATTCCCGCCGGTTGGAGGCGGAAGCTTCCCCGTTGCGATTGCCGGATAACGGCGACGCCCAACGCTGCCACCAGCAGCAGGAGCGAAGGGAGCGCGAGGGCGGGGCGCATCGCTCCGCCATGGAGGAGTTGGCCCAAGATGATCGCAAGGGCTACCAGAAAGGCGCAAATGAGCTCTGCCGTTGAGCCCGGTGCCCGGGCGGGGTGATGTTCACGATAGAGAATCGCTAACCTTGGGGCAGGGAGCGAAGTGGAAGGGGAAGGCCGGGGAGGGAGGGTGGCGATCATGAGGCAGGGGGAATGTCCGGGTCGAAATCGTCTTCATCAATAACGTAGATCGGGGCGGGCCAGAGGCCGGGGCCACCTAGCCACGACGGGCCGTAGCCTCCCCCGCCATCCCCGAGTTGTTCACCGACCGGAGGGGGATCAATCTCCTTGCCATCAAGGGCGACGATCTCTTTACCGGAGGGGGTGGGGGTGTCGAGCAGGCGGACGAGCCGGAAGCCGGTGGCGTTGCGCTCCACAGCGGGGGAGACGGCTTGAACATAGCGAAAGATCAGTTCGCGTCCGGCAGCCACGGGGCGTACCCCTTCCGGGGCCGGGTCGACCAGTTCGCTCACCTCGCGGTCGCGCACGCTTCCGCTCCAGCGGGCGACGCGGCTGTAGCCCGAGGAACCGTTGCCGTTCTCGCCGATATGATACCACGCTGCCTTGTACCATTCGTTTTCATTAGCGATGTAGTAGCGGGCTCCGGGGGTGCGTCCGGTGGGGCGGCCTTGGGAGGAGGCCAAAGGGTAGGCACCCCACTCGGTCGCGCTCTCCGCGTCGCCACCGTTGGAGAGCCAGTTGGCGTAACGGGCGGCATCCAGCCAGTTGATATGAACGACCGGTGTATCGGCACGTTCTTCCATTAACTGGTATCTTTGACCTGCGGGGGCATTCTCATTCAGGATGATCCCCCCTTGGGGAGAGCTTCCCATTGATTCGTGGTAGAGGGCGAGGACGTTCTCCCCCTGTGGATCGGCATGGTTGAGGAACGCAGTGTATTCGCGGTGGGTGATCCGTTCACGGGTGATCTCGAAACGGTAGGCAACGCTGCCGTAACCGTTGAGATCGGCCGGGTTGCCCGGCTCGCCGATCACGAGCATTCGTGGCGGGCCGGATTGTGCAGGGAGGGGTAGCTTCCCGCTCTGGAGCAGGAATACACCAAGGAGGAGGGCGAGGTGGGCTTTCATGAGAGAAGTCTTCTGCGTTTAAGGAGGAGGAGAGTTCCGGCTCCTCCGATCAGGAGAGCCCAGGTACCCGGTTCGGGGATGGTGTTGAAGTTGTACATCATGCCATTGGAGACGGTGAACATGTTGTCGGTGCCGTTATCGAGCAGGGCATTGAGCAGGTTGGTGCTGATTGGCGTCGTGGCGCTCCAGATGATTTCGAGAGGGCCGAGGCTCTGGTCGTAAGAGAAATGAGCCTTCTGATTGAGATAGGTGGTCTCCGTCAGGTTCAGGATGCCGAGAATACTAGCCAGTCCGGTCTGGCTATAGAGTTGTGTCGTGCCGGCGTTGATGGTTAGTGTAATGGAGTCGAAGACGCCGACATTTCCTGTTAAAAGACTGCTGCTGATATTGACATCGAATTCGTAGTAGTAGAGGTCGGTATACTGGACCCAGGTGTTGCTGGCGGTGATGATTGAGTTAGCTTGCCACTGCATGGTGAGCGAGACGCCAATGAGGTTGGCAAGCAGACCCTGATTGACAAAGGCGAAGGTCATCTTGGAATCGTTGACCCGCGTTTGTGCATTGCTGGCCGCCAGGAGGACGGTGAAAGGGGGGACGCCGACGCCAACGGAGGTGGAGCCTTGTGCTCTAGTACTCCAGCCGCCGCCAGTGCCGTTGGCTGGGGTGTTGTTGGTGCCGATGACCAGTGTCAGTGCCGGACTGGGCGCAGTGACGGTTCCGGCGGCTCCGTTGTTGAAACGCAGTTGCTGGTCAGTGGTGGAGCCCCATGCGTAGGGTCGGTTCCAGTATTGGGCTTGTGCTGGTTGCGGGAGAAGGCAAAGGGTGGTGATTCCCAGAGCAAACCCCGTATGGATCCAGCGCTTGCCGACAGGCAGCGATTGGGTGGTGGTGGTGTTCATAAAATGAGGCGGGTAGCTTCAGGGAGAGTGAGGTGGCGCAGGAGCGCTTCGGTGTGTCGCTCCAGTGTGGTGAAGGGCCATCGCAGAGCGGTGGCAATCTGGCCGGGAGTATAGCCTTGAGCGATGAGACAAAGGGTTTGGTGCTGTGGCGCGGGGAGTGATCCTGAGGGGATTGCACCCGGGAGATTAAGCGCACAGGTATAGTGATAGCCTCCGCTAAGCAGGCAGCGGATGGCTCTTAGAAGGGTAGCAAGCCGTTCTTCGCGAAAGATCATCCCGTGAACGCCGACACCAAGGAAGCTGCGGAGCGGGTGGCGTCGGAGCCAGTCGGTAAAAAGGAGGATGCGGGTGCCGTGCCCTTGTTGGTGGACGCGGTAGATGAACTCCTGCGCAGAGGCGTCAGGCAGGGATGCCTCCATCAACAAAAGGCGCGGTGGGCAGTGGCGGCATTGTTCCAGAGCCTGAGCGGCGGAGGCGCTCTCTTCCACGCATGGGTAGCGATCGGCCTGATGCTCCAGAAGCCGCCGGAGCAGACGTCGCGTGCTCGTCTGAGGATCAAGCAGCAGGATCGATGTAGCTTTTGGAGTGCGTGCCATTCATGGGTAAAATTCGCACGTCGCTTCGTTTCCCTGTGGCTGAAGCTAAGGGTGATGTTTCCTCTAGGCTCACTAGCGAAGAGAGCCGGGGCGGGCCAGAGGGAAACCCCGGGTCTAAGGGATCGGAGAGATCAGGGGAGAGGTGGCGGAACCTCATCCGGGGATGAGAGAACCACTGAGGCGTTGATGCCGCCAAACCCGAAGGCGTTGTTGAGGGCGTGGCGGATCACGCGGGGCCGGGCGCGGAGCGGGACGATGTCGAGATCGCAGGCGGGATCGGGCGTTGCGTAGTGAAGAGTCGGCGGCAGGAGGCGCGCGTTGATCGCGAGGGAGACGAGGATTGCCTCGATCGCCCCGGTGGCGCCGAGCGGGTGGCCGGTGATCGCTTTGGTACCGCTGATGGCGAGTTGGCGGGCGTGGGGGCCAAAGACCTGATGAGTGGCGGCGGTTTCGTTAGCGTCGTTGAGCTGGGTGGAGCTGGCGTGCGCGTTGATGTAGTCGATCGCCTCTGGTGGGAGTTGGGCATCGGCGAGCGCTCCACGCATGCAGGCGGCGACGACTTCCCCCCCGGGGAGGGGTGAGGTCATGTGCCACGCTTCGTTATTGAGGGCGTAGCCGCTGATCTCCGCATAGATAAAGGCTCCACGGCGCAGGGCGTGCTCGCGCTCTTCAATGACGAGTGCTCCAGCCCCCTCCCCCATGACGAAGCCGTCGCGCTGCGCATCAAAGGGGCGGCAGGCGAGGTGGGCTTCCCCCTGCCAGCGGCTCATGGTTTTAATCCGGTCGAAGGCGTTGAAGGTGAGCGGATTGAGGGGGGCCTCCGCTCCTCCGGCAATGACGACATCGGCGAGACCGTCCCGGATGAAGCGGAGCGCTTCGCCCAGAGCGATGACGCCGCTGGCGCATGAGTTGGAGTTGGTTGTCGCAGGGCCGCGAAAGCCACATTCCATGGCGATATTGGCATGGGCAGCGCCGCCGAAGATCTGGAGGGCGAGCATCGGATTAATCGCGCGGGCGCCCCCTTCGAGAAAGAGGCGGTGCTCGGTCTCGGCCCCGGCGATTCCGGCGAGCGCGGTGCCAAAGGAGACGCCGACGCGCTCCTGCGGCTTCTCTCTCGACCATGGGAGACCGGCGTCCTCTAGCGCGAGGAGGGCGGAGGCGAGCGCTAGGGCGCCGAAACGGTCGAGCCGTTTAAGACGGGGGCCGCTGAAGACCACTTCCGGGCTCCAGTCGCGGATCTCCGCAGCGGCGCGGGCACGGCAGAAGGGGCCGGGATCAAAACGGGTGAGCGGGCCGATGCCGCTGCGGGCATCAAGGACGCTTTGCCAGAGGGCGGCTTTTCCGCAACCGGCGGCGGTGATCGGGCCGAGACCGGTGATGACGGCGCGACGGCGTTTCATGCTCCCCTCCCCCGGCGTTGGTAGCGCAGGAACCACTCTCCGGCCTCCCCGCTTTCACAGGTGTCGAGTCGGAAGGTACGGGTCGGTTCGAGGAACGGGGCGTCGGCAGCGCCGGTCAGGGTCGGGGCCGCTTCCCCGCCGAAAAGAAGGGGACAGAGGGTGAGGTTGAGTTCATCAATGAGCCCGAGTTCCAGCAAGGCCCGCAGGAGGGTCGGCCCCCCTTCGCACAGGAGGCGCTCGACCCCATGATCCCGCTTTAAGGTGGTGAGGATGGCCGGGAGGTCGACCGCTTGCGGGGCGAGGTGAAGGGTGGCGCGGTCGGTAAGGGCGGCGCGGGTCGCCTCCGGCATCGCTTGCGTGGAGAAGAGATGGAGCGGCCCGAGTCCTTCGGCTTGCAGGAGGGGAAGAGAGGGGGACAACTCGCCGCTTGCGCTGACGACGACGCGCAACGGGTATTCGCTCTGCCCGCGCTCCAGCCGTTGACGGCGCAGTTGCGCATCAGGGAGGCCGAGGGTCATCCGGTCGTTCTCGACGGTGGCACGGCCGACCATGACGGCGTCGGCCCCGGCACGCAGTTCGAGCAGGCGGGCTTTGTCACGCGGAGAGGAGAAGAGCGAAGGGGTCCGGTTGCGCGTAGAGATGCGCCCGTCCCACGTCATGGCGAAGTTGACGGCGACATGCGGACGGGGGGCAGCCGGAGATAAGGGGCGGGAGCGGCTCACAAGGTCGGCTTCGGGATCGGGTGTTCCAGAGAGGGCGACGGGGTGGCGTCGTCTAGAGCCGGGGGTGCTCCCTGCGAAGGGCGGTAGAAGAGGTAAATAATCCCGCCGACGATCCCGCCGAGCACGATGACGCAGTAGCCGGTGAGCGAGATGATCGTGGCGGTGGCGTGGTCAATCCCGCAAAGGTCGCCCAGCAGTTTGACAAACAACCCTTCGCGCACGCCGGCGCCGCCGAGGCTGATCGGCATGGCGGCGATGGTGTTGACGATCGGCATGAGTGCGGTGAAATCCCACAGCGACGCCTTCCCCCCGGCCCCGAAAGCGCGTGCGACGAAGTAAAACTGCACGAAGGAGAGGAGGTGGACCGGGATCGAGACGACGATCGCCAGGAGCGATGCCCGCCAGGCGCGTGCGTATTGCTGGTAGGCGACGGACATTTCAATGAGCTTCTCCCGCAGCGGGAGGCGTTGCGGAAGCTTGTGGACGAGGCCCGCGCGGGTCAGCCCGAAGGAGATGACGATAAAGGCGAGCGCGGAGCCGAAGATCAGCATCAAAGTATAGAGCAGCCCGGCGGTAACGGGGGTGCTGGTCAGCCAGTCGTACCGGAGCGCAATCACGACGGCGGCAATGATAATGAGCGCCAGCAGGCCGATCACGCGGTCGACCATGACGGCGAGGAGGGCCGCCGCTTCCTTCCCGCGAGCTTCTTTGAGCAGGTAGAGGATTTTGACGACATCGCCGCCGGTCCCGCCTGGCATGAAGATGTTAAAAAACATCCCGATCATCACCAGTGCCGTCAGCCGACACCAGCCGATGAAGATCCCTTGCACGCGTAGCAGGATTTGCCACCGGCCCACGGCCATCAGTTCCGCCAGACCGAAGGCGACCAGCGCGAGCCAGATCCAGCCGGTATGGGCCCGGGTGAGCGCTTCCCACATCTGCCGGTTGTTTTGCGGATCGCGGAAGACCCACGCGAGGATCGCGACGGTGACGACGGTTTGCAAAAGAGTCAGGAGCGCTTTTTTCATGGGGCAAAGCGTTCCTTCCATTGCTCAAGCGACCGGGCGATCTCTTCCCGGCTTCGGCGGGAACTGATTTCCCAGACCAGCAAGGTCTCTTTTGGCAGTAGCGGCATCAAGCGATCATAATCGACGCTGCCGCCATGAAAAGGCGCAAGATGATCGCGCCCCGGCCAGCGAACATCGTGCAGGTGGCACCCGAGGAGGCGTGGGGCGACTTTGGCAAGCCACTCGGCATGATCGACGAGGCCGAGGTTCGCTTTGACCTGAAGGTGGCCGAAGTCGTGCCAGTAGTGGAGGCTCGGGAAGGCTTCGAGTAGGGCGGGGAATTCCCGTTCGCTCGGGAGTTCTTCGTACGAGTGTCGCCCTTCGAGGCCGAGGCGGACGCCGCGTTCGCCCGCGTAGTCGGTGATCCGGGTGAGCGCCTCGCGCAGCCGTTCCAGATAGAGGGGGGCGACGGTTTCGCGTTTTTGCACGGCTTGCCACTTGGCCCGGGCGTAGGCGGGGGAGAGGTGTTGCCCGTTGGCGGCCATTTCAATGAGGGTCGGGGTGACCGGTTTCATCACGACGCGCCCGCCGTGGAGGACGACACGCGAGGCTCCGAGCCGCACGGCGCAATCAATGGTCTTGAAGGTCTCGCGGATCGCCCGTTCGCGGATCTCCTTACGGTAGGAGGTGAACTCGAAGCAGTCGGGAGCAGCGCGGGTGATCTCGATCGGCAGCGGGCAGAAGTTGTGGAGGCTGGAGATGCGCACTTCACCGCGCTGGCAGACTTTCTCAATCCCCGGGAGGAGGGAGATGCGGATGCCGTGGCCGAGTTCCACGGCGTCAAAGCCAAATTCCAGCAATTCCTGCAACATCGCCTCCCCGTCGGTGTGACGGTGGGAGTTCCAGCAGGTGGAGATGGCGAGCATGGGGATCGATGGAGCGAAATGGCGGCGGCGCGGGTCAACAGGGGTCGCTTTCCGGGCCGGTTCCGTCAAGCAATATCGTCGCGGGGGCGGGCGGCGGGCCGGTGGTTTCCCCTCGGACGAGGCTGGAGACGAGCCGGACCGCCTCTCCCGGTTCGCACTGCCCTTCGATCAAACGCATGGCAAGTTGGGCGCAACGGCGGGCGTACGCTTCGAGGTCGACTTCGTAGCGCGTCGGCGTCGGGACGAGGTCATCGAGGTAAGCGTCGGCATCGCGGCTGATCAGGGAGATCGCCTCCGGGATGGCGAAGCCGCGTCGCAACAGGTCGGTCTGGACGGTGATGAAATGCCCCTGCCGGGCGATGAACCAGCCGGTCGCCCCGGTTTTGAGCATTCGCCCGACGTTCTGGCAGACGTTGGCGATGGTCTGATCGTGATAGGCGAGGGTGACGCGGGCGTCAGGATGGGGGGAGTTATCCACGGCGGCCTGAAAACCGGCGGCGGTCTCGTGGTCCTCTGCCCGCAGCGGACGGGGGAGGAAGAGGGCGAGGTGCCGATGGCCGAGCCGGAGTAATTCCCCGGCGGCATGGCGGGAGATGGCGTGGTAGTCGAGGCTCAGGTTTGGGAGGTTTGCCTCCGGGTCGCCGACGCCGAAGATCATGGCGGGGATGCCGTGGCTGCGGCACCACCGTTGCATGGCGGCGGGTGGGGAGCCGAGGATCCAGGCATCATGGTGGATCTCTGCCATCAGGCGGCGGAAATCGGCGGAGATCTTTTCGCTCTCGAGATAGCGGGCGCGGTGCATTTCGAGCCGGATGTTGCGAACGGCCAGCGTTTTACGGAGTTCATCAATGAACTGGAGGGCGGCGGCGCGGATCTGCCTCGCCGTGCGCGGGAAGACGATGCCGACGGAGAGTTCCTCGACTTTGCGTCGGGCTTTCGGGGCGACGAGGCGGGTTCCCTTAGGGCTGCGATCGCGGATGAACCCCTCGCGCTGGAGTTCCTCAAGGGCGGCGCGGATCGTGCGGCGGCTGACGCCGGTCTGCGCCATTAAGGCCCGCTCGGAAGGCATCCGCTGATCCCAATACCCGGCGCGGAGTTGGCGGCGCAGGTAATCGGCGACCTGAAAGGAGCGGGATTGGAAGATCGCTTTGCCCTTGGGCATGGTCTCTTTTTGTTACCGCTCTTTTGCCGTTGGGTCAAGCGGGAAGACGTGGGAGGTTAGCGATATGAAACGACGCCCCCGCAGAATCTGGTCAACGATGTTGGCTGCCGCACTTCTTTTCCCGGCGATCGCAGTGGCCGAGGTGATCCCATGGACAACGACCGGCTCTTCAGCATGGATTGTTCAAGCCAATTGGGGTGGAGGCGTGATGCCGCTTGCCGGGGATGTCGCGCAGTTTAGTAATGTCGGTCCGAGTTGGACCGATGAGATCGCCTATGCCATGACGCATGCGCTTAATCCGACGCCTCACTCGGCCAATGTCGGGGCGGTGGAGGTGCTCTCCAGCCGGGTGACGAGAGATCTTCAGGTCACTAGCAACAGCGGGTCAGCCAGTACGTTCTTTTATCACGGGGCGACGGTGAACGGGGTTGCTCACACGATTATCTCTAACCAAAGTGCTCGTCACTATACCCACTCTCACAGCGGTGGGGGGCAGGCGACGCTCGCGCTCACCAATCATCGCGACAGTGTGGTGCAGATCGGAGCGGCGGGCAATGTGACGCTCAACCTTCGCATCGGTGCCAGTGGGGTGAATAACGGAGCGCGGCTGGTCTTGCAGGGGAGCGGTAGCGGGACGTTGACGTTAAGCGGGGTAGGTAATTTCTATTCAGGCGGAACGCGCATCGTGAACGGAACGCTGGTGCTCGCTTCAGCCAATGCGGCGGGGACGGGCGCGATCGTGAATGAAGCCGGGGCGTTGCGTCTGAACGTCGGGTTATCGCTAACCAATGCCGTGACGCTTGGGACGGCGGCGGCGACTTATCGGCGTGATCTCAATGCCGCACAGGGGTATGACGGCTATCGTGCTGGGTCTGCCGCTGGAGCGCGGCAGTTAAACGCAGCGTTGATTGGCGGGAGCGCGGCGGTGAGCCAGACGCTCACAGGGTCTTTCGATACGGTGTCGGTGGCCCTCAATGATGATCAGCGCATCAGCGATACTTTTTCCCTGACGCGCAGTGGCGATCTGAACGAGGTCTTTGTTCTCTCCCTTGCCGGACCGTTGGAGCCGGGGGCGACGCTCTCGTGGCTCGATGGGGACGGTCTTTGGGTCAACGCGATCGAGGGGAACAGTGCGTCTGGTTCGTTGGCGCAGACCGGTCTTTTGGTCAGTTTTGCTGATTCGGGATTGTTAGCCAGTGCGGACTACCTCGGATCGTGGGGGTATGACCCCCTTTCTGATTCGCACTGGGCAATCCTCGATCATGATGGTACCTTCACCCTGACCGCGGCAGCGGTGCCGGAGCCGGGGGCCTTTGCTCTGCTGGGGGGAGCGGCGGGGTTGCTGCTCTGGCGTCGTCGCCGTTCGGTCGCCGTGGTTGCCTAATCTTTTTTCTTCTCATGTCGCGCACCTCCTCCCCGGGATTTACATTAACTGAACTGTTGGTGGCGATGGCTATTATCGCGGTGCTTGTGCTTCTGGCCGTGCCGATCCAACAAAGAATCGCCGAACAGAACAACACGGTGAAATGTCTCCATCGGCTGCGTTCGATTGGAACAATCCTCCTTGATGCCACACGCGAGCAACAACAGCCGGTCCGGTTCTGGTACAACGGGAGTACAGGCATGATGTGGAATACGATGCTGGTGGTTAAGGGGTATGCTACCCATGATGTTCTGCGCCAGTTGAGTTGTCCCAATATTGAGTACGCCGCGCCCAATGGGAGTGTTTCGGGGCGGCACTATGGAGTGTTTGCCGGTGATCCTCACGGGCGGTTGGAGACGCTGACGGAAGGGGGCGCTGTTGGTAATACCTATGCGCTCAATCTGCGGACGCATCCCCAACCGGGGAGTGCTCTCTTTCTGGTCGATAGCGCTACGGCGGCTAAAGCGCCCTCCCTCCGTGTCTTCACCGGAAGCGACAGCACCTTTCCGCGTGGTTCTTCCTATGCCGCCGGGGCCGTCCATCTCCGCCACGGCGGGCGGGCGAATCTCTTTTTTCTGGATGGCCACGTGGAGAGTGCGGGGGAAGAGCGGCTTTACCAACTTGGGGTGCGTGCGCTCTACACGGCTGGATTTCAGGCCAAAACGCTTCAACCCTAGTGACTGGCTGGCGTGAACTTATTACCGGGTTTTTTCCTATGCGATCGACTTTTTTTCTTCCGCTGGTGTGCGGGGCGATGTTGGGCATCGTCTCCCCTTTAAGTGCAGACGATCACTCCCCTTCCCTATCCGTGGACAATCTTGATGAATACAACCTCCTGCCTAATGGTGATTTTCTTCAACCATCGGGGGAAAACGGCGTGCGCTCTTGGCATATCTACCCTTCCGGGTCACCTCTGGTGGTTCGCGGCGAGGGGGAGATGATCTTTAAGTCGGGAGCGGCGACGCTTGGGCTCAATAGCGATCGTTTCGAGATCGAGCCGGAGACAAGCTACACGCTTGTTCTGGAACAGAAGCAGGAGAAGATTCATATCGGCTTCGGGATGGGAGGCTATGCGATCATCCGTTGGTTTGAGGAGCCTAAAGGTCCACCGCGCGCGTTGATTCTTGAGAAGTTTGATGGGAGTTTTGACTGGCGTTTGATCAGCCAGAGCTTCGTCTCCCCGTCCGATGCCCGCTATGTGCAGGTTTCCCTGCTCAAAACCGGGTTGCCGGGGGAGGTTTCCTATCGAAACGTCCGTCTGGTGAAAGGAACCCTTCGCAAGAAGAAGGAGGAGATGCGCAGCCGCGATTTTGAGGCGGATCATCAGGCATTCCGGTTTTTTGAGCGGCGGACGGCGGTCTTTCTTGCTGACAAGAACGGGTTTTCGACGCCGGAGTTTGAAGCGCAACGTGCGGCAATCCTCAAGGATGCGGCGGTGGCAGCAGAGGAGATTCTTGCTGATGGGAAGGAACTAGGGAAAGTCGCCGATGCGAAGGAGCGGCAGGAGGTGATCTGGACGGAAATGCTCAAAGGGAGTCAGGGGTATGTCGTGCGGCCTGATTCGCCCTATTTTGAACGTTGGAAGGCGGTGGAAGAGCGTTTTAACCGCTGGCGTCTCGATCAACTGGCGTGGCTTCGCCGGGAGATGCCGTTGCGTCTGAAGCGGGAGATGCAGGAGCATTTCAAGCGTGAGGCTGGCTATGCCCTCGGCGTTGACTTGCCGACGCTCAAAGTCGGCAGGGGGGAGCCGTACACCGGCAACGTGCGCCCGAAGGCTTCCCTTTCTTTAGCCCGTCAGGAGGAGGAGAGTCTCCAGTTGACACTGGCGGCGTTGGAGCGTGACTTCGGCAAAGTGAGCGTGGAGGTCTCTGAGTTGGTCGACGCCGATGGGCGCAAGCTCCCCTCCCCTGTGGTGAGGCGGGTCGATCAGGTTCAGACCCGTAAGCCGCAGTATTACACGGAACGGGTTGGGTGGTGGCCCGATATTCTCTATCCATCGCCGGAAGCGGAGAAGGTGCCCAAGGGTGAGAATCGTTCCTTCTGGGTGACGGTCGTGACGGATAGCGAAAGCCATCCCGGAGAATACCGGGGGGAGATCACCTTGCGGCATGAGGGGGAGGTGTTGGAGAAGCTGCCGCTGGAAGTGCGTGTCTGGCCGATCGCGTTGCCCAAGCCGGGGAAGTTCACGGTTGTCGGACGGTTTGCTCCGGATCAACTAGCGAAGTTTTACGAATGGGACAAGGTTCAACCGGAGGCGTTGGCTCGCTGGAATCGCTATATCTTTAACAAGCGCTGGAACTCGACCGATCCTTTTTTGACAACGTTAAGCCCGAATGGCGAAGGGTTGAAGGCGGCGGTGGAGAGCGGGATCAACGCCATCAATTTGCTCAATGTCAGCCAGTTGCTCAAGCAGGACCGCCCGAGCCGGACTTATGAATGGCCGGATGCGGCGGTGGAAGCGCGGATCAAAGAGGCTGTGCGGGCTTCTTTGACGACGTTTGAGGAGATCGCCGGGGAGAAGAAGGAGCAGACCCAGCTCTATCTTTTCGGCTTCGATGAACAGCATGACCCGGCGCAATTCAAGTTAATGGGGCATGTCTTTGACCTCGCCCGTGAGGTAGCTCCCACGGCGCGTACGATCACAACGACGACTTATGAACCGCTCGATGAATTAGTCGGCAAGGTCGATACGTGGGTGCCGCTGCTCGGCTCGGAGACGCCGGGGTTCACAGCGCGGAAGGGGTTGAAAACCAACGAGACGTTCTTTTTCTATATCTATGGTCATCCCTTCCTCCCCTTCCCTAATGCTTCGCAGATTGATCAAGCGGGGATCGATAGCCGCATTACGTTCTGGCTGGCGATGCGCGAAGGGTATGTCGGCTTTCTTCATTGGCTGATGAATGATTGGCGGGCGCAGTTCGCCGAAGCTGGGCGTTGGCCGCAGAAGGAGTGGAACCCGCTTTCGCTTTCGCGCAATGGTGAAGGGAATTTCCTCTATCCCGGCCCCGGAGGGGAGCCGGTCAGTTCGATTCGTTTCGAGTTGATTCGGGAGGGGATTGAAGATTGGGAGTTGTTGAACCTTCTCAAGGAGAAGTTGGCGGAGGGGAAAGCTTCGCCAGCGGCGCTGGAGGCGGGGCGCAAGGCTTGGGAAGAAGCGATGGCGCTGACCCCAACGGCAGCGAGTTGTCAACTTGATGACCGGGCGTTGATGAGCGCGCGGGAAGCGGTTGCCGAGGCGTTGATCGCACTGGAATAGACCTATTTTTACTCATGAAGGTAGCTAGTTTACAAACAGCGCTCCGGTTGGAGCAGAGGGTGGTGTCCCGTGGTTATGATCGGCTCACTTGTTGGGCGCACGCGAGGGCGGCGATGTTGGGAGACGGGAAGAGAATGGTGCTGACGATGCAGCCCTCGCTCATGTCCAGGGAGGATCATGTTCACGATGTCTTTGGGGGTATTTCCTCGATGTCTAGTGAGGATGGTGGGTTGAGTTGGAGCCCGCCGGTGGCGCAGCCGACGCTAGACTCATGGGAGGCCGGGGAGGGAGTGCGCGGGGTGGTTTGCGATTTTACACCACAATGGCATCGCGCTAGCGGGCGGGTGCTCGGGATAGGGGTGAGCAGCTATTACCGGGAAGGGCGTTCGGCGGGATGGTCGCGGCGGGAGAGCGCTTATGCGTTTTATGATGCGGAGCGTGGCACGTGGGGGCCGCTGCGTTTTCTGGAGATGCCAGATCACCCGTTTGCTGGGGCGGGGTGTGCTCAGTGGGTGGAATTGGAAGGAGGGGAGGTGCTCTTGCCGATCTATTTTTCCGAAGCCGAGGGGGAGCGTTTTGCCAGTAGGGTGGTGCGGTGTCGGTGGGAAGGGGAATCTCTGGAGGTCGTCGCTCTGGGTGAGGTGTTGGAATGGCCGGTGCTTCGGGGGTTGGTGGAGCCGTCGCTCATGGAGGTTGCTGGAGAGTATTGGCTAACCTTGCGTAATGATCTCGGTTGCTATCTGGCCCGTTCACACGATGGGCTTCATTTTGGCCCGCTGGAGCGGTGGCGCTTTGATGATGGCGAGCCCCTTTCCTCGCTTAATACCCAACAGCATTGGCTGCGTCTGGGGGAGCGGTTGTTTCTGGTTTATACGCGCGAAGGGTTAGCTAATGAGCATGTGGTGCGGCATCGCGCCCCGCTTCTGATGGCCGAGGTCGATCGCCAGACGGGCCTTTTATCGCGGGCCAGCGAAAAGATCGTGGTCCCGAACCGGGGCGCGCAATTAGGGAATTTCGGGGTGAGTCAAGGGCCTAAGGGTGAGGCGTGGATCTGTGTCTCCGAGTGGATGGAGAACGCCGGAGCGTGGCACCACGGCGTCTGGAGTGCGCTGGAGGAGCGCTTCCCCGAAGTTGACCTCCATGCACTAGCCAAATCGCCGGGCCGGTGCCTTTTGTGCGAGCTTTCCGGCTCGGATAACAGTGTCTATCTGGTCAAGGTCAGCGTGGAAGCGCCGTCTTGAAGGGGGAGGGTGGTTCGCTGGCGGCTTTGGCGTCGGCACGAAGCCGTTTGTCGAAGGATTCCATGACGTTCGCGGCTCCAATATTTTTGCCGTCAACATAGGTATGTTCGATGACGTTGCCTTGTTCATCAAGGATAACTAAACAAGGGATGCCGCGTCCTTTATAGACGTTGAAGGGGTGGCGTTGGTCAAAATGAACCGTCGGCCATTGCATCTTGTCGGTTTTCATGTAGCGAATCATCGATTCCTCATCGTGATCTCTGCTGACGAAGACCAGTTCAAATTGCGGGTGCTTGGCCTTGGCTCGCTTATAGAAGTCGACCAGCTTTGGTGTGAAGCGTCGGCAAGGGCCGCACCATTCGGCTGAAAAATAGAGCGCGACGTACTTGACCCCTTCCAGCTTCGAGTCGTCGTAGGGTTGAAGTCCCTCCTTGGTCAAGGTCTGGAGGCGGCCTTGAAGGAGATCAGTCGCCGGGGAGGCGAAGAGAGAGGCGGGAAGCAGCGCGGTAGCGCAGGCGGCGGCGAGGAGGGTCGTTTTAAGAAAGGGGAGCATGAAGCCGATCTATAAGCTTAGAGGGCTAAGGATGGCAAGCCCCAAGGGAGATCCGTGGAGGGGTGGGAGTGGTGTTGTCACGGTTTAAAGCCCTCACTCGACGGACTTTAGCAAGCGGTGGAAGCTTGGGAGGGGGGTACGATTTGCGTGGACGACTGGATTTCCGGAAAGATTTTCCTTTCCATCGCGATCTGTTTGTCGTTTATTGCAGCTCAACGTAGGTTTGACGTCTAACTGAATTAGAACCCCAACCTCCCCTCTTCCGATTTCATCCCATGGGCGTAACCATTAAGGATCTGGCGAAAGCTGCTGGTGTCTCCGACGCGACGGTCTCTCTGGCGCTCTCGGGGCATCCCCGGATTAGCGAGAAGACTCGCGAGAGGATCCGGCAAGTGGCCGAGGAGCTTCATTATTTTCCTAACCTTTCCGCGCGCTCCCTCCGCAACGGACCGGGACAGACGATTGGCTTTCTGGTTAGCGATCTGGGCAACCCGCTCTATGTCTCTATGGTGCAGCAGGTCGAAGAGATGGCAGCCAAGCGAGGCTATCAGGTGGTGATTGCTGAGAGCCAGTGGGACGCCGCACGGGAGTTGAAAGCGATCGAGTCGCTGGTTTCCCAACGGGTCAAGGGGGTGCTGGTGATTTTGACCGAGCAGACGCAGGAAAGCTTACGCCTTCTGGAGCATTCGCGATTACCGGTGGTCGCGGTCGATACGGCCCCTGCGGCGTTCAAGGGAGCTTTCATTGGAAATGATCTGGTCGCTGCGGGAGAGATGGCGGTAGCGCATTTGGTGGAAAGCGGATGTCGTTATCCGGTATTGCTCGGGCCACAGGAGGCGATGAGTCGGTTTAGCGCCTTTGCCGCTTTACAACAGGGGTTTCTCAAAGGGTTGAAGAAGCATCGTTTGGCTAGCTCCCCTCCCCCAGTGATTGCTGCGGGGCTAACGATCAGGGAAGGGATGACAGGGATGGACGCGGCGCTGCGACTTTTCCCGGAGGTTGATGGGCTGCTTTGCGCTAACGATCTCTGCGCTTTTGGCGCGATCACCGCTGCCGAACAGGCCGGAAAGGAGATCGGCTCGCAGTTGCGCATCATGGGGATTGATGATCTCGAATTTTCTTCGCTACCACGGATTTCGCTCACCTCGCTCTCACAGCCTTACGACCGAATTGCTGAAACCTCAACGCAACTCCTGCTTGATCATATCGAGAAAAAGATGCCCCTGCTCCAGCGGATGATCTATCCCCCGGAATTGAAGGTCCGTGCGACGACCGGTGGCAATGCTGTCCTCTCTTTAACCCAACCCAAACCAAAGGACCGGCGCCGGGTGCGCTCCCTGTAACCTACGTTTGCCAAATGAGTTTTACGATTCCTGATCACGAGTTTCAACAGCGCCTCAAGACAACGGCGCTTCATGTCGCGGAGGCGGGGCTTGATGCCTTGCTGGTTTTTTCCACGGAGTCAGAACCTGCCGGAGTTCGCTATTACTCCGACTATTGGCCAAGTTTTGAGACGGCGGCAGTCCTGATCCCCGCTAATGGCGAGCCTGCGCTGCTCATCGGGCCGGAGAGTCAGACCTTCGCCAGTTCGCGTTCGAAGATTCCCGAGGTCATCCGAATGAGGGATTTTCGCGAATCCTCCATGCCGAACTATCCCGGTTCGACCCTTGCTACTTGGCAGGAAGTGTTGGGAGATCGCGGTATTGGGACGCTCGGGGTCGCCGGATGGCATCTCTTGCCCGGGACGATCCTCAAAGAGATTGAAGCCGTGCTCGGTAGGGAGAAGGTTAGCGATGCTGACACGATTGTCCGGCGTTCGACCTTGCGCAAGAGTGAGAACGAACTCGCCTGTATCCGCGAGGCCGCGCGTCTCTCTGAGATCGGGTTTAAGGCCGTTCTCGAAAAAATCACGGTGGGAATGACGGAGGCGCAACTGGCCGGGGTCGCTGCCGGGGCGATGCTCGCCGCCGGGGCGGAAGCAACCGGCTACCCGATCTGGTGTTGCAGTGGGCCGAACTCCATTCAGGCGATCAGCCGCCCGACGCATCGCGCGGTGCAGCAGGGCGAGATCATTCATTTCAGCGTCGGGGCGAAGGTCGCCGGGTATAGTGCCAGCATTGGGCGGCCAGTGGTGCTGGGGAAATGTCCGGCTGAGTTACGGGCGTTCCTCCAAGTGGGGCTCGATGCTGAGAATCTGACAATTGATCTCATGCGTGCAGGGGCGAAGGCGGGAGAGATCGCGACGCGGGTTCATGGCTATATCCGTGAACAGGGGTATGGAGAGACGATTCTTTATGGCCCGGCGCACGGTTGCGGGCAGATGGAGTGCGAGTATCCTTTCATCGAAACTTCCAGCGAACTGGTGTTGGAAGAGAAGATGGTCTTCATGGTTGACGTTTTCCTTGCCGGGAAGACGGCGGGGTTCCGCTGGGAGGATGGGGTGATTGTCCGGGATGGAGCGCCAGAGCAACTCTCCTGCTGGAAGCGGGAAATTAACGTGCTGGAGGTTTAAGTTTATGGTGATCGATGTTCATGGCCATTTAGGCAATATTAACCATGCCCCTTTCTGGGCTGCCGACGCACCCAAACTGGAGAGCTACTGTCAGCAGGCGAAGGTCGACCAGCTCTGGATCTCTTCGGCCAAGTCGCTCATGTACGATGTCGCTGAGGGGAATCGCGAAGTCCGCGACGCGATCCGGGATTCGGAGCGATTGCTTGGCTATATGGTGATCAACCCGGTTTTCCCGGAAACACGTGAAGAACTTCGCTACCTTGATCACGAGAAGGTGATCGGTGTGAAGATTCATCCTGACTACCATGGCTTCAACATGGCTTCGCGGCGGGTCCAGACGTTTCTTGATGAAATTGCCCAGAGGACCCGGCTGATGTTATTCCATGTCTCGTGCATGCCCGGGACCGGGTTTGCCGATCCGATGGAGATCGCCCGGTTTGCGGAGCGTCATCCGCAGACGAACTTCATTCTGGCCCACATTGCAGGGATTTTTCAGAACGATCACTATCCTTATTATCCCAATCTCCAAGGGTTGGAGAAGGTTGCGGAACTGGGGCTTTCCAATGTCTATATCGATACCGCGCATCACTTGATGTATGTCTACCCCGGAGTGATGGAGCAGGTGGTCGAGATCGCGGGGGCTGATCAGCTTGTTTTCGGTACGGATGCACCGCTGCAGGGACCGGCTCAGATGCGCTTTGCCATTGAGACGATTCAGGCGCTTGATCTGCCGCAATCAGAGAAGGACAAAATTCTCTCCGGTAATGCGCTCAAGCTCCTTGGGTGGTCAAAGGGAGGGCTGCGATGAAGCACGATGGAGCAACCCGGTGGTACTTTCCCGATGGCTACCTTCCCGAAAAGAAGCCGGGGGAGGCGATGGAAGCGCATGAGTCGCTGATGCTGTTTAACCCGCAGGAGGAGGTGGCCGTCATCGGGATCGACCTCTATTTCTCCGACCGGGAGCCGATCAAGGGAATCGCCGTAGAGGTTCCGGCGGAGCGGGTAGTGGCACTGCGACTCGATTGGCCGGAGGATCTTGGCGGTGTGCAGATTCCGCCGTTGACGCAATATGCCGTGCGCGTGAGGGCAAGCTTGCCGATCATCGCCCAGATGGGGCGGCTTGATACGGCGCAGCCCAATTTGGCGTATTACGGAACCATGGGTCACGCGGGATAGGACGGTTTTCGTCCATCTTTGGTTGATTTTTTCTGCACAATCTGGACAATGTTCCCTTGTATGGCGAACATTCAAGATCCAGAGCGGTTGCGGCCTTCCGAGGCGGTCCTGCGTTATATTGAAGGGTTGCAGGGGAACCGGGGGGAAGAGATGAGGCTGCCGACCGTTCGCGAAATAGCGCGGCAGCTCGGCGTCGGGGCCTCCACGGTGAGTGTCGTTTATCGTTCGCTGGCCAACGAGGGGAGAATCCGCACCGAAGTCGGCAACGGGAGCTTTCTCCTTCCCGCCCGGGCGCGCTCGCGCGGGGGGAAGGCAGGGGCAATCACGATCGGGATCGGCCTGCAAGCGCATGATCTGGATGATCCGCAAGGGTGGCTGTCGCGGATTTACGGTGGCTTGACTATTGGAGCATTACGCCTTGGCCAGCAGGTGTCGCTGGTCCCGCTCTATCTCGATGCGCCCGGGTTGGAGGAGCGGGTCGGCGGGTTGGATGCCGTGGTGATGCTTCCGGGTGATCTCATGCACCAGCCGCTCATCGAAGCGGCCCGGCACGCCGGACTTCCGGTGGTGTATCTCAACCCTCCTTTCAACGGGGCGACGCGCAATTTCGTCTCGCCTGACTACGCTGCCGCCAGTTTTCAGCTTGGAAAGGCGTTCCGTGCCGCGGGGCGCAGGAAGGTCGTTCTTCTTATTAGTGATCCATTGGCTTCGATGGTTTCGGCGCAATATCGCTTGAGTGGCCTTTTGGCCGGGATGGAAGCGGGGTCGTATGAGTTGCAGTTGAACGTGGAGATCGCGGACGGTTTTTCGGTCGAGGCGGGTCGCGAGGCGATGCGTCGCCTGCTGGAAAAGGAGCGCCCTGATGCGGTCTACGCCTCGGGCGATTTTCTGGCTATGGGGTGCGTGGAAGCGTTGGAGGAGTGCGGAGTCGACGTCCCCGGAGAGGTGAGTGTCGCGGGGGGCTCTGGCCTGAATCTTGACCGTTATTCCCATCCCGGCCTGACTTGCAGCGCGCAGCCGTATGAGGAGGTCGGCGCAGAATTGGTGCGAATGATCCTTCGCCTTCTTGAAGATCGCGAGCGGGATGTCCCGGGGGTACTGGTGCCGATGGCCTTCGTCGGTGGGGCTACGACCGGCGATACAGAGAATCGCCATCTTTTCTCCCGCTGAAGGTTTCAAGGGAGGATCGACTGGGAACGGGCATTTTTTTGACTCAAATGTGCATAAATGAACTGGACATTATGAAAATCGTCTGCTAATTGTATTTGTAATGAACGGGAGCGGTTGTGGCGTCCCTCTCCCTTTCGCGGTGATAATGACGCTGTTTTTCTTCTCGCTCAGATCATGATCAAGCTCCCCATCACTCTTCTGGCTCTTCTCCTTGGTTGCAGCGGTGCCCTCTGCTCGGCGCCGTTACTGAATGAAACCTTCGATAATTTGAACCCCGGCAACCTCGTGGGCCAAGGGGGGTGGAGCCGAAATGGGGATGGGACGGCGCTGGTGGCTACCGGTCCACATCTCCCTTATAGCGCTCCGCATTACCTGACCCTCGGAAGCGGCGGTGCCGTGCAGCACTCTTTCGCACCGGTGGACTTGAGCGTGCAGAGCGCTACTTTTGGCTTTCATTTCCTTTCCGCCACCAGCGTGGCCGGACGTAACATCCAGCTCTCGATCCGCGCGGCGGCCAGTGGAGCGGAAAGCATTTTTGCGCTTAATCTTCTCGGAAGCGGTACCGGGCTTCAGGCGGGGGTCAACACTGCCTCACAGGTGAGTTATAGCTATGTCACCCCGCTTCAGCAGGAGACATGGTATTACTTCACCGCCACGACTGATGTCGAAGCCGCGATGCTTCACTTTAGCGTGGTTCCCTCGGCGGGTGGAGAGGCGTTGGTGAGCGGGAGTGTCGATCTCTCCTCCAGCGCGCTTAAAGCGGAGCGCCTCGTTTTTTCAAGTAACTCCAGTACGCAAGCTGATGATTGGGCGCTCGATAATATCATGGTCGCGACGACGATCCCCGAACCTTCTGCAACAGCTCTCGGACTGGGAGGGTTGGGTCTGGCGGCGCTCTGGCGCTTGCGGAAGGCTCATCCGGCGAAGGGTGATGGGAGCCGATAAGGAAAAACCCACTTTTCAAACGCTCGCTTCCGGTGGAGAATAGGGGGTGGTTGGATCGTTTCAAGTCGTTGGCTAACCTTTATCTTAGTGATGAAAGACCCTCTTCTCCCCTCCCCTCTGCGCCGCCACTGCCTCCGGGCTTTCAGTCTGGTAGAATTGTTGACGGCATTGGCGATCGTGATGGTGTTGGCGTTACTGGGTGTGGCAGGAGTGCAGAATAGCCTCGAACAGACGCGTGCCGTGCGCTGTATGGCTAACCTTCGGCAGATCGGTGTTGGGATGCTTGGTTACACCACAGAACACCGGGGGCGCCTCCCCGGACCACTTCTCCCGTCGCAAGGACCGCGCTACAACAAGGTCAACGGAGAGGTTGCTGCTTACCTTGCCAGCTATCTTGCTCCCTACCTTGGGATTCCAGAGGCCCCTTCCGGGCCGCTTCTCACCCTCCAGCAGGCTCAACAGATAGCTCCAATGTTCTATTGCCCAAGCTTCGGGCGAGCCGTTAAGGAAAACTTTGCCAACTCGTATCTAATGCGGTGGCGTATCATCGAGATGGGGACCAACATGCCACCATGGGGGAACTACGGAACCTCGACCCCTCAGATCCCAAAGAACATTTCGCAAATTCCTGATCGCGCGAAAACATGGGCGATTTCCGACCTTGATCAACAATGTCCCGACCTCCCACCTGAGAGCTGGGTGGCTCGCGTCCCTGCAACTCCTGTGCATGGGAAGCATCGGTTTGCTCTCTTCTTTGATTGGCACGTCGGAAGAATCGGCGTTGATGGGAAATCGCTATGAGATTGAGTTTTATCGGTTGGATGAAGACGGTTGCGATGCTTTTGGCGGTAGTTTGTGCGGGAAGCGGTTGTAGCCGCACTCCGCGTGAGCGCCTTTTGAGTCGGGAACGGGTGGTTTTTTTGTGCCAACATCCCATGAGTCAGAGCGCTCTTCCCCCGGAGGTAACCGCTAACCTTTCACAGATCGATGTGATTGCCCCAATGTGGTATGATATCCGTTCCGATGGTGCCATCACGCCGATTCACGATGAGATGGAGACGCGGGAATATGTCGCGTTCTTCCGTAAGGAGGAGATTGCGGTGATGCCGATTTTCAGAAATTTCAAACCGTTGGAGTTCCTTCTCAATCCCAAGGCGATCGATCGCGCGATTGGGGAGATGGTAGCCTTATTGGAGCGGGAAGGTTTTGACGGCATCACGATTGATATTGAAGAAGAGGGGCTTGATTCACGCACGCGGGAGCCAATGCTGGAATTGACCCGTCGTTTGCATCGTGAACTTCAGCAGCGCGGTCTTCTGCTCTGTGTCACCTTTAACCCGGTCTGTTGGGGGCGCAGTTGGCAAACGGAGGCTATTTTAAGCCGGTGTGACTGGGCTTTTGCCATGTTCTATGACTATTCAGGGCCATGGAATCGAAAGGCGGTTAATGCAACGGCTCCTTATGATTGGCCGGAGAGGAGTCGCGATCTTAGGCGTGATGTTGAACGGATCATGCTCCCTGCCGCCTCTTCCAGAATTATCTTTGGAATTCCAGCGTATGGAAACCGGGTGACGTTGGATGCCGATGGGGAGTGTGTCGATTTTACGGTTGCCTATATCAATGAGCTTCTTCGTGAGAAGGAAAAGGCGGGAGCGCTCCGGCAATGGGATGCGCTGGCACGAACGCCGAAATTTGAGATCAAAGAGGAGGGGCTCCGGCATATCATCTGGTATGAGGATCAGGAGTCGTACCAATGGCGGATGGCACTCGCCGAGGAGCGCGGCGCTGCCGGAATCGGGATCTGGGCTGCCGGGGCCAGAGGCGGGCTCGATGAAGCGCTATGGAAGGTAACGCAGGAGTATCGCGAGGGACGCCTCTCCAGACAGCGAGAGTGATGAAGGGTAGCGTTAGGGGTGGCGTTAACGGCCTTGCCGGTGTGAGAGCGTGTCGAGGGTCACGCTACTGGTTGGGGGGTAAAGACTGAAGCTCTGTTGTTGAGTGGAGGGAGGTGCCCAGAGACGACTGGCCCCCTCGCCCACCAGCCACGTCGTGAGCGCTCCAACCATAGCGTACCACATGAAAGAGAGCGGGGTGAGAAAACCGAGGACCACTACGAGCAAAAACCCAGCAATCGCGCCGATCAAGGTTCCTTGAGCATTAGCCCTTTTGGAAAAGATCCCTAGGAGGAAGATCCCCAGAGAGGGGCCGCCGAAAAACCCGGCAATCTTGTTGGAAGCTTCGATGAAGGTCCCGAGTTGGCCTACCCCGAAGGCCATGACGGTGATGATGATGCCATAGGCGACCGTCCAGAGACGTGCTGTGCGGACGCGAGCTGATTCATTGAGAGGCGTTCCCCGTTCGTTAGCATAAAGAAAGTCCATCAGAGTGGCGGTGGTCAGCGAGTTAACCCCAGCGGAGATGGTCGACATGGTCGCCGCAAGGATGGCTGCGATCATGAGTCCCGGGAGGGGTGAGGCGAGCCGGTGGCTGATAAAATGAGGCAACAAGCGGTCGGGATGGGTTAATGAAGTCGCCAGCTCCGGGTGTAGCTGATAATAGGCGTAAAGGACCAGACCGGTGTAATAAAAGACGCCGACAAGGGGTAGCATGATGATGAGCTTCATCCAGAGCGCACGTTTGCCATCGTTAAGGGAGGCGGCGCTCAGGTAGCGTTGGACGGAGAGCTGGTCGGTCACTAGCGATGTCAGGTTGATGAAAAACCCTCCAACGAAAGCGCCGAGCAGCGTCATCCGTTCTGTCACGGAGAAGTTAAGATCGAGGAACCGGGTCCGGCCTCCTTCCCTTGCAATCTCCCACGCCTGGGTTGCCCCTCCCGCCATGGCCCCAAGTGCAACCCACAAAATGACGCCGATTCCAAGCAGGAGAACGCAAAACTGCATCACATCGGTGTAGATGACAGCCCGCAGCCCGCCGACGGTGGTGTAGAGGAGCGTTACGGCTCCGGTCATGAGCACACAGGCCCAGAGCGGGAGGGTGGCCATCTCGGAGAGCACTAGCGAGGGAACATAGAGTGCCAACGCCAGCCAGAAGGTGACCCGGAAGATAAAGAGCGCTGAAGAGATCCGTCGGAGCCGGAGATCAAACCGGTGTTCGAGATATTCATAGGCAGTGTAGAACGGGAGACGGTAGAAGAAGGGGAGGAAGATCAGGGTAGTGACCGGCGTGGCGATGAAGTAGGCGAGCACCACCCAAAGGTAGATTAGAGAATGACCGTACGACTCGGCGGGAGCACCCAGAAAGCTGATCCCACTAAAGAGCGCCGCCATGATGGAAATGGCAATCAGCGCCCAATGCATCCGATTCCCTGCCAGAAGATAGGTTTTAAGATCCTTCTGTCGGCCCCCCGCCTTGAGACCGAGAGCGACGGAGATGATCAGGTAGATGGCGCAAAGAGCGTAATCCCACGGCTGGAGGGAGAGCGCGAGGTGAGGGTCCGCGTTGGTAGCCATCGGCAGAGGAAGACGGTGCGCAAGCATCAGGGGAGCCGGGATGGGGTGACACTAAGGTTCGGCGACGAAGCCAAAGAGGTCGCCCCGTTTAAACTCGAACTCCAGCCGGATTTCCCTACCTTTAAGCTGGTTGAGGTCGGCATTGGCCCACCGGATCGGCGCCCGAACGTCGTCTCCCTCGAATCGTTCACAGTCATCGTAAGAGAATCCTTCGATCGGGGAACGGTCGACATTAACCACCCGTACCCGCAGCGATCCCCTCTCCTCAAAGACATCGCTTCCGTCAAAGTTGACTTTAAGAGTGCCACCGGGCCAGATCAGTGGCCGGGTGACAACGTATGACTTGAGACTTGGGTGGGAGCGCAGGGAGACCAATCCTTCCTTGCGGAATCTCAAGAGGCCGAGTGCCGATTTCTTGGTGAAGGCATCTTCAAGCGTGTGGTAGCCACCGAAGCCGGTATAATAGAGGAGCCACTCCCCGTTATAATCAATCAGGGAGATCGACGGTTTAACCATCCCGCCGTTCCACTCACCATATGGACCGCGCGTGATCAGAAGCTCTTTATCCTCCTTGCGAGCGTAGCGTCCCCTTTTCATCGCGTACACTTCCCTGTCGTATCGCTTCCACGTTAACCCGTCACGGCTGGTGGTTAGTTCTGAATCCAGTGTTGAGTTGGGGTAGAGATCGAAATGCTCAAGGAAGCCGTAGTAGATCTGATGACGGATAGAAACAGTCATACCGTAAAACAAGACGGCATCTTTCCCATCTGGAATGAGCACGGCGCGCGGAATCCCCTCCCAGAGGGTGAAAAGCTCTTTGTTAGCGATCCGGGAGACGACTCGGGTGACGCCCGATCGGGGATGATCTTTGATCTGCTGAAAGTGGGCGAGGTTGCGGTAATAAATGACGAACTCATCGCGTTGGGCGTCATAGGTAACCGAGTGTTGACAGTCGCTTTTGGTAGGGAGGATTTTGTTGAGAGCCTTCCAGTTGATGCCATCCGGAGATCCGGCAAGGTAGGAGCCATCATCGCCAACAAAAAATCCCAGGAACCGGTGCCCGCCCCGCTTCTCTTCGGGGATGTCGACGAGTTGAAACATGGTCGCTCCCTTTTTTCCATGTTGGAAGACGACATTACTCTTCTCTCCATCCCATGGGTAGAGATCGAAGAGAGGCTTGGTCCATGAGATTCCATCTTTGGATTCAGCATAACCGACACGGTTGGGAAGTTCCCTGTCGGTTTTGACATGAGCGGTGTCGTAGATCACATACCATGCGCGGAAGAGCTTGGCTTGCGAATCATAGATCACGGAAGCGGGGCCGATGAGGTCGGCGGTTTCCCACGGTTGATCGGCGACAATCAGAGGGTTAGCCGGTTCCTGCCGTCCCTGATGAACGTGGTGCCGAACCGTAACGAGCATCTTCTCATCGTAGCGATTTTCCACGAGGTAGTCGTCGACGAAAGCCTGAAACTCACCGCTGGGGATGGGGAGCGATTCCAGCGGAATCATCGCAAGGAGGGTGCAGGGCGTCAGGAAAGCCAGAAATGAGACAAGGCGTTGGAAGAGCATGAAACAGAGATCAGGCGATCCGGCGGGAGCGGCGATGGAGCGTGAAGGTCGCCACTGTTCCAAGCAGTAGCGCAACGACCGTTGATGGTTCAGGAACACTGACCGGAGCATAGGCTCCACTAGTGTCCCAACGCAGGTAGTCGAGCATCCCGCCACCGGGTTGACCGCTCCAGTCGCCAAACATAAACCGGTTTGGATTATTGAGCACATCCCCGACAAGGCTATCAGAGATCAGAACCCCGTCGCGCCATAACATATAGATATTGGAATTAGGGAGAGATACCAACCGGTAAACATGGAAGTCCGTATGGTTGACCAGCGTGGAATTGATCACTTCCTTGTTCCATTTGATCGAGTTGGCACCGATAGAGAGGGGGCGCGCATTGGCATCAGCGTCGTTATAGGTAGCACTGATGGAGAAGTCGTAACCCGTCGCTTCGAGGGTTCTGACTCGGAACTCGATCGTGAAGCCTTTGGTGCGATCAACATTCTCGCCCCACCATTTTGGTGTGTCCTTTGGCTCTCGATAGAGTGTTTTGCCCACTCCATAGAGGAGGATGGCGTTCGGGGCATCCTGAGTCTGAAAGGTCAGGATCCCGTCGGAGAGGCTTTCCTGAAGAATGAGGGTCGGAATAGGTGCTTCGCGAACGAACGGTGCGTTCGTGTTATCCTGTGGAAAGAGATCGGCTTCGTAGCTCCGGCCTGCCAGAAGATCTGAAAACTGATCAGAACCCCTTTCGGTAAGGATCTGTGCGTTGCCTAATGTCGTGATGGCGAGCAAAGCCATGGTAGCTAAAAGGGTCTGTTTCATGGGGATGGATGATGCGATCAACTCCACGGGAGGAGTGCCCGATTCTGTCGATGCAGGGAATAAGGATGGGCTCCTTTACAAGAAAAGGTTAGGGTGAAGAAAAACTCCACGGCTGAACCGTGTCTGATCAATGACAAGGGAAACTCTTCGCAAGACGAGTCGGCGATAACGCTAGAGTAACCTTCTGCATGAGCTTGAAAACGGCTCGGGAATTTTTCCGGGAGAGGTTCTTTTTCGACGATTGATAGTGAAGAGCGGAACGCAATGCAACAAATTTCTTTCTTCTCGCTGAAAATAGTTGGTAGGCGTCAGTGAGATGAAGAGGAATCGGGGGAGGTAGAAGGAATTTGCATCCAGAAATCATCAGTATTCATCATGGTTTCGAGGTTCCATCGCTTCGAATTTGATCTTTAGTCACCGTGGATGATGAAAGGGGTTGACCGAATGTATCCGATTGCATAAGTTTCATGAAACGCATGAAAACAACGATCTATACTTTGGCGGAAGCGTGTGGCGTTTCGTCAGCGACGGTCTCTCGTGCCTTGCGTCGGCATCCGAGTGTCCGGCAGGAGACGATGGAGCGGATTTGCAGGTTGGCCAAGGAGATGGGTTACCGCCCGAGTCTCGCGGCGCGCTCGTTGTCAAAAGGGGGGGCTGGGCCGGCTTCACGCCTGCTGGGGGCGACGATCTTTGTGCCTTTCAATCAGACAGCGGGCGGTCTGACCGATCCGTTGTTCTTTGATTACTTCTGTGGGATGACCGGGCGCTTGGGGGATGGTGGGCACCGGATGGAACTGGTCCGTTTCAAGAACAGTTCGCAGGAGTTCGAGGTCGTTCATGATCTGGTGAAGAACCGTCAGATTGGCGGCATCGTCGATTTTAATCTGATGGCGGGCACCCTGAAGTTCCTCTACCAGAATGGCCTTCCGGTTGTTTCCTCTAACTGGAAAAATCCCAAGTTTGATTTTCCTGTCGTAGTGGCTGACCACGTGGCGGGTTACCGGGAGGCGTGGCGCTATGTGATTGAAGGAGGGCATCAGCGCGTCGCTTTCTTCTCAGTCAGTAATGCCTCGCTTAACCGTTATCATCAGGAATGCCACGTCGCGGCGGTGTTGGAAGGGGCGGCCGACCGCCTGCAATGGCTGGTCGTTGCGGATGATCTTGATTCAGATGAGACGATATGGGCAGCTCTCTCTGCGGCCTTGGGAGAATATGAAACGTCGCATTGGCCGACCTTTTTCTTTGCACAAAACGACTTCGTTGCTTGTCAGTTAATGCGAACGCTGCAACGCCACGGGATTCGCGTCCCTGAGCAGGTTTCAGTGCTAGGGTTTGATGACTCTGTTTCTGCCCGTTGTTCGACTCCGCTGCTGAGCACGATTCAGAAACCGCGTGTGGAGATCGGCCATGGAATGATTGATCTGCTCGTAGATATGATACGGGGAGAGAACCTTCGGCGAGGTTTCTCCCGGGCGTTCCCGACCCGGATGATCCTTCGGGAAAGCACCGGGCGAGCCCCGCAGCAAGGAGCTGCGCGTACCCTGCGGCGCCGTCCAACCTCTGTCACGCCTGTTAAGGATTGAGGAAGATGACGTTCCCCTCGATGAGAATCATTTCTGGAAGTCCGGTTAGAGGCCGATGGAGAGAACTGGCTCTAGCCTTGTGGCTGGTTGTTGGTGGGGCCTTTGCAGGTGTTGAAAAAAGTGGCTCAGAGGCGGCGGATGCACTGGTCCTCTTTTCCGTGCAGAGACCACCTCCGGTGCTCGATGGCGCTCTGGAGGAGTTATCATGGAGAGAGGTGCAACGTGCCAGCGGTTTTCTATCAGTGCAGAGGGTAACGCCTGCCACGGCTCAAACAGAGGTGATGAGCTGCTATGATCAAGAGAAGCTCTATCTCGCGGCGCGGATGAACGAACCTGAGCTAAGTAAGCTCAAAACCAATCACTTGCCATGGAAGGGGGATAGCGTTGAGTTCTGGCTGAATCCCGATAATCAGGGCGAGATCTATTATCAACTGATCGTCGGAGCCGGGGGGGAAGTCGCTTTCTTCAAGCATTCCCGCGGAAGTCCTGTGGAACTCCCGTTTGAGCCGGGCGTTGCCAAGGTTTCTAAAGCTCGGGAGGGTGTCTGGAGTTGTGAGTTAGCGATCCCGTTTTCGCTGCTCGGGACGTTGCCTCCTTCCGACAACGCCCGGTGGGGGCTTGGGCTGCATCGGGCCCGCCATACGGTTGCCCCTCCAGAGCTTTCCTCGTGGTCAGCATTGGCCGATTTTTCGCGAAAAGAGTCCTTCGGAAAACTGGCTTTCTATAGTCAAGACATTGTCCCAGCTGATCTTGCCTATTGGGAGAAAAACGATCACGACCCGCTTCTGCGGCGGCAGGTTGTCTCGGGCTACGACTACGCCCGAAAACGTCAGGGTGAAAGCCGGAGATCAACACTCTGGCACTACGATCCGTTTTCAATTGATCGCGAGAAAGGGCGCTTTCGTGGGAAGTCTTACCGGGGGTTACGCGGGATTTCCGAGGGGAGCGCCATGAGATCGCTTAAAGACGATCACCCTGAGGTTTTCGAGGCAGCCATGAGTTTTAACCATACCCTCATTGCCTATGCAAAAGCTCACGAGGCACTTCTCCAGCTGCGGAAGGTTTCGTTCTACCGGGCCGAGAGCGAGCCGATGGAAGAGTTCGAGCGTCTGGCGGAGGATCTGGAGCGGGCGCTTAAAGAGGCTTACGACGCTTACGCAGAGGCTTTTTTCCTCGAAGATGCCGGAAAGAGGATGGAAGGATTGACGGCCCGGTTGAAGAGAAAAAAGGGGGAAATCGAGGCTTTTCATCACAAAGTCATCCGTCAGTTGGAGCTTTGGCAAGCCGCAGCGAAAGAGGTTCAACCATGGGAGGTTCCCACTTTGCGTTATCGTCCGGGCGGCGAGAGTGAGCGCAGGATTTCTTATGCCGGAATGCGTTTTTTGGGTGATGAGGCGTTCGCACGGGAATTACTGCCGCTGGAATGGGGCTCGGTTAATATTGATGGCGCCAATACCCGCCCGCGTCTTAAAGCGCCGGATGATCTTAGCTATCCGGTTCTTGACCGTCTTTTGGATCGCATCGTTCATGGCAGCGTTGGAAGACCCAACCTGCTATCCTTCTTTTCAACGGTAGATTTTTCTCTTCCGCTTTCCGAAACCATGGAGGCGAGGCTGGCGGAAGATCGCTCGATCGCCGCTACCTCGCAGGATGGTCTTCAGGCTTCACCGCAGGCTTTGACGAGCCGTTATCCCGGGAGTCGGGAACTGGTCGGTGTGAATATTCACCACCCGGAAGTGTCGAAGTGGATGACGACAATGGCGACATCAATGGCTGCCTATGTATCAGCGCGACAGTCGGTGCACTTTTTCGTTACTGGATGGGAAGTGGTTCCGTACCTCAAGATTTCTGATCCGCCGCCCGGCACACCTCATCGTCGTACAGCGGGTTACGATCCCTATAGCGTTAAGGCATTTCAGGCTTACTTGAAAGAACGCTATCACGCCATCGCTGATCTAAATGAGCATTGGGGGTCGGCCTACCCCGATTTCTCTTCTATTGATCCTCCACCCGATAAATTCCTTCACCCCCGTAAGGAGGGGAGCGCTCTGGGATATGAGTGGGAGCGCTGGGGACGGTTAAGTCGTGTACGTATGGAGCGCGATTTGGGGCGTGCTCTGCGTCAGGGTGCGCCGGAGGTTCCGTTGATGATTGACCACAACCGGATGTTTGCCGGTGGCAATCTCTATGACTATTTCAGGGAGGATGTAGCTGATTTTTACTCTTACCATAACAATCCACTAGTGGAAGATGCCTGGTGGACGTTTTTGGGAAGTCTCGCGCGTCGCTATCATAAGGCAATGGCATATTTTGAGAACTATTGGCTCATGTATACCCGAGCCAATATGGCAGATGAGCGATTGGCCAAACGCGATTTAAGGAAGTTCTTCTTTCTTCTATGGGCTCGCGGTGTGACCTTGCCCACGTTTTGGCTAAACCATACCGATAAGCCCACGCCCTATGTCGTGGCCTATGGAGGCGGGTTTTTTAATCTCGATTTTGATCAAACTTTGTTGCGCTGGTGCAGTACAGAACTTCATGTTGAGCACGAGCGTATGCGAAGGGTCGAGAAGGTTTGGACACAGACGCAACGCTTGAAACCGCAGATCGCTATCCTTCAACCGTGTTCGACCGTCTATCAACTTTTGGCGAAAGACGGGGTCTATACGGACGCAAATCCACCTTTGGTTCAGGCGGTGGAGATTCACAACACGATCCTGCGCCCCGGCAATTATGAGGAGGACTATATCACCGAGGAGATGATCGAAGATGGTGCGGCTGCCCTCAAGGAATACAAGGTGCTTTTTCTGCCGTATGCTCTCTACTTGTCTCAGGAGCTTTCCCAGAAATTGGAATTGTGGGTGAGAGAGGGAGGGGTTTTGATAGCGCTTGGCCCATTTGGATGGTACGACCGATATGGAAAGCCGATGAAGGGGCTGATGCAGCAAGCCTTTCCTGATATTAAACGGGTGGGTAGTAACGATTGGGATTATCGTTTGCAGCGTGAGTCCGGACCGGCTTTGCATCAGCAAGAGTGGGGAAAGGGTAGGCTTCTCTACCTTGACCATCCGCTGGAGCTTTATCAGAGTCGTTCGCCCGAGAGCCTGCGCCGACTTCAGGAGATGGTGGGAGAAGCGCTCCCTCAACTGGTTAGGGTGTCCGATGCTAATGTTATGGTTCAGCTTAGGGAAGGAGAAACGGGAGAACGTTTTCTTCTTTTGAGTCAACGTCATGAGAAGGAGCGGCTTGAAGTGACGGTCTCTTATCAGGGCGTTCTCCGGGAGGCATTGGATGTGATGGTTCCGGCAGGATATCCGGTTGCAATGCGGAGGAAGGGACCTTCGATGGTGTTTGATATTGCGCTGGATGGAGGGGATTATACAGTGATCTATCTGAAGTCCGATCAGGTTGCACAGAAAGGGGAACTTCAATGAAGAAACGATTGAGAGAAGGGTGCTCTTCGGTGGAGGCAGGCAGGCAAAGGCTTGATTACCTTGGAAGTTCTGTCGTGGAACTTTTGATCGTGATCATGCTCATTGTAGTCCTTGCCGCGTTGTCGATGGCGGTTTTTGGTAGCTATCGTGCGTCAGCTCTTAATGCGCAATGTATTAGCAACCTAAGACAGATCGGGGCGGGGCTCGCCGGATACGTGGCGGAGCATGGGGGAGTCTATCCCCATTACAATGATGACTATGAACTTGATGAAGCCGGTATGCGCGTCAAGGTAAGAACCCGCAAGTGGAACACTCTTTTAGTTGCCAAAGGATATCTTTCCGACCGTAAGGTCTTCATCTGTGGAGCTGCCAAAGGTACTGCCCCTCTGGCACTGGTTGATTCCGGTATGATCAGCTATGGTTATAATCTGGCTTTGGCTCGGGATCTTCCCAATCAGACCGACTGGTTTTCTCCGAGGGCCCGGCTTACGAACGTTCCCGCAGGGATGATTATCGCGGCGGATGCGTCAGAGACAGGCCGGTGGGACGACGGATTTATGCATGGGAGCTATATCCTCTCCCCTAATGTCCAGAAAGGTGCGGGAGCAGGGGTGGCATACCCGCGTCACAATGGCGTATGTAATGTTCTTTGGGGTGATGGGCGGGTCAGTGGCGTCAGAGCTTCTGATCCTAACGATTATCGCACTCTTTATGAGCCTGACGCTCTGGGCGATATGTATAGTCACCCTCAACGTTGGCTGCGGCAACGTGATTGATCTTCTTGCATCAGCGGTCACCCAAAATGGACCCTTTGCAGGGAAGGGGGTGGTCCGGGAAAGCGCGGAGCCAGCGGCTAGGTTAGCTTTAAGGCGAAGGGCTTGGGTAAGAAAAGAAACCGGAACGATGAAAAGGCAGAGAAGAGTTCATAGCGCCGAGTTCAAGGCGCGAGTAGCGGTGGAAGCCCTCAAGGGGGGTAAAGACAGTGTCGGGAGATTGCAGCGGAGAACGGCGTTCTAACACGGATTGGTTCTCTCGCCGCGCACGGCTTACCCATATTTCTGCCGAAACGGTCATCGTCGCTGATGCGTCAGAAACGGGCCGGTGGGACGACGGACTTGTCCACGGACAATTGTTTTCCTTTCCTCTATATCCAGAAGAACGCCGGGTTCCGGGTGGCTTATCCGCATCACAACGGTGTGTGTCATGTTCTTTGGGGCAACGGGCGGGTGAGCGGCATCAGGGCTTCTGATCCGAATGATTCTACCGCATTAACTATCCCCTTGCCGCAGAGGGAGAGGCCTACAGAAAAGGCGCCGCTCCGACGGCGAATCAAGAGGGACAACCTTATGACTTCCTATCCCTGAATGATGAAAAGCCGTCAAAGAAGCTTGCGATATTGCGAAGGAGACATTCCGATCTCCTGACGGAAGCGGTTGGAAAAGTAGGTTATTTCATCATAACCGACCATGCTGGCAATACGTCCAACCGGTTCAAGCGTATAGCGTAGTAACCGACAGCCTTCCTCGATTCTCAGATGATTAAGGTATTGAAAGATACTCATTCCCATCTGTTGTTTGAAACAGCGCGAGAGGTAATGCGGGCTGAGGTGGACATTCTTTGCCAAATCATCCAGCATCATATCTTCGCTGAAATGTTGCTCCAGATAGGCCACGGTTTCAATAATCGCCTCTTTCGCCCGATTCTCCAAAGCAGGCTCCTTCTCTTCGGACAATGCCTGATCGAGTTGTGACACCGCCACCAGAAAGCCAAGAAAACGCACGGTCACAACGGCTTTCCAATCCCCCTTGCGCAGGCGGAAGTGATCGAGAATAAACTGAAGGTCATGTAACAGTTCCGCACGCTGAGCCGGACTGGTGTGGAGTACCGTAGGCGGGGTTAGTGATACGGCCCTCGAACGCTTACGAAACAACGAAAAGGCATTCTCCACCATAGAGAAAAGAAGATCATAGCTCTTGAAAAGCTGATCCGAAAACAGGCAATTGATGAGCGTAAGCGATTCCGGATTTTCATAGGCATGCCATGCCCTTGGTTTTAGAATAATGAGATCACCGGGGTGTAGCTTGCGCACTCCGGCACAGGTGCGGTGATCGGCAGTTCCCTTTTCAACCAGTACAATCTCATGAAAAAGATGATCGTGCTTTGGGCTGGCGCCATGTTTAATCCACCGCTGCACAAAGATATGGAAGTCACTATACTTCCTGAGAAAGCCAAGGCTGTGATTGAAAGCTGATGCGGATTCCATGGCGCTCCTCTTCAAACGTTAGTACCTTGAAGCAAACAGAATTTCGGATCGATTGCAGGCATTTTGGTTCATGGCAAGGCGGAGGACCAAGTGGCTATCTTTAGATAATGGCTTTGGGCTGACAGCACAGCCCTGCGGAAGAAAAGCAAGTTCAATGCGGCATTTCATGAGTGGCTGGACACTAGGGAAACACTGAATAAAGCAATCGCTGCCGCAAGCTGGTCATTTTCGCGTCTTTTCGAGCCTCTTTGTCCTCACCTCTCTTAGGAGAGGCTGCGGGAAAGTGTCTCAAAAATCCATCGAAACTGCCTGCGCTTTCGTCAGGCTTCATTTAATCAGTGTCTCCCTAGGGCCGGAATTCGGCCGGCGCGTGAGTTTGCCATCCGACATGTCCATCCATAAACAAAATGTTCATCCCACCTTTGTGTCGAAACGTAAAATCCAGACCATAAGTGCCATAGATACTATCAAACATAAATGGCTTGATCGCCGGTGAGCGTACCGCCGTGATCCGTACCGGCGGCTGTTTGGAAAGAAACATATTACATTCATAATTCATATAGTAGCTCATTGGAGTCTTCCGTTCCGCAGCAGGACATTGGAAAGGGGTCTTGACATTACGGTCGCTGTGCAACCGGGACAGACCGACATACGGCCCCAACGCGCCGATTACCGTTGCGGTAGCCGGACTTTCGCTCGAACCGTGAGGGATCACTCCCTGATGATCCTGAATATAGCTTTGCACCGCAACGGAAAGCGTACGCAGGTTGCCAGTACAGTGAGCGAGGCTGGAGGAGGTTCTGATCGCACTCAGAAGCGGCATGGTAAGCAATGCTACGATAGCAATGGTCGCCACGACAACCAATAGTTCGATCACCGTAACAGCGCGACGAGGAAGCGGGGTTCTCCCGCTGGTAGATAATCGCTGGAAAGACAACGGCTTCATTCAAAGGGGCAACATGTCGGGAAACACTTCGCGACGCAAAGCGGAGGCTTCCTCAATCGCTAGACAAAGCGCGAGAGCGTTGCGTCCGACCTCGCCCGGAACAGGAGTGGGCCGTTCTCCGGATATGGCGGAGAGGAAGCTTTCATGGGCATTGGGCCAATACCAATCGCCCATGGGGGCCGGGGTAAAAGGAGCATCTCCAATGGCCACCTCCGGCGAATGGCTTTGAAAGTCCCACCGGATCACTCCCTTGCTGCCATAAATTTCCAGAAGAGCTGTGTTACGTGGAAAATTCCAGCTTAGCTCAAGCGTTCCGGTCGCCCCGCTCCTGAACTCAAAAAGCGAGGAGGCGTGATCGGTCACATCGCCTTCCGCGATCCGGCTTTGTCCAAAGGCTGCAATCCGGTGAACCGGCCCGAAGTACCATTGGAGCAAGTCCGCCATGTGAACGGCTATATCCATCACCACACCGCCATGCGCGGCTTTGCTGAGAAACCACTTTGCCCCCGGCGACCACCCTTTGTCCGGCGAAGTGCTGGCCGCTCTGATGCAGCGAATATGTAGCGGTTCCCCTATCGTCCCGGTTTCGATCAGGTCTTTAATCCATGCGTAAGCAGGTGTAAAGCGAAGGGTCTGATTGACCTGAAGGACAACACCTTTCTCCTTTGCCGCCGCAATCATTTCATCGGCTTGGGATAGGGAAACGGCCATCGGTTTTTCCATCAGGACGTGAATTCCCGCTTGGAGCAAAGCGATGCCTAGCGGATAGTGGGTATGATTGGGAGTGCTGACGATGGCTGCATGAACACCGGATTTGATGAAGTCCTCCAGTGAATCGTAGACCACCGCTTGCGGCGCGCCCTCCTTCCGAAGAGCCTGAGCGGAGGCCAACGAGGTATCAAAGATCGCCTTTGATACAGCATGAGGGTTAAGGGCATCAATAGCGGGGAGATGATGGATGCGCGTGATTTTACCGGCACCGACAAAACCGATTTGAAGAGGCTTCATGGTAGGGAAGATAGGAAAACAACAAAATCAGACCGACTGGCAACGGCTCATTAACTTCGGGAAACCATCCCGCATTAAAACTTTTTTGTAAAACTCAATCGAAGATGAATCAGACGGGTAAAGCAGCCCGTTCGGGCGCATACCATAGATTAGATTGCTTCCCTGTCGCAAGGGAAAAACAAGAGAAACTTTCGGAGAGTGGAGTGATCACTTGATCCGGCATGACAAAATTTTATAACATTTCGGCACAATAGTTATAGAAATCAGAAAGTGAAACTGCGACTCTTTTCCTTGTCTTTGGATTCCTGTAAACCCTCCTACCGTTATCATGAAATTTCCTCCATTCAGACCATTGTTCCTTAGTGAGATGATGGCCGCCCTTTTCCTGACGACCGCTGTTACCTATGCAGCGGATGGCCGCTGGAATGTCGACGCCTCCGGAAGTTGGAATACTCCATCTGATCCACCTTGGTTAGGCTCCATCGTACCGGGTGAAGAGAGTTCCTCGGACATCGCCTATTTTAGCTATAGTTTGACGGCGCTGCGTACGGTAACGGTCGATGCGAATCGCCAGATTGGAGGTGTCCGCTTCGGGAGCACAAGCGCCTTTGGATACCAGTTGGAAGGGGGGCCGCTCCTCCTGAGTTCTGGCGGTTCCATTGTCATGGAGGCAGCTGCGGGCGCTCATCGCAACCGCTTGAACTCAAGGTTGTTGATCGATGGCAGCCAAGGCAGCGCTACCCTCTCCAATGCATCCACCGGAGGGAATCTCTATTTCGCCGGGGGAATCAGCGGGAGCGCTTCGGAGGGAAGTACAACCACCCTCAATATCTCCAGTGCTTCCAGTGCGACCAATCTCATCGATGGAGGGATCGCTAATGGAACTAACGGAGGCGTACTCGCCGTGAACATCACCAGTGGCATCTGGCGGTTGATGAGCAACAATACCTTCAGCGGTGGTCTTTCAAGCAATGCAATCCTCCTCTTTGATGGCGTGGCCAATCCTTTTGGAACCGGCACTTTGACCCTCAACGGCGGCGCGTTGCAATCCTTCAGCCCCGGAGGGGACAGAACGATAACCAATAATATAGTGATAGGAGGAAACATCCTTCTGACGCAGACATCCAGCGTCGCGGCTGACGTCCGTTTTACCGGGACGGTGAATCTCAACGGAGCGGCAAGGCAGGTTACCGTACGCACCATGGCCGGGGGAGGGCGGTATGAATGGTCAGGCGCGATCTCCAATGGTCATCTCGATAAACGCGGCACCGGCTTGCTGGAACTCAGTGGTGTCGGTAGCTATCAGGGAGGGACCACCGTGACCGAAGGGACGCTCTTTATTACGGGAGATCACTCCGCCGCCAACGGGAATATCGCAGTCAAAGCAGGCGCGACGCTCGCCGGGACAGGGATTCTTGGTGGCGATACCACCATCGAAAACCTCGGACGACTAACGGCGGGAGACGGACGGGGAGGGACCGCCTCCCTTAGCTTCAATGGGAATGCTCTTGAACTCGCGGGGATCGACACTAAAGTTGCAATGATGCTCGAAGGAGAGACGTCCGGCAGCTTCGATCAGTTCTCGGACATCTCGACCTTGACATTAAACGGCGATCTTACCCTTACCTTACAAGGCTTCTATGACTCGGCCCAGTGGCAACTTTTCTCCTTCGATGCCTCCACGGGACATTTCGATTCCATTAGCCTTGAGGGCAGCCATGCGCTGACGCTCACCGCATCGGATCACCTATGGAGCGGCAGTGAAGGAGATTTACTTTGGAGCTTTAACGA
This sequence comes from Chthoniobacteraceae bacterium, assembly GCA_037189865.1. Classification (GTDB taxonomy): domain Bacteria; phylum Verrucomicrobiota; class Verrucomicrobiia; order Chthoniobacterales; family Chthoniobacteraceae; genus DATMFV01. The sequence continues at coordinate 106,804 of JBBCIW010000001.1, read as the reverse complement.
ACGTGACGGCATCCTGCGCGTCCAGACGGTACCCGAGCCCTCGTCCCTGTTTGCCCTGTTGCTGGGTGGATGGCTTTTCCTGCGATACCGCTCCCTTTCCCGACCTGTTCGAAAACTCCCTGCTTTTCCTGCCTGAAAGAATGTTTCCTATCATGACTGATTTCACACTCCCGGCCACGTCCCGCAACCGCACCACCGTCCAGCGGCTTGGCTATTCTCTTCTTTGCCTTCTTACGCTCTTTTATAGCTACCCCCTTCATGCGAACGGGCAAAAAAATCTGCTGGAGAACGCCTCCTTTGAGGTCCAGATGGAATCCGACAGCTCCCTTCCAGAAGTGTGGCGGGTCGAGAAAGGGGGGACATTAGAGGATACTCACATGAGCAACCGGGAGCTGGCCCTTCGCGGGCAATACTCCGCCCGATTGGTCCACCTCAATCAAGACCTGCCTAATGCCCGTGTGATCTGGATCCAACACGGAATCGGCCCCAGACTCAAGGAGATTGCGAATGGCACGGAGATGGAACTCTCCGTTTATGCAAGAGCGGAAGGCGCTGATGCAACGGTTCATGTCTATCTGGAATCGCCAACGGCTCGCAAGACATGGGGAAAACAGGAAAAACTGGCCGCCGGGCAGTGGCAGAAAATCCCGATTCGTTTTACAAAGGAGGATCTCAACTTCAGCACTACCTACGTTTGCCTCCGTCTGGCTGGGCCCGGAGACGTCTCGTTTGACGAAGCCTACCTTGGCGTCGCGCCTCCCCAACAGGAAGAGGAGCACGGAAGGGAAGGGCAGAATATCATCCGCAACGGCTCGCTGGCAGAGGTCGACGATGTTTCGGGAGAGCCTAAAGACTGGAAGCTGGTGATCAAGGATGGCGTCAGCAAGGGAAGCGTGGACCGCACCGTGGCAGATCACGGAGCCAATTCGCTCTATATGGAATCCAACCAGCCGAAAGCCGGTATCTACTGGATGCAAAGTGATCTGGCAAAACGCCTTGGCGACTGCCCGCCGGGGATGGAGATGCGCCTCCAACTCCGTGCCAATACCGGTGGGGAACCCGGCACGCGCTTCCGCTTTTACTTCGAAATGCGCAAGCAGGGCCGGTTCATCGGGCTTTTCCGCTCCGGGCCGGAAAGCAGTTACTTCGGGTGGGATACCTTTGGCATCAACTTCACGATGCCCGATGAAATTCCTGACGAAGCCTATCTGGTGATCGCCCTTGAGAATGAAGGCCGGGTCTGGGTGGACCAGATCGTCCTCTCCCCGGCACAACAGGTGCAACTTCCCCAGACAGCTCTTGAGCGGCAGGCGAATGACTTCTGCCACGTACGGAATTTTCCCCGGAGGCAAACCTATACTGTACCCGAGCAACCCGGAGAGCTAACCCTTGAGTATCACCTCCCCGCATCGGAGTTGACGGTCACGCTTTCCGAAATCGACGGAAAGGAAATCAGGAAATACCCGTTCCGCGACCTCCCTGTGCGCAAAACAGCAACCGTCCGCCTCCCCATTCCACCTTTGCCGGAGGGTGCCTATGAATTGCGCTATGAAAGCGGCGAGGGGGAGGAGCAATTGCGAGAGAACGATCTCTTCCGAATCCGTCAGCCACAAACCAGAGGAGTCGCCTTCGGCGCAGGGCGTCGGATGCTTCTGGATGGAGAGCCGTTTTTTCCGATCGGAGTTCTGACGCCTCTGCTCAGCCGGGACGCTTTCCGTGTCTATGCACAAAGCGGCATCAATACCGTTAATGTCGCGGGATACGGGAACGATCCCTTGCTTACCGAGTATATGGATGCCGAAACCTCTCGCCACAAGTTAGCTGTATTTAACTGGAATAATCTGGGCATCCACACCGAAGCCAATCCGGATGAACTGCGGGAGAAGATGGTAGCGTGGAACAAGGCGCTGCAAGAGAAGAAACGCTTCATCGGCTGGCTAGACGACGAATCCGCATGGGGAAGAGTTCCCCTCGCTTCTCTGGAAAGGAACTATAGGCTTTATTTCAAGTATGCGCCGGACTATGTTGTCTGGCAAAATCACGCCCCGAGGATGACGGGCAGTTCCAACGAGAAGCGCCAGTCTCCGGAGAACATCCGCCGGTACTCCCGGCAAGCCGACGTCACCGGTGTCGATATCTATCCCATTCCCGGAACCTCCGGTCACAGCGATCTTCCTAACAAGACGTTGAGCTGCGTGGGAGACTATACACGGCTGGCGTCCCAATCAGCGTGGGACGAGAAGCCGATCTGGATGATCCTTCAGGCCTTCGGATGGAGCGAATCAGGCGGAGGAAAGCTCAATGAGCGCAGGCCACGTCCCACCAAAGACGAATTGCGCTTTATGGTCTATAATGCCATCACCCACGGGGCAACCGGGATTATCTGGTATGGCGAGATGGCTAAGGATATCTATTCCGCCGACTGGGCGGCATTGGCGGACGTCTGTCGGGAGTTGAATGAAGTAGGCAAGGTCTGGGCTTCCGGAGTGGAGCAAACCCTACCTTCCGGCCACGCCGACGTAACCCTTCAAAACGTCCAAACCGACAACGGCGGAGTCATCATTGCCGTCAATGAAGGGAGCGAGACACGAACGCTTTCGCTAACATTGGAGGGCACCTACTATCGTTCTCCTGACGGGGAGCCGGTAAAATCAGGCGCTTTTCAGTTGCCCCCCTTTAGCGTCCTGATCCTTAGCAGGGAGCCGATCACGATCAAGCCAACGCCCGTGTTTGAAAAGGTCGCTGATCACGCCCCGTTAAAACGCGGCTACAATATCGCCTCCGTCCTGCTGGAAGGGGAATGGGTTGCCCACCCCGAAGTGCTTCAGGGAAATAATCAAACGGTCTTTGGCCGCCAGCAATTTCTCCTCGATGAAATTCCCTCCTCAGCGAAGTTGCGGGTCTGTGGCGATGACGAATGGAAGGTCGTCCTCAACGGTCGCGCTGTCGGCGAAGGGCGGGGGCATCGCGCGGTTCATGAATATGAGATTACCCCTCTTTTGAAGCAGGGAGAAAATCAGCTCCGCTTTGAACTCATGAACGTTGGCGGCCCTACCGGAATTGTCTATGAATTGCGCCTGGGCAATCAGTTGGTCACTTCCGGGGAGAAAACAGAGTTCTCCCGCGATGGCCGAACGGCATGGACACAGGCCCACCTCTTCGGTCGCCCCCCGGTTAAACCATGGGGAGAACCTTCTTCCCTCTATCTTCAGTAGTCTCGCCCGTCTCTCCGAGCATGAATGCCCTTGATCCTATAGTCCCCTTCCAGTTCTTCCCCGAGCGTCACGACGCCATGCTCCAAGCGATGCGGGAGATGCGGCATCGGTGGGGCATTCGCCGCTTCCTGTTGACCGGCCCCGGATTAGGCGTCCGCCTGAGCGGATATCCCCAGCCGGAAGTCTATCAACAGCAGGGGCAACTGATCGCATCGGTCAAAGAGGCACTAGCCTCTGACGAAATCGAAGTCGGCTGGTGGTGTACACCCACCTTGAAATCCGGAAAAAGCCCCTACCAGAACATCGTCGGCCTGAACGGAAGAGCATCGGCCATTTCAAGCTGCCCTCTGGATTTAGCGTTCCGGGCAGCGCTCTCCACAGGAGTGGCAACGGTAGCCACCATTGCGCATCCGTTCATGTTGCAGTTGGAGGATGACTTTGAATTGAGCAATCACCCCGGCATTGGTGGCTTTGGGTGCTTCTGTCCGCTCCATCTCGCAGAGTTTGCCAAACGTGCAGGGCGGTTCTACACCCGCGAAGCGCTGGTTGATCTCTTCGGCACCCGCACAGCGGAGAGTCTCCATTTGCGGCGGCTCTGGCACAAGTTAAGCTGCGATTCCCTCGTGGGTCTGGCGACTGAGATCGAACGCGCCGTCCATGACGTTTCGCCGCAAACCCGCCTCGCGCTTTGTCAAGCCGGCTGTGCGGATCTGGATGGAAACTTTACGCAACCTGTGGCACGGGCGCTGGCAGGCAGCCTCCGTCCGGCGGTAAGGGTTTCAGGCACTTCCTATGCCAGCGATACGGCAAGGGATCTGCCCGGAGAGATGTTCAACCTCATGGCAAGTTGTGAACACCTTCCGGAGGATTTTGAACTCTTCCATGAAGCGGATACCTACCCTCATACCTGTTTCTTTATGTCCGCCATTAAGCTCCAAAGCATGATGGCGATAGCGTTCTCGTGCGGGTGTGACGATGCTCTGCTCTATGCGACGCAATACCTCGATGATCCCTTGGAGGAAAAAGCCTATCTGGAAATGGTAGCGGAACGGGCGCCCCAGTTCAACGCATGGCGTCAGGCGATCCATTCCTGCCAATTGATCGGATGTGAGATCCTCTACCACGCAGATGCCGCCACCGCCGTCCCATGGGAAGGACGAATGCCCATGGCTTCCGCTTCATGGCCGAATATTCTGGGGCGATACGGAGTTCCCTATACCACACGAAAAGGCAACAGCGTCAAGCTGCTCTCCGGGGAAACGGCGGCCATCCTGACTCAAACGCAGCTTGAAACTCTCCTCTCGGGCGGAGTCTTGCTGGATGGGAGCGCTGCACAGATTCTTGATGACCGAGGCTATGGCGATCTTCTGGGCGTATCGGTCAAGCCGGGACGGCATCCCGCCTTTTGCCACGAACGCCTGCGCAAGGAAGCCACCGATTCGGAAATGGAAGGAGAACTCATCTATAACTACCTCTTCGCTCCAGCCGGGGCCGAAAGCGGCGGATTCCATGACCTCCAGCCCCACCCCGATGCAGAAATCCTTAGTGACTTTCTTGATCCACACGGCGAGGTTGTTCAGGCGGGGATGCTTCGTTTCGAAAACCGCCGGGGAGGCAGGGTAGGGGTCATGGCCTTTGATCTTCGCCATACCAAGTCCTCTTCCATCTTCTGTTATCGCAAACGCGAAGCCATTGTCCACCTGCTGGAGTGGCTCAATCGAGAAAAGCTACCCGTCAAGGTCAAACGCGACCCGAACCTTTATCTTCTGGCCAATGCCTCCAGTTCGGGGGAACTCTTTCTAACCGTGATCAACCTTGGTTCCGACAAACGCTCGCGTCTGAGCCTCGAGTTCGCCACCCGTTGGAGGAACGCCCCGGTTCAGACCCTATCCATTTCGGGCGAATGGAATCCGCTAGCTATCCTTTGGAGGGGAGAACAGGCCGAACTGGAACTTGATCTTCCGCTGATGCAACCCTGTTATCTGCGTCTGAGTCCCCCGTCGGCCACCTCCGTGCAGAACGGAAACCAGCCCCGCACACGAACGATAGAAACCACAGCTCCCTGAGCGTTAAACTTTCCAACCCATCCATGACTGATCTTGTCATCTACGGTGCAACTTCTGCTGGTATCGCAGCGGCGGTCACGGCACGCCGATTAGGCAAAAGCGTCCTCCTCCTCGAACCGGGCCAGCGGGTCGGCGGCCTCACCACAGGCGGTCTGGGTGCCACGGATACCGGCAATGAACAGGCTTTTGGAGGGATCTCCAGAGAATTCTACCAGCGCATCATGAAACACTATGATTGCGATGATCACTGGCGCTGGCTGCGGCCGGAAGAAGAACGCTCGACTCCCTACCGCAATACGGTTTCGCAAACAGGCTTGATGTGGCGATTTGAACCTTCCGCCGCGTTGAAAGTCTATCAACAAATGTTGGAGGAGGCCGATGTTCCCGTTGTCTTTGGAGAAGCTCTGGACCGGGAGGCTCCTCTTTTCAGGGAGGGGCGGCGCATCACGGGTTTGCGCACAAAATCCGGCAAACACTACACAGGAAAGATGTTTGTGGACGCTACGTATGAAGGCGATCTCATGGCCCTTGCAGGGGTATCGTTGACGATAGGACGCGAAGCGAACCGGCAATACGGCGAAACGCTCAATGGGGTTCAGCCCGATTGGGCCATCTACCATCAGTTTCGCGATGGCGTTGACCCTTGGCGCGTACCGGGGATTCCGGAAAGCGGTCTGCTCCCCGGAATTGACCCGGCTCCGCTGCTTGCATCTGGTGAAGCAGACCGGCGTATTCAGGCGTACTGTTTTCGGATTTGCCTGACCGACCGGCCGGAGAACCGCCTCCCGTTCCGACAACCCGACGAGTATGATCCGCTGGAATATGAACTGTTATTGCGTAACTTTGAGGCTGGAGAGGATCAAATTCCGTGGCTCCATGCCTATATGCCCAACCGGAAAAGCGACACCAACAATCGCCTCGGTTTCTCATCGGACTACATCGGTGCCAATTACGACTATCCGACGGGTAGTGATGAAACGCGCCTGGAGATCGTGCGCAAGCATCGCATCTACCAACAGGGGCTAATGTGGACATTGGCCCATCATCCCAGAGTCCCCGCCCCTGTTCGCGACGAGGTGAGCCGTTGGGGCCTCTGCCGGGATGAGTTTCCTTCCTCCAATGGCTGGCCCGAGCAACTCTACATCCGGGAAGCCCGGCGCATGGTAGGCCCAACCGTCATGACGCAACACCATTGCGAAGGGCGTGCCGCCGTTGAAGATCCGGTCGCGCTGGCTGCGTATACGATCGACTCGCACCACGTGCGGCGTTACGTGGATGAAAGAGGGTTTGTCAGGAATGAAGGGGATGTTCAGGTAGGAGGATTCCAACCTTATTCCATTGCCTATAGCTCCCTGTATCCGAAACCTCAGGAATGCGGTAACCTGCTGGTGCCGGTCTGCCTGTCGTCCTCCCATATTGCTTTTGGGTCCATCCGCATGGAGCCGGTCTTCATGGCACTGGGACAGGCAGCCGCGACAGCCGCTTCTCTAGCGATTGATCACGCCGTGGCGCTAGGAGAAGTCCCTTACTTCAAGTTGCGCGATCAGTTGGAACGTGACGCGCAACGGATCGTTTGGAACGCCTGAACGCGGAGAGTTCATCAGGATGATGATCAAAGAGGACAACGCCTCCACCCCGGCTTTCAGAACCGCGCGATGGATCTGGCCTGAAAGCAACACGTGGGATCTACGCAATAGCTATGCTCTATTCCGGCGAACCTTTCAGCTTGAAAAAGTTCCGGAGCAGGCTCCGCTCCTGATCACAGCGGACCAGTCGTATCAACTCTACGTCAACGGGGTCTTTGTATGCCGGGGACCAGCGCGAGGTTTTCAGAAAAGTTGGCCCTTTGATGAGGTAGACCTTGTCCGCTTTCTCAAAACCGGAAAGAACGTCATCGCGATACGCGCTTTTCACCCCGGAAGCGGAAGCTTCTTCTATATCTCCGAAGGGACAGCGGGATTGCTGGTGGAAGCGCCATGGCCCAAGGAGCCGATCGTTAGCGATGGCAGTTGGAAGTGTTGCCGACAACCCGGGATAATCCGTGACACTGTTCCCGCCAGCCTGATGCTCTTCCCACAGGAACATATCGACAATCGGCTGGAACCGCAGAACTGGCACACCCTGGAGTTTGACGACACCCTCTGGCCGGCAACCTATGCGGAAGTCGCCATCGGCGCTCAACCGTGGCACTCTCTGGAGAGACGCGGCATCCCGCTATTGGCCGAGGAGGATTACAAAGATTACCGGGTGATCGGCACCGCCCATGGCAGGAGCGCAGAGGGCTACCGGAACACGCGTGACGTCGCAGGCATCTGCGCAAAGGAGGCTATTAGTCATACTCCCTGTTGCGCTGCGTTGCCCTCTTTGATTCCACCCGGTGGCCATGGGCAGTATCGCAGTTTTCTCATCGATATGGGCAAGGTGATGGTGGGGAACTGGACCTTGACGCTAAAGCATGCCACAGGTGGCGAGATGATCGACTTTGTTTTTGGAGAAGTCATTGAGACGGCGACTCTGACGCTCACGCAACTCTATCCTACCCATGCCCGGATTGCGCTCGCCAATCGCCTGATCTGCCGCAAAGGGGAGCAAACCCACCGGTTTTACCATCACTATGGATTTCGCTACTGTTTAGTGATGATTCGCGATTCCGAGACGCCTCTGGAACTCGATATGGTATTCAACCCGGTTTCCTACCCGATCAGGAGGGAAGGGCGCTTTCGTTCGAGCGAAGAAGATCTCAATCAAATCTGGGAAGCCTGCGCGTGGACGCAACATTGTTGCAGTCAGGACGCGTTCATCGACACGCCGTGGCGTGAACAGGCGCAGTGGTGGGGAGATGCCAGAGTACAGGCTCGCAATTTCGCCCAGCTATCTTGTGACTTCAGGCTATTTCGACGGGGAATCCGCCAGATCGCATCGCAAACAACAGAAGACGGCCTGACCTACGGCCATGCTCCCACCTCCGCGCACAGTTGCGTTGTTCCGGACTTCACGCTTGTTTGGATGATCACGCTATGGGATTACTACTGGTTTACCGGTTCGCTTGATGCGTTTGAAGAACATGAGCCGATCCTGCGAAAGGCATTGACCTACTTCGAAGGGCGAGCGGCCGCCAATCGCTACGGACTGCTTGATGACGATCCGCGCTACTGGCTCTTTCTCGATTGGCGCCCGGTATTCAAGAAGGGATATTCGACGCTATATAATCTGTGGTATCTCCATGCACTGCAAAAGACAGGTGAACTCTATCGGCTTAGTGGCAACGATGCCCGCGCGGCACAAGTGGGAGCCTTGGAAGCCAATCTGCGGCAGGCATTGACGCAGTGTCTCAATCAGGACGGGATGCTTTGCGATGGCTTAACGTTTGAGGGGAAGCTGGTAGCGTCCGCCTCCAGCCACACCCAAACACTGGCGCTCCTGACAGATGCCACGTTTGGCCGAAAAGAAGAGATGCTCGAAGCCGTCCTCGGCGTCCTCGCTCTCGATCCCCACAACAAAGAAACGCCCTCGGCTTATTGGATCACCCACCTTTTTGAGCTTCTGATCTCGGAGGGATATGGCGAAGAGGTATTAGCGTTCATCCGCCGCCATTGGAAGGAAATGGCGGAGTACGGATCGACATGGGAGGATTTTTCCCCTGCCAAGGCGATCTATAGCCATTCTCATGCATGGTCAGCCCATCCGCTCTTTCATCTTTCAAGGATTCTCACCGGTATAACGCCTCTTTCCAAAAGCTGGGAGGTTCTCTCCATCACACCTCATTTTATCGGGGATTTCCTTGAGGCGGACCTTCCGACTCCACGCGGCCTGATCCGGACGCAATGGCGACGGACCACCGACGGCATTCTCTACTCGCTCACACTTCCCGCCCTTACAGAAGCCACCCTCTTTTTTCCGGATGGAACCGTTGAGAAGGTGACGCAAGGCTCCGATGGCACAGAGAGGGAGGACTCCTCGCCCCGGCTCTTCCTGATCGCTGGAGGAGCTTGTATTTCGTGAGGTTTTCTGCAAGCAATCAGGGCGCAACACCTTTTTTCAACCTCCTGATCTCCATCACCATGCGCCTCGTTGCTCTCTGCCTTTTCTCCGTTGTCCTCACTTCTGTTTCCACCTTCGCCAAAGAAGTCACCGTCACCGGTAAATTAAGGGAGGCAAAGGACAAGGAAACCAAATCGACCTATTTCCTGATCGAAGTCACTAAACCGATTACCCGCAACGGCACCAAAACCGGGCGGCTGCAACTCGCCGGGCTGGACCAGAAAGCGTGGGATGCCGCCCTGCACCTGCGCGGCAAGCAGGTAAAAGCTACGGGGAAGCTGATGGAAGCGCACACCCGCTATCACTACACCCCGCTGCTTCTGATCACTGATAAGGTGCGCCCGGTCAAATAAATGCCTTTTCCCCAGCCCTCAGGCGCAGTCACTCCCCGCTCCGCGAATCCTCCCGGCGGGAGGCTGTACATGCGGTTTCCACTAGATCTGGAAACTCCACCCGATGACTGCCGGGATCGAGACTGATGGCGTCTTGCGCAAGCTCGCGTAGTCTCTTCTATGGCATCACTGGCTCCGCTATGCGGACCACCTCTGTTTTCAAGGAAGCTTTCCGAAAGAAGTATCCAAGGCTCCAAATGCTGGGTACTGGAGCGCTTGAGCGAGGGGGGAAGTCAGTCGACGTAACCCATTGAAAATCAATGGTGCGCCCGTCAGGAGTCGAACCTGAAACCTTCTGATCCGTAGTCAGATGCTCTATCCAATTGAGCTACGAGCGCTTCGCTTTTTTCAAGCGGCCTCCCTTTTGGGGAAGGGACGGCTACTAAAGCAGGAGTTGCCGTTGGGGGCAACAGTTTTTCTCACGAAGAGGCGAAAAAATTTATTTCGCCGCCTCTCCCCTCAGCCAATGGAGGGTGACCGCCCCGATGATCCGCAAACTCTCCGGGCTCAACTTGTTGAGCGTGTCATCGGCGGTGTGCCAATACGGGTAGTCGAAGTCGATCAGGTTGATTGTCGGAATATGGACCTGATTGAGCGGCACATGGTCGTCCCAGATCAACTGCCGATGAAACCCGAAATGCTGGCGCACTTTCAGGACTGCCGCCGAGGCAAAGATCCCCTGCACCAGTTCCTTGGGCGAATCGGGCGGAAGGGTGATGTTGAGGTTTTTATCGCCGATCATGTCCCACAAGACGCCCCCCTTGAACTGCCGGTTGCGCCCGGAGGTGCGCAGATCCTTCGCGTAATAGCGGCTGCCGTAGGTGCCATCCTCCATCGAAAACTGCACAAAGGCCTCTTCCCCATCGAAGAAGACGAGTTCCACCTGCTTCGCCAAGGCGGGGTCAAGCGCCAGCACCCGCGAAAGCTCCATGAGCGCCCCGGTGCTCGATGCACCGTCGTTGGCTCCGACAAACTTGATCGTCGAATAAAGCTTCGTGTCAAAATGCGAGCAGACGATCCACTTCTGCGTCTGATCCGAAGCACCAAAACGCCCAATGAGATTGGTGAAAACGACCGGTCCGTTGGGGGTGGGGTCGGTGAACGTCTGCCGGTGGACGCTCCAGCCGTTGCGCTCCAGCTCCGCCGTGATGAGAGCGCGGGTCGCTTCCAGCGCTTCCGATCCTGCCGGACGCGGGCCGATCGCGACTTGCGCGGCGGTGTGCGCCATTGCCTTTTCCCCATCAAACAACTCCCAAATCGCTTCAGGCGGCGGTGCGGGAGTAGCGGGGGCGGTTGACGTCTGCGACGGCTGCTCGGTCCCTCCCTGTTGGTCGGGAGCGTCCGTCCGGCGTTTGCAGCCGCTCCATGTCCCCGCCATGATCACGAGCGCCAGCCCGCCAGAAATCCAATGTACCATTTTCATGAGTCTGTCTTGAGGCCAAGGAGTCGCAGCAAGCGTTGCAAATCCTCCGCCCCGTGATATTCGAGTTCGATTTTGCCGCGTTTTTCGCCGTGATGAAAAACCACCGGTGCTGCAAGATGACGCGAAAGTTGCGTCTGCATTTTAAGAATGGCGGGTGGCGTTTTGGGCCCCTTCGCCCGGGCTCCGGCCCGCCCGGCAGCCGTCTCCCCCCCTGCCTGATGGGAGGCGAGGAGCCGCTCGGTCGCTCGGACGGTCAACCCCTGCTTGAGCACCACTTCGCCAAGACGCACCTGCTCTTCGGGCTGTTTCGCCCCGAGTAAGACCTTGGCGTGACCGACGGAAAGCTCCCCCGCTGCCAGCCATTCGCGCACCTGCGGGGCGAGATCGAGCAACCGGATGCTGTTGGCCACCGCGGCGCGGCTCTTGCCGACTTTGCGGGCAATATCCTCCTGCCGCAGATGAAAATCACGCGCCAGACGCTCATAGGCGAGCGCCTCTTCCACCGGGTTGAGATCCTCGCGCTGGATATTCTCGATGAGAGCGACTTCGAGCACCTCCTGATCGCCTGCCTCCCGCACAATCACCGGCGCGTTCTTGAGGCCGAGCGCTTTTGCCGCCCTCCAGCGGCGTTCCCCGGCGATTAGTTCGTAACGCCCCGCGCGTTGGCGGACGATGAGCGGCTGGATGATCCCGTGTTCGCGGATCGATTCGGTTAACTCCTCAAGGCCTTCCCCGCGAAACTCCGTGCGCGGTTGGAGCGGGCTTGCCACGATCGCCTCCAGCGGGATCTGCTGCACGCTCTCCCCCGCTTCCACAACCGGTTGGGGAGCGGCGATGCGGGGGGCGATCAACGCGCCAAGACCTTTGCCCAAGGCTAATTTTGACATACCGCCGCAGTATGGCACCGGCGCTCCCTCTTGCCAATCGCTTAACGCTTTGACGCGGAAACGGCTTGGAAGCAGGGGCGGCTCCGGTATAAAAGAGGGCTTCTTCTTTAAGCTCTCCCCATGTCCCAAACCATCCGCTCCAAAGTCCTGCTCTGGTTTCTGCTGGTGCTGGCGGTGATCATCGCAGCCGGCGCCATCGGCTACCGTCAATTGGCCCAACAGATCCGGCAGGAGGCGCAGCAGCAGATGGAGGGGAAGCTCGCCCACGTGATCGATGTGCTGGAAACGGCTCATGAGACGCACTCGCGACTCGTCAAAGCTTCCATCCAGTTTCTGGAACAGCAGGTTAAGGCCGCCGGCCCCCCCTCGCTCCACCGTTATCGCGATGCGAAGGGCAACGAGGCGCTCACCCTCGCCTTTGATGGCAAGCCGGTGATCGATTCGTACGAAATGGTCGACCGCGTCGTCGAGATGATGGGCGGCACGGCAACGCTTTTCGTCCGGCGCGATGACGGCGGCTTCTACCGTGTGAGCACCAACGTGCGCCATGAGGATGGCTCCCGCGCCATCGGCACGCAGCTTAACCCCGACGGTCCTGCCGTGCGCAAGGTCGCCGCAGGGGAAGCGTACTACGGTGTCGTCGACATCCTCGGTAAGCCGTACCTGACCGGTTACGAACCGTTGCGTGATGTAAAGGGGGAGGTCGTCGGTGTCTACTACGTCGGGTATGCACTGGAAACGCTTGGGAGCATTGGTGATGCGATCAATGCCCGGACCTTGCTGGAAAACGGCTTCTTCGCCCTCGCCAACCCCGAGGATGCGATCCTCTTCCAGACCGCCGGGGCCAACCCGGAGAAGGAGGAGATCGCTCGTGCTGTCGCTACCGGGGAGCCGGTCAAGAGCAAGGATTGGTGGATTCTCGAGGAGACCTTTGTGCCGTGGGATTACGACGTGATCGCCGCGCTTTACCTCCCCGACATCCCGGCGTTGACGATCAAGATCCTCTGGAAAGTCTACGGCGTCGCCGGGTTCGCCCTGCTCGGTGTTCTGCTGATTTCCTATCGGCTCGCCCAGAAACTCTCCTGCTCGCTCATGGAGACCGAACAGGCTCGCATCGACGCACTCCTCGCCCGGGACGCCGCGGAATCGGCCAACCGGACCAAGAGCGCTTTCCTCGCCAACATGAGCCATGAACTGCGCACGCCGATGAACGCCATCATCGGTTATAGCGAGATGTTGATCGAAGATGCCGAGGATTGTGGGGCGGATGAGACCATCCCCGATCTCAAAAAGATCCAGTCGGCAGGTAAGCATCTCCTCGCGCTCATCAACGACGTGCTCGACCTCTCCAAGATCGAAGCCGGGAAGATGACCCTCTATATTGAACGCTTCCCGCTCGATACGATGCTCGATGAAGTCGTCTCGACGATCGAACCGCTCCTGATGCAGAACGAGAACCGGCTCACTGTCGTTAAAGGCGAAGATCTCGGGTTCGTCGAGGCTGACATGACCAAGGTGCGCCAGACCCTTTTCAACCTGCTAAGCAATGCCTCGAAGTTTACTGAGAAAGGGGAGATCACCCTCTCGGCTCACCGGCGCAAGGATGCCAGCGGGATGGAGCGGATCACCTTGAGCGTGCGCGATAGCGGGATCGGGATGACGCCCGAGCAGGTCAACAATCTCTTTCAGGCCTTTACGCAGGCTGACGCCTCGACGACGCGCAAGTATGGCGGCACGGGGCTTGGGCTGGTGATCAGCCAGAAGTTCTGCCAGATGATGGGGGGCGAGATTACCGTCGAGAGCACGCCCGGGGTCGGGAGCACCTTTAGCGTCGATCTCCCAGCGAGTGTCCCCTCCCCCTCCGGGCCGGGGGTGGAGGAGAGTGCCGCTCTGGCCGGGGCGGGCGAAGGAGCGCGGCGGCTGGTGTTGGTGATTGATGACGACGCCCTTGCCGCTGATCTCATGAAGCGTTCGCTGGAGAAAGCCGGGTATCAGCCGATCATCGCCCGTGACGGCCCTTCCGGGATCGAACTCGCCCGGCGATACCGGCCGGTGGCGATCACGCTCGACGTGATGATGCCCGGGATGGATGGGTGGTCGGTGTTAAGCAAACTCAAGAGCGACCCTGAACTGGCCGACATCCCGGTGATCATGGCGACGATGTTGACCGATCGCCCGATGGGGTTTGCCCTCGGGGCCGCCGATTACCTCACCAAGCCGGTCGATGGGCGCAAGCTGCGCGAAGTCCTCACCCGCCATTGCGGGACGAAGGCCCCGACGCAGGTCCTCATCGTGGAGGATGACCCGTCGAGCCGCGAGATGCTCCGTCGGCTTTTGGAGAAGGAGGGGATTCCGGTGCTCGAAGCGGAGAACGGACAGGTCGCCCTCGAAGTGGTCGGACGCCAGACGCCGGGGTTGATCCTGCTCGATCTGATGATGCCGGTCATGGATGGGTTTGACTTTCTGGTCCACTTGCGGGCCAACCCGGCCACGAGCGCCGTGCCGGTCGTTGTGATTACGGCCAAGGACCTCACAGCGGCGGATCAGCAGCGCCTCAATGGTAGCGTCGAGCAGATCATCCAGAAAGGGGCACTTGACCGCGAGAGCCTCCTTAGAGAAGTTTGTGCCATGGTGGCCCGTTCCGCTGAAGGGGGTCGGTAAGTGTTCCTTTCTTTGAAAAAACCAGTGTCATGACCAAGATTCTCCTCGTTGAAGATAATGAACTCAACCGCGACATGCTCAGCCGTCGTCTGACCCGGCGCGGGTTTGAAGTCCTCATCGCCGTTGATGGGCAGGAGGGGGTCGATAAAACCCGCTCGGAGCAGCCCGATCTCATCCTGATGGATATGAGCCTGCCGGTCATTGACGGTTGGGAAGCGACCCGCCAGATCAAGGCCGACCCGGCCACACAGGCGATCCCGGTCGTTGCTCTGACCGCCCACGCCATGGCGGGGGATCAGGAGCAGGCGCGCGCTGCCGGTTGCGATGATTACGACACCAAACCGGTCGATCTCCCCCGTCTCATTGGCAAGATCGAGGCGCAACTGGCGCGGGTTGGTAAACCTCTCTCCTCCTGATGCACCCCCCCTCCCCTCTCCAGGAATGTGATCTCTACGCCCGGTTGCGGCACGATCTGCGCACGCCGATCAACCACATCCTCGGCTATAGCGAATTGATCCGCGAAGAACTGGCTGAGGTCGGGAATGAAGAGTACGGGGGCGATCTTGAGAAGATCCGCTCCGCAGCGGAGGCGTTGCTCGGGTTGGTCAACGTTCACCTTACCCCGGAAGGGCTTCAGGCGCTCGCGGAGGGTAAACAGGCCGACGCCCCGACGCGTCCCGGCCCGACCGCGACCGCCGGTTACATTCAGGAACGCGAGGAGGGGGAGCGCTCGGCTGCCATTGCCGGGAAGATCCTCGTCGTTGACGATAATCAGGAGAACCGCGAGACGCTCGTGCGTCGTCTCCGCCGTCAGGGTCACCACCCGGTGGAAGCCGCCGACGGGGCCGAGGCGCTCGCCGCCGTCCGGCAGGAGGCGTTTGACCTCGTCCTCCTCGATGTCATCATGCCCGGGATCGACGGCTACACCACCCTGCGCGAGATGAAGGGGGATGCCACCTTGCGGGAGATCCCGGTGATCATGATCTCGGCGCTGGATGAACTCGGCAGCGTGGTCCGTTGCATCGAGGACGGCGCGGAGGATTACCTCGCCAAACCGTTTGAACCGACGCTGCTCCGCGCCCGGATCGGGGCGAGTTTGGAGAAAAAGCGGCTGCGCGATCAGGAGCGCGAACACCTACGGACCATCGAGGAGACGCAGCAGCGCCTTTTCTCCGAACTGGAGGAGGCAGGGAACTACGTCCGCTCCATTCTCCCCCCGCCTATCGCCACCCCTTTCCCGATCGACTGGCGCTTTATCCCATCGACGGAACTCGGCGGCGACTCCTTCGGCTACCACTGGATTGATGACGACCACTTCGCCCTCTACCTTCTGGATGTCTGTGGGCACGGTGTCGGGGCGGCTTTGCTCTCGGTCGCGGCGATCAATCTGCTTCGCTCCGGCGCGCTCAATGGCGACTGTCGCGACCCCGGCGCGGTCCTCTCGCTCCTCAACGAAGCTTTCCCGATGGAGCGGCATAACAACATGTATTTCACTATCTGGTATGGTGTCTACCACCGGCCGACGCGGACTTTGCGCCATAGCAGCGGCGGGCATCCCCCGGCCTTTCTGCTGAGTCCGGGCCAACCGATGGCCAAGCTCCGCTGCCCCGGTCTGGTCGTCGGGGTGATGGAAGGGATGCGCTATGAGAGTGACATCACCCCCGTCCCGCCCGGTTCACGGCTCTTTGTTTTGAGCGACGGGACTTACGAGATTCGCCAGCCGCAGGGGGGGATGCTCCCGTTTGAGCAGTTCGAGGCTTTTTTTGAGGAACACGGGCGGCAACCCGATGCGCTCGACCGGCTCGTGCGTTGGGTCGGCGAAACCCACGGGACAGGGCCGCTCGATGACGACTTTTCCATCGTAAGCTTCGATTTCCCATGAGTGCTGCCCCCTCCACAGAGCTTTCCTTCCGCGTCCCGAACGTGATGGCCTCGCTGGAGCGGCTCTCTGCCCCGATCCAGCATCACCTTGCGCAGCAGGGGGCAGACGACGCCGCGCTCTATGCCGCCTGTTTGGCGCTGGAGGAGCTGTTCACCAACATCGTCAAGTACGGGCATCAGGACGAAGTGGAGCACGAGGTCGAAGTCCGTCTCCAGACCACCCCGGAACTTTTCCGGCTGGTGTTAAGCGATGATGGGCATTGCTTTGACCCGTTTGACCAACCGGCTCCGGATACGGAATGCCCGCTGGAAGAACGCCAGATTGGCGGGCTGGGGCTGCACTTCGTGCGCAACATGCTCGACCGCTGCCACTATGAGCGGCGCGAGGGGCGCAACATCGTCACGGTCGAAAAGGCGATGCGCTCCCCTACGTCGGCTTGAGCTCGCGGGCGCCGATTCGGATCGTGATCGCTTCCAGTTCCCCGTCGGCCCGTTTGCGGTAGGAACCGCGAATCTCCGTGCCGATGATGAGATCCTCCACCGTCGCCTCCGTCCCGTCGAGTTCATGGATGAGACGGGTCTCCGGGACGATGTTGAGCAGGCGAATTCGTTTTTTGCCGATGCGCAACGAGCGCGAACCGGGGTCAAAAGAAAAGACCGTGCTGCGGAACGGGTAAGCGCGACGGCTCACCGGGGCGCTCTCCGTTGAGGTCTCTTCCGCGCGGAGAGAGGGGGCCGCGTGGCCTGAAAGAAGGATCAATGCGAGCGTGACAAGCGCCCATCGCCACCATCGGTTCATGGTAAAGAGCAATATCGGCGCGGGAGAGGCGCTGTCAAGATCACTAAAAAATTGTCATCTTCCCCTTCCTCAGCCAGTTTGGAGCCTCTTTCTCTCATGAAACTTTTAGTGCTTATTTCAGGTGGCTTGCTGGTGCTGCTCAACGCAGCGGTGTTGCTGATGCCCGAAGCCGGTCTCCCCGCCGGGGCGGTCCCGGGGCTTTCGCTTTTATTTGGGGTGGTGATCGTGATCGCCGCTGCTCTTCAACGTTCCGAACCGGCTCCGACGCCCGTCGTTTCCGCGCCGCTCCCCCCCGCTCCCGCCCCTGCGCCGCCGCCCGCCGCCCCGCGTGCCGAGGCGGAGTTGGTGGCACTCCTCGCGCTCTTGCAGGAGAAAGGACGGCTCATTGATTTTGTGAACGAGGAGATCGCCCCCGCCAGCGACGAACAGGTCGGGGCCGCCGCCCGCGTGGTCCATGAAGGGTGTCGCAAGGTGATCCGCGAGTATTTTGAGATCGCCCCGCTGCGCACGGAAACCGAAGGAAGCCCGATTCAGCTCACCCAAGGGTACGACACGGCGGCCCATCGCCTCATTGGTTCTGTCCCGGATCAACCGCCCTATCGCGGTCAACTCGTTCACCCGGGCTGGGAGGCGCGCGCCGTCAAGCTGCCGCGTCTGGAGCCGACGACGGAGAGCCGCCGCTGGCCGGTGATCGCCCCGGCAGAGATCGAGATCGCCTGATTTTCCTTTTTCTTCCATGACGACCTATTTCGGTATTGATCTCGGTACGAGCCATTGCGCCATCGCCCTCGCCCAAGGGGAGAAAGAGGCCCCGATCCTCGCCCCGATCACCCAGCGCGTCACCGCCTCGGGCGTGGCGGAGAACCCGCTCCTCCCCTCGGCCATCTACCTCCCCGCGCAGGGAGAAGGAACGCCGCTCCCGTGGGAGGATGAGCGTTTCCTGACCGGACTTTTTGCCCGGGAACGGGGGGCGTTGCAACCCGATCGCCTCATTACCTCGGCCAAAAGCTGGCTCTGCCATCCCCACGTCGATCCGCGCACCCCGCTTCTGCCATGGGGGAGCCAGAGCGTTGAGGCGAAGTGGTCGCCGCTTGAGGTCTCGCGCCAACTCCTCCGGCACGCGCTCGAAGGGAGCCGCTCTGCCCGGCCCGATCTGCAACTCGAACCGGCCCACGGCGTCATCACCGTCCCGGCTTCCTTCGATGAATCGGCCCGAAATCTGACGCTCGAAGCGGCCCGCCTCGCCGGGTTGGGCGAGGAGATCACCTTGCTTGAAGAGCCGCAGGCCGCCTTTTACGCGTGGCTGGAGCGGCAGGGGAGCGACTGGCGCTCGCAGGTCAACCCCGGTGATCTGCTGCTGGTGTGCGATGTCGGTGGTGGAACCGCTGATTTCAGCCTGATCGCTGTTTCCGAACGCGATGGCACCCTTGCGCTCGATCGTGTAGCGGTTGGCGAACACCTCCTCCTTGGTGGCGACAACATGGACCTCGCGCTGGCGCACGGCGTCGCCGAAGCGCTCACCGCCAACGGGACAAACCTTGATGACTGGCAGTTCCTCGCCTTGGTGCAGGCCGCCCGTTCCGCCAAGGAACAACTCCTCGCTAACCGGGAGATGACGGAAGTCTCCCTCGCCATTCCGACGCGCGGGCGGCAACTGGTCGCCTCGACGATTCGCGCTTCGCTCTCCCGTGAACAGGTCGAAGCGTTCGTCCTCGAAGGGTTTTTCCCACAGACCGCGCCCGATGAAATGCCGACGATGCGCCGCAGCGGCGGCTTGCGCGAGGCGGGGCTGGCTTATGCGCCCGATGCGGCGATCTCTCGCCATCTTGCCCGTTTTTTAAGCCGCGCGAGGCTCAATGTCGCCTCTTCCCCCGCCTTGCAGGAGGTGATCGGGCCGAGGGCTTTGACGCAGGAGGGGTTGCTCCTCCCTGATGCGGTTTTGTTTAATGGCGGTGCTTTCAACGCTCCGGTCTTACGTGAACGCGTCCTCTCGCTCCTCTCCGCCTGGGCCGGGCGGGAAGTGCGCGAATTGCAAGGGGCGCAGCCCGACCACGCCGTTGCGCTTGGAGCCGCTGCCTACGCCCGTCTGCGAGCGACCGGGCAAGGGGTTCGCATCCGGGCAGGGACGGCCCGTTCCTGTTACATCGGGATGGAGTCGGCGGCGCTCGCCGTCCCCGGTCGTCGCCCGCCGATCAAGGCGCTTTGCATCGCCCCGCAAGGGATGGAGGAGGGGTCGCGCATCGCTCTGGAAGGAGAGACGTTCTACCTCTACACCGGCGAGCCGACCGAGTTCCGCTTCTTCACCTCCGAAGTACGCGGGGGCGATCAACCCGGCACGCTTCTCCCTGATGCCTCGCAGCTTGACGAGAGCGCGCGGCTCGAAGCGACCCTTCCCCCGCCTGAAGGCCACGCCCCCGGCGAGGAAGTGCCGGTTCAGATCGAGGCGGTCGTCACCGAATTGGGGAACCTGCAACTCTTCCTCGTCCACGTCGGCTCCGGCCAACGTTGGCAACTCGAATTCAACGTTCGCATGGAGTAAAGCGTCATGAAGCGCCGCTACCGGATCGGGATCGACCTCGGGACCACCAACTGCGCCCTCGCATGGACCGCGATGGACGACCCGACGGGGACCACCCGTGTCCTCGAAATCCCGCAACAGGAGACCGAGCACTCCCGCCTCCTCGCCGAAACGCTCCCCTCCTTCCTCCACCAACCCCCGGGGAGTGGCGATTGGATCGGCGGACGCTGGGCGCGGGAGCAGGCGCTGCAAACCCCCGGGCGCGTGGTCCATTCGGCCAAATCGTGGCTCATTCACCATGGGGCCGACCGGCACGCCCCGTTCCTCCCGCTCGAAGCCGATGGCGAGGGGCGTTTAAGCCCCGTCGGCGCTCTCGCGTTGTTGCTGCGCCAACTCGTGGCGAGTTGGGACGCCGCGCTCCCGGATTATCCATTGGCCGAGCAGGAGGTGGCGATCACCGTTCCCGCTTCCTTTGACCCCCTCGCCCAGCAGCTCACCCTCGAAGCCGCGCAGGAGGCGGGACTCGGCGGGGCGATCCTTCTCGAAGAGCCGCAAGCCGCTTTTTACGCATGGCTCGCGACGCAAGGGGAGGCTTTCGCGCGGGGGGGCGGCAAAAAGCATGTCCTCGTCGTCGATCTCGGCGGCGGCACGACCGATTTCAGCCTCTTTGCTGTCGAAGGGGGCGAGGAGCCGCACTTGCAGCGGATCGCTGTCAGCCCCCACCTGCTGCTTGGGGGGGATAACCTCGATCTAGCCCTTGCCCATCATCTCGAAGCGCGGCTCGCGAACGGGGGCGATCTTCCGCCCGGAGCGTTCGCGCGGCTTCTGGCGCAATGTCGCCGGATCAAAGAAGAGGCGTTGAGCGAGCCGTACGGGAGTGAACGGCTCTGGCCGGTCGCCGTGGCGTTGCCGGGAAAATCGCTCCTCGCCGGGACGTTGCGCACGGAAGTCAGCGCCCGTGAGATCGCGCGGCTTCTGCTCGAAGGGTTCTTCCCGGAATCGGGCGCCCGTGAGCGACCGGAAACCGGCGGGAGCGGCCTGCGTGAGATCGGCCTCCCGTATGCCAAAGACCCGGCGGTGACCCGTCACCTTGCCGCTTTTCTTCAGGGGCAGCCGAAGGTCGATGCTCTGCTTTGCAACGGCGGGTTGACCAAAGCGGCGGAGATCCGCGCTCGCCTCCTTGAGCATCTTACCCGCTGGCAGGGGGGCGAGGCACCTGAGTTATTGGAGAACCGCGAGCCTGATCTCGCTGTCGCCCGTGGAGCGGCCCGTTTCCTCCATCTCCGTGCGATGAACGATCCCTCGCAGATCGAGTCCGGCTCCGCGAGCGCCTGCTACATCGGCGTCGGCGGGGGGAAGGCGCTCTGTCTTTTGCCGCAAGGGGGAGCGGTCGAAACTTCCTTTGAAGCGCAGACCAAGGGGCTGACCGCACTGGTCGGCAAGCCGGCCCGTTTCCCGCTCCATCGCCATTTACGCCGACCGCAAGACAAGGCGGGCGACCTCCTCGTGCTCGATGACGACTTTTTGGAAATGCCGCCGGTCGAGACGCTGCTTTCCCTCCCCGAAGGAGTCAAAGTGCCGGAGAACCCGAGAGTACGCGTCCGGCTGCGGACCACCTTGCGGGCGACCGGCCTGCTCCGCGTCGAGCTTCTTTCTGCTGAGCCCAAACTCAAGTGGGACCAACCGTGGCCGCTGGAGTTTTCCCTGCGCAGTAGCGCCACCGCCGCTCCCTCCTCCAAAGCATCTGCTACCGCCGCCGACCGGCAGCTTCCGATCAAACCGGTGCTGGAGGCTTTCGCTAAAGCGCTCCGTGCCGGTTCCACTCGCCAGAAAGTCACCGGCAACGCCCTTTTAAGCGCGGCAGAGAATCTCCTCGGCTCCCCCCGCACGAGTTGGAACGGTCTGCTCGTGCGCGAGCTTTTTGATGGGTGGCTGACGTTGGCGGAGGAGCGGCGGCGCTCTGCGGATCACGAGGAGACGTGGCTGCAAGTCGCCGGTTACCTCTTGCGACCGGGGATCGGGATGCCCGGCGACCCCGAGCGGGTCGATGCCCTCTGGCCCGTGCTTGGCTCCGCGTCGCTGGTCCCGCGCAAATCGGTCCGGCTACAACGTTGGATTTGCGGACGGCGACTCGCCCCGGGGCTGGATGCCACCCGTAGCAGTACGCTCTGGAATGACGCCGCCGCTGAATGGCGCGAAGAGGCCACCCCCTCCGCCGAGATCGCCCTTCTGGCCGGTGCTCTTGAAGCGCTGCCGGTGGAAACCCGCACGGCCCTCGCTCATCGCCTGACGTCGGCGCTGGAGAGCGAACCCGACCAGAGCGCCTTCTGGCGTGGCCTCGGGCGGCTCCTATCCCGGGCGCTTTTCCATGCCGGGACCGGGCAGGTGATCCCGCCGCAGGAGGTCGCCACTCTCTGGGAACGGTTACGGAGGCTCGAAGTGAGCGATTCCATCCGCCCGGAAGCTACCAACGCCTTGTTGCGTGCCGGGCGACTCACCGGCCTGCGTCCGCTCGATCTCCCCAAAGAAACCCGCAAAAAGATCGACGACCATCTCCGCCGCTGGGGCGTCACCGAAGTCCGCCGCCACCCGCTCCACGAAGTCGTCCCGCTCGTTGTCGCCGAACAGAGCACCTTGCTGGGCGAGAGCCTCCCGCCGGGATTGACGCTGGAGGGGTAGGGATATCGTCCCGGAAGGGGAAGCGCCTTCCGGTTTCAGCCATTTCCGAACCTTGCATTCGTGTGCAAGGCGATGAAGAGTTGGCCATCATGCGTAGTGTCCCCAAAGTCTATCTTGCTCATGAAGCAGCCCGCTTGCTTCGGGAGAGCATTGAAAAAGGTGAATTTGGGGCCACCTTGCCCGGAGTGCGGCATTTAAGCCAAACGCTTCAGGTTAGTATCCCTAATGTGGTTCAGGCATTGCGCATTCTCCAACAGGAGGGCTACCTCGAAACGCAAGCAGGAAAGCCAACCCGGATCATCGATCGCCCCCGGCGCGGCAAGCGCTCTCCCATCAAACGGGAGAAGGCCATCTCCTTTGTTTGTTTCGCGCCGGAACGCCTCTATGATTCAACCTATTTCCTTGGCATTGCCGATCGCTTGCGCGACTTGGGGTACGAGATTCTTCTCGATCACACTACCCTCAAAGCGTGGGCCGCCATGGGAAATCTCCACCATCTCCAGCGCCAGACCCGTGTGGAATGCTGGGTGCTGATCGGGGCGCCTGCCTCCATTCAGCGGGAGTTTCAGCAAGGGGGGTTACCCTGTCTTTTGATTAGTTGCCTTCCGGCACCGGGGATTGATTTTCCGTATGTGGAAATCGACTTCAAGGCGCTCTACCGCCATGCTGCTAGTCAATTCATCAATCGGGGTCACCGGCATATTCATTTATTGATGGAGAACAGGAGCGCTCAAAAAGACCCCGCCGCGATCAGTGCGTTTACCGATCTCGTGCTCCAGCGCCATCCCGGGAACCAAGGCGCTTCGGTTCTGCAATGTCACGATGGCACGCCGGAGCATTTTGTGTATTTACTGGAAATGCTTTTCCTTAGAAAAGAAAAGGAGCGACCCACGGCGCTTTGTATTGCCTACCAAAACTTCTTTGTCCTGGCATTTACATGGTTGCAGCATCGCGGCTTGCGTATCCCTGAAGATGTCTCGCTCATCTCACGGGATAGCGATGATCTCATCCAATACCTTCGTCCCCGCCCTTCCCATTATCATTACGACACCAAAGTGGCACAGCGCAAGGTGGTGCGGACGATTCTGGCCATTGCCAAAGGGGCAACGGTACGCAAGGCGATTTTGATCCTCTCCGAATTTCAGGAGGGAGAAACCGTTGGACTTGCACCGGGAGAAGGTGTTCAAAATTTTTAAACGGTTGGTAATTTTTGACCCGTCATCTCCGGTGGAATACGTTTGCTTCATGCCTTCCTCCTGTTCTCATTTGCTCCGCTGGTGCCATCCCCGTCACTTTCTGGCTGGTCTCGCAATGACGCTGTTGGCAGGGAGTGCCCTTCCCGGTAACGCTGCTCCGCTGGTCGGTAAAGCCTCGGAAGATTTTGAATGGCAATATCAGGCCACCGTGTTGCCTAATCAGGTCCTTCCTGCGGAGGAAAACTGGATTTTGCGTACCGGAGGTACTCAGGTGCCAGCCGCTTCGGCTTCCATCGTTCATGGAACGCATCTGCAAATTTCGGCCGTTAGCGGTAATCATCTTTACTATGAGGCTAGGCCGCCGAACTGGCGTAACGATTTTGAGAGCGCTTTGGGCTTTACCCTTGAGCTGAAGGTGCGGGTCGATCCCGGCACTACTTTCGGCGTGAATCTCGCTTTTGACGAAGGTGCAACGGTGCTCGGAGCCGGTCGTGCCCCCATTTTAAGAATCGACGCCGCTGGGACGTCGTGGCAGGTCAACTCAGGGAGCACCACGATTTTCGAAACGATTCATACCGCGCGTAACGATGATGGCTACCATCTCTTCCGTTTGGTTAAACTACCTTCCAGCGGTTCCGTAGCAGGTGCTTACAACATCTATCGTGATGGCGTGTTGATCGCTGAAAACATCGCGGGAGCTAATGCCAATATGCAGGGACTTGATCGTTTTTTCTTTGGTGCCATCGGCTCCGCCTTGGCGGGGACTGATGTTTCCGCTCAGGTGGAGTGGGTCCGGTGGGATGCTTCCGGTGCGTTCCAACCGGTGCCGGAACCGGGAACCATGGCGTTGCTGGTTGCGGGAGGGTTGCTATTGGCGGGAAGTGGGGTCGCCCATCGTCGTCGCTGGAAGCAGGGAGGGTCATGATGAATCGTCCTTCACGAAGCCGCATCAGGAACGGAGCCTTCTCGCTAGTCGAGTTGCTCATCGTCATGGGGGTGATGACTCTTTTGCTCATGATGGCGCTTCAGGTTCAGACCCTGGTTACCGAGCAGAGTCGCACAGCCCGCTGCCTTCAACAGCTACGGGGAATTGGGCTCGCCCTCAGTAGCTATGCCATGGATCATCAGCGTCAATACCCGCCGACTTCCGGGTTTTTGAGGAAGGAATGGGTGCAGGCCGGTTGGGCAGAGTTTCTTCAGGCCGGGGGGTATCTCCAACAGGCGAAGGTCGCCTTTTGTCCCAGTCTCGACGTCACGGCCTATGCCGAAGCGGATCATCTCTCCGCGGAACACCCGGCGGTTCCCGGTAAGTCGCTAGGCCATTTTACTTACGGATTGCGCAGTGATCACCCCGGCAAGGTTCCCCCGCCCTTCCCGGTTTGGACCGGTTCATGGACGAACTTTACCTGGAACGGTGAAGTGGCGGCACCGATTCGCCTTTCCCTCATTGCAACGCCTGCCAGCTCGATCGTCGTTAGTGATTCTCTGGCACTTTACGCCGGTCAACCACGCAATAGCTACCGCTACGACGCCAAGACCATCGGATGGTCCGGGGTTGATTTCCGCCATGGGCGCAAGGCCAATACCCTTTTTGCCGATGGTCATGCCGAAGGGTTGACCCGGCAGCAGATGGCGGCCTTTCTGGAGCGGGAGGACCGCAATGCGCCCTACTGGAATGGCAGAGGGTTTTCTCTCATTCGCTAGTTTCAACCGATGCACTTCTCCCGTCCACCTCTGTTATGGGGTTGTCTGGCTCTTCTTTTAGGGAGCGCTCTGATCCTGTTCATCCGGTCTGCTCAGGCAGGGGAGCGGCTGCTCCTTGCCAGCGAAGGGAAGGCGCACTACCAGATTGTCCTTGATGAACCGGATAGCCCGGTAGCGGCGCAGGCAGCGCGGCAACTTGGCCAATTTTTGCATCAGATCACCGGGGCCATCTTTGAGATTCGTTCGAGCCGGGAGGCAAATGTTCTGGAGCGACCCTCGCTGGTGGTCGGGAATGGAGAACTGGCACGCCAGTTGGAGGTTAGTCCGCTTATTGAAACCCTTACCGGAGATGCAACCCTTCTCCACACGGTCGGCCAACATGTCGTGATGGCCGGGCCGCAGCCGAGAGGAACGCTCTATGCCGTTTTCGAATTTCTGGAGCGTCATCTCGATTGCCAATGGTGGAGTCCCGGGCAGGCTTCCATCCCCCATCGACCGGAATTGTCGATTCCTCCATTAAAGGAACGCTACCAACCTGCGTTGGAATACCGGGTAGCCTATACAGAAGCTATTCGCAAGGATGACCTCTTTGCCGTTAGGATGCGGACTTCCGGCAGAGCCTATGAGGCGCCGTTGCCGGAGGCATTGGGCGGTTCGGTCGAGATCATTGGGTTTGTGCATACCTTTGACAAGCTCGTCCCGGCCAAAGATTATTTTCCCGGTAACCCGCAATGGGGCGCTTACCGGGAAGGGCAGCGGGTTCCATGGGGGCAGTATCAGGCACAGCCGTGCCTTTCCAACCCGGAGTTTCTGACGACCCTAACCCGCAATGTTCTCGAAAAGCTTGAAGGGGTGAAGGCTCCAGCGGTCATTTCCGTTTCCCAGAATGACAATCAGAACCGGTGCCTGTGTGCGCCGTGCAGGGCGATTGAGGAGGAGGAGCAATCCCCGGCGGGGCCGATCCTCCGGGCGGTCAATCAGGTGGCGGCAGAGGTCGCCCGCTTGCATCCCGGCATCCGTGTAGAGACGCTTGCCTATACTTACAGCTCTCCGCCTCCTCAAGTGACCCGGCCACTGGATAACGTGATTATTCAACTCTCCACTTATCACGATAATCATAGTGTTCCTTTTGATCAACCGGGGAATGAGCCTTTCCAGAAGGCACTCAAAGGATGGCGGGCGATCACGCAGCACCTGTATCTCTGGGACTATACCACCGACTTTCATGACCAATGGATGTTGCGTCCCAACCTCCGCTTCCTTGGGAAGAATATAGCGTTCTTTGCCCGCTCCGGGGTGGAGGGGATTTTTAGTCAGGGGGCTTTTCGTCAGAAGAGCGATTTTGCTGATTTAAGAACGTGGCTCGTGGCTCAACTTCTCTGGAATCCTCAACAGGACGCCTCGTTGCTGATCCGGCGATTTCTTCAAGGGTATTACGGCGCGGCCTCTCCGGCCTTGGAAGCGTATCTCGATCTTTTGGATGCTACGGCGCGGGAGACACCGCTCTTTATGATTGGTGGTGGCGTGGCTCAACTTCCGTTTCCTCCCCGGTTTTTTGAGGAGGCGCTTCTTCTCTTTGATCAGGCGTCAGCGGCAGTGGCTTGGGATAAAGAGCGGTTGCGTCGGGTAAAGATCGAGCGATTGGCGGTGGAGTATTTGCGCATCGCAGCCTATCCCGATTCCCTAAGGAGGGGGGCGCCGCTTTTCTCCTCTTCCAAAGAGGCGCTTGCCGCTGGTGAGGCATTTGGAGAGCAGGTGAAAGCACTAGGGATCGAGGATGAAGATGGTTATCTTGCAGGGAAACTGGAACGTTACCGGATGGCGTCGCAACCGATAGCGCCAATCACCGATCTGGCCTTGGGTGAAGGGGAGCGCTACGACTTTCCGGCGCCTCAACTCTACCTTCACGGGTATGGAAAATCGGTCTTCCTCGTCCCGGAGCCGCAGTCGGCGACCGGCTATGCGGCAACGCTTTCGGCCCGCACTCCGGCGTGGAGTGTGCAACTCCCGGCGACGCCCGGCATGAATGGGAAGCGGTGGAATGGCTATGCACGCGTTCGTTATCAGGGTAAGGGTAATGCTTTGGTGACCCTCGGTGGGTATGATCCGGTTGCGCAGGAGAAGACCAAGCAGACTCAGGTTGTCCTCTCCGGGGATGACGGTTCCCAATGGGTAGCGTTGTTGGATATTTCGATGAATTACCGCTCTTACCTCTATCTGAGTGTGGCGCAAAGTGATGACCCGGCGGGTCAACTGGTCATCGACCGTATGGTATTGGCTCAACCGTGATATGTTTGCTCTTCATCCTCCTGACCTTCCGTTTCCAGACTTTCCCGGAACGGTTCAACTGGCTGGTCATCATCGCTATCCTCGCTCGCAATGGCGGGAGGCGAAGCTTTGGATTCGCTCTACCCAACCGCGCCAGCCCTATATCTATACGTTGAGGGATCGCCCGGTTGTGGAGGAAGCGTCGGTCTCCGTGGTCGGGTATCAGCTTTCGGCATCAGCTCAGAGGGAAGAACGCTTCCGTCTCGTCTACCCTTGTCGGGAAGAGTGGCAGGAGATCGACCTGACCCCTTTTTTCTGTGAGGCGGGGCGGTACGAAGTGGAGGCGCGATTGTGCTGGGATGCGCTCCCATTTGCTCTGGCGACCAAGCCGGTGGTGCTCGAAGAGGTGGAGACGACGGCCCATTTCGTGCTGCCGGAAGGCGAAGGGCGCACGCTGGCTCCGGGGGAAGAGATGGTGGTGAAAGCTCCGCTGGAAGCGATGCTCTACGGACGATTTCATGCGCCGGGCCATGGGTTTACTTCCCGTGATCTGCGCGGAGCGAAACTCCATCGCCCGTTGGGCCCTGTTTATGCCGAGGAGGAGAGGGCTCTGGGGATTGCGTCGCGTGGAGGAGAGGTGGTCATGACTGCGGGGAAAGAGGCGTTGGAGATCACTAGCCTTTTTTGGCGGAAATTGGAGGGAGATGATTTTGCGATCTTGAGCTCGACGAGCACCTCTGAAGGGCAGCGGCAGGTGGTCTTTAATAACGACGGTTTTTCGGAAGGTTGGATTGAACAACAATGGGATGTCGCGCAGTTAAAGGATCAGGTTACGCGTTATCAGGATCGCGGGATCGCCGCGCTGCATTGGTGTTCGCTAGTGAGTGATGTTGCCAGCTACCGAAGCCGTTTTGTTGATTTTCTCGGGGATCACCTCACCGGTCCGTGGCCGGCGGAGCGTTTTGAGGTGGCGCGGCGACACTATGAAGAGGTGGAGCATCGTTTTGGCGGTCTCTTTACGTACCTCCATTCTCTGGGGAACGAGATCGGCTTGCCGGTGTGGGGATCTTTGCGAATGAACGCTTTTTACGGCTTTCATCCCTTTGGGGTTTGCCTCAACGGTCGGTTCTGGTTCGATCACCCCTCCTACCGCATCCAATGGACCCCGCAGGTTCAGGACAACCCGGAAACCCCCTTGAGCTTTGCTTGGCCTGAGGTGCAGGAACGCCGCATCGGCGTGCTCGTGGAAATGGCGGAGGCGGGGTGCGAAGGTGTGCATCTCGATTTCTGTCGTTACCCCCGGATCATCGGGTACGACGCCCCCGCGCTTGAGCTTTTTGAAGCGCGTTACGGGGTCGATGGACGCACGGTGCCGCTGGAGGATGCACGTTGGGTTGGCGTGCGGCAGGAGATCCTCAATGGCATGATGGAGCGGCTCCGGCTGCGCCTTGATGAAGTGGGCAGGCATCGGGGGCGAAGGGTGGAGATCGCGGTTCGCCTCCCGGCCACACAATGGGCCTCGTTCGGTTTCGATCCGCAAACATGGGTACGCCAGAGGTGGGTTGATCTGCTGATTCCTGCCTTTCCCGGTCACGATCGTTGGTTTGATCTCGAACCATGGGCAGAGTGGGTCCGGGGGACGCCGGTGAAGTTGCTGGCGGGGATGGAGTACTTCCGATACGAAACCGCCCCGACTGAGTTGACGGACGCCGAGGTGAAATCTGGCCAACGCCCCGGCACGCGCATCGCTCATGACCGCGAATCGTTGCTGCACCGGGTTGCCGATTTTTACCGCAAGGGAGCCGACGGGATTTATCTCTTTAACGCTTGGGATCAGGTGGCGCTAGCGGAGAAACTCGACGATCCACGATGGGTCGAGGTGTGGCAACGGCTGGAAGATCCGCAACGGTTGACGAATCTGCCCCGACTTTAGCAACCGTAAAGATTCCGGTTCTCTCTCGGCGTCAAACCGGGTAAGATGGCCGCTCTTATGCTCGATATCCGGTTGATCCGCGAAAACCCTGACCTCGTGCGCGAACGGCTCGCCCTGCGTGGGGGGGAGGCGCACCTGCACGTTGATGAAATCCTCACCTGCGACCGCCAGCGGCGTGAGTTTGAAACCGAACTCCAACAGCTCAACGGCGATCGCAAACGCCTGAGCAAGACGATCGGGATGATGCGTTCCAAGGGGGAGGATTCTTCCGGGCTCGAAGCGCAGGTGCGCGGGATTGGGGAGGAGATCACCCGGTTGACGGAACGCGCGGCGATGGCCGAAGCGCTCCAGCGCGACCTTCTCCTCCAACTCCCGAACCTGCCGCACGACGCCGCGCCGATCGGCCCGGATGCCAGCGCCAACCCGCTCGTGCGAAGCTGGGGGGAGAAGCCGGAATTTGCTTTTGAACCCAAAGACCATGTGGCGCTCGGGGCGAGTCTCGGCCTTTTTGATCCCGAACGGGCCGCCAAGATCAGCGGGAGCGGTTTTGTCTGTTTCACCGGCCCGGGCGCACGGCTGGAGCGGGCGCTCATCCAGTTCTGCCTCGATTTGCAAACCCGTCAGCACGGCTACCACGAAGTCAGCCCTCCTTTTGTGATCCGGCGCGATGCGATGGTCGGCACCGGCCAGTTGCCGAAGTTTGAGGAAGATATGTATGAGCTAGAGCAAGGGGCACACTTCCTCGCCCCGACGGCAGAAGTCCCGGTGACCAACCTCTACCGCGAAGAGATTCTCTCCCCCTCGCAGCTACCGATCGCCATGGCGGCTTACACCCCGTGCTTCCGGCGCGAGGCCGGTTCCGCCGGGCGCGAAACCCGGGGGATCATCCGGGTCCACCAGTTTGATAAAGTCGAACTGGTGCGGATCACCACCCCGGAGGCTTCCTATGATGAACTCGAAGCACTCACCGGCCATGCTGAGGCGGTGTTGCAGGCGCTCGGGCTGCATTATCGGGTGATCGAGCTTTGCACTGGAGACATCGGTTTCGGCTCGGCCAAGACGTACGACATTGAAGTCTGGGCGCCGGGGCAGCAGACCTATCTGGAGGTCTCAAGCTGCTCGAACTACACCGATTTTCAGGCCCGCCGGATGAACCTGCGCTTCAAGGATGCCGACGGGAAAAACCGCTTTTGTCACACCCTGAACGGTTCCGGGACGGCGATGCCGCGCCTCTTTGTGGCGCTGGTGGAGAGCTTCCAGCAGGAGGATGGGAGCATCCGTCTGCCTGAAGCGCTGCGCCCATACTTCGGCGTGGATGAAATCCGGTGAACCGGCTCGCCGAGACGCTCAGCCAGAGGCTCGCCCCGTGGCTCGATCCACAGGCGCGCGCATTGGTCGCCGTCTCGGGCGGGCGCGATTCGGTGGCGCTTCTCCATGCGCTGGTCTCGGGCGGGTGGCGGCGGCTGATCGTCTGCCACTTTAACCACCGGTTGCGCGGGCGGGCCTCCGGGGGGGATGCCCGTTTTGTCGCGGCGCTGGCGCGTCGGTTCGGGTTGGAGTTGGAATCAGGCGCTGAGGAAGTCGCAGCGCTGGCAGCCCGGCAGCGGCTTTCCCTTGAAGCGGCGGCGCGGCAGGCGCGGTACGGTTTTTTTGCTTCGGTCGCCCGACGGCGGCGGACGCAGACGCTTCTCTTGGGCCACCATGCCGGTGATCAAGTCGAGACAGTCCTCTTCAACCTCTTGCGTGGCACCGGGTTGACGGGGCTGGGCGGGATCGCGTCGCAGCGGGAGCTTGCCATCACCCCGCCCGGTGGTCGGACCCCGGTTCGCTTGCGGCTCCTTCGTCCGATGTTGACGATCCCCCGGGCGGAGATCGACGCCTACGTGGCGGAACACCGCCTTCGTTTTCGCGAAGATGCCTCCAACGCTACCGTCGGTTATACCCGCAATGCCGTGCGCCATCAGCTCCTCCCGCTGGCAAAGGAGATCATGGGGCGCGAGGTCGAAGGGGCGATTCTGCGCCTCGCTGAGAGCGCCCGTGCGGAGGAGGCGTGGCTGCAATCGCTCCTCCCCGCGCCGGAAGAGGGGTCGCTCCCCCTCCCCTCCCTGCGTGCCGATCCGCTCGCCCGGCAGCGGCGGCGGCTTCAACGCTGGATGAGCGCGGCGGGGGTCCCGTCGATCGGCTGGCGGGAGGTGGAACTCGTCCGCTCCCTCCTCGAAGTGGAACGCCCGGCGAAGGTCAATCTCCCCGGCGGCTGGCACGCCCGACGGCGCGGCGGCCTTCTTTTCCTCGAACCGCCTGCGTGAAAAAACCGGTTGCCGCAGGAGCAACACCGGTTGACATTCCCCGTGGGAGAGTACGATGCTCCCGTGTTAACGAACGTTTGCCTTATGTCACAAAACCAGCTTGCCGATCTCACCCAACGTCCACCCCGCAGCGCCCGTGTCCGCCTCGGCGGTTACGTGATTCTCCCGCGGGTGCTTGATAAATGCCGCGCGGTGATCGCCGGGAAAAATGGCGATTACAACTACGCCTGCCCGCTTGATCAACGCTTCCTGACCTTCGCCGGGGTTGACCCTGAAGCGCTCAAGGCGGAAGTCGCCAAGGGGAAGGGCGATGGCGAACTCCTCGCGTGGATTCGCGAAAACGCCGCAAACGCTCCGACGGAATCGGCCATCGCCGCTTGGAGCCATTACGAGGAAAACCGCGCCCCGTCGATCGTCGGCGTGCGCAGTTTTTATAACGAGCTTCATAGCGAGGCGGGGAAAGATCGCGACGATATCGCGACTTGGTTTGACCTCCTTGATCTCGACGATTACGTCAGCTACGGCGGTAAAGCGTAGTTTTTTCCACCACGGAAATCGAAGGCGGGACGCTTTTTTTTCACCAGCGTCCCGCCTGATTTCCCTTCACCCGGCGATTCCTCTCTCGGACTTCATTTTTATTTCATGGCTACCGTGCCCTTGCTCAACGAGCATCTCGATAAACAACACGTCGACCCCCCGACCGGGGAAGACCCTCTCTCTCGCCCCGGCTCCGATCATCGCACTCTGCGCGAAGACGAATTCTGGCGGGCCCTTCCCGGATTCCGGGAGGTCGGAGCCGATGAATTTAACACCCACACCTTTCAGGCCCGCCGTTCTGTCACCAACCTGCGTCAGTTGCGTGAACTGGTCGGCCCACTTGCCGACGAAGCCTTCTTTGCTGATCTCGCCGCCGGGATTCAACGCGCGCCGATGGCCCTGCGCATCTCCCCTTACCTCCTGAGTCTCATCGACTGGAGCGACCCGTACCGCGATCCGATCCGCACCCAGTTTCTGCCGCTCGCCTCCCAGCAGCGCCCGGATCACCCGATGATGAAGCTCGATAGCCTCAACGAGCAGGGAGACGCCCCCGTGCCGGGGTTGACGCACCGCTATCGGGATAAAGCACTCTTTCTCGCGATCGACTCCTGCCCCGTCTATTGCCGTTACTGCACGCGTAGTTACGCCGTCGGCACGGATACGGAGGAGGTCGCCAAGCTCAAGCTTCACGCCAACTTTGCCCGGTGGGACCGGATGTTCGAGTACATCGCCTCTCG
This sequence comes from Chthoniobacteraceae bacterium, assembly GCA_037189865.1. Lineage (GTDB taxonomy): Bacteria > Verrucomicrobiota > Verrucomicrobiia > Chthoniobacterales > Chthoniobacteraceae > DATMFV01. The sequence goes on along the minus strand of JBBCIW010000001.1, from coordinate 73,561 downwards.
CCCTGAGCTGGAAGATATCGTCGTGAGCGGTGGCGACACCTACAACCTCCGGGGGGATCACCTCGCGATGATCGGCGAACGGCTTCTCGCGATGCCCAACATCCGGCGCATCCGTTACGCCACCAAAGGGTTGGCGGTAATGCCGCAGAAAATTTTAAGCGACGAGTCGTGGTTTGACGCCTTGAGCCGCGTGGTCGAAAAGGGCCGCCAGTTGCACAAGGATGTCGTGCTCCATACTCATTTTAACCACCCCAACGAGATCACCGGGATCACCCGCCGCGCCCTGAACCGGATGGTGGAACGCGGGATCACGGTCCGCTGCCAGACGGTGCTTCAGCATGGCGTCAACGACACTCCCGCGACGATGCAACTCCTCGTGCGGCGGCTCAGTTACATCAACGTCCACCCGTACTACGTCTATTTCCACGACATGGTGCCGGGGGTCGAAGATCTGCGGACGACGCTCGCGGCCGGGTTACAGATTGAGAAGCATGTGCGCGGCTCGACCGCCGGGTTCAACACCCCGGCCTTCGTGGTCGATACCATGGGCGGCGGCGGCAAGCGCGACGGGCACTCCTTTGAACACTACAACCGGGAGACCGGCATCGCCGTCTTCACCAGCCCGAGTGTCAAACCGGGGGTGCGCTTCCTTTACTTCGACCCGTTGAGCGCTCTCTCCGAGCCGATCCGCGCCCGCTGGGGCAACCCGCAGCAGCGCCATCGGATGATCCATGACGCGCTCGATGCCGCAGCGGTGTAAGCGCTTTACTCCTTCTTCGCTCCCTTGGCTGCTTTCGGGGCCTTTGGCTCGCGCGGCGGGAATTCGAAGCCGACCTTCCCCTTCTCCAGCTTGAGGAAAGCGTCGAAGGGGCGGTTGGTCTTGGTGGAGATGAATTTGGTGATGAGATCGGTTTTGCCGGTCTCGATCAATTTGCGCGCCTGATCCTCGGCGATCTCGCGCTTGAGGATCGTCCGTCCCATCCGGAAGGTGCACTCCTTGCGGGCGGTCCGCTCGCAGAGGTAGGTCGTTTCGAGTACGCGCACCGGGGATTGGCAGATCGGGCAGTTGCCGACGACCGGCAGGTTGCTCAGATCCGCCGGGATCGAGTCATCTTCCTTCTTCTCAAATTCGAACTTCGCCTTGTGCTCCTCATCGAGCATCAGGATCGCGGCAAACGGGCGGCCCATTTTCGAGCGGAACCCTTCAAGCGGCCCGATCTGGCGCTCGCGCAGAAGGGTTTGTACCTCCTCAGGCGCAAACTCGCGTCCGGCGAGCGTTTTCCAGAAAACGTAGTCACACTCGCGGCAGCGGTAGGTGCGGTAATCCTGCTTGAGCGGGTGGGTGCCGCACTTGGGGCAGGCGACATCGAGATCGTCGAACGCTCCTTCAGGCGGCTCGCCGCCGTTGCGGATCTTCTCGACGATTTCCACGGTCAGATCACGGATCTGGCGCATGAACTCGTCGCGCGGGAGTTCCCCGGCTTCCATCTGCTTGAGCTTGAACTCCCAGTTGCCGGTCATTTCCGGACGGGTCAGGGTGTCGATGCCGATGCCGCGCAAGCCGGTAATGAGCGAAATCCCCTTGGGCGTGGCGATCAGGTCGCGCCCGTCACGGGCGATATATTCCTGAAAGACCAACCCTTCGATCACCGACGCACGGGTCGCCGGAGTGCCAAGGCCACGAGCGCTCATCGCCTCGCGCAATTCCTCGTCATCGACCAGCTTGCCTGCCCCTTCCATGGCGGAGAGGAGCGTCGCTTCATTGAGCCGCGCCGGTGGCTTGGTGATGTTCTCTTTCACCTCGACCTTCTCGGTCGTGGCGATCTCACCCGGTTGGACGGCGACGACCTGAGCCGGGCCTTCCTCCTTCGCGGCTTCCTTGCCATAGACGGCAAGCCAGCCCGGGTCTTTGATCACTTTCCCCTCGGTCTTAAACGGTTCCCCCTCGACACGGGTGATCCGGGTGGTGATCTCAAACTGAGCTGCCGGGAAAAAGACGGCGATGAAACGCTGGGAGACGAGTCGGAAGAGCTTTGCCTCGTACTCATCAAGGTTCTTCGGAGCGACGCCGGTCGGGATGATCGCGTTGTGATCGGTCACTTTGGCGCTGTTGAAGATCCGCTTGTTCGGGCGCACCCAACCGCTGGAGAGCGCCTTGGTGGCGTGCTGGGCGAGCGAGGCTTCCGGGAAATCGCCCATGATGCCCTGCACGGTGGCGAGGTTATCTTCCGGGAGATAGCGCGAGTCGGTACGCGGGTAGGTGAGCACCTTGTGCTTCTCGTAGAGCGCCTGGGCGAGTTGCAGCGTACGCCGTGCGCTCAAGCCGAAGCGACTGTTGGCCTCGCGCTGGAGCGTGGTCAGATCATAGAGAAGCGGCGGGGCTTGGGTGGAGGCTTTCTTCTCCTCGGTGATGATCCCCGGCTTGCCGCTACACTTGGCGACGAGGGCGTCAGCCGTCTCCCGCTCCCAGATCCGCTCGGCGCGGGCATCTTCGTCGTCCTTCTTTTTGAACCCTTCGTCAAACCAGCGTCCGTTGTATTCCCCCCCGGCGACGCCGAAGGTGCCGTGAACCTCAAAGTAGGGGCGCGGCTTAAAGGCGCGGATCTTCTCCTCGCGTTCGACGAGGATCGCCAGCGTCGGCGTCTGCACGCGCCCGGCGGTGGTGAGCCGGAAGCCGCCGAGCTTGGAGTTAAACCAAGTCATGCTCCGCGTGGCGTTGATCCCGACGAGCCAGTCGCTCTCCGAACGGCAGATGGCGGCATCCGCGAGCGGGAGCATCTCCTGATCGGTGCGCAGGTTGCGGAAGGCGGTACGGATGGCGTCGGAGGTCATCGACTGGAGCCAGAGGCGCTCCACCGGCTTTTTGACCTTCGCCATCTTCACCAGATTGCGGAAAATAAGCTCCCCTTCCCGCCCGGCGTCACAAGCGTTGATGATCGCGGTGACGTCCGAGCGCTTCATCAGGCGGCGTAGCAGCTTGAAGCGGGTCTCGGCCTTGGCGTCGGTCGGGCTGAGTTCAAACTCCTGTGGGAGAATGGGGAGGTTTTTGATGTCCCATTTCCCGCGCTTGGGCTCCAGCCCCTCCGGGACGGTCAACTCCAGCAGGTGACCAACGGCGGAGGCGATGACGAATTCGTCGTTCTCATAGAAATCGCCCTCCTTTTTAGCCTTGCCCAAGGCGCGTGCGATGTCGGTAGCGACACTCGGTTTCTCTGCGATGACCAGTTTTTTACCCATGGAAAGTTACAAAAGTTTGACAAAATGTTGCCCCGGAAGCTGCTTGACAAGGCATTTCATCTCAAGGGCGAGCAACGTAGAGAATACAATGCCCGGTGGCAAACGTGATTTCGACATGATCTCATCCCTTGGCGTCTCGCCGCTGCCGATGGCGTCGTAGACCGCCTGTTCGTTCCCGTTGAGATCGAGTTGCCGCGTGGCGCTGGTCTGCAAATTCACCGTTTCGGGGTGAAGGAGCGGAAGTTCTTCCACAATATCCTGCGCTGAGGTGACGAGCTTGGCCCCCTGTTGGATCAACCGGTTCGACCCGGCGGAGGTGCTCTTGTCGATCTGTCCGGGAACGACGTAGAGGGAGCGCCCTTGTTCCAGCGCCTGCTCGGCGGTGATGAGCGCGCCGCTTTTGAGCCCCGCTTCGATGACGAGCACGCCGTCGCTCCAGCCGCTGACGATGCGGTTGCGTTGGGGGAAGGTCTGCGTGTCGGGGGTGGTCCGCATGGCAAACTCCGAGACGACCGCGCCGGAGCCATCGGCGATCCGCTCGGCCAGTTCCTTGTTCTCTGGTGGGTAGAGTTCCATTAACCCCGAGCCGAGGACCGCAACGGTGCGCCCCTTGGCGGCAAGCGCTCCCTGATGCGCGGCCGTGTCGATTCCCCGGGCGAGTCCGCTGACGATCGTCAACCCGGCGTAGGCGAGTTGGTAGGAGAGCTTGCGGGCGGACTCGATGCCGTAGTAGGTCGTCTTGCGGGAGCCGACGACGCTGATGGCGTGGCGATCGCGCTCGGTCAACTCTCCCCAGACGTAGAGGAGGAGGGGCGGGTTATGGATCTCGCGCAGGAGTGGCGGGTAGGTCTCATCATAGAGCGTGATCAGATGAGCGCCGAACTCGTTGATGCGCTGCAACTCCCCGCTTAAATCGACCCGTTCCTCCCATCGGGCAACGGCGTCGGCCACTTCCGGGCCGATCCCGGGGACTTCGCGCAGAGCGTTGCGGGGGGCCTGCAAAAGTGCTGAGGGGGAGCCAAACGCATCAAGAAGACGCCGAAGACGGACCGGCCCGAGCTTCGGGATCATGTTGAGGGCGAGGCAGGCTTCCGTTTCGTTCACGGCCGGGACGCTACCACGCCTCCCGAGCAGAGGGCCAGCCCTGCGTCGCGTTTTTTCTTTAAGAGAGAGTTGACAAGCCTGTGGTCTAATTTGTAGTTTAGGCCACAAATGTTGACCCTACTTAAACACCGTTGGTTGGCCGCAGCTCTTTGCCTTGGCCTGTTGTTCCCGTTAACTGCTCAAGCCGCATCAAAGAAGCGGGTGGTGACGACGTTCACTATTCTGGAGGAGATGGCGCGTAACGTTGCCGGGGAGGCGGCGATCGTTGAGTCGATCACGCAGCCCGGTGCGGAGATTCACGATTACGAACCGACGCCGCAGGATATTATCAAGGCGCAGCGGGCCGATCTCGTCCTCTGGAACGGAATGGGGCTGGAGCGGTGGTTCGAGCGGTTTTTCAGTCGGGTGAAGGAAGCTCCTTCAGCGATTTTGACCGAAGGGATCGAGCCGATCGGGATTAGCGAAGGCCCTTATAGCGGCAAGCCAAACCCGCACGCGTGGATGTCGCCCGCCAATGCCTTGATCTATGTGGAGAACATCCGCAAAGCGCTCGTGAAGATCGACCCTGCCAATGAAGCGACCTACAACGCCAACGCTGCTGCCTATAGTGAAAAGCTCCGCACGGTTGATCAATCTCTGCGCGAGAAACTCGCTACGATTCCCGAAGGGCAACGCTGGCTGGTGAGCAGCGAGGGGGCCTTCTCTTACCTCGTGAAGAGCTATGGGATGAAGGAGCTTTACCTCTGGCCGGTCAATGCCGATGAAGAGGGGACACCGCAGCAGGTGCGCAAGGTGATTGATCAGGTGCGCGAGCACAAGATCCCGGTGGTCTTCTCCGAGAGCACGATCAGCGACAAGCCGATCCGGCAGGTCGCCAAAGAGGCGGGGGCGAGCTACGGCGGCGTGCTTTATGTCGATTCGCTAACGCTAGCGGATGGACCAGCGCCGACTTTTCTGCAACTGCTTGAATACAACGCACAAACGATTGTTAATGGATTGAAGACGCAGCCTTAACTTTTTATGACGCCATCACCAGAGCGTACCCATGCCGATCACCTGACCGTCGAGGTTAAAGGGGTGACGGTCGCCTACCGCAACGGCCATATTGCCGTGGAGGGGGCCGGCTTTGCACTGGAGGCCGGGTCGATCTGGGCCTTGGTCGGCGTCAATGGGAGTGGGAAATCGACCCTCTTTAAGACGATCATGGGGCTGCTCCGCCCGGTGACCGGGACGGTCAGGATCGGCGGATTGCCGGTCGGGGTGGCGCGGCGCAAGAGCCTCGTGGCGTACGTGCCACAGGCGGAGGAGGTCGATTGGAGCTTCCCGGTGAGCGTCTGGGATGTGGTGATGATGGGGCGCTACGGGCGGATGAACTTCTTGCGCATCCCCAAGGCGCACGACAAGGCGCTGGTGGAGGAGAGCCTGCGCCGGGTCGGGATGTGGGAGTTTCGCCAGCGACAGATTGGCGAGCTTTCTGGCGGCCAGCGCAAGCGGGTCTTTCTGGCCCGGGCGCTGGCGCAGGAGGGGCAGGTGATCCTCCTTGATGAACCGTTTACCGGCGTCGATGTCAAAACCGAGTGGGCGATGATCGAACTTTTCCGTGCGCTACGGGCGGAGGGGCGCATTCTGCTGGTTTCGACCCATAACCTCGGTTCTGTGCCGGAATTCTGTGATCACGCGATCATCCTCAACCGCAGGATTATTGCCGCCGGGCCGATTGAGGAGGTCTTTACCGAGTCGATTCTTCAGGAAGCGTTTGGCGGCAAGTTGCGCCACTTCCGCTTCAATGAATCGACCATCCAGAAGCACGATGGCAAGGCGGTAACGGTCTTGACCGATGACGAGCGCCCGCTCATTTTCGGCAAAGGGGGGCATCTGGAATTTAGCCAGCGCACGGGGCGCGAGGAGATCGTCCAACGCCGCCGACAGGAGGAAGAGGAGGACCCTTCGTGATCGAGTCGCTGCGCGTCCCTTTTGAGTATGGCTACATGCTCAAGGCGATGGGGGTGAGTGCGTTGATCGGCGGGGTGTGCGCGTTGCTCTCGTGTTTTGTCACGCTCAAGGGATGGTCACTGATGGGGGATGCCCTCTCCCATGCGGTGGTGCCGGGGGTGGTGATTGCGCACCTGCTCGGGCTGCCGCTGGCGGGTGGGGCGTTTATCTCGGGGTTGCTCGCTTCGGTCGGGATGGGATTTATTCGCACACGCACCCCGCTGAAAGAGGATGCGGTGATCGGGGTGGTCTTCACGACCTTCTTTGCACTTGGGTTGTTTCTCATTTCGCTCAATCCGAGTGGGGTCAATCTGCGGACGATTATTTTCGGGAATATGCTCGGTATCTCCGATGACGATCTGCGGCAGGTGATCGCGATTGCGGTTGGTTGCGTGGTGGTGCTCGCGCTCAAGTGGCGTGATCTCGTTCTCTTTTGCTTCGATCCGGGGCAGGCGCAGGCGCTCGGGTTGCCGGTTCGCTTCCTTCACTTTTTACTCCTTGGGCTGCTCTCGGCGATGGCGGTGGCGGCGATGCAGACGGCGGGAGCGCTGCTTGTGGTGGCGATGTTGATCACGCCGGGGGCGACGGCTTATCTCCTGACTGATCGCTTCGCGCCGATGCTCGGGCTGGCAGCGGTTTTCGGCGCGGGGAGCGGGTTCCTTGGCGCTTATGCGAGTTACTTCTTTAACGGTTCGACGGGCGGTTGCATCGTCGTTCTTCAAACAGTTTGCTTCCTCTGCGCGCTCCTCTTTGCTCCCAAGCACGGGATGCTCGCGGGGCGTGCACGGCGGCGCTTGGCTGCCACTTTGACCTCATGACGTGGTGGAGTCCATTTGAGTTCGATTTCATGCTCACCGCGTTTGCGATCAGCGCGCTGGTCGGGACGCTTTGTGCGGTCTTCTCCTGCTTCCTGATCCTGCGCGGGTGGTCCCTGATGGGCGACGCGATTGCGCACGCGGTCCTGCCGGGGATCGTCGTGGCATACGTGATCGGGCTGCCGCTGGCGCTCGGGGCGTTCGCTTCCGGGCTGCTTTGCGCCATCGGGAGTGGCTATATTAAGGAGAATAGCCGGGTGAAGGATGATACGGTGATCGGCGTGGTCTTCACCGGTCTGTTTGCCTTGGGGTTGGTGCTTTTTACCAAGGTGGAGGTCGACCAGCACCTTACGCATATTCTTTTTGGCAATCTGCTCGGGATTCCCAAGGCGGAGGTGATCACGACGGTCGGGATCGGCGTGGTGACGCTGGTGAGCGTCCTCCTTCTACGGCGTGATCTGACGCTGCTTTGCTTTGATCAGGTCCATGCCGAGAGCATCGGGATCAATACCCGTTGGTTGCATTATCTCTTCATGGCGCTTCTGGCGATGGCGATCGTCGCCGCCTTGCAGGCGGTCGGGATTATTCTGGTGGTGGCGATGTTGATCACGCCGGGGTGTACCGGGTTCTTGCTCTCCCGACGGTTGCCGCAGATGATGGCGGTGGCGGTCGGCAGTGCGCTGGTGGCGAGTCTCGGGGGGACGTATGCGAGCTTTTTCCTTGCCGCTTCGACGGCGGCTTGCATTGTGTTGGTGCAGGCCGCGCTCTTCCTCCTCGCGCTGCTTTTTGCCCCCCGCCACGGGTTGTGGCGGCGGCGGGGGTAGTCGTCTGGCTCAGTACCCGGCTGGCGGTTGGCCGTACGGGTTGTTCTGCTGACGTTGTTGTTGGCGGCGGTCCTGTCGCATCTGCTGGCGCTCGGCGGCGTTGCGTTCGATCTGTTCGCGCTGTTGCTGACGGTGCTGCTCCTGCTGTTGACGGGAGCGTTCGGCCTGTTGCTGTTGACGCTGGGTGTCACGCTCGCGACGTTGCTGGACCTCCTGTTGCTGGCGTTGTTGCTGTTGCTGACGCTGGACGGCCTCCTGTTGCTGGCGCTGGACGGCCTCCTGTTGCTGACGTTGTTGCTGTTGCTGACGCTGGACGGCCTCCTGCTGCTGACGTTGTTGCTGTTGTTGACGCTGGATGGTCTCTTGCTGCTGGCGCTGCTGCTGTTGTTGACGCTGGACGGCCTCCTGTTGCTGGCGTTGTTGCTGTTGTTGACGCTGGACGGCCTCCTGTTGCTGGCGCTGCTGCTGTTGCTGGCGCTGGACGGCCTCTTGCTGCTGACGCTGGGATTCTTGACGGCGCCGGTCGGGGGCGGTGGAGGCGGGTGGGTATTGCTGGGCCTGTTCCGCGCTCTGCTGGCGGCGGCGGTCGCGTTCGGCGGCGCGGTTGGCGCTGGTCGCCTCCTCCCTAGAAGCAGGCGGTGGGGTTTGGAACGGCTCGGTCGGTGGGCGGCGGCGTTCTTCATCCTCGCGCCGACGATCGCGCCGGGTGGGGGTATCGCTCGCTTGCCGACTGCGTACGGCTTCTTCAAACTGCTGGCGATCAGGGGTTTGTGCTGGGGTGTTGCGCTGAGTCATCCCCCGGGTCTGTTCGTCCATGCGAGTGCGTAGCCGTTGGCGCTCGGCGGGATCGCGCACGGCGGACCACCCTTTGTCGACTCGCGCCCGTTCCACCCGGCGGCTGACGCGGGGCGGGGTCGAGCGGCTCCGATCACTCTGGCGGACCCGTGGAGCATGGACGACGAGGAGATCCCCCTCGCGCCGGGGGCGGTCGAGGTGGCCCCGGCGGACCCGTTCGGGGCGGCGCTCAAGGCGTAAGGTGTCGATCCGGCGTTTGGAATAGCGCGAGACGCGGCGGTAATCAGGCCCGCCGTTGTAGATCCAGCGGGTCGAACGGTTGATGGTGATGTTGGTGATATTGACCGTCTGGTTGATGATGGTGATGTTGCGGCCGCGCTCGAAGATGACGCTGCTCAAGCGGGGCGAGCCAAAGTCACTCACGTGGCAGAAGGAGTAGTAGCCGGGGCCGATATCGTAGTCGCGGTCGACCCAGACGCTGATGCCGACCGAGCTGTGAAACTCCACCTCTGGCGGCAGCGGAGCCCAGCCGACGTAATCATCACTATAGCGCCACGAGACCCACGCCGGGCCCCACTCCTCATCGGGATACCAGATCCAGCCGAGGCCATCGAGGCGCACCCAGCGTCCATAATGGTAGGTGATCGGGCCGAACTCCTCGTCGGAGACCCAAGTCCACCCGGCGTCGGTATAGACCCAGCGCCCTTCCGTGTAGGGAGCCCACCCGTCGTCGACATCGAAGGGGCGCCAGCAGTAGCCGTATTCGCTCGTTTCGATCCACTCGCCATACGGGCTGAGTTCCTCGTAAAACCAGTCAAAGGAGACTTCATCCCCCTGCCCTCTCGCCCCTCCCGGCAGGGCGAGGGCCACGGCGAACAGTACCAGAAAAAGGAGTCGTTGAATCATAACGGAAAAAAAGCGGGGGTTGTGCCGCCATGCGGTTCCTTGGAGTAAGACGTGAGGAAGTTTTCTTTCATTCACAGCAAAAAGAGCGCCGCACCAGCCCGGAAGGTGGTAACTTCTCCTGGTATGGACTACAAGCTCGCCAAAGGGTTGTACAAAGCCGGAGTCGCCGGAGCGACCCGCCATCTCTTCGTCTGCATCGGTCCCGACTGTTGCAGCGAGCGGGAGGGGGATGATCTCTGGAGCTTCATCAAAAAGCGGACCAAAGGGGTCGCCGTGATGCGTACGAAGGCGGCCTGCCTGCGGATCTGCACGCGCGGGCCGTGGCTGGTGGTCTACCCGGAGGGGGTCTGGTATGCGGAAGTCACCCCGGAACGCTTCGAGCGTATTTTGCACGAACATCTCGAAGGGGGGCGCCCGGTGGAGGAGTGGATCGTCACGCGCAACGCGCTTTCCTGCCCCGTTTCTTCTCAGGAACAGCGGGAAAAATAAGGGAAACCCCTATTTCCCTATAGGAGCCTGCCTGAAAAAAGGTGAGGTATTTTTCACGATGTTTGAACGCGCAAGAAACGTCGTTGTCTTAACTGGTACGAAAACCAAAAGGGATTCGCCGGACGGATACCCGCGATCACGAAGCCTTCGGGCGACGTATCTCTTAATAGGAAGCACCCTGTTTGAAAGGTAACACGACTATGGCGGCAGAAGACACAGATTCCGGGATCAAGATCTACCTGCGTGAAATCGGGCAGATTCCCTTGTTAACTCCACAGGAGGAGATTGACCTCGCCGCCCGCATTAAGACGGGCGACAAGGAGGCCCGCAGCATCATGATCAAGGCCAACTTGCGTTTGGTGGTCAAGATTGCCCACGATTATGCGAACCTCGGCCTCCCGTTGCTCGATCTCATTTCCGAGGGGAATATCGGCTTGATGAAAGCGGTGGAACGTTTCGACCCTGCCAAGGGGGGGAAACTGAGCACTTACGCGGCGTGGTGGATCAAGCAGTCGATCAAACGTGCGCTGGCCAACCAGAGCAAGACGATCCGGCTGCCGGTGCATCTCGTCGATAAGATTTCCAAAATGCGGAGGGTCTCCCTCCAGATGAGCGAGGAACTCGGGCGCGAACCGACTGATGAGGAGCTTGCCGAAGAGGTCGGCCTCTCCAGTTCTAAGGTGACGCACCTGAAAACGGTGGCGATTCGCCCCGCCTCGCTCGATGCCCCGATCAGTGAGGATGATTCGACCGCCTTTGGCGAAATCGTCGGCGACGAAGAGGCGCAAACCCCCTTCGAGTTGCTGCGCGATAAAAACCTTCACGCGGAACTCGACGGGTTGCTCGCCGTACTCGATGAGCGCGAGCGCCGGATTATCTTCTCGCGCTTCGGGCTCGACGGCGGGAAGCCGCGCACGCTGGAGGAGGTCGGCAAGAAGTTCGGCGTGACGCGCGAGCGCATTCGCCAGCTTCAGAACATCGCCCTCTCCAAGCTGCGCCGCGCCTTGCAAAAGAAGGAGCGCCCGTCGCTCCATGGCATGGCCGAGGTTTACGAGGGGGAGGAGTTCTAAAGCCTCGACTCCTGTTTGAAAATGACCGGGCTGCCGGAAGGGAAATATCCTTTCGGCAGCCCGATTTTTTTTTATTCCACGCGGAAGGTCGCTTTCGCTTCCAAACCGCTGGCCCCTTCCTTCGCTTCGAGGTGCCACTCTCCCGGAAGGTCGTTGGACGCCGGTTCCAGCCGGAGCCGCAGTTGCCCCTCCTGAGTAGTGTAAAAGCCGCTCTGTTCGGCGACTTCGCCTTTGGGATCGCGGATCGTCACTTCCACCGGGAGTAGCGCCGGGGCCGATTTGCCGGTGGCGTCGAGCACATCGACCACCACCTCCCCGGAGCCGCCGGCGGCGATCGCTTTTTTGGGCGGATGGATCACCACTTTCTGCAAGGGGCTCCGGAGAGCAACAAGGAGGGTCCCCTCCCCCGCGTCGAGTTCAAGCGGGAAGCGAACGCCACCTTTTGCCGGTTGCACCGGGAGGCGCGTCTTTTTCATCAGATCGTAGACGATCGCTCCGGGGTGGTCCCAAGTGACCTCCGCTTTTAACTCTACCCCCTCCTCCATCACCAGCCGGTGGGCTCCGAGGTAGTCGCCGTAGGTGCGGTGGTCGTTGACGGCAACCAGATAGTTCTTCCCGGGGCCGCGCTGCCGCAGGAGGAGATCCGGCTCGTTGCTCCGGGCGGTTTCATGATAGTAGGGGGCAAGCTCCTGCTTGAGCCCCTCGGCACGGGTGAGGAGTTCGCCTTTGTCCTGATCAGCGATGTTCCTGCGGCGATAGCTCGGGAGCAGGACATCGGGTTGAATCTCCGGGCAGAGAAATTCATCTCCAACGATCAGGCCGCCGCGATCCTGAAAGGCACGCAGCCGTTCGACGACGCCTCGGCTCAAGACGTCGCAATGGATGAGGAAAAGGAGAGCATATCCGTCGGTGTCCCCTTGCAGCACGGTTTCATCGTAGAGAACCTTTGGCTCCAGCCCGGCGTAGCGGGCGATGAGGTAGGCATCAGCCCCCCAGCCATTCCCCCAACCGTAGGTGCCCCGTTCGGCGAACATCTGCGCGGTGAAGCTCTGGAGATACCCAACGCGGTGTGGCGCGGCGGGGAGTTTGCCAAAGAGCGGCCCAAGCGGGCGGACGACGTCACGAATCATCTCCCCAAAACGGGTTTCCGCTCCGGGGTGAGTTGCCGTGTAGGAGGTGGCGGAGGGGGTGCCGCTCTGGGTGGAGGCAAGCAGCGAGCCGAGGCCGTGGTACATCAACCCCTGCACCGGCTGGGAGAGCTTGAGCCAGAGCGCTTCGCTCAAATGATCGGGCGCGATGGTCAAAAAGCGGGCATCGGGGTACTCCTCCTCCCACGCAGCGCGGTTTCGGGGAGCAGGGGCGTTGGGGCGCGGAAGGGGTGCCGTCTGGGAGCGGTACCAGATGACCTGTGTCATCTTCATCGGCTTGGCTCCGGCGCTCCCTTCGGCCATGGTGACGAGATCGTTGCTGGCCAGTTCGATCTTGAGCGGGTCCGGGTAGGTATAGGTCCATTGACTCAGGAAGTCGACCTTGCCGCCGCTGCCATAGATGGACGGAGCGCGGACCGCCGGGTCGTGCCACGTCCAGAAGCGGCCTTGCTCACGGAGCGGGGCGGCCGTGAGGCTATGGAGATCATTCCACCCATCGCCCTCCTTCCAGAACCAGCGGTAGTACTGGAGGATCGGGTGGTCCTCCTCCACCACACGGCGCGGGGGAAAGTTGGGGAGTTGCTGGTAGGAGACGCCCCGCGCCAGATCACGCCCGAGCGGGGGGATTTCCTTTCCGGTTGCCTGACGGTAGGCTTCGCGATCGACCTGATCGAAGCTCGGGTGGGTATGATCGCGCACTTCGGTATCAATGAGAATCCCTTCCAGCGGAGTGAGATCGTCGAACTCCCGCCGGACGAAATCACCCAGTTCCCGTGCGGTTGTGCGAACTTCGGGCAGGAGCGCGTTGAGGGCGGCAATCGGTTCTCCGTTCCGGTTCTTGCGGGGATGCTCGGCGACGTACTTTCTTGCGTGGCCGATGGAGATGCGCCCGACGGAACGGATGCCGCTGGCAAAGGATTGATCCATCTCCCGGCGGACCTGTTCAAGATGAGCCGGAGTCATGAACTCAGGGACGGGAGAGGAACTCCCCTGCCACAGTCCGATGTAATGGGTAAAGCCGAGGGCGGCAAGCTGCTCCACCCGTTCTCCCCTTGCGTGGCCCCACATGATGACCGGTAACTCGCCGGGGAGCGGACGGGGCAGAAGGGTGACTTCCAGCTTGAGAGGGTTAGCGAGTGGCTTCCCTTCGGCGTCAACGCTAGTGATGGTAACAGGGTAGCGACCCGGTTTGAGGGAAGCGTTCCATGGGAGAGTCAGGACGCGGCTCTCCTGCGGTTGGAGAGCCGGGACTTTGATCTCGCGCTCTTGTGGCCCCGGCCCGTGGAGACGCAGGAGGGAGGCCGGGAGCGCTTCTGTGGCGTGATGAGTGATTTCGAGTTGGAAGGCCGCGCCTTTCTCGTTTTTATAGAACGCCGTCCGGGGCCGGTGATGGCGAAGCCGTACCCCTTGGACGGGAGAAAAGGTGAGCGCCTTCCCGCTCAAGCGGACTTCAGAGATTTTGCCGACAAAGCGGGCATGGCGATCGCCTGCGCGATCGCCGATGACGACGCCTCGCGTTCCGGGGTGGAGACCGGCGCGTCCTTCGAGCTTCTTTTCCCCAACCGGCTCGCCGTTGAAGTAAAAGCGGCAGAGACCATCGCCGCTATAGCTAAAGGCGAAATGGTTCCACTCGCCCACGCGCAGCGGGAACTCTTGCGAGCGGACGATTTCCGATTCATTCCCAAACCCGAGTTGCGCTTCGAGAGTATAGCGATCGCTCTGCCCGATGCGGATGAGTTGGAGCTGATAGTCGCTATTGGCACCGGGCCGCTCGCTCGTCCCGAAGAAATACTTTTTATCCACCAAAACGGAACGGGCCGCCGGGGTTTGGGTCATTTGTGCCCAAAGCTCCAGCGTGAAAGCACCCGGTGGCGAAAGCTCCGGGGTATGGGGAAGGAAAGCCCCCTGTGCCCGATCATCACCCGGTTCCTTTTCCCGGACGATTTCCAACGCTCCCTGAAAGCGGCCATCGGCTACCCACCGCGTATCCGCGCCGCGTAATTGAAGGTGATGACCGTAGGAGGAGAGGTCGCTTTCGGGTGTCTCCGGGGCGAAGGGCCAGAGCGCAAGAACCGAGGGGTCGCCAGCCGCTTCCTCGCTATAGGGAGCGTTCGGAACGGCGAGGGCAAACTGGGAAAGGAGGATGGCCGATGCGAGCACCAGAGAGCGCCGGAGCACACTCCCGCCTTTTTGGGACAGGGAAAGCAATGTCATGAAGCAAAAAAATCAGGGATGTTTCTTGAGGAGATCGAGGTGGACCGGTTTCCAGATTCCGGCATGGCTGCCGTGGCGTTTATAGACCCGCACGACGAGGACGTTCTCCTCTCCCCAGCGCAACTGATCGCGCGCATCGGTAGCGAACGGAAGGTTATAGCCATGAACCCCAATGTCATGCCCGCCCAGAAAGGTGCCATTGAGCCAAACCCACGCGCTTTCATCAACGGCTTCAAACACCAGATCAGCCGCTTGATAGTCGGGTCGTTGCGGGAGCGTGAAGTGGTGGCGGTACCAGCCAACCCCTTGGTATTGAATTCCGAAATCCTGCCAGCTTTTGGCAATCCCGATCGCTACCCATTCTTTTTCATCAACGGCAGGGTTCATCCAATCCTCAAGGTGCCCTGTTTGTCGGGGATCGCGGCGGAATTTCCAGTCGGTCGTTGAAAAACTGATGCGTTGCACCAGTTCCATCTGGTGATCGTGGAATTCGGGTTGTAACCGTGCGGAGCGGACTTCCTCCGTGTAAGTCCATAGTGACCGGAGGGCGAGTTGGCTAACCATTGGAGAGTCGTCGCTCTGCCCTTGGCGCAGAAAGGCGCTCAAAGCTTCGGTGCGTGGTTGGAGAGCGGCGGCTTCTTCCATGGCCGCGGCGCGGACCAGCTCATCCTGATCTGCCCCGGCGATTTCCAGCCATGGGAGCGGGTTGTGACCACCGGGGAGGCGGCAGAGCCATTGCAGGGCGATGCGGCGGGCGAGGGGATCGTGATCCTGCTGGAGGACGTTTTGGAGCGAGGGGATCGCCGCTTCACCCTGTTTGCCAAGCAGGCGTACCGCTGTGCGGCGGAGGATCGGGTCGGGGGAACGGAGGGCGGGTTGAAGGCTGGGGAGCGAAGGCTCTTTCTGGGCCAGCAGATTGATGCGCTCTTGAGATAGCGATGGGGCGGCAAGGGAGGGCAGGGCGGCGCCAAGCGCGAGAGCGCCCGCCAGCCCGAACAGGAGTAAGTTCATTACGGTTTTCGGGGAATGGATTGGTATTCCGCCCACGGGTAGCCAGAGGCGGTGGCTCCGACCAGTTCGTCCTTGTGGGTGAAGGAGCGGACGTGGCCGTCGCAGAAAAGAGCGTTGACGCTCCCTTCGTGTCGTTGTTGGAGATGGTCCCAGCTATTGTTGGCTCCCCCACGGGTAGCGACATACCAGCCATCGTACGGTTGGTTGGGGGAGTCGAAATCGAGCAGAAGGAGGACGCGCGACGGCTCTTTGATGGTAAGTTGCGATGCAGCGCTATAGACATCCGAGACCGCCGGCGCTACCCCATAGCGATTGATCCCATAGGAGACGCTGCCAAAGCCATACCCTCCGGCATTGGACTTGAGGCTCGGGTGGAGGTCAGTGACTTCCGGGCAGATAAAGCAGCGAAGGTCTTTTAACCCGGCGTGATCGGCGATGAGCTGGCCCCAGAAAAGGACGGGACCGCTGGTTTTGCCGTTCTCGACCTTTTGCCATGAGGCTTGTGGATAGATCATCCGGTGATCGTTGAGGTAGCCTTGCATGAGCGCACTGATCTGGCGCAGGTTAGCCAGACATTTGCTGGTGCGCCCCCGTAGCCCGATCTGTTGCACGCCAGCAAGCAGTAACCCGAGCAGAATCGCCGCGACGACGAGAGCAACGAGAAGCTCTGTGACAGAGAAGCCACTCCGGGAGCTTCCCCGCGTGGGGTAAAGCCGCGGAAGACAACGGGGCGGCGAGGCGAAGATGGGGGAGGAGAGGCGCATAGGCTACTCTGGCAGAAAACGGGCAGGCTCTCAAGCCATCGCCCTGCGGCGCTGGAGCAGGAACCACCCTCCGGCAACCAGCGCAAGCAAGGCAAACGTGCCCGGTTCCGGGACCGCTGTGTAGTTCAGGAGGAGTTGGTCGCCCTGTTGGCTAAGGCTCCAGCTCCCTTGCGTTGAGAGCGAAAGGAGCGTCGGGTCGATCTCCCATTGCGTGGTGTTAAAACCGGTGATTCCACCCTGTGCTTCAAGGATGACCCATGAACGGGAGGTTTCTGAGAAGTCAGCGAGACCGCTTTCCGTCGAAAGGGTGAGGCGGAAGGCATTCCCGTTGCTGAGATCGAGGCTGCCGTCAATCATGATCTGGTCGTAGGCATCGCCCGCCTCTTCGGGGCGATCGTCCCATGCGTCGAGTTCCCATTCGTAGGTCAGCGCCTCCCAGCTTTGATTGGCGCTTAAATGGAGGATGCCGGTGCTTTCACCGGGGCTTAGAATCTGGTTGAGATCGGTGAGCGCCAGAGCGGCGTCGATCCGGCCATTGCCGCTGACTCTGCCGCCGAGTGCCGTGAAGCTAACCCCTGCGCTTGGGGCGCTCAAAGTGCCGTTGAGCAGGAGGGTGCCACCGTTGAGGGTGACGCGGTTGGCAAGCGTCGTAGTCGCCTGCACGGTTAACTGTCCCGCTGCCTGGACCTGTGCGCCGCCACTCCCTAATGCCTGCGCATGGTTAGCGATCAAGGTGCCGCCGTGCACCGTCGTCCCGCCAGAGAAGGTGCTCGCGCCTGAGAGGGTGAGCGTGCCGGTCCCTCGTTTGGCTAGTCGGAGGGCGGCGCCTCCCGTGCCGGTGTGGCTTTGCAGTAGGCTTCCTGAGAAATGATCATGACCGGTGGTGTTGACGGCGAGTTCTCCGGTATAGGCAACGGCGGTGGCGTTGGTGACAGAGATGGCTCCGCCGCCATTGAGTCGGGTGAACTCGAAGTATTCGGTAGTGGTGCTGTTGTTGCCGCCCAGAGAGAGGGCGATCTCTGCTCCGGTAGCGACGGTCACTTCCCCGAGGGTGGTCGGCGCTGGCTCCGTCCCCCGGCGTCCGAGGCGCAGGCCGAGCAGACCACCATTGACCGTGGTCTTTCCGCTAACGCTGAAATTGGTGGCTCCCGCCGCGGCAACGCCAACATAGATAATCCCCTCATCCATCGTCAAATCGCCTCCGATATGCAAGGCGATGGAACCGTTGGTATTGTTACGGAATTGAAGGGTGCCGCTCCCCTCTTTAACGAGGTTGCCCTCCACCTGCATCAGCACGTTGTTGTTGGTGATGTCGGTGGAGTTGCGGAACATGACGTTAACGCTGTCGTCATAGGAGAGGCTCTGGAGCCGATAGTCCCCTGCCCCCTGATTGATCAGGACGGTGCCGCCACCACCGCTCAGTCCTTCAATTTTTAGAGAGTTGGTAGCAATGCCTCCCGGGGTGGCTGGCGGAACTCCGCCGGACCAGAGCGCCGGATCGGACCAATTGCCGTTTTGTTGAAGGAGGGTGATCTCCGCTCCTTTTGACGTCGGCGACAGAGCAGAGTTCAGGAGACAAAGGGCAAGAGTGGCGGGGAGAGTCAGACGCTTCATAGGAGAAAGAAAGGCGGGGTTCTTTGTTTGACGGTTATCAGTAAATAACGGTAATATATCGGTATGTCAACCGCCTTTCCCAGCAATCCACTTCCCATGAACTCCTCGCTTGAGGGGCGTGGTTCTCTTGGGCAGATTGGAGGCGGCATGACTTCCAACTCCCTCCAACTTCCCCCGGGCCGTCGTTCTGCCGAACAGATCGCGCAGTTCTACACGCGCGAGATTCTCTCAGGGGCGCTCCCGCCGGGGACGCGCCTCCCCGCCAGCAATGAGATCGCGCGGACGTGGTCGGTCGGAGCGACGGTGGTCCAGAGGGCGATGCGGCGGCTGGTGGCCGCAGGGTTGGTGGACCGGGAGCGCAAATCGGGCACGGTGGTCCGTAACCACAGTGAGCGCGCCTTAATCGGGTTGGTGATCGGACCGAGTCTTGCCGATGAAACCGCGTATGTTTACCGCTCAATGGTCACGGTGTTGGAGTCGATCTTCAACGGTCATCTCCTCTCTTTACGGGTCTATGACGGGGTGCACCCGATGAGCCTGCGCATCACCGAATCGTTCCATCCGCTCGATCTTCTTAACATTGATCGCCTTTATTATCAGTTCAAGGGGTTGATCTTTATTGATACCGGGCCCAACGATTTTCCTGAGATGGCCGGGTGGGAAATACCTCAGGTCTTTTTTTCCTCCAATCCCGCGCGCCATACCGATTTTGTTTACAACGTTGATGCAATGACCCGAACCGTTCTTGAAGAGATGGCGCAACGCGGCGCTCGCCGGATCACGGTGGTGTCGACCTCTGCGGAGCGCGACCGGCGGGTCGATTGGCAGATTGCCTTTGATGAGCATGCCGAGCGGATGGGGGAGATTGAACTCGAACACTTGACGCTGCCGCTGGTCAAACGTGGTCGCTATGTGGAAGAGCAGGCGTTTCAAATGATGGGGCCGCTGATCGCCGATTGGCGTTCCGGGCGCAGGCACCGGCCGGACGTGCTCGTCGTCATGGATGATATTGTAGCCCGGGGCGTCTGTATGGGGCTTTTGCAGGGACAGGTAGAGGTGCCGGGGGAGCTGAAGGTCGTGGTCACTGGGGCTGACACGGTGGTGCATCATTACGGCATGCCGGTCTACCGCTTTGAATGGAAGGTCATCGAGCTTACCCGGCAGATGGAGGCGCTCCTCTGGGCGCGGATCGCCGGGGAGAAGGAGCCGCTCCTGCCCCCGATTACCGGGCACTTCAAAGTCCCTTCGTCCGCGCTGCCGTAATGGCCGCTGGCATCTCTTGCGCACCGCCGGGGAGGTGGAGGTGAAAGCGGGTGCCGCTCCCCTCTTCGCTCTCGACGCTCAGAGTGCCGCCGTTGGCTTGCGCAAACTCCCGGCAGATCGCCAGCCCGAGGCCGAGCCCCTGCTCGTTCTCCGTCCCGGGGGAGGAGGAGGCCGGTTGCAGGGCGAAGAGGCGGTGGAGCTTTTCCTGACTCATCCCGACGCCAGTGTCGGCCACGGTGAGCCGCCATCCCTCCCCTTCCCTGATCGCCCGGAGGGTGACGGTGCCGCCGCGCGGGGTAAATTTCAGGGCGTTGGAGAGGAGATTGCGCAGGATCGTCGCCAACTGTCGGGAGTCGAAATGCGCGGTGGCTTCATGGGGAATATCGTTTTCCAATCTCACCCCTTTGCGCTCGAAGGCTTCGCAAAAAAGTTTCTCGGCGGTATAGGTCGCTTGCGATAAAAGAACCGGTTCCCGTTCGGCACGGAGCGAGCCCATCTGCGTGGCGGACCAGACAAGAAGCTGGTCAAGACAGTCGCACGCCGCCGTGACCTCCTGCTCCAGAGCGGGGAGCAGGGTCTTGAGTCGTTCCGGGGAGAGCGTGCCGTTGGCCATGAGGTCGACGCTGCTCTTGAGGTTGCCGACCGGTCCCCGCAGATCGTGTCCGATGATGGAGAGGAGCCGTTCCCGGGCATGGTTGGCTTCTTCCAGAGCCTGATTCTTCTGCTTGATCTCAAGATGATGGGAGACGCTCACCGAGCGGCACGCCTCCAGAATCCAGTAGTAGCAGAAGACAAAGACAAAGAGGTTCACACTGAAGCGTTCCAGCGAAAACGTGATTGCTTCCTGTGGGGAGTAGTGGGCGGAACGCACCAGAATAAAAGCGATGCCGCTGATGGCAGAGAAAAAGGCCCGCTGGAGGGGCGAACTCAGCAGAAAGATCGCCGCCATCATCGTCAGGAGCAGGATATACTCCATCCCGTTCCTAAAGAGCAGGCCGGAGAGGAAAAAGAGAAGATTGCCCCCGATAATCAGGAGGAAAGTGCCGCTTTGATAATGCTCCTGCCGGTTGAGCAGGAGGATCGTCGCGCCGACGAGCGTGCTGCTGACATTCAGGAGCGCGAGCCCGTAGTTGCCCGTTTGCAGATTGAGCAGAAAAAAGAGCGGACCGAGGATGGCGAGAAAAGCCCCCGTGCCACGGAGGACACTGCGGCGCTTGCGGGCGAGGACATCGGGATCTTCGCGCCGGGTGTAGCTGGGGATGCGCAGCCATTGGAGGAAAGGAAGAGACATAGGCGCTTTGGACAGTGGTTATTTTCCCTCGAGCGCGGCCAGACGCGCCCGTGCATCTTCGGCGACGCGTCCGCACATCAATTCGCAGAGGGTGAGCACGCGCGGGTCGGCGATGGCGTAGCGGACGAAGTTCCCTTCACGCGCTTTGCTTACGAAACGGGCTTGCGCCAGCATCCCAAGATGTTTGGAGACGTTGCCTTGCTTCATCCCGGTCGCAGCGACGAGTTCCGTCACTGTTTGGGGGGCTTGCATCAAGGCTTGCAGCAGCCGCAAGCGGGAGTCTTCTGCGAGGACACCAAAAAGCTGCGCCACTTCCTGAAGCTGCGCCTCACTCATGGGAGGTTTCGTTTTTTCTCCTTGCATATTACTGAATCGCGATATAGTTATTTAGTAGATTATGAAACAGTTTCCATCAAAATCAGCTAATGTCGAGCGTTGTTCGCCCGCTGAGTTGGAGGCCGATCGGGAGGGGGTTCTTCTCCTCGATGTGCGTACTCCTGTGGAGTTTGCGGCGGCGAGGATAGAGGGAGCGCTCTTGAGGCCGCTGGGCGAAATCGACGTGGAGGAGATTGCTTCTCTGGCGCAGACGCAGCGCTCAGTGGTGCTGCTTTGCCAGAGTGGCGGGCGGGCTGCCCGTGCGGCGCAAGAGCTCAAAGGGCGGGTGCCGGTGACTTTGAAGGTGCTCGAAGGAGGGGTGGCGGCGTGGGAGGCGGCAGGGCTGCCGTTAAAGCGGCAACGTGGCGTGATGGCGCTGGAGCGACAGGTCCGGATCGCAGCGGGGGCGTTGGTCGTGCTCGGTGTGGCGTTGGGGGTTGCGGTGCACCCCGGGTTTTACACGCTTTGCAGCGCGGTGGGGGCAGGGTTGATCTTCGCTGGAGTGACTGATACGTGCGGCCTCGGTCTCCTGCTGGCGCGTGCACCGTGGAATCGTGGCTCTGATCAGGAAAGGTGTCGTCTCTCATGAAACGAAAACGGGTTCTGATCGTCGGGGGGGGTGCCGGGGGAGCTTCCTGCGCCACTTGTCTGCGGCGGCTGGATGAAGCAGCGCAGATCACTCTCTTTGAACGGGGGCCGCATGTCTCCTTTGCCAACTGCGGATTGCCTTACCACATCGGCGGAGTGATTGAAAAGGAGGAGAAGCTGTTGGTGTCCAGTCACGCCTTAAATGTCGCATCCAGCTTGTCTTTTTGCTCCAGAGCTGCGTTGTCAGCCGCAAGCGGTTATCTTTGGATAGCCGCTTGGGCTTCCGCCTTGCTCTGAAGCAAAAATCCTGCGCTCTATACGACATTTCCTGCATGACAGGACACTAGTGGCTGATGTCGCTACCTTTCGCGAACGTTTCAGGATCGGGGTGGAGGTACAAACCGAAGTCCTCTCCATTGACCGGGAGGCGCTCTGGAGGTTGATGCCACCAGCGGGCAAAGCTACCCGGCTGATCTGGTGATTCTCTCCATCGGGGTTCGTCCGGAAACAGGGTTAGCCAAGGGGGCGGGTGCAAGAAATGCAAAGCCGCGCCAACTCCTGCCATTTACATTAGCACGAGGGCGGCGGTATCCCTTTGGGCATGACGAAATGTTACGCCTTCCTGCTGATGGCAGGCTCCCTCATGGCGCAGGAGACGCCCCCGGTGGTTCCTAACGGCCATTTTTCCGCGAGTGACTCCAGGGGCCAACTCCTCGGGTGGGATCTGCCGCAGGAAGGGGGGTGGCGCTGGGTGGATGATGATGGGTTTAACGACCATACCTCGCTCACCTGGAGCGCAAAAGCGGAGCAGCCCGGCGGGTTGACTCATTTCACCAGTCCTCCCCTTGAGTTGCCAGCCGGGCCGGGGGTGATCCGTGTGGCGCTCAAGCCTGATGAAGCGTTGACGCCACGCATCATCCTGCGTAGCGAGGCGGGGGAGCGGCACGAGCTGACCCGGATTGAGGCGACCGGAGCCGCCGGGATCTGGCAGGTGCAGGAGCGTAGCTACCACTCGGAAGAGGGAGGGTACGCGCTGGTGGAAGTGCAGGTTGTCCGCAAGGGGGGCGAAGGAGAGCTGGAGGCGTTGCTCCCGGCGGGAAAGGTTAGCATTGATGCGCTGGAAATCATCCCCAAGGGGGAAGCCGCGCCGATTCCTCCCGCGCTCAAGCGTCCGCCCAATCTCGCAGCGGGTCGCCCCTATTCCTACCATCCGATCCCTAATTACCCGCACACTGCTTCTCCGGAGAATGCGGTGCAACTTACCGATGGCGCCTGGACCAAAGGGTATTTCTGGACGCAGAAGACGACGGTCGGCTGGGTGCGGACGCGGGAGATTGAGGTAACGCTGGATCTGGGTGAACATCAGCCGATCGCGGGGGTGATGGTCCATTCCGCAGCAGGGGCCGGTGGGGTGAACTGGCCTGAATCGATTGAAATGCTCGTGAGTATCGACGGGCGACGCTTCCATAGCGTTGCCGATCTGGTGGAGCTGAGCGCCCGCCATGCCGCGCCCCCGGTTCACTATGCTACCCATCGCTTTGAGGCGCTTGATCTCCACACGCACGGGCGTTATCTCAAGCTGATCATTAAACCGAACGGGACGACGTTCTTTAGTGATGAGATCGAGGTTTATCGGGGTGAGGAAGGGTGGAAGACCCGCCCCCTCCCCGGCCCTGCCCGGGAGTTTGGCAGCGCCTTCTTTGGCGATCCTTTCAATAACGCGATTAAGCATCGTCTCGCCCTCGAGCTGGAGATCGCGCAAAAGGAGATCGCTACCCTTTCCGACGGGAAACTGGAGACGGAGGCGCAAAGGTTAGTCAAAGCGCTTGAGGAGATGCCGCCGCTGGAGCCGGAGGGGTTCTATGGGGTCTATCCTTTCTGCCCTCTGCAACGGGAAATTTATGCCCTCCTCGGGGCGGCCCGTGCGCAGCAGCAACTCCCGGCATTGCAGCTCTGGAGTACGCATCGCTGGAATCCGCTCCAGCCGACCGATCGCCCCCCGACCACAGCGCCGGTGGGAGAGCCGCTGCGCATCGCTGCCATGAAAGGGGAGAGCCGCGCCGGGGTTTTCAATCTGACCAATAACACGGACCGGGAGCAGGAGGTGGAGCTTTTCCACGAAGGGCTGCCGCAGGAGGGGAGTTTCCTGGAGTTTCATGAAGTGCTCTGGCTCGATAGCGCCGAGCGGGAGACGATTGGCTCGGCCCTACCGCTGCTGGAGCGTGGGAGTGACGGTCGCTACCGCCTGCGTCTCCCGGCGGGGATGACGCGCCAGATCTGGGTCCGCGCTACGGTGCCGCCCTCTTTGGGAGCGGGTAGCCATCGTGGGAAGTTGCGGGTCGAGAGGGAGGGGCAGACGCTCGCTACCCTGCCGGTGGAGTTGAAGGTGTTTGAAGTCGCTTTTCCGCAACGGCCCCGGCTGCATCTCAGTGGCTGGGAATATAGCGATACCTTCCTCTATGGATTAACGAAGGAGAACCGGGCGCCGCTCATTGAGCATCTGCGCGAGCGCGGGGTCGATTCCCCTTGGGCGACGACCTACTCTTTCGGATTCGGTGAGTTTGATCGGGAGGGGCGGATGATCACGGCTCCTTCGACCGAGGCGTTTGATGGGTGGGTCGAGCGCTGGCCTGATGCGCGCCATTTCCATGTCTTTTCCATCGCGAAGGAGGAGCTCGACGGCAGCCCGCTCGACTCCGATCTCTTTCAGCGCAAAGTCGCTGCGTGGATCGACTTCTGGGTTGAACACGCCAAGGGGCAAGGGGTGGAGCCGGGGAAGTTGAGCCTGCTTCTCGTTGATGAATCGCGCAACAGCAAGGAGGACGAAATCTTCCTCCACTGGGCGCGGGCGATCAAAGCGGCTCAGCCGGAAATTCAGCTCTTTGATACCGGGACGCGTGCCCCGGAGCGCAACACCCCGGAGTTGATCGCGCAGATTGATCTTTTCTGCCCCCATCGCCCGACGCTTTTCCGTGGTGGGGAAATTTCAGCCGACTTTTATCGCGAACTGACGGCGAAAGGGAAAAAGCTTTACCTCTATTCCTGCGATGGTGTGGCGCGGGTTTCCGATCCGTATAGCTATTATCTCCTTCAGGCGTGGGATGTCTTTGCGCTCGGCGGTCAGGGGAGTTTCTTCTGGTCGTTCACCGGGACGGGCGGCTCCGACCCGTGGAATCCTTACCTTGCCAAAGATACGATCTGGACGCCCGGCTTCCTCGGCCCGGACTCAATCACTACCTCCAAGCAAATGGAGGCGATTACCGAGAGCGCCAACGATTTTGAGTATCTTAGTCTTTTGCGCGAGCGGATCGCCACGCTGGAAGCCGCCGGGGGGCATCCGCTCCTTAAACAGGCCCGCGCTCTTCTCGCCGCTGCCCCTTCGCGCGTGCTTGACGCCCCCGGCGCCCGGGCTCCACGCTGGAGTGCGGAGAAGGACCGGGCGATCGCCGATGAGGTGCGGATCGAGATCGCTACCTTGCTGGAGAAGCTGTAAGGGGCGTCACTTCGCCCCGGAAACAATATCGTTGAGCTTGAAGATCGGCAGGAACATCGAGATCACAATCCCGCCGACGACGATGCCGAGGAAGACGATGAGCAGCGGCTCAATGAGCGAAGTCAGGGCGTTAAGGAGCGCTTCGATCTCCTCATCCCAGAAGTCGGCCATCTTTTCGAGCATGGCGTCGATCTTGCCGGTCGCCTCACCGGCGGCGACCATCCGGAGCATCATCGGCGGAAAGATGCTCTGACGGGAGAGCGCCTGTGCCAACCCGTCGCCTTTCTCGACATCCTGCGCAACGGAGCGGATAGCATATTCCACGACGGTGTTGCCTGCCGTCTCCCCGACGATCGACATCACCTCCAGAATCGGCACCCCCGAGCGGATCAACTGGGCGAAAGTCCGCGCAAAACGGCTCATGCAGATTTTATGCACCAGCGGACCGAAGACCGGCAGCTTGAGCTTCGCGCGGTCCCACCACTCTTCTCCTTTTTTGGTCCGTAGAAAGCGGCGGATGAAAAAGTAGGCCGCCCCGGCACCGACGATAAAGATGTACCAGTAGGCACGGATCGCCCCGCTGAGATCGATCAGAAATTGCGTTGGCGCGGGAAGCGTGGAGTCAAAATCGGCGAAAATCCCTGCAAAGACCGGGACGACCTGAATGATCAGAAAGGCCGTGATCGCAAAGGCAATGCAGATGACGATGACCGGGTAGGTCATGGCTGATTTGACCTTCTTTTTCAGGCGGGCGCTCGCTTCGAGGAACCCGGCGAGCCGGTCGAGAATCTCCGCCAGCATCCCGCCCGTCTCCCCGGCGCGGACCATCGAGATATAGAGGCGCGAGAACGTGGCCGGGTGTTTGGCGATCGCTTCGTTAAAAGTGTCGCCCTGTTCGACCCGTGCGGTGATCTCGCCGATGATCGAGCGTAGCTTCGCCTGCCGCTTCGGGTCGGACTGCTCGTAGAGCGCGGTGAGCGCTGAGACGAGCGGCAACCCGGCGTCGACCATCGTCGCCAACTGGCGCGTGAAGAGGACCAGATCGGAATCGCTCACTTTACCGCCCCGGGCGGCGCTGCTCCGGGCGGCCTGCTGCTGGATGGAGGTCACCATCAACCCCCGTGCCATCAAGGTATTGATCGCGTTATCTTCATTGAGCGCTTCGGTCACGCCGCTGACAGTTTTGCCCTGCGAGTCGCGGGCCTGATAGGCAAAGGTATACATAGGAGGAAAAAAACTGAGCGCTCAGGTCAGAGGCAGCGTAGCGATCCCCCGGGCCAATGGCAAAACCAAAGGTGTCGCGTCAGCTCCTCCCCCTCCAGCGCCGGGGAGTCCGTCTTACCTGAAGCGAGAGTGCACAAACTGTGCCACACCCGCACGGAGAGCGCTTAGGAAAAAAACCGCTTGCCATTGCCCCCTTCTGGTTGATAATCCTCCTCTTCCAAAAAGAGAAAAGAACGATTTTTTATGGCAACGACTGATATCCAGAGCTTTCGGCAGCACGATACCGACACCGGTAGCTCCGACGTGCAGATCGCCCGGCTCACCGAGCGCATCCTTCAACTCACCGAGCACCTTAAATTGCACAGCAAAGACCACTCTTCGCGTCGTGGCTTGCTGATGCTGGTGGCCAAGCGCCGTAATCTTCTTGATTACCTCAAGCGGACCAAGCAGGAGCGTTACCAGAGCGTCATCGAGCGCCTCAACCTCCGCAAGTAACCAGTTTTTCATGCGAAATCCCCAGGTCGCCTCAACCACGACCTGGGATTTCTTCTTTGGCGTCAAGGGCGAGTTTTCTCCCTTGCACGCTCTTTCACTTTCAGGGGAAAGCTCCCCTGTTGATCCCCACCGCAAAGGGTGGCAGATGCCCTCACTTGCGGTGATCCATGCAAGTTGCGCCACCGTCCCGGCGGTGCCGGAGCCTTGAAAAGAATGACGAACTATGAATGAAGCAGGCAGCGGCCCACTCTCCTTTTTGCGGCGAGCCTCCTTCCTTCATAAGTCATCATTTCTTTCTCGCGACTCCGGTCATCGTCACAGGGGGTGCTCTCTGCTGAAATCCCAAACAAAACGCATCACGTTTTTATGCACCACATCATCTCTGTAGAAGGGGTCGGCGCGCTGCCGATCACCATTGAAACCGGAAAACTTGCCAAGCTCGCTGACGGCGCCGTCACCGTGCGCTGTGGCGACACGATCATCCTCGTTACTGCCGTCTCCGCCACTTCCCTCAAGGAAGGGCAGGACTGGTTCCCGCTCACGGTCGATTACCGTGAGAAAGCCGCATCGGTCGGCAAGATCCCCGGCGGTTACTTCAAGCGCGAAGGCCGTCCGAGCGAGAAGGAAATCCTCACCGCGCGGATGACTGATCGCCCGCTGCGCCCGCTCTTCCCGAAAGGGTACCTCTACGACACGCAGATCATCAGCGTCCTCCTGAGCGCGGACGGGGAGAACGACCCTGACATCCTCTCCATCAACGGCGCTTCGGCTGCTTTGATGGTCTCCGACATCCCGTTTGGCGGGCCGGTCGGCGCCGTCCGCATCGGGCGGGTCGACGGCCAGTTCGTGGTCAACCCGGGCCATTCGCTGCGGGTCTTGAGTGATCTCGACCTCGTTTATGTCGGTAGCGAGAATGAAGTCATCATGATTGAAGGAGCCGCCAATGAACTTCCCGAAGAGGAATTCATCAAGGCGCTCGAATTCGCCCAGCCGTACGTGCGCAAGATCGTCCTCGCGCAGAAGGAACTCGCCGCTCTGGTCAACAAGCCCAAGCGCCAGCTCCCGCTCCTGCTCGTGAAGGACGAACTGCTCGAAATCGCCTATCAGGTCGCCGGTGACCGGATCGAAGCCGCTATCTACACCCCGAGTAAGGTGGCCCGTGGCAAAGCGGTCGAAGTTCTCCGCGAAGAGGTCAAAGCGGCCATCCTCGCAAAATTCCCGGAAGCGACCGGTTTTGAGATCAATCAGGCGTTTGATTACCTTCAGAAGAAGGCGTTCCGCGTCAGCACGCTCGACCGTGGCGTTCGTCCCGACGGGCGCGGCATCCGCGATCTGCGCGTTCTGACCGGTGAAGTCGGCCTTCTGCCCCGTTCCCACGGGTCGGCCCTTTTCTCCCGTGGGGAGACGCAGGCGCTCGCGCTGGCGACACTCGCCCCGGCTGATGAAGCCCAGATGCTCGACGCCTACACCGGCGGCGATCACGAAAAGCGCTTCATCCTCCACTACAACTTCCCGCCGTTCTCCGTCGGCGAAACCGGGCGCACCGGGGCGACCAGCCGCCGCGAAATCGGCCACGGCGCTCTCGCCGAGCGTTCGATCCAGCCGGTGATCCCGCACGAGTCGGACTTCCCGTACGCCATCCGCATCAGCAGCGAGGTGATGGAGTCCAATGGCTCGACCTCGATGGCTTCGGTCTGCGCCGGGGTGCTCGCGTTGATGGACGCCGGTGTGCCGATCCGCAAGCCGGTGGCCGGGATTTCCGTCGGTCTGGTGACCGAGTTTGATGGCGATCGCCTCGTGCGTTACTCCACGTTGACCGACATCCTCGGTTCCGAGGATCACTTCGGCGACATGGATTTCAAACTCTGCGGCACCGACACCGGCGTCACCGGTTTCCAGCTTGATCTCAAGCTCCCCGGGATCAGCCACCAGATCCTCGCCGAAGCGATCCGTCAGGCTCGCGAGGCACGCACCACGATTCTCGAAGTGATGGCCGGAGCGCTCTCCGCACCGCGTGAGGAGTTGAGCGTCTTCGCACCGCGGATCGAAACAGTGAAGATTCCGGTCGACAAGATCGGCCTCCTCATCGGCCCGGGTGGCAAGACGATCAAGGGGATCGTTGCCGAGACCGGCGCTGAGATTAACATTCAGGACGACGGTTCGGTTAACATCTACTCCAGCAACGGCGAGAGCCTCAAGCGCGCCAAGGAGATCATCGCCGGGATGACCAAGGAGATCACCATCGGTGAGACCTACAACGGCACCGTCGTCTCCACCAAGGAATTCGGCGCCTTTGTCGAAGTCCTCCCCGGTAAAGAGGGGCTGGTCCATATCTCCGAGCTGGCTGACTTCCGCGTCAACAAGACCGAAGATGTCGTCCGCGTCGGTGACGCCATCTGGGTCAAGTGCATCGGCATTGATGAAAAGGGCCGCGTGAAACTGAGCCGCAAGGCCGCCATGAAGGAGCGCAACGCCGCTGCTGCCGCCGAGGGCGGTGAGGGTGGCGAAGCGACCGAGGCCGCTCCGGCTGATCAGGAATAAGCGTCGACTTTTTCTGAAGTCTTAAAAAAAGGGAGTTCCGGGGCAACCGGTGCTCCCTTTTTTGCGTCGGGGAGGGTAGGTTCCCCGCCGTGAAATACCTCCTCATCGACGGCCATTACTACGCCTACCGCTCCTTCTTCGCCATTCGCGAACTGGCCAACTCCAAGGGAGAGCCAACCAACGCCGTCTACGGCTTTATCAAAGTTGTGCGCAAAATGTTGCGCGACCTCGCGCCGGAACGTGCTGCCGTGATCTGGGATCAAGGGTTGCCACAGCGGCGCACCGCCCTTCAACCGGCCTACAAACAGACCCGTGCGGAGATGCCTGAACTGATGCGCCCGCAGATCGGGGTGATCCGCCGCATCGTCCCGCTGCTCGGCCTCCAGAGCCTTTCGCTCCCCGATACCGAAGCCGACGATCTGATGGCTTCCTACGCCTGTGCCGCCGTGCGGGAAGGAGGGAGCACCGTGCTTGCCACCAATGACAAAGATCTTTTCCAACTCGTCGGCGATTCGGTCCATATCTACTCCACCAACAAGAGCGATCTCACTTCCCCCAAAGAGCCGTTTGCCCTGCTCGGGGAGGCGCATGTCCGGGGGAAGTGGGGCATCCCGCCCCAGCGGATCAGCGACTGGCTGGCGCTGGTGGGCGATAGCGCTGACAATATTCCCGGTGTTCCCGGAATGGGGCCAAAACGGGCAGCGGCTTTGATCAACGATTACGACGGGCTCGATGCCGTGCTCGCCAATCCCTCCGTGATCGTTAATGAGGGGATTCGTACCCGTATCCTCGAACATCGCGACCTGATCGCCGGGAATCGCGAAATGGTGCGGC
Organism: Chthoniobacteraceae bacterium; assembly: GCA_037189865.1. Taxonomy (GTDB): domain Bacteria; phylum Verrucomicrobiota; class Verrucomicrobiia; order Chthoniobacterales; family Chthoniobacteraceae; genus DATMFV01. Next base: position 43,474 of record JBBCIW010000001.1, on the reverse strand, counting down.
TCGATCTCGACCTCCCCCTCCCCGCCCCACTCGACGCTCTCGGAATTGCTCCGCAGTACGACGCTCTGATTGCTGAGTTGGAAGCTTGTGAGTTCAAATCGCTCACGGCTGAAGTCCGCGCCGAGGCAGCCAAAGACGACGGGCAACAGGAACTGTTTTAGAGAATTTTCGTAAAGGAATGGAGTAAGTTTGCGTTTGACATTTGCGCTACCGGCGGCGATTTCTGGAGCAACAAATCACTCCTCCTCGCCAGCGCCTTGGGGTGTTGGTTAATGCAAATTTGCGTTAGGGAGGAAGATTGTTTTTCACCTCGCCCTCTCCTCTTCCTTATGAACATCGGTTTGATCGGTCTCGATACCTCTCACGTCAGTCACTTTACCCAACTGCTCAACGACGCGAGCGATCCCCGGCATATCCCCGGGTGCAAAGTGGTTGCCGCCTGGCGCGGCGGTTCACAGCGGATGCCGCACAGCCACTCTCGCGTTGATCAGTACGCAGCGGAACTCGAAGGGCGCGGCGTGAAGCTTGTCGCCGAAATCAGCGACCTCCTCGACCTGTGCGATGCTTTCTTCATCGAGTCGATCGACGCCGGGCAGCATCCCGAGCAGTTGCAGGCGGTCGTTGCAGCGGGCAAACCGGTCTTTGTTGATAAACCGTTTGCGCTCTCGCTTGCCGATGCCGAGGCGATGTTTGCGCTGGCTCGTGCGCACAACACGCCGATCTTTAGTAGCAGCGCCTTGCGTTATGCCCAAGCCTTCCGCGAGGCGTTGGAGGTGGCGCAGGCGAAGGGGCCGGTGATCGGGTGCGACTTCTACGGGCCTGTCCTCTTTACCGAAGGGGGCACCGGTTACTTCTGGTATGGGATTCACACCGCCGAGATGCTCTTTAGCGCGATGGGGGGTGGTTTCCAGCGCGTGAGCGTGGTGCATGAGAAAGATTTCGATCTCCTGAGCGTTGTCTGGAGTGACGGGCGGATCGGGACGATCCGGGGTGGCCGCGTCCCTCACTATATTTTCGGCGGGACGATCCATACCCCTGCCGGTCCGGTGCCGTTTGAAGTCCCGGAGGATTGCTCTTTCTACGCGGACCTGCTCGTCCATGTCGTCGCCTTCCTCAAGGAAGGGCGCTCCCCAATCACCGAAGAGGAGACGCTGGGTGTGATCGCGATGCTCGAAGCGGCGGAAGCCCAACGGCAGGCGGCTTCATAGAGCGTAGAGGTCCCGCTGGCAGCGCTTGCGGTAGTCAGTGGGTGACTCGTGCAATTCGCGTTTGAAGACTTCTGAGAGACGCTGGGCATCGGTGAAACCGGAGCGATCCGCGATGTCCGGCATCGCCAGTTGAGTCTCTCCCAGAAGTTGTTTGGCTCGCTCCAGACGCACCCGCCAGATTTCTTTCTGGAGGGTGCGGCCCAGCGCGTTTTTGAAACGGATCTCCAGAGAGCGCCGGGATACCTTCATCATTCCAAGGAGATCGTGGATGGTGAAAGGCTCCGTGGCGTGTTCTTTGATGAGGCGCTGCGCCTTGGCGACCAGTTCATCGCCGAGAAAGAGCGGCGTTGAGGAGCCCCGCTCCACCATGTGGATCGGCCCGATAGTCAATGGCGTCGCCGGTGAAGGCGCTCCATGGAGCAGGGCGTGGAGCAATTTTGCCGCTTCCACTCCCATTTTTGCCCCGGGGATGGTGACGCTGCTCAAGGCCGGGGTAGTGGCGTTGCATAATAGCGTGTCCGATCCGATCGTTGCCATGGCAAGTTCTTCGGGCACGTTGATCCCTGCTTTGAGAATCACCGGAAGGGCAAGAAAGCCGGTCAGGTCGGTGTCAGCCATAAGAGCGGCCGGTTGCGAGGTTTGCCCTAACCATCGTTTGAGATTTTCGGCAAATCGTGGCCAGATTCGGGGGGAGCGGGAGTATTTGTCGACTTTGAAAGTGCGGCACGGCACTCCGGCCTCTTGGGCGACTTGCGCAAATCCTTTGGCCCGCAGGTCGCCGTAGGAAGAGGTTTCCCCGAGAAGGACGCCAAGGCGTTTGATTCCCTGCCCCAGAAAATACCGCGCTGCCATCGCGCCGGAGGCTTCATTATCAAAGACGACGCAGGGCCATTCGCTGGTGGCGTTGGAGCCGAGACAGACCAGCGGCACTCTCACTTGCCGCAGGAGGGGAAGCTCCTCGCGGGAGGGCCACGCGATCATCGCATCAAAGGGCCGGTGGACCTCCCACGGCTTCCCAAAGAGACGGGGAAGCTCAAACTCCCAACCGTAGTTCTCCGAGGCAAAGGAGATCAGGTGGCGGACCACCTCCCGCTGGATCGTGTGTTCAAGCTGGGTGAGGATGCCGATACGAAGCCGTTTCTTTTTCATCGTGAAGGGAGGGTGAATTTCACGGGGGAGAAGATAGAGCCGTTTGCGCTTAAAGCGAAATCATTTTCGCACAAGCGTTTTGAGGATTGTGGATGAAGGTGTACCCTTCCGGTCGTGATCTCCCCCTCTTGGTTGTTTGTGTTCCCGTTGATTTCTCCTTTTTTATGAAAGCTTCTTTTCGCCTCGCTCTACTGAGTAGCCTTCTTTCCCTCGGGCATCTTTCCTGCGCCTTCGCTAACCCCTATTTCTGGACTGGAGCGGGGGGCGATCAACGCTGGAGCGTTGCCGAAAACTGGAGTCCCGGTGTCCCGTCAGGAACCGATCCCGTGCTTGTTTTCAATAGCCAACTTCAGGTGATCAGCCACAATGACACCCTGATCGGCGCTGTGGCTGGAATCACTTTTGGGAGTGATGCCGGTGCTTTTGTCCTGAGCGGGAATGGCTTTGATTTTAAGGGGACTTTGGAGAATCTTAGTTTGCATCAGCAGCGCGTTGAGAACGACCTGCGTTTAACGGCGGCAACGACGGTTCACACAAACGGGGGGACCTTGGTTCTCGATGGAGCGATCAGTGCCAGTGGCGCGGCTGCTCTCACCAAGACCGGCTCGGGTACCCTGATTTTCTCCGGGGCCAATACCTATACAGGGGGGACGGTGCTCGGTCGCGGGCGGGTGTTGCTGGATGTTGCCGCAGGGGGCTCGCTGGCAGCGGGCGGTCGCATCATGCTGGGAGCCAATGCTGTCATCTCTTCGGAGAATAGCGGCGGCGTGTTTGAAGTCAAAGGTGCTTCCGGCGTTGGCGAGACCACGGTGAATCTCGGCGTCCTCTATCTAGCTAATAGTGGTGGGCATAGCCGCGTCGTGGTCGATTCCAACGGTGGTGCTGGAACGGAGGTCGTCTTCAGTGCCTATGATAGCTATGCCATTTTCTCGCGGGCGCTCCCCACGCTTCATTTTCAGCTCTCGACGCCCGGTGCTGAAGTCCGGTTCGTTAGTTCCGGCAATTTTCTGACGGGCGCTCCGGGTAACATCACGGTCCATGATGGAGTCAAGAGTGGCTTTGCAACGCTCTCCTCCGGGAGTGTGGTGCGGCAGGAAAGCCTGACGCAACTGCCTGATACGATCGGCAATGTGACGATGAATTACCGTGATGCCGGGGTTCATGTTTTGACAGGGCATGTCCGCACCAACACGCTGACGTTGACCGGGGCTGGTGAGCTTTCCGGTAGCTATCATCTGAAAACAGGCGGGCTGCTCATGGAGGAAGGGGTTGGTGACTATACGATGAAGGTTCGTGACCTTGCCTCCAGTGATCGGGGGGCGCTCTTTTTTCACCAGTTTAGTACCGAAGGGACGCTTAGGGTGGAGAGTAACCTGATTTCAGGGGCCAGTGCCTCTGTCTACACGAACAACTCGATTGCCAAAACCGGAGCCGGGCGGATGGTTTTTACAGGACGTGCGGAGCACTACGCCGGGGTGAGTGATTTTCAGGGTGGAGAGTTTGTGCTCGATGGCTCGCTGGAGGCGACATCGGCTGTTCAGGTGCGCGCCGGGGCAACGCTGAGCGGTTCCGGCACGATCGGGGGAGGAATGAGGTATGAGCAGGTGGGGAGTGTCGTGGTGGAGAGCGGAACACGCTATACCCCAGTCCGGGTTCATGACGGAGGGACGTTGGTCGGAGGAGGAGGGATGACGGTTCATGGTAGCTTGCAGCTTGATGCCGGAGCTACCTTTGAGGTTAGCCTGACGACCGGGACGCCCCTTCAGATCGTTAAAGATCCGACGCTGAATGGCTCCGCAGTTACTCTCGGTGGCAATCTCAAACTTAGCTTATCGCAGGCACCAGTCGGAGACGAAGTCTGGAGGTTGGTCGAGACCGACACGAGCGATGGGTTTCTGGGGGTTTTCGCTACCATTAACGGGGTGGCGGTTGGCTCTGATCACCTCTTTTCGCTGGAATATGGCGGGGATAGCTACCTGTTTGAGATCGGGTATTTGAGTGATGCGGTGCTGATTTCAGCCCAGAGTGTCCCAGAGCCGGGAGTCGGTTTGCTCTTGCTGGGCGGGTGCGCAGGGGTGATCTTGGGGAGCCGGTATCGCAGAAAGAGTTTGGCATCTCTCTAATTTCCCCTTTTATGTTTTTCCTTTCTTTCGTGATGCGACGTTCCTGTTGGGTAGTGATTCCCTTGCGGTGGATGGTGACCGTTTTGATCGGGTTTCTGATAGTGCCGGCCTCTGCCAATGAGCTTCTCCTTGCTGCCGACGGGCGGAGCGCAGCAGTGATCGTTTCTGATGCTCAGGACGGGACCGTGGAGGCTTACGCAGCCCGTGAATTGCAACGGGGGATTCAACTGGCGACGGGCGCGATGCTCCCGATCCGGAGGGAAGTCCCGGGGGCTCACCATCCTGTCATCATCGTTGGAACCCCTCAAAGCCAGCCCGAGATCGCGCGGCTCTGCCCGGAACTACTCGATGCGCCAGCCATGCGTGATCAGATCATCCTGCGCAGGAGCCAGCGTGCGCTCTTGATTGCGGGTTCCAATCCACGTTCGGTGCTCTATGCCGTGTGCGATTTTCTGGAACAGCAACTCGGCTTCCGGTGGTTGTGGCCGGGGGAAGAGGGCGAGTTTTATGCCTCGGTGCCGCGTCTGGCTATTGGGGTTCTGGATCGGACGCAAACCGGCGCCATTCCGTACCGGAGCCTCTCGATCAATGCACCCCATTACGATGACCTCACGCTCGAATGGATGGCGCGCAATCGGATGAATAACCATTGGAGCGACCATTATTTCAAGCCGGAATGGAACGCTAACCTTCGGGAGAAGGGAATGATCAATGTGCTGGGCGGGCATAATCTCTATCTTCCCAAGGAGCTTTTGCTCGAACATCCCGAGTATACCGCTGAGTTTGGGGGGGAGCGGGTCGGTTATGTGTTGGGCAATCCGCATCTCTGCTGGTCGAACCCGGAAGTGCAGGAAGCGCTTGTGGAGAGGTTGGGCCGTTGGATTGAGACGATGCCGCAGATTGATCTCTGGGGGATGTATCCGGCTGATTCTCCCAAGTTTTGCCAATGTGCAGGTTGTATGGAGATGGCTCCGGATTTGAGCACCCGTTATCAAAAGCTCTGTACTTTGCTCATCGGAGCGTTGCGGGAACGCTACCCCGACCATGATCTTGAGTTTTCGACGCTGGCGTATCAGGATTATCGTGATGTCCCCAAGGGGAAACTGGCACCGATGGCGGTCAATCAGTACGCGACCTATAACGTGTCGTATAAGCATCCTCTAGGTAGCGGGCATCCCTCCAATCAGAAGGCGATTGAGGAGTTTTTCCAATGGCTCAAGGCTGGCGCTGCGATGGGGATTCGCGGCTATGAGATGATCCCCTTCCGTGATGCGATGTTCGTTCCTTTGGTTTATCACGTGCTTGATACCATGGTGTTCATGAAGAAGCATGGGATGATTGCCTATAGTACCGAAGTTGCCCCGATGGGGTATGACTTCACGGGGAAGAGAGAGGGGCAGCCTGAGGGGCAGGGATGGGCGACCAACCGGCTCAATCTTTACGCTGTTGCCCGTGGGATGTGGAACCCCGAGGTGACGCCACAGGAGGTCGTCCGAGAGTGGACCTCCGCGATTTACGGCCCGGCAGCGGGGCCGATGGCCGATTATTACTTTCTGATGGAGGAGGCGTGGAAATCATCGCCGGGGAATATCTCCTATTTTTTTAACTCCCCTGCTGCCTATACCCGTGGGTTTGTGACGCCATCGCTAGTCGGGAAGGCTAATGCCCTGTTTGGAGCGGCGCGGAAGCGTTTACACGATCTTCCCGGTGAGCAGCAGCGCCAACGAGCGCTCCAACAGGTGGCGTTTGAGGAGAAGCTCTTCCGTAACTGGGAGGAGCTGGCTCAGTATCTTCAAGGGCAGGAGGCTCATTTCTCCACCGTGGCTTACCAGACATCGGCAACGGGGGAGGAGCTTTTCGACCCTGCCGCTCAAGCGTGGACGAAAGCGGCGGTGCTCCCGCCTTTTCATTTGAACGGGAAGCCGATTGAAGAGCCGACTCAGGTCTCGCTGTTGTGGAATGCGGAGTCGCTCTTTCTCAAAGTGGTTTGTGCAGAGGTTGATCCTACCCGTCGGGTGACGCGCTTTCGCGAGGATCACCCAAGTGTGTATGAAGATGATTCGCTGGAGTTTTTCCTTAAATCCGCGAAGGATGAATCGTATGCTCATTTGGTGGTGAATTCGCTCGGCTTTCGTTCCAGTGCGCTCTTTAGTGGAGCGATGAGTTCTCAGGCATGGGAAGGGAATTGGCGGGCGCGGCCCTTTGAAGTCAAAGGGGGGTGGGGCGTGCTGCTTTCCCTACCGTTGGCGGAGCTGGGGATTGAGCGTAAGCCGGGGGTAGCGATTCCGATGTCGATCAAGCGGACACGGCCCGGGCGCCCTCCCTCGGGGTGGCCTGATGAGGTTTACCATAGTCCCGGCAGCCACGGGATGATCCGGCTGGTCGGCGGACAACGCAGGCGCGTCGCCTTGTATGGTGGCGAGGGGGTGCGCAACGAGGCTTTGGAGGTGGAGTTTCTCAAGGCAGGGTGGGAGGTGCAATGGATTGGGCAGCAGGGAGGGGTTGACCTTTCGGCGCTGGCTTCCTTTGACGCGGTCTTTTTACGCTATCGTTCGGGAAAGCTCTATCGTTTTGCGGAGGAGTTTGTGCGGGAAGCGCTGGTTCCCTATGTCGAAGGAGGTGGCTTGCTGGTGATCTCCTCCATTAACCCAACGTTTCTCTCCAATTGGTTTGGCGATGATTTCGCCCTTGATTGGACAGGCTGGGAAGTTCATCCACAACGGCGCACGCTTGATCTCAAGGAGGGGAATTGGTTGCGAGAGCCTGAGGATCTTCGGAGCGCTTTTCGGGAGGCGGTGACGCCTGCTTCGGGTGTGATGCCGCAATCGGATTTCTGGGAAGTTCTGGCCAGCCTGCCCTTGAGTGATCGACGACCGGCTCCTTTTCTGGTGCGCTGTGCTGTGCAGGAGGGCGAACTGGTGGTGACCACCTCCGACATGGGATATGGAGGCGGGGGCGAGATTTTTGGAGATTCCAATCCGCAGAATGTGGTGAAGCTATTGATCAATCTTTTTGAGGATGCCCGGTCACGTCGACAGAAACATTAGGCAACTTCCCGCCGATGGGGAAGGGGTGCAAAACAGCGCGTCGTCACGATTTCCCAACGCTCCCCGAAGGGTGCGCGGGGTCACGGTGATGGAATCGCTGGTGGCGGCAGCGTTGGTGATGCTCCTGCTTGCTTTCTCCCTGCCGGTGCTCTCGAAGATGCGCGCCTCTTCGGATGCCGTCAAATGTCTGGGGCGGTTGCGCAACTTCGGGACAGGGTTGTTGCTCTACATTGCTGATCACGATGGATTGCCGTGGCATAATGGCGCTGCGCTCCCTGCCTCCAATGTGGCTCCTTCGCAGGAACCGACCTTTGAGGCGTGGGTGCGCCCTTATGTGCATCTCGATGTCCGCTTCCGCCTGCGCTGCCCCTTGCGCCCGGTCGGGAATACGGATGAATATCGCTGGAGCTACGGTGGTAATGCTAATTTGTGTCGTTATTACCCGAAAATCAGAGGGATTCCGGTCCCGGCTTCCAGAGTGTTCCTCGCGGCGGAGTTGGGCGATTCGCGCTTTAATAACTACCGTGCGCTCAATGCCGCGATGTATGGCGTCAATCATGGCGAAGGGGGGCGCTTGGACGGAGGGGCCGAAATCGCCGTTGAAAGCCGGGCTCAATACCACGGCGGGCCGCGGCACCGGGGGCTGCATGCTTTTTTCCTCGATGGCCACGCGAAGCTGGTCCAGACGGAGAAGGGCGTCTGGAACCCCGGAAGCTCCGTGTTTGGAACAGCATCCAATCAGGGCTACTTCTACGACTTCGATCAGTTTGAAGCGATGAAGAGTGGAGCGCTGCGGATTCCTTGAATTTACTCCCCTAGTCGGAAGCGGACCGGCATCACGGCCTCTAAAGGGGGTTGCTTTTCGCTCGCTTCGAGGAAAAGCGCTGCCTCCTGGGCGGCTTGACCCAGTTCGTTCCCGACGCCGAATTCCCGCGCGAGCGCGTTGAGGATGCCGACAGCCTCGGGCTGGCGCGTCTCGGCCAGAGCGCGGATGGCGACGAGGCGATAGAGCCGGGGGGTGCGCTTTTCGCGAGCCCATTTCGGGAGCATTTCGAGCGCGACTTTCGGGAAATAACGGGCGATGCCGTGCAGGGCGTAATGGCGGGTCGACGGGTCGCCTTCCTGTAACTCCTTGCGCCAGAAGGCCCACTCGTTGGCGGGGGTGATGTCGTAGTAAACCATGGCATCAGCCCGGGCGAGCGGGTCGAGCATCGCCTCGATCCGGGTTTGCGGGTCGACGGTGATGGCGAGTTGCTCATCCGGCAACCCCATGCGGCGCAAGGTGAGCATCGCTTCAATGAGATCGGCGGTGTCGACCTTGAAGGCGCCGCTCTCCCAAAGGCTCGGCAGGTCGCTCCCCGCTGTGGCATAGCGGGCGAAGGCGCTCGAAGGGAGGTTCTCAAGGATGACCAGCGCCGCTGTTTGAGCCGCCGGGAGGGAAATCTCCGGGTGATCGGCCAGCCAGTGGAGGAGTTCATCAAGCCGGGGGAAACGGGTTGGCGAAGCGACAAAAGTCGCTATTTCCATCTGGTTGGTCGAGGCGACGGCGAGGGTGGCGAGGTCGTCGAGCCGCGTCTGCCCGGGGAGGAAGTCGAAGTGGAGCGCTCGCGGGATGACGACGTAGCCGTTGCTGCTTTCAAACGCCTGCCCGGCGGGGAGGGTGATGCGGACCGGGTTGGAACTGCGGTTGACCGCCGTCATCCGAAGCTGGTCGCGCGCGTTGCCTTTGAGTTCCGCCGTGACGACGCCCTGTTGCAAGGCGTCAAGGAACGGGAGGCTCCGCTCCGGGGTGGTCGCCGGGGCGTCGCCATCGAGCGGAGAGCGGCTGGTGCGGAAGGCGACTTCCGGCAGCGTGCCGCTGGCCCCCTCTCCGGTCAGCGGGGCGATCCCCATCGGATCGGCGAGACGAGCGCGCACTCCCCACCCGAGCACCCCTCCGAGGAGGAAGGCAACGCAGACCGGAGCGATCAACGCACGGTTCACGCGGTTCCTCCTTCGGAAAGGGGTGTGAGATGGAGCGCAAGGGAAGGCATGAGAGGAGGATTCATCCGGCAGCATGCCTTATGCCACATGGTGGTGGCAATGGCGATCAATACGGGACGCGGCCCGGCATGTCGCGGTACTCTTTCCAGACGTTGACCGCTTCGTTCTGGAGGAGTTGCGTCATTTTGATGAAACGCTGCTCCTTGGGGAGAGCGAGCTGTTCGTAGATCGGCCGATCGTCAAAGTCGCCGTACTCAAGGGCGTCTTCCACGGTGGCGGCGTAGTAAACTTCCTCAATCCCGGCCCAGTAACAGGTCGCCATGCACATTGGGCACGGTTCGGCAGAGGTGTAGAGGATGCAACCAGTGAGCTTGAAGCTCTGGAGGGTGATGCAGGCGAGGCGGATTGCTTCCATTTCGCCGTGCCAGGTCGGGTCGTGACTGGCGACGACGCGGTTCATCCCTTCGGAGATGATCTTGCCATCCTTGACGATGATCGCGCCGAAGACGCCGCCGGTCTGATACTCCAGCGAAGCGCGACGGGAGAGCTCAATCGCGCGGCGGATGAAGGTTTCATGCTGTTGTTGGGTGGTGGTACTCATGGTTTGTTTTGTAAGGAAAACGTTACGGAATCAATCGCCACAGGAGGAGGACTTCCACGACGAAAAGTAAGGAGATGAGCGCGATGCCACGGGTGTTGACCCGGGTGAGATCACCCTTGGGGAAAAGCCACCATTCAAACCAGCGCACAAAGAGCGGCATGGTCCAGAAGCTGGTGAGCGCCACGCTGATGCTGTTGCCGATAAAGGTGGCCAGCGAGGAGTTGAGCGAGAGCTTCCCGAAGATCGGCCCGAGGTACTTCATCTCCAGCATGACGATCGGGAAAAGGCCAAGGAGGACGAGCATCGCCGCCTTCCAGTTCGGCGGGGCTTCGCCGGTGGTCGGGTCGACCGGAATCCAGCCGGGGAAGGCCGTTGCAAGGTGCATCAACTCTTCGCTCTCGATAAATTCTCTCGATTCTTCGAGGAGGGCTCTGCGCTCCGGGGCGTTCATCCAGCGTTCCAGACTCTCCGGGCTGTCGTAGCGCAGGATGGTCGTCCAGTGTCCGTCGTTGCCGGAAGAAGGGGGTTGGAGGTAGGTGCCACGATAGCCGGCGTAGCTCGCCTGCGCGGCCTGAATGCGCCCGCTCCATTCGCGGTAGCGGTTGCCCATCCCGGCGCGGACTTTGGAGAAGATCACCTCGGTGACTTCGGTGCTCGTCGGGATGTGGTCGGCGCTCAAGGTGATCTTTTCTGTCACCGATCCGGTCACGAGCAGGGGGACCACTTCCGCAAGCAACTCAGCCCGCTTGTCGGTCTGTTGCCACGCCTGAAGGGTTTCATCACTCTCAAAGCGGACGATGAGCGTCCAAGGAGCCTCCGGTTTGTCAGGTGGGATCAGGTCGGTGCCGATAAACCCCGGAACCTGCCCAAGAGCGGTATGGTAGCGGGCCTGCCAGTCGGAGAAGGCCCCTTCCGTGCCGGGGCGGATCTTGGCGGTTGCAATCAGGAGTGCTGGATTTGCCATGAAAGAGATAGGGGGAAAAGGCAGACGATGATCCTGAATTTCTGCGAGGGTAGCACAAACGGTTTTGAAGACTGTAGTTTTTTCTTACAGATTCTTTGTGGGATGGCTGGCAGAGTGCAGGGGAGATGCTCCCCCTTGCCGAAATTGCCTCTTCGTTTCACACCCGTGGTTTTGCGGTGATCCCGTCCTTTTTCTCGCAGGAGGAGATGGAGCCGTGGAAGGCGAAGGTCGAGGCGATCCAGCGCGAGGTTAACCGGCTCCCCGAGGCGTTGGCGGCGAAGCTGGTGATGGAGCGCAACCTTTCGCCCAAACAGAGTTGCGGTCTCTCGCCGCAGGAGAAGGGGGATGCTATCTTCATCATCGGTGATGCGCCTGCCTTTGACCCCCGGTTGGCGCTCTGGATGTTGGAGCCGCGTCTTCTCGCGGTGATGCGCCTACTCTTGGGGAGCGAGGAGATCCTCTATCATTTCAGCAATGTGACGATGAAGCAGCGGCAGGTCGGCAGTGCCATCACCTGGCATCGTGATTACCCTAATGGCTACCTTTGCCCGAAGGGCTCGACGTTTCTGCGCGTGATGCTTTGTCTCGACGGGATGACGCAGGAGAACGGCGCGACCGGTTTTATCGAAGGTTCGCACCAGCTGACGGATGAGGAAGCGGCGGCGGCGAAGGCGGCGAAGGCGGCGAAGGTCAAGGTCGAAGGGGAGCCGGAGGTGACCGTGGCGCTCTGTCCGCCCGGTTCGCTCGTTCTGATTCACCCGAAGGTGCTCCACGGCGGGCCGCCGAACCGCTCCAGCGTCGATCGGCGTAACCTGATCGTCCAGTGGGGCCGTGTTGATGATCCGATCGGGGCGATCCCGCCGGAGGAGGAGCGGCTCGCCTCGATGAGCCCGGAGGCGATTCGGGCGTGGGTGATGGGATAAGAGCGGCTTTTACCTTGCCAAAGAGAAATAAGGCTTTCTTTGGCGCGTTTTGGGCGTATGAGCTAAAGAACCGATGCAAACCGGCGTGGGGGCGCTGGCGTTTGCACGAGATGGATGTCCCGCACACACTCTCAAGTCGATACACAAGGCCGTCGCATCACCCGGTTGCAGGTCGACCGGGCGATGCGCATCAACATCGGCGCCGGATGTCTCGGGATGATCTGGATGGCGATGAGCCTGAACATGCCGCTGGCGATGTTCATGGAGGCGGTCGGCGCGGGTGGTTTTCTAATCGGGTTGATGATGACGATCCGCTTTACGGCGATGGTGGCGCAGATCCCCTCGGCGCTCATTGCTGAACGGCTCGACGCACGCAAGCCGATGTGGGCGACGCTGGCATTGATCCACCGTTGCCTCTGGCTGGTGGTCGCGCTTCTTGCTTTTTTCTGGAGCCCGGAGCGGTGGTGGCTACCGGTGGCGGTGATTGTGGTGGTCGGGTTGAGCGATTTTCTGGGCCATGGCGGCTCGGTCCTCTGGTATAGCTGGATTGCCGATCTGGTGCCGCCGAAGATCGCCGGGAGCTTTTGGGGGCGGCGGCAGGCGATTGTCACCGGGGCGTCGCTTCTCGGGATGGGGGTCGCCGGGTATCTGCTCGATCAGTTTCGCGACCCTGCCACTGGCAAGACGCTGGTGAGCGGCTTCGGGATCGTCTTTACCCTCGCAGCGCTGGCCGGGGTGGCTGATGTGCTCGTGCATACCCGGGTCTGCGAGCCGCGCCCGGCCCGGAGTGCTTCCGCCGGGGGATGGCGGCGATTGCTGGTCCCGTTGCAGGATCGTGATTTCCGGCATCTGACGCTAGCGATGGGAGCGTGGGGCTTCGGGGCGAACATGCTGGCAACCTTTAGCCTTATTTACTTCAAGCGCGATTTTCCGGTGACTTATGTGGAGGTCGCCGCGTTGACGATCGCCGGGGCGCTCGGGGCAGTGGCGACGAGTCACGTGATGGGGATCTTAATTGACCGGCTTGGGCCACGGGTGCTCGCGGCGGTGTTGATGGTGCTGGCGCCGCTGACGCTGGTGAGTTGGTTCTTTGTCCGCGATGGGTGGGTGACGCTCGGGTTGCCATGGGGGGAGTGGAAGCTGCCGCAGGTGATGGCGGTGCAGGGAGTGGCGACGTTTCTGAGCGGCTGCCTTTTTGCCGGGATCGTGCCGTGTCAGTTGCAACTGGCGGGGTTGCTCTCCCGAGCGTCGGGGCGGACGGTGGCGATGGCGGTCCATTGGTCGCTGGTCGGTTTGATTGCGGCGCTCGGGACGCTGGTGGGCGGGGTGATCATGGATGCCTTCCCGGAAGGGGTCGGCGGGTGGCTGCTCCCGAGTGGTGCGCCGGTGGCGTACCTGCATGTGATGATTGTGGTCTTCGCGCTGGTGGTCTGGAGCGTGGCGCTGCCGCTGATCCTGAGCATTCGCACGCCGGTCGATCAGGTCCCGTTTAGCGAAGCGATGATGCGCATGGTTTTCTCCAATCCGGTCAACGCTTTCCGCAATCTCTATAGTCTTCAGGCGATGTCGGGGCTCGGCCCGGCCCACCGTCGGGCGGCGGCGGCGCGTAAACTCGGCGCGGGGCGTAGCGAACTGGCCGTGCCGGAACTGAGTGCACGGCTTGATGACCCCTCCATGGAGGTGCAGGAGGAGGCGATCCGGGCGCTCGGCGCGATCAATACCTCGGAGGCGGTCAGCGCGTTATTGGAGCGGCTGCGCGATCCGGCGTGCGTCTTTGTCCCGCAGATCGCGCGGGCGTTGCGGCATTGTGGTGATCTTAGCGCGGTCGATCCGCTCATCGAACGGTTGGAATCTGATGATCGCGAGACGCTCATCGAGTCGATTCGCACGCTCGGGGCGTTGGGGGATCGAAGAGCGATCCCGCCGCTGCTCCAACTCCTGACGCATAACCGCGATCGCAAGGTGCTCGCTGTTTCCGGGGAGGCGCTGGCTGCGCTGGGCGAGCTTTCCGCCGCTTATCAGATCATCCCTCAGATGCGGGCGATGCCGAACCGGATGCTCAAGCGGGCGCTGGCAGTGGCGGTTGGCGATCTGCTCGGGACGCGCGAGACGTTCTACCCTCTGCTTATTGCCGAGACGGAGGCGCCGGGTAGTGGTGCGAGCCAGATCCTAGCCGACTTGAGCCGGGTGATCCGCCGACGTTTTCCCAAGGCGACGGCGCAGTTGGAAACGGTGGTGGAATTAGAGGGCGCCTGCCACGATGGCGACGTCGCTCGCGCGGCGACGCTGGTGCTCCATCTCGGGTTGCATGTGATCCAGTACCTTCACCGCCTCCCGCTCACGCTCGACCCGAACCGGGCGATGGAGCAGTTGTTGGAGCGCGACCGCAAGGCAGCGATCGGCGTCTGGTATCTGAAGGTCTGCAACGAGCGGTGGAGCGCCGGGTCGGCTGATTCACGCGATATGACCGATATTCTTCTCGGCCTGCATATTATCGCTTCGTGTCTCAGGCGCGAGCCGTCGGCTTCCGGCGAAGCTTGAAGGCGAGGAGAGCGCCGCCAAAGAGGAGCGCGGCGATGGCGGAAGGCTCGGGGATGGTCTCTACGACGACGATCCCCATCGGAACTTGCGTGTCGGAGAGCGGGAGTTTGGTTAAGAGGGTGCCGTCGGCGTTAAAGAGGGCGATCCCGGTTTCACCGCAGGCGCATCCCCAGTCGTTGACATAGAGCAGACCGTTCGGGCCGTAGGCCATCCCCCACGGGAAGATAAGTTCCTCGTCACTCAAGGTCTGGAGGAGAACCCCAGCGGAGGAATATTTGCGAACAGCGGCCGCTTCGATTTCGAACGTGGGGTCGTCGTAGCTGGAGACGTAAAGATTCCCTGCCGGGTCGATGGCTAACCCGAGGGGAACGAAATCACCGAGGGTGGCGGCGGTTTCATAGGTGGTGGAACTGGTATATCGGACGATGCGATTGTCGTTCCAATCGCTGGCGTAGAGAGAGCCGTCCGGGCCGAAGGCGAGGCTGTTGGTCGTGATGGCGTTCCATGCGCTTTCAAACACACCATTCGTCGAGTATTGGTGGAGATAGATCTCCAGATCGGCGTCTCCATGGACATAAATTTTGCCCGATGCGTCGACCGCAATCGATCGCCCGTAAAAGCCGAGGTTGATCAATTCCGTCGGGGCGCCGGATTGATCGTAGCGGATCACCTTCCCGTCATCGAGAACGAGCAGCCGCCCTTGATGGTCAATAGCCAGTCCTTCCGGGCGGTCGAGACCGGTGGCGAAAACCGAAACGGCGCCCGTGTGATCAATGGCGAGAATCTGACCCGGTTGGGGCGGGTTCTCGGGATCTTCGGTGATGTCGGCAACAGCGACGTAGATCAGTGGTGCGGCTTGGAGCGTTCCGAACCCTGCCGAAGTCAGCAACAGGGCGAGAGCGGCAAAGACGACGGTGAAAACACGGAGAAGGGAGGGAGGGTTCATGTGCAAATGAGAGATGTAGCCGATTGTGGCACGCCCTGTCATCAGGAAAATCATCTGCTACGGTGCGCTTTTCCCGACTTGCGCCTGAACCTCCCAGCCGGTCAGCAGCAGACGCTCGCCCTCGCTGGAGTGGGAGAGGGTGAGTTCTACCTCCACCGCGCCGCCGAGCAGTTCGGGCGGGAGATCGACTCCGGCGTGGATTGCGTCGGCCCCTTCAAAGGTCATCTCGCCGCCTTCCCCGCGCACGGTCAGCCGGGCTTCCAGCGCCTCGCGGTTTTCAAAGCTCCAGCTGATGCGCAGGGCGGTGAACCGGGCCTGCGGTTCGGGCCGGAGGACGACTCGCGCCTGCCCCTCCAATCCGGGGGCGAGGCCGAGGCCCCACAATCCCTTGGTCAATCCTTCGAGGGTGCCATAAAGAGTAAAAGCGCCCCCTTCGAGCAGGAGGTCGCGGTAGGCGAGGGTGCCGATCGGGATGCGGGAGAAGTTGGGGGCGACAGTGGCGAGCAGTTCGCGAAGCGGTGCCCGGGCAATCGCGCCTTCAAAGGCCCATTTGCCCATGTCGCTCTCCATGAAAGCGAGGAGTCCTTCGAGCGTGGCGACGACTTTGGGGCGGTCTGCGGGGTCTTGCGAGGTTTTGAGCAGGAGGAGCGCTTCGGCAAAGGCGGCGCTCTGACGCCATGATTCGATGGCGAGCCGGGTGCGCCACTGCATCGACTCCTCCATTTCCGGGAGCTTCGCCTCGGCCTCGGCCATCAGGGCGTTGCCTTGGGTGCGGGTCGCTTCATCGAGGACGAGCGGGATCTCCCGCACCGTGCCGGAGAGGTACGGCTGGCGATCCATGGAGGCTTGCAGGTTCCAGAGGTGGCGCTCGAAAGCGTCGGCGGCAGGGCCGTACGCCGCACGGCAGTAGTCGGCAACGGCAGCCCGCACGTCGAGCTTCGGGTTCCAGAGCAGGCGGGGGTAGAGCCAGAAGGTGATCCCTTGCGTCCCCCAGTGGAGATGGTTTTCGCTCAACACCCCGTAGGCATGGGGGACTTCGGCCAAGCGCGGGAGGTCGTACGCCATCTGGGTGAGCATCGGCCATGGGGTAAACCAGTTGTAGTGTCCGTAATAGGGATAAAGGCTCACCCCTTCGCTCATCGCTACCCATTTCTCAAAATGTTCGCGAAACTTAGGGTTCTTTTCCGAGAGAAGCGGGTGTGCCTGATTGACGGCGAAGGAGTTCTGCCCTGACCACGCGCAGAGTTCCACGAAAACCTTCGGCCCCGGTTTGACATGATCGGGAGCGGTCGAGTGGTTGATATAGGCATAGACCGAGATCGCTACCTTTGGGTGGTGGAGGTGGACCTCTTTGGCGACCTGATTGGCGAAGTGGACAATCAGGGAGGAAGTGGAGCCGTCGTGATCCTTGAGCTGTGAGCACGGTTCGCATTCGCACCGCGCGAGGTTGTCGTTGGGAGAGACGCCGACGCGGACCCGCTCCGGCGCGACGCCGAGAGGGCCGGTGACGTGGTTGAGCGATTCGATGACGTTGCGGGCAAACTCCTGCGCCGCTTCCTCATTGGTAAAGCAGATCTGGTGCAGCGGGTGGGAGGCATCGAGGCGTTGCCCGTCGATGAGGTTGTACCATTCGGGGTGTTCTGCGTAGTACTTTTGAGGCGGCAGGTAGATGTCGTAGCTATGGCCGCTGCCGAGGTTGTAATACTCCTCCTGCGCGATGAGGGCGGTGCGATCGTTAAGCCGCATCCGGAGGTTAAAGAGGCGTTGCGCACTCATCTCGTGGGCCTCAGGGGCGAGAAACCCTTCCGGGACGGAGGGGTCTTCAGGGGGATGAATATGGGCGAGCGGCCCTCGAAAGAGAAAGCGGGGGGCTTCCATCGTGTCGAGCGCTTCCACGATGACTTCCGTGTTTTTCGGAACGAAAGTGCCGTGGCGACCCGGCATCAGCCAGCGGACGCCGAGCCGTTCGAGCCATTCCCATGCGGCCCAGAGCGTTGCCGTTTGGGAACGGGCGACGAGCCGCAGCCGTGTGCCATCGCTTTGAAGGGCGAAGGCGTCGATGCTCTGCGCGTGTTGACGATCGAGCGCGGCAAGGAGCGTGGTGTTCTCCGGGTGGCGGCCAATCACGATCGCCCGTTGACCCGCCGGGAGGCGTTCGGGGGAGATGATCTCCAGCCGTGCGCCGCTGATCTTTTCCAGCCAGCTTTGCAACTCCTGCGCGGCGATCTGTTCCGCTTCGTTAGGCTGAGGCGGGAGGGCGATCACGCCGCGCGGCTGGCCTTGTTCGACCAGCTTCCATGGAGTCGCGGAGGTGACGACGATGGTCAGGAGCCAGAGCCAGCCGATCAGGAGGTGGTGCTTCATGGGGGAGAGGTCACATGCTACCCTCCCTTACCGATTTTCACCAAGTAATTCTATGCGGGAACGCTCTCCTGCCCGACCTCCCGAATCCAGTCGCGGGTCCACTCGACCGCTTCCAGCCCGAGGTCGGCGCAGCAGTTGGAGCAGAAGATAATCCCTTCGATTTTACCGCTCTGAATCCAGTCAAAGTAGGTTTCGCACTGGTCTTTAATTTCGGCGAGGCTTAGCGGTTTTCCTTCGCCGTAATTCCAGAGGTAGCACCCGGCCAGACGACGCTTGCCGGGGGTGCGGTTGACGACGGTTTCGATGTCGCGCTCCCAAGAGGCCCGTTCCGCAGCGGCTTTCATGTTCCAATAGGTAATGACATCGAAAAGGGGCAGGTAGTCATCAATGGCATAATCGAGCTGGCGCTTGTACCAGACAACCCAGAGATCAAGCGGGCGCTCCTTGAAGGTAGCTAGTTGACGCCGCAATTCCTTGATTTGCTCCACGGTGTAGCGCCCGTGCGTGCTCTCCGGGGTGACTTTGATGCGGAAAAAGTCATCGAGCACAGCGCCGGAGATGGTGGGGTAGCGAGTGGCCAGCCGGAGGATCTCTCCGAGATCGCTCTCCTCTTCATTGCGGCGCGAACCGCTATCGCCGAGCGCGGACCAGACCACTTCCGCCATCCCTGAGAGCGCCTCCTGTTCGGCGTCAAAAGGGGGTTCCGGTTGGCCACACATGACGACGCGGCACATTCGGCGGATGCCTAGATAGTCAGCCCCTTGGGTCGGGGTCATCCGGTTGACGCCGGGGAGTTTCCAGACCTGATTGCCGTGGGCGTTGTGATGGCTCCCGGCATTCTGGCCCCAGAGCCAGAGACGATCTTTGAGTTGAGGGAGGGCGGAGGAGGGAGAGATGGAAGACATAGCGAAAGGGGTAAGGACGGGTAGGGAAATAACGGGTCGCGGATGGTTCGGCAATCAAAATCGCAAGCGCTTGCGATTTTGCTTTTCGATCACGACGCTCCCCGGGCGGCGGGTGAGGGTGACCTTGACTTCTCCCCCTCTTTCATGGTTTCCCTTTGGGGGAAGTGGCGTCTCTCCTCCATCGGCGGTGGCTCCTCCTGCTCTTGGTTGCGGCGGGCGGGACGTTGCTGGCCGGGGATCTCCCCTCCCCTCCCCCGGAGCCGCCGGTCGATCCCGAGCCGGGGCTTAAAGTGCAGCCGACGCCGTTTACCGTGCTGCTTGATTTCGCCCTTCTGCGCCATCCCGCCGCTCATGCCGTCGCTAAGGGAGGGTATCCGATCTGGCTCGAAGAGGTGGAGATCGACGAAACAACGGCGGTGGATAAAACGTTCTTTCGCCTTCATCTGCGCCCGCTCCCCGGAGTGAACGATGCGCTTCTCCTGCGGCTTTTTTTCGATGATCACGAGGAGACCCGGCCGTTGGTTACGACGTGGGGTGTTGGCGGGGAACGGCGGAGGGTCGCCGGGCCGCTTGGAATGGGGCTTGGGTTGCCGATTTCCGAGTCGATCACGCTGCCGGTCGATGGAGTGGCTTTGATTGAGATCATGCTCCCGGGGGATGGGCGGACGTTGCGGCAGGCGCTCCTCTCCACGTTGCAACTGCGCGAAGTCGCGACACCGCTCGATTTTCAACCGCCGGAGAACGGTGCCGCCCCGGAGCTTTTCCGACCGACGCCGGAGGACGGGGTGGAGCGTCCCAGTTGGCTCCATGATACCCTTCTTTTTGGGCGTGTGCGGGCGTTGCTCGAAGCCGGGCCGATCCATCTCACTCCCTCGACCCCTTTCTTACGCGAAGGTGTCGGGGAGGAAGAGGGGCAGGCGCTGGCTCCGCATCGCGTGAGCCTTTCGTTTGACCTCGCGGAACGGCCGCTTCTGGCGATGGTGACGCTCGAACTCCTCCACGCCGACCCGACCGAGCCGCTGGAGCTTTGGATCAACGGGGAACCGGTCGGTGCTGTCGCCCTTCAACTCCCCGATCTCGCCGATCCGGCCTATCACGGGAAGGCACGCCCGTTGCGTGGGATGGGGTTCCATTACGGCGGCTGGATCACGGGGCAGAAGGCGATCTCCGGGCGTTTGCTCCGTAGTGGGGAGAATGTCGTCACCTTCGAGCTTCCCGCCGGGTCCGGCCCGGTGGTGATCCGCAGCGTCGAGTTGCAGCTCAAAAACCATTGGCGAAAGCTCGACTATACGTTATCTCCATAAAATGACCGTTCCACCCGCCTCCCGTCGACGCCGCTCCGCAGCCGCTTTCACGCTGCTGGAGATCATGCTCGTTGTGATTATCATCTCGCTGCTTGGCGGGGCGGCGATCTATTACATGGGGGGCAATGTCGGCATGGCGCAGGAGACGCGCACGCGCGGCGATCTTCAGGCGGTCTCCACTCAGCTCAAGCTCTATCAAGGGCTCAACGGCTTCCTCCCCACGACGGAGCAGGGGCTAGACGCTCTGGTCAACGAGCCCAAGAATGAGCCTAAGCCCAAGCAGTGGCGGCAATTTTTTGAAAAACTGCCGCAAGACCCGTGGGGGAACAACTACCACTACCTCTCCCCCGGCAAGAAGAACCCGACGAAGTTTGACCTCTTTTCCGCAGGGCCGGATCGTCAGGCCGGGACGGAGGATGACATCGGCAACTGGGAGTGATCCGGCTGCTCCCGGTGACGGGGAGCGTTCAGGAGGCCGTCCACCCCTCCAGCAGCGCCAACGCTTTTGCGTAGGAACATTGCTGGAGGTAGTGGTTTAATTTCGGCGGAGCCCCGTGGCGCGGCACCGCTTTCTCCAGCAGTGCCAGCCGTTCGGAGACCGTTTTGAGCGCTTCGAGATGTCCGGCGGGATCGCGATCGCGCCAGTCGTGATCAGCGATCACGGCCAGCCTGCGTTGCAGTTGCTCTTTGATCTCAGTGTAAAGCGCTCGTTCGTCCATGGTGATTTAAGCTTTTGTTTCCGCGAGAAGCTGGCGCTCGGCCTCCAGCCAGTCGTGGGATGGATCGCTGGGAAGCCCGTTCTTGCGTCGCTCTTCGGAGAGGAAGTAGGCGCGCAAGGCGATCGCCTCATTGGAGATCGCGCCGTTGGTAGCCGCAGGCGGCGGTGCTGCCGTTTTGCCTCCGGTTTTTTTGGCGGGAGCCCGTTTGGCAGCTGGTTTCTTCGCTGCCGGTTTTTTTGCCACTTTCGTTTCGAGAGTGGGAGCGGAGAGTTCCGCTTCAGGTGTGATGGCCGCCTTGGCGACCCCTCTTTTTTTGGAATTGCTCGGTTGTTTGCCCATAATGTTGGTGACCCTGAATGTTTACCGAAAAGCCAACACCCGCGATCATACCGCAACCCTCTGCGGCAGCAACCTGAAAACAGTCTGTTTACCGGGTCGCCGGTTTTCCGAACGCTTCGAGCAGGCCGTCGGCGCTCGCGGCGTCCGGCGCATCAATGAGGAGCACCTCATGCCCCGGCAGGAGGGCCATCCGCAGTTCGCGCCCGTCGCGCACCTCTTCAAAACGGACCCGCTGGGTCGGCAGATCGCTCTCAGGGTCGACCACTTTGGCTCCGTAGCGCTTGGCCCACATCGCCTTGGCCGTATTGGCGAAACGGCTCTGCTCCATCGGCCCTTGCCAGATGGAACGCCAGACGAGGGCCATTTTGGCGCTCTCTTTTTGCGCCTTCGGGTTGACCTCGAAGATCAGGTAGCGATCGCCGCGCCACCCTTGAGCAGCGACGCGCCCGAGCGCTTCCTCACTCCATTCCTGCAAGAGAATGCGGGTGCCGAGTTCGCCGAGGACGTTGTCAGCCATCGGTTGAAGCTGGTTCCACGTCAGGTTTTCCCAAAGGACCGGGAGCGGTTCCTCATTGGCGAAGTATTTCTCGGGATGGAGGATCTGAGTGGAGGAGGTCGGGAGCCGCTTGTACGCCTCATTAACCCCCTCGGAGCCGCGCCGTTCCTGCAACGCCATGCAGAACTTCAACCCGTCAAGGTAGGGGAAGATGAGGGTATCACGCAGCAGTCGTGGCGCTTTTTGAAGTTGCTCGTAGTTTTGCCCCAGAAGAGCCGTGGCGGTATCGAGCACGGTCTTCATGCTCGCCTCGCCCATCATGAAGTCGTTCATGATCATGGTGGCATCCCCTTCGAGAAGCGCGGTGGTGGCGATGACGCGATCGTCGTTGTTTTTGAGTTCCAACGGGAGGTTGCGCAGCGTGAAGTGCTGATCCTGCAAGGCGTGGACCAGTTCGTGGGAGAGGATGACGCGGTTCTGGGCGTTATCGAGCGCGACATCATCAAACATGAAAAGCTGATGGGTGTGCTGGTCGTAAAAGGCGGCGATCTGTTCGCCGAGCAGGTCGATGTAAGTCTGCTTGAGGTCGAACCCTTCGGGGAGTAGCCCGAGGGCGACATACCCCCGGCGGATCGCCTCAAACTCGGCCTCGCTATACTGCTCGTTGATCTTGCGTTGGATGACCGCTTTGACATCTTTGCGGGCGAGCGTCTGGTAATCGACCGGCTTGAGAAATTCGAGGCCGCGCAGTTGCGAGGTGGTTGCTTCGATCTCTTTCCGGGCGGCGGCTTGCTTCTCTTCGAAGGCTTCGCGCTCGGCCATGCCGAGGATGTTGCGGAGCCGCTCGTTCTCTTGTTCGATGAGTTCGAGCCGTCGCCGGTCAAAGGAGGCTGCTTCGACCTCTTTGCGGCGTTGGCTCCCCTCCAGCCATGCCCATCCGGCGGAAGTGACGGTGGCGGCGAGGAGGAGAAGGGTCAGGAAGGTGCGTTTTTCCATGGGGAACGGGTTACGGAGTGGCTTGGCTGGAGCGTTGGCGATGTTCGATCCGGGGGCCGCCACTGGCTCCGGCGGGGCGGGGACGGTTCATCTGCGGTTGCCGGGGCTGTTGCTGTGATGGCTGCTGGTAGGTCGGCTGCTGGGCGGAGATTTGGGCTCCCTGGCCGACGACGCTCCAGCCGCCCGGAGCGGTCGATTGCCCACCGGTCAAAAGGGCGGCTTCTTCCTCCTCGGCGGCAGCGGCGGCGAGTTCCTCCTGCGAGAGTTGCGCGGCGGTCGGGATGGCGGCGACCGGCTCGGCGCGCACGACCGGTTGGGCGCGTTGTACCGGCTCGGCCCGGACGACGGGGGCGGCGCGGCGGATCTCTGGTTGCTGGGCGGTGGCGTTCGGCTGGCGGGCAGGGCGCGGGCGTGCCACCTGTTGGCGGATGGCCGGTTGATCGTTGGGGATCACCTGCCCGTTGGGGTCAAAGGCGGTGAGCGTTTTGAGGCGTCCGTCGGCGTGGTAGTCGTAGACGAGGCGGCGGATGAAGGCCCCTTCGGGGGTGTGGTTGGTCTCCTCGACGATGCGCCCCATCGGGTCGCGCGTGAAGGTAAAGCGGTAGAGGAGCGTTCCGGCGGTGTTGTAGTGAGCCCCGGCTTTGGGGAGGCGCTGGCTGTCGAGTTCGTAGATCACGTGCCGGGTCAGGACGCCACCGGCATTGTAGGTCTTCTCATCGAGGGTGTTGTTGACGAAATCGAGCGAGGAGTCAGTGCACGAGCCGTCCGGGTGCATCAGGGCGGTGATCTTGAGGGCGGGGGGATCGTCCTGCGCCACGGCGTTGGTCCACCCGCCGAGCAGGAGCGCGGCCAGAAGGAGGGGCAGGAGGGGGCGAGGGTCAGGCATGATTCTGAGGGTTGAATTGCAGGTCGTAGAGCCGCCGGTAATGCCCTTGCCGCTCGAAAAGCTCGGCATGGGTGCCGACTTCCATGATACATCCGTTTTGCATGGCGACAATCTGGTCGGCTTCCAGAATGGTCGAGAGGCGGTGGGCGATGGCGATGACGGTCCGCCCGGTGGAGAGGCGCTCCAGAGCGATCTGAATCTGCTGCTCGCTCTCGGAATCGAGGGCGCTGGTCGCTTCATCAAGGAGGAGGATCGGGGCGTTGCGCAACAAGGCGCGGGCGATGGCGATCCGCTGCTGTTGACCGCCGGAGAGGTTGCACCCTTTGTCGCCCACGGTCGTCTCGTACCCGTTGGGTTGTTCGCAGATGAAATCGTGGGCAAAGGCGAGCCGCGCCGCTTCTTCGACCTCGGCATCGGTGGCGTCGAGCCGTCCGTAGCGGATGTTCTCTTTAATGGTGGTGTGGAAGAGGAAGGTATCCTGCGAGACGATCGCCATTTGTTGGCGTAGCGAGAGCTGGGAGACTTCGCGCAGGTTTTGCCCGTCGATGAAGATGTCGCCTTCCTGCGGATCGTAAAAACGGAGCAGGAGGGAGAGGAGGGTGCTCTTGCCCGAGCCGGAGGTGCCGACGAGGGCGTAGGTCTTCCCGGCCTCAATTTTGAGATTGATCCCCCGGACGGCGGGCGGAAGGTTGGGGCGGTAGCTGAAGGTGACGTTGCGCAGTTCAAGCTCGCCTTTGGCCCGTTTGAGTTTCACCGCGTCCGGCGCATCGGCAACGGTGGCGTTGAGGCGCATCAGGTGGAAAATGCGTTCCGTGGCGGCGAGCGCCTTCTGGATCTGCATGTGAATCTTGCTCAGTTTCTTGACCGGATCATAGAGCATGAATAACCCGGTGAGCATGGCGAGAAAGGTCGGCGCGGAGACGCCGCGCATCCAGACGTAAAAGAGCGCCAGCCCGACACCGAAGGCGGAGATCGCTTCGATGAGCGGCCCGATGATCTCAATCGCCTTGCGCACGCGGATGGCGGTGGCGAACTGCTTCTTTCCGGCTTCGCGGAAATCGTCCATTTCGTAAGCTTCACGCCCGAGCGATTTAACGACGCGAATCCCCATGAAGGCTTCATGGAGGATCGTCATCATGCTGCCGACCCCTTCTTCTTCGGCCGCCCCCATCCGGCGGACCTTGCGTCCGACGATGGTGATCGGCACCAGACAGACCGGGAAGAGGAGAAAACTCACGAGGGTAAACTGCCAATCGGTCCAGAGGAGGACGGCGAGGGCGGTAAGGATCGTCATCGGCTGGGTGACGAGATCGCTGCTCACCTGCGTGAGCGCCCCTTGGGCGATGCGGGCGTCGTTCATGACGCGAGTGAGGAGTTTGCCGGTTTGCGCCTGATTAAAAAAGTCGATCGATTGGGAGAGGAGCCGTCCAAAGAGGCGATTGCGCAGATCGTGGAGGACGCGCAGGCTTACCCATATCATGCAGTAGGAGTTAAGGTAGGCGAGCGTGCTCCGCAGCAGCATCACGGCGGGAATGAGCGCACAGGTCCAGATGATCGCCTCCATCGGGACTTTGCTGACAACCTCGGTGGCCGCTGCGGCTTCATCACCATTGAAGAGTGACTTGAACGGGGAGGCGACCGGGGTCTTGCCTCCTTCGCCAAAGACCTGCTCGGTGACATGCTTGATCACCAGAGCGAATAACCCGCTCATGATCCCGAAGCCGGCACCGCACAAGACTCCGAGGAAGAACCGCCAGCGGTACGGTTTCACATACGGGAGGAGGTCGGTGTACGGCCCCCATGCCGCGCGGACCGCCTCGAAAAAGGAGAGCGGCTTCTTAGGCTCGCGCACCTTTTTCTTCTTCTTTTCGGACGATGGATCAGGAACGGCGGTGGACATGAAAAACGGAAGCTTCTAAGGGCAAAGGGTTCCTATAGCATCAATCACGTGCTGCGTCGACAGATCGCTCATCATCCGGCGCGGCGCCCTTGGGGAGAAAGGGGGCGTTTCGGCGCCATGGAGCGTGATCGCCTTCTCGTGGCGGGCGCGCCAGTGGTACGGATTGGTCGGTCCGTAGAGGGCGATCTGCCGGGTCTGGAAGGCGGCACCGATATGAACCGGTGCGGAGTCGACACTTAAAAGAAGGTGCGCCCGGGAGATCAGGGCGGCGACGGTCGCCAGATCGAGCCGTCCCGCGAGGTCGACGAGCGGTGGCCCCCCTTCCCTCCGGCGGCTTCGGGCAAGGAGGGCGTCGAGATGGTCGCGCTCGTAACGGTCGTTCCCGCCGGTCAGGAGGCACGGCAGCCCGAGTTCCCCCCGGCACCAGTCGGCGACTTCGGCCCAGCGCTCGGGGAGCCAATATTTCTCCACCCGCGCGGTGCCGGGGTGGAGGATGATGTAGGGGCCTTCGACCCCGGCTTCGCGCACGATGCGCTCGGCATGGCCGTGATGGAGTTCGTTGAGGGCGAGGGTGATCGGCGCTTGCGGGGCGGTGAGGCCGAGCGGGCGTAGGAGGTCGAGGTAATGGTCGACGGTGTGGCGCTCGCGCACGCTTGAATCGACAAACTCGTTGTAGAAAAGCGCGCGGAGCCGGGAGCGTTGCACCCATTGGAAGGTGATCCGCCGGTCGGCTTTGGAGAGGAGCGAGAGGAAGGCGGAGCGGTCGGTCCCGCTGAAATCGAGGCAGAGGTCGGAGGAACGCATCGCCAGCTTGAGCCACAGGGCGGCGTTGCGGCCCTTGCGGCGGAGGATTTCGACCTGATCGACGGCGGGCATCACCCCTGCCAGCCCGCTGCACCCGTCCATGATGGCGAGGGTGATTTTGGCCTCGGGGAAGGCTTCGCGCAGGGCGACGATCGCCGGAGTGGTCAGCACGAGATCGCCGATGCGTTTGAGCTGAAGGAGGAGAATGTTCATTTAACGGCGATGGCGACGGGCGAGCCGGTACGCTTCGCCTAGACGGGTCCGGAAGTGGTCCCAGGTGTAATGCTCCACCATCCGCCGCCGGGCTGCCGCTCCGAATTCGGCCAGCTTGCCGGGGTGATCGTAGGCGAAGCGGAGCGCTTCGGCAAGCGCGTCGACATCGCCGGGGGGGATGAGCCAGCCGTTCTCCCCATCGCGCACGACGTCGCCCGCCTCCCGCGTGGTGATCTGGGGGAGGCCGCAGGCGGCGGCTTCGTAGGTGGTCTTGGCGCTCCCTTCACAGGAGGAGGGGAGGACGTGGAGGCTCGCCTCGCGGTAGAGCGCTTCGGGGCGTTCGGCGAATCCGGCGACCCGGATACTTGGGCTCTTCCAGCGCTCCAGATGCGGCTTCATCTCTTCGTGGACGCTCCCGACGAGGAGCAACTCGGCCTCTTTAAGATGGAGCCGGTGCCACGCTTCAAGCAGGTGGTGGACCCCTTTGCGTTCGATGAGCGCTCCGACAAAGATGACACGGAAGAGGGGTGGCGGTGGCCCGGGGGTGAAGCGTTCGACGTCGACGCCGCGTTCGAGCTTAAAGAGGCGCGAGCGCGGGATGCCGACCGCTTCAAAGGTCTCGATCGCCTTTTCCGAGAGGACCAGCAGGAGGTCGGCCAGTTCGTACTCTTCGAGCACCCGCTGGCGGTTGACGAGCAGGTGGCGCAGCCAGCGTTCCGGGAGCGGCCCGTCGGCGGCAGCCCGTTCGGCGGGGGTCATCCACGGTTTGCATTTCCCTTTGTCGCGATGCCACGTCGGGATCTCCAGCACGCTTGGGACGCCGTCGCGCCGCGCTTGTCGCAGGGAGAGAAGGGCGTCGCCTGACCAGCCGTGGAAGAAGTCGTACCCCCCTTGCGCCAGTTCGCGTGAGGCGATCCAGTCGACATATTGCCGCTTGGCTCCGTAGTAATACCGCCCCGGCAGGCCGGAGAGGAGGCGGACCGGGTGCCACCGCAGAAGGCGCAGGAGGTGGCGCGGGATCTCGTTTTGATGATTGTCGTAACCGATCGCCTGCGCCAGAATCCCCTCCCCATGCACCCACTTGAGACTCTCCAGAGCGACGCTGGAAAGGCCGCTGCCGCCGAAGCGCGAGGAGGTGGCGTAAAGGACCGCCTCGGGCAGATCGCCACGCGCGGCCCCGCTCCCCGGAGGGAGGGCGGGCGACGGGTCGGATGGGATGGTGGTTTTCTCCAAAGCTGCAAGCACTTTTAAGTCGGTATGACCCGCTTGACAACCCGAACCGGTCACGATGCTCCGAGCGCTCCGTTGACGATTGGCCTCGCCCGGCGCGGTTACTCCGGTACGGGCGGTGCGGAGGCGTATCTGAAACGTTTCGCCGAAGCGATCGCGGCACGGGGGCACACCCCTCTCCTCTTTGGTTCTCCGCAATGGCCGTCGACCGAGTGGCCCGGGGGGCGGATCGAGCAGATCGACGCCTCCTCCCCCCGCGCTTTTGCCGATACGGTTCGCGCCCGGGCGACCTCGGCTTTGTGCGATCGTCTCTTTTCGCTCGAACGGCTTTGGGAGTGTGACCTTTACCGCGCGGGGGATGGGGTGCACCGTGGCTGGCTGGAGCGCCGTGCTGTGGTGGAGCCGTTCTGGCGGCGCTTCGGGCGGCATTTTAACCGCAAACACCGGCAGTTGCTGGAGATCGAGGAGCGCCTTTTCTCGTCGCAAGGAGCGGGGCAGGTGATTGCCAATTCGCACCTTGTGCGCGACGAGATCATCGCGCATTACGGCTACCCGGCGGAGCGGATCGGGGTGGTTTACAACGGCTTGCCGCTGCCGCCCTCTGCCACGCCGCAGGAACGCGCCCGGTGGCGGGAGAAGCTGGGGGTGCGCCCGGAGGCGTTCGTGATTCTCTTTGCCGGGAGCGGTTGGGAGCGCAAGGGGCTCGCGGCGGCGATCACGGCATTCCGGCAGGCCAATCTCCCGGGGGCGACGCTGCTCATCGCGGGGCGGGGGGAGCGCTCCCGGCTCCCTTCCGCGTCGAATCTTCTCTTTGCGGGGCCGGTGCCGGGGCGGGAGATGCCGGGGCTTTATGCGGCAGCGGATCTCTTCATCCTCCCGACGCTTTACGATCCGTTTTCCAACGCCTCGCTCGAAGCGTTCGCTGCTGGGCTACCGGTGGTGACGACCCGCGCCAACGGCTTTGCCGAGATCATCCGCGATGGGGAGGAAGGGAGCGTAGTCGATCACCAGAGCGACATCACCGCGCTTGCCGCCGCTCTGCGCCATTGGGCTGATGCGGAACGGCGTGCCGCCTTGCGCCCCCGGCTCATTAAACGGGCGAAGGCGTTTGGGATTGAAGCGAATGTGACGGCGACGCTGGAGGTTCTGCTAAATTCTTAGATGTTCGTTTTCGCGCGTCCCGGTCGTCGCTCCGCCGACGAAGGAGGCCGGCAGGTATTGCCCGATGACATCGGCATCGTCGCTTTCAATACGCTGCACCACCATTTCGACCAAGGTTCTGCCGAGGTCATCGAAGGGTTGCTGCACACGGGTCAATTGTGGAAAGGCGGAGGCGGAGAGATCAAGCCCGGTGCTGCCGACGATGCTGACTTGTTGGGGAATCGAGAGATGCTGCCGGTGGCAGGCTGCTGCACAGCCAAGCGCCAGATTGTCCCCCCCGGCAAACACCGCGTCAGGCACCCAGCCGGAGCCTAGAAGTTTCTCAAATCTTTGCGCCGCACTCGGCGCGCTGGAATCTCTGGTGACGATCGTCCGCAGTTCAATGCCTTCCTCCGTTCCCAGCTCTAACCCGGTGTTAAGGCCCAGAAACATCAGTCGGGTGGAGGTGGAGATTGCCAGAGTGGTTCCGATGATGAAAAGGATCCGCTTTCGCCCGGCCAGCCGGAATGCTTCGCCTACTTTGCGTCCGATCATAAGGTAGTCAGGGGAGACAAAATTGGCCGTGCTCGTTTCTGAAAGCGGGTTGAGATAGACCACAGGGATGCCGATCTGGTCGTAGAGCTCCTGCGCCCGGAAGTTGAATTCTGCCGGGAGGAAAATGATGCCGTCGAGCTCTTTGGCATGGTCCATCAAAAGATCCAGCGCCTTGTCGCTGGTTTCCATTTGTTGGAAGACGGGGGTGAGGGTAATGTTGCGGGAAGACTCCAGAATCGCGGAGGTGATGCCGCCGTAGATACGACGCGTCCACCCTTCTCGTTGATCGCAATGGCTGCGGGCGACATTGAGGCCGATTCGCAGGCCGCGTTCCTCCCGCCCGACGTCGACAAACGTTCCATCGCCCACGCGTGCGGTTAGCTTGCCCTCTTTCTTAAAGCGTTCATAGACGTACTGAACCGTCGAGGGGCTGACTTCTAACAGCGTTGCGAGTTCGCGCACAGTGGGGATGCGATAACGCTTGGTCGGGGGAAGTTGTTCGAGCTGGAGGTCGAGGTAGCGGCGGACCCGGTCGGTGGGCTTTAGCCGTAAAATCTCCTGCGAAATGGTCATGGGTGAGACCCCTTGGTTGGTCATGGTTTTTCTCGTGGGATGAAAAATATATCACGAAGCACGACCTTCGCGCCATCTTCCTGAAGCGTGCTTTCCACTCGCAGGAAGCCGTTGCGCGCCCCGGTCGGCAGGGTGAAGGTCCACGCAAACGCTTTTCCCTCCGGGTCGGCATGGAAACGCGGAGAGGCATAGGAGCGCCGGAAAGCTTCCGGCCCCGGTGCGAGCGGCACTCTCCATCCTTTGCCTGATTGGTAACGCTCCGGGGTATCGGTGTCGATGCCGACCATTTCCAGATCATCCCAATAGATCCGGAAGCCCGGAGCGCTGCCCGCAGGCTGAGGATGAGAACGCCACGCGCTCAAGTGCAGCACCGGCATCTCCCCTTCCGGGGGGAGGACGACCTCCCATTCCCGCCCTTCCTGTGGAGCTAGTTCAATGATACCGCGCTCCACGACGGTAGCTCCTCTGGGGAGCGGGGGCGTCGTCGAGGGATCTTCATCGACCACGGTAACGCGGCATCCTTCCAGCGCCACGCCCTGTTCCCCGGCGATTAGTTGGAGTTCTCCTTGGCTCCCTGGTGTGAAACGGAGGGGGAAGCGGTATCGGTAGAGGTCTGGACCGGCGGTGGGAGCGTAAGGATGGGAGAGAGCGGCTTCCAGCGCCGCAGCGTTTTCTGCAACAGGGATGGCCCATCCGGCTCCTTGCCGGTAGGTGGGGATGCGCCGTCCGTCAATGATCCCGAACGTGGCAGTTCGTCCGATGACTTCACACAATTCAACCCCATCAAAGGTGACGCGCAAGCTGCTGACCCACCCGCTGAAGCGTTCGCCGGGGCTGTAGGCAATCAGTTCGAGAACCGGTAATTTCCCTTGAGCCACTTGCGGAATTTCGATGCTCCAGCGTTCTTCCTCTCCAGCTTCGAGCAGAAACATCTCTTCGCCCGAGGCGGCATGGGTGAGCAATAGCAAGAAAAAGACGATCTTCATTTCGGGCAACGCAGGAACACGATGGTGTAGGGGGAGAGGTAGCTCCCTGGGAGGGTGACTTCCACCCCGTCTTTGGTCGGTTGGAAGGTGACTTCGTGCCGTTGGGGCTGTCCCGGGACGCTGGCCCACGCCTCTGTTACCGGTCGGGGGGTGGCTACCTGAAAGCGAAAGGTTCCCTTCAGCGTAGGGAAAGCGGGGGAAGGCGGATCGCGCGAAACTACTTCTCCTTTAGCTATGCCGGCATGGGTGCACTGGAGGAGATGAAGCGAGAAAAGTTCCTCCTTTTCGTTGTAGAGCGCACTGAGCACCGGCGAGGGAACTTCCACAGGGCGTAAAACTTCCTCCGCCATCGGGGCGGCCTCTTCCATGACTTGATGGAACCATGCGTTTAAGGTCGCGTCGCCGGTGAAGGTGGCCCGGTCGCCAACGGAGATTTCCTCCTCAAAGTTGCCGACTCCGGCCTGAGTCGAAAAAGACAAGAGGTGCCCTCTGCCCCATCGCTGCCCTTTAACTGACGGGAAGGCGGCGGGAGGGATAGCGCGGAGGCTCCCCGGCGGTGCCGGCGGACGGCGCACGCCCCATTCATCGCGGGTGGCAAAGCGCCCGGTCACGAGCAGGCGGCCTCCGGCTCGGGCGTACGCGTCGAGGCTTTCCAGTTGCGCATCGCTCAGGCAGGTAACATTCGGGACGATCACCAGAGCGTAGGCTGCCAGTTTCTCCGGGGTGAGCGCCTCGGCATAGAGAAACTCGTGCTGACGATGAGCATCGGTGAGCATCTCGCTGATCCCGAGCGCCTCGGCGGCGTGGCGGGTACTTTGATCCTGGTTGCGTGTGGCGAAGGAATAGAGCAGAGCCGTCCGGGCTACGGGTCGGGCGTGGCGGAGATTAAAGTTGCCACTCCAGCCGAGGTAAGGACGTTGCTCTCGGGTGAACGCTTCGTCCGACCACATCACCTGTCGCGTCATGTTGAGCATCGCCCAACCAAAGAACTGGATCTCCGGTGATGTTGAGTAGATCAGGCCGAAGATGGGGCCTTCTGCCACGGAACGCGCGCCGGAGAAGAGTTTCCGGTAGGCGTAGACCGAACGGTAGGCCGCCATCACATTGCGCGGCATGATCTCGGCCCCGATGAAATCGACCGCACGGGCTGAATCGATGAGGTCTCCCCCGAACTTGAAAAATACCCGGGGGGAAACCAGTCCGGTATCGGTGTTGTAGCGCATGAGGACCATGTCGGGCCGGATGGTCTCCAGGTTCCGGCGCAGGTCGGCAAACCAGTCGGTGATCGCCTCGCTGCGCCAGAGTTGCCACTGCTTCCAGAGGAGGGAGTCAGGGTTGCCCAGGATGCGGGAGCGTTCGTGCATCGGGAGCGTCAAGCCGGTGTCACGCGTGAATTGGGCGCGGGTGGCGGGGCTGAAGCAGAATGTCTCGCCGTGGAAGAAGACTTCATCGAGCATGTAACCATCAATCCCCGTCTCCCGGGCAAAGGTGACGAGATCGGCGAAAAGCTCTCTCTTGAAGTCGGGATGAATGATATTGAGCCCCCATGTTGGCACATTTCCGGCATGGCTGCGTTGGAGCCGGTCAATGTTCTCCACCAGGAAGCGATGCCCTTCCCCCCGGTTCCAGATCAGGGAGACGTCAAGGTGATCAATAACCCGGATATCGCGCTGGTGCGCTTCGTGGACAATCATGGCGATGCGATCTTTGACGATGGGACGTTGTTCCGGGAAAAGGTGACGGTCGAGCAGGCCGCTGACGATGACCGCGTTGATTCCCTGAGCTTGAAGTTCGTCGAGCCGACGGGCGACCCGTTCCTGCGTGTCAAATTCCCGGAAAGTCCCGAAATTGGTTTGCCCCATGCCACCAAGGAAGGAGGTGTAGCGCCAGTCAAGCCCTTCCTGTGGGGGGAGCGAGAGTGGGAGTGGCCGCTGGGGTTGGAGCGCCTTTGGCTCGCGCACCGGGGGGGCAATCGGCTCTGAATGTAGGTCGACCTTGAAGCGGGCGGGCTCTCGGTTGCGGTTTTGGGTGAGGGTGGTTGGTGTGTAAAGGCCGTCGACCAGCCAGGTGCCGCGGTGAAAAAGAAAGTCTTCTTTTTGATGGAGGACGGCTTGTAGCGCTACGGCGCTGACGGCCCAATGCCCTTCCCAGTGCAAGGTTAATTTCCCATCGCGAATCCAATGGGCAAAAGTGAGGGTCGAGCGGGACCGTGATGCGATCATCGCCTCGGTCACCTTTTCTTCACCATCGACGCGCAGCGTGTACGGTCCGATGGATTCTTCGCCGCTTACCGCCTCAAGGGTAATCAGGTAAAGGGCGGGTCGATCGACAGAGAGTTGGAGCTGGTTTTCCCCCCGTGCACTGAGGGCTTTTTCAAAAGTGCTCCCCGGAAGGGCTTGGATTTCGGAGAGAGCCTCAGGCTTTTCCCATCCTTCGCGTCCCAGCAGGTGGTCGGTCGGGCTATGGCGGCGGTTGCCGCCGAAAAGGTAGCGGGCGGTGATCGGGATTTCGCTGCAATAGTCGTAATCGTAGAAAAGGTGGCGGGAGAGGTAGTCATCGTGCGTTCCTTCAAATACGATAACCTTGGAAGCCGACTGGCTTCCAACCAGAGAGGCAACGCCTCCGAAGAAAAACTCCAGATACCCCCCTTTTTGATGAACCTGCCAGTGGCCGATGAGGTCACCCGGCCCGTAGTCGCTATATGAAGTGACTCCTTTCGGGTTGAGATCGAAGGTGATCGGGCCATCGTCGGTTTGCAGGGAGAGCCATCGGCAGCCATCGGCGATGAGCGGGCCATCCGGGGCGTTGGGATCGAGGGTGCCTTGCTGGAGCGTGGTTTTATAGGCGCGTCCGGTCCGGGCGGTGTAGGAGGCTTTGCCCAAGGTGGATAGCGGGACGCGGAAAGCGTAGAGGACGGAGGTTTTCCCCGGATCGTTGCTGTAGCTCGGGAGGTTCATTTCCACGGTCAACTCAAAGTCTTTGGGGCTGACGCTCATCTCTTTACGGTAAGAGAGGCCTTCGGTTTTGGACCAGAGGTTGACGATCTCCCGGCCGTCACTGTCGCGGGTGGTTTTCAGTGCGTCGGGTTGAGTAAAGCGTCCGTCGGGGAGGTAGTTGATGCCATCGGAGGCGATGAGCAGTTTTCCTTTCCAGTAGAGTTGCAACTCCGGCGTTGTGGCGAGGCGGAAGCGTGCCTTCTCGTCTATAGGCAGGAGGGGCGCGGGGGAGGCGGCGGCGATCTTCGGCCTTTGCGGCTGGCAGGCGCAAAGGCTGAGCAGGAGGGCGGCAATCCAGATCAGGGAGGGCAGGGCCATTGGATTGCGCAAGATTAACGGCGGCGACGCAGGGAGAACATGCCAAAGCAACCGGCAATCCCCAGAAGGGCGACAGCTCCCGGTTCCGGTACGGCAACCACGGTGAGTCTCCCTTCGTCCAGAAAGCGCGAGGTATCCCATACCAGATGGGGATCTAAGGTTGGCAGGAGGAGATCGTCGGACAGGTTAAAGTTGCTAAAGTCGGCGCTCCCCCAATCGAAGAGATCGAAACTCGTTCCGGCTTCGGGCTCGAAACTGCCGGAGAGGGAGAGGTTGATTTTGCCATTGAAGGTCAAAAGCCCGGTGGTGGCCACATGGTCGGAGCCGGAGGCACCAAGTTTGAGGGCGACTGCGGCATCGGCTCCCAGAAGGAGGGAGACGAAGGTCAGGGAGCCGGTGGCTAGCCCTTCACCGGGGGCGAGGGTCCCCTCAATCGTCACGCCGCCGCTGGAGGTGACTTGGCCGCTTCCGGTCAGTTCGCCATCACTCCGGATGGCGAGCGCCCCGGTGCCGCTATAGGTGCCGCCGCGGAGGTGGAGCGTCGCGGTTTGTGAGTCATCATTCCCGACGTTGAAGGTGGCGGTGTGGGAGAAGAGGGCGCTGCCGAGTTCCATCCTCCCCGCGTTAAAGAGGTATTTCCCGCCGGCGGTGGAGGTGAGGTGGTTGATGGTGAGCGTTCCGCCGGTCTGCTCGAGCATTTCCTGGTTGGTGAGGCTGCTGCCGGTGAAGGAGGCGCTGCCGCCCTGGATGCTGATCTTGTTGCTGCTCCCGGCGTAGATCTGGGCTTTTGCGTTGGAGGCGAAGGTGCCGCCGAGCACACTCAAGCTGCTGTTGACCCCGGCGTCGCCGACGCGCAGATCTCCCTCTCCGGTCACATTTTGAGTAAAGGAACTCCCTGTCCCTTCGAGAACAAAAGCATTGCTGTTGCCGTAGCGGATGAAAAATTGACTATTGCTTGTCGTCACGACGGCTCCATCGGAGACCGTGAAGCGGTTGTTGGAGGTCGAGGCGGAACTGGTGCCGACCTGAAGCGAGCCTCCGGCGAGATTGAGGGTCGCCCCGTTACCACTGATGGCAAAGAGATTGCCACTGGAGCCGCTGGAAGCGCCGACATGAAGCGTGGAAGCGGTGAGCGATCCGCCAGTGACCCGCATAATGTTGTCGTTGCTGGTTGAGCCGACGCGCAGAGAGTTGAGCGTGACGTCTCCGCCCTCGAGATTAAAGAGGTTGCCGTTGTTTCCAGTGTTGACGCCGAGATAAAGGTGAAGATCAGCCCCTCCGGCGATGGTGCCGCTTTGGAGTGTTAAGCTGGTTGCGCTATTGCCGTCCATTCGCCAGAGACCCTTTCCTGTCAGGGTGGAGGCTCCAAAGGCGAAGGTGACCTCCCCTGCGAAAATATGGACAAGACCGACAGAGGCTGAGGCTGCCAGGGACACCGTTGTCTCGCCTGAGGTATTAAAGATGGCGGTATCCGAGTTGTCCGGCGTCCCGACAGGATCCCAAGCGTTAGCGTTGTTCCATTGGTTACTACTGCCGCCGATCCAAGTGCGATCGACGGCGAAGGAAGATGAAGCTAAAACCAACCAGAGCGTGGTGGGGAGAAAGGCTCGTAGAGGGAGGGTGTTCATGAGGGCGTTTGAAGATTTAACTGTTTTTATATTAAAACATTACAGGCGTCAATTAAAATCAATGAGGAGGGTGGCGGGGAAATCCTGGGCAGGTTTCATCGCTCTCCGGTGTCAGAATGAGAAATTTCTTGAACTTCAGCGAGGAATGAATTAAAACATCGTTCAATCAATTGCGTATGAAACCCGCCCCCCCTCTTCGCGTTGTTCCGTCCCGCCGCTCTTGCGTCGCCTTCTCTTTATTGGAGTTGGTCATTGTACTGGGGCTGATCGCAGTTTTGATGATGGTGATCATTCTAGTCAGCGGTAAGGTGCGCACCCACACCCTGCGGGTTCAAAGTGTCAATAACCTGCGCCAAATCGGGATCGGTGTTCACGCGTTTGCCGCCGATCATCAGGGGCAACTGCCCATCAGCCGCAATGCTTATGGGACGACCTTGCATATCGGCTACACGGTTGATTCCATTTCCGGTGTACGCCAACTCTTTAGCTCGCGGACCGTGGGTGGCGCAGCCAGAGGGGTAGCCGATTACCTCTCTTCTCCCGATTTGCTTTATAGCCCCTTTGTCCGCAGATTGGCTGGCCGGGAGCGGGGCCAGTTCTATTATCCGCCGGGACACACTCCGCAGATCGGCAATCCATGGATTGGGTATTACTATTTCTCCCTTCCCTCACAGGAGCATACCCGTCCGACGCCGCGCGCTCCGATTGTATCGGGTCTTTTCAATGACCGCATGGTGGCCAACCCGATGACGCCGCTCTATTCCGATTATTGTACAAGTGCTGACCTTGCCGCCATGGACTTTAACGATAGCCGCTGCCACGTTTTATATCTTAATGGTAGCGTTGGTATCTTTGAGCAAAAGGAGGTTCTGCTCATGACTAATTGGAGCCAGCGTCTGCGGTATTTTTCACGGTTTGACCCGTAGGGTTCTCCAGGAAGGATTAAGCGATTTCCAGCTCCACTCGCACCACTTCAAAGCGACGGGGTTCATCAATGTCGGCCTCATCGCCAGCTATTCTCCTTTGAGGCCACGGAGCCGTGGGATGGAACGCAGGGGGGCGCCAGTGGTGGGCAGTTGATCTATACGAGAGATGGGCAGCTTCTCTCCAGCCGCCGTTGGGAGCTGATCCGCGAGGCGCTGGATGACTACCGGTTGGCGATGTTGGCCTTTGGTAGCGAAGGGCTGTTGGACGCCCGCCGCTCGCCCGAGCTTGGGGAGTTGGCGAAGGAGGCGATCTCCCAACCGGGGCAACCAGTCGTGGCCGAACGTCTGCGCGAGCGTTTGCTCGACCGCGCCCTCAAAAACTAACCTTTTCTTATTCCAATCAGCCTGCCGGGGAAATTCACTTCGGCAGGCTGATTTTCTTTTAAACGCCAACTCAGGCCGTCCGCCCGCAGCAGCTCTTGAACTTCTTCCCGCTGCCGCATGGGCAAGGGTCGTTGCGGCCCACTTTGCTGAAATCGCGCCGGACGGTGACGCCGGGAGCCTCCTCCCCTTCCTGAGGATCGAGGGAGGTGCTTTGGCTAAGCGAGGTCTGCTGGCCGAACATCGGCTCTCCGCCCCCTTCTTCTGAAGAGAGGAGGTGCTGGGGCAGGTTGGCGAGGAATTGCTCGAAAGCCTGAAGGTTGGAAGTGCTCCGGAAGAGGTTGTGAACGACCTCGCCCTTGATGTTGCGCATCAACTCGACAAAGATGTCGAACGCTTCGGTCTTGTACTCCACGAGCGGATCTTTCTGCCCGTAGGCGCGCAGGTAAACCGCTTCGCGCAGCGAGTCCATGGCGAAGAGGTGCTCCTGCCAGAGACGGTCGATCGCATTGAGGACGATATAGCGTTCCAGCCCGGTGACGGCGGACGGTTCTTCGTGCTGAACCTTGAGGCGGTACGATTCCTTGACCTTTTCGAGCACCCAGTTGGCGATCTCCTCGTTCGACATTTTGGCGAAGGGAGTTTTCTCTTCGCGCAGCCCGAGCGGGAAGGTGCTGTTGATCCAATGGAGCAGGCCGGCAAAGTTGCGCTCTCCCTCCTCATCCGGGGCGAGCAGTTCGAGCACCTTGGCCGGGATCGCTTCGTCGATGATCTCGAAGATGAGCTTGCGCGGGTCTTCGGTTTCGATGGCATCGTTGCGCAGGCCGTAGACGACTTCGCGCTGCTTGTTCATCACGTCGTCGAATTCGAGCGTGCGACGGCGCATCATGTAGTTGCGCTGCTCGACCCGTTTTTGTGCGGTTTCGACCGACTTGTTGAGCCATGGATGTTCGAGTTCTTCGCCCTCTTTCATCCCGAAGCGTTCCATGATCTTGGTCATCCGCTCGGCGGCGCCGAAGTTGCGCATGAGATCATCTTCAAAGGAGACGTAGAAGCGGGAGAAACCGGGATCACCCTGACGCGAGCAGCGGCCCCGCAACTGGCGATCAACCCGGCGCGATTCGTGGCGCTCGGTGCCGATGACGTAAAGCCCGCCGACTTCCTGCACGCCCGGCCCGAGTTTGATGTCGGTGCCGCGACCGGCCATGTTGGTCGAGATGGTGACGGCTCCGGGCTGTCCGGCGCGGGCGACGATCTCGGCCTCCTGAGCGTGGTACTTGGCGTTGAGAACGGTGTGCGGGATCTTCTCGCGCTTGAGCATCCGGCTCAAAAGCTCGGACGCCTCCACGGAGACGGTGCCGACGAGGACCGGCTGTTGCCGCGCGTGCGCCTGTTTGATCTCCGCGACGACGGCGTTGTACTTCTCGCGCCGGGTTTTGAAGATCAGGTCATTGAGATCCTTGCGGATACACGGACGGTTGGTCGGGATGACGATGACATCGAGCTTGTAGATGTCGTGGAATTCGTTGACCTCGGTCTCTGCCGTGCCGGTCATCCCGGCGAGTTTTTTATAAAGGCGGAAGTAGTTCTGGATGGTGATCGTGGCGAGGGTCTGCGTCTCACGGTCGATTTGTACCCCTTCTTTTGCCTCGACGGCCTGATGCAACCCGTCGCTCCAGCGTCGACCCGGCATTTTACGACCGGTGTATTCGTCGACGATGACGACTTTGTTCTCCTCAATGACGTACTGGACGTCGCGTTCAAAGAGGCAGTATGCCTTGAGAAGCTGCGAGATGTTGTGAAGGCGCTCGGCCTGTTTGTCACAGGCGTTCTGCTTCTCGGTTTTCGCTTCGAGTTTCTCGGCTTCGCTCAGGTCCGGGTTGGTGTCGATCTCGGCAAATTGCGTGATGAGATCGGGGAGGACGAAGGCGTCGGGATCGTTCGGGTTGAGGAACTGGCGGCCCGGTTCGGAGAGGTCGGCCTCGTGCGCCCGCTCGTCGATGGTGAAGTAGAGGCTCTCTTTAAGGGCAAAAAGCTCCTGCTTCTGCGTATCGCCGTGGAAGGAGAGCTCAGCCTTGTCGAGGGCGCGGCGGCGTTCCGGGTCTTCCATGGCACGCAGCAGCACTTTGTGCCGCGGCTGGCCGAGCTTGACGCGGTACATGATGCGGGCCGCTTCTTCGTTCTTGCCTTGTTTGAAGAGTTCCTCGGCTTCACCGGCGAGTTGATTGCAGAGCAATGCCTGCTTTTTGACCAACTGCTCAATGAGCGGCTTGAAGCGGTCGTACTGGTGGGTGGAGACGGTCGCGGGGCCGGAGATGATGAGCGGCGTGCGCGCTTCGTCGATCAAGATCGAGTCAACCTCGTCGACGATCGCAAAGGAGTAGCCACGCTGGACCTGCTGCTCACGCGTGGAGGCCATGCCGTTGTCGCGCAGGTAGTCGAAGCCGAACTCGGCGTTGGTCCCGTAGGTGATGTCGCAGTGGTACTGCTGACGGCGGTAGTCGGGCGGTTCGTCGTGCTGGATACAGCCGCAGGTCAACCCGAGGAACTCGAAGAGGTTGCGCATCCAGTCCGAGTCACGGCGGGCGAGGTAGTCGTTGACGGTGACCAGATGGGAACCGCGCCCGGTGAGCGCGTTGAGGTAAAGCGGGAGGGTTGCGACGAGCGTCTTCCCTTCACCGGTGGCCATTTCCGCGATCTTGCCCTGATGGAGCACCATGCCGCCGATCAACTGGGTGTCGAAGTGGACCATGTT
This sequence comes from Chthoniobacteraceae bacterium, assembly GCA_037189865.1. Lineage (GTDB taxonomy): Bacteria > Verrucomicrobiota > Verrucomicrobiia > Chthoniobacterales > Chthoniobacteraceae > DATMFV01. The sequence continues at coordinate 3,575 of JBBCIW010000001.1, read as the reverse complement.
CCACGTCACGACCTGCCCGCAGACGGTCACCTCCCGCCCGCAGAGGCGGCGTGCGGCGTTTTTAACGGCGGCAAAGGCTTCAGGGAGGATGCCGTCGAGATACTTCTGCTGTTCGGCGTGGTCTTCGATCTTGGCAAGATCGGCCTGCCAGCCTGCGGTCTTGGCGCGCAGCCCCTCATCGGAGAGCGACTGGTATTGCACCTCCAATTCATTGATCTTCTCAACGATGGGTCGGAGCCGACGGATTTCCCGCTGGTTCTTGGAGCCAACGATTTTTTTTAAGATCCAGTTCACCATAACAATGTGGGGTGTAAAAAATTAACGGCTGCCCGGTTTGACGGCTGGCGTTGCGGCGAGATCGGGCGGAAGCGCATCGGGTTCAAAAGTTTCAACATCGAGGCGGACGAGGCTCACGAAGGGAGCGCCAAAGTCGGGCGCTTTGCCGCCGCTGCGGTCGACCAGAGCGCCGACACCGACGACGACACCACCGGCCCCTTCGATGATGGCGATGCTCTCCTGCACCCGTCCGCCACGGGTGACGACATCTTCGAGGATCAGGAAGCGCTCCCCCTTGCCGATGGAGAAGCCACGGCGAAGGACGAGGCGGTCGTTCTCTTTTTCAGCAAAGATGTGGCGTTTGCCAAGGGCACGGGCAACTTCATGCCCGACAATCAACCCGCCAAGTGCCGGGGAGAGGATGGCGTCGGCTTCAAGCGTGCGCAGTTTTTCCGCTAAGGCGGCGCAGACCTTCTCGGCCACGTCGGTGTGGGAGAGGAGGATGGCGCACTGGAAGAACTGGCGGCTGTGCAGACCGGAGCGAAGGACGAAGTGACCATCGAGCAAGGCGTTGGTCTGGCGAAAAAGAGCGAGGATGGCTTCCGGTTCCATGTAAGGGTTAAAGACTTCCTTTAAGAAAAGAACAAGCGGGGGCGGGAGGCGATAAGAAAAAAGCGGAACTTCCTCCCTATCGGACGGCAATCGCTTCGATTTCCACCCGCGCCCCTTTGGGGAGAGCGGCGACCTGAATCGTCGAGCGGGCCGGGAACGGCTCGCTGAAGTAGGAGGCATAGACGGCGTTCATGGCGCCAAATTCGCCCAGATCGGTCAGGAAGACGGTGGTCTTGACGACATCGGCGAGGGTCATCCCGTTGGCGGCGAGGACGCCGGTCAGGTTGGTGAGAACGCGGTCGGTTTGTGCGGTGACATCCCCCTCGATCAATTCTCCGGTGGCCGGGTCGAGCGGAATCTGGCCAGCGCAATAGAGCGTGGAGCCGACAGCGACGGCTTGGGAATACGGCCCGACAGCGGCGGGCGCTTGGGAGGTGGCGATCACTTTTTTCATGTTGGGAAAGGGGTCACAGTAGGCAGGCGCTCCCCCGGTGTCAACGGGGCGGCGTTCTCTTTTCCACTCTTTTGCCCCGCGCTTTGGCGTTAGCGCATTGACCGGAGGGAAAAAAGCGCTACAAACGGGGGATCATGAAGAAGACGTGGATGATGGTAGGCATGGGGCTCTTGCTGCCGTTTTTGGCGCAGGCGGCCGATTTTGAAATCGCAGCCACTCGGAAGAAGACCGGCTCAGTGGGGCTCAAACCGGTGCAGTCCGGTAATATTACCGAAGGAAGCGAGACTTACACGTATGATATCAAGGTGACCAGCCGCGCTTTCAAAGGGACGGAGCCAGTGATTGCCAAGTATATTCTCTTTGTCGAGCGTCAGCAGGTCGGCACCAAAGCGGAGCTGGATGTGGTCGAGCGGGTGACCGGGGAGATGGAGGTCGAGGCGCTTAAATCGCGTGCTTCCAAGGTGTTTCAATCCAAGCCGGTCGATCTCAAAACGCAGTCGTTGACCGGGAATTGGGTCTTCGGCGACGGTAGCCGTGTGCGGACCAAGGATAGTGTCCTCGGTGTCTGGGTGAAGCTCTTTCAGGGAGAGACGGAGGTCGGGGAGTATGTCAACCCGACGACGCTGACGCGCAAACATCAGTGGGAGGAATAACTCCTCCCCCCCGACGGTTATCGGCTCATGACGAGCAGGATGCCCGGGAGCATCAGGATCGTATCGACGAGCATGGAGCCGGCGACTCTCCGGCGCAGGAGGGGCGGGTTCCATAGCGCTACTCCGCCGAGTAGAAGGGCGGCGAGCGCGAGGGGTACGAGGGTGTTTGATGCTGCTAGAGCGGCGGCGCTGAAAGCGAGAAGCGCGGCGATCCGGCCATTCCACTTTTCACCCCAGAGGACGGCGAGCGCTCCGACCTGTCGGCGGCGGTCCTCCTCCTGATCCTTGAGGTCGCAGAGCAGGCACCCGGCCCCCAAAAAGAGGAGAAGCGGCGGCGTGATTCCCCAGCCGATCCACTCCCAAAGATGGAGGTGTTGATGAGCGTTTTCCAGCGGTAAAAGGGCGCAGGCTGCCACCCAGACGGTGGAGACGACGACGGTTTTCAAGAGCGGAAGACGCTTGAGCAGCGGGTAGAAGAGGGTGGCAACGCCGAGGAAGGCAACGATCGGCAATCGTCGGCCCGGGTCTTGCTCCACACCCCAGAGGACCAGGAGGGAGAAGAGAAAGGTGGCGATGATGAGGAAGCGGCGAAGCGAGGCGCTCGGAGCATCTCCCCAGCGATCGAAGCTGTAGGCCGCTCCGATCCCGGCCAGCAGCACTGTCAGACCCGAGGGGGAGAGCGGAGCCGCGCTTACTTGTTGCATGACCAACGCCAGCGAAGCGCCGATCCCGATCGGAAGCCAGTAATGGGCCACCAGTAGCCAAGGGGGCGGCGGGGCAGGAGCGGGAGGGGCTTCCATAACAGGGGGTGGAGAAGCACCATGTTAAAAAAGAGGTGCCCGGTCGATCAATCCTGTTTTGTTTTTGGAGGAAGGCGGGCGTAACCGACGAAGCGGCTTTTCCCCTCCGCTTTTGGAAATCGGAAGTCGAAGACGCTTACGCCCCAACGTGGTTGGCCGCGATAGGAGCGTCCATCACTGGAGCCGACCATCACCCGTCGGTTCCCGTTCTTCTCCCGGCCAAGATAGATCATGACGTGGGAAATGGGGAAATCGCGTTTGACGTTGTAGGTGCCGGTCCAGAAGAGGAGATCGCCCGGTTGGAGTTCGTCGAGTTCGAAGGTCTCCTCCCGGGTAGCGATGACGGCGCGGAAGGTTCCCGCTTTGCGGACCCATTGGTATTGACCAGCGGAGTCGCGCGGGACGGTGTGGAAACCGTGTTGACGCAGGAGGTAATAGATGAAGCCAGAGCAATCCATCCCGCCCCGGGCTGGGTCGGCGGAGCCGAAGGTGTAGGTTAAGGAACGGGAGGTGAGTTCCAGCCCGTCGCGGAGGAGTTGTTGAATGGCGGGAGGTTGACGGGAGAAATCGCGAATCGCTTCGGGAAGGAGGGTGACGTTGGGGGCGGTGGTTTTTGGAGTGGTTTTTGGAGTGGCCTGTGGAGTGGCCTGTGGAGTGGCTTTTGGGGTGGCTTTTGGGGTGGCTTTTGGGGTGGCTTTTGGGGTGGCTTTTGGGGTGGCTTTTGGGGGGGCTTTTGGGGTGGCTTTTGGGGTGGCTTTTGGGGTGGCTTTTGGGGTGGCT